>CAWAKL010000010.1:0-200666 GCA_963782585.1 uncultured Acidobacteriota bacterium
CGCGCAACGGCACCTTCCTGAACGGCGAGCGCCTCACGGTCATCCAGCCCCTCAAGCCAGGCGACCGGATCACGGTCGGCGGCGTGACGCTCAAGGTGGAGTCCGAGTCGACGACCCGCGTGCGGATCGAGGGCGGCGGCGAGGATCCCCTCGACAACACCATCCTCAAGGCCTCGGCGGAGCTGCTCCGCGCGCAGGCCACCGAGACGGACCCGCGGCTTCCGGCCGAGCAGCTCGGCAAGCTGATCGAGTCGCTGCGCGTCGTCAACGAGCTGACGGTCGAGCTTCTGCGCGACATCTCGGTCGACGAGCTCCTCGGTTTCCTCATGGACAAGGTCTTCGAGACGCTGCACCCCGATCGCGGCCTCGTGCTGCTGCGGTCCCGGGCGTCGGGAGAGCTCGTGCCCGCGGTCGTCCGGGTGGCCGAAGGGATCTCGGCCGAGGACATCCGGCTCTCCAAGACGCTGGTCGCGGCGGTCGTCGAGAAGCGCAACGGTCTCCTCCTCATGGACACGACGACGGGCTCGGGCGTGTCGCTCGCGGATTCGATCCGCCTCTCGGGAATCAAGTCCGTCCTCGCCGCGCCGCTCGAGAACGAGGGCGAGGTCGTGGGTCTCATCTACGTCGACTGCCGCGTCGGCCACCGCTCCTTCGAGGAAGCGGACCTGCGCCTTTTGACCTCGCTCGCCAACGTCGCCGCCGCCAAGATCCAGAACGCGCGGCTGATGGCCGAGAACGCCGAGAAGCGGCAGATGGACCGGGAGTTCGCGCTCGCCCGCGAGATCCAGCAGCGGCTGCTGCCCGAGGACCCGCCGCCCCTGGCGGGCTACGAGCTCCTCGGGTCGAACGTCGCCTCCCGCCAGGTCTCGGGGGACTACTTCGACTTCCGGCCACGAAGCGACGGCAAGATCTACGCGACGATCGCCGACGTCTGCGGCAAGGGAGTCGGCCCGGCGCTGCTGATGGCATCCCTTCAGGCCTCCTTCCACGCCTGGGCGGACGAGCACGTTCCGGTCGCCGAGATGACGGCGCGTCTCTCGGAAGCGATCTCGCGCCGGACGGGCCCCGACCGCTTCATCACGTTCTTCCTCGTGCTTCTCGAGCCCTCGACGGGCGAGATCGAGTACACCAACGCCGGCCACAACCCCGGCCTGCTGCTCCGCGTCGACGGCTCGACCGAGGAGCTCGGCTCGCACGGACTGCCGCTGGCCCTCTTCCCGGGAAAACCCTACGGGTCCTCGAAGCTGACCCTCCAGCCGGGGGACCTGCTCTGCCTCTACACCGACGGCGTGACCGAGGCGAACAACCCCGCGGGCGAAGAGTTCGGAATGCCGAAGCTCAAGGCGTTCGTGGAAGCCCAGGTCGGCAAGGCGCCGGCCGAGATCGAAACCGAGCTCGCCCGGGTCCTCGAGGAGCACGCGCAGGGAGAGCCGTTCGCGGATGACCGGACGCTGGTGATGGTGCAGGAGACTTCCGAAGTAGTCCGACCGCCGACGGCGCGCCGTCGATGGCAGGCTGGAGTTACTCCCGGATCTCCAGTCTCTTGATGATCTCGTGCAGCGTCGTCGGCTTGATCTTCAGCATCTCGGCGGCCCGCTTCTGCACGCCTCCCGTCCGGCGCAGGGCCGTGCGGATCAGCCGCCTCTCGTACTCTTCGACCATCTGCTTGTAGGTCGCGCCGTTCTCGGGCAGGCGGATCGGGAGCTCGCCGCGGTCGGGGGAGAGCACCGTCTCGGGCAGCAGGCCCAGGCCGACCTTTCCGCCCGGCGGACAGAGCACCACGGCCCGCTCGATGGCGTTCTCGAGCTCGCGGACGTTGCCCGGCCAGTCGTGGTCGAGAAGCGCGCGGTAGGCCTCGGGGTCGATGCCGCCGATGGGCTTCTGGTTCTCGGACGCGTAGACCCGCATGAAGTGCTCGGCGAGCAGCGGGATGTCCTCGCGCCGGTCGCGCAGGGGCGGGATCTGGATCGTGATGACGCACAGCCGGTAGTAGAGGTCGTCGCGGAACCTGCCCTCGGCCACCATCTTCTTCAGGTCGACGTTGGTCGCGGCGATGACGCGCGTGTCGACCTTCTGCGTGTCGACGCGAGCCGACCCGCATGAACTCCTTTTCCTGGAGCACGCGGAGGAGCTTGGCCTGCGTCTCGAGCGAGATCGTCGCCGATCTCGTCGAGGAAGATCGAGCCGGTGTCGGCGACCTCGAAGAGCCCCTTCTTGTTGGCGATCGCGCCCGTGAAGGCGCCCTTGACGTGGCCGAAGAGGTTCGACTCGAGCAGGTCCGTGCGGCATCGAGCCGGAGTTGACGGTCACGAACGGGCGCGCCGGCGCGGGGCGAGTGCGTGTGGATCGCGCGGGCGACGAGCTCCTTGCCGGTGCCGCTCTCGCCCTCGACGAGGATGGTCGAGCGGGAGGGCCCGGCGAGGCGGACGAGCTCGAAGACCTTCCGCATGCTCTCGGACTTGCCGACGATGCGGCCGAGACCGTAGCGCAGCGAGAGCTCCTCGCGCAGCCGCCGGTTCTCCTCGGTGAGACGGCGGGCCTCGGACCCCTTGCGGAGCGTCAGGAGGACTTCCTCGTTCTGGAAGGGCTTGGGGATGTAGTGGAACGCGCCCTGGCGCATCGCCTCGATGGCGCCCTCGATCGAGGAATAGGCGGTCACGATCACGACGACCGCGTCGCTGTCCCGCTGCAGGATCTCGCGCAGGACCTCGAGGCCCGGCCGGTCGGGCAGCATCAGGTCGAGGAGCACGACGTCGTGGGGGTCCGCCTCGAAGAGGGACACGGCCTCGCCGGCCGTCGCCGCCGCCGTGACCTCGTAGCCCTCACGGGTCAGCAGCGTGCCGAGGACGTCGCGGATGACCTCCTCGTCGTCGACGACGAGGACTCTCATGAAGGCGATCCCTCCGGGACGCGCGGCAGGTCGACGCGCGCCTCGGTCCCGCCGCCGTCGCGCGGGGCGAGCGCGATCTCGCCGCCGTGGCGGCGGACGATGTCGCGCGAAATGGCGAGCCCGAGGCCGGTGCCTCCGGACTTCTTCGTCGTGTAGAAGGGCTGGAAGATCTTCTCCGCTCCGGCCGCGACGCCCGCCCCGCGGTCGGCAACGATCACCCGCAGACGACTCGCCGTTCGCCTCGCAGGCGGCAGACCACCTCGCCGCCCTCGGGCGAGGCGTCGCGCGCGTTGGTCAGCAGGTTGACGAAGATCTGCTCGAGCTCGCGGGCGTCCCCGATCACGAGCGCCGGCGGCCCGTCGGCGCCGATCTCGAGAGTGAGCGTGCGGCCGGCGAACGCCGTCTCGACGGATTCGGCGGCGTTGGCGAGCACGGCCTTCAGGTCGGTCTTCATCGGCGTGCGCGGCCGCGGCCGGGCGAACTCCAGCAGGTTGTTGACGAGGTGGGCCGCGCGGAAGGTCTGCCGCTCCATCTTCTTGAGGATGGTGTAGCGGGGATCTCCGGGCGAGGTCTCCGAGAGGAGCATCTGGGCGTAGGAGGAGAGGCCGGCGATCGGGGTGTTGACCTCGTGGGCGACTCCCGCGGCGAGGACGCCGAGCGAGGCCAGCCGCTCGCGCTCCGCCAGGGCCCGCTCGGCGCGGATGCGGTCGGTCATGTCCTCGACGACGAGGACACGATGGTCCGGCGAGCCGCGGAAGGCCGAAACCGAGAGCTGGAGGTCGCGCTCGTCGCCGTCCGGCGTCGCGAGGCGCGTCTGGAAGCGCCACTCGTCGCCGTTCTCGGGCGCCGCGACCAGGGCGACGCCGGGCAGGACGTCGGAGAGCGGGAGGCCCCGCAGCTCGTCCTCGCTCCGGCCCGTCAGCAGCGCGAACGCCGGGTTGGCCGTGTGGATGCGCTCGTCGGCGTCGAGCACGACGATGCCCGAGGAGGAGGACCGGATGACGCTCTCCTGGTACTCCTGCAGCGTCCGGATCTCCTCGAGCCGCTGGGCGAGCGCGCCGTAGAGGCGGGCGTTCTCGTAGGCCAGGCTCGCCTGAGCGAGCACGGCCGTCATCATCGCCTCGTCCTCGGAGGAGAGCGGGATCCGTCCGTCCTTGTAGCCGACGCCCAGGGCGCCGACGAGCTCGCCGCCGCACCGCATCGCGAAGAAGGCGCGGTAGCCGAGGGCGTGGAGCCTCTGGAGCGCGGCCGAAGGCGCCGAGCCGAAGCTCGCGCCGCGCAGGCGGAGCCGGTCTTCGCCGGACAGGGCTTCGGCGAGGGCCGCGGCGTCGGGATCCTTCCCCGGCCCCTCGAAGAGGAAGAGCGAGCAGGGCACGACGCGGAGGGCCTCCTCGACGCGCTGGACGATCGCGCGGACGACCTCCTCGCGCGGCCGCGGCACGCCGAAGTCGCGCGCGATGTCGAGCAGGGCGCGGCGCGCCCGGTAGGTGTCGTGGTACTGGATGCGCTCGAGCACGTCGGTGATGCGCTTCTTCACCGGGACCAGCAGCGACGCCAGCACGAGTCCCGAGGCGAACGCGATGACGTTCTTGCCCGCGGCGGCCATGTCCCCGAGCGTGCGGTCGAGCAGCGAGTTGAGAAGCACGAACGTCATGCCGCCGAGCAGCACGGCGCCCGTCGTTCCGATCGCCTCGCGGACGAAGATCTCGACGTCCCAGAGGCGCCACTTGAGGATCGCGTACGCGAAGGCCAGCGGGATCAGCACGAGCGGCACGACGGCGACGGTCGAGAGCAGCGGCGACTCGAGGCCGAAGGCCCGGGGCAGCGCCGAGAGGATGAGGAACGGCGCGAGGCCCACGATCACGCCGAGGCCGATCCAGCGCACCTGCTTCTCGGCCTCGGCATCCTGGCGATGCCGGCGGACGATGTTCACGAGCCGCGTGATCGCCGCAGCGGCGTACGCGGCGAAGTAGATGTACCAGAACCGCGTGGCCCCCTCGAGGAACCGCGCCGCTGCGGGAGACGGCGTCATCGAGAGCAGCGTGACTTCGGCGGCCGCGTAGGCGAGCGCCGGCAGGTAGAGAAGCGGCAGGACCCGGCGATCGCGGATCGGCCGCGGGAAGATCAGGAAGAAGTGCAGGAAGAGCGCCGGCAGAAACGCGCGGTACACGTCCTCGGCCACCCAGGCGAGCTTCCAGAGCGTGTCGCGCGGGCCGGCCGGAGTCATGACGTAGACGGCGAACGACGCGAGGCAGAGCCCCCAGAACACGGCGGCCGGCGCCGTGCGCTCCCGGGCGATCGTGAAGAGCCCGATGATCAGGTAGAGGAAGCCGACGAAGGAGAGAAACAGGTAGATGACGTCGAGGCGAACCGAGGGCGCGCCGACCGAGGCGCCGCGGACCTCGCCCGCGGTGATCACGACGAGGCGATGGGGGAACGGCTTGCGGCCGAGCGCCTTCTCGGGGTTGGAGATGGAGGCGGCGGTCTGGCCGTCGACGAGAACGATGCGATCTCCGGCCACGAGTCCCGCCTTCGCCGCCGCTCCGCCGGGCTCGACCGAGCGAAGCAGGAGCGCGCCGGCCTCGCGGTCGTAGGTGAAGCCGGCGTTCGAGAAGCTGTCGACCTTGCGGGCGAACGAAACGAAAGCAATCCCGACCGTGGCCAGCGTGATCGCGGCCATTGCGGCGAGGACGATTCGCTTTGCCGAGACGATTCACGTCGTGCGATTCAGCAATCCGAATGCCACGAATCGTGTGCACACGGACGGTTGTAAGTCATTGATTCTAAGAGTCAATCTCTGGAGCCCAAGGATTCGCACGCCGAATGGCCATCAAGATTTTGAATATAGTCCAAAAAAATTTTGGATGTGCGACGGCGGCTCCGCCGCGAGGGCACCTGAGCGCAGCGAGGTCCCGAATACCGGAACGCGTCGAGCCGGGAACCTTCGGGCCTGGCTCAGGATGACGCTCGGGACGCCTGCGGACGCCCGGTCAGAAAGCGACGGCCACGCCTCCGAGGAGACGGTTCGCGGTCGCGGTCTCATCCGTCGGCTCGGATACTGCCGTGCCGTGGGCCTGCTCGAAGGCGACGAGCAGCTTCCAGTCGGCGCCGAAGGGCGTGAGGCCCACGATCGAGAGATCCTGCGCCACCGAGAACGCGAGCTTGTCGGAGTCGTTGGCGAGGACCGAGGCCGGGGTCTGCAGATCCTGACGGAGGCTCCGGACGAGGACCGCCACGCCGGTGCGCGTCGGAAGGACTTCGACGGCGGCGCGGGCGGAGTAGAAGTGGCCCGAGTTGCCCGTGATGCCGTAGTAGACGCTCGACTGCGGCGAGACCTCGCCGTCGATCGCGCCGTAGCGGACCGTGATGCTTCCGGCGAGCGTGTCGGTGAGACGCTTCTGGACCGTCGCCTTGTACTGGCGCACGGTGTTGCCGTCGAGCAGGTAGAGGCTGTCGAAGTCCGTCAGGAAGTCGCCCTCGAAGAAGGCGCGGACGAGCTCGCCCATGCGCTGTTCGGAGACCTCGAGCTGCACGACGGAATCGGGTCCGGCGCGCTGCGTCAGACCGATGGCGTAGGACTGCGTGCGCCGCCGGCTCGAGGCTGTCCTCGATCGAGCCGATGCGGGGCATGACCGTCGGGTTGGCCGTGGTCCCGAGGACGCGGTAGAGCCCCCGCACCCAGAGCGTCGCCGGGCCGAAGTCGTAACTCGCCGTCGCCGCGGGAGCGATGCCGTAGGCCGACGTGCCGGTGCCCATGTAGCGCGCGACCACGCCGCCCTCGAGCTGCAGGCGGTCGGCGAGCTTCACCGACGTCGCGGCCGCGAGGTCCGCGTCCGGCGCGGCCTCGAAGAACGCTCCGTCCACGCCGACGCCCGAAGGGCCGACGCTCGCTTCGCGGTGCCGGTAGGTCATGGCGACGGACACGCCCGGATTGTCACCGGCGGCGCGGCCGTAGCGCGCGTTGACTTCCCACGTCTTCGACGCGAGCGGGAAGAGCGTCGTGCCGAGCGCCGTCGCGCGGTAGAGGTTCGCCTCTTCGATGTAGCGCGCGCCGACCGACTCGACGCGGCCCTCTTCGTTTCCGCGGCTCCACGTGACGGCGTGCGACTGGAGGCTCGCCGGGCTGTCGCCGAAGGAGAGCGTGTTGCGGCGCGTCGAGAGGCGGAGCTTGTCGGCGGGCGACGTCGCGACGTCGAGCGCGAGGCCCGCGGCGTTGCCGGTCGTCTCTCCCGCATCCGGCTCGCCGGCGAGCGTCGCGTAGTCGCCGCTGATGCCGTACTGCCAGCCGTTGGGCAGGCCGCCGTGGAGGCCGACCGCGGCCTCGAGAGCGCGGCCGCACCGGTCGTCGCCGAAGCCACGTCGGTCATCGTGCTCACTTCGCCCGCGACGACGCGGCTGATCGGGACCGACGCCGTCACGAGGCCGCCGCCGGAGCCGCTCCCGGCGCCGACGCTGTCGAGCGGCGATGCGGGTTGCGAGGCCGTCTTCTCGGGTCCGGGGTCGATACCGAGCTCGCGCAGGACGTCGGTGGGCAGACGGTCGCGCAGTTCCCACATCGTCGACGGGGATCGGCGGCGGCCGGCGTGTCGCCGCCTTCCGGTGAGCGAGAGCGAGACCGCGGAGATCTGGTCGACCGCGGCCTGGTGCCAGAGCCGCTGCATGCGCGGGCTCGAAGCCGCGCTTGTACGCGATGAGCTCGTAGACACCGGCGGGCGCCGACGCCAGCACGAAGGTGCCGTCGGTCGCGGTGCGCATCCGCGTCAGCGAGGAGTCGCCGAGGTTGTACGCGATGACGAGCACGCCGGCGACCGGGGCCTGCTGGTGACGCACGACACCGGAGATCGGAGGAGCCGGCGCCGCGAGCGCAGTGCCGGCGGCCGCGACGAGCAGCAGGGCGAGCAGCGAGATCGAGGTACGGCGTGCCGTCATGAGCCGGGCCCGAAGGTCCAGTTGCGAAGTATAGATTTCCTCGTTGTCAATTGCCACCGCCTAGGCGACTCCTGGACCCTGCAACTCGGGAGCCAAGGTCCCTATTCCTCAAGCGTTTCCGAGGGGCCCGCCTTCGTCCCGGGAAAGGGGGTCTCGTCCTCCCGCGCGGACATCTCGACGAGGCCTCAGCCGGGCCGCTCCTCGCGATGAAAGAGGCCCTTGAGGACGTGGCCCGCGATCGAGGGATTCTCCTTGAGCCGGCGCACCGAGTACGCGTACCAGGCCTCCCCGTAGGGCACGTAGACGCGCAGGCGATGTCCCTCGGCGACCAGGCGCCGGCGCATGGCCCCGGCGACGCCGAGCAGCATCTGGAACTCGTACGCGTCGCGCGGCAGCTTGCGCCGCGCGACCGAGGCCCGCGCCCGCTCGACGAGCACGGGGTCGTGCGTCGCGATCCCGACGTAGCGGCCGGCGTCGAACAGGATGTCGACGAGCTCCATGTAGGACTGACGGATCCGTTCGCGGTCCTGGAAGGCGATCTCCGGCGGCTCGACGTAGATGCCCTTGCAGACCCGGACGTTTCCGCCGGCCTGCGCGACGCGCCGCGCGTCGTCGGGACTGCGATGGAGGTAGGCCTGGAGAACGATGCCGACCCGCGGGTACTTCTCGCGGAACTCGAGATAGATGCGGATCGTCTCCTCGGTGACCGACGAGTCCTCCATGTCGATCCGGACGAAGTTGCCGGTGGCGCGCGCGGCCTCGACGATCCGCGCGAACTGCGAACGGCAGCGCGCGGGGTCGAGCTTCAGGCCGAGCGCGGTCAGCTTGACGGAGACGTTGCAGTCGAGCCGGCGGGCCGCGATCTCGGCGAGCGCCTGCGCGTACGCGGCGACCGTCTCTTCGCTCTCGTCGTGGCCGGTGACGTCCTCGCCGAGGACGTCGAGCGTGGCCATGCAGCCCTCGGCGTTCAGCCCCGCCACGCACGCGAGCGCCTCGGCGAGCGTCTCGCCCGCCACGTATCGCGACGCGATCCGCCGGACGATCGGCTTCGGAACGAACGGCAGCGTCCGGACGATCGCCGCGTTGAGCGCTTTCATGCGGCCTGCGTCGGGAGGTCGGCGCGCGAAGCGCGCGCGAAGCACCACGCGGTGATCACGCCGGCGCCGGCCTCGGCCAGACGCCGGGAGCACTCGCGCGCCGTCGCCCCGGAGGTCGCCACGTCGTCGACGAGGAGCAGGCGCGAGGCCGGTCTCCCCGCGACCCGGAAGGCGCCGCGCACGTTGGACGGCCGCCGGGCGATCGGGAGTCCGCTCTGGACCTCGGTCTCGCGGCGCTTGACGAGGCGGCGCCGGGCGAACGGGAGTCCGAGGCGCGCCGCGAGGGCGACGGCCAGGGCCTCGGCGGGGTGATAGCCGCGCGCCCGCCGCGCGCGGAAGGTCGCGGGGACGCAGACGATCTCGTCGGCCGGCGGCGCCGGCAGCCTCTCGGCCATGATGCGGGCGAGCCGCGCCGCGATGTAGTCGGCCCCGCGGAACTTGAAGGCGAGCAGGATCTCGCGCGCCGAGCCGACGTAGGGCGCCGCCGCGCGCAGCGTCTCGAACGCCGGCGGGTCCAGCTGGCAGCGGCCGCAGCGCGGCGTGTCCTCCGTCGAGCCCGGCAGCGTCTCGTCGCACCGCGCGCACCGCGGAAGCTCGCGCGGCGGCAGCGCGTTCCAGCACGCTTCGCAGATCCCGCCCTCGAGGAACCGGTCCACGCGCCGGATCCGGCAGGCGAGACAATCCGTCGGCAGAACGAAGCGGGCCGCGGCCCGCGCGAGCTCGAGCAACTCTTCTCCGGCCTCAGCGATTCGCGAACGACATCCGTAGAATCGAAGCGGCGGGATTGTAGCCTTTCTTGCCGCCGGGATCCGATAGAGTCGAACGAGGGGGAGGAGCCATTGAAGATCGTGCGGAGAGCGCTGTTTCTGTGCGCCGTCGCGGCGGGCCTTTCGGCGGCGGCCGGCGCCCAGACCTTCGGCATCGGCGGAGCCGCCGGGATCGTCAACGACGTCGACAGCGACGTGGAGTTTTCGGGCTTCAAGTGGGGCGACGCGAACGGCTGGTTCGAGTACCGGATGGAAAGACACACGATGCTTCGGCTCATGTACGGCTCGATGTGGACCCAGCAGTCGCAGTCGGAATCCGTCGTGGAGACTCCGGGCGGACCCGTGACGCTTCCCGAGCTCGAGGAGAATGTGCGCTACGGCACAGTCAGCGTGTCGTACCTCTTCTGGGAGGGCTTCTTCACCTCCGGCCTCTTCGCCGGCATCGGCGGTTACGGCATGCGTCCGGACCCGGTGCCCGCGGGTCTCGAGGCGTATGCCGACCGGGACGAGACGGTGTTCGGCTGGCACGCGGGCGTCGACGGAGAGTTCCAGGTCACAAAGCAGGTCGGAGTCGTTCTGCGATTCACGTACCACAACGTGTCGGCGCACCCGCACCGGCAATTCGTGACCGCGGACGGGGGAGCGGTTTTTCGGTTCTAGAAGCGACGCGCCCCGGCCGGGGCGGCGGCGACCGAAGGCCGCTTTCTAAGGCTTTTCGGGCTTGTCCGACTTCTCCGGAATCAGCGGCAGCAGCGTCGATTCCTTTTTCGAGGACAGGGAGATCTGCGCCTGGATGCGGGAGACTCCCTTGATCGACAGGATGCGGCGTTGCAGGAAGTCGGCGAGCCCCGCGGGATCGGCGGCCTTGACCTTCAGTCGGTAGGCGTACTCGCCCGCGAGGTAGTGGCACTCCTGGACGCCGAGGAGCTTCTCGAGCTCGTCGACGAACACTTTTTCGAAACGGGGATGCTCGAGCGCGACGTCGACGTAGGCCGTCAGGGGGAGCCCCATCTTTTCGTGGTCGAGTAGAGCGACGAAGCCACGGATCATCCCGTGGCGCTCCATCTTCTTGATGCGTTCGTTGACAGAGGGTGTCGTGAGCCCGACGGCTCCCGCGATCCGCGCCTGGGAGAGCTTCCCGTTGCGCTGGAGCATGTCCAGGATTCGCAGGTCGATTTCGTCGATGCTCATTCTGCGAAATGCTCTAAAAATGTGCCTTATAAGATTAGATACTTACTTGGTTATAGCTAATAATATTAGTCTGCCGGCGGGTGTCAATGGCCTAATTTTCGCGTAGCTATAATGCCCACAAGGGCATGGCCAAGCGCGACTACTACGAGGTTTTGGGCCTGTCCAGGGGGGCCTCGGAGGCCGAAATCAAGAAGGCCTACCGCCGGCTGGCCCGAAAGCTCCACCCGGACGTCAATCCAGGCGACAAAGCCGCCCAGAAGCGCTTTCAGGAGGTCCAGGAGGCCTACGACGTCCTGAAGGACGACGATAAGCGCCGCGCCTACGACCGGTTCGGCCATGCCGGCCCGGGGGCCGGGTTCGACCCTCGGACGGCCGGCGGCGCCGGGTTCCCCCCGGGCGGATTCCCCCCCGGAGGCTTTCCCCGGGGAGGCGGATCCCCCTTCGAGAACATTCATTTCGAGTCGGGCGACCTGGGCGACCTCTTCGGGAACCTGTTCGGCGGGCGGCGCTCGACCGGTCCCGCGCCCGGCGAGGACATGCACGGGCAGATCGATGTTCCGTTTCGCGACGCGGTTCTCGGAGGCACGGCCACGCTGGCGCTGCGCCGTGAGAAGGCCTGTCCGACCTGTGGGGGCTCGGGACGTACGGGAAAGACCGCGTGCGCGACCTGTCGCGGCGAGGGCGTGGTCGCGGAATCCGAGCGCGTGCGCATCAAGATCCCCGAAGGCACCGAAGACGGCGGAACGATCCGCGTGCCAGGAAAGGGCGGGACCGGCAACCGCGGAGGATCGGTCGGCGACCTCTACGTGGCCGTCCGCGTCGCACCGCATCCGTACTTCGAACGGCACGGCAACGACATCCAGGGCATCGTCCCCATCACGATCAAGGAAGCGTACGCGGGCGCCGAGGTCGACGTGCCGACGATTCACGGAGTCGTCACGGCGAAGATCCCCCCGGGCACCCAGAGCCGCCAGCGCTTCCGTCTGCGCGGCAAGGGCGTGAAGGACCCGCGCACGGGCACGAGCGGCGATCACATCTACATCGCGCGCGTGATGGTTCCGAAGACGCAGAGCCCGGCGGGCCTCGACGCGGCGACGCTGCTCGACTCGCTCTATGGAACGGACGTGCGCGCGGAGCTGCCGAAGGGGTTGTAGCCGCGCGCGGCGGACGCTACTTCGCGTCCACGGCCGCGAGAATCTCTTCCGCGTGCCCTTCCGGCTTCACCTTGGGCCAGACGGCGGCGATCTTCCCCTTCTCGTCGATCAGATACGTCACGCGGTGCGTCCCCATGTACTTGCGGCCGTACATGCTCTTCTCGCCCCAGGTGCCGTAGGCCTTCACGATCTCCTTGTCGGTGTCGGCGAGCAGCGTGAAGGGCAGCGAGAACTTGTCCGCGAACTTCCGGTGCGACTTCTCGTCGTCGACCGAGACACCGAGAACCGCCACCTTGCGCCGCTTCAGCTGCGCCCACGCATCCCGGAACGAGCAGGCCTCCTTCGTGCAGCCCGGCGTGTCGTCCTTCGGATAAAAGTACAGGACAACTTTCTGGCCCTTCAGGTCGGAGAGCTTGACGCTCTTGCCGTCCTGATCCTTCGTCGAGAACGCCGGTGCCTTGTCTCCGACCGCGAGCAGCGCCATCGCAACCCCCTTAGGTCCGGCGAATTCTAGTCGAGCGGCACTGGAGCATCAGTTCGCGGCGCGAAGAGTCACCGAGAGGCGGTAGAAGCCAGCGTCTGCGGCCGAGCGGCGGATCGCCCGGGAGCGAGCCGCAGCACTGCGATGCCGCCCTGGGCGAGCCGCAGGCGAGCGCTGGCGCAGGCCTGGAGTGGAGTGCGAAGCGACGGTTAGTGGCGGCTGCCCATGCCGATGACGAGGGCGAGCGCCCTGTCGTACGTCATGGACTCGTCGATCGTGACGCCGCGAACGGGCTCCCACTCACCGGCGCCGAGGCGGGTGTACTTCAGCGAGCCCTCTTCGAGCCAGTACATCGTGGGCTTGTAGCCGCCGCCGATGGAGGTCCCGACGCCCTTGTCCCGGTTGTGCGGCATCAGGCGCGGCGCCATGCGTGCGATCGGGCCGTCCGCCGCGATGCCCACGATGGGCGTGTGGCGGCGCTTCCAGTCCGCGTTTCCTTCTTCCGAGGGCTTGCCCTGGAAGTCCGGGAAGCGGATCTGGACCACGCGGTGGCGGTCGTCGTGCAAGTCGGCGTAGCTCGCGAGGATCGCGCCCGAGAGACCGTCCGCCTGCAGCTTCGGGTAGAGGTAGGCGCCCGAGGGCACTTCGCCGTACGTCGCGCCGCCGATGCCACCGGTCAGCGTGGGCAGGTCGTAGACCGCGAGGTTCGCCGGATCGAAGGCCGTCTCGTCGAGGAACAGGGCCGCGAGGCGTGCCTGGAACGACGTGGCCTCTTCCCACCAGACGACCGAAACGATGGAGCTGGTCTTGGCGACGACCGCGTCGTTCGCGTCGAGGTAGGTCACGCGCTGGTGCGTGACCCGCATTTCGGGGTTGTAAGCGCGCGAGATGCCCTGCGAGGGCAGCAGCGGCGGAATTCGTCCAGACGCCGTCGCGGAAGACGCCGACGCGGATGTGCGAGTACGCCGAGATGTCCTCCGTCCACAGGAGGAGCAGCGTGCGCGTTTCTTCGTCGTAGCCGAGCTGGAGACCGCGCTTGTCCTGATAGGACTCCGAGCCCGGCAGGATCGCCAGCGTGACGCTGCCATCCTGCGCGCGGGTCGAGTGCTCGATGAGGATGCTTTCGGGCGGGGCTTCCTCGATGCCGAGGTCGATCGCGTGTCCGGAGCGCAGCACGTGAAGGACGCCGTCCGGCGTGAGGAGCGACTGCTCCTCGAGGGCGAAGGCCAGGACCGGCGCGAGCGCCAGGGCCGCGGCGGCGAGCAAGGCGCGGAGGAGTCCGGAGCGCCGCATCAGGCCCTCAGGTTGATCATGCCGACGAGGCTGATCTGGTGGAGGTAGTGCTTGAGCGCCGGAAAGTTCGGGTAGTAGTTCGCGAGCGCGTCGTAGTGCTCGTCCGCTTCCTGTTCGCGGCCGGTCTCGACCGCGATCTCCGCCAGAAGGTAGTGCGAGTTCTTGACCACGTCTTCGCGATGGAACTCGCTGCCGAGGCTCAGCGCCTGGAAGCCCCAGCGCTCCGCTTCGTCGAGCTCTCCCTTGCGGAGGTTCGCGAAGCAGAGATCGAGCGAGGGGTAGTCGAGCGCCTGCCGGGCGCCGTGCTGCTCGAAGATCTCGACGGACCGCTTCACGAGCGGCATGCCGACGGGAATCCGGTCGAGCGCGATGTGGCAGTAGCCGAGGTTGTCCATGTACTGCGCGGCAAGGACCGACTCCGATTCGCCGCGACGCTCGAGGTGGCCGAGCGCGTCCTGGTAGAGCTCGAGGGCCGAGTCGAACTGGCTCTCGTGGAGCTCGAGGTTTCCGAGGATGTTGTAGCGAGCTCGCGGTGAGCTCGTGGAACCCGAGCTCGCGGCTCTTCTGGAGGGCGCTCTTCGCGTAGAAGACGGCGCGCGAGTACTCCTTGCGGACCTCGTGCGCGTGCGCGCAAGTGTGCGCGGCGAGGACGCCGTTGTAGCTCGACGGGTTGCGGAGCACGATTTCCTTGAGGCGCGAGAGGTCGAAGTCCTGGCGATCCATCTCGAGGAGCGTCGTCGCCCGGTTGCAGGTGAAGAGGTCCTCGAGCTCGCGATCCTTCCAGGAGCGGGAGAGGGCGAGGCCGTCCTCGTAGAGCGTCAGGGCGCGCTCGTAATCTCCGCTCCAGACCGCGTCTTTGGCGGTCTTGCGGAGGAACTCCAGGTGCTTGCGGCGATCGCCCATGTCTATCGGCACGTAGCCTTACCCTCGAATTCTAGGCCACACGCCCGGTATCTCAAGGCTTTTCTTCGCTGTCCGAATGGCCAGTGGAGTCATCGTTCGTTTCGGCGTTCTCGAGCTGCTTCTTGAATCGGACGAACTCGCGCACTTCCTGGCGAGCGTGGTCCGAGAGATCCTTGATCTCGCCGGCGAGATCGCGCGCATCCTTCTCCGCGGGCGAATCGGTCTCCCCGAAAAACTCTCCCATCTTCAGATCGAAGACCTGGAGGATCTTGAAGAGCGTGTCGAGGCCGACTTTGTATTCGCCCTGCTCCATGCGCGAGAGATCCGACTGCGCGATGCCGATCTTGTCGGAGAGCTCCGTCTGCGTGAGATGGCGGCCTTTGCGCAGCTCGCGAATTCGCGAGCCGACGAGAGCGACCTTTCGTGGCGCGTGGGATGACATGGCTTGTTCCGGAAATGCTATTAAAACATAGGTCGGAAGTCTATAATCCGCAACTTCTTCCGAACGATGGTCCACAGAAACGGTTCGATGACCTCCAAGGCCTTCCTGCTCAAGGAGATGGTCGTTCGGGACGTGAGGTCGCGGTACGCCGGATCGAGCCTCGGCATCCTCTGGGCGTTCGCCCACCCCGTGCTCTGGATGCTTCTCTACACGGGCGTCTTCGCGCTCGTGCTCCGGGTGCCGGTCGACGCGGGCTACGCGAGCTTCCCCGAGTTCCTGATGGCGGGACTGCTTCCGTGGATGGCGATCCAGGAAGGCATCGCGCGCTCGGCTTCGGTCCTCGTCGACAACGCGGCGATGGTCAAGAAGACGGTTTTCCCCGTGGAGACGCTGGTCCTCTCGGTCGTCCTCGCGGCGGTCGTCAACGAGATCATCGCCCTCGCGATCTTCGCCGTCTACGTCGGGCTCGTGGGGCATCTGTCCGTGGCGTGGCTCTCGCTCGTCGTTCCGGCCCTGCTGCTGCAGGTCGCGATGACCTTCGGTCTCGGCTGCATTGCGGCGACCTCGACGGCCTTCCTGCGTGACACGGCGCACGCCGTCGGGATCACGCTCACCGTCGTCTTCTACGCCACGCCGATCGTCTATCCGGCCTCGCTCGTGCCCGAGCGGCTCCGTCCGATCCTGGAGGCCAATCCCGTCGCCCACCTCGTCGACCTCTACCGGCGGGCGTTCACACTGCACGCGGCCCCGCCAGCCGGCTCGGTCCTCTATCTCACGCTCTTCTGCGGCGGCGTGGCGCTTATCGGAGCGGCGCTCTTCTCCCGGGCCCGACCCCATTTCGCGGATCTCATTTAGAGTGAATAAAAGGCCTCTGGAGAGGGTTTTCCGCTCGGTTTCACCCTCGGCCCGGGACTCTCAACCCTCGACTTCGGAGGCTTCTTGAAACGCACCGTTCTGCCCGTCCTTTTCCTCCTGATCGCCGCTGCGGGAGCCGCTCAGACGACTCCCACCAAGGCGCCCAAGAAACCCGTTGCACCGCCTCCGAAGGCGACGCCGACGCCCGGAATCCTTTCGCGCATCGACCCGGACGTCGTCGAAGAGACGGACACGTACGTCATCCGCCGCTATTCGAAGGACAAGTACGTCAAGACCGACGAAAGGCATATCAAGCACCCCAATCTCGCCACGCCGGTCGAGTTCTTCAAGGAAGACGAGAAGTACTACTACATCAGCCAGCCCAAGACGATCCCGGGCGAGAAGGAGCTGAAGGAGGCCCTTCGCCCAACCCCCTCGGACCCGTCGCTCCGGCGGGCGGACGATCCCGCCAAGCCACTCTCCTTGGGCGTGACGGCGGCGGACTTCGAAGATCTCCTGCCCCCGCGCGAGGCCGGCCGCTTGAAGCTCCAGCGCGTCGCCGCGACCGGGCTTCCGAGCAAGGGCCAGTGGCGCGCGTCCTTCGTCACGGCGGACGCGAACGGGGACAAACGCGCCGACATCGTCGCCCCTGCGGCGCGGATCGGCGACGGCAAGCTCCACGTCTGGATCGGCGATGGCAAGGGCGCCTTCTCGGCGTGGCCGGTGTCGCTGACCGAGGGGCCCAAGGGCGAGAGGGTCTCGATCGACTACGGCGCCGTGGCCATGGGCGATATCGACGGCGACGGCAAGCAGGACGTCGTCTCCGCCTCGCACGGCAGCGGACTCGTCTCCGCGTTCGGCGATGGCAAGGGAGGCTTCACCGTCGTCCGAAAGGGCCTTCCCTCGAAAGACTACTCGTCACAGGCGATCGTCCTCCTCGACGCCAACGGCGACGGCAAGCTCGACATCGTCTCCTCCCGCGACTCGGCGGAGGTCAAGGCGGGAGTGGGCGTCGACCAGACGCAGGTCCGCGTCTACACCTTTCTCGGGCGCGAGCAGGGCTGGGAGTGCAAGAAAGACGGCCTGGTCGGCGGCTTCTACTCGAACAGCCTGAACGCCTGGGACTATGACGGCGACGGGAAGAAGGACGTTCTGACCGGCAGCCACTACACGGGCGCCCTGACGCTCCTCTGGAAAAACGCCGGCGACGGCACGTTCTCCCCGGTCCAGTTCGACGCGATCGAGCCCTACTCCTACCACTTCGCGACGGCGCCGGGCACCTTCGGCAAGGCGCGCACGGCGGCCTACGCCGACGCGTACTCGATGCAGGCGAACGTTCCCGAGACCGCCCGGGCGAGCGGGCTCTCGATCTACACGTTCGAGAACGGGACCTGGTCCAGGCACCGGGTCTGGCGGCAGAAGGAATGGAAGGCCTACCTCTTCGGGCTGGCCTTCGGCGATCTGGACGGGGACGGCCTCGACGATCTGCTTTTCGCGGACAACGTGGCCCGCAAGCTTCGGGTGCTCTTCCAGAAGGCCGACGGGAGCTTCGTCGAGGCCGCGGAGGCGGAGGAGCCGACACTCGACTCTCCCGGCCAGACGGTGCGGCTCGCCGACGTCAATGGCGACGGCCGACAGGACGTCGTCGTGTCGAAGACGGTGTCGACGACGGACCCCACGAATCCCGGTGGCTGGGAGGTCTACCTGAATCGCAAGTAACCATTTGATTCCGATGCGCTTATCCTGCTTTTTATGACCCCCGAGCATAAAAAGCTTGTTTTTTCCTTGACTGTGGATTCCACGGAGCCCATCATCGCCTCCATACATGGGGCACGGGGTGCTCCAACTAGTACAGAACTCAGGTTTTCGCGGGTGTAATAAATCGAAGTGCGGGAGGTGATGGGATCGTTCGAGGGAAGGAAATCTCGATCGCGTGTTTTCGGAAAGTTAACCGTTACGAGGAGATCTCAATAATGAAGAAAACCCTGTTGACGTGTATGGCGGTACTCGCCGTGTTCGCGATTGCGAGCTCGGCTACCGCTGTCACGTGCACCATCGACCAGCGCCCGGGCGCGACGCTGCTCATCCCGTACTTCCAGGTCAGCTACGACGCCGACGGCAACCTCGTCACCACGGGCGAAGGCGCCCGCGACACGATCGTGACGATCATGAACGCCTCCTCGGCGCCGATGATCGCCCACGTCGACGTGTACGACCGGCAGACGATCATCCGCCTCGACTTCGACATCGCGCTGACCGGCTTCGACGTGCAGCCGATGCGCGTCTCGGACATCATCGAGGGCTTCCTGCCCGTGACGTCCAACGGCCTCGGCGACGACGCGTGTCAGCGGAACCCGAGCGCCACCGTGTATCCGGATGCGGACGGCTTCCTCCGCGTGCGTCCGCTGTCCCCGGCCACGGGCCTGGACAACTCCCAGGCGACGACGCAGTACTCGGTTCCGGCGTTCAACTTCGACCTCGCCAGCCAGCTCCGTGAGGACTGCAACGGCGATCTCGACGACCTCGCCATCGGGTACATGGTCATCGACCACGCCAACTACTGCAACCTGTCGAACCCGTCGGATCCGGTGTACTACGAGAACGACGCGATCGGCATGGAGAACAACCTCTGGGGCGAGATCATCTTCACCTCGGGTCTCGGCATCCCGACCTACGCCCTCTCCACGGTCAACCTCGAGGCCGACGTGGCCTTCGGTGACGCGCAGGAGATCGATCCGTTCGACCCGGTCCGGACGTTCTACCGCCGCTACTGGGATCCGTTCACGGAAGTCTTCTGCACGAACTGCGGCTCGGGCGACCCCGACACCGACCTCTCGATCTCCTCGCCCTGGAACGCCGGATTCGGCGACCAGCGCGAGCCCCTGGGCCTCAAGTGGGCCGCGCGCTGGTTCGACGCGGGCCTGGCTCTGACGACGACCTTCCGCATCTGGCGTTCGACGCCGGCCGGCGGAGACTGCGACGTCGAGGCGCCGACCGTGACTCTCACCTTCTTCGACGAAGAGGAGAACACGACGACGCAGGGCACCTGCCCCTCGCCGTGCACCAACCCGGTGTTCAACTTCCCGTTCGAGACGCAGCAGCGTGTCATCGCCGACTTTTCGCGCCCGATCGGCGCGGCGGCCGGCTGGGCTGACATGAGCTTCGTCAATCCCTCCAGCGGCACCGAGCTCGATCAGGCTTGGGTCGACTACGCGTTCATCGGAGCTCTCGCGTTCGAGACGATCCTCGTCCCGGGCACGCAGCTCGATCCTTCGGCCTGCAACCCGCTGGGCATCCAGACCTTCATCCAGACGATCACCCCGGCGATCTCGCAGATCCCGACGGGTACCGGTATCTAAGTGGCTTCTCGAGAGTGGGCGGGGCAACCCGCCCACTCTCTTTTTTTTGACCCCAGGGTGGTCCCGAAGGTCTGATTTCAGTTTCTCCTAGGGTGCTTCGGGTGGAAATCGGGGGGAAGATGAAATCGGATCTGCGGCGTAAATCAAATCGGCATTGGCCGAACCCCTTTCGGAGGATCCCGTGCGCATGAGTCGTTCCACGTGTCGATCGCTCGCCGTTGGCCTGGCCGTCCTGCTCCTTTTCGGAGCGGCGGCTTTTGCGCAGATCCCGGACTGCGCGATCATGCAGGGCAACCTCTCGACTGAGCTTCCGAACTTCGCGGGCTCGCTGCCGCCCTCGGGAGACGTGACGACCGGCCTGGGCTCCTCGCATCTCTACGTCCTCACGCAGTGGGGATTCGCCCGCGCGCCCATCTCTTCGCCCGCGAACCCGGCGCCTTACTCGGGCGTCATCATCGGGAACGAAGGGGGCTCGGGCAGCGGCGGGATCATCCCCATCATGTGCGACTGCCACCAGGGCGCGAACACGATGGCGGCGGCGCAGGGACCCAACGGGCAGGCGCGCTTCATCTCCGACTGGCAGCCCTACGACCAGGGCGGCGATCCGGGCGAGACCGGCTTCTCGGGCCTTCCGGCGATGGTCGCGATGACCCAGGACAACGGGATGGTCGCCTTCGGACAGCAGGTCGCTCTCCCGGACAAGGTCGCGCTCAGCGGACGCATCGCGGCCATCTATACCGGGTCCAAGTACTACG
Organism: uncultured Acidobacteriota bacterium; assembly: GCA_963782585.1. Lineage (GTDB taxonomy): Bacteria > Acidobacteriota > Thermoanaerobaculia > UBA5066 > Gp7-AA6 > DAHUXD01. Next base: position 20,117 of record CAWAKL010000010.1, read on the forward strand.
CCTACATCCCCGTCCACTCCGATGGCGTGTACATGGCGGATATGACGAACCCGACCGGAAACCCCTCCGCGGCGAACCCCATGCCGACTTCGTTCGCGATCGGCTGGTCCTCGGGCACCACCAACGGCAAGAGCGCGCGGCTCTCGGCGGCGCAGATCACGATCCCCGGCTACTCCAAGTTCCTCCTCATCGGCTCGACCACGATGAACGAGTCCCTCCACATCGCCGAGATCAACCCGGCGAGCGGCAACCTCAACGAAGTCGCCTCCACCCCGACGCAGTCCGTCGCCATCCAGGCCGAGGTGGCCATCGTCAACAACCGCATCTTCGTGTTCACGGCGGAGGGTGCCGGCGGGTTGAACGCTTACGAGTTCGTTCCGCCTTCCACGCTCGCGCACGTGGGCACGATTGCGGGCGACTTCCGGCGCCTCGTCGTGCGCGGACCGGCGCCTTTCCCGGCGCTCTTCGGCCACAAATACCAGGGCTCGAGCACGACCTGGATCAACATCTACGACACCAAGTGGCTGACGCAGGGTGGAAACCCGCTCCTCGCGAAGTCGGTCCCGCATCTCGGCGGCGGCGTCGGAGTCCAGGGCGCCGGTTTCGAGGCCAATGTCGTCCCGAGCGGCTCGGCGCTGACGGCTTACCTCTACCGGGAGCTCCTGCCGACGGACGACGAGCCGTACATCCGGACGGACAAGATCGACATCTCCTGCATCGCGGCCGACCCGGACGCGCCCCCGGTTGCGGTCGCCACGATGACGAACCTCTCGGCGCTGACGCGCCCGAGCCCGGAGAACACGAAGAACTACCACGGCGACAAGTGGCAGCTGAAGGACTCGACCGTGTCCTACGCGCCGCTGACGAACCTCGAATGGGACATCCGCACCGGCGCGTCGGGGCCTTTCGTCCCCGATCCGGCCTGGAGCGGGCCTCCGTCCCAGAACCCCGAGCTCTCCGACATCAACCCGGCCTACTGGCCCTGCGAGCCGGCCAACGGCGGCAACCTCTCGCTCGGCACGGCGTGCTGGCAGAGCCTCGGCGCCCCCCAGGGCGGCAACTTCCATCTGGGCCTGCGCGCGACCAACACGAACGGCGTGAGCCCGGTGTACTTCTCGCCGTCCGTTCCGGTCCTTGCCCCCGCCGTCAACCTCGTGGGCTGGAACGGCACCCTCCTGCAGGTCCTCGCGGGTAACCCGAACAACGGAAACGCGAGCGCCTCGCAGGGCAACACGGCCGAAGCCAATTTTGCGTGGACGTTCACGTGCTCGCCGGCCTGCGGCTCGCTCAACGGCCCGATCGTCACGATCCCGGTGGCGGCGACGGCCTTTTCGCTCATCGCGACGTACAAGGACGGCTTCCAGGTCACAAAGGCCGGGCCGATCCAGCAGGTCGACCTCGTGCCGGCCGCGTCCGTGTCGCCGAACCCCGTGCTCAAGTCGACCACGCTTACGGCCAAGAACCTCATGCAGAAGGCCGCGGCGGCGACGCTCAACTCCGTGACCTGGCAGATCACGCCGGGCGGCGGCAGCGGCACGCTCGGCGCGAGCTTCCATCCGGTCAATGGCACGTCCGGCGTCACGGCTCCGGCAGCGGTCGGCAGCTACTCGCTGACGCTGACCTACAACTACACCGACCACAACGGGGCGCCTCAGAGCGCACCGGTGTCCGTGCCCTTCAGCGTGACGGACTTCTCGCCCGTGCCGGTCCTCGGCGTGTACAAGGGCGCGAACAGGACGCAGCCGGTCATTCCGTTCGGCGGCGTCTACAGCCTCACGACGAACACGAACTACTTTCTCTGGGACGAAGAGACGATTCCGGGCGGAGGCACGCACCCCGGCGCCAAGTTCTACCGGAGCAGCGACTCCAACCAGTCGATCAGCCCCTCGGACACGCTGATCGGGCAGGTCACGGGCGCCCCCGGGCCGCAGAACTTCGCCTCCGGCGCCGCCGAGTGCACCAGCAACTGCTACATCAAGATCGAGGTCTCCGGCATCGTCCGCGCGTTCACGATCGCGATCGACACTCCGGGCGGTCCCACCTGTCCGCCGAATTGCGGCGGGGAAGATCCCAATCTGACCATCAACGGCCCGACCGCCGGCAGCGTCGGCAGCGCCGTAGAGTTCCAGGCCGCGGCCGTCAATTTCCCCGGGGCCATCACGTGGACCTGGACCTGGGGCGATGAGGGCGGCGGTGGTGGCGGCGGCGGTGGTGGTGGCGGATGCCCGCCGATCCTGCCGAACTGTGTCACCGCGACTTTCAAGGCGACGGCGGTCGACGGCACGTCGACGCAGACGCACACGTACACGGCGACGGACACCTACACGGTGACGGTGCGCGCGACGAGCGGCAGCACCACGATGACGAGGACGCGGAACATCACGATCGGCGACGGAGGTCCGCCTCCGCCTTCGAACGACTTCACGGTGACCGGCGCGACCTTCAACGGCTTCAACAGCACCTGGGAAGCCGCGGCCGGACTTCTCATCACGTTCACGGCCACCGAGGCCGATCCCGCCGCGACGTTCGCGTGGGACTTCGGCGACGGCGCGACCGCGGCCGGCAAGACCGTCACGCACGCCTTCACCACGCAGGGCAGCCGCACGGTCCGGATGACTGTGACCCGAGGCAGCGAGACCAACATCGGCGAGGAGCACTTCCTGCTGAGCGCGCCGACCTTCCAGGCCCTGATGATCCCGGGCGCCGGCTCGATCTGCGAGCTCGATACGGCCTCCCAGCGCTGCTCGGACGCCTCGGCGACCTGGGCCACGGATCTTTCGATCACCAACCCGGGCACGCAGGCGACGACGATCACGCTCTACTTCGCCTCGTTCTCCGACGACATCCCGGCGAACCTCGCCGAGCTGCCCTTCGACTCGCTCGACAGCGTGCGCCTCGAGGCCGGTCAGTCCTGGTCGGGCGTCGACGTGGTCGGGAACGCAGAGATCCTCAACCGGCCCGGCTCGGGGAAGGGCATCCTGCTCGCCCGCTTCCAGGGAGGCAACCAGCTCCCGATCGCGACGGCGCGCGTGTACTTCACGTCGCAGGGCTCTTCCTTCGGTACGGCCCTGCCCTCGTTCGTCACGGGTCCGTTCGGACAGCTGGGCGCCCAGTCGATCCAGCTGGCCACGGGCCAGACGCTCGTGGGCCTGCGCAACGACTCGCTCTACCGCTTCAACGTCTCGCTCTTCAACGCCTCGAGCGCGGGCGGCAGCTTCCACCTCGACGTCTTCGACCAGGACGGCGCGGAGATCGCGAGCCGGGACTTCTCGGTTCCGCCGTACAGCCAGGCCGGCGTCAACGACACCGACCTTTTCACGCCGGATCCCTCGAAGCGCTACATTCTCAAGGCGACGAGCACCTCGGGCCAGCTCCAGGCGTACGCTTCCGTGCTCGACCGCCGCAACAACGACCTCGTTCAGGTCTCCGACGACACGCCCAACGCGGGCGTCCCGGCGGGGACGCCGGTCAGCTACTACATCTCGGGCGTCGGCCGGATCGAAAACCCGGCGAGCAACACCCACTGGCGGACGGACCTGAGCTTCTACAATCCGAGCACGTCGCCGCGGCCCGTGATCCTCGAGTATCACTACACGCCGGCGGGCTCGACGACCGAAAGCGTCGTTCTCACGCGGATCACGGTCGAACCGGGTCAGGTCGTCACGGCCGACGACATCGTCGGCAACGATGCTTTCCTCGACGGCGCCACGGCCGACGACCTGAAGACCTGCGCGGAAACGTATCCGTGCACGATCCTCGGTCTTCTCAAGGTCTCCTACAACGTGCCGCTGGACGAGGCGTCGCTCATCGTCGGCGGCCGCATCTACGCCGACCTTTCGACCGGCACCGCAGGCATGCAGCTCTCGACGTACACCGCGGACGAGAGCCTGACCCCGGGCGGCAACGGGACGCTCGTCATGCCGGGCGCGCAGACGAACCTGCGCTTCCGGACCAACATCGGCATCTTTGCCCAGGGAGACGAGCCCACGCCGGTCGAGATCAAGGCGATCAAGCAGGACGGCTCGGAGGCCGCGACCTTCACCTACACGCTGAACGATCCGGGGCACACCGGGGCGTTCGCCCAGATTCCGGTCGATCCCGTCACGACCTTCCCGGGGATTGACGGCAACGCGATGACGATCAAGGTCCGGGCCCTTTCGGGAAGCCCCGTCGGCGCCTACATCGTCACGGTCGACCAGATCTCGACGGACACCGTCTTCATCCAGGGCAAGCGCGTCAACTGAGACGGGTCGAACATCCTCTTCACGCTCAACGGGGCGGCCTCAACGGCCGCCCCTGTTTTTTGTGGAGGACGATGGCGGGGCCGGTCGATCCGTACCTCCGGGACTAGAATGGCGTCGATCGCATGACTGAGACCGCGCCGCCGGACGCGGCCGTCCGCGCCGACCGGCTTTCCAAGACCTATCGCATCTACGACTCGGCGGGCGAGAGGCTCCGGGAGCTCCTCTTCCGGCGGCCCCGCCACCGGGAGTTCCACGCGCTTTCGGACGTCTCCTTCACGCTCCCGCGGGGCCAGGCCCTCGGGCTGATCGGCGAGAACGGGGCCGGCAAGTCGACTCTGCTCAAGATCGTCGCCGGCACGACGCGGGCGACGTCGGGTCAGATCGAGCGGCGCGGGAGCGTGGCCTCGATCCTCGAGCTCGGCATGGGCTTCCATCCCGAGTTCACGGGCCGCGAGAACGCGCGGATGAATGCCGCGTTGCTCGGGCTCTCGGGAGCCGAGATCCGGCGGCGGCTGCCGGAGGTGCGGGACTTCGCCGAGCTGGGCGAGTTCTTCGACCGGCCCGTCCGGACGTACTCGTCGGGCATGTCGCTGCGTCTCGCCTTCGCCGTCGCCACGCACGCCGACGCCGACGTCCTCATCGTGGACGAGGCCCTGGCCGTCGGCGACGGGTACTTCCAGAAGAAATCGATCGACCGCATCACGGAGTTCCACCGGCGGGGCGGCACCCTCCTCTTCTGCTCGCACGCGCTCTACTACGTCGCGCTCCTCTGCGACGAGGCCATCTGGCTTCAGAACGGCAAGGTCGCCGCGTCCGGAGCGGCCCTCCCGGTCGTCCGGCAGTACGAGGCGTTTCTCCAGGAGAAGGAGCGGACGCTCGTCCACGACACGCCGCCGACGGCGGAAGAGAGCGCCGCCTCGGCCGCCGCGGCGGACGGGCGCCGGCCGGCCCGCCTCACGGACGTCGTCGTCCACGACGGCTCGGGCTATCCGCGCACCGAGTTCGCGACCGGCGAGGCGCTCGCGGTCGACGTGGAGTTCGAAACGGCCGACCCGTCGCTCGCGTTCCACGTGCGCGTCGGCATCGATCGCGAGGACGGCGTGCAGACGTTCGCCGTGGACACGCGTCACGAGCCGTGGGCTCCTCTGACCGGGCGTGGACGGCACCGGCTGCGGCTGCTGGTGCCCGAGCTCCCCGTGGCGCAGGGCGACTTCCGCGTGTACGTCTACCTGGGCGACGAGAAGGCGCTGCACGTCCACGACCTGCGGATCCTCAAACCCGGTTTCTCCGTGGCGTCGCCGGACTACGTGGTCGGGCTGCTCCGGCCGCGTCACGTCTGGAGCAGGGAGGAGCCCGGTGGGCCGAAGCGCGACAAGGAGCCGGCCGCGGGCCGCGCCGCGGCCTCGTCTTGACGCGAGGCCTGGCCTTCCTCTCGGACGCTCGGCCGCCCGGCAGCCTCGACTACGGAACGCGCCTGGCGAGGCTGCGCTGGGCCCGCGCCGCTCGGGCGGAGCGGGTCGTCGACTGGAATCCGGAAGACGGCGCCGCCCGCGCGCTCGAAGGGGCCGAAGCCTGGGTCTTCGTTCCCGACGCCTCGGCGTTGCCGCATGCGGTCGGAGGTGGCGGCGCCGTCCACACGCTGCGGGAGCTCGAGAGGGCGGAAGCGGGCCCCGCCGGCGGCGGCCCGGCGGCCGCTCTGGCCTTTCAGCCCGCGCATTTGCGGGTGCGGGAAAATGAAACCATCAAAAGCTATGTTGAACGGTTACTCAAAAGCGACCCGCCGCTTTTCGAGGTCCTGCCGTCGTTCTCGGTCGGGGACACCTCGTCGAGCGAGCGGCCGGAGGTCGTAGCGCGCCTTCCGGAGGGGACTGCGCGCATCCTGGACGTCGGCTGCGGCTCCGGGGGGCTCGGGGCCGCCGCGGCCCGCCGGCCGGTCTGGAAGCTCACCGGCGTCGAAATGGACCCATCCCGCTCGACTCGCGCGAGGGAGCGCGGAGGGTACGAGCGGGTCCTCGAAGGAGACCTCACGACGGTCCTGCCCGCCCTGGCGGCCGAGGGGGCCCGCTTCGACGCCGTGGTCTTCGCCGACGTCCTGGAGCACCTGGACGACCCCGTCGCCGCGCTGGCGGCCGGACGCTCGCTCGCCGCGGCGGAGGGGCTTCTTCTCGCCGTGGTGCCAAACGTGGGCCACCTCTCCGTCGTCCGCGACCTCCTGCTGGGGCGGCACGACCCGGTGCCGGCCGGGCTCTGCGACGCGGGACACCTGCGGTGGTTCACGAAGACCTCGCTCGCCGAAATGATCGGAGAAGCCGGCTGGGAGCGTGTCGCGATCGAGAGCGCGCCGGGGGCGCCGGTTCCCGATGCGGGACCGTTTCTCGAGCTCGCGGCCCGCTGGCCGGACGTCGACCGGCTGAGCCTCGGCACGTACCAGTGGATCGCGACCGCGCGCGCCCGATGAAGATCGCGTACCTGCTCGAGTCGACCGGCCTCTTCGGCGGCGTGAAAGTCGTGCTCCAGCAGGCCGACGCCCTCGCGCGCCGCGGCCACCGCGTGACCGTCGTCTCGCCCGAGCCCGCGCCCGAATGGTTCCGCCTCGCGCGCGCCCGCTTCGAGCGCTCCTCGTATCGCGAGTCGCCGGCGCTCGCCGAGGCGGAGGTCCGCGTCGCGACCTTCTTCCGCACGGTGCCCGTCGCCCTCGAGGGCGCGCGGGGCCCCGTGTTCCACCTCTGCCAGGGCTACGAGGGAGAGATCGCGTACTACAAGGACGCCGGGCTCTCCGGGGAGATCGCCCGGATCTACCGACTTCCCGCGCGCAAGCTCGCCGTGTCCTCCACGCTCGCGCGGAGACTCGAGGCGCTGGGCTTCGGTGCGGTGACCGACGTCGGGCAGACGTTCGATCCGGCGGAGTTCTCTCCGGGCCCCGAGCGGGCGGCGGGAGATCCAGCGGTCGTCCTCGTCGTCGGCGCGCTCGAGATCGAATTCAAAGGCGCCGACGTCGCGCTGCGCGGCCTGGCCGAGTGGCGGCGGCGGGGAGGACGGTTCCGCGTGCGGCGCGTCTCGTACGCGCCTCCGGGGCCGCTCGAGCACGAGCTCGCCATGGCCGACGAGTACCACGCGCGCCTCCCTCCGGAGCGCATGCCCTTCGCCTATCGCGCGAGCGATCTCTTCGTCGGCGGCTCGCGCGTCGAGGAGGGCTTCGGCCTGCCGAGCCTCGAGGCGCTGGCCTGCGGTATTCCGTGCCTCCTCTCGGACGTGCCGGGCCAGCGCGAGATCGGAGGAGACGCCGCCGGCTACTACGAGGACGGCAATCCGCGCAGCCTCGCGGATGCCCTGCCCGCGATGCTGACTCCGGAGGCGCGCGCCCGCGCCCGGGCTGCCGGGCCGGCCGAGGCCGCGCGCTACGACTCCGCATTCGTGGCCGAGAAGCTGGAGGGGGCCTTCCGCGAAGCGCTCGGGCAGGCCGCGTGACGGGGCGCGTTCCGGCGGTCTCTGCGATCGTCGTCAACCACCGCAGCGCCGCCGAGGCGCGGGCGTGCGTCGAATCGCTGCGCGCGGCATTCCTGCGCGAAGGTGTCGCCGGGGAGATCGTTCTGGTCGACTGCGCCTCGGGCGCCGAGGAGGTCCGCGCGCTGGAAGCCGCGCCGGCCGACGCGCGAATCCTGCTGGACGAGAACCGCGGCTACTCGGGAGGCGTCAACGCGGGCCTCGCGAGGGCGAACGGGTCGAGGCTCCTCCTCGCGAACGCCGACGTGCTCTTCCTCGACGGCGCCGTGACGACGCTCCTCGCGGCCATCGAGGATCCGCGCGTCGGAGCCGCGGCGCCGCTCTGCCTGTGGGATGCGGCCGGGGCGTTGCGCCTGCCGGCCGAGGCCGCTCCGGATTTTTTCGGCGAGCTCGGCCTCGGGCCCGCCCGCTTCCCGGCCTTCGCCCGCCGCACGCTGTCGCTCTGGGAGCGGGGCGGAGACACGCGGCACCTCGTCGGTGCGGTCCTCGCCGCGAGGCGCGACGTCTTCGACCGCGTCGGACGATTCGACGAGCGCTATCCCTTCGAGTACGAGGAGACGGAGTGGGAGGACCGCGTCCGCGCGGCCGGTTTCGCCCTGCGCTTCGAGCCGAAGGCGCGCGTGCGGCACCTCTTCGCGCGCAGCGCCGGGCGCAACCCGGAGACCGACACGCGCCGCGCGGCCTCGCGCCGGCGCTACCGCGAGAAGCGCTGGGGGAAGCTCGGCCGCGCGCTCCTCGACCGCGCCGCGAAGCGTCCGCCGCGGCCGATCGCGGCCGACGTGCGGCGCCTCGCCGAGCCGGCGCTCGGCTCGCGCAACGGCGCCTGGGTCGCGGTGTCGACGAACCCGACGTTGATCCCCTTCGCCGGAACCGCGCTCGCCGGAGGATTCCGGCTGCCGGACGAGGTCCTGGCGTCGCTCCGTCCCGGGCCCGTGTATCTGCGGAGCTTCGATCCCCGCGACGGCCGTCCGCTCGAGACGTTCGTCTGGGAGAAGCCGTGAGCGGCTTCGAGATCCGCGACGCCACGGCGACGGACGCGCCCGGCATCCGCCGGCTGTTTCAGAAGGTGTTCGGGACCGCGCTCTCCCAGGAGGAGTGGTCCTGGAAGTTCGCGCAGGATCCCGACGGGTGGTACGGCGTCGTCGGTCTCGTCGACGGCGAGATCGTCGGCCACTATGCGGGCTGGGGAGCGCGATTCCTGCTGGACGGGGAGCCGCGCCTGCTCTACTCGGTCGGCGACGTCGCCACGGATCCGACGGTGCGCGGGCTCGGCGGACGGCGCGGCGTGTACCGGGCGATGGCCGACGCGTTCTACGCGCGGGTCGGCGCGGACGGCGTGCCGTTCTGTTACGGCTTTCCGAACGCCCGGGCGCTGAAGGTCTCGGAGAAGATCGTCGGCTCGCGCACGCTTCTGCCGGTGCGTCTGGTCAAGGTTCCGCTCGACGCCTTTCCTCCGCCGGCTGCGGACTCCGAGGCCGGCGAGCTCGTCGACGACTCGTTCGATGCGCTCTGGGAGGCCGCCCGCCGCGGGATCACGCACGGCGCGATCCGGGACCGCGGGCGCGTGAACTGGCGGTTCCACGCGCGGCCGAATCGTTACTACCGGATGGTCTGGCGACGGCAGAGCGGCGAGATGACCGCCTGGGCCGCGCTCTCCGTCGGCGACGGCGTCGCGACGGTCGCGGACTATCTCGGCCGCGACCCGGACGGCGGCGACCTGCCCGGCCTCTTCGCGGCGGCGGCGGACGAGGCGCGTCGCCTCGGCGCCGGCCACCTCGCCTTCTGGCAGCCGTCCGGCGGCCCCGGCCGCGCCGCAATCGAGGCGCTGCCGGGCGAGAGGCTCGACGCCGGCTTCCCGATGATCGTCCGCGTGTTCGACGAGGAGGCCGTCCGCCGTTTCGGCGAAAACGTGCATCTCGTTCCCTCGCTCTACGACGTGGTGTAGCTGGGGCTAGAATAGCGGCGCAGGTTTCGGCCCCCGTAAAAACGACCATGAGCCAGCAACCCGAGCCCAAAACCACCAGCCGATCCGCCGTCCTCGCCGAGCCGGAGACGGTATCGCCCTATCTCCACGAGCGGGCCGGCTCGCTCTACAACCCATTGACGGGCAGCGAGTTGCCGAAGGACGGCGACGGTTTTCGGGCGCTCCGGAGGATCGAGCAGGGGCTGCCGCCCGGCGTGGACGCCTCCGTCCTGGCGCACCTGCGCGCCGAACGCTTCCTGATCGAGGACGCCTTCGCCGAGTCCCGGCGCACGCACCTTCTCTACGTCTCGCTCGAGACGTGCACCTCCTGTAACCATCGTTGCCCATTCTGTCCGGTTTCGGTTGCGCCCCGCGACAAAGAGGTCATGTCGAAGGAGCTCTTCGAGCGGATCGTCGACGAGGTGGCGGCCTTCGGAGGCGACCGGATCGTCGTATCGCTCTCGAACTACAACGAGCCGACCTTCGATCCCCTTTTTGAAGACCGCGTCCGCTACCTCTTTGCGAAGGGGATTCCCCTCAGCGTCCTCACCAACGCGTCGGGTTTCACGCCGGAACGGGCCGAGATGTTCGAGAAGCTCGGCCGGTTCCGCTACATCGGCGTCAATCTGCCGACGCTTCGGCCGGACCGCTACGAGAAGCTCCACGGGACGCGGGACCTTCCGAAAGTCCTGGCGAACATGGACGCGATGCACGCGCGCGAGATCTCCGAGGAGACCGCGATCGTCTGCCTCGGCGAGGAAGACGAGGAGCACCTGCGCGACGTCGCCGAGATCCGCGAGCACTTCGAGCCGAAGGGCTGGGTCGTCAAACAGTTCAAGATCCGCAGCCGTCCGGACAGCGGGACCTACGTCATCGAGCCTCCGCCGCTGAAGAAGCTCCGGGGCTGCGAGCTCGTCGGCTCGCGGCCGTTCGAGCATCTGCACATCACCGGGACGGGCACGGCGGTGCTTTGCTGCCAGGACTACTACGAGAAGCTCACGGTCGGGGACCTCAACACGCAGAGCGTCTCGGAGATCCTGGGCGGCGACACCATGGCGCGGCTCCGGCGCTGGACGTACGGCGTTGAGGAGGCTCCGGACGACTTCCTCTGCCGGCGCTGCGAGTTCGCGATTCCGGGAGAGTGACCTCGACGGAGCTGGCCGAGCTCGAGGGCCGCCTCCGCGAGCTCCAGCGGGCCTACTACGAGCCGTCGGTCAAAGACGACGCCGTCATCCTCGAGTACCTCACGACGCTGGCGCGCGCCCGCGGCGTCTGGGCGGCGCAGCTCGACCGTCCGATGCGGGGACCGAGGCTGCACCTCGGCTGCGGCGACCACCGCCTCGAAAACTGGGTGAACGTCGACGTCGCGAAGACGTTCGCCGCCGGCCTGATCGCCGACGGCTCGCGGTGCCTTCCGTTCCCCGACGGAGGGTTCGCCTTCATCCACTGCGAGGACCTTCTCGAGCATCTCGACTTCGAGAACGGCCACGCGATGCTCCGCGAGTGCTTCCGAATCCTCGAGAACGGCGGGGTCCTGCGCGTCCTGACGCCGGACCTGCGAGCCCTCGTCGAGAAGGTCTATCGGGACGCCGATCCGCGCGAGCTCGCCTGGTGCGAGCGCGAGCTGTCGGCCTCGGGCCCGTGCCAGGCCCTCAATGCGCACCTGCGCATGAAGGGGGAGCATCGCTTCGTGTACGACGAGGAGGAGCTGACGCGGGTCCTCCGGGGAATCGGATTCGAGGTCGCGCGCGTCCGCTGGAACGACTCCGCGCATCCGGAGCTCCGATACCTCGACCTGCGCGACTTCGGCCTCAACCTGTTTCTCGAGGCGACGCGGCCCGAGTCTCCGTAAGCTACACTTCGGAAAGCCCTCATGCCGCGTGAAGAATCGCTGATCCCGTACCAGTCGAGCGAGCTGACCGGGGCGAGGATCCTCGTGCTCGCGGCGCATCCGGATGACGAATCCTTCGGCGCCGGGGGCACGCTCGCGCTTTCGGCCGGACGGGCGGAGGCGATCCGGATCTGGATCGCCACCGACGGCACGGGCCAGGAGGGCGTGGCTCCCGAGGGCGTCCGCGAGTATGCCGCCCGGCGGCGCGAGGAAGCGGTCGCCGCCGCCGCGGCCCTCGGGCTGGAGGAGCCCCGCTTCGCGGGCCTCGCGGACCGCAGCCTCGCCGGTGTCGATTCGTCGCGCGTCCTCGCGGCGGCGATCCGCGACGAGCTCGCCGACTTCGGCCCGGACCTCGTCCTGTGTCCCGCGCCCACGGAGATCCATCCCGACCACCGGGCGCTCGCGCGCGTTCTCTTCGAAGAGGTCGCCTCGTCCCGCCCGGGGGATCCCGACCACGACCGCTACCGTCTGCTGCGGATCGGCTTCTACGAGCTCTCGCATCCGATCCTGCCGAACGTGCTCGTGGACATCGCGTCCGTCGCGGAGAAGAAAGACGAGGCGCTGGCCTCCTACGTCTCGCAGCAGTCCGTGCGGGACTACGCCGGGGCCATCCGCGGGCTGAACGCGTACCGCCGGCTGACGCTCTCCGGGCGAGGCCCGGTCGAGGCGTTCCGCGTCCTGACCTACGCCGAGGCCTCGACGACGTCGCTCGAGGAGCTCCGCCGCGCCATCGGGCCCTCCCTCGTCACCGACGGCGACCACGGCCCCGCGCCGGTCGCCGTCGTCGTCCGCACGCGCAACCGCCCCGCGCTCCTCCGCGAGGCCCTCGAAAGCCTGCGGGCCCAGACGGCGCGGCCGAAGCAGGTCGTCGTCGTGAACGACGGAGGGGCGTCTCCGCGAGAGGTCGTCGACGGCTTTCGCGACGCCTTTTCGGTCCTCCTCGAGGAGCCGCGGCAGCGTCGCGGCCGTTCCGCGGCGGCGAACCGCGGCGTCGCGCTGGCGAAAGAGGAGCTGGTCGCCTTTCTGGACGACGACGACCGCTGCTTCCCCGATCACATCGAACGGCTGGCCGCGGGTCACCGGCAGGGCCCGGAGCCCGTCGTCTATTCGGACGCCGTCACCGTGGTCTACGGCCAGGGCGAGACGGGCTGGGAGCCGCGCATCCGCACGCTCCAGTACTCGCTCGACTTCGATCCGGACTACCTGCTGCTCGCCAACTACATTCCGATTCACACGCTGCTTCTTCCGCGAGAGCTCTTCACCAAGGTCGGCGGCTTCGACGAGGGGCTCGATTACTCCGAAGACTGGGACTTCCTGATCCGCCTCTCGGCCGAGACGCCGTTTCGCCACCTCCGATCGGTGACCTGCGAGTACCGGGTCTTCGAGGCCCAGTCCAACGATCCCGACGCACGTCGCGGCGGGCGCGGGCGCGTTCCAGGACGCTCGCCGCAAGATCTTCGAACGCTACGCCGCGCGCCGCACCGACGCGGGGCTCGCCCGCGTGCTCGACCGCATGCGCTCGCAGGTCGCGTTCTGGTACGACCGCGACGGGATTTCCCAGGGCGAGCTGCGGTTCCTGCGCGAGAGCCACCGGCGCCTCTCGGACAACCTGGGCCGCTCGGAGAAGGAACGGCAGAGCGAGAGGGCCCGGCTCACGGCCGAGAACGAGCTCCTCCACGCGCGCCTCGCCGAGGTCTTCGCCAAGAACGAGGAGTACGACCATCTCGTCACCGGGGCGCACGTCGAGATCGAGCGGCTGAACAGCCTGCTGAACCAGATTTACGGGTCGAAGACGTGGAAGCTGCATTTGTTTCTGGACGGCTGCGGGGAGGCGAGAAGGTAGAGGTTGAGCGTTGAGAGTTGAGAGTTGAGGTGGAAACGCGGCGATTGCCTTCTCGAACGCTGAACCCTCAACGCTCAACGTTCTCCCATGATCGCCGTCCTCGCCCCGGAGCCCATCCGTCCCCGCATGGCCGGCATGGGAATCCGTGCCCTCGAGCTCGCGCGTGCGCTGTCGCGCGGGGGAGGCGCGCGGCTGCTCGTCCCCAACGCGCCGCGCGAAGCGCAGGACGTCGCCGGAGACCTCGAAGTCGCCGCCGCGTCGCCGGGACGGCTCGCCGAGGCCGCGCGCGGCTGCGCGGCGGCCCTCGTGTCGGGACATGCGGCCAACGCCTGGTTTCACGAAGTGCCGGAAGTTCCGGTCGCCGTCGATCTCTACGATCCGTTCCCGATCGAGAACCTCCACTACGCCCGCACGCTCGGCGAGGGAACCGCGCGGCATGACCTCGAGACCCTCGCGCTGGCGCTCTCGCGCGGCGACTTCTACCTTTGCGCCTCGCCCGAGCAGCGCCTCTTCTACGCCGGAGCGCTCTTCGCGAGCGGGAGGATCGGCGCCTCGAACTTCCCCGACGATCCGACGCTCGGGAGCCTGCTGGCGACCGTCCCGTTCGGCGTCCCGGAGTCGCCCGCGTCGGGGGATGGGGCCGCGGGGCGGCGGGCGGCGGGGGTCCCCGAAACGGGACCGCTCGTGCTCTTCGGCGGGATCTACGACTGGTACGACCCGGAGCTTCTTCTCGCGGCCTGGCCGCGCGTGCGGGAACGCGTTTCCGACGCGCGCCTGCTCTTCTTCGAGAACCCCAATCCCGAGACGACGCCGCAGCGTGTCTTCGAGGCGGCGCGCGCGCGAGCGAGGGCGATCGACCCCGACGGCGGCTCCATCGTGTTCTCGCCCTGGCTTCCGTACGCCTCGCGCGCCGACCTCTACGCGGCCTGCGACCTCGCCGTCTCGATCGCCTCCGAGGGCCTCGAGACCGAGCTCGCCTATCGCACGCGGCTGCTCGACGCGGCCTGGGGAGGCGTGCCCTCCGTGGCCGTGGCCGGCGGCTCGCTCGCGCGCGAGCTCGCGTCCGCCGGCGCGGGCGTCGAGTGCCAGCGCGACCCGGATGCGCTGGCCTCCGCGGTCTCGGGCCTGCTCGAGGATTCGGCCCGCCGGCGAGGCATGAGCCGCGCGGCGCGCGCGTTCGCCTCGTCGCGCACGTGGACGAGCGTCGCGGCGCCGCTCATCGGCGTGGGCGAAGCGGCCCCGCGTGGATCCCGGACGGACCGGCGCTTCGCGCGCTGGAGAGCGCCGGGCGGCGGATCGCTTCTCGCGCGTATCTTCCGTTGAAGCGTTAGGCGCTGAGCGTTAGCGATAGTCTTCGCCGCTGTGCTGGCCGGTCCGACTCCCGAAGCCTCCGCCGTCGTCGTGCATCACCGCGGGCTCGAGCACCTGCTCGAGTCGCTCGCGGCGCTCGAGGCCTCGACGCGCGAAGGCCTGACGCTCGAGGTCCTCCTCGTCGACAACGCCTCCGGGGACGCCCCAGGACGAGATCCTGCGGCGTCATCCGACGGTGCGGCGAATACCGTCCGCGCGGAACGTGGGCTTCGCGGCCGGCTGCCGGCTGGGCATCGAGGCGGCCCGGGCGCCCTGGGTCCTCTTCGTCAACGACGACGCGGCGGTCCTGCCGGATGCGCCGCGGCTGCTGGTGTCCGCCCTGGCTTCGGCCGCCGACGACGTCACGGCGGTGGGCGGGAGGATGACCGATCGGACCGGCCGGCGAAACGACTTCTCGGACGGTTTCTTGACCTTCGACGGCCACGCCTTCGCGGCCCACGTCGGCCGCGCCGTCGAGTCGCTTCCCCCCGCGGCTCCGGGGGAAGAGCGCCTCTTCGCCTCGGGCGGGTTCATGGCGGTGCGGAAGGCGGAGTTTCTCGAGTCGGGAGGCTTCGACGACGACTACTTCGCCTACCTCGAGGACGTCGACTTCGGATGGCGCCAGTGGATCGGCGGGCGCCGCATCCTCGCCGAGCCGCGCGCCGTGGCGCGGCACCGGGGCGGCGCGACCGGGGAGGCGCTCGGCGTCTTCTCGCGGGGATTCCTCTACGAGAAGAACGCGTTCTCCACGGCCTACAAGAACTTCGACGCCGAGCACTTCCGCAACCTGATGCCCGCGGTCCTGATGGCCTTCGTCAACCGCGTGGCGCAGATGCTGGCCGCGCGCAATCCCGGCGCGGCCGAGCTCAAGCGCGACCCCTACGCCGCGACGCCGGAGCCGTCGCTCGCCCGCATGCTCCTGGGCGTCTCCGAGGAGTTTGCGGCCAGAGTCTCGGTGGACGATCCGCTCACCATCGCCCATCTGCGCGCGCTGACCTGGATCCACCGCCACCACGCGGTCCTGGCCGAGAAGCGGCGCCTCGTGCAGGCCCGGAGGCGCCGCTCCGATGCCGAGATCTTCGCGAAGTTCCCGCTGCGCCTCGTGGCGACGTATCCCGGAGACGAGCGATTCGGCTCCGACTTCTTCGCGCCGTTTCTCCAGAGCGCTCCGGAGCTCTCGAAGGCCACGCTCGAGGAGATCTTCGAGGGCGCGGGGTAGGGATGGAGCGTGGCCCGTTGAGCTTTTCCGTCGTCATTCCGACCTATCGGCGTCCGGAGACGCTCTTCCCGGTCCTCGACGCCCTCGCGCGCCAGACGGGCCCGCCCGAATTCGAGGTCGTCGTCGTCGACGACGGCTCGGGAGGCGAGACGCCGATGCGCCTCGGCGCCTACCGGCCGCCCTATCCGTTCCGCTTCTTCTCGCAGGAGAACGGCGGTCCCGCGTCGGCGAGGAACCGCGGCGTGCGCGAGGCGCGCGGCCGGATCGTGCTCTTCCTGGGCGACGACACGGTGCCCGAGCCCGAGCTTCTCGCGGTCCACGGGAAGGCCCACGCCGACCCGCGCGACCACCCGATCGCCGTTCTCGGCTACACGACGTGGCCGCGGGACCTGCGCGTGTCGCCTTTCCTGCACCAGATCAACGAGTACGGCCTGCAGTTCGGCTACGGGTTGATCCGCGATCCGGAGCAGGTGCCCTTCAACTTCTTCTACACGTCCAACGTGTCGCTGCCCCGCGAGCTCCTGCTCGAAGCCGGGCTCTTCGACACGAGCTTCCCGCATGCGGCGTGGGAGGACATCGAGGTCGCGTACCGGCTCATGCAGCGCGGCATGCGGATGCTGTACCGCCCCGAGGCCGTCGCCCGCCATCACCACGACATCACGTTCGCCTCGTTCCGGAGGCGGCAGGAGAAGGCCGGCGAAGCCGCGGCCATCTTCTACCGGAAGCACCCGGAGCTCGGCGACTTCCTGGCCGTCCCGCAGGCCAAGCTCCTGCCCGAGCGCCGCACGCTGGTCGAGCGTCTGCTTCCCGTCTGGGCCGCGCGCTCGGAACGGCGCGGCCTCCCCGGCGCCCGGCGAGCGCTCGAGCGGGTGCTGCGCGACGACTATCTCCGAGGGCTCAAACGCGGCCTCGCGTCCGCTGAAACATTCACCGCCGGATGACGCGCTGACCTGCGCGGAGGTCAGCGCCGTTGCCGTCCTCCCGCGGTAACGCCTCGAAAATGCAAGACACGACGAGGTTTGCGCCGCACGATTACGTAATCCTCATGGCCTCTTTTTTGCTCTAATGGCAGATGAAGGAGTCCCCATGAAGCTCATTTCTCGGACCGCGCTGGTGCTCGCGGCCGTGCTGGTTTCCACGGAGGCGTTTGCGCAACGTCCCACCTCCGGCGGGTCCCGCGGCAGTGGCGGGGTCCTCGCATGAGCGGTGGCCCTCGAACGAGCGGTGGTCCGCGCGTGAGCGGTCCGCGCGTGTCCGCGCCCCGGGGGCCGGTCGTCGCGCCTCGCGGCGGCGGTCACTACGGCGGAAGCGGCGGCTACTACGGAGGTCGCGGCTACGGCGGCGGACGCGGCTATGGCCGCTACCCGATTCGTCCCTACTATCCCTATCGTCCTTACTACCCCTACTACCGTCCGTACTACCCGATCGGCTGGTACGGCTGGGGGGCGGGCTGGGGCTGGGGCTGGGGCGGCTGGTGGGGCTACTCGCCCTGGTGGGGCGGCTATGGCTACGGCGGCTATCCCGGGTACGGCTACGGTTCCGGCTACGGCTACGGGTATGCGCCGGGAGGCTACGTGTCCGTCTCCTCGGCGCCCGGACGCTGGGCGGGGATCAAGACCGACGTCTCGCCCGAGGAAGCGTGCATTTTCCTCGACGGACGCTTCATCGGCACGGCGGACGACTTCGACGGCTATCCGGACCTGCTCTATCTGCAGGCCAAGGGGCATTACAAGCTCGAGTTCCAGCTCGAAGGATTCGAGCCGCAGACAGTCGACGTCGACGCGCAGCCCGGGGCGCTCGTCAAGATCGACAACAAGCTGAAGAAGATCCCCGGAGCCAAGCAGTACGGCTCCTATGACACTCGGGAGCCGGAAGGCGGCGTCCAGCGCTACTTCGGGAAGACAGAAAGACGGCACGACCGGTCCGAACGTCCTCGAAGTGCCCGTCGAGGGCGAGGCCGAGTACCGGTCACCGACGGAGGGTTCGCCGGCCCTGGAGGGCGACGCGCCGCGCTCGTATGCCGGGATGCCCGATGCCGCCGACAACGTCCTCGTCGACGCCCGAACCCGGAATCGTGGGGCAAGCGCCCTCCTCCTCGCGGGGGCGCATCCTGTTTCGGGTCGAGCCCGACGACGCCGCGGTGTATCTCGACGATCGCTTTGCGGGAACGGGGGAGGAGCTGTCCACGCTGGGCCGCGGACTCCAGGTTTCCGCCGGCTCGCACCGGATCTTCGTGTCCCGGCCGGGCTTCGAAAGCGACGCGGTCATGGTGGATGTCGCGCCGGGGGGCAGCGAGACCGTCGAGGTCAACCTACGGAAACCTTGAACAGGACGTAAAGACGGCTTGTACCCCGTAAGGCAATTGGTCATATACTGAGAGCACTCGAAGGAAACGACAAGGGGAGCGGAGGGCTTGGCGGCGTCTGCCATCCTAGTTTGCCACACCTTCCGTCAGTCTGATAGCTCCCAGGTCCGCACTCTTCTTAATCCTTCCGAGCCCGCTGGGCCGGAGGCTCCCCGTCGTTCCTTCGAGTTTTTATTTTTTTGGAACGTCGAGAGTTGAGCGAGTTGAGCGTGGGTGCGGCTCGACGCGCCGCGAACCTGAATCGGGACGCTAAACGCTCAACCCTGAACTCTCGACCCTCGACTTTTCTCCAGCAGCCCCAGCAGCACCTTCTCGAAATGCAGCCTCCGATTCCCCTTCCGGACGTCGGGAGGCGGATCGGCCGCGGCCATGGCGGCGTCGCGGAAGGCGGCGGGACCGGCGCGGCGGGCGAGCTCGGCCAGTTGTCCGGCGACAGCGCGGTGACGGACCGCTCCGGCGTCCGCGCCCTCGGCCGCCAGGGCCGCGTCGGCGAGAACTTCGGATAGCAGCCGCGCGTCGGCCCGCTCGGAGGAGGCGACCGCCTCGGCGAGGACGAGCAGGGCCGCCGCCCGCCCATTCGTGATGCCCTCCTCGAGCGCCGTCACGACCGCCTGGCGCGACTCCCGCGCCTCGGCGAGGCGGGCCGACAGCTCCTCCGTCGTCTTCGGACGGGCGTCTTCGGAAACGAAGAGAGCGAGGTCCGTCGCCTCGTCCTCGGTGAAGCCGCGCTCGAGCCACCGCGTTTCGCGCTCGCCGCGGCTCTCCGACGGGAGAGCGGCGGCCGTCGCCCGCGAGCGGATCGTCGGAAGGAGCGACTCGGGCCGCGTCGTCGTCAGGATCCAGCGGAACCTTTCACCGGGCTCTTCGAGCGACTTCAGCAGGGCGTTCGCCCCTTCGACTCCGAGCTGATCCGCGCGCAGGATCCGCGCCACGCGCCGGGAGCTCTCGTAGGGACGGCCGGCGCCAAACGCGATCGCCTCCCGCACGCGGTCGACCAGGATCTGGAATCGTTCCGGCTCCACCGACAGGAAGTCCGGATGGAGGTCTTCGCGGACACGGCGGCAGCTCCCGCACGCGGCCTCCGGGTCGTTGCCCGGACAGAGCAGGCGCGCGGCGAGATCCCGGGACATCGCTTCGAGTTGCGAGTCGGAGGACCCGGTCAGCAGAAGCGCTCCCGGGAAGCGCTCGGGCTTTTCGGCGAGCCTCGCGAGGACCGTGTCGCGGCCGTTCACGACGCCTCCAGGCCGAAGCGTCGGGCGACGGTTTCCCAGGTCCGGGCGAACACCGCGGCCGGCTCACCGTCGACCCGGACGACCGTGACGCGGCCGGGCTCGCGACGCGCGATTGCGAGGAAGGCTTCGCGCACACGCTCGTGCAGCGACAGATCTTCCGCCTCGAAGCGTCCTTCCGTGCCGGTGTTCGTCCGGGCATCCCGCGCCTTCGCTCGCGAGAGACCCTCCCGCGGATCGCAGTCGTACACGAGCGTGAGGTCCGGCGTCACGCCCTCCCGGACGCGCGCGTCGAGCTCGGCGATCCAGCGCGCGTCGAGCCCGCGTCCGGCCGCCTGATACGCCTCGGTCGAGTCCGAGAAGCGATCGCACAGGAGAAACGCTCCCGCGGCGAGGGCCGGGCGGATCACCGCGCGCATGTGCTCGCGCCGCGCCGCTTCGATCAGCAGCCACTCGGCGATCGGATCGAGTCCCGCGTGCGCGGTGTCGAGGAGGATGTGTCGGATCTTCTCGGCGACCGGCGTGCCGCCGGGCTCTCGCGTGGTCGTGACGGAGAGGCCGGAGCCGCGCAGTCGCTCGGCGAGCAGCGCGAGCTGCGTCGATTTTCCGCAGCCCTCGACCCCTTCGAACGTGATGAACGGCACGGGGCGGAGGATAAGCCCCGGCGGGCATTTTCGGCCCGGGAAAGCCATTAACATGGTGACCTTTTGACGCTTCGCACGTTGGCGGGGGAGAGGGGAAATTGGCGCTGAACGGGGTCGATCGACCGGCCGCCGTATCTCGGCCGGGCTGGTTTCTGGCGGTCGGCTTCGCCGGTCTGGCGATCGCGATCGCCTCCATCGCCGACATGTTCTCCGCCCGCCCCTACGACGGCATCGTCCCCGTGCCCTACGGCCGCGAAGGCATCGACATCCGGATGGTGCTTCCCGCGACCCCGGCGGAGAAAGCCGGCATCAAGGCCGGCGAGTGCGTCCAGGGCATCGGCCGCCGGATCATCTACACGAGCTCCGACGCCTCGGAAGAGCTCCGCCGCCACAAGATCGGCGAGCGCGTCGACTACCTCGTCCGCAACGGCCCCTGCCCCGGAAGCCCCGAGGCCGCACCCGGCAAGGAGCTCCGGAGCGTTCAGCTCGAGCTCACCTCCGAGAGGCTCGGCGGACGGACGTACCTCTACGCCGTCGTCGTCGGTTTCCTCTTCTTCCTCATCGGTCTCTTCGTCTTCGTGCGGGTGCCCGGGGAGCGCTCGGCGCGGATCTTCTTTCTCCTGTGCGTCCTCTTCATGCTGTTCTTCGTCTGCCGCCTCCGGCCGGCGTCCTACTGGTGGATCGACGTCTTCGTGCAGAGCACGGGCACGGTCAGCCTCTTCCTGATGCCGGCGGTCTTCCTCCACTTCTTCCTCATCTTTCCGCGCCCCAAGCGCCTCCACTTCGCCCGGCCCGACGAGTGGACCGGAGAGCCGCCCGCGCGCTGGAAGGTCCGGCTGCAGGAGTTTCTGTCGGCGAGCCCGGCGCTGCTCTACCTGCTCTACGCAATCCCTCCGATGGTCTTCCTCTACGACGTGATGCGCCAGGTGCGGGGCGAGAAGGTCACGGTTCTCTCGGGCGCGCCCCTGTCGTCCTGGATCCTGCTCGGCGACTACCTCGTGCTCGGCCTCGTCGCGCTCGCGCACTCGGCGTTCACGCTCGAGGACTCGCGCGAGCGCCGCCAGGCCTTCCACGTCTTCGTCGGCACGATTCTCGGGACGGTGCCGTTCGTCCTCTTCTTCATCGTCCTGCCCTCGGCCTTCGGAATCGACGAGTACGCGTTCTACGGGATCATCCCGATGATCCTGATCCCTCTGACGTTCGCGTACGCGATCGTGCGCTTCCAGATGCTGAACGTGCGCGTGATCGTGCGGCGGACCTTTCTCTACGCGGCGACGACGGCCGTCCTCCTCGGCCTCTACGCTCTCGTCGTCGCTCTCGCGAACCTGGTCTTCTCGGCGTCGCGGCTGTCCGCGTCGCCTCTCTTCAATTTCGGGTTCTTCCTCGTCGGCATCTCGCTCTTCGAGGTGCTCCGCCGGAAGCTGCAGACCCCGCTCGACAAGCTCTTCTTCCGCGAGAAATTCGACTACCAGGCCGCGCTCCTCGAGATGAGCGAGGCGATCACGGGCGAGCTCGATCTCGGGCGCATCGCCGACTACCTGACCTCGAGCGTCGCCGCGACCATGCGCCTCGAGAAGGCGTCGATCTGGCTCCGGGATCGGGACGGCTGGCTCGAGCGGCGGAGCCGCCGGGAGGATCGCCTGTCGCCTTCGGCCGCCGTCCGCCGCGTCCTGCGCCAGGAGGGCAAGCCCTCGGACATCGAGGAGATCTCGCTGCACTTCGCCGACGGCGAGAGCGAGGAGTTCCGCGAGCGCCTTCAGGCCGAGGGATTCCGGCTCCTCGTGCCCCTCGTGTACCGGGAGAGGCTCATGGGAGTCGTGGCGCTCAAGGAGAAGCTGTCCGGCGAGCGCTTCGACCGGGATGATCTCGCACTTCTCTCGACGCTCGCCAACCAGTCGGCGCTGGCCATCGAGACCGCCCTCCTTCACGACGAGATGACCCGCCAGGCGGAGCTCCGGCGCGACCTCGAGATCGCCCGCGACATCCAGACCAGCCTGCTGCCGCGGCAGCTCCCCGAGGTCCCGGGCTTCTCCTTCCTCGGCGGCTCGATCCCGGCGCGCGTCGTCGGCGGCGACTTCTACGACTTCATCCCCTTCGAGGACCGGCGTCTGGGTGTCGTCATCGGCGACGTCTCGGGCAAGTCCGTGCCGGCCTCCCTGCTCATGGTCGCCGCCAAGGAGATCGTCTATTCGCGCGCGCTGACGACGACGGATCCCGGGATCCTGTTCCAGGAGTCGAACCGGCGGATCTACGCGATCAAGCGGCGCATGTTCGTGTCGCTCGGGTTCTTCCTCCTCGACGCCGACGCGATGAGCCTCCGCTACGCCATCGGAGGCCAGCCCCTCCCCATCCTCCTCCGCTCGGGCAACGGCGGACCCTGCCTGATCGAGCCGCCGGAGCACCGGCTGCCCCTGGGGGCCTTCCGGGAGGTCGCTTACGACACCCGGGAGCTCTACCTCCGGAAGGGCGATTTGCTGTTTTTCTACACCGACGGCTTCACCGAGGCGATGGACACGGAGATGAACCCCTACGGGGAGGAACGCCTCATGGCCTCCCTGGAGGCCCGAAAGGCGGGGACCCTCGACGAGGTCGCCCAGGGCGTTCTGGCCGATATCCGGGACCACGTCGGGGGGGCGGAGCAATACGACGACATGACTTTCCTGTTTCTGAGGGTGGAGTAGGCCATGGTGGCCGGGTTTCGAGTTTGGGGGATTCTGGGGCTTTTATGGGCAAAAACCCTCGGATGGCCCATACGTATGAGAGGGTTAGAAGGGGCTCTTCCATGAAGAAACGACATTGGCTCCTGGTGGCACTCGGCTGTCTCCTCCTGCTTGCGGCGGGGGTTTCGGCCGCTTTCTTCATGTCCCATCGCCGGGACGTGACGACCAGCTCCGAGGCCGCCTACGACTCGTTCAAGGAGGGCCTGGCCAACGAGCAGCGCATGTACTCCAAGGAGGCGCGCCTGGCCTTCGCCAAGGCCGTCGAGCTGGACCCGACCTTCGCGATGGCGATGCTGGGGCTCGCCCGCCACTCCAAGGACGAGGACCAGAGGAGCGCGCTCGTGAAGCGCGCCGCCAAAGAGAGGGACCGCCTGACCGAGCGCGAGCGGCTCCACGTCGAGCAGGCCCTCGCATACGAGGAGAAGCGCTACGACGAGGCGCTCAAGATCGCCTCCGAGATTCATCAGAAGTTCCCGGCGGACACGCGCTCGGCCACGATGCTCGCCTACCAGGAGATCAGCAAGGGCAACACCGACCACGCCATCAAGATCTTCGAGGAGCTCCTGACGATCGATCCCAACAACGCCGAGGCCTACAACCAGATCGGCTATTTCTACGGCTTCCGCGGCGACTACGACAAGGCCGTCGAAGCGTTCAAGCGCTACCAGTTCATCGCGGCCGACACGGCCAACCCCTTCGACTCCCTCGGCGAAGTGCAGGCTTACTCCGGCCGTTACAACGAGGCACTCGAGAACCTGAACCGGGCGCTCGCGATCCGGCCGGACTTCGTCGATTCGGTCAAGAACATCGCGGTCGTCCACGAGGGCCGGGGCGAGTATCGGAAGGCCATCGAAACGTACGAGCGCGCGGTGGAGATCACGGACGACCCGAAGAGGCAGCGCGACTACTTCGGGCGCGCCGCGAGGGCGGCCTACTACCTCGACGACCGGGACGAGATGCGCCGTCTCTTCGCCCGGTGCCGGGCGGTCAAGCTGGAAGGCAAGCACGCCGAGATCGACGATGCCTTCCTGGACGCCGCGCTGGCCCTCGTCGACGGACATGCGGCCCAGGCCGAAAAGATGGTGCGCGCGGTCCAGCCGAAGCTCGATGCCCTTCTGGCCCAGGAGAACCTGCCGAAGGACTGGAAGCCGCACTTCCCGCAGCTCAATTTCATGCTGGCCCTGACCCTCGAGGAGCAGGGCAAGGCCGACGCCGCGCTCGAGTACTGGAAGAAGAACGCGAATCCCCCCGGCCCTTCGACAACTTCGAAGAGCGCCGCGCGATCTACGAGGCGCGGGCGAGGGTCGCGGTGGCGCTGGCGAAGAAGGGCGATCTCGACGGCGCGGAGAAGCTCATCGCCGAGAACCGCAAGTGGAACCCGAGCTGGGCCCCGACGCGGCCGGAAGAGACGACGGTGGCGGAGCTGCGACGCGAGAAGGTGCTCGCCGCTTCCAAGTAGCCGCCCGCATGGAGCCCCGGTCCCGGCACTTCGAGACTCAGCACAAGCTTCTCCTCCTCGAGACGCTGTACGACGCCGGGCTCTCGCTCGGCGCCCTGCCCGACGAGGAGGCCCTCGTGGAGGACGTGCTGTCCCGCGTGGTCGGCGTGCTCGACGCGTCGCGCGGATACCTCGCGACCTTCGCCGCCGACGGGACGCGGAAAGCGGAGGCCCGGGTCGGCTTCCCGAAGCGGCCGACCGAGGCCGCCGTCGCCCAGGACGAGTTCCTCCGTGACGCGCTCGGCTTCGGAAGGCGCGATCTCGCGCGAGAAGTTCAAGCTCCTCGGCCGGCCGGTTCTCGCCGCCGTGGGCACCCGCATCTTCGGCGGCGGGCGGCCCCTCGGCGTCCTCGTGCTGGCGGACAAAGAGGTCCGGCGCGGAGGCCAGGCCGCCTTCGACGCGGAGGACGGCCGTTTCCTGGTGTCGCTCGCGGGACTCTGCGGCATGGCGATCGAGAACCGCCGGCACCTCGAGCAGCTGACGCGGGAGCGCGAGCGCCTCGAGGAGGAGAACCGCCGGCTGCTCGACGAGACCGGCCGATCGGCCGCCGGACGGCTCTTCGTGGGCGATTCGCCCGCGGCCCGACGCGTGCTCGATCTCGTGTCGCGGGTGGCGACCTCCCGGACGTCCGTGCTCCTGACCGGGGAGAGCGGCACCGGCAAGGAGCTGGTCGCGCGCATGATCCACGCCCGCAGCGACCGCGCGGACAAGCCCTTCGTGGCGATCAACTGCGCGGCCCTCCCCGAGACGCTGCTCGAGTCCGAGCTCTTCGGCATCGAGCGCGGCGTGGCGACGGGCGTCGAGGCGCGCTCCGGAAAGTTCGAGACGGCGCAGGGCGGGACGCTCTTTCTCGACGAGATCGGCGACATGCCGCCCTCGCTCGCAGGCCAAGCTGCTGCGCGTCCTCCAGGAGCGCGAGATCGAGCGGGTCGGCGGCCGGCGCCGCGTTCCGATCGACGTCCGCGTGCTCGCGGCGACGAACGCCCGCCTGCCGGAACGCATCGCCCGCGGGGAGTTCCGGGAGGACCTCTACTACCGGCTCCGCGTCGTCGAGATCCACCTGCCGCCGCTCCGCGAGCGGCGCGAGGACATTCCCGAAGCTCGTCCGCCACTTCCTCGAGCGGTTCGCCGCGCGCGAGGGCCGCGACGCGCCGAGCCTCGACCGCGACGCCTACGCCGCGCTTCTCGGCCACGACTTTCCGGGCAACATCCGCGAGCTCGAGAACCTCCTCGAAGGGGCGGCCGCGCTCTCGCAGGGAGGCACGATCCGGCGGGAGGATCTCCAGTGGCTGCCGGCGCCGGGGCTCCGGCTCGCCGAGGCCGCGCCGGCGCTCGGGGAGGACGAGATCCCGGATCTGCGGGCCCTCGAGAATCGCCACATCCAGCGCGTGCTGCGTCTCGCCGGCGGAAACAAGAGCCGGGCGGCGCGGCTGCTCGGCATTTCGCGCCGGACCCTCTACCGAAAACGCCAGGTGGGACATTAGGATACTGCGCCAATACGTCCCACAAGCCTATATAAACCCATTAAATTCATTAATTACAGTAAACTCTTGGCTGAGCACGCGCACACTAGTGTGCCATTGTGATACGCTACGTGCGTGGAAGTCGCGATCCGCTTTTCGCGTGTTAACTCTAGTGGATGCAATGAGTTGTGTCTCGCCGACGAGCCTCCTCGAAGCTGGCAGGACTCTTGCCCTTGTCGAATGGCGCAGTGATGAGAAAAGCGCTCGCCATCGGATTGGAAGCCCTCGAGGTCCCCAACCTCATGTGGGGCCTGCTCGCAGGCGAAATCTCTCTCGTCCTCGCCGCGGCGGCGTCCGATAGACTCCCGGAAGTCTTGATCCGGTCACTGCAACTCTTCCTTCGGTTCTAGGAGCCTTCGAGCCGTCCCATGACGCAGGGGGGTACCGTACCGCCCGGGCTCGCGAGCTCCGGCTCGCGAGAAGTCTCGATGACGATCCCCGTCGCTCCGGAGATGGAGCTCGTGGCGACCGCTCAGGCCGCCGCCCTGGGCGAGTACATCGCCATGTCCCGCGATAAGATCGACGAGGTCAAGCTCGCGCTCGTCGAGGCGTGCATCAACGCGTTCGAGCACGCCGACTGCCGCGACGAGCAGCTGCACCTGACCTTCCGGCTCCGCCGGGAGCCGCAGGGCCGGGAGTGGCTGGAGGTGGAGGTCCTGGACAAGGGTAAGGGGTTCGACCAGGCCACGGTCCAGGAACCGAACCTGGAGAAGGCCTTCGCGAGCCACCGCAAGCGGGGCTGGGGCCTTCAGATCATCAAGAGCCTGATGGACGACGTCGAGATCACGTCCGGAGAGTGGGGAACGCGGATCCTGATGAGGAAATACAAGTGAGCGAGACCTGCAAAGTGTCCTCGGAGCGGCGGGGCGACGTGGCGATCCTCTGGACGGACGGCTACATCAACAACCAGGGGGGCGAAGAGATCGCCCGCGAGGCGTACGCCCACCTCGACCAGGGCGTGCGCGCGCTCGTTCTGAATCTCGAGAAGACACGCATCGTCAACTCGATCGGCATCTCCATCCTGATCGAGGTCCTCGAGAAGGTCATGGACAAGAAGGGCGCCCTGGCCTTCTGCGGGCTGACGCCCACGATCGACAAGACGTTCCGGATCATGGGGCTCGCGCAGTACGCCGAGATCTTCCCGAGCCAGGAGGACGCTCTGCGGAGCGTCTCGAAGCCGCAGACGGCCTGATCTTCCGGCGATGAACCCGCCCGTGTCCGCTTCGTCCGCCATCCGTCTCGAGGAGATCTGGAAGCGGGTCGGCGCCGTCCTCGGGGGAGGGGCGCCGCTGCACTCGCGGATCGCCGAGGCCGCGATCATCGCCACGGGCGCCCGGGAAGCCACGCTGTATCTGCGCGAGCGGGAAACCTGGGTGCGCACCGGCGAGAAGCTCGCCGGAGGAGTCGAGGCGGGAGAGATTCCGGAGCCTCTGCCCGAGGGCGTCTTCCTCCGCGAGGGCGAGCTGTGGATGCCGCTCTGCTCTGAAGGCGAGACGCACGGGCTCCTGCGCGTGCTGGACGCTCCGGCCGGGCAGCACGAGGAGCACGCCGCCCTCCTCGGATTCCTCTTCGGTTCGCACGTCGCCGCGCATCGCCTGACGCGCCAGGTCCGGGACGCGGAGTTCGAGCTCAAGGCGCGGCTGCTGGAGCTCGAGTCCCTCTACGACCTGGGCCTTTCGCTCGCCGGCCAGCTCGATCTTTCGAGTCTCGCCGACGAGGTCCTCTTCCGATCGATCTCGCTGACGGACGCCGGGAAGGGCTCGCTCGTGCTCTTCGACGACGCTCACGTCCTGCTCGAGCGCAGCGTCGGCGGCGAGCTCCTGATCGCCCGGGATTGCCTCGCCTGGGAGCTTCCGGAGGGAGGCCTGATCAACAACGGGGTCTGCGACTCGCCGACGGATGGCATGCGCGACGGCACGAGCCAGAAGTACCTCGCCGTCCCCATCTCGGTGCCGGACCGGCGGCTGGGCGTGCTCGCCGTCGCGGACAAGGAATCGCGCGACGGCCGTGTGCTCGACTTCACGCCGACCGACGCGCGCCTGCTCTCTCTCTTCGCCAACCAGGCCGCGGCGGCGATCCAGACGGCGCGCCTCCACCGCGATGCGATCGAGAAGGAGCGCATCGAAAGCGAGCTCGAGCTGGCCGCGACGATCCAGCGGCAGATCCTTCCCCGGGACCTGCCGAGTATTCCGGGCCTCGAGCTCGCGGCCCGCAACCGGCCGACGCGGCAGGTCGGCGGCGACTACTTCGATCTGTTTCCGCTCTCCGGCGGGCGGCTCGCCTTCATCGTGGCGGACGTCTCGGGTAAGGGGGTGCCGGCCGCGTTGCTCGTGTCGACGGTCCACGCCGCCGTGCACCTCCAGATCGACGACGCGAAGACGGTGGCCGATCTCATCGGCCGCATCGATCGCCACCTCCAGCGCTACGCCGCGGCGCGAAAGTTCCTGACGGCTTTCTTCGGCCTGCTCGATCCGGCTTCGGGGACGCTGCAATACGTCTCCGCGGGGCACAACCCGGCGCTGCTCCAGCGGAGCTCGGGCGCGATCGAGCAGCTGAAGGCCACGGGCGTGCCTCTCGGCATGTTCCCGAACTCTTCGTGGAAGGAGGAGTCCGTCACCCTCGAGCGGGGAGAGCTTCTCTGCGTCTACACCGACGGTGTCTCGGAGGCCCTGGACGCGGCTGACGAGGAGTTCGGCCTGGAGCGGCTGGCGCGGCTTCTCGTCCCGGCCGCCCCGGTCGAGGGTCTCTGCCGCTCGGTCTTCGACGCTGTCGAGACGTTCGCCGCCGACGTGCCCCAGTACGACGACCAGACTCTGATGCTCATCCGGCGGCAATAGGCATCGGCTCCGCCGGAGGGTTAAGATTCCGGCGTGCTCCCGTTTCTGCCGCTCGTTCTCCTCCTCTTCGTTTCCGTCCCCGATGCCTCGCCCCCGCCGACGGCCGATCTGCTGCTCGAGAACGGCGTGGTCTACGCCGCGGCCGACGCGAAACCGCGAAAGGGCTCGATCGTCGTGGGGGAAGGCCGGATCCTCTTCGTCGGCGAACCGGCGAAGGCGAAGAAGCTCGCGGGCGGCGCGCGCGTCGTCGACCTGGCCGGAGCGTTCGTCTACGCCGGCTGGGCCGACGCGCACCTCCATCTCTCGGGCCTCGGCAAGTCGCTCGAGATTGCCGACCTGCGGGGCCTGCCGGACGCCGACGCCGCGGCCCAGGCGATGCAGACGGCCTCGTCCGGCCTTCCCGCCGGCGCGTGGGCGGAGGGACGCGGCTGGGACCAGAATCTCTGGCCGGGCAAGGAGTTTCCCGATGCCCGCACCCTCGACCGGGTCCTGCCGTCGCGTCCGGCCGTGGCGCGGCGCGTGGACGGCCACGCGGTCTGGGTCAACACGGCCGCGCTGCGGGCGGCCGGGATCGACACCGAGACGAAGGATCCGGAAGGCGGGCGCATCCTCCGGCGGAGCGACGGCACGCCTTCCGGCGTGCTCGTGGACAACGCCGTCGACCTTCTCGACCGCGCCCTGCCGAAGGCGACGGGGGCCGACACGGAACGCTGGCTCCTCGCGGGCGCCCGGGCCTGCGCGCGCGCCGGCCTGACCGAGGTCCAGGACGCCTCCGGCTACGGATCCGAAACCATCGCCGTGCTCGAGCGCCTCGCGGCCGCCGGCAAGCTGCCCATCCGCATCTACGCCACGGTCTCTCCGGATCCCGCGGAGCTCTCCGCGTCCTTCGCGAAGGGGACGCGCATCGGTAGCGGCGCGGACTTTCTCACCGTCCGCGCGATCAAGGCCGTGGCGGACGGCGCGCTCGGCAGCCGCGGCGCGGCGCTGCTCGCCGACTACGCGGACGAGCCCGGCAAGCGAGGCCTCGTCGTGACCTCGCCGGCCCGGTTGACCGAGCTCGCGACCGACGCGCGGAAGAACGGCTGGCAACTCTGGGTGCACGCCATCGGCGACCGCGGCAACCGGATCGCGCTGGACGCCTTCGAAGCGGCCGAGGCGGCGGTCCCGAACGCGCCCGTCGGCGGAACGCGCCCTCGGATCGAGCACGCCCAGATCCTCGCCCTCGAAGAGTTCCCGCGCTTTGCGAGCCTGTCCGTCATCGCCTCGATCCAGCCGACGCACGCAACCTCGGACATGCCCTGGGCCGAGGCGCGCGTCGGTCCGTCGCGCATCGGCGGCGCCTACGCCTGGAGGCGCCTGAAGAAGTCGTCCGTCCGGCTGGCCGGAGGCAGCGACGCTCCGGTGGAATCCGAGAACCCGCTTCTCGGGTTTTACGCAGCGGTGACGCGGCAGGACCTCGACGGCAGGCCCGCGGGCGGTTGGCGTTCCGGCGAAAGGCTCTCGCCGGCCGAGGCCCTCGCGCTTTTCACCTCCGACGCGGCCTACGCCGCTTTCGAGGAGGCGTGGCGAGGCCGCATCGAGCCGGGGTACGCGGCGGATCTGACGGTGCTCGAGCGCGACCCGCTCGCCGTGCCCGCCGCGGATATCCCCGGGATCGCCGTTCGCATGACGATCGTCGGAGGCCGGATCGCGCACGGCAGCCCCGAGGGAGCCGCGCCGTGACGTGCCGCGGGCCGGCGATATCCTTCCTCGCTCTGGGGATCGCGGTCGCGGCCGCGGGATGCGATTCGCAGGGGAAAGGGGCGCCGAACGTGCAGGCCACGCCGACCGACGGGGACGCCGCCCGCCGCGCCCGCATGGTCGAGACGCAGATCGTGTCCCGCGGCGTGCGAGACCCGCGCGTCCTCGACGCGATGCGGAAAGTGCCCCGGCACCTCTTCGTCGCGCCGGAGGAACGGGCCCACGGCTACGAGGACCATCCGCTCCCGATCGGCGGCAGCCAGACGATCTCGCAGCCCTACATCGTCGCCCTGATGACCGAGCTTCTCGCGCTGCCTCCCAGGGCCCGCGTGCTCGAGATCGGCACCGGCTCGGGCTACCAGAGCGCCGTCCTGTCGGAGATCGCCGCGGAGGTCTATTCGATCGAGATCCTTCCGGATCTCGCCCGGTCCGCGGGGGAGAAGCTGAAGGAGCTCGGCTACCCGAACGTCAAGGTCCGGGAGGGCGACGGATACCGCGGCTGGCCCGAGCACGCGCCCTTCGACGGCATCATCGTCACGGCGGCGCCCGAGAAGATCCCCGAGCCGCTCGTCGAGCAGCTCGCCCCCGGCGGGCGCATGGTGATCCCGGTCGGGGGCTTCTTCCAGGAGCTGAAGGTCTTCACCCGGGAGGCGGACGGCTCCGTCTCCGAGAAGGCGATCATCCCCGTGCGGTTCGTCCCGATGACGGGCGAGATCGAGAACGAGAAGACGCCCCGGAGTAGGGGCGGCCCTTGCGCCGCCCCGTCTGGCGAGCGGGATCGGTCCGTCGCCCGTAGGCCGGCGGCCGCTTAGAGGGCCGTCCTCTGGTGGCCGGCACGTCGCTCCGCCTCGATGCCCGGGCGTTGAGAGCGCCGGTCAATTCCCCGCCGGCGCGATCACGCCCTCGGCCAGGATGATCTCCACGCGGCGATTCCTCGAGCGGCCCGCCGGCGTGGTGTTGTCGGCCACGGGAATGCGCGCGGCATATCCCTCGGCCTTCATGCGCGAGGGCGCAACGCCCTGCGAGTTCAGGAAGTCCATGACGGACTGGGCCCGTTCGCGCGACAACGGGACGTTGATCGCGTCGCCTCCCGTCGAGTCCGTGTGGCCCTCGATGCGCAGGTTGATGTTGGGGAAGAGCGACACGATCCCGGCGAGCTTCGCGAGAGCGACCTGGGCGTTCTGCTTCAAGGTCGCCTTGTTCGTGTCGAAGAGGATGTCGGGCAGATTGACCACGACGCCGCGGGCGCTCTGGCTGATCTGGGCGACCTCGGAGAGGGCGCCGCTCAGGCGGCCTTCGAGGTCGTTGCGCTCGGCGCGGAGCCGGGCCAGTTCCGCCTCGGACTGACCCACCCGCGTTTCGAGCTCCGCCTTCTGGGACGCGAGGGTGGCGGCGGCCGCAGCCGCTTCGGCCGTCGCCTCCTCCGCGCGCTGACGCGCGGCATCGGCGTCCCGGCGAGCGGCGTCGGCGGCTTCGGCGGAAAGCCCGGCGGCCGCGGCGCGCTCCGCAGCGGCGGCGGCTTCCTGCTGGGCCACGGCGGCCTGCTGCTGCATGAGCGTCACCTGCTGCTGAGCGGCGGCCGCCTGCTCGCGCGCGGCCAGGGCCTGCTCGCGCGAGGCGAGCGCGGCCTGCTGGGCGTCGGCGGCCTGCTTCTGCGCCGTGGTTCTCTGCTGTTCGAGCGACTGCATCTGCGCCGCGCGCTCGGCGGCGGCCGCGGCGGCCGCGGCCTCGGCTTCCTTCTGCTGCGTCGTGCGGATCGCGGCGGAGGCCTGGGCGACGCAGCGGCGGGCGTAGTCCGTGCCCTGCGTTTTCTGGCCGTCCTTGAACGAGTTGGTTGCCTGGGCGAGCGAGATGTTCGCGTCGCGCATCGCGTCGGGCGCGTACTTCTCGGCGCCCATCTGCTGGGCCTGCTGGAGCACGCCCTGGGCCTGGATCAGGTCGAGGGATTCCTTACCGGAGTACACCATCATGCCGATCGTGGGGTTGCCCATGCGCGGAGCCGGGGCGAAGCTCCCGAGCGTCACCGGCGTGCTCGAGGCTTTCTTCGGGGGCGGAGCGATCGAAGTGAAGACGACGAGCTCGGAAGGCTTGAGCACCAGGGGATACGCCTCGGCCGTGATCAGCAGGCCGAACTCCTTCTGTCCCGTGCGATATTGGCCCTTGCCGGACTGGCTGCGGACGATGAGCTCGCCGAGGTTCTCCGTGGCGCCGTCGCGGGCCACCACCCAGACGACGTACGAAGTGACGTCGCCGGAGAACAGGACCGCCGGAGGCAGCTTCTTGTAGGAGACCTCGACCTCGGCCTGCCCGTTGCGGTACCGCACTTCCGCCTCGGCGAAGGCGGGCGCCACGCGCGTGGTCGGGGCCAGAGGCAGATCGACCGTTTTGTTGTCCGGGAACTGCACCGCGGCGATCTGCACGTCGACGGCGGACAGCGGCGCCGCCAGACAGAGCGCCACAGCCCAGGTGAAGAGATTCCGGTGGAGACGGGTCATCGCGGTTCCTCCTCGAATTGCTTGTTCTTCAGACCTCGCAGCTCCGGAGCTTGCAAACACCGGGCCGTTCGCCGGGACGGGGAATATATTGACCGCGGGTCGGCGCGTCAACTTTCGCGCGCGAGGCTCGACTCACGGCGCGGTCCGCGGGCCGGCGATATGATCCCCGCAGCTTTCGAGAGGACCGTCCGATCGCAAGGATGCCGCTCCCCGCCGTCTCGTGGCTCGCGCTCGCGCCGGGGTCCGCAGCGGGCCCGGGCGAGCCGACGGGCGGCACGAGCGTGTTCGCGCCCCTCTCGACCCACGCCGAAGAGATCCACGAGTACTCGCTTTTCGTCCTCGGAATCACGGGCGCGATCTTCCTGGTCGTCTTTACGCTGCTCGCCGTGGCCGTCGTGCGGTTCCGCCGCCGCCCCGGCGACGACGACGCCGAGCCGCCCCAGGTCTACGGCAGCCTGCAGGTCGAGGTGGCGTGGACGGTCATCCCGGTTCTCATCGTGATCGTTCTCGGCTTGACGACGGCCCGCACGGTCTTTCAGATCCAGGATCGGCCGAAGCCCCCGGGCGCTCTCGAGGTGACCGTCATCGGGCGGCAGTGGTGGTGGGAGCTGCGTTACCCCTCGCTCGGGATCGTGACGGCCAACGAGCTGCACGTTCCGGTCAGCGACGCGGCCCGTCCGTCCCCGACGTTTCTGACGCTCCTCTCGGCCGACGTGGCCCACAGCTTCTGGGTGCCGCGGCTGGCCGGGAAGACCGACCTGATCCCCAACAAGGTCAACTCCACGTGGATCGACCCGCGCCGGCCGGGCCTCTACCTGGGCCAGTGCGCCGAGTTCTGCGGCACCCAGCACGCGAAGATGCTGCTGCGCGTCTACGTCCACACGGCCGAGGATTTCGAGCGCTGGGTGGCGTCCCAGCAGGCGGGAACCGCTCCGGCGGCCGGCGGCGGCGACGCCGTCTCCGAGGGCCGCCGCGTGTTCGAGACCACGGCCTGCCTGAACTGCCATACCGTCCGCGGAACGGCCGGCGACGGGCGCTACGGCCCGGACCTCACGCACCTGATGAGCCGCGAGACGATCGCTTCGGGCGCCGTGCCGAACTCTCCCGAGACACTCAAGGCCTGGATCAAGAACCCCGCCCACTTCAAGCCCGGCGTCCTCATGCCGGCCATGCAGCTCGATGAGGCGCGGCTGGACGCGCTCGTGGGCTACCTGCAGACGTTGCGCTGACGGCGGACGAATATGGCTTCCGTTCCCCAGAGCCCGACCGCCGCCGTTCTCCCCGCCGGGGAGCGCGTCCCGCTCCTCGAGCACCTCCACGGCTGGGTGACGACCGTGGACCACAAGCGGCTCGGGATCCTCTACGTCGTCTACGGCATCGTCTTTCTCGCGGTCGGAGGCCTCGAGGCGGCGGTCATCCGCTTCCAGCTGGCCGTTCCCCAGAACGACCTCGTCTCGCCCCAGGTCTTCAACCGCCTCATGACGATGCACGGCACGACGATGGTCTTCTTCGTCGGCGTGCCGATCCTCTTCGGCTTCGCGAACTATCTCGTGCCTCTGATGATCGGCGCGCGCGACATGGCCTTCCCGAGGCTCAACGCCTTCGGCTTCTGGATGACGGCCTTCGGCGGCCTGCTTCTCTACTTCAGCTTCGTCGCCGGCGAGGGTCTCTTCGGGGCCGGCAGCGCGCCGGACGTCGGCTGGTTCGCCTACTCGCCGCTGACGGCGAAGGCCTTCTCCCGCGGGCACAGCACCGACTACTGGTCGCTCGCGATCTTCGTCGCGGGCGTCGGCACGATCGCCTCGGCGGTCAACATCGTGACGACGATCGCCTGCATGCGCTGCCCGGGCATGACGCTCCGGCGCATGCCGCTGTTGCCCTGGATGATGCTGACGATGGCGGCGATGACGCTCATCGTGATGACGCCGCTCTCGGCCGCGCAGATGATGCTCTCGATCGACCGCTACCTGGGCGGGCACTTCTTCGACACCCAGGCCGGCGGCTCGGCGGTCCTCTGGCAGCACTTTTTCTGGGTGTTCGGCCACCCCGAGGTCTACGTCCTCGTGATTCCGGCCTTCGCCTTCGTCTCGGAGATCATCCCGGTCTTCTCCCGCAAGGCGATCTTCGGCTATCCGGCGATGGTCGCCGCGGTCACGGGCATCGGGTTCCTCTCCTTCGGCGTGTGGGCGCACCACATGTTCACGGTCGGCATGACCTCGCACGCCAACACGTTCTTCGCCCTCATCACGATGGCCGTCGGGATTCCCGACGGGCATCAAGATCTTCAACTGGCTCGGCGACGCTCTGGGGCGGCAAGATCCGGTTCGCGACGCCGATGCTCTTCTGCCTCGCCTTCCTGTTCCAGTTCCTGATCGCGGGCCTGACGGGCATCATGCTCGCGTCGGTGCCCTTCGACTGGCAGCTCTCCGACTCCTACTTCGTCGTCGCGCACTTCCACTACGTGCTCCTCGGCGCGATCGTGATGACGATCTTCGGAGCGATCTACTACTGGTTTCCCAAGGCCACCGGCCGGATGCTCTCGGAGCGGCTGGGCCGCTGGCACTTCTGGCTCTTCGTGATCGGATTCCACGTGACCTTCGACACGATGCACATCCCGGGGCTCCTCGGAATGCCCCGCCGGATCTACACGTACGAGGCCGACCGCGGCTGGGGGATCTTCAACCTCGTGAGCACGGTGGGCGTCGTGCTGCAGGCGGCCGGGATCCTCGTCTTTCTCTGGAACGTGGCGCGCGCGCTTCGCCGCGGCCGGCCCGCCGGCAACGACCCCTGGGACGCGTGGACTCTGGAGTGGGCCGTGACCTCGCCGCCCCCGCCGTACAACTTCGCGAAGCGGCCCGTCGTGCGCAGCCGCCGTCCGCTCTGGGACTTCAAGCATCCCGACGACCCCGACTGGAAGTACGAATGAGCGCGTCGACCCGCGGCGACGCTCTTCCGGTTTCTCCCGCGCGCTGGGAGCTGCCCGAGCGCGGGCCGGTCGGGATGATCTGTCTGATCGTCGCCGAGGCCGCGATCTTCCTGATCTTCGTGGTCGCATACCTCTTCTACCTGGGCAAGTCGGCCACGGGCCCGCAGCCGAAGGACGTTCTCGACCTGCCGGTCTTTCTCACCCTCTGCCTGCTCTCCTCGAGCGTGACGATCGGGCTCGCCGTGGCGGCGCTGCGGCGAGGGCGCGAGGTGCTCTTCCGCGCGTGGTGGGCGGCGACCATTGCGCTCGCCGTCGTGTTTCTCGCGGGGACCGGCCTCGAGTGGAAGCGGCTCATCGTCGAGAAGGGACTGACGATCCGGACGAACCTCTTCGGGACGACCTTCTACTCGCTCGTCGGTCTTCACGCGTTCCACGTCACGGCCGGGATCCTGTTCTTCCTGGTCGTCCTCGGGCTGGCGCTCGCCGGCCGCGTCGGGCGGGAGCACGCGCCCCGGACGCACGTGCTGGCGATGTACTGGCACTTCGTGGACGCCGTGTGGATCGTCGTCTTCACGGTCGTCTACGTCGTGGGGCGCTGAGGATGCCGGCGCTTGGAAGCGAAGAGCTCGAGCGCGGGCGCCCCACGAGCGTGGAGCTGCCGGCGCCGACCGCGTGGCCGTTCGTCATGGCCTTCGGCGTCGCGCTCCTCTTCGCGGGCCTCGTGACCACGCTCTCGATCAGCCTCGCCGGCGGAGTGCTGGCGCTCGTCGCCGCCGTGGGCTGGTTCCGCGACGTTCTCCCGCGCGAGAAGCACGAGACGGTCCCGGTCGCGCCGTTGACGGAGTTTCCGGTCTCGCTCCGCAAGAACGTCGCCCGGCTCGACGTGGCCCGCGGTCCGCACCGCGCCCGGCTGCCCCTCGAGATCCATCCCGTGTCCGCCGGCGTCAAGGGCGGCCTCGCCGGGAGCGTGGCCATGGCGGTTCTCGCGATCCTCTACGGAGTCGTGAAGGAGGGGAGCGTCTGGTATCCGATCAACCTGCTCGCGGCGGCAGCGTCGGTGAAGATCGCGGCGCTTCCGATCGAGGGTCTGCGTGCGTTCCACGCCGACGGTCTCGCGCTCGCCGTCGTCATCCACCTGCTGACCTCCGTCATGGTGGGCCTGCTCTACGGCGTCATGCTTCCCATGTTTCCGCGCCGCCCGATCCTCCTCGGCGGCGTCGTGGCGCCGCTGCTGTGGACCGGGCTCCTGCACGCGACACTCCAGCTCATCAACCCGGCCCTGAACGACCGCGTGGCCTGGCCGTGGTTCGTCGTCACGCAGATCGGCTTCGGTCTCGTTGCCGGGGCCGTCGTCACGCGGACGGCGCGCGTGCGCACGCTGCAGTTCGAGTCGTTCGCGGTGCGGGCCGGCGTCGAGACACCCGGATTGATGACTCCGGGCGACGACGAGGAGCCGCGATGACCCGCCGGCGGGGTCTCGCGGTCGCGGCCGTCCTCGTGTCGGCACTGCTGACGGCGTGCGGCCGGATGCCGGGACGGCCGGGCGCGGACTCGGTCGAGATTCGACCCGACAAAGTGAAGGCCTTCGACCTTCTCTATTCCGAGAACTGTTCCGCATGCCATGGCCCCGCGGGCCGCGGCACCGGCGCCGCCATCGGGCTCGCCAATCCGGTCTACCTCGCGATCGCGGACGACGCGGTGCTCGCCCGCGCCACGGCGCAAGGCGTACCGGGATCGCTCATGCCGGCCTTCGCCCGGAGCTCCGGGGGAGAGCTGACCGACGAACAGGTCGCGATCCTCGTCGCGGGCATCCGCGCCTGGGCTCGCCCGGACGCTCTCGGAGGCGCGCGCCCGCCGGCGTACGCGGGCGGCGGCGGCGATCCCGCCCGGGGTGGCGCAGTCTACGACGCGGCCTGCGCGTCCTGCCACGGCGCCGGAGGAGCGGGTGGCCCGAAGGCCGGCCCGCTCGTCGACGGCTCGTTTCTCGGTCTCGTGAGCGATCAGTCCCTGCGGACGACCGTGATCGCGGGACGGCCCGACATCGGGCACCCCGACTGGCGAGGCGACGCATCGGGCGCGCCTTTGACAGGGGAGCAGGTTTCCGACGTGGTCGCGTGGCTGGCCTCGATGCGCACCGCTGATGCCCGGATCACCCTATGCGGGGAGTGCGCGATGACGACGAGTGAAAAGCCGACGCGTCGTGGTTTCCTGCTGACGCTCGGGATCGCGCTGAACGCCCTGGCCGCGGCGCTCGTCGCGCTGCCGATCGTCGGCTACCTCCTCTCGCCGGCGCGGCGCAAGCGCATGGCGGCGGCGCTCTCGTGGGTTGCTCTCTCGGAGACGGAGACCTTTCCCGAGGGACAGACGCGGATGGCGACATACCGCAACCCGTTCACGCGTCCCTGGGACGGCGCGACGGCCGACATCGCCTGCTGGGTCCGGCGGCTGCCGGGAGGCGACTTCCAGGTCTTTGCCGTCAACTGCGCCCACCTCGGCTGCCCGGTGCGCTGGTTCGCCCAGTCGGGCCTGTTTCTCTGCCCCTGCCACGGCGGGGCGTACTACGCCGACGGCAGCCGCGCATCGGGTCCGCCGCCGCGCGGCCTCTTCCGCTACGAGCACAAGGTCGAGAACGGGCGTCTCTGGATCCGCGCCGGCATGATGCCGACGCTCGGCCACGTCGAGGCGTCGGCGCGTCCGGCGGGCGGATGCGACGGAGGCGTTCCGTGCGGCTGATCGGCTCGGTGCTCGCCTGGCTCGACCGGCGCCTCCAGCTCGGCACACCGCTGAAGGACGCCGCCGAACACCGCGTGCCCCGCAGCTCGGCGAGCTGGTTCTACGTCTTCGGAAGCGGAGCGCTCGCGCTCTTCCTCGTTCAGGTGGTCACCGGCATCTGCCTCGCCCTCGTCTACGTGCCGTCGGCCGACGAGGCCTGGCGCAGCCTGCTCGTCCTCGACACCGAGCAGCCGCTGGGCTGGTTCCTGCGGGCGATGCACGGCTGGGGCTCGAACTTCATGGTCGCCCTCGTGCTCGTCCACATGGCGCAGGTGTTTCTCTTCGGCGCGTTCAAGTACCCCCGCGAGCTCACGTGGATCGTGGGCGTGCTGCTTCTCGTCGTGACGCTGGGCATGGCGTTTTCCGGCCAGGTGCTGCGCTTCGACCAGGACGCGTACTGGGGCCTCGGGATCCTGACCTCGATCGCGGGGCGTGTCCCGCTCGTCGGCGGCCAGATCGTCCAGGTCATCCTCGGCGGCCCGATCATCGCGGGCGAAACGCTGACGCGGTTCTTCGCGCTGCACGTCTTCGTCGTGCCGGGACTGCTGATCGCCTTCGTGGGCCTGCACCTCCTGATGGTCCTCAAGCTCGGCGTCAACGAGTGGCCGATGCCGGGTCGGCTCGTCAAGCGGGAGAGCTACGACGCGGAGTACGCAAAGCTCGTCGAGAAGGACGGCGTCCCGTTTTTCCCGGTGGCTTTCCGCAAGGACCTCGTCTTCGCCGGCGTTCTCGTCCTCGCCGTCGTGTCGTGCGCCGCGATCTTCGGTCCGTTCGGGCCGGGAGGGGAGCCCGATCCCACGATCATCCAGACCGTGCCCCGCCCGGACTTCTTCTTTCTCTGGATCTTCTCGGTCGCGGCGCTTCTGCCGCCCTGGATGGAGACGGCCGTTCTCCTCGTGGGGCCGCTCGTCGGCATCCTCGCCCTGCTCGCCCTGCCGCTGCTCTCCGGAGAAGGGGAGAAGAGCTGGCGGCGGAGACCGGTGGCGGTCCTCACCGTGATCCTCGCGGCCGTCGCCTGGGGAACACTCACGCATCTGGGGAAGACGGCGCCCTGGTCGCCGGTCATGGACGCCTGGAGCGCGCTGCCGGTGCCCGAGAAGCTCCTCGCGGCGGCGACGCCCGTGGAGCGGCAGGGAAGCCTCGTGTTCCAGCTCAAACAGTGCCGCAACTGTCACGCGCTCGGAGGCGCGGGTGGCCGAAGGGGGCCGGCGCTCGACGACGTCGCCACGCGGCTCACGCGCGACCAGCTCATTCGCCAGGTCCTCCAGGGCGGCGGCAACATGCCGGCGTACGGGACGAACCTCTCGCCGGCCGAAACGACGGCCCTCGTCTCCTTTCTCGAAACGCTCCGCCCGGATCACGTTCCGCCGGCCCGCGACACGTCCGCGGCGGGCCGCTAGGGCGACGCGAGGATGACGAGCGTGGCCGCCGCGGCCCTCGCCTCCTGGGAGGCGCCGCCGTTTCTGACAGCGCTGCTCGTTGCCGCGGGGCTCGTCTATCTCCGGGGCTGGTCAAAGCTCTCGCGGCTGCGCGCGCAGCGCTTCCCCCTCTGGAGGCTCGCCGCGTTCCTCGGCGGTCTCGCGGCGGTCTGGATCGCCGCCGCCTCGCCTCTCGACGCGTTCTCGAGCCTGCTTCTGACGGCGCACATGGCGCAGCACCTGCTGCTCATGGTCGTCGCGCCGCCGCTTTTGCTTCTCGGGTCGCCGTACGTTCCGCTTCTGCGAGGGCTGCCGCGCGCCTTCGTGCGCGAGGGGCTGGGGCCGTTCCTCGCCTGGCCGGCGGCGAAACGCCTGGGCCGGGCGTTGACGCATCCATGGACCGGGCTCATCGTGATGGCCGCCGCGATGTGGGGCTGGCACGTGCCCGCCGCGTACGAGCTCGCGCTGCGCTCCGCCGTCTGGCACGAAGTCGAGCACGCCACCTTCCTGGCCGCCTCGACCCTCTTCTGGTGGCCCGTGGTCCGGCCCTGGCCGAGCCGCGCCCAGTGGCCGGAGTGGACGGTGCCTCTCTATTTGCTCGCCGGCGACCTGCAGAACACGGTGCTCGCGGCCGCCCTCGTTTTTTCGGAGCGCGTGATCTACCCGACCTACGCGACGGCCCCGCGGCTCTTCGGGCTGACGGCGCTCGAGGATCAGGCGCTCGCCGGCGCGATCATGTGGGTGCCGGGCTCTCTCGCGTTTCTGCTGCCCGCCGCGGCGGCGACCTGGAGGCTGCTGGCTCCGCGAACCCGCGTCGCTCCGATGGCCGCGTCCGCGGCCGTGGCCTCGACTCCTCGCTCGCGCCCCGCCGGGTTCGACCTGCTGCGCGCACCCGTCGTCGGAACGATCCTGCGCTCCCGGCATGGCCGGCGCGCGCTGCAGGGCGCGCTCTTCCTGCTCGCGGCCGTCGTCGTGATCGACGGCTTCACGGGGCCGCCGGCCGGTGCGGCGAACCTGGCGACGGCCGTCGCCTGGACGTGGGGGCGGGCGATCGCGGTCGTCGCGCTTCTCGCCGCCGGCAATTTCTTCTGCATGGCCTGTCCGTTCACCCTTCCGCGCGAGCTCGGAAAACGGCTGCAGGGGAGGATCGGGCGCCCGTTCCCGGCGGCGCTGCGCTCGAAGTGGCTGGCGGCGGGCCTGCTCGTCGTCTTTTTCTGGGCCTACGAGACGTTCGATCTCTGGGACCGCCCGGCCGCGACGGCCGGGATCGTCCTCGCGTACTTCGCGGCCGCGTTTCTGGTCGACGCGGTGTTTCGCGGCGCGAGCTTCTGCAAGTACGTCTGCCCCATCGGCCAGTTTCAGTTCGCCGGCTCGCTCGTCTCACCGTTCGAGGTGAAAGTGCGGCAGCCCGACATCTGCGCGCGCTGCACGACGCACGACTGCCTGCGGGGGAACGCGCGCACGGCGTCGCCGGGGTGCGAGCTCGAGCTCTTTCTTCCAACGAAGTCGGGCAGCCTCGACTGCACGTTCTGTCTCGACTGCGTGAAGGCGTGTCCGCACGACAACGTCGGCCTGCTTCCGGTCCTGCCCGCCGCGGAGCTCTGGCGCGACCCGCCGCGCTCCTCGATCGGCCGCTTCGCGAAGCGGCCGGATCTGGCGGCCCTCGCGCTCGTCCTGCTCGGCGGCGCGCTCGCGGCGGCGGCGGCGATGGTCGCGCCGTTCGAAGCGGGGATCTCCTCGAGCGGCCTCCGCGCGGCGGCCTTCTTCGCCGTCGCTCTCGCGGCGACCGCCAGTCTCGCCGGCGTCGCCTCGGCGCTCGGGAGAGCCTGGGCGCGCGTTTCGGCGAGCTTCGCCGAGGTCTTCCGGCGGCAGGCGATGACGCTCGTGCCTCTGGCGCTCGCGATCTGGGCGGCGCACTTTCTCTACCACCTCGCGACGGCCGGGCCTTCGGTCGTCCCGGTCCTCTTCCGGGCGCTCGCTCTTCCGGCCGAGACCGGCGCCGGCTCCTTCGTCGGCGGGGCCACAGTGTCCGCAATCGAGATCCTCGTTCTCGATTTCGGTCTGCTTCTCACGCTCTACGCCGGGTGGCGGCTCGCGGGCGAGCTCTCGCGCGAGAGGCCTCTGCGTCTTTTTGCGCCGCTCGCGTTCGCCGCGTCGGCCCTCTGGGCGGCCGGCGCGTGGGTCCTGCTGCAGCCCATGGCGATGCGGGGGATGCTGCATTGATCCGGAGGCGGATC
Source organism: uncultured Acidobacteriota bacterium (assembly GCA_963782585.1). GTDB lineage: Bacteria > Acidobacteriota > Thermoanaerobaculia > UBA5066 > Gp7-AA6 > DAHUXD01. The sequence continues at coordinate 62,535 of CAWAKL010000010.1, forward strand.
GTCCTGCTCGCCTGCGCGGGCGTCTTCGCCGGCGCGGGCGCCGCGTCCGCCGACGGCGGGCGCCTTCGCTCGTACGGAGACGCCGGGGACTTCCGCGTCGCGATCTTCACGCGGCCCGAGCCCCTGTCCGCGGGACCGGCCGACGTCTCGGTCCTCGTGCAGGACCGCGAATCCGGCCAGCCGGTGCTCGACGCCGAGGTGGCGCTCGAGCTTTCGGGCCCCGGCGGTTTCGCCGCGGCGGTTCCGGCCGGCCGCCATGGACGGAACCGCCTCTTCTACGGGGCCGCCCTCGAGCTCGCGCCGGGAGCGTGGAGCGTGACCGCGCGCATCCGCCGCGGGACGGCCGAGGCGGAGGCGCGCGCGTCGTTCGAGGTGGGGGACACCCGATCCGGCGCGCTCGCGCCCTGGCCTTACCTCGCCCTGCCGCCTCTCGCGGTGGCGCTCTTCGCGGCGAACCGCGGCCTGCGCCGCCGGGAGCGGGACCGGAGGAAGCGGTGAAGCGGGTTCGGATGGGAGCCCTGGCCCTCGCGGCGGCGACACTCTGCGGCAGCGCAGGCTGCTCGTATCTGAAGTGGCGCAAGGAGCGCAGCGAGGGGCTCGCGGAGCTCAAGAAGGAGCCGAGCCTCGTCCTCGAAAAGGAGGTCCTGCCCGAGAACTGTTTCGTTCTTGCCGGCGGGCCGGACTACGGCGACGGGAAGCGCCCGCAGCTTCTCGTGGCGGCATTCGACCATTCCGGCAGCGCGCACGAGCTGGTTGGCTCCCGAGAGGTCATACCCGCGCGCGGTCTCTTCGGGATGCTCCTGCCGGGCGGGAGCTATGATCTCGTTTTCTTCGCCGACCTGAACCACGATGGCTACTATTCGACGGGCGAGGTGGTCGGCCGGACGCCGCCCGACGAGCCGGTCCTGGTGGCGGCGTCGGCGGCGACGGACGGCGTGATCGTCGCGGCTCCGGCGGTTCCGATCGATCTCGCCGCGCCGCAGTCGTATCGCACCGCGATCCACAAGGAAGTCGATCCGGATCCGATGGTCGTGGACTCGGTGGCGGATCCGATCTTCGACCCGAAGTACGGCGAGCTCGGCGTCTATCAGCCCGCCGCGTTCCTGGCGCGGGTGAACGTTCTGTACTCGGTCGGCGACACCGACTTCAAGAAGACGCAGGTCGTGCTGGTCCACGGCATCGACGGGACACCGCGCGATTTTTCGACGGTCGTTCCGTCGCTCGACCCGCAGCGGTATCACGTTTGGGTCTTCTACTATCCTTCCGGACTCCCGCTCGACAAGCTCGGGAAGATTCTCGCGCTCGTCGTCCAGAAAATCGCAGCGGCGGGACCGAAGGACATGCGCCTCGCCCTCGTGGCCCACAGCATGGGAGGCCTCGTCGGCCGGCGCGCGATCAATGAGCTCTGCCGTTCAGGAAAACCCGACTACCTGCGGCTCTACGCCAGTTTTGACACACCGTATGGCGGTGTCGAGTCGGCCGCCGGAGCGGTGAAGCGCGGGACGGAGCTCGTCCCGTCCTGGATCGACGTCGCCTCCGGCAGCCCGTTCCTCACGCGGCTCCACGCGACGCCTCTGCCGGAGGACCTGCCGTTCCAGCTCTTCTTCGGATGGGGCCTGCAGGGCCACCACGGCCCGAGTCCGGCCGGCGACGGCACGATCGCGCTCGCGAGCCAGCTCGATCCGCGAGCGCAGGCCGTCGCCACCGGCTTGTCCGGGTACGGGCAGACGCACGTCGGGATCCTCTCCGACAAGGCGGCGCTGACGGAGCTCTCCGACCTCCTGGACGCGACCTGTTCGCCGGCAGGGGCCGGGAAGTGAGCGCCGGCGACCGCGGACGGGCGCGGAGGCAGGAGAGGCGCGCGTCGAGCTGCGCGAGGGCGCCGGCGGCGGCGTGCTCGCGCTCTCCGGACGCTTCGACGTCGCGACGGCCGCGGACGCCCGGCGGGCGTTGGCCGACCGCCTCGGCGACTGGCGGGGAACGGATCTGGAGGTCGATGCGTCCGGAATCGAAAAGGGCGACGTCTCCGGCATGGCGCTGATCTACGAGCTCTCCGAGGGGATCCTCGTGCCGGGCGTGCACGCCCGGGTCTCCGGCCTGCGTCCCGAGCTCGCGCGCCTTCTCGCGATCTTTCCGACGGGGGAGGCGCTCGGCGTCCTGACGGAGACGCCGCCGCCGCCGGAGCACGATCGCCGAGGTCGGGGCCGCGACCCAGTCGATGCTGGCCGACGCGCGCGCCCAGGCGACCTTCATCGGCGCGGTGGTCTTCGGCTTCGCCGCCGCGCTCCGCCGGCCGCGCCTCATGCGGTGGCACGAGGTCGCGGTCGTCTTCGAAAAGGCCGGCGTCAACGCCCTCCCGATCGTCTCGCTCATCAGCCTGCTCATGGGCCTCGTGATCGCGTTCGAGGCCGCGCAGCCGCTCGAGATGTTCGGCGCCCAGATCTTCATCGCCGACATGATCGGTCTGGTCATGGTCCGGGAGTTCTCGCCGATTTTCACGGCGATCATCCTGGCCGGCCGGTCGGGAGCGGCCTTCGCCGCCGAGATCGGCACGATGAAGGTCAACGAGGAGCTCAACGCCCTGGAGACCATGGGCCTCGACCCGGTCCGCTTCCTCGTCATCCAGCGGGTCTTCGCGGCCACGCTGCTGATGCCGGTCCTGACGGCCTTCTCGATGGTGATCGGCGTCTTCGGCGGCGTCCTCGTCATGCTCTTCATGGGGTTCCCGCTCGCCCAGATCTGGGCGCAGCTCGCCGGCGCGCTGCACGTGAACGACGTTCTCGTGGGCGCGGGCAAGTCCCTCGTCTTCGGAGCGATCGTCGCCGGCCTCGGCTGCCTCCGGGGCATGCAGACGAAGGAAGGCCCCAACGCCGTGGGCGACTCGACGACCCGGGCCGTCGTCGCGGGTATCCTCATGATCATCGTCGTCGACGCGGTCTTCGCCGTTGTGACCTACGTGCTCCACATATGAGCGCAACGAGCGCGGCCCCGCCTGTGATCGCGGTCGAAGACGTCACGATCGCGTACGGCGACAACGTCGTCCAGAAAAACATCTCCTTCGAGGTCCGCCGCGGGGAAGTCTTCGTCATTCTGGGCGGATCGGGCTGCGGCAAGAGCTCGCTGATGAAAGCGATGATCGGCCTCTTCCGGCCGGCCGCGGGGCGCATCCTCTTCGACGGTGAGGACATCGCGACGGCGGAAGGGGACGCCCGGCTGCGGCTGCTCCGCAAGTTCGGCGTCATGTACCAGAGCGGCGCGCTCTTCGGATCGATGACGGTCCTCGAGAACGTCCGCCTGCCGCTGGACGAGTTCACCGATCTCGGGTCCGAGGAGAAGGAGCTCGTCGCGGCGGCCAAGCTGAACCAGGTCGGCCTGCTGCCGGCCGCCGGCCGCAAGCCCGCGGCCCTCTCGGGAGGCATGCAGAAGCGCGCGGGCATCGCCCGCGCCATGGCCCTCGATCCGGGGATTCTTTTTCTGGACGAGCCGTCGGCGGGCCTGGACCCGATCACCTCGGCCGGCCTCGACCAGACGATCCGGGAGCTCTCGGGCGGGCTCGGCATCACGTTCGTCGTCGTGACCCACGAGCTCCAGAGCATCTATGCGATCGCCGACCGCTGCATCATGCTGGACGCCCGGACCAGGACGATGATCGCGGAAGGCAAGCCCGCGGAGCTCCGCGACCACGCGACGGACCCGTACGTGCGACAGTTCTTTCTGCGGCAGGCCGAGCCGGCCGCCGGCAACGGCAAGGGCAGGGGAGGGAGCCCGGCTTCATGAGCGAGAAGGCGAGCCAGCTTCGGATCGGGATCTTCGTGGTCGTGGGCCTCGCGATCCTTCTCGCGGCGCTTTTCCTCTTCGGCATCCGAACCGCGTTCGAGCCGACCTACACGCTCGAGACGTACGTGCCGGACAACGTCGACGGCCTCTCGGTGGGATCGGTGGTCAAGCTTCGGGGCGTCGCCGTCGGCAAGGTCACCGAGATCGGCTTCAGCTGGAACATGTACGAGGTCATCGAGCCGGCCGTCGTCGTCGTGCGCTTCGAGATCCGGCAGCACATCAGCCCGGAGATGTTTCGGAAGGACTTCGACGAAGCTCTCAAGACGGTCGTCGGCCGGGGCGTGCGTGCCGTCATCCAGCCCCAGGGGATCACGGGCACGAGCATCGTGGCCCTGCAGACCCTGGACCCGAAGGCGTACCCACCTCTGACGTTCCCCTGGAAGCCGAAGCACCCCTACATCCCCTCGGCCCCCAGCCAGTTCGGCCAGATCCTGGCCAGCCTCGACAAGACTCTCTCGAACCTCGAGAAGCTCGACATCGCCGGGCTCATCACGAGCCTCCAGGGCACACTCGTGTCCGCACAGAATGCGCTCGACCGACTCGGCGATCTCGACCTGAAGAGCATCTCCACGGGCGCCGTCGGCGCGCTGGCCGAGGCCTCCGCGGCGATCCGCGGGGTGGAGCTCCTGGTTGGCGATGCGCGGGCGACGCTTCAGAGCATGCGGCTCGGCGGCGTGGGCGAGAACGCGAACCGGCTCATCGACGACGTCGATGCCCGTCTCAGCGTCCTGCTCGACCGGCTTTCGGCCATCGACGTCCGCTCCCTCAACGACACTCTCGCGGGGACGCAGGAGGCGGCGCGCAGCCTGAACGAGGTCCTCGAAGAGCTCAAGCGCTACCCCTCGGGCTTCCTGCTCGGCGGGGCGCCTCCGCCGGCGCCGGGGCTGGAGAAGGAGAAGAAGTGATCGCGTCCGCGTCAGCTTCCATGAGCGTCGTCCGGAGCACGCTCGGTCTCGCCGCGGCCCTCGGGATCGCTCTCGGGTCCGACGGCTGCGCGTCGAAGGCGTCCCCGCCGGTGCAGACGTACACGCTCGACCCCCCGGTGCCGAGCGTCGCCGTCGACCGGGCGGGCGCGGTCGTCGTCTCGCTCGCGCGCGTCCGCGTCGCTCCGCCCTACGCCGGGACGTCCTTCGTGTACCGCATGGGCGGCCACCGCATCGAACGCGATCCGTATGCCGCCTTCGCGGCCCCGCCGGGCTGGATGCTGACTTCGGCGATCCGCGGGTACATCCGGCATGCGGACTTCATCCGCGACGTCGTCGAGCCGGGCAGCGAGGTTCCGGTGGTCCTTCTGATCGAGGCCGAGGCAAACGAGCTCTGTGCCGATCTGCCGGAGGGCGGCGAGGCGACCGCGAAGCTCACGCTCCAGTTCCGTGTCTTCGCCCCGGCATCCGGAACGACGCCCGAGCGGGAGCTCCTCCGGAAGACCTATGCGCGCAGCCAGCCGCTCGCCGCGCGCGACTCGGCCGCGATCGCCGAGGCCTGGAACCGGGAGTTGTCCGAGATCGCGGACGCCTTCCTCGCGGACCTGCGCCCGCTTCTTCCGCCGGTGCCGTAGTCGAGAGCGGAGCGCTGCACTAAGATCCGGCGGGATGGCCGTCGGCACGGGATCGGGGTTGCCGGGACGGGTCCCTTTCGGGCTGGCCTTGGCTTTCGCGACGGCCGTTCCGGCCTTCGCCCAGCTCTCGCTGCCCTCCTCGGCGCCCCCGGCGGCTGCCCCGACTCCCGCCGAGACCGAGCCGGCGGTCGACCGCTACGGCCGCGAGACGCCGCGAGGCTGCCTTCTCGGGTTCTTGCGGGCGAGCCAGCAGGACAACGCCCGGACGGGGGCGGAATACCTCCAGATCCCGGCCGCGCTGCAGGGCGAACGGGAAGCCATCGCGGCCGAAGTGCAGCTGGTTTTCGATCACCGGTTCGAGACCACCAACTTCGATACTCTTTCCCGCGACCCTCGGGGAACGCGGGACGACGGGCTCGATCCCGACGTCGAGCGTGTCGGCGAGCTTCGCGGCGAAGAGGGGATGCTCGACGTCCTCGCGGTTCGCGTCGCGAATCGCGAGTCGGGTCATGTCTGGCTGATCTCCTGGCCGACCGTCCGCGAATGCCGCCGTCTCTACGGCACGCTGCGCCTTCCGCGGATCGATCAGAAGGTTCCGGCGTTTCTGGCTCGGACGCGAATCGGGGGCGTTCCGCTCTGGAGGGCCGCCATCTTCGTCGTGCTGCTGCCCATCCTCTACGGGATCGCCTGGATCGTCGTGGGTGCGATCGTGGGTCTCTGGCGGTTCTTCCGCCCGGGGTCCCCGACGACCCGGGGGCAGTGGGTCGCCTCGTCGAGGAGTCCCGTGACGTTTCTCCTCGCGCTCCTTTTCCACCGCGTGGCCATGTCCTTTCTCGGCATGTCCGCGCTGTACCGCATGTACTACGACCGCGTGCTCCTCGTCCTCTCTCTGCTGGGCCTGTGGTGGCTGCTCTCGCGCCTCATCGGCACACTGAACCGGCGCGTCATCAGCCGGGTCGTCCCGGCCGGCGCCGGGTCGGGGCACCGGACGTTGACGCTCGCGCGGCGGCTGATGAAGCTCGCCGCGTTCGTGCTCGTCGTGCTCGTGGGGCTCGCGGCCTTCGGCGTCAATCTCACGGCGACCCTCGCGGGGCTCGGGATCGGGGGCCTCGCTCTGGCCTTCGCCGCCCAGAAGACCCTCGGAAATCTCTTTGGTGGAGTCGCCCTTCTCACAGAGAATGCCGTTCGCGTGGGAGACACCTGTCGGATCGCGGGCCAGCAGGGCGAGATCGAGGACATCACGGTCTGGTCGACGCGGATCCGCACGAACGAGCGGACGGTCGTCAGCATTCCGAACGGCCTCGTCATGGACTCCCAAATCGAGAACTTCTCCCGCCGCGACAAGTACTGGTTCCACCCCGTCGTGGCGCTGGTCTACGCGACGACGGCGGCGCAGCTGCGGACGGTGCTCGACGGCTTGCGACAGATGCTCGCCACGGATCCGAGGATCGAGGCCGACACGGCGCGCGTGCGTTTCTTCCGCCTCTCCGAATCTTCGTTGGACATCGAGATCACCGCCTACGTGCGCGCGCCGACGCCGCCCGAGTTCATGCAGATCCAGGAGGAGCTCCTGCTGCGCGTTCTCGACATCGTCGCGGAGGCCGGCACGGCGACTGCATTCCCGTCCCGGACCCTGTACGTCTCCGGCCGAGGAGCGGCCGAGCCCGCTTGAGACGAGCCTCCTCGGCTTTCCTCGCGGCGATTCTCCTCGCCGTTGCGCCCGGAGCACGCGCCTCCGCTTCGGAGAATACTGAGGCGTTCGCGGACGGCTCGGGCTTCGCCGAGTCTTTCGCCGCGGTCGTGCGCCGGGAGCCGGTTTTCATCGAGACGCCCACCGTCTTTCAGACCCAGACCCTCGAGGCGCCCGTCGGCCCGCCGAAACCCAAGTGGTTCTGGGTCGGCGTCGGCGCCGCCCTGGTCATCGGCGGCTCCGCCGCCAGCGCCTACACGGAGTCGCCCCGGTTCCCGTTTCACGTCGAGAAGGAGGGCTGGTTCGGGCAGAACACGTACGTGGGCGGCGCCGACAAGGCCTCGCACTTCGTGTCCTTCTACGCCGTCTCGCGGATGGCCAACGAGTACAACCGCGCCTTCCACGTGCCGAAGGACCAGGCCGCCCTGCTCGCCAGCGGGACCGCGTTTCTGGGCGGACTGATGACGGAGATCGGCGACGGCACCAACAAGTTCGGGTTCTCGTGGGAGGACCTCACGATGGACGCCCTCGGCGCCGCGACGGGCCTGGCCATCATGCACTACAACCTCGACGACCTGTTCGGCTTCCGCGCGGGCATCGTGCCGGGCTCGCCGACGGCTCCGACGGGAGGCCTGGGCCGCGACTACTCGTCCGAGATCTACACGGCCGACTTCAAGTTCGCCGGCATCGCGAAGAGGGCCTGCTTCAATCCGGGCTTCGCGCGGTACTTCCTCTTCTCGATCACCTACGGCACCAAGGGCTATCCGTATTCGGACCCCATCGTCCGGCAGCGGCAGCTCGGCCTGGAGATCGGCCTCAACTTCGGCGCGATCATGGAAGCGCTCCACGTCCCGAAGAACAAGTGGTGGGGGGTCTGCCTCTATACCCTCTTCGACATCATCCGCTTCCCGTACACCGCCGTCGGCTGGCGCTACGACCTCAACGGCAAGAAGTGGTACGGCCCCGACACCGGCAACACCTTCCCCAATCCGGGCTTCTGAGCCCTACGGCTCGCTGACGCTGAACTCCCAGGTCTGTCCGGCCCGCTCGTCGAGGAGCTTGGCGACGAGGCCGGTCCATCCCGTCTGGTGCGAGGCGCCGAGACCCTTGCCGGTGTCGCCGTGGAAGTATTCGTGGAAGAGGACGAGATCCCGCCAGTGGGGATCGTTCCGGTAGATCTCGATACCCTGGAACACGGGGCGCTCACCACTCTCGCCGGGGAGGAAGATCGTCGAGAGCCGCCGGGAAAGCTCGTGGAACACTTCCAGCAGCGTCATCATCTGTCCCGAGCCCGTCGGGCATTCGACCTTGAAGTCGTCGCCGAGGTACTGGTGGTACCGCCGGAGCGACTCGAGGATCAGATAGTTGATCGGAAACCAGATCGGGCCCCGCCAGTTCGAGTTGCCGCCGAAGATTCCCGTCGTCGATTCTCCGGGGTCGTAGCTCATTCGGTACTCGATCCCCCCGGTCTTCATCACGTAGGGGTGGTCGCGGTGACACAGCGACACCGATCGAATGCCGTGCGGTGAGAGGAACTCCTTCTCGTCGAGCATGAACCGAAGCACGCGGCGAAGCTGGTCCGGCGTGACCAGCGAGAAGAGCGCCCGCGTGCTGTCGGGCCGCTGGGTCATCGACGAACACGACGCGATCAGGTCCGGCCGGTTCGCCGTGAACCAGTCCATGCGGCGCTTGAAGCCGGGGAACCGGTCCAGGAGCGCCACTTCGCCGGTGACGACCGCCGAGAGCGGAATCAGTCCGACGAGCGTGCGGATCCGAATCGGCTCGTGGGTGCCGTCCGGCCGGCGGAGGACGTCGTAGAAGAAGCCGTCCTCCTCGTCCCAGAGGTTGAAGCCTTCCTCGCCGACGTGGTGCATGGCATAGGCGATGTAGACGAAGTGCTCCCAGAACTTGCTGGCGACGTCTTCGTAGGCGGGATCCTCGATCGCGAGCTCCAGGGCCATGCCGAGGAGGTTCAGGCAGTACATCGCCATCCAGCTCGTGCCGTCCGCCTGGCCGAGGGTCCAGCCCGGCGGGAGCTTGGTGTTGCGATCGAAGAGGCCGATGTTGTCGAGGCCGAGGAATCCGCCCTGGAAAATGTTGTTCCCGAGCTCGTCCTTGCGATTGACCCACCAGTTGAAGTTGAGGAGCAGCTTGTGGAAGACACGCTCGAGGAACTCGCGGTCGACCCGGCCGGTCTTGTGCTTCTCGATCTGGGCCACCCGGATGGCGGCCCAGGCGTGCACCGGAGGGTTCACGTCGCCGAAGGCCCACTCGTAGGCGGGGATCTGTCCGTTGGGGTGCGTGTACCACTCCCGGAGCATGAGGACGAGCTGATCCTTCGCGAACTGGGGGTCGATCAGGGCGAGGACTACGCAGTGGAAGGCGAGGTCCCAGGCCGCGAACCAGGGAAACTCCCAGGTGTCGGGCATGGAGAGGATGTCCGCGGCGTAGAGATGCTTCCAGTCCCGGTTGCGCCCGCGCCCGCGCGCGGGCGGCGGGGGCGGCTGCGCGGGGTCTCCGTCGAGCCAGCGGCGGACGTCGTAGCCGTAGAACTGCTTCGACCAGATCATGCCGGCGAAGGCCTGCCGCATGACGTTGCGTTCGTCCTGGGAAAGCGTCGCCGGGATGACGGCGCCGTAGAACTCGTCGGCCTCTTTGCGCGCCCGCTGCATCGCCACGGCGAAGCTCCGGCCGAGCGGGTCGGCGGCCCCGGAACCTCCCGCGGCGAGGCGGAGGCGCATCCGGGCCGCGCCCCCGGCGGGAACGGCGAGCCGCTGCCACACCGCCGCCTTGGTGCCGCGCTTGCCGGGATGGACGGCGTCCCGCCGGCCGTTCACGAGGTACTCGTGGAAGGCGTCCTTCACATAGGGCGTCGCGTTCGGGACGCCGAAGAGGCGCTCGGTGTTCGTGTCGTTCTCGGTGAAGAGGAGCTCGGCGCTTTCCGGGCAGGAGAGGGTGCGCCGCCCGTACACGGGTTCCTCGAGGAGAATGCTCCCCGAGCCGTCGGCGGTCAGGCTCGGCCGCGGCGAGCCGTCCCAGGACCACGTGTTGCTGTACCAGATCGTCGGCAGCAGGTCGAGCGTCGCGGCCTCCGGTCCGCGATTGAAGACGGAGATCTCGATCAGGATGTCCTCGGGCGAGGCCTTGGCGTATTCGACGAAGACGTCGAAATAGCGGCCGCCGTCGAAGATGCCGGTATCGAGCAGTTCGTACTCGGGCTCGTTCATCCCGCGCCGGCGGTTCTCCTCCAGCAGCCGGGCGTAGGGAAATTCCGCCTGCGGGTACTTGTAGAGGCCCTTCAGGTAGGAGTGCGTCGGCGTGGCGTCGAGATAAAACCAGTACTCCTTGACGTCCTCGCCGTGGTTGCCCTCGGAGTTCGTGAGGCCGAAGAAGCGCTCCTTGAGGATCGGATCCCGCCCGTTCCAGAGCGCGAGGGCGAAGCAGATGCGCTGGTGGCGGTCGGAGATTCCCAGGATCCCGTCCTCGTTCCAGCGATAGGCCCGGGAGCGCGCGTGGTCGTGCGGGAAGTAGTCCCACGCGGTGCCGTCCGGGCTGTAGTCCTCGCGCACGGTGCCCCAGGCGCGCGCCGAAAGATACGGGCCCCACCGGTTCCAGTGGGCGGAACGCGCGTCGTTCTCGGCGATGCGCCGGCCTTCGGCCGTCTCGGGAGGCTTCACGCTTTGTCGGCCGGGTCGTGCCAGCCTTCGCACTCCTCGGCGAGTCGGTCCGCTTCCTTCGGGCCCCAGCTCCCGGGCGCGTAGGGATGCACCGGGGTCACGTCGTCGAGCACGTTCTCGACGACGGCCCAGGCGGCCTCGACGGCGTCTTCGCGGACGAAGAGCGTCGGGTCGCCTTCCATCGCGTCCGTGAGGAGCCGCTCGTAGGCATCGAGCGCGTCGGCGAGGTCGCTTTCCACCGCGGTCAGCTCGGTCGGCATGGACACCATGTCCGCTCCGGGCTTTTTGGCGCGGGCGCCGAGGGAGATCGCGACTTTCGGCCCGAGCCGGAAGCGGAAGTAGTTGCTCTCCTTCGGCGAGAGCCGGGAGAGCGGCGGCCGCTTCAGGTCGACCATGACCTCCGTGGCCGTCAGAGGCAGGTTCTTGCCGGCGCGGATGAAGAACGGGACGCCGGCCCAGCGCCAGGAGTCGATCTCGAGCCGAACCGCCGCGTAGGTCTCCACCGTCGAGCCGGGCTTCACGCCCGGCTCCTTCGTGTAGCCGGTGAACTGTCCGCGCACGACGTTCTCGGGCGTGAGGGGCTTGATCGCGCGGAAGATCTTGACCTGCTCGTCGCGGAGGCGGTCGGCGTCCACGGCGTTGGGCGGCTCCATGGCGAGATATCCGACCACCTGGAGGAGATGGTTCTCGATGACGTCGCGGATCGCACCCGTCTCGTCGTAGAACTTGCCGCGCCCCTGCACGCCGAACGCCTCGGCCATCGTGATCTGGACCGAGTCGACGTAGTTGCGGTTCCAGATCGGCTCGAGGAAGGTGTTGGCGAAGCGGAAGAAGAGAAGGTTCTCGACGGCTTCCTTGCCGAGGTAGTGGTCGATCCGGAACACCGCGCTTTCGGGAAAGACCGTGTGCAGCGTCGCATTCAAGGCGTGGGCGGTCGCGAGGTTGTGGCCGAAGGGCTTCTCGATGACGACGCGGGCGCCGTCCGCGCAGCCGGACTTGCCGAGAGACTCGATGACGCTGGCGAAGAGGCTGGGCGGGATGGCCAGGTAGTGCGTCGGATGCTTTGCCGCGCCCAGCGCCGCGCGAAGCTTCGTGAAGGTCGCCGGATCGGAGTAGTCACCATCGATGTACTGGAGCAGCGACTTGAGCTTTCCGAAGGCGGCGTCGTCCACTCCGCCACCGTGCTCCTCGAGGCTCTTGCGCGCGCGGTCGAGAAGCTGCTCGGTGCTCCAGCCCGACTTCGCGACCCCGATGACGGGCACGGAGAGGTTTCCGTGGCGGATCATGTTCTGGAGGGACGGAAAGATCTTCTTGTAGGCGAGATCTCCGGTCGCGCCGAAAAAGACGAGGGCGTCGGAGTGCACGGCGTGTTCGCTCACGATTGGCTCCGCCACAGGGCGATCCCGCCGGTCAGCCCGGCGAGGTTGGACACGAGCCGGACGTTGGGCGGCAGGTCCCGCTCGACTTTCCTGGCGTTGCCTCCGCCGATGTAGAGCCGGTCGTAGTTGAAGAGCGCGTCGAGGGAGGCGATGGCTTTGCCGAGCCGCCGGTTCCATTTCTTCCGGCCGGCCTTGTCGAGGGCCTTCGCGCCGAGCTCCTCTTCGTACGTCTTCTCGCCCCAGGCCGAGTGATGGGCGAGCTGGACATTGGGCACGAGGTGCCCGTCGACGAAGAGGGCGGAGCCGAAGCCCGTCCCGAGCGTGATCACGAGCTCGACGCCGCGGCCTCGGATGACGCCGAGGCCCTGGACGTCGGCGTCGTTCGCCGAGCGCACCGGCTTGCGCAGGGCCTTTTCCAGCGCCGAGCGGAGGTCCGTCCCGATCCACCGGCGGTCGAGATTCCAGGCCGTCTCGGTGACCCCGCGCCGGACCACGCCCGGGAAGCCGACGGAAACGCGCTCGAAGGCGCCCTGCTGCTTCGCCATGCCGACGATCGCCGCGAGGATCGCCCTGGGTGTCGCGGGCCGCGGCGTGTCGACCCGCAGCCGCTCGGTCAGCGGCTTGCCCGACGCGTCGAGGACGATCGTCTTCAGGCCGGTGCCGCCGATGTCGACGGCCAGCGTGCGCGGGCGAGCCGCCATCGGCTAGTCCTTTTTCTCGACGTGGCCGCCGAACTCGTAGCGCATCGCCGACATGAGCTTGTTCGCGAAGTCTGCCTCGCCCCGCGAGGCGAAGCGCTCGTAGAGGGCGGCGGTCAGGACCTCGGCCGGTGTGCCTTCCTCGATCGCGGCGAGGATGGTCCAGCGGCCTTCGCCGGAGTCGGAGACGCGGCCCGAGAAGTTGGCGAGGTCGGGCGACTTGAGCAAGGCGATCGCCGTCAGGTCCAGGAGCCACGACGCGATGACGCTGCCGCGCCGCCAGACCTCGGCGACGTCGGGCAGGTTCAGGTCGTACTGGTAGTGCTCGGGGTTGCGCAGCGGCGTCGTCTCGGCGTCGACGTCGCGCTTCGTCTTGCCGACGTTGGCGTGCTTGAGGATGTTCATCCCCTCGGCGTAGGCGGCCATGATGCCGTACTCGATGCCGTTGTGGACCATCTTCACGAAGTGGCCGGCCCCGGAGGGCCCGCAGTGGAGATAGCCGTCCTCGGCGGTGCCGCCGGCTTTCTCGCGGCCGGGTGTGCGGTCGATGTCGCCGCGGCCCGGAGCGAGCGCCTTGAAGATCGGGTCGAGGCGCTCGCACCGCGTCCGTGTCGCCGCCGATCATCATGCAGTAGCCGCGCTCCAGGCCCCAGACGCCGCCGGAGGTGCCGACGTCCACGTAGTGGATGCCCTTCGGCCGCAGCTCGTTCTGGCGGCGGATGTCGTCGATGTAGTACGAGTTGCCGCCGTCGATGAGGACGTCGTCCTTCTGGAGCCTCGGCGCGAGGTCTGCCGATGGAGGAGTCGACGACGGCCGCCGGGACCATCAGCCAGACCGCGCGGGGAGGCTTGAGCTTCCCGACGAAGTCCTCGAGCGAGCCCGCCCCCGTGGCGCCCTCGCCGGCCAGGCCCTTCACGCTCGCGGCGTTCATGTCCCAGACCACGCACTCGTGGCCGGCCTTCATCAGGCGACGCACCATGTTGGCCCCCATCCGTCCGAGGCCGATCATGCCGAGCTGCATCGCTCCTCCCAGTTAGGTGGGCCTTTCTTATCACGAGGCTCTTGATAGGCTCTCCCGTCAGACAAGGAGGAGTTCCATGACGCGAGGGATCCGCATTCTGGCCCTGCTCTTGGTGTGCGCCCTCGTCGGCGCCGTATCGGTTTCGGCCCAGGCGCCGCAAGCGCCGGTGAAGGTCAATCCGCCTGTGGCGGCGAAGTCGAAGGCGGGCGCGCCGGCTCCGTCGAGCGCCGGCACGGGGAGGTCGATCGGCAAGGGGAAGGCCACCGCCTGGACGGCCAACTCCGCCGACGACATGGACTCCGTGTGGGTCGAGAAGCTCGACATCGACGGCGACGGCAACGTCGACGACACGAACCTCCTGTGGGACGACGAAGACAAGGTCATGTACTACTCGAAGGACGGCACGTTCACGTGCGGCAACGGCGCCACCGGTTCCGGCGCGATCCTCGTGGCCGTGTACGCCGCGCACAACACGTACGGCCGGCCGGCCAACTCGGGCTGGTGGGTGACGGAGCTCGACAAGGGCGAGTGCGGCGCGCAGGCCGCCGGCCTCATGGGCTGCGAGTTCGACGGGTCCGGCGGATACACCGCGTGCGGGTTGGCGGTCATCGACGCGAAGACCGACGACATCACGTTCGTCTCCGTTTCGAAGTAGCCAAGGTGCATTCCGAGAGCCCCCGCGCGAGCGGGGGCTCTTTTCGTTGTGAGCGGGATGCCATGAGCGGGTCGCCATGAGCTGGACGACGGTGCTCTGGTCGATGGACGCGGCGGCCTGCCTGACGCTCGCGACGATTCACCTCGCCATCGGGCTGCGGCGCCGGGCCGTCGCGAACCTGCTCTTCTCCCTGATGGCGGTCTCCGCAGCGACGATGGCCGCGCTCGAGCTCGCGCTGATGCGCTCGCCAGAGGCCGCCGTGCACGCCGGGCTCATACGGTGGGCGCACGTGCCCTTCTTCACGCTGTTCGTGAGCCTCGTATTCTTCGTGCGGAGCTACCTCGGCGCGGGCCGGCTCTGGCTCGCCTGGACGGCCACCGGAGTGCGGGCCGCCTCGCTCGTGCTCAACTTCCTCTCCGATCCGAACCTGAACTACGTTCGCATCGACGGCATCCGGCCGCTCGACTTCCTGGGCGAGACCATCTACCTCACCGAGGGGGTCTTCTCCGGCCGTACCCGCCTCGGCCAGCTGAGCTCGCTCCTGCTTCTTTTCTACCTGCTCGACGCGACGCGCTCCGTCTGGCGCCGGGGAGAGCGCCGCCGCGCGGTGGTCGTCGGGGGAAGCACGCTGTTCTTCGTCTTCGGTGCCATGGCCCACACCGCGCTCGTGATGGAGGGAGTCATCCGCTCGCCCTACCTCATCAGCGTCTTCTACCTCGGGTTCGTCGCCGCGATGGCCTACGAGCTGACCCTCGACGTCGTTCGCACCTCGGAGCTCTCCGAGAGGCTCCAGGTCGCCGGCGCCGCGCTCCAGGAGAGCGAGCAGCGAATGGCCCTCGCCGCCGAAGCCGCCGACGTCGGGTTCTGGCTCTACGACGTCGACGAGGATCGGATCTGGATGAGCGAGCGCGTGCGGACGGCCCGCGGGTACGGCGAAAACGAGCACGTGGACTTTCGCCGGTTTCTCGAGGCCGTCCATCCGGAAGACCGCGAGGGAATCCGGACCACCGTCGAGGAGGCGATCCGGCGCGGAGGCGAATTCGAGAGCGAGTATCGCGTGCTTCGGCCGAACGGCGACATGCGCTGGATCGCCGCGCGCGGAAGCGTCGAGGCGGAGTCTCGAAGGCGCGGCATCCGCCTTCGCGGCATATCGATCGACGTCACGCCCCGCAAGCTCGCTCAGCTCGAGGTCGAGCGTCAGCGGAGCGAGCTGACGCACCTCTCACGCGTGACGATGCTCGGCGAGCTCTCGGGCTCGCTCGCCCACGAGCTCAACCAGCCGTTGACCGCCATCCTCTCCAACGCGCAGGCGGCGCAGCGCTTCCTGTCACAGGACGGAGCGAATCTCGACGAGGTCCGCGAGATCCTCGCCGACATCGTCGAGCAGGACAAGCACGCCGGGGAGGTCATCCGGCGTCTGCGCCGGCTGCTTCGGAAAGGCGAAGTCGAGCTGCAGCCGCTGCCGCTCGCGGAAGTCGTCGGCGACGCTCTCGAGCTCCTGCGGAGCGACCTCGTGAACCGGGGGGTCGCGGTGACGGCCGAGCTTCCGGCCGACCTGCCTCCGGCGGTCGGGGACCGGGTCCAGATCCAGCAGGTCGTGCTGAACCTGGTGGCCAACGCGTGTGACGCGATGGAGGGCCTGGACAGACGGGATCGCCGGCTCGACGTGCGCGCGGAAGCCGACGGCGCGGGGAACCTGCGCGTGTCCATTGCGGATCGCGGGCCGGGCCTGACGGCCGAGGAGTCCGAGCGCGTCTTCGAACCCTTCTTCACGACGAAGGCTCACGGAATGGGCCTCGGCCTCACGGTCTGCCGCACGATCGTGGCGGCGCACGGGGGAGAGCTCGGCGCCTCGTCGAATCCGGAGGGCGGGGCCACGTTCCACTTTACGGTCCCCACCGCGGCCGGAAGCGCGACGTGAAGACCTCCGCCGAACGCGTGGTTCTGGTCGACGACGATCCGGCCGTTCTCAAGGCCCTTGCCCGTCTCCTGAGATCCGCCGGGATCGAGGCCGTGACGTTCGGCTCGCCCGAAGAGTTCCTGGAGCGCGCCCCGGGCGCCGAGGCGGGGTGCGTCGTGCTCGACCTGGCCATGCCGGGGCTCGACGGGCTGGAGCTTCAGGAGGCCATGGCGACGCGCGGAATCGAGCTGCCGACCCTCTTTCTGACCGGCCATGGCGACATCCCGCAGAGCGTGCGCGCGATGAAAAAGGGCGCCGTCGATTTCCTGACGAAGCCCGTCGACGACGCGGTCTTTCTGCGCGCCGTGCGCGAGGCGCTGGCGCGGGGCCGCGCCGGCCGCGCCGATCGTGCGCAGGCCGAGAGCATCCGGTCACGCCTCGAGGCGCTCACGCCGCGGGAGCGCGACGTGCTCGCCGGGGTCGTCGCCGGCCGTCTGAACAAACAGATCGCCGGCGATCTCGGGATCGCCGAGAAGACCGTCAAAGTGCATCGGGGCCGCGTCATGGAGAAGATGCAAGCCGCCTCGGTCGCCGAGCTCGTCCGACTCGCGGACCGCGCCGGCCTCCGGCGCTCCTGACGTCGTCCTGGGACCAAGGTCGTCACATCACGGCTCGAAGCCGGGACCGCTACGCTGGACCCTCGTGAACCGCAAGAGACCGTTCGCCGCCGTCGTCGATGACGAGAAACCCGCCGGCCCTCGCCAATGAAAAGCCCCCGCGATGCGGGGGCTTTCGCTTTCGAGGTCGCCCCGAATCAGAACTTGACCATGTACTTCTTGGCTTCGAGGCAGACGCTGAAGGCCTTCTTGAAGCTGTCGAGCTGCTGAGCCGTCGCCTGCTGCGTGGAGGCGGACTGCTGCGCGACCTGCTGCTGGGCCTGCTCCTGCTGATTGCGGCCGCGGGCGCGGCCCGCGACGGCCCCCGACGCGGCTCCGATCGCGGCGCCTTTCCCGGCGTCTCCTGCGATCCCGCCGATGAGCGCGCCGCCCGCCGCTCCGCGCGCCGCTCCCTTCACAGCCGAGCCCTGGGCCGCCTGGGACGCCTGCTGCTGCGCGGCCGCGGCCTGCTGCTGCTGGGCCTCGGCCTGCTTCTGGAGCTGGAAGGGATCGGTGCCGGTGTTCTGGACCGCCCAGTTGTAGCACTCGGCCTCGTCTGTCGACTGCTGGGCCGCGGTCTGTCCCGTCGTCGGAAAGACGTGAACGTTCATCGTGGCCGCGAGGGTCTTCTGACCGCTGGGCGCGGCCTGCTGCGTTTGAGCCTCGACGACGAGACCGACCGCCAGGACGAGGCCGACGGCAGCGACGGCGAATCGTTTCATGACTGTCCTCCTTGTCATTTGGAAGCCTGCGGCATGGGCGTGCAGGCGCCGAAGATGGATACGGTGAGGCCGTCGCGGGCGACCGCTGCGGAAGCCGCTCCGCTCACCTCGTGGATCACGAAACTGAACGCCCGCCCCTGTTCGAATCCCTGAAGGACGAGCAGCCCCTCTTCGCGCAGAAGCAAGCGGATGGGCGTGGCCCGGTTCTCTCCGCTCGCCTTCGTGGTCGCGATGGTCTTGGCCTTCAGGTCGACCTCGATGAACTGCGGGACGTTGAGATTCCACGGAAGCTCGGTCGTGCAGGTCCCTGTCTCCATGCAGCGCGTCGCATCGACGGCGGTGCAGAGGATCCGGTCCTGGCCGGTCAGGTCGTCGGCCGCCGAGATCGACGGAAGGGCTGCGGCCACAGCGAACGCGGCGACGGCGATGCGGTGGTGCCTCATCGAGTCCTCCCGGGAGCTGGGGCTCCCTTCTGAGCGCATACATAGCAAAAGTCGGCAGGCGGCGCCAGCCGACGGGCGTTGCACGCGAACTTCACACTCCGGGTGGAAGGATCGAACTTTTGGCGCGTGAGTTAGTCTAGGTTCCGCCCTCGGGGAAGAAACAGGCCGGTCCCGGCCTGCGACTGGGGTGGTCGCTCGGCGGTGCCGCCTGCACACAATCGGGAGGTGCGCATGCCTGAGTGTCTCGCGATCCCGGTCCTGGCCGCTTCCCCTCACGATCGTCCTACGCTCCCGCGGAGGCGCAAGCCCCCGTCACCAGGCTCAGATCCTCAGCAACAACGGCCCGAGGGTTTGGATCGGCTTCACGTGGTGAGGAACCGCCGCCTTCCAGCAGGGCAGGAGGCGTTCAAAGGATAGACGGGGAGTCGGCCCACCTCGAGAGAGTCCCTGGTCGGACGGGGAGCCCTAAAGACAATTCCGCAGAGGCGCAAAGGAGGAGGCGATGAGAGGTTTCAATCGAATCACGGCTCTGGCGGGCGTCGTTTTGAGTCTTGCGGTCAGCGCCGCCGGCCAGGAGACGGCAATGAAAACGCCCAGCGACGAGGCGAGAAAGGCGGCCCTGGAGAACGCGATGACCCCGGGGGAGGGGCAGAAGAGGCTCGAGTTCCTGGTGGGCACCTTCGATGTGAAAGTCCGGGTGTGGCTCGATCCCTCGAAGCCTCCGGTCGAGTCTTCGGCGACGGCGGTCGCCACGTGGGTCCTCGGCAACCGCTACGTACAGCAGATGATGTCGGGATATATCGGGGACGAGCCCTGGAGCGGCATCATGTATGCCGGGTTCGACAACGTCACCAGGAAGTACGTGTCGACCTACATGGACACGGGCAGTACGGGAATGGAGTGGTATACGGGAAGCCTGGACGCGGCCGGAACGCACGGGAGGATGACGGCAACGATCGCCGACGAGCTCACGGGCAAGCCCGAGACCCTCGAGTTGAAGCTCACCATCGCGGCCAACGGCGATCGCGTGACGGAGCTGTGGCAGGAGGACCGCGGCAAGATGGTCAAGGTCGTGGAGCTCCAGTTCTCGCGCAAGAAGTAGTACGGCGGCGCACAAGGAGGACGATCATGAAGCGATTCCGGTTTCGAAAGTCCCTTTCGCTGAGAATCCTGCTGGGTCTGCTCGCCCTGGTCGCATATGCGGCTCCGGGCTCGGCCGTGTACGGCGTCCGGCGCCGGACGGCGGCCGTCGCCTATGGCGCGGGCGCGACGACCTCGGCCGCGGCCGCCAGCAGCGCGGCCGCGTCCCAGCAGCAGCAAGCGGCGGCACAACAGCAGGCCGCGGCCGCGAATCAGGCGGCGGCGCAGTCCGCCGCGGCGTCCCAGCAGGCTGCAGCGGCCGCGAATCAGGCCGCTGCGGCAGCGGGCAAGCCGGCCGCGCCCGCCCCGAAGACGATGCAGCAAAAGCTCGAAGAACTTCAGTCGCTTTACAAGCAGGGGCTCATCACCGAGAGCGAATACAGCGCACAGAAGGCCAAGGTTCTCGCCGAGGGCCCACAGTAGGAGCCAACGGATTCGAGGAGAAGGTCGATGAGCGCCGAGGGACTCGTTCTGCCTGCGCCGCCGGAGCGGGCGGCCGACGCCACTCCGCGTGCCGCGACGCAGACCCATGAATAATCAGGTTCTCGTCAGCCTGATCGTCTTCGCATGCGTGTACGGCGGCGCGCTCCTCGGCTTCGCCGTCCGGATTCCCCTCTATCAACGGGATCCCGACTCCCGCGACGTGCTCAAGGCCGCCACCGGCCTGGTGGGAACGATGGCGGCCCTCGTCCTCGGCCTCCTCGTCGCCTCGGCCAAGGACTCGTACGAACATCAGAAGGACGAACTCGTACGAATCTGCGCCAACGTTTCGCTGCTCGACCGAGCGCTCGCCCACTTCGGTCCCGAGGGCGCCGCCACTCGGCAGCGTCTTCGATCCACGGTCGAGGCGGGGTTTCTCCAGCTCTGGAAGAGTGGCCCGGAGGCGCCCTCGGCGGAGAGTGAAACCCTCTACGACGCCATCGATCGCCTCCCGGTGGGAAACGAGCAGCAGCGCACGCTCAAGTCGATGGCGATAGAGCTCGCGACCGAGCTCGGGAAGACGCGGTGGCTGATGCACGCTCAGAACGCAAGCGCGATCTCGACCCCGCTGCTCGTCGTCGTCGTGTTCTGGCTGTCGATCCTCTTCGTCAGCTTCGGTGTCTACGCCAAGCCCAGCGCCACCGGCTACATCGCGCTGTTCGTGTGTGCCCTCTCCGTGGCCGCGGCGGTCTTTCTGATCCTCGAGATGGATCGACCATTCGACGGACTCATACGGATCTCGGACGAGCCGCTTCGCGGCGTGCTCAACCGCCTCGGGAAGGACTAGAATTCACGGGCGCTCGCCGCAGATCGGCCTGGATTACCTACGGCGTATACCAGATGGGCGAGGTGTAGGCGCGCTCCTGAATCGAAGCGGGAACATCGGTCGGCCGCTTCACCTTGAAAAACTTCGCGTCGTAGGTCGTCCACCGCGGCGTCGGGATCTCCAGAACGCGGACGTAGTAGAAGGCGCGTTGCTTCGGATCGAAGTTCGGATCCTTCCAGAACGCTTGCAGCGTGGGCGAGCCGATCGAATTGTCGTAAGTGGCCTCGGCGACGTTGACGGTGTTGCCGACCGCAGGCAGCTTGCCGTTTGCATCGGGCTTGCGATTGCCCGACCACGCCACGTCGTACACTTTCTCCTGTGGCTTGCCGGCAGCGTCCAACCAGCCCTTGATCACCTGGATGCGATCGAGGTTGGCGCCGTCCGGATCGCGAATCGCGCGAATCAGCAGCGTCGGCACCTTGCCGGCCGCTGCTGTCTTGAGATCGCCGCCCATCGGCACGCCGTTCGCGTAACCGTGCGCGGCAAAGTCGGAGCGATCGAGATCCTTCTGTGAAAAGTCGAAGCCGCCGAACACGCGCACGATCAACCGCGTGCCGGTGGTCCCGAAGACTTCCTTGCGCGCCATCGCGTCCCATAGCGCTTCGCGCGTATTGTCGCGCGCCCAGACGGCAGCCAGGCCTGCGGCGCTTCCTTCCCGCGCGTACATCTGAGCGCCCTTCGGTGCCGTGCGCCCTGCAGCGACTTCCTCGAATCGGATCGGATCGCTCGAGGGCTCGAGCATGGCAATCTTGCCGAAGAAATTGTTCTCCTCGGTCGTGGCGAGCGAGGTGTGGGAATCGGTCGAGCCGATCATGCCGAACTTGAATGGATTGACGCCGAGCTTGGCTTCGTAGGCGAGGCCGCGCTTCAATGCCTCGCGCGCGTACTCGCGGGGCAGCATGTCCTTCGTCTTCGGCGCCGGACCGAAGCTTCCCCGGTCCCAGATCTCGAAGTTCGCGAACTCGTCGGTCGGCGAGAGTTGCGGATGCGCTTCACCCGTGCCCTTCGACTGGGTCATTTCGTACAGCGGCTCCCACTTCGAGCGCCGCAGCGCATAGTCGCGGTCGAGCGGCTTCCTGGTCGTGAGCGTGACGTCGTCGAACATGAGCCCATTGGAGAGATTGCCGTTGTGCGCGATGGCAAGCAGCCGGCCGCCGGTCTTCTTCTCGTAGTCGGCCATCCATTTCCAGAGGTCCTCGACATCGACGCTGTCGTATTGCGAGAACGGCAGGACCTGATCGGCCTTGTCCTTGGCGTCGCGGTAGATGACGTTGCGATGCAGATTGTTGCCGCCGGGCGACGACGTCCATTCGTAGCCGATGAACGCGGTGAAGCGACCCGGCTCGTTGTATTTTTCCGCTGCAGCGGTGATGCGCTCCCACGCCGTGCGCACGATCGGCATCCCCTTGAGCGGATCCTGGCGAGCGATCATCGCCGCACCCCAGGCGTCGTACGCCTCGAAGCCCTTGCCGGCCTTGACCAGGTCGTGCACCTTGCGGCCCCACTCGGACTTGAGCAGCTCCGGGTTCGATTCGGCGATCATGGGCGCGAGGCCCAGGTTTTCGGCGTGATCCGCGACGACCAGGAAATCCAGCGGCCGACCGAGCCGCGCCGGCAATCCGGTGCTGGATTTCACCGTCTCGCCGCGCGCAAAGCGATACGCCTCCTCCGGCCCGAGACGGTTACCGATCATGCCGGCGTCGGTCGAATAGCTGGTGTGCAGGTGCGTATCGCCGAAGAACACCCGGTTCGGGAAGTTCTGCTGCGGATAGGGCGAGTACTTGACTTTCTTGTCGGTGGGCGGAGGCGCGTCTTGCGCGAGCGCTCCGGCACACAGTGCGAGCGCGGAAAGGGTCGAGACAACAAGTCTTGTGGACATGTTCACTCCTGACTGCTTCCGCATCTCATTTCATCACGATACTCAAGGGAGGTCCCCATGACGACGACCGAGCGCGCCTACACGACGCCCGTCTGGTACACGCCGGCGAAGTGAGTCACGCGAGCCGCCGGATCGCGCTGGAGGGCCTCTCCGGCCTCGTCGCTCGCTTCCTCGGCGCCCATGGCGCGGCCCGCGTACGGTCCAGCGCATCGCCATCCTCCTGGGTTGGCCCGGCAGACGGGCACCGGCGCGGCCCCGGACTTGCATATCCCTCCCCGGTGGGAACCTCGCGCGGCCGGAATGACCCGGCGCCGCGAGGCAAGGTCTGAAGATGGAGGAACTTATGAATCGACGCTGGATCGCCCCGGTTCTTCTCCTCGCGTTCGCGGCTCTGCTCGCCCCGGGACTTTCGGCCGACGACAAGACGCCTGACGCAACCATTCGACTGTCCGAAGGCACCGTCGCCGCCGGCATTGGCTGGAGCTGGGGCAAAGGCACCCTTCACTACATGGGCAAGACGTACCCCGTCAAAGTCAGCGGCATCACGGTGGCAGAGGTCGGGATCACCCAGGCCGAAGCGTCGGGCAGCGTCTACAACCTCAAGAGCATCGAGGATTTCAACGGGGTCTTCGCGGCCGCCGGAGCCGAGGGAACCGCCGGCAAGGGCGCCGGAGTTTCCTCGCTGAGGAACCCCAAGGGCGTCGTAATCAACCTCAAGAGCGAGACGAAGGGCGCCAACATCAAGATCGCCGCCGAGGGCCTCAAGCTCGAGATCGAAAAGTAGTCGTCGGGAAGTCGTCCCGATATTTCTGCCGGCCGCCGCGAGGCGGCCGGTTTCATTTCTGGCTAAATCTCCCACTGAAGGCGCAGCTGGTAGAAGTGCGTTCGGCCCGTGAGGCCGGAGCGGCGCAGCGTCCCATAGCCGTACTTGTACTCGAAGGAATGCGCTCGTCGGAAACCAGGAGAACGCTCCAGCCGACGCCGGACCTGCTGTTCGTGGGAACGGACATTGGGACTGTCCGAAGCCGGTGATGCACCGCTAGGGAGCCGCCGGCCGGTCCGCCAGCCCTTCCAGCTTCTTCGCGTAGCGTGAGGCCGCGTCCTCATTCCCGGCTTTGCCGTGGAGAGACACGAGCGCCTCGAGGATCTCGCGATTGCCGCCGTGCTTTTTCTCGGCGGCGGCGAGCACCTCGAGTGCGCGGCGGGTCTGGCCGACCGAATCGAGAGCGATGGCCCAGACGTAGACATAGCGGGCACGTTCGGGCGGAGCCTTCGCCGCCCGCTCGAGCTCGGCGACGGCTTCGGGCAGCCGCTTCTGCCGGACGAGGCTGAGGCCCAGGGCGTGATGCAGGCCGGCATCTCCGGGGGCGGCGGTCAGGCCGCGGCGAAGGATCGCCTCGGCCTCGCTTTCCCGTCCCTGTCTCCGATACAGGTCGGCGAGGTTGGCGTACGAGGCGGCGAACGCCGGGACGATCTCCATTGCGATCTGGTACTCGCGCTCGGCGCGCGGGAGATCCCCGAGATCGATGGCGAGCTCCGCGAGGGCGAGATGGGACTCGGCGCGGTCGGCGTCGACGGCGAGCGAACGCTCGTATTCCGCGAGGGCCGAATCGAACCCCGCCCGCTCGGCGGCGCCCATCTCGTTTCGGGGCACCGCGGCCAGCGCCCTCGCCGCGTCGATGCGGATCGTGAGGATCGGGTCCTGCAGAAGCGGCCCCGCGAGGGCCAGCCGCTCGGAAGGCGGAAGATCCCGGACCGCGTCGAGCGCGCCGAAGCGCACGAGAGGCTCGGGATCGCCCAGAGCCCGGACGAGCGCCTCGCGGCCGCCGGAGAATTCGTTGCGGCCCAGAAGCGATGCGGCCGTGGCTCGGCGAATCGCCGGACGGCTCGAATCCGCGGCGATCGCGGCGAGGGCGGCCCCGGCTCCCGCCGCCTGCTCGCGGCCGGCGTGAATCGTTTCGCCGTACGGAGGCTCGCGCTGGGACCGATTCCCCCACCAGGCCCTCGCGGCGTCGGCCGCCCAGCGGTCCGACCGGTCGCGGTGGCATTGCGTGCAGGCGTTGGGAGCGCCGGTCGCGTCCGACAGGTCCGGGCGCGGAACGCGGAAGCTGTGATCGTGCCGGGAATGGACGACCATGAATTCGCGGGTCGGCATGTGGCAGCTCGTGCAGCTCGCGCCTTTCGAACCGGCCTTGTGGAAGTGGTGCGCCGGCGTCTCGAACTTGTCGGCCGCATGGCAGCCGGCGCAGACGCGATCCGCAGAACCCGAGACCTTCAGGCTGTGCGGGTCGTGGCAGTCCGAGCAGCTGACGCCGGCCACGTGCATCTTGCTCTGCAGGAACGATCCGTACTCGAAGACTTCGTCCTGGACCTGGCCGTCGGCATAGTAGAGACCCTCGGTGAGCAGCGCGGGCCGGTGGGTCTGGAGCAGCGGCTGGCCATGGACATAGTCCGCGGCGACGACGGATCGCCGCGCGTGGCAGCGGGCGCAGGCCTCGAGCTCGGCCTGCGACGTCCGTGGGACGCTCCGTTTCGCGAGCCCGGTCTTCGGATCGATGATCCAGCTCGCCTTTCCAGCCGGGTCCGCGAGGTCGACGGCGAGCCCCCGATCCTTCCCTTCCGCGCCCGAAAGCGCCCACTCCACGTGCGCCGAGCCGGGCCCGTGGCAGGCCTCGCAGGACACGTCGATCTCCGAGAACGTGGTGTCGTAGCGCTTCTCCGCCGCGACGAAACCCTTCTCTACGTTCGTGGAGTGGCACTCCGCGCACATGAAGTTCCAGTTCTGGTAGGGGCCTGTCCAGTGCAGCGGGTCGTTGTGAGGAACGGGCTCCTTCGGGTAGAGGTGGAACCAGCGCTGGCCACCGGCTTTCTTCGGGCGCGTGTCCCAAACGACGTTGAGGGCCTGGTAGCGTCCGCCGGGAAAGGCGATCAGGTACTGCTGCAGGGGGTAGACGCCGAACGTGTAGGCGATCGGGTACTCGTGCGGCTTCCCGTCCGGGCCATCGGTGCGGACGAAGTGCTTGCCGCCGCGCTCAAAGAAGGTGGAGGTCACGCCGAAGTGCGTGAACGACCGCCCTCCGAAGTCGCCGAGGACGGTCGCGTCCGTCGCTTCCTGCATGGCGAGGTCGTGGTGCGAACCCTTCCAGCGGTCGGACTCCTCCGCGTGGCAGCTCTGGCAGGTGTCGCCGCCGACGAAAGTGGCAGCGGCCGAGGGGGGCGGGGGAGCCGGGGCCGGGGCCGGGGCCGGGGCGGGGGCAGCACGCTCGCGGCACGCCGAGAGTGAGAACGATGCCGCGAACAGGCCGGCGAGCAGGATTCCGCGGTTCGGCACCGCGCGAATCATACGAGAGGACGCGGTGTCGCCCTCTTACTTCGCCGCGGGGAGAAGCAGGATGAACGCAAGCTGCATCCGCCAGTCCGGTCCGACATCGGGCTTCGCCGCGTAGTAGCCGCCGCCGGCCTGGATGCTGAAGGGAAACGGGCCCAGCTTCGTCAGCTTGCTGACGAGAAAATTGATCGGAACCGTCCAGCGCTGGTCGGGATCGCCCTCCCAGTTGTAGGTGGACTGCGACTGGAGGGTGAACGTCACGGCGTGCTTGTTGGTGTAGGCGAAGAAGGGCTGGATGAAGGCCTGGCTGAAGTACGGCAGATCCTGGTTCCCTGTGTCGGCGATCGAGAACTGCTGGTTGACCAGCGCTCCCATCGTCCAGCCCCCGCACTGATACAGACCGACGGCGGTGGGCCCGATCAGCCATTGGCCTCCGCCGAGCACCGGATCCGACGTCATCGGAAGCCCGAAGACCGGCCCCACTCCCCAGGTGAGTCCTCCCGAGCCGACCGGCGAAAAGAACGTCGAGTACGTGATCGTGCCGAGACCCGACACGGGACCGACGCCCGGGGAGATCTCCGGCTGCGAGATGTACGGCACGATGAATCGGGCGATCATGTTGAGGTCTTTGGAAAGATGAAACGGCACGACGGGCTGGACGTTCAGGATGAACTGCAGGTCGTCGTTCGATCCGTAACCTTCCTGCCAGTTGAACTGAAACGGAATGCTGACGAGGTCGGCGATCGGGTTCGAGAGTTTCTTGGCGAGTTCCTGCTCGGACGCGGCGGCGGCCGTCGCCGCCGCGTGATCCTGCGCCTTCAGCAACGAGGAGGCCAGAAGGGGGATCCCGGCGAATGCGACGAGTCTCCGCATGGCCCCCTCCTTCCTCAGAAGGGAAGCGGCATGGCGAACTGCACGTAGGCACCCTGGCCCCGCGTCGTGAACTTGCCGCCGAACTGCCAGAAGTACCGAAGGGTGAGTGCGCCCTGGAGCGTCGTGAATTCCGGCCCCGCAGCTAGGATCTCGGTCTTGTTCTCGCGGGCGATGAGGGGCGCGTCGATTCCCGTGGTCGATGTCACCTGCCATTGCGCGTAACCCGCTGCCCCGACCCAGCCGCTGAACATCTTGCCGGGCGTCCCGTAATCGCGGCCGAGGCCCCACATGTAGGTGAAGGGATTGCCCGTCTTCCAGTCGAGGTCCTTCTTCTTGCTGTTGATGTCGTAGAAGAGCGACGCCGTCCCGTGCCACTTTCTCGCCCTGTCGAAATAGCCGGTGATCCGGAACGAAAGCTCGTTCGTCCACATCCCGAGCGCCGTGTTGTCCGGCGCCGGGCCGGGGCCCGTGGGTGTCAGGATGACGTTGTAGCGGCCCGTCGGAGCGTAGAACGCGTAATGAAACGTCAGGTCGGCTCCGCCGGGCGCGAGCGGCAGCGGGCCCGGCAGGTGCCAGCCGAGCATCACCGGAACGACCCACAGCTGAGAGAGGGCAACGCCCGTCGAGTCGTCCACGTCCAGACGCGGAAAGTTGATCGCAGTGTTGGCGAACGGGACCGCCACGAGGGCTCCGTAGTTCGCACCGAAGATGCAGAACTTCGAGACGTACTGGACGAGCGGGCCGAAGGCGTACTGATTGAGCTCAGGCCCCTCGATGACCCGCTCGTCCTCCAGGACGAGCTCGTCGGCAAAGTTGCCCCAGCCGAACATGCCGGCGTAGAGGCCGGGAGGCGGCATCACGCCGGCCTTCATGCCGAACTCGCCTTTGAGGAGGAGCTGCTGGGCGCGAGCGGCGGATGCGCCGAGCAAGATCGCCAGAGACACACCGATCGCGATACGCCGGAAAGCCTTGGAGTCCATAGGCCACCTCGAGCTGAAGGTGTCACCGACCGGTGGCCGGAACACCCGGCCGCCGAAAAGTCGATCCCGTGTTTACTTGCTGCCCGGGACCGGCGGGAAGTCCTTGAAGAGCTTCTGCATCGCCTCGTCCACCTTCCCGGAGTCCTCGCCCTTACCGGAAACCTGGTCCGAGGCCGTGCCGCGCCAGACCATCTCCTTCGTCGAAGGATCGACGAGATCGATGACGAGGGTGCCGATCGGGATCTTCTGGACCGTGGTCGTCGCCATGCCGCCGCCGCCCCAGCCGCCCCAGCCGCGATACCCGTAGCCGCCCATGTTCATGGTGTTGAGCTGCGTCTGCTCGGAGAGCACGACATGCGGATAAACGACGATGTTGGGGTCGCTCGTTACCGGCTGCCAGCCCTTCGAAGTTAAGGTGGTCGTGATCGCGGTGTCGATGCGCTTCTGCACGAACGTCGTGGGGGCCGGTGTCCCCGTGGCGACCTGAAACGTCTTGTACTTATTCCAATCGACCGTGTGGTCGTAGTCCACGGCCGTCGTCATGGTGGAACAGGCGAGGCTCGCGGCGGCCGTGAGAGTCACGAGGACGGTAGCTACCTTGCGCATGTCGATCTCCTCAGTTGGCGAAACGGTTCCATTCCCCGCATTCTCCGGCCCCGTCTACTTGCTGCCCGGGGTCGGAGGGAAGTTGGCAAACAGCTTCTGCATCGCCTGGTCGATCGTGCCCTGGTCCTCGCCGTTTCCGGAAACCTGATCCGTCGCCGACCCGCGCCACACCATTTCCTTCGAGTTGGGATCGACGAGGTCCACGATCAACGTGCCCATCGGAATGTTCTGCTCGGTGGTCGTCGCCATCCCGCCGCCCATGCCGCCCCAGCCGCGGTAACCGAACCCGCCCATCGACATCGTGTTCCACTGCTTTTGCTCCGAGAGCACGACGTGCGGGTAGACGAGCAGGGACGGGTTGCTCATGGTCGGCTGCAGGCCCTTCGCCGTGAGCGCCTGCGTAATCCCGTCTTCGATGCGCTTCTGCGTGAAGGTCACCGGCGACTTGGTTCCTTCCATGATCTGGAAGGTCTTGTAGTTCGACCAGTTGATCGTGTGGTCGTAGTCGACGGCCGTCGTCATCGTGGAACAGGCCAGCGTCGCCGCGGCCGCCAGGGTGACGAGAACGGTAGCGAGCTTGCGCATCTCTCTCTCCTCTTGGTCGCGAATCACTTCTCTCTCTGCGGCGTATCCTATTTCAGTCCCTTCCGTCACCGCCAGTTACCCGAAGGGGAGGGACACCCCTACCAAGGTGCTACTCTGGCGCCCATTCGCCGTGCGTGTGCCGAAGCGACTGAGAGCCGCGGATCGTCCGATGCTGGCCGCGCGACTCGCATCCCTCGCGGTCTTCGCGCTCACGGCGTCCGCGGCGGCGCAGGACACCCCCACTCAGTTCTGGCCCGAGGTCGACACGTACGTCCGCCTCAGCGACAGCGCACGGATCTACGTTCCCGTCTCCAAGACCCGGGAGGGCCCGGACGACTCCGATCAGGACGGAACGGCCGGAATCTACCTGGACTACTTCGTGCTGCCGATCTCGAAGCTGCGTCTCGTCGGGCCGGCGAACGAGCCCCGCGTGCACAAGCTCCTGCTTCGAGCGGGATACGGCTACACGACGAGCGGCGACGGCGAGCCGGGGACCAGCACGATCACCGCGGCGGCGACCTGGGTCCGGACCCTTCCGTGGGAGCTTCTCCTCAGCGACCGGAATCGATTCGACCTGAATTTCCAGGGCGGGGATTTCGATCCACGGTACCGGAACCGGATCCGGCTCGAGCGCAGCGTCGCGATCTGCGGGAAGACGCTGACCCCTTATGCCTACGGGGAGTTCTTTTACTCCTTCGATCAGGGGGACTGGGTCCGGATCCGCGGCACCGCGGGAATCGAGTTCCACCTGTGGGAACGATTCGTGCCGGAGGTTTACGTCCAGCGGGACTGGAACCAGGGCTCGACCGGAGAGGTCAACGGCGTCGGACTGACCCTGAGCATCTACCTGAAGTAGCGAGTCTCGAGCCCGCCGCTCAGGAAAATCGAACTCCGCGCTACGGCGCAGGATCCGCGGCTTCCTCGCGGTCGCCCGACACCAGGATCGGAGGTTCCTTGGCCCAGGGGTACCCCTCGACGGCCATGCGCTCGCCGAACGCATAGAGCTGGCGCATGTATTCGGTATCGAACTCCGAGATGTGGGGGACACGAAACGACGCCGGGATGTAGGCCAGGTTGTAGTCGACCTTGTCGCGCTGCGTGATGGCGAAAATCCGATAGAGGTCTCCGATCCCCTGGTACTGGATGAGGCAGGCGATCGCCCGCATCGCGATCGGAAGCGTCTGGCGTTCGACCTCGGCCCACTCGGGGTCCAGCCGGGCGTTCCGGATGATGTACAGCGTTCGTTCCCGCTCGACCCCGTGGTTGAGGGAGAGGATGTTCAGGTTCATTCCGGCCGGATACACGAAAACCTGCGCGGCCGTGCCGCCGTCGACGTGCATTTCCTCGTACGTCGTTCCGTTCGCCTCGACCTCGATCATCACGGGGGGAAACGTGCCCGGAATCGCGGCCGAGGCGAGAAGGATCTTGCGCACGAGGTCGAGAGCGCCGGGGCGGCGGCTGGCCGCGATCTCCGTCACGTTCCAGACGACCGGACGCCGGGCGTCGAGGTTCGCCGTTCCCACCAGCAGAATGCGCCCCTTTTCGTGCTCCACGGCGATGGCGTCGAGCATCTCCTGCGTCACGGACTTCTTCAGGAGGTTCCAGAGGGGAGTCGTGTCGGCCATGGAGTCGCCGTAGAGGACCGAGAGGATCGACCGGTCGACGGCGATGTCCTTCAGGGAGACGGCGGTGTACAGGGCCTTCAGCGGCTCGTCCCAGGCCGGACCGAGGAACGCGAAAGGCGAGATGAGCGCGCCCGTGCTGACGCCCGTTACGAGCTTGAACTCGGGCCGCGTGCCGGTCCTGGTCCAGCCCGAGAGGAGGCCGGCCCCGAAGGCGCCGTTGTCGCCACCGCCCGAGATGGCGAGGTAGGCGGCCGGCGGGAGAGGACCGGTGAGGCCCTGGGCCTTGCGGTGGGCCTCCTCGCGTTTCCAGGAATCGACGAAGTCCTCCTCGAACAGGCTCAGGCGCCTCGCGTCGCGGGGAAAATAGCGAACGCCGTACGGAAAGCCCGACACGGTTGCCAGGGTTTCAAAAGCCAGCGGCACGGCCTGCCGGCGTGTCGGGGTGGCGCAGCCCGAAATGAGGACAGGCAGCGTCAGGAGCCAGACGGCGATGAGGCGAGCCCGGGAACGTGTCACGGCTGCGGTGTCGACGAGCTTGCCCACAGCCTTCCGCGAGTTAGAAAGTGGCCGCCGGCCCCGAAGGGCCGGCGGCACGGTGGTCCGTGGTGACAGTCGAGGTCAGTCTTTGCGGCGGCGGCTGAGCAGCCACACGATGAGGATGATCACGATCAGGAGAAGAATCAGCCAGCCGATCGGAAACCGCTTCGCCGCGGGTGCCTCGACCGGAACGGCGGCCGGGGCGTCCGCGGCAGGAGCCTCGGCGGGAGCCTCCGCGGGGGCCGCGGCGGGGACATCCGTGGGGGCCGGGGCGGGGGCGTCTGCCGGAGCCGCCATGGGGACATCGGTCGGGGCCGGCGCCGGGGCCGCGGCGGGAGGCGCGGCCGGGGCTGCCGCAGCTTCGGGCGCCGCGCTGACCGCGGCCTGGACCTCACGGTCGGTGGCGACCCTGGGTTCCGCGTCCGTCACGATCACGGCCGTAAAGATGTCGCCAGGACGGAGGTCGCTCAGGTAGACCTGCTGCCCGTTGCGCATGATCCTGGCATTCCGCTTCACCGCGTCCTGGTTCGAGAAGACGCGATTCCCCTGCGGTCCTCGGACGATGATGTTCTGGCCCGAGACCGCGAGGACCTTACCCGAACGGATCTCCGTCACGTATACGGGAGTCGTCGTGGTCGTCGTCGTGATCGTGGCCGAGACGCCCATTCCAGGCTTCAGCTCGCCGACGCCGATGTCCCTGCCCTGGAACTGGAACTTGAAGCCCTCCGGGATCGTGTACTCCGTGGCCTTGCCGGCGGCGTCCGTGGCGACGACCTTGTTGCCGTTCACGCTGACGACCGTGGCGTTGACGACCCGCGTGCCCGTCGCCGTCTGGGGCTGTCCCATCTGCTCGGTTCTCGTGATGCTCGGCTGCTGGGCCGTCGCGATGACGGCGGACAGCGCGAGCAATCCGATCCCCAGGATGACCGAGAGTCTTCCGGTTCTCGCTTGCATTCGTTTCTCCTTATCTTCTGGCCCGAGATCCTACTTCAGAACTCCGTCCGACCCGAAATTCCGGGGGGATCGGAGCCGCTGCTCTTCAGCGGCGGCCGCCCCCTCCGCCGCGGCCGCCCCATCCGCCGGAGCGCCCGCCCCAGCCGCCGCCGCCCCCGAAGGACCGGTCGCCTCCGCCGCCGCCGACGTTGCTTCCGCCTCCCCAGTCCTTGTTGCCCCAGCTGCTGTTGCTGAAGTTGTTCCATCGCTGGTCGCCGGTGCTGCGGGCGTTGCTCCAGCTGTCGAGGTTCCGGGATTCTTCGCTCGAGGCTCCCTGACCAGGTCGAGCCGCTGCCGCCGACGTTCTTCTGCCAGCCGCTTCCGGTGTTCGAGTAGATGTTGCCGTTGTGGTCGGCGTAGGTGTTGCCGTTGACGTGGGCGACGCCCCCCTGGTCTCCGTGAATCGTCGAGCCCGAGACCGTGTTGCCGCCCGGTCCCGTGGCCGTGCCGTGAGCGGCCGTGACCTGATTTCCGGTGTACGCATTGCCCACCGTCACGCGGCCGCCCGCGGCTCCCGCGCCGGTCGTCGGGTTGTACGCGGCGCCGCGGCCGCCGGAGGCGTAGTTGCCGGTGTACGCGTTGTAGGCCTGGCCGCGCTGACCGACGCCCTCGGCCCCGGTCTTCGAGTTGTAGAACGAGCCTTCCTGGCCGTGCCACGCGGTTCCGGTCCAGGCGTTGTAGCCGCCGCCGCTGCGCGTGACGGCCGAGGTCGAGCCCCACTGGCTGTAGACGTTGCCCGAGGACCAGCGCGCGTAGCCCGGTCCCCAGACCGCGCCGCCGCCATAGCCCCAGGCGGCCGCGCCGTAGTGTCCGTAGTAGCCGCCCCAGGCGGCGCCCCAGCCCCAGCCGTAGTAGCCCCAGCCGTAGCCGCACATCGCGGCGCCCATCGCGAAGCCGCAGCCGATTCCGAACGCGAACGCCCAGCCGGTGTACGGCGTGTACGCGATGTTGACGCCGTACCCGTACGTCACGGGCGGCCCGTACCAGACGGTCCCGATCCAGGGCGAGTAGACGTAGCCCGTGCCGTACACGACCACGCCGTTGTAGACGATCATGCTCGTGTAGCCGGGCGTGTAGCCGATGTACACGACGGTCGGCGTGGCGTTGTACACCTGCACGTACGTCACGTTGTAGAGCGGAGACGACGGGGGAATCGTGTAGATCGAGGCCGGGACCCACGCGGCCACGACCCAGGGGCCGGTCACCGCCGAAGAGGTGAACCAGATGCCGCTCTGGCACATGTAGTACGCGTTCGGCCCCGTCATGATGATCGGCGTCGAGGCGTTGACGACGTACTGGAGCGTCGTGCCGGCGATCGGCTTCATCTCCGGAGCGCCGTCGAAGGTCACCGCCGCCGCCTTGGCGGTGCGCTGCACCGTCGCGGTTTGCGGGATCGACGCCGCGACGACGGCCTCCTTCGCCTGCGTCGTGCCGGGCACGGACCCCTTGACGTTCTCCATGGGGTGGTCGTCGGGGATTTTCGCGAAGTCCGGGGGCAGGCTGTCGTGGGGGACGTACTGCCATGGGCCCGAGGTGTCGGGCGCGCTGAACCAGCGGCCGGCGATCAGCACGTAGGTGCTCTGGTTCGCGATGTCCTTGAAGACGCGGCCGGTCGTGTTGCTGATGTAGAGAAGCTGCGTGCCCGGGATCTCCTGGTAGTTGGGCTGGCCGCCGACGACGATGAGCTCGGTCGGCGTGGGTCGCCATGTAGACCACGGGGACCGGCTTGGTCTTGAGCGACGGCCTGGGCGCCTTCGGATCGGCCGCCGAGCCGCCCGCCATCGGGTCGCCGGTCTTCGCGGCGAGGATCGTCCTTCAGCGCCTTGTCGAGGTTGTCCTTGCGGCCGAGGCGGGGGTCCGAGACCTTCCACGGGCCCTGAATCGAGGAGGCCTCCATCCAGCCGTCGAAGAGATGCAGATAGAGCTCCCCGAGCTCGCCTTCAAGACGATCGAGCTCGTGTTGATCAGGCGCTCGAGGTCGGTTCCCGCCTGCGCGCGGTAGGCCGGCTGGCCGGCGATTAGCACGAGGACAGCGGGGACGTTCGAGAAGATGATCTGCGGAGGGGAGTTGTCCAGAGGGCGCGATTCGCCCGTCGTCTTCGCCGCGACGATGCCGAGGTCCGCCTCGAGCCGGTCGAGCGAGATGGCCTTCGAGCGCTTCGACGGCTCGAGCTCGTGGAGCTCTTCGACCCACGCGGCGGCCTTGTCCGGCGCCGACGGGAAGCTCGAGCGCGTGATGGTCAGGTCTTCGAGGTAGACGAGGCGGTTGGTCTTGTCGACGTCGGTGCGGGCGGTGAACCAGATGACGCCGAAAGTCGGGTCCTTGGCTCCCGTCGGCTGGACCGACACCGCGGCGTGCGCCTCGAGGTCGTTGTCCTTCCAGCTGTCGAGCTGCGGCTGGTAGATGAGAAACGTGCCCGAGCTCGAGACGAGGCGCCTCGGCCAGGGGTCCGAAGGACCCGACTGTGTCTGTGCCGCCGGCGCGGCCGGCGCCGATTGCTGCGCCTGCAGCATCGGCGCGGCGGTGATGGTGGCGGCGAGGAAACCCGCGATCGCGGTCCGCGAGAGCTGACGCACCATGGGAAAACCTCCGGTAATCGGGGCGAATATACACTTGAGGCACCGACCCGGACCATATTGCGGAGGTAGAGCTTGGGATACACGGAACAGTTCGCCGTCCTCTTTTCGGGAACGCTCTTCATCGGCATGCTCGTCCTCATCGAGGTCGGACGGCGGGTCGGGGCGCGCCGGCTCGCGCAGGACCCGGAAGGGGCACGGACCGGCATTTCGGCCGTCGAGGGATCCCTCTTCGGCCTGCTGGGGCTCCTGATCGCCTTCACCTTTTCCGGCGCGAACAGCCGCTTCGATGCCCGGAGGCACCTCATTACCGAGGAAGCCAACGACATCGGCACGTCCTGGCTGCGGATCGATCTGCTGCCGGCCGAGGCTCAGCCCGAGATTCGCGACCTTTTCCGACGTTATCTGGACTCGAGGCTCCTGACTTACAGGAAGCTGCCGGATGTCGCGGCGGCCGAGGAGGAGCTCGCTCGCTCGATCGCGCTCCAGGGTGAGATATGGGCGAAGGCCGTGACTGCCGTGAGGGCCGGCGCTCCAGGGCCCAGCGGCAGCCTGGTCCTGAACTCCCTGAACTCCATGTTCGACATCGTGACCACGCGTACGGCGGCCGCGCGAACGCATCCCCCGATGGTCATCTACATGATGCTGGGCGCGCTCGCCTTCGCCGCGGCGCTTCTCGCGGGCTACGGGATGGCGGGCGCGAAGACGCGCAACTGGATCCATGTCTTCGGCTTCGCGGCGGTGCTTTCCCTGAGCGTCTACGTCATCCTGGATCTCGAGTTTCCGCGCGTCGGCCTCATCAAGGTGGATTCCTTCGATCGCTCCCTCGTCGAGCTGAGGGAGTCCATGAAATGAAGAGTCGGCTGCGCGAATGGAGGTTTCTCCTGCTCGCGCTGGGTATGGCCGCGTTCACCCTCGTGCTGCCGTGGGCCACGGAGCACTGGATGTTCCAGGTTGCGTTCCAGCTGTTTCTTCTCAACTCGCTTCTGGTCACGATCTCGGAGGAGGGCCGCCGATCGCGGCTGCGCGTTTTTCTCTGGACCACGTGGGGCCTCTCGGTCGCGACGTCGTTGTTGACCTGGCTTCCGCTTCCCTTCGACCTGCGCGTGCTCGAATTCCTGTTCTTCGGCGCCCTTCTCTCGGGCTGCGTCGTGGGAATCCTCCATTTTGTGTTCGGGGCGAAGCGGGTGACTGTCGACAGCATCTTCGGCGCCGTCGCGGCGTACCTCCTGGTCGCCTCGCTCTTCGCCACCCTGGATATGCTGCTCCTGCACTGGGATCCCGCGAGCTTCCGCTTTCCGTATACCGAGCCCACGCAGCCCGGGGTCGTTCGGAGCGATCTTCTCTACTTCAGTCTCGTCACGATCGTGACGCTGGGTTACGGCGACATCGTCCCCGTGACGCCGCTCGCTCGGATGGTCGCGGCCATCGAAGGGGTCGTCGGGCAGTTCTACGTCGCGGCGGTCGTCGCCATGCTGGTCGGCCGGTTCATCGCTCAGGCGATCGAGGAAGAGGGGAGAACCGCCGGCACGAGGTAGCCCGCCGCGAGCCGCCGGTAGGACTCCGTCTGTGACGCGGCCCAGGCTCCGTCCCGCCCGAGCTCGCTCGCGAGGAGACGAGCGGCCTCGGGCGCGGCCTCGATGGAGGCGCGCGCGTCGAGAAGCAGGCTCCGGGTGCGGCGCGCGAGAACGTCCTCGAGCGTGCGCGCCATCTCATGCCGCGCAGCCCAGATCACCGCGCTGCGGGGATAGGGGAGGGCGGGATGGATCGGATCTCCGAGCCCCGGCTCTTCCTTCGCGAGCGCCTCCACGCCCTCGAGGTCGGTTCCGTAGAGCCGCATCGGATCGGCCGGCGCTTCCGGGCGCGACGACTTCCAGCCATGGAGGCGGAGAGTCTCGGTGACGCACGGCCGCGGCGGCAGTCCGCCGACCTCGATCGCGTGGTCCATCGTGTCCTGCGCCATGCGGCGATACGTGGTCCACTTGCCGCCGACGATCGTCACCAGCCCCGAGCTCGAGATGAGGACCTCGTGGCTGCGCGAGAGCTCCTTCGTGGCCGTCTTTCCGGGCACGCTCACGAGGGGCCGCTGGCCGGCGAACGCGCAGAGCACGTCCTGCCGCGAGGGATCGCGGCCGAGGTAGCGGCCCGCCGTGCGGAGGATGAACTCGATCTCTTCGGGCAGAGGCCGCGGCTCCATCTCGGGCTCGGGCATGGCCGTGTCGGTCGTGCCCACGAGGGCCCGGCCGTGCCACGGGATGACGAAGAGCACGCGTCCGTCGTCGGTGTGCGGCACCATGATCGCCGTTTGTCCGGCGAGGAACGCTCCGTCGAAGACGAGGTGCACGCCCTGGGCCGGCTGGACGGCAGCCGGCGCCGCGGGATCGTCGAGGCGCCGCAGGGCGTCGGCGAAGATGCCGGCCGCGTTGACGACGACCCGGGCCCGGATGCTCCGGCGGGCGCCGGACTCGAGGTCCTCGATTTCGGCTCCCGCGATCTCGGCGCCCGAGCGGAGCAGGCCCGTCACCCGCGCGTAGTTGAGGACGCACGCGCCGTGGTCGGCGGCGGACTGCGCCAGGGTCACGGCCATGCGCGCGTCGTCGAACTGGCCGTCGTAGTACATGACGCCTCCGAGGAGATCGCGCTGCTCGACGTTGGGGATCCGGGCGATCGTCTCTTCGCGGTCGAGGATGCGGGACGGCGCGAGATTCAGGCGCCCGGCGAGGAGGTCGTAGGTCTTCAGGCCGATCCCGTAGAAGGGCCCCTCCCACCAGCGGTAGCGCGGAACGATGAAGGGCAGGTTTCGGGCGACGTGGGGCGCGTTGGCGTGGAGCAGTCCCCGCTCGTGCAGGGCCTCCATCACGAGACGCAGGTCCCCCTGCTCGAGGTACCGAACGCCGCCGTGCACGAGCTTCGTGCTCCGGCTCGAGGTCGCGGAGGCGAAGTCGGCCTGCTCGACGAGGAGCGTGCGGTAGCCGCGTGTGGCGGCATCGACCGCGACACCGAGGCCGGTCGCCCCACCCCCGACGACGAGCACGTCCCACTCGGATTCCTCCTCGAGGCGGCGGAGCATCGCTTCGCGCTTCATCCGACGTCCCAGTGCCGGGCGCGTTCGACGGCGCGGCGCCAGAGCGCGCGCCTTCTCCGGCTCTCCGGCCGCGGCATCTTCGGGGCGAACGTGCGCTCGACTCTCCAGGTCTTCGTGAGGGCGGCGAGGTCGGGCCAGACGCCCACCGCGAGGCCGGCCATGAACGCCGCGCCCTGCGCCGTCGTTTCGAGATTTTCGGGCCGTGCGACGCTCACGCCCGAGAGGTCCGCCTGGAGCTGCATCAACAGATCGCTGGCCGCGGCGCCGCCGTCGACGCGCAGCTCGCGAAGGCGCGTCCCCGTGTCCGCCTCCATCGCGTTCAGGAGGTCCGCGACCTGGAACGCGATGCCTTCGAGCGTGGCGCGCGCGAGGTGAGCGGCCGTGGAGCCGCGCGTCAGGCCGAGGATCGCTCCCCGCGCGGTCGCGTCCCACTCGGGTGCCCCGAGGCCGGTGAACGCCGGGACGACGACGACGCCGCCCGAGTCCTTGACCGAGGCGGCGAGGGCGTTGACGCCGGGAGCGGCGGGAATGATCCCGAGGCCGTCCCGGAGCCACTGGATGGCCGCGCCGCCGGAAAAGACGCTCCCCTCGAGCGCGTAGGCCATCGGCCCCTCGCCGATCCGCCAGGCCACGGTCGAGAGCAGTCGGTTCCGGCTCACGACAGGACGCGTTCCGGTGAACACGAGCAGGAAGCAGCCCGTGCCGTACGTGCACTTGGCGAGGCCGGGGCGCGTGCAGAGCTGCCCGAAGAGCGCCGCCTGCTGATCGCCGAGGATCCCAGCGATGGGCACGCTCGCGCCGAAGACGCCGGAGTCGGTCTCCGCGATCCGGCCGCCGCTCGAGACGATCCGGGGAAGCACACGCGTCGGTATGGACAGGAGCCGGCACAGCCCGGCGTCCCAGGTCCCGGTGCGGAGGTCCATGAGCATCGTGCGGGACGCGTTGCTCACGTCGGTCACGTGCTGCCGGCCGCCGGTCAGCTTCCAGACGAGCCAGGAATCCATCGTCCCGGCGGCGAGCCGGCCGGCCGAGGCTTTCTTCCGCGCGCCCGGGACGTGGTCGAGAAGCCAGCGGAGCTTGGACCCCGAGAAATAAGGATCCAGAACGAGACCGGTCTTTCGCCGGATGACCCGCTCGTGGCCGGCGGCGCGCAGCCGTTGCATCGCGGCGTCCGTGC
The DNA here is from genome assembly GCA_963782585.1 of uncultured Acidobacteriota bacterium. Classification (GTDB taxonomy): domain Bacteria; phylum Acidobacteriota; class Thermoanaerobaculia; order UBA5066; family Gp7-AA6; genus DAHUXD01. The sequence continues at coordinate 101,463 of CAWAKL010000010.1, forward strand.
GCCGGTCCTGCCAGACGATCGCGCGGTGCACCGGCCGGCCGGTCTCCCGATCCCAGAGAACGACCGTCTCGCGCTGGTTCGTGATCCCGATCGCGGCGACGTCGCCGGGCCGGAGGCCCGCGGCCTTCCACGCCTCGCGCGCGGACGCGAGCGTCGTCTCCCAGATCTCGCCGGCGTCGTGCTCGACCCAGCCGGGCTGCGGATAGTGCGGCGCGATCTCCTTCTGCGCGGCCCCGAGCTTTCGCCCCCGCGCGTCGAACACGATCGCCCGGGAGCTGCTGGTTCCCTGATCGAGAGCGAGAACGTGGGGCACTGCCGGAATTCTAGGCGACGAAACCGGCGGCCGTGCCCGCCCCGGCTGTCCGATGCGGACTCCTGCAAAGAGAACGGCCGGCCCGAAGGCCGGCCGCGAGTTGCCTGGAGAGCGTCGTCTCAGTTGGCCCAGTAGAGCCCGACCAGCTTGCTAAGGAAGACGGCCATCTGTCCGCGCGTGAGCGGATTGCCCGGGCAGTAGTTCCCGCCGCCGCAGCCGGCCGTGATGCCGGAGGCGACCAGGGCCTCGATGAACTGGAACTGGGGGTGGCTTGTCGGCACGTCGCCGAACGTCGCGACGAGCGGAGCCGGGCTGACCTGCAGGTGGTAGTAGACGAGCGCCCGACGGAGCTTGTGCAGCCCGGCGTTCGTGGACAGGTGGACCTGGATGAAGTAGGCATTGTTGAGGTTGTCGACGGTGATATTGATGTTCGGGTTGGTGACGTACGTCCAGGCGGGCGTCCCGGTTGTGTTGGCGGCGTTCACGAAGTTGGCGTTCGTTCCGGCGACGCTGCCGACATGGATTCCGAGCCAGCTCGAGATCTCGAACGCGGGGTCGTCGTCGTAGGCCTCGATCCCGATGGCGTGGATGCGGGCTCCCGACGGGAGGTTGACGGGAGCGTTGAACCACCCCTCCACGCCTCCGGTTCGATAGCGGGCGAAGCTCGAGATGTCGAAGTCCCACGACGTGGCCGATTCCGCCGGGGTGAAAGCGTCGGCGGGGATCGAGTAGATGGCCGTGTTCGGCCCGAACGAGTCCGGCGCCGCCGGGGCCGGGCTCATGACGACATCCTGTGCCAGCGTGAGGCCACTCGCGAGCGCGAGCGAGGCCGCCGCCAACCCGATTCTCGACACACCTCTGCGGAATTGCATTCTGACTCCTTCTTCTTTTTTTTGGGGAACGCTCGGAGGGTAACACGGCGGAAGCGTCGGGGCCTGATGCATGCGTCACAGTGCGCGCGATCACGCGCCGGTGTTCGAGGGTCGGCCGCTAGAAGCTGACGGCGATCGAGGCGACGACGGTCGGCGACTGCGCGTCGGCGTTGAACACGTAGGTCGCGAGCGTCCAGGCCCCGCACGTAAAGCCGATGAAGGGCCCCCGTTGGATGTCGAGGCCGGTCTCGTAGGCCCGCGTGCGCTGGGACGCGAAACCGATGGTCAGCCACTCCCAGGGGGAGTATCCGAGCTGGGCCCAGTTGTAGAAGTAGTTGTTGTCCGAGTCCTCGAGATCGAAGACGTACTCGCCCTCGCTGTAGAGCTCGACCGGTCCCCAGGAGATCGTGAGGTGGTAGCCCGGCGCCACACCGTTGAAATCACCGAAGATCCCTCCGGCCATGAGAGTCGCGTCGAGACGCAGCTTGTCGCCCACGCCGACGTTCCAGCCCACCCAGGCCGATCCGGTGCCGATGCCCTCGTAGTTGTACCGCGCCTCAAGGTGCAGCGCTTCCCGGTCCGCCGTCACCGTCGGCTGGCCGTAGTCGGTGTCCTCCGGCGGAAAGTAGCCGTAGACGCTGGCGCCGAACTCCCATCCGGGCTTCTCCTCTTCGGCCGACGGCCCGGTCTCCTCCTGCGCCACCGCCAGGGAGGCCACGAGAAGGGCGATCGTCGCCGCCAGCGCCACCCGGTCGCGGGATCTCATCCGCCGAGCGCGATCGTGACGACCACGATCACGACTCCGATGCCGACCATGGCGAGGGCGGTCCGCCAGGGACGGTGTCCCGAGTGCTTCCCGAGCATGTAGCCGCCGTAGAGCAGAAACAGGAGGGCGATCGCGTTCGAAATGCGGAGGGCCAGCCTCGCGTCCTGCGTCAGCACGAACGGGATGATGACGGGGAAGGTCGTCAGGAACACCAGAAGAAAGACCCCGAGCGCGCCCCGAAAGTCTTCGCGCTCGAGCTTCGCGCGCCCGGCCGGCTCCGGGAGCGCGGCGAGGCGCTGGCGGATCGAATCGAGCTCATCGGGACGCAGGATCGAGGCGACGAGCGGTGGCAGCGCCCCGGCGATGAGGTCGCGGGCGTCGCCCGGCTGGCCGGCGACGCGGACCTGTCGGAGCATGACCAGGTTGTGGCCCCGGATGCCGATCACGTTCAACAGGTACATGATCGCATCGACGATGCCCCAGGCGAGGTTGCAGCCGATGGCGCCGACCAGCATCGTGCGCACGTCCTCGCGGGCGCTCGTGGCGACGGAGAGGGAGCCCGTGAAGGTCAGGACCATGATCAGGCCGAAGAGGATCTCGGAGAACCTCTCGGTCGGTTCGAGGACGCGCTGGCGTTTCTCCCCGGGCATCGTTGGACCTCCGTCCGACCCCACTCAGTTTGGCATCAGGTACAGCGTCGTCGCGAAGACCGCGTAGACGGCGAGAAGCTGCACGCCCGAGTACCAGGCCGAATGACCGGTGGCCACGACCATGCTGACCGTCAGCGTGGTCAGCAGGACCATCAGGACCTGGCCGGCGCCGAAATTGAGGTCCATCGGGGCGGGGGCGAGGAAGTAGCTCAGGATGACGAGGACGGGCGCGACGAAGAGCGCGATCTGCGCCGAGCTTCCCATGGCGATCCCGACGGAAAGATCCAGGCGGTTCTTGCGCGCTGCGGAAAACGCGGCGGTGATCTCTGCGGCCCCTCCGACGAGCGAGACGACGATGAAGCCGACAAAGGCGTTCGACATACCGAAGGCGGCGGCGGCCTGCTGGACCGACCCGACGAAGATCTCGGAAACGAGGGCGATCAGGACCGTCGCGACTCCGAGGGCTCCGAGAGCCGCCGGCAGCGGCCAGGCCCCCTCATCGTGCTGCGCCTCTCCGACGCTCTGGAAGTACTCGCTGTGTGTCTTGAGGGAGAACAGCAGGGAGATGGCATACGTGCCGAGCAGGATGAACGAAAGCCGCAGCGAGAGCGGCGTCATCAAGGCGGGAACGTTGAGCGCGTCGGCTCTCGCGACCAGCGAAGGGATCAGCAGGGCGATCGTCGCCAGGAGCAGCATTCCCGCCTGGACGCGGGAGTTCCGGGGGTTGAACTCCTGCACGCGGTGGCGCAGGCCGCCGAGAAAAAACGCGCCGCCCAGCATGAAGAGGCTGTTCGTCACGATCGCCCCGGTGATCGAAGCGCGGACGAGGTCGAGCATGCCCGCTCGAAGCGCCGTGATCGCGATGACGAGCTCGGTCAGGTTGCCCAGCGTGGCGTTCAGAAGACCGCCAGCCGCATCCCCCGTTTTGGCGGCGACGCTCTCGGTCGCGTGGGACAGGAGGGCGGCGAGGGGCACGATCGCGAGGACCGACAGCAGAAAGAGGGCGGTGTGCGCCTCGGGTCGGGCCTTTTCGGCCACGAGGATGACCGGCACGAAGGCGAGCAGCCAGTACATGGGGTTGTGCCGGAGCTCCTTCCAGATGCCGCTCATGAGCTCCTTCGTTCCGGCACGCGTCGCTGGCCGGGACCGGGGTGGGCTACTCCTCGTCCTGCGTGATCGTCCAGGTCTTGTCCGGGTTGTACGCCTTGATGGCCGGGGCCAGCTTCGAGGTCTCGGGGCCCAGGTCCTTCTGATGGACGATCCCGTCGTAGCTGACCTGGAACGTCTGGACCCCCGTCACGCCGTACTGCGCCGGCCACGCCACCGCCGCGAAGCCGCCGATCATCATGCCGTTCACGATGTAGCTCCGCGCGCCCAGCGGCGCGTCCGGCCCCTGGGCCGTCAGCGTGCGGAAGTGATAACCGTTGTACGGCTTCGTCTTGTCCGTGTAGCCGGCGGCCAGAGCCTCGGCGATTTCGTCGCCCATGGGGCCCGCCGGCTTGCCGTCGGCGTCGTACCAGGACAGGCCGTCGTGCTTTCCGGGAGTGCTCAGCCACTTCTGCGCGTACTGGCGGACCTGGCTGCCGTCGTGAAGCTCCGCGGCATACTCCATCTGGGACTCGGCGTAGCCTCGCAGGAGTGCGATCGCGTCGAGCTCGTTTCCCCCGATGCGGCGCGCGAGGATCTCCAGGCGGCCCGCCTTCCCGTCGAACAACCACTTTCCGTTCCGCTCGACGATGGGCACGGGGAGGGGCCAGTCGTCGGATCCGACCACCAGGACCGCTTTCTTCGGGTTGACGGGATCGGAGGTGACGTCCGTCTTCTCGTTGGCCTTCTTCACGAACTCCGACAGATCCTCCTTGTCGCTGACCGCGTCCCCGGAGGAGACGATGTCCTTCCCCTCGGGGCCGAAGATCGCGAGGATTGCGGAAACGTCGCCGGCCTTCGCCGCCGCGATCAGAGCGTCGGCGGCCTGGCGGGGGGTATCGAACGTCTTCTGCGTGGCCGGGGCCTCGGCGCCACGCATCGACAGCGCGGCGAAGAGCGCGAGTGTGCCGAAGCCGAGGGCGAGGAGATGCCGGGTGCGTTGGTTCTTCATCTTCGCTCCAGCGGCTAGCGCCGCCGCCCTCCGCCCCCGCCGCCGCGCATCCCGCCCATGCTCGAGCCGCCCCGGTAGCTCGACGAGCGCGCGCGGTTTCCGCTGTACGAGGATCCTCCGAAGGCGCTCGAGCTCCGGTTGCCCGAGCCTCGGTTGCTCGACGAAAAATCCCGGCTGCCCACGTTCGAGCCGCCCCGGTCGTAGCCGCTCGGACGGCTGCCGGACGAGGGGCGGCTACGGTCGACGTTGCTCGCGCCTGCGCCGGAGCCGCCGCGGCTGCCCGCGCCGCTCTGGCCCTGGCGCGTTCTCGCCTGCGACTGCCGGGCCTGCGCCGTGTCGCCGCGGGCGCCGCCGCCGTACTTGTTGGCTGTCGCCCGATCCTTGTACGGAGCGCCGCCGCGTTGCTTGGCGTTGTGCTGCCAGTTGCTGTTGCCGGTGCGGTTGACGTTGTTCTGCCGGTTGTGGTGGTTGACGTAATTGTTGTTGTTGTTGATGGTGATGTTGTTGTGGCCGCCCCAGCCGCAGCCCCAGCCCCACCCGCCCGAGATGCCGATGCCGATCGCGATCCCGACGCCCCATCCGAGCCAGGCGCCGCCGTAGTACGGCGGGTAGTAGAGCGGGGGATAGGGATACATCATCGGGCCCCAGATGACGGTCGGACTGTAGGTCGGAACGTAGACGACCTCCGTGCTCGCCGGCTGGATCTCGATGACGGTCTTCTCCTCGACGACCTTGGTCTCGACCTTCTGCTGCTCCGAAGAGGCGAGCTTGCCGCCGTCCTTGGCTTTGGCGCGCAGCCGCTGGACGGCGTCCATGACCTCGTTCTCCTGGCCGAGAAACGCGTCGCCGAGCTGCGTCGTCCACTGGATGTTCTCGCTCATGACCTTGAGCGCATCCGGCAACGAGACCAGGGCCTGGACGCTCGGGTCCCAGGGCTGCTGCTCGGCCGCCTTGGCCAGCGAGTCTCCCTTGAGGGTGGAGTTCTTGGCCTGCCACTGCTGCGCCGCCACGATGTCGAGGGGGTACGTCGAAGCCACCAGGCACTGGGCGAGGAGCGGGTCCGGGTAGAGGGCGATCGGCGCGACGATGGCGTCGAGCTGATCGGCGGAGAGGATCTCGCCCGTTTCGGCCGCGACGGCGGCCGGCGCCGGCGCGGTGGCCGACGAGGGCGGGGGCTGCACGGGCGCCGGGGCCGGCGCCGCCTGCGTCGTGGTCGTCGTCGTGGTCGTCGTCGTGCGCGGCGTCGTCGTGACCGAGACCGGCTGCGGCGCGGGAGTCGTGCAGGCGGGCGCCGCGAGCAGCGCGCAGAGTGCAACGACGAGCGCTCCGCCGGGGATGTCGGAGAGACGCTTTCGAATCGGTTGTAGGGTGGACAAGGAACCTCCTCGTTTCGAGGGCCAATGCTATTTCGTGTGCGACGCATTTGCCAGGGATCGGCGCCGCGCGCCTCGAAATTGAGCGGTCGGAGACGGCGTCAAGATAGAGTCTGGCCTCATGGCAAGCAAGAAGCGCGAGAAGGACGGCAAGCCCCGGCTCAAGAACAAGGAGTACGTCGAGGAGCTCCGCAGCCTCCAGGCGGAGCTGTGCCGGCTCCAGGACTGGGTGAAGCACGAGGGCCTGCGGGTGATCGTGGTCTTCGAGGGACGCGACGGGGCCGGCAAGGGAGGCACGATCCGGGCGATCACCGAACGGGTGAGCCCTCGGGTCTTCCGCCTGGTGGCGCTGCCCGCCCCGTCGGACCGCGAGAAGAGCCAGATGTACATGCAGCGCTACATGCAGCATTTCCCGGCGGCGGGCGAGGTCGTCATCTTCGACCGCAGCTGGTACAACCGCGCCGGCGTCGAATACGTCATGGGCTTCTGCTCGAAGGCAGCAGCATCGGCGCTTCCTCGAGCTCTGCCCCGAGGTCGAGAAGTACATGGTGGACGGCGGCATCACGCTCATCAAGTACTGGCTGGAGGTCGGCGAACGACGAGCAGGAGAAGCGCTTCGAGGCGCGGATCGAGGATCCGCTCCGGCAGTGGAAGCTCAGCCCGATGGACCTGCCCTCGCGCGAGCGCTGGTACGACTACTCGCGCGCCCGCGACCGATGCTCGACGCGACGGACACGAAGCACGCTCCCTGGCATCATCGTCCGTTCCGACGACAAGAAGCGCGCGCGCCTCAACTGCATCTCGCACCTGCTGAGCCAGATCCCCTACAAGAAGGTGCCGCGCGAGAAGGTCAAGCTGCCGAAGCGCTCGAAGAAGGGCGCGTACGACGATCAGGCCTCGCTGAAGGGCCGGCGATTCATCGCCGAGAAGTACTGAGGATTGAGGTTTCGGAGGCAAGGAGGACGATCATGAAGTTTCGTGTTCTCTCGTTGGCGGCTCTCGCGTTTGCGGGCTCGGCTCTGGTCCCTGCGGCCTTGCCGGCTCAACCTGCGGGTGAGGCTTTCGTCGCGACGGCCTCGGTGTCCGAAGGGGGAAGCGGCAGTGCGCCGGTCCGGATCTCGATCGAACGGTTCGCCACGGAAGCGGAGCGGGACGCGGTCGTCGCCGCGGTCAAGAGCGGCGGGACGCCGGCCGTGAAGACGGCGCTGGCGAAGGCCAAAGACGCCGGCACGATTGAAGTCGGAGGACGCAAGACGCCGATCAAGTATGCGTACGCCCGTCCCACCGAGTCGGGGCGGATCGTCACGGTCGTGACCGCCGAACCGATCCTTTTCCTGGGGTCCACTCTGCCGAGCCCGAAGCCCAAGGCCGGCTTCGACCTGGGGGTGGCGCTGCTCATCGTCGACGCCACGGGAGCGGGGAGCGGCGAGTTCGCCCCGGCCGCGAAAGTCGGTACAACCGAGGCCGGCGCGATCGTCATCTCCGACTACGGAGACGCGAAGATCTGGCTCAAGGGGGTCGCGAAGGCGAAGTAGACCCGTGCCACGGCACGGAATTACTTCGCGCGCCCTGCGGACAGACACGTAGTGGCGGGACGACTCGCCCTCCCGGCCCTGGACTGGCTTCCGGGCTACCGCAAGGAGTGGCTGCGCCTCGACCTGCTCGCGGGCCTGGTCACGGCCGCTGTCGTGATCCCGAAGGCGATGGCCTACGCGACCATCGCCGGGCTTCCGGTGCAGGTCGGGCTCTACACGGCTCTCGTTCCGATGGCGATCTACGCGGTGCTCGGGACGTCCCGTCCTCTGAGCGTCAGCACGACCACGACGATCGCCATCCTGACGGGGGCCCAGCTCGGCGAGATCGCTCCGGACGGCGATCCCGCGTCCCTGATGCGGGCCGCCGCCACGCTGAGCGTTGTCGTGGGCGGAATTCTCCTCCTCGCCTCCCTGCTGCGTCTCGGCTTCGTCGCCAATTTCATCTCCGAGCCCGTTCTCATCGGCTTCAAGGCCGGGATCGGCCTCGTCATCGTGCTCGACCAGATCCCGAAGCTCATGGGCATTCACTTTCCCAAGACCGGTGTTCTTTCGCAATCTGGCGGCGATCGTTCGCGCACATTCCCGAAACGTCTCTTCCGACGCTTCTCGTCGGTATCGCCACGATCGTTCTCCTGGTCGGTCTGGAGCACTTTCTGCCGCGCGCGCCGGCGCCGCTCGTCGTCGTCGCCGCCGGAATCGCGGCGATGGGTCTCTTCGGCCTGCAGGCTCTCGGTGTCGAGGCCATCGGCGACGATCCCGCCGCGGCCTGCCGTCCCTGACGATGCCCGATCTCTCGCTCTGGTCGCGCGGCTCTGGCCGGCGGCGCTGGGCATCGCGCTCATGAGCTTCACCGAGACGATCGCCGCCGCCCGTGCCTTCGCGAGGACGGACGAGCCACCGCTGCGAGCGAACCGGGAGCTTCTCGCGACGGGCTTCGCCAACGCCGTCGGAGGCCTCTTCGCGTCGATGCCGTCCGGCGGCGGGACGTCGCAGACGGCGGTGAACCGGCGGGCCGGGGCACGCACGCAGCTCGCCGGCGCTCGTGACCGCGGGAGCGACGCTGCGTGACGATGCTCTTCCTCGCTCCGCTCATCGGCGGGATGCCGCAGGCCGTGCTCGCGGGCCTCGTCATCGTTTACTCCATCGGCCTGATCCAGCCGGAGGAGTTCGGCGCGATCCTCCGGATCCGGCGCACCGAGTTCGTCTGGGCCCTCGCGGCGTTCGCCGGCGTTCTGCTGCTCGGCACCCTCAAGGGCATCCTCATCGCGATCATCCTTTCGCTCGGTGGCGCTCGCCTACCAGGTGGCGAACCCGCCCGTGCACGTCCTCGGGCGCAAGCCCGGCACCAACGTCTTCCGGCCGCGCACGAAGGAACACCCCGAGGACGAGACGTTTCCCGGGCCTGCTCATCCTGCGCCCGGAGGGCCGCGTCTTCTTCGCCAACGCCGAGCGCTCGGAAGCAGGATTCGAGCGCTCGCCGCCGAGGCGAAGCCGAAGGTCGTGGCGCATCGACATGAGCGCGATCTTCGACCTCGAGTACACGGCGCTGAAGATGCTGATCGAGGGCGAGAAGCGAGAACGCGAGGCGGGCGTGGAGCTCTGGCTCGTGGACCTGAACCCCGGACGTCCTGACGATGGTGCAGCGCTCTTCTCTCGGCCGAGACCCTCGGCCGCGAGCGCATGCACTTCACCCTGGAGGTCGCCGTTGCGAAGTACCTGGCGACGCGGGCTGCGAGAAGCGCCGGCGAGATCGGGTAGAGCTCAGGGCACGAACGCGAGGAACAGGAACGCCGCGAAGAGCACCAGATGCACGGCCCCCTGCATCACGTAGGTGCGGCCGGTGCCGAGCGTGACGGCGCTCACCAGGAACGTCAGCGCGAGCATCGCCATGTCCTTGGGCTCCAGGCCCAGGACCAGCGGCAAGTCGAAGGCGATCGACGCCAGCACCACCACGGGAACGGTCAGGCCGATGCAGGCGAGCGCGGAGCCGATCGCGAGATTCATGCTGCTCTGAAGTCGATTCGCCCGGGCGGCGCGCACCGCGGCCCACGTTTCCGGCAGCAGGACCAGCGCGGCGATCACGATTCCGACCACGGCCCTGCGGCGCGTCGGCCGCCTCGACCGCGCTGCTCGATGGTGGGCGAGAGCATCTTGGCCAGGCCCACGACGACCACGAGCGAGACCAGGAGCAACCCGAAGCTCGACCCATGCCTGCCCGGGTCGTCGGCGGCTCGGCGTGCACGTCCGGGTTGGCCGCATCGGTCGCGGGAATGAAATAGTCCCGATGGCGCACGGTCTGAACGAAGATGAAGATCGCCCAGAGCGCGGCCGAAGCCACCGCCACGAACGCGAGTTGCGAGGTGCTGTAGGTGCCGGCCGGCGTGCTCGTCGTGAACACCGGCAGGACGAGCGTGAGCGTCGCCATCACGATCAGCGCGGCCAGCCCCGCTCCGGCCCCTTCGACGCGGAAGGTCTGCTCACGGTGCGCCAGACCGCCCAGCAGAACGCACAGGCCGACGACGCCGTTGCAGATGATCATCACGGCGGCGTAGATCGCGTCGCGCGGCAGGACCGCCATGTCGTCGCCGCCGGCCATCATCATCGAGAGGATGAGCGCGGCCTCGATCGCGGTCACGGCCAGGGCGAGCACGAGCGTGCCGAAGGGCTCGCCCACGCGATGCGCGACGACTTCCGCGTGGTGGACCGCGACGAGGACCGCCCCGATCAGCGCGACGCCGCACAGCACGGCGAGCAACGTCCCGACGCCCACCGCCAGCGCCACCACGAGCACAACGAGCGCCAGCACGGGGACGAGCCAGGTCCAGAGAGGCATGGCGCAGTCTAATCCCGGGCCTCTGGAGTCGCCCGAAGGTACGTCTTGCGGAACTCTTGACAGAGCGATCCAATTCGGCCGAGGCATCGCGGCGAAGGGTGAAGATCGTCTCACTGGCGAAAGGAGCCAACATGAGACCGACAGGGGGAAGGTTCGGCGGAGTCATCGCGGTGTGGGTTCTGCTGCTGCTCATAGAGCGAAGCGCGGCCGCTCAGCCGTACGGCCTTTCGATCGAAGGGCGCGTCACCGACACGTCGGGTTCCGTCGTGGCCGGCGCCACGGTCACCGCCCGGAATCTGGCGACGGGCTTTCGCCAGTCGGCGATCACGGACGCGGCGGGTGCGTACCACATCGGCCCGCTGCCCGCGGGCGCGTACGACGTCACGGCGGAGGTCGCGCATTTCACGACCGGGCTCGCGAGCGGCGTCGCGGTCCTCGAAGGCGGTAGGGCGGTGGCCAACTTCACGCTGCGCGCTCCGGGAGCGCCGCCGGCTCCGGACGTCGCGATCGAGATGCCGCCTCAGGGCCAGCAAGGCGCCGCGCCCCCGATCCCCGAAGCTGCGGGGCCGGGGATGGAAATCTACGGATACGCGCAGGCCGACGCCATTTACGACTTCGATCAGGTCAACCCGGATTGGTTCGACGTCGAGCGGCCGACCAAGCTGCCGGCGTTTCCGAACGAGTTCGGCGAAGACGGCAACTTCTGGGCGAGCGTGCGTTCCACGCGTTTCGGCGTCAACGGGTGGATTCCGACGGCCCTGGGCGAAATCAAGACGCAGTTCGAGTTCGACCTCTTCAGCGTCAACCCCGACGCGGGGGACACGAATTTCCACCTCCGGCATGCCTGGGGCGAGCTCGGCGCGTTTCTGGTGGGACAGACCAACACTGTCTTCATGGACGGCAGCGTCTCCCCGATCGCGCTCGAGTACTGGGGTCCCAGCGGAAACGCGGCCTTGCGGAACGTGCAGTTCCGCTGGGCGGCGCTCCGGGGCAGGAACGAGCTCTTCATCGCCCTCGAGCGGCCCGGCGCGACCGCCGACAACGGCCGCATCGAGTCCCGCGTCGAGCTGCAGAACATCGAGAAGCACTTTCCCGCTCCCGATCTCACGGTTCACTACAAACGGACCGGTGACTGGGGCCACGTGCAGCTCGCCGGCCTTCTCCGCTACATAGGCTGGGTGGACACGGTTCAGGACGAGTTCGACTTGACCGGCCACGCGACCGGCTGGGGACTGAACCTGTCCACCAACCTCAAGGTCGGCAAGACGGGCACCCTCCGCGCCGCGGTCGTCTACGGCGAGGGCATCGAGAACTACATGACCGACGCGCCGACCGACATCGGAGCCGCCGTCAACCCGTCGGGCAATCCCCGGCGGCCGTTCATCGGCGAGCCGCTCCCCGTGCTCGGCTTCACCGCCTTTTTCGACCTCTTCTGGTGCGAGCAGCTCAGCACGGCCATCGGCTATTCACGGGTGGACATCGACAACAGCGACCTGCAGCTGCCGGTGGCGTTCAACACGGGTCAGTACGCCCTCGTCAACCTGCTGTTCTACCCGGTCAAGAACGCCATGGCGGGCTTCGAGGCTCAGTGGGGCCGTCGGACCAATTTCAGCGACGGCTTCGGCGTGAACGACTTCCGGATCCAGTTCTCGGCCCGGTACAGCTTTGGCATCGAACTGGGGAGCAAGAGGTGAGCTCGCCTCGAAGTCGGATGCCGGACTAAAGACGGGCCGACACCGTTGCCGCGGGATCGGGAGCCTTGAGCGTCGCCATCCACTCCTGAAACAGGTTGTAGGCCACGGTCAGATCGTCGGGCCGATGAAGAGGCCGAGAAGAGGCCAGAATGCCGCCGACGACGCCGAGCGTCCGCGCACGAGCCGCACGCAGCGCTGGTACAGCTTGCGGTTCGAGACCGCGATGATCGCACCTCAGAGAAACGCCGTCAGAAACGGCCGGACGACCAGAGAGCAGCCGAGGGTGAGAAGGACGAGCGCGGCGAGGACAGCACGCCGCTCGAAAGAAGGCCACCGCTGCTACCATGGCCAGTGGCGGCGTACAACATGGGAGAAAGCGCATGACCACAACGGCTAACGTCTCGGTGTGGGACACCCTGGATCGCGCGCCCTCGCCCAGGCAAAGGGGATTCTTCCGCTACCTCACTGCAACCCTGGTGGATCTGGTGGTGCTGGGCCTATTCGCCCAATACTGGGATCAGGTCAGGGTCAACTCGTTTACGGTCATGGTGCTCGTCGCCGCGCTGTTGCAGCTCCTCCTGAAGCTCACGATCGCCCTGGAGCATCGGCTCGCCGCCTTCTTCAATGCGAGACCGGGAGGCTTTGCGAAATTCATGCGCTACTTCAGCGCCTGGCTCGTGCTCTTCGGGTCCAAGTTCGTGATGCTCGAAGCGCTCTCCGTCGTGTTCGGCGACGGCTTGCATTTCGGCGGCCCCTACCATGGGATCGTGCCCCTGATCGTCGTCGTTGTGACGATGCTCGTGGTCGAAGCGGTGCTGGTGAAGTTGTTCCGCCGCCTGGGTTGAGGATGCGTCCCCGTGGCCGACGCCATAGCGAGTACGCTCTAGGAGCCAGGTCGCGTCAGGCCTGCTTCTGCTTCTGGTGACCGGACGCCAGAGTCTGCAGGCTGGTCCCTCACCCATTGCCAGAATAGCTGGTAACCGACCGCAAGAATCACCGGACCAATGAACAGGCCAATGATGCCGTTCGTGATCATGCCGCCCAGGGCGCCGATCAGGACCACGGGCATCGGCACATCGACACCCCGTCCCAGCAGCAGTGGCTTCAGCACATTGTCGACCAGGCCGGCGATGAAGACGTAGATGGCGAAGACGATGGTCACCAGGCTGGCACCCTCGGTGACGAAGACGAAGGCGATCACCGGGAGCGTGATCAAAGTGACTGGTAGCTGCAGGATGCCGAACAGCAGCACCGCCAGGGCGAGCAGACCAGCCCCAGGGATGCCCTTGAGCACGAAGGCGACGCCGACGAGCAGCATCTGGGCAAAGGCGATGCCGACGACACCCTGAGCCACCGCACGGATGGTGGCGGTGCAAAGTTCTGCAATTTGCGGACCCTTGCCCCCGCCGAAGATGCGCGAGGCGGCCTGCACCGCGCTGCGGTGGCCGCTCTGACCATAGGCCATGAAGATGCCGGCGATGGCCAGGGCGACGATGAACATCAGCAGGCCCATACCGACGCCGGCGAGCTTACCCAGCAGGACGAGACCGACATCTTTGATCTGCGGTCGGAACTTCTGCATCAGACTGGTCAAGTCGGTGGCGGCTTGGAGCCAGAAGTCGTAGAGACGCTTGCCCACCAGCGGCCAGCTGGCGACCGAATCGGCCGGCGGCGGAATATGGAAACTGCCGCTCTTGACCATGGTCACGGCGTTTTCCATCGAGGCGGCCATCGAGGTGCCCAACAAATAGATAGGCACGATGAGGATGCCGATGGCGATCACCACGATCAGCGTTGCGGTGAGACCCTCCTTGTGACCCAGCATGCCCTTGAGCCTGCCTTGCAATGGGTAGAGAGTGACCGCCAGGATCAGCGACCAAAGAATCAGGTCGAGGAAGGGGCGGAAGATCTGGTAGCAGGCGATCGCCAGAATGGCGACCAGACCGGCACGGATCAACACATCGAGCAGGCCCCGGGATAGCGCCTTCTCGGAAGTGACCGTAGGCAACATGGTTTAGCTCCTTGCAGGTCGCCGCAAAGGTATGAGATCGGCGAGGTTCGTCATGCCTCACGCCTCTTTCGCGATGCGTTCCAGTTCCTCGGCAAGAATCGGCACGCCGAGATTGCTCGACTGCATACCCGACGAGACGCAGATTTTGAATACTTCCATGATCTCCTCCATCGTCGCGCCGAGTTTCAACGCCGACTGGATATGGCGGCGCGTCCCGGGCGCGTACATGTGAGTGATCGACGCATCGACGGCGATGCTCAGGAGCTCCGCCAGCTTGGGCGAGAGGATCCCGCTGGTGTAAACCGGGAGGCTCGCGGCGATGATGGCTTCCGTCCATGCCGGGTCGATCTCGAAGAACCCATCCCAGCCGGGATTCCATTGGCCGGCGGCCTTCATCTTGTCGCAGACCGGCGTCGCCGTCGTCTCTTTCGACGCCAGCTTCACTCCGGCTGCCTTCGCCTCCTCCAACAGAATGGGTGCGCCCAGGCTGCACGTATGGATCGAGAGCAGCGATGCGATCTTGAGGATCATCAGGATCTCTTCGCGTGTCGCGCCGGCTTCGAGAGCGCCGCGAATGTGGCGGCGAGTTCCGCCTTCGCTCAGGTTCGTGCAGGCGGCATTCACCGCAAGGCTGATCAGCTCGACGTCCTTGCGCGGCAGTACGTTGTTCGTCCACGGACTCGCGGACATGTCGAGGCATTGGTCGACCCAGACGGGGTCCCATTCGCGAAGCCTGGCCAGCGCAGGGCTGTCCCACGGACCGGTTTCACGGGCGGGTGTAGAACTTGGGTGCTCTTTCGGGTTCATGTTTTCCTTCCTAACTGCGTTCCGGGATGAGTGACGTGGATCTCGAGGCACGCCACCGCTCGAGTCCCCACACAACTGCCGATGCGTAGAGCGCGAACAGGAAAAACAGGGTGACACGCACAACACCAGCGCGGTAGACATCGTCGCCCTTGGCGGAATCCGTAATGGCGGGCCCCAGCACGAAGAACATCGACATCAGGGCGTTGAGCCAGTATGACGGAGGCGAAGATGTGGCCTTGACCCGAAACAGTCTGACGCCGATCCAGAGCGATGCGGCCGCGGTCCACAAAGCGAACATCCACAAATTCGGCCGGAGCGAGAGGCCGCCCCAGACCGCCATCGCCAGGAGTGCTCCGACTGCGGTGGATCCGACCAGCTGGCGCGCGGCCGTACGCGCGGTCGTGGCGCCGGCCTGCTGTCCCATCCCGACTGTCTTCATGACGCCTTGCAGATAAAAGGCCGGGTTGCTGAGCGCGAGCATGAACACAGGAATCACGATCAACGTCGCCTGCAGGGCGATCCAGCCTGCCGCTTCCGGACTGGCGCCTGCGGGTGCCGGCGCGACTCTCGCCGGCACTGGAGCATCCGGAAACAGAGCGTGCGAGATGGCACTGGCCAGCACGCCTATGACGAGCGCGACGCCGGTCGTCCGGGCCAGCAACGTTGTCGCCGCCTGATTGGCGACGCCGGCCGTGGGAATGAACACGAGGGCGACATGCATGAAAAGCGTCAGAGGGTTCGCCTTGCGAGCGCTCGTGTAGGTCACCGTGTAGAACAGTGCGCTCGTCAGCAGGATGCCGCTCACCGGGTAGTTTTTCAGGATCGGGACCGTCAGAACACCCGCCAGCAAGAGCGCGGCAACGACGAAGCCCAGCACCACGCCCTTCACGAGAGGGATCGGCGGTCCCGGTTTGGCCAGCAACGTCATGGTCATCACGGGGGCCATGAACGCTGCTTCCAGCCCGATTCCCCAGGCGATCGCCACGGACAGGCCCATTCCGAGGGCCAATCGCAGGGCCCCTTTGTCGGCGTTCGACATCGACAATCAAGAGAAATACGAAAAGTAGCTCATTGCCTTGATGACGAAGCCGGCAAGCCAGTTCATCACGGGGTGGTCTCCCGTGTAGACCAGCACGTCGGCCTGGCCTCCGACTCGCACGGCGCGCAGCCGCTCGCGTTCGGACGGGTCGAACTCGACGGCGACCGGAAAGCGCTGTGCCTGCCGCAGCCAATCGCGGCTGTTCTGGACCTGGGGCAAAGTGCCGGGCGGAGGCGGGCTGCCGGGACTGATGCCGGTGCCGACGCTGCGCACCCGGCCCTTGAACACTTTGCCCGGCATCACGTCGAGCCCGATCGCGACCGGGTCGCCGGGCTTGATATTGCCGAGGTTGTTTTCGGTCATGTCGGCGCTGATCCAGAGATCGTGAATGGCGATCAGGGTCATCGCCGGTGCGCCGGTCTGCGCAAACAACCCGACGTCGGTGCGCAGATCGGTCACCGAACCGCCGGCGGGAGCAACCACTTCGGTACGCTTGAGATCCAGCTCGGCCTTCTCGACCGCCGCTCGGGCACTCAACAGTTGCGCGTTCTTCTCACCGCTTGCGCCCGCTGTCTCCTGGGCGCGGCGCAGGTCCGCCTCGGCTTTCTTCACCTGACTTTGCGCCGCGAGCCGGCTGGCCTGCGCCCCCTGGACGCGTCGGACCGAGAGAGCGCCTGGATCTTTCTCATAGATCTGTTCGAGCCGGGTGGCATCCTGTTGAGCGAACACAGTATTTGCCTCAGCCGCCTGCAATGACGCTCTCGCCGCCTGCACCGACGCCGTTGAGGCATTGACCGAAAGACGCACCGACTCATAGTCCGAACGGCTGCGCTCCAGCGCGATCCGGTACTGGGTTGGATCGATATCGAACAGGCGCTGCCCGGGCCGAACCTCGTCGTTGTTCTTGACGTACACCTTCAGCACTCTGCCCGAGACCTCGGCTGCCACCGGCACGACGAAGGCTTGAACCCTGGCCTGGGAGGTATACGGGGTCAGGCGATCGGAAACGAAATACCAGGCCAGGCTGACGACGATCAGTATCGTCACGACGATCGCGCCCCGCCGGCTTCCCTTGCCCGGCTTGGACGGCTGCGGCGGCGATTTCTCGCCCACCGGGGCTGGCGTCTCTTGCGGCTTGGAAGACGGCGGCGAGTTTTCCCCAATCGAGGCCGGGGTCTCGTCCGGCTTTGTCGATTCCAGGCTGTT
This sequence comes from uncultured Acidobacteriota bacterium, assembly GCA_963782585.1. Classification (GTDB taxonomy): domain Bacteria; phylum Acidobacteriota; class Thermoanaerobaculia; order UBA5066; family Gp7-AA6; genus DAHUXD01. The sequence goes on from CAWAKL010000010.1 coordinate 118,660, forward strand.
TGTCATGGTTGCTGCTCCGGAATGTTTGGTGGAACGTCAGTGCCTGCCGGCGGTAGCGGGGCGGTCAGTAGACCTTTCCACTGACTGCGTTCCCCCATGGTTTCGCGCGTTGCGTCGTCCAGGACGGGGCGGCTTCGTCCCTGTTCCCAGCCGCCCCCCATGGCCTTGTAAAGGGAGATCAGGTTCTGTGTCAGGCTGCCACGGTTGGTCACCAGAATGTCCTGTTGGCCAAAAAGCGTTCGCTGGGAGTCGAGCACGCGCTCGAAGTCGGCCAGCCCTTCCGTGTACCCGAGAGTGGCAATCTCAAACGCGCGCTGCGCGGCCTTTACGGATTCTACGAGCAGGGCGATCTGCTCTCCGGTCTTGGCGAAGCCAACGGCGGCGTCGTCGACCTCGCGGGCCGCCCGCAATACCGTGTTCTGGTACTGTTCGTAGAGTTGCTGGAATCGGGCATCCTGGACCAGCACGGCGTTGGTGAGCCGGCCATGGTCGAACACGTTCCATACGAGACTGGGCCCGAGGCCCCAACTGAGCACGTTCGGCGCCCCGCTCAGGGACGTGACCGACAGGCGGACCGATCCCAACAGTGATATCGACGGATAAAGGTCCGCCACGCTCACCCCGATCAGGGCGGACTGAGCAGCCAGCTGCATTTCTGCAGCCCTGACGTCCGGTCGACGGCGCAGCAGCTCAGCCGGCATGTCGACGATGACGTCCGGTTCCGCCTGCGGGATCACGTCTTTGCCTGCGTCCATTTCAGGCAAGGGGCCCGGGGCTCTGGCCAGCAACGTGCTCAGTGCATTCTGTGTCTGGCGTTCCGTGATCTCCAGCTGAGGGATGGTGGCCAGCGTGCCCAGATACTGGGCCTTCGCCTGCTGCACATCCAGCTCGGAGTCCGTGCCACCCTCGAACAGCCGCTCGGCAATCTCCAGGCTGCGCTCTTGCAGGGCTGCATTTTCGCGAGCGATCACCAGCCTCGCCTCGACGGTACGGATGGAACAGTACAGGCTGGCCACCTGGGCGGCCATCAGCACCTGCAGGTCATCGTATTGGGCGATGCTGGCGAAATAGCTGGCATCCGCGGACTCGATGCCGCGCCTGAACTTGCCCCAGAAATCGATTTCCCAGCCGATCCCCAGCCCGGCGCTGGCGGCCACGGCCGTGGTGTCGGGTGCGCCTGACGGGTGCTCTCCCACACCGAGCACCTCGCCGGTCGCCTGCTGAACCTGCGGATAGAGCGTGCTGCCGGCGATCCCGAGTTGGGCGCGCGCTTCCATGATGCGAAGACCGGCGGTCCGGACGTCGGGATTCACGCGCTGCGCCTCGGCAACCAGGTGTTCGAGCACCGGATCATTGAAGGTACGCCACCACTCCTGCATCTGTCCGCTGGGTGGAGCTGGCCGGTCAGCGGCGAGCGACTCGAGGGAGCCACCCTTCCAGTCGGCCAGCGAAGGGGGCACTTCAGGTGCGCTTGAAGTCAGGACCCACCGTCGTGCAGGCGCTGAGCAGCGCGACCGCTGCCAGCCCCACCGCTCGTGTACCGAGCCAATTCATGGACATGCAAGACACCGACGGACTCGCAGCCGCCGCCCGTGATCGGCCGTCATCCGCCAAGCGCGATCGTCATGCCGACGATCGCGCCGCCGAAGAGCATCATTCCGATCCCGATGAGCAGGGGCTGCCGCCCCGTCGTGCGCCCGAACGCGAACCCGACCAGGAAGAGCAGCGCGAGGGCGATGAAATTGGAGATCCGCAGGGCTTGAACGGCATCTTCCCGAAAGACCAGGAACGGAATGACGACCGGGAAGGTCGTGAGGAAGACCAGGAGAAAGACTCCGAGGGCGCCGCGCCAATCCTCCCTGGCGAAGCGTGCGCGCCGTGCCGGCTCCGGCAGCCCGGACAGCCGCTCGTGCAGCGCGTCGATCTCGGCCGGTTCCATCACGGACGCCACGATCGGGGGCAGAGCGTCGGCGACGAGCTGTCGGGCCCGGCGAGCATCGACCGCCTTGCGTACGGCGCGCAGGGTGCGCAGTCCCCCGGCGCGACCCGCCAGCGACCCCATCAGGTAGAGGATCGCGTCGATGATTCCCCATGCCAGGTTGCATCCCAGCGCGCCGATCAGCATCGTGCGCACCTCCTGGCGGCCCGCCTCCGCGACGCTGAGCGTGCCCGTGAAGGTGAGCACCATGATCAGCCCGAAGAAAATCTCCGAGATCCGCTCGATCGGCTCGAGCACGCGCCGGGTTTCTTGTGAAGCCGCAAGTCCAGGGATCAGAGCAAAGTCTCCTTGTTTCGGGGCCAGGTCCGGTTGATGGTATCCGGGACAGCGTGATCGTCATTGTATCGGTGCTGGGACGACCCGCGGCTCTTCCCCAAGGGGCGAGGCGTGCTTCTCCTTCGTACGGCTCGACGGCCCCGCGCCGGACGCTGATCGCGCTCGTCTCCGTCGTCGGGGTCGGATTCCTCTCGAGGACGCAGGTGGCGCTCGACCTCATGCGCTGGTATGGCGTGTCCGTGGACGGGAGCTGCGCCCGTCGCTGACCGGTTGGTGCTCGGCTGCGTGAGCCTGCCCCTGTTCCAGCTCCTGCTGATTCGCTGGTACTTCCGGCTGTTCATCGCAGCCGACGGTCAGAAGGGCGAGCACGGCGAGGACGGCGTCGCGCTCGTAGTCGCGCGACGGACTCGCTGCGGGTGGATTTCTCCCCGTCCGCTTCCGGCTGTTCCACGGCCGCTCGTTTAGTTCCACGCGACCGGCTCTGCCGCCCGGCGGTTACCGGGGCTCCGGGTTGCGCATGTTCTGCATGCGCCGCGTGTGGCGGGCGATCATGAGCTCCTCGTTCGTCGGAACGACCCACACCCCCACGCGGCTGTCCGGGGAGCTGATGCGGGTCCGCCCGCGGCGTTCGCCGCCGCGTCGAGCCGAATCCCCAGCCACTCCGCGTCCCGGCAAACGCGTTCTCGGATCGCGGCGGCGTTCTCGCCGATGCCGCCGGTGAAGACGACCGCATCGAGGCCGCCGAGGGCCGCCGCGATGGAGCCGAGCTCGCGCCCGATGCGGTAGACGAAGAGATCCACGGCCTCGGCGGCCCGGGGATCGGTGCTTTCGAGCAGCTCCCGCATGTCGCTCGAGAGACCCGAGACGCCGAGCAGTCCCGACTCCTCGTAGAGGAGATTCTGCAGGGCGGCCGCGTCCATCCCGCGCTCCATCAGGTAGAGCAGGACGCCGGGGTCGATCGCGCCGCATCGGGTGCCCATGACCAGTCCGTCGAGGGCCGTGAAGCCCATGGTCGTCGCGACGCTCTTCCCGCCCGCCATGGCGCACAGGCTCGCGCCGTTTCCCAGATGCGCCACGACCGTGCGGCCCTCGGCCGCGCGCGCGTCGATCTCCGGCAGGGCCGAGGCGATGTACTCGTAGGAGAGGCCGTGAAACCCGTACCGGCGGACGCCCTCCTCCGCGTAGCGGCGCGGCAGGGCAAAGGCCCGCGCCATGGCCGGCTGGGTGGAGTGAAAGGCGGTGTCGAAGCACGCCACCTGGAGCAGCTCCGGCGCCGCGCGCGCGACCTCGGCGATCGCGGCGACGTTGTGCGGCTGGTGCAGCGGGGCCAGCGGTATCAGCGCTTCGAGCTCGGAGAGCGTGGCGGCGTCGATGAGCGCCGGCCCCGTGAAACGCGCGCCGCCGTGAACGACGCGATGACCGGCGGCGACGATGCGGTGGCCGGCGAGCGCTCCGCCGGCGAGCCAGCCGAGCAGAAACTCGATCGCGCCTCGATGCCCGAGGCGCGTCCCGGCCGGCCACTCCCGCTCTTCGAGGATCTCGCCGTCCCGGAGCGCCGTGAACTTCGGCTGCTCGAGGAGATCCTCGACCTGGCCCCGGATCAGCGGCTGCGGCGGGTCCTCGTCGCGGAAGACCGAGAACTTCAGGCTCGAGGAGCCCGCATTCAGAACCAGCAGAGCATCGGCCATCGATCCCGGCTCAGTACGGCCAGGTCCAGTCGACGATCTCGGGGCGGTCGGTCCCGTGCTCGTGCGCGTAGCTCATGTTGCTCGAGGATGGCGTTCTTCATCTCCTCCTTCAGATGCGCCGCCCTCGTGCGCAGCGTCGGGCACGCGATCGATGACGTCGATGACGAGGTGGAACCGCGAGGTCTCGTTCAGCATCGCCAGCTCGAGCGGCGTGTTGATGTTGCCCTTCTCCTTGTAGCCGCGCACGTGCAGGTTCTCGTGTCCCTGGAAGCGGTACGCGAGCTTGTGGATGAGCCACGGATAGCCGTGGAAGTTGAAGATGATCGGCTTGTCCGTCGTGAACAGGCCGTCGAACTCGCGCTCCGTCGAGCCGTGCGGATGCTCGGTGGCCGGCTGCAGCCTGAAGAGATCGACGACGTTGACGAAGCGGAGCTTCAGATCGGGAACGCGCTCGCGAAGGATCGCCGCGGCGGCCAGCGCTTCCATCGTGGCCACGTCGCCGCAAGCAGGCCAGGACGACGTCCGGCTCCTCGCCCGGCGTCGGTGCTGCGCCCGCGCCCAGATGCCGAGGCCCTTGGCGCAGTGGAGCACCGCCTCGTCGATGGACAGTGAACTGCAGGTGTTTCTGCTTGTCGGCGACGATGACGTTGATGTAGTCGGTGCTCCGGAGGCAGTGATCGGCGACGGAGAGGAGCGTGTTGGCGTCGGGCGGCAGGTAGACGCGCGTGACCGACGGGCTCTTGTTCGTGACGAGGTCGATGAACCCCGGGTCCTGGTGGGAGAACCCGTTGTGATCCTGGCGCCAGACCGTCGAGGAGAGAAGGATGTTCTCCGAGGCCACCGGGGCTCGCCAGGGAACGTGGTTCTTGCGAGATGTCGAGCCACTTGGCGTGCTGGTTGAACATCGAGTCGATGACGTGGGCGAACGCCTCGTAGGTGTGGAAGAACCCGTGACGTCCGGTGAGAAGGTACCCCTCCAGCCATCCGATCAGCGTGTGCTCGGAGAGCATTTCCATGACGCGGCCGTCGCGTGACAGCTCGCTCCCGTCGAGCGTCTTCGGGCAGCATCTCCGCCATCCAGGTCTTCTTGCTGGCCTCGTAGATCGCCTGCAGACGATTGGACGCCGTCTCGTCGGGACCGAAGACGCGGAAGCTCGTCATGTTGTTCTTCATGACGTCGCGCAGGAACTCGCCGAGCGGCCGGGTGTTCTCGTAGCTCACGGCGCCCCGCGACGGCACGGCGACGGCGTATTTGCGGAAATCCGGCAGCTTCAGCGGCTTCCGGAGCAGGCCGCCGTTGGCGTGGGGGTTGGCGCTCATGCGCCGCTGTCCCTTCGGCGCGAGGGCCTGCAGCTCCGGCATCAGCCGGCCGTCGTCGTCGAAGAGCTCCCGGGGCGCGTAGCTCTGCATCCACTCTTCGAGCAGCTGAGGTTCGCCGGATTGTCCCGGACGTCGGCGACCGGCACCTGGTGCGACCGCCAGAAGCCTTCGACCTTGTGGCCCTTGATCTCCTTCGGTCCGGTCCAGCCCTTCGGCGATCGCAGGACGATCATGGGCCAGCGCGGGCGGACGGGGTCCCGGGATTCCCGCGCCGATTCCTGGGCGGCGCGGATGTCGCCGATGGCCTGCTCGAGCGTCGCGGCCATCTTCTGGTGCATCGCGTCGGGCTCCGATGCCCTCGACGAAGTACGGCTTGTAGCCGTAGCCGACGAAGAGCGCTTCCAGCTCCTCGTGGCGGATGCGCGCGAGGATGGTCGGGTTCGCGATCTTGTAGCCGTTGAGGTTCAGGATCGGCAGCACGGCGCCGTCGCGCGCGGGGTTGAGGAACTTGTTCGAGTGCCACGCGGTCGCGAGCGGGCCGGTCTCCGCTTCGCCGTCGCCGACGACGCACGCGACGATGAGGTCGGGGTTGTCGAAGGCCATCGCCGTACGCGTGCGCGAGGCTGTAGCCGAGCTCGCCGCCCTCGTGAATGGAGCCCGGGCGTCTCCGGCGTGACGTGGCTGCCGATGTGGCCGGGGAACGAGAACTGCTTGAAGAACTTCTGCAGCCCCTCGGCGTCCTCGCTCTTGTCGGGGTAGATCTCGGAGTACGTCCCCTCGAGATAGACCGGCCCGAGGACGCCCGGGCGCTCCGTGGCCCGGCCCGGCGACGAAGATCATGTCGAGGTCGTCTCGGACGATCAGCCGGTTCAGGTGCACCCACACGAAGGACAGCGCCGGGCTCGCGCCCCAGTGGCCGAGGAGGCGGTGTTTCACGTGCTCGGGTTTGAGCGGCTCGCGCAGCAGCGGGTTGTCCTGAAGGTAGATCATCCCCACCGCCAGGTAGTTGCACGCTCGCCAGTACGCGTTGATGAGCTCGAGCTCTCTCTCGGAGAGCGTCGACGTTTCCGGTGCGGCCTGGCGGTCGAGAACCCGGGCGTCCATGGATTTCCCCTTTCCGGTCTTCCCCGGACGCTTCATGCGAGGGTCGCGCCAGGTCGAGGGGTCAATCCCCAGATGTCGCGGCAGTAGTCCCGGATCGAGCGGTCCGACGAGAAGCGGCCGACGCGCGCGGAGTTGAGGATGGACATGCGCGTCCAGCTCTCCGGGTCGCGGTACGCTTCGCTCACCCGTTCCTGGCAATCGACGTACGAGGGAAAGTCGGCCAGGAGCATGTACTCGTCCCGCTGAAGCAGGGATTCCACGAGCGGACGGAAGAGCTCCCGGTCGCCGCCGGAGAAGAAGCCCGACGCGAGGAGGTCGATGGCCTCGCGCAGCTCGGCGTTGGATTCGAGGGCGGCGCGCGGATCGTAGCCGCCGGCCCGGAGCCGCACGACCTCGTCGGCCGTCAGTGCCGAACAGGAAGAAGTTCTCGGGGCCGACGGCCTCGCGGATCTCGACGTTGGCGCCGTCCAGCGTTCCGATCGTCAGCGCGCCGTTCATCGCGAACTTCATGTTGCCCGTGCCCGAGGCCTCCTTGCCGGCCGTGGAGATCTGCTCCGAGAGGTCCGCGGCGGGATACACGCGCTGTCCATTCGTCACGTTGAAGTCCGGCAGGAAAACCACCTTCAACGCGTCCGAGACCAGAGAGTCCTGGTTGACGACGCCGGCGACGGAGTGGATCAGCTTGATGATGAGCTTGGCCATGCGGTAGCCGGGAGCCGCCTTGCCGCCGAAGATCACGGTCCTCGGCGTCACGGCGCCGCCGGGGGAGCGGCGGAGGCGGTTGTAGTGCGCGATCACCCAGAGCACGTTCAGGTGCTGGCGCTTGTACTCGTGAAGGCGCTTGACCTGGACGTCGAAGAGCGAGCGCGGGTCGACCGTGACGCCGGTCCGTTCCCGAAGCAGGGCCGCGAGAGCGATCTTGTTGCCGGCCTTGACGCCCTGCCACTCTTTGCGGAAGCCGGGATCGGCCGCCAGCGGCTCGAGACGCGGGAGCTCCTCCTCGAGGTTCGCGATCCAGCGATCGCCGATGCGGCGGGTGAGGAGGGCGGACAGCGTCGGGTTGCTCAGGGCAATCCAGCGGCGCGGCGTCACGCCGTTGGTGACGTTGACGAACTTCTCCGGCGAAACGGCGTGAAAGTCCCGGAGGACCGTCTGCTCGAGAAGCGCGGTGTGGAGGGCCGCGACGCCGTTGATGGCGTGGCTGCCCACGCTCGCGAGGTTCGCCATGCGCACGGATTTCCCGCCGGCCTCGTCGATCAATGACAGCCGGGCGAGAAGACCGTCGTCGCCGGGATGGCGCGACCGCACCTCGTCGAGGAAGCGGCGGTTGATCTCGTAGACGATCTCGAGATGGCGGGGCAGCAGCTGGCCGAAGAGGGACAGCGGCCACTTTTCCAGGGCCTCGGAGAGCAGCGTGTGGTTGGTGTAGCCGCAGGTGCGTTGCGTGATCGCCCAGGCCCGATCCCAGTCCATTCCGTGCTCGTCCACGAGAAGGCGCATCAGCTCGGCCACGGCGATGGAGGGGTGGGTGTCGTTCAGCTGCGCCGCCCAGCAGTCGGAGAGCTCCTCGAGGGGCTTTCCGCGGATCCGGTGCAGGCGGAGCATGTCCTGGAGCGAGCAGGAGACGAAGAAGTACTGCTGGGACAGGCGCAGCTTCTTGCCGACCGCGGGCTCGTCGTTCGGGTACAGGACCTTGGAGATCGTCTCGGACACGATCTTCTGGTCCACGGCGCCCCAGTAGTCGCCGACGTTGAACTCCGCGAAGTCGAACTCGTCCGTGGCCTCGGCCTTCCAGAGACGGAGCAGGTTGGTCGTGCCCGCGTGGTAGCCGGGCACGGGAGTGTCGTGCGCCATGCCCCGCACGACACGGTCGGGAATCCACGTCACGCGGAGGCGTCCCTGGGCGTCGGCGGAGTGCTCGGTCCGCCCGCCGAGCTTGACGTCGAAGGTCACCTCCGAGCGGACGATCTCCCACGGGTTGCCGAACCGCAGCCACTTGTCCGTGAGCTCGACCTGCCAGCCGTCGCGGATGGCCTGGTCGAAAATGCCGAACTCGTATCGGATGCCGTAGCCGATCGCCGGAACATTCAACGTCGCCAGCGAATCCATGTAGCAGGCGGCGAGGCGTCCCAGCCCGCCGTTGCCGAGGCCCGGTTCCTGCTCGTGCTGGATGAGCACGTCGAGGTCCTGTCCGACCCGGGACGCCGCCTCACGCGCGTCCTCGAAAAGCCCGAGAGCGATCAGGCTGTTGCCGAGGTGCGGCCCGGTCAGGAATTCCGCCGAGAGGTACGCCACGACCTTCGCCGAGGTCTCCGTGCTCGTGATGGCGTCCACCGACTCGATGTACCGGTCGATCGTGCGGTTGCGAATGGTGTACGCCAGAGCCATGTACCAGTCGTAGGTCGTCGCATGCCGCGGCAGCTTGCCCTGCAAGTGATGCAGGTTCTCGATCAGGGCGTCCGCGAGCCGATCGGCTTCCGAGCGGGCCCGAGCGGGTTTGCGCTTCACCGGTTTGTCTGCCGTCACGGGCGGTTTCTGGGTCCGAGAGCCCATGGCGGTCTCCTTGCGGACTCTGCTCGATCGGCGCGCGTCATCCATGAGCCGAATGCATCAGCGGGGAAGGACGGCCTGAAGAATGGCGGCGCGTTCGGCCATGAGTAGTCACGCGAACCCGTGAAGTCAGGGGGACGTCCGCCGGGCGGGCACGAATCGCAGCCGCCGCTCCTCGGACTCGTGCCAGCCGAGCGTGTTCGGCGTAGCGGCCGAAGAGCGCCAGCACGAGTGCCGATGCCGCCGAGCAGGGCGATCGAGCGACAGGGCGCTCCAGACGATGGCCTCCCCGGTCACGGTGTTGCCGACCAGGCTCATCCGGGGGCCAGTTGTTGGTGTAGGAGAACGCCTTGCCGGGGCGCCGCGCCGTGGCCGTCCAGGCGGTCCAGGCGATGAAGGCGGTCACCTGGCGCGACCGGGACTCTCCGTCGGCGATCATGTGGGCCTTGACGCCCCCCGCCGCCGCTGGCCGCCGCGGTCGTAGAGGCTTCTCCATCGCAGTGCCGATGGATCGCCTCGAAGGCGGAGACCTGGCCTACTCCGTCCAGACGAGGGTCTTCGTCGCCGGGTCGTAGCGGTTCTCCCGCAGCTCCTTCCGCACCCGGTTCAGCGCCGCGTCGCCGCCGCCGTAGAGCCTCCTGCATGTGCAGCGCCGCGCGGTGGAGGTAGTCGGCGGTGAAGTCGGGCCCGCGGTAGGCGCCGTGCCCGTAGAAGGCGCCGTGAATCGGCGCCCGCGGCGATCTTATCGCCCGGCGCGCTCCGTCCGATGGCCGCCGACTTACTGAGGCGGAGCTTTCGGCACGTCGCCGGGCGAGGCCACGACCGCGTTTCCCGGCGACCAGGCGTCGTCCACTCCGGGAGTCCCGTAGTAGATCCAGTTCTCGGCGCCGCCGGTCGTCTCCTGCGCCGTGGCTTCGGGTTGTGCGGGCATCACCACCGTCCCGCCCTCCATCGCGAGGTTGCCGATCGGCTTGGGGCCGAAGTACTGCAGGTGGGCCTGGAAAATCTCGGCGGGTGTGAGCCGGGTGATCTTCTTCACGTCCGACTGGCGGAGGCTCACCAGGTCTCCTCCATTCCAGCGGTGGAACGTGTACGTCGTTCCCTTCAGCACGGGGTTGTCCCGGGAGAACATCTCACCCGACGGGGCCAGATCGACCCGATAGGCCACCTCGCTCTGGAGCTGCTTCGTCCGCGGCGTGATCTTCTTGACCTTGGATTGCGCGAGCCGGACCGTCGCGCGATCCGGCCAGACCTGGAAGACCCAGACGTCGCCTTCCTGAACCGGCTTGGTCATGGCGAAGCCGGTGCCGGTCGGCACGAGATCGACCTGGTAGATCTCCAGCGGCCCCGCGGGGGTCGGAGCCGGCGCGGCGTTCTGCGCTTCGATGCCGGCGGAGAGAAGCGACGCGACGAACCCGAGAACTGCGAGCTTCCGCATTCCGTTCCCCTTTCTCGAACGAGGCGTTGCCACGAACCCCTCGCTACTCCTTCGTCTCGGTCTCGGGGGGTCTCGTCGCGAATTCCGGAACGTCGGCCGGCGGCGGCACCTCGGTGCCGGGCGACTGCCAGGTGGGTTCGGCGATGTTCCAGCCGCCGCCGAGGGCCCTGTAGATGTCGACGTAGTCGTTCAGGAGGTCGAGGCGCGCCCGGGCGAGGGCGAATCTCGGCCGGGAAGAGAAGCTGCATCGAGTACAGCACTTCGAAGTAGTCCGCGAGGCCGCTGTCGTAGCGCACCTGCGAGAGGCGGACCATCTCGCGGTAGGCCTGGACGGCCGATTCGAACTCGGCGATGGAGGCGGCGATTTTCGACCGGGCGTAGAGCACCGTGGTCGTCTCCGCGAAAGCGCTCGTGACGACCCGCTCGTAGGCGGCTTTCGACTGCTCCCACTGGGCGTAGGCCACGCCGTACTCGGCACGGAGCCTTCCGCCCTGGAACAGCGGTCCGAGCAGGCCGGCGGCGATGGACCAGGCCTTGCCCGCCGGATAGAAGAAGTTGTCGAGCTCGGGGCCCACGGCGCCGAAGAAGCCCGTCAGGCTGATCCGGGGAAAGAAGTTCGCGGTGGCGACGCCGACGAGGGCGTTCGCGGCGATGAGATCCTCCTCGGCCTGGCGGACGTCCGGTCGCCTCTGGAGAAGCTCGGAGGGAAGGCCGGGCGGCACCTCCGGCGGAACCGGCTGCGTCTCGATCGACTCGCCGCGGGGGATCGGCCCGGGATTCCGCCCGAGGAGCAGGCTCAGCTGGTTTTCGTTGGCTTCGATCCTCCGCTCGATCTCGGGCACCTGCGCCGCGACCTCGCCGAGCGCCGCGGCGGCGTAGGAGGTCTCGACCGCGGACGCCGCGCCCTGGTCGAGCTTGCGCTTGAAGAGGTCGTAGGTCTCCTGGAAGGACGCCACGGTCTTTTTCGTGATCTCGAGCTCGGCGTCGAGCTCGCGGATCGTGAAGTAAGTGCGCGCGACGTCCGAAACCAGCGTGATCAGGACGCCGCGGCGCGCGTCCTCGCTCGCCAGGTAGAGCGCTTTCGCGGACTCGTTGAGCCGGCGGATCCGGCCCCAGACGTCGAGCTCCCAGCCGAAGTTGACGTTGGCGTCCCAGAGGTTTCCGGTCGCGGTGCTGTTGGGCGGGACATGGACCGAGGTGCGGCCGCGCGAGAAGCCGCCCCCGTAGTTGATCGCCGGGAAGAACTCCGACCGGGCGATGCCCGCGTTGGCCCGGAACTCGTCGACCCGCCAGGCCGCGATCCGGACGTCGTAGCTGCCGGCGAGGGCCTCGTCGATGAGTTGTTTCAGGACCGGGTCGCCGAACACGTCCCACCACGGCTGGTCGGCGAGCGACGCGCGGCGGCTCGGGAGGGCCCTGGATGTCCCGGAACTGGTCGGGAACGGTGAGTGGCGGTTGCGCGTAGTCGGGGCCGACGGCGCAGCCGGCCAGAAGGGCGAGCGCCAGGCAGGCGGCGACGAGCTTCTTCATGTCAGTGCGCTCCGCCGGCACCCGTCGGGCTCGGGACCGGAGCGGGCGCGGCGGCGGGCGCGCCCTCCTTGGTCTTGGCCTTGCCCTTGCCCGCGATCTTTTCGACGATCACGAAGAGCGGCGGGATGAGGAAGATCGCGAGGCCGGTCGCGGCCAGCATGCCGGCGATGACCACGGTCCCCAGGATCCGGCGCGACGCGGCGCCCGAGCCCGGAGGCCAGGTAGAGGGGCACGCAGCCCAGGATGAACGCGAAGGACGTCATCAGGATCGGCCGCAGCCGGAGCTTCGCGCCCTCGAGCGCCGCGTCGACGAGAGTCTTGCCTTCCTTCATCTGCAGGACGGCGAACTCGACGATCAGGATCGCGTTCTTGGCGGCGAGGCCGATCAGCATGACGAGGCCGATCTGCCCGTAGACGTCGAGATCGAACTTGCGCAGCAGCAGTCCGAGGAAGGCGCCGAAGACGGCGACGGGCACGGAGAGCAGAACGCTGAAGGGCAGCGACCAGCTCTCGTACAGCGCGGCGAGGATCAGGAAGACGAAAATGAGCGAGAGCACGAAGACCCGCGCTCCCGCGCCCGCGGCCTTGACCTCCTGGTAGGACATGTCGGCCCAGTCGTAGCCCATCTCGCGCGGCAGGACTTCCCTCGCGACCTCTTCGAGCGCCGCGGTGGCCTGCGCCCGAGCTGTAGCCGGGCGCCGGGATCCCGGTGACCTGCGCGGACCGGAAGAGGTTGAAGCGATTGGTGAACTCGGGACCCTCGATCCGCCGGGTGGTGACGACCGAGGACAGGGGGACCATCTGCCCGTCGTTGTTGCGGACGTAGAACTGGTTGATGTCGTTCGCCTGGACGCGGCCGACGGCGTCGGCCTGCAGGAAGACCTTCCACTGGCGGCCGAAACGGTTGAACTGGTTCACGTAGATGCCGCCCAGAAACGCCTGCATCGTCTGGTAGACGTCTCCCACGGCGACGCCCTGCTTCAGGACCTTGTCGCGATTGATGTCGGCGTAGATCTGGGGCACGTTGGGTCGCCAGACGCTGTTGACGTTGGCGAGCTCGGGCCGCTTGCGCGCGGCCTCCAGGAACTTCTGGAGGTTCGCGTTGAGAAACTCGACGGTTCCGCCGCTCCGGTCCTGGAGCCAGAAGGAGAATCCGCCGCCCGTGCCGAGGCCCTGAATCGCCGGAGGCGGAAAGGCGAAGACGTTCGCCTCCGGGATGTTCTTCCGGAACGCGGCGTTGACCTGCTGCATGATCGGGTCGACGTGCAGCTCTTCGGCCTTTCGCTCGTCCCAGGGGTCGAGCGTGACGAAGTAGAAGGCGGTGTAGGGCGCCGAGGCCCCGGAGAGAAGGCTGTAGCCCGCGACGGTCGTGATGTACTTGATGCCTTTGGTCTCGGCCAGCATTTTCTCGATCTTCATGCACACCGCGTCGGTCCGCTGGAGCGATGAGGCGTCGGGCAGCTGAACGTTCACGAAGAAGTAGCCCTGGTCCTCGTCCGGAAGGAAGCCGGCGGGCAGCTTCTTCCCGAGCAGCCCGGAGAGCACGATGAAGCCGAGGAGGATCGCGACGCTCAGAAACGCCCTGCGAACCAGGATGCTCGAAATCTTGACGTAGCCGTCGGTCGCCTTCCCGAAGACGCGGTTGAACCAGGCGAAGAACTTCCCGAGCGGCCCCTTCGCGGGCTTCTTGGGCTTCAGGATCAGCGAGGCGAGCGCCGGCGAAAGTGTCAGGGCGTTGAAGGTCGAGATCAGAACCGAGACGGCGATCGTGATCGCGAACTGCATGTTCATCCGACCCTGGATGCCGCCCATGAAGGCCACCGGGATGAACACGGCGGAGAGGACCATGCCGATTCCGATGACGGGCGCCGTGACCTCTTCCATGGCCTTCAGCGTGGCTTCCCGGGGCGCGAGGCCGTGCTCGATGTGGTGCTCGACCGCCTCGACGACCACGATGGCGTCGTCCACGACGAGGCCGATCGCGAGAACGAGGCCGAAGAGGGAGAGCGTGTTGATCGAGAAGCCGAGCATCGGAAAGACCATGAACGTGCCGATGAGCGAGACGGGCACGGCGAGCAGGGGAATGAGCGTGGCGCGCCACCCCTGCAGGAACAGGAAGACGACGATGATGACGAGGATGATCGCCTCGAACAGCGTGTGCTCGATCTCCTTGATGCCCTCGGTGACCGGCAGCGTGGTGTCGAGGGCGACGACGTAGTCGAGGTCGTCCGGGAACCGCTCCTTGAGCTCGGCCATGACCTTCTTGACGCCCTCGGCCACGGCGATGGCGTTGGAGCCCGGGACCTGGAAGATGCCGATCGGGCAGGAGGGTTTGCCGTTCAGGCGCGCGCGCTGCTGGTAGTTGAGGGCGCCGAGCTCGATCCGGCTGACGTCTTTCAGGCGGACCATGGACCCGTCGGGATTCAGTCGCACGACGACGTTGCCGAACTCCTCCGCGGTGACGAGGCGCCCCTGGGAACGGACGGTGTAGGTGAATTCCTGTCCCTTCGGGGCGGGCTCCGTGCCGATGCCTCCGGACGGGTTGACCGCGCTCTGCTGGTTCAGGGCGGTCAGCAGATCGGGGACCGTGAGCCCCAGGCTCGCGAGGCGCTCCGGCTTGACCCAGATGCGCATGGCGTAGTCGGCGGTCCCGTAGTTCTGGATCTGCCCCACGCCCGGCACGCGGTAGATGGCGTCGTTGACGTTGATCGTCGCGAAGTTGCCCAGGAAGAGGGCGTCGTAGGTCCCGTTCGGGGAGTAGAGGGAGACGACCAGCAGGGGATTGCTCGTGGCTTTCTTGACCGTGAGCCCGAACTGGTTGACGTCGGCGGGCAGGTTCGGCTGGGCCTGGGAGACGCGGTTCTGCGTGTTGACCTGGTCGAGGTTGATGTCGGTCTCGACGTCGAACGTGACCTTGAGCGTCATCGTCCCGTCGTTGGCGTTGGTGGACTGCATGTAGATCATGTAGTCCACGCCGTTCATCTGCTGCTCGAGGGGAGTCGCCACCGACTGCTCGATCGTGATCGCGTCGGCGCCCGTGTAGGTCGTCGAGACCTGGATCTGAGGCGGCACGATGTCCGGGTACTGCGCGGTCGGGAGCTTCGTCATCGCGACGCCGCCGGCCATCGTCATCAGGATGGCGATGACGATCGCGACGATGGGACGGCGGACGAAAAATTCGGCCACGAGTTACTTCCCGGTCTTCGCGGCCGGCGCGGCGGCCGGTTCCGGTGCGCTGGAGGCCTCCTTCGGCTCGACGGCCATCCCGGACCGCACGCGCTGCAGCCCTTCGACGACGATCCGGTCGCCGGGCTTGAGGCCCTCGTCGACGACGACCATGCTGCCCTCGTTCGGGCCGATCTTGACCACCTTGATCGTCACCTTGTTGTCCGCGCCGACGACGGCGACCTGGTGGCTTCCCTGCAGCTCGCTGACCGCCCGCTGCGGCACGAGGATCGCTCCCTTCCGGACGTCCACGGCGACCCGGACCTTGGCGTACTGGCCGGGGCGCAGCAGGTTGTTCGGGTTCTTGAAAGCTCCGCCGAGCTGGATCGTGCCGGTTTTGACGTCCACCTCGCGCCCGACGAGGAACGGCTTCCCGCGCTGGGGGAAGACCGAGCCGTCCGAGAGGATGAGCTCGAGGCTTCCCATCTCGAGGTTCCGGTCGTTCTGGAGCGTCTTCTGGACCGGGCCGTGCTTGGCGACCCAGTACAGGTACTCCTGCTCGCTGGGGTTGAAGTACACCTTGATGGGGTCCACCTGCGAGACCGTGGTCATGACGACCTCGCGGTTCACGAGATCACCCACCTGAGACTTGGCGACGCCCGCGATGCCGTCGATCGGGGAGACGATCTTCGTCCAGCCGAGATCCAGCTGCGCCTTCTCGAGGTTCGCCTTGGCGTTGGCCACGTTGGCCTGCGACGTGTTCTCGCGCGTCTCGGCGTCGTCCAGCTCCTGCTGGCTGATCGCTCTTTCCGCGGCCAGAGGCCGGTAGCGGGCGGCCGTCAGCTTCGCGTTGGCGAGCGTCGCCTCGTGCTGGGCCAGAGTGGCCTTGGCCTGGTCGTACGTCGCCTGGAACTGGCGCGGATCGATCTCGAAGAGGGGCTCGCCGGCCCGGACGAAATAGCCCTCCTGGTAGACACGCCGGAGCACGTAGCCCTCGATCTGCGGCCGGATCTCGGCGTTGACGAAGCCGTCGAGCGACCCGATCCACTCCTGGAAGATCGGCACGTCCTTCTGTGTGACCGGCGCCACTTCGACGACCGGAGGCGGCGCCGGAGGAGGAGCCTCCTTCTTGCCGCAGGCGGCGGACAGCACCGCGAGGGAGGCGAGCATCCCGCAGATCCAACCCGATCCCGGTCGTGCCATCGAACCCACCTCCCGGCGTTGGCCGACGAACTTTCCGAAACCCGCGATCGCTCGGGGATTCTATGTCGAGTGGTCCGAACAGCGCCGGAAATGGACCTGCCCTTTAGGGCGAGAGTGTCCGGGGAGCGTTATATAAACCGCCTCGAGGCTTCGCGTCACTCATGGCCCATAAGTTCCCCATCCTGTCGCTCGCGCGGCACGGAGAAACGGCGTGGAGCCTCTCCGGCCAGCACACCGGCTTGACCGACATCCCGCTCACTCCGAACGGGGAGCAGGACGCGCGCCGGCTGGGCGAGCGTCTCCGCGGGATGACGTTCGCGCGCGTTTTCACCAGTCCCCTCCAGCGGGCGAAGCGGACTTGTGAACTGGCGGGCTTCGGCGCGGACGCCGTGGTGGATCCGGACCTCGTCGAGTGGAACTACGGCGACTATGAAGGGCGCACGAGCAAGGAGATTCAGGCCGAGAACCCCGGCTGGCACCTCTTCCGCGACGGCGGTCCCAACGGCGAGAGCCCCCAGGAGGTCGCGGCGCGTGCGGACCGCGTCATCGCGCGTGTGCGCGATATCGATGGAGACGTGCTCGTCTTCTCGAGTGGACACTTCCTGAGGATGGTGGGCGCCCGCTGGCTCGGGCTGGAGCCCCGGTGGGGCACATGCTTCTACCTCGGAACGGCGAGCCTCTCGCAGCTCTCCTACGAGCACACGCTCGAAGAGCCGGTCGTCCGACTGTGGAACGAGATGCGCCACTGATCCCGGTGCAACCTTCCGGCCCCCTTCGGTCACTCATGAGCGACCGAAAGGAGGCGACCATGCATTCGTCGCTCATCGCGGGATTCCTGGCTCTGTGGATCGTGGGGGCGGACGTGAACGACGCGCCCGCCGGAACGGTTCCCGCCTCGGCGGAGCTTTCGAAGGCGGCCTTCGAGCGCCTGAAGGCGCTGGCCGGCGACTGGGACGGCAAGAGCACGAAGGGCTGGGAGGAGACGCTCCAGTACCGGACGATCGCCGGCGGAACGACCGTTCTCGAGACCTCGTTCAACGCCCATCCGGGGCAGGAGATGGCGACGGCGTTCTATCTCGACGGCGACAAGCTGATGCTGACCCACTACTGCATGGCGAAGAACGCGCCGCGCCTGGAAGCGACGTCCTTCTCCGACGGCGGGAAGACGGTGCTCTTCACCTTCGTCGACGGGGCGAACATTCCGACCCGCGACCGGGGCCACATGGACAAGGCCCTGATCCGCTTCGAGGGGCCCGACCGCATCACGTCGCGCTGGACCTGGTACGAGAACGGAACGGAAAAATGGTTCGAGGAAATCGTTCAGACCCGCAAACGGTGAGCGCCCCCTCCGAGCCCGAAGAGGATCGCGTTCTCGTCGCGCGCTTCGTCGAAAGCCGCGACGAGGCGGCGTTTCGGGCGCTGTATCGGCGGCATGCGGGGTTCCTCTACCGCTTTCTCCTCCGCCTGTCGGGCGGCGACACGTCGGCGGCCGAGGAGGGCGTGCAGGAAACCTGGATCCGGGCGGCGCAGGGGCTTGCCCGGCTTCGCATGGCGCTCGTCGCTGAAGACCTGGCTCGCCGGGATTGCCATTCGCTGGTGGCGCGAAACGCGGCGGGTCGCCGGCCGGGAAACCGAGTTGCCCGCGGAGTCGTCTCTGGCCGCGGCGCCGGCCGTCCGCCGCGAGATCGACCGGGTCGACCTCGAGCGGGCCCTCGCCGCGCTCGCGCCCGGATACCGTCGCGTCCTCCTCCTGCACGACGTCGAGGGCTACACGCACGAGGAAGTCGCCGAGCTGACCGGAATCGACGTGGGGACCTCGAAGAGTCAACTGTCACGGGCGCGAAGCGCCTTGCGCGCGCGTCTTTCCGGGAGGAATGCATGAGCGGAGACGACGATCTGACGCCCGAGGAGAAGCGCGCTCTCGAGGGACTCGCGTCCGGGCCGGAACCGCCGCCGGCGCTCGAAGACGCCGTCGTGTCGCGCCTCGCCGAGCGCGGGCTCATCGCCGCGCGCGGCACGGAGAAGCGACGGTGGGCCGCGTGGGCGCTCGCCGCGGCGGCCGGCGTCGCGCTCTTCGCGGCCGGCCTGGCCGTCGGGACAGAGACGGAGCGCTCCCGCTCCGCCGGCCGCCACTGCGGCTTCGGCAGCGGCACGGTACGTCCTTCTCCTCTACGACGCGCCCGACGAGCCGCAGCTCACGGAGTCCGAAATCGCCTCGCGCGTCTCCGAGTACCGCGACTGGGCCGTCGGCCTGCGCCGTCAGGGCAGCGACATCAGCGGCGAGAAGCTCTCGTCGCAAAGCCTCGATCTCGGCGCGGCCGCGGCCGTGTCGGGGCCCGAGCCGCTCGGCGGCTACTTCGTCTTTTCCGCCACGGACGCCGAGGCCGCGCTTGCGATCGCGCGTTCCTGCCCGCACCTGAAGCACGGCGGCCGGGCGGAGTTGCGCCCGATCGAGGAGACGTGAGGCCGCGTGCGGGAGCTGGGAGCGGTTAAGCCGTCATCCTGAGGGCCGAAGGCCCGAAGGATCCCGGACTCGACGTGCGTGACAGGAAATCACGGGATCCTTCGGCGCTGCGCGCCTCAGGATGACGCCGTGCGCCGCGCGTCCGCGGCGTCACTTCTTCCGCGTGTACTGAATCTCCATCAGCTTCATCATCTTGCCGTTGGGAGCCTTTCCGAACAGCTCGAAGCTGTGGTGGTCGTTGTCGGTGATCACGATCTTGGACTCGACGGGCAGCGGTTTCTCGGAGAGCGGATCCCAGATGCGCGCGCTGCCGGCGATCGTCTTGCCCGTCTTGTCGGCGGCCGAGGTCAGAAACATCATGCCCGTGCCGGCCGTGTCCATCCACACCGAGATGAATTTCTTCTGCACGTTGTCGTATCCGGTGTAGCCGATGCCTCGCCACGGCTCGCCCATGAATTCGCCGTCGAACTCCTGCGCGACGTACCGGCCCCCGAGGACCCAGGTGTTCACCGACGTTCCCACCGTGTCCTCGGGCGGCCTCGACGGGTCGATCGTCGAACGGACCTTGGCCTCGAAGGTCCCGACCATCGCGTCGAGCTTCTTGTGCCCTTCGGCCGGCGTGGCGGCCCGCTGCCAGGCCTCCATCATGGCCTTTTCTTTTTCCTTGTCGACCTCCTGCGCGCCGAGAGGCAACGCGAGGGCGAACGCGAGCGGTGCAAACAGGTTCCAGTCGGACCGACGGATCATGCTCATCCTCCTCGATGGCATAGGTGTCTGCAGATTGTATGCCGTGCGGTAAAGTGGCGTGATGAATCGAGGTGTATTCGGGGTTGCTCTGGCCGCGGCGAGCCTGAGCGCGGGGCTCCTCGCCTCGTCCGGCCCGGCGGCGAAGCCCGCGCTCCCGTTCATCGAGGACGACTACCCCCGGGCCCTCGCCGAGGCGCGCGCGAAGAAGCTTCCGATCTTCGTGGAGACCTGGGCGCCCTGGTGACACACGTGCCGCTCGATGAGGGCGTTCGTCTTCACGGACAAGGCCCTCACGAAGCACGCCGGGCAGTTCGTCTGGCTCTCCATCGACACCGAAAAGGCCGCGAACGCCGCCTTCACCAGGAAGTACCCGATTCGGGTCTGGCCCTCGCTTCTGGTCATCGATCCGGAGAAGGAGACGATCGCTCTGCGCTGGGCCGGAGGAGCGACGGTCGGCCAGCTCGAGAAGTTCTTCGCGCAGGGTGATCGCGCCCTCCGCGGAGGGCGAAAGGGAGCCGAGGCGGCGCTCGCGCGCGCCGACGCCCTCTACGGCGCGGGGAACTACGCGGAGGCCGTCGGCGCCTACCGGGATGCGCTCAAGCTCATTCCGGCGGTGTCGCCGGAATACGCGCGCGCCGTCGAAGCCCTCCTCTTCAGCCTTCGGGTCGGCAAGCAGTACCCGGAGTGCGTCGACGTCGCTCGCCGCGCCTTGCCGAAGGTGCGGCTGTCGCCGTCCTCGGCGAGCATCGCCGACTACGGGCTCAGCTGCGCCCTGCGCCTCCCCGCCGACGCGCCCGGCCGCGCCGAGGCGCTGGCGTCCTTCGAAGCGGACGTGCGGACGATCGTCTCCAATTCCCGGCTTCCGCTCACGGCGGACGACCGGTCGGGTCTCTACGGGAGTCTCATGGAGGCCCGCGAGGACGCGAAGGACCGGGCCGGCGCCGAGGCCGTCGCCCGTCAGTGGGTGGACTACCTCGACGGCGTCGCCGCGGGCCTGACCGACGCCGAGCAGCGGACGGCGCTCGATCCGAACCGTCTCGTGGCGTATCGGGCGGCCGGCCAGATCGAGAAGGCCATCCCGATGCTCGAGCAGTCCGAGAAGGACTTCCCGGAGGACTACAACCCGCCGGCGCGCCTCGCGCTGGTGTACCTGAGGCTCCAGCGCTACGACGAGGCGCAGGCCGCGTCGGATCGCGCCCTGACGCGGGTCTACGGTCCGCGCCGCGTGCGCGTGCTCGAGGTCCAGGCGGACATCTATGCGGCGCGAGGCGACGCCGCGGCGGCTCGCCGGACTCTCGAGGAGGCGCTGCGTTTCGCCGAAGCGCTTCCGGCCGGCCAGCGCTCCGAGGAGCAGATCGCGGCGCTGAAGAAGCAGCTCGCGCCCGCCGCCGCCACCGCTCAGTAGGACGGGAACAGTCTGCTACGATGCGCGCTCTGTGCGCGCCGTGGGACTGTTCCTGACGTTCCTCGCGTCCGCGCCGCCGGTGGACGCCGCCGACGCGCCGAAAGCGCTCCAGACCCTCTTCGACGAGCAGTGGGAGTTCCGTCTCGCCGAGGATCCGCTCTTCGCGACGAACGCGGGCGATCTCCGATACGCCGCCCGCCTTCCTTCGATGACGCCCGCGGACTTCGAGCGCCGTGAGGCGTTCGCCCGACGACTGCTCGCGCAACTCGAGGCCGTGGACCCGTCGACGTTGTCGGTGTCGGACCGCGTCAGCCGGGAGATGCTCCTTCGCGAGCTCACGCACGAGATCGCCGGCTATGAGTTCGGGACGTACCGTATCCCCCTCAACGCCGACAGCGGCTTCCAGACCGATTTCGCCGACCTTCCGAACCGGATGCCCTTCCGCAACGTCGCGGACTACGAGAACTACCTCGCGCGGCTGAATGCCTTCCCGCGCCTGGCGGCCCAGGAGACGGCGCTGATGCGCCAGGGCCTCGCCGCGGGCTTCTCGCTGTCGCGGACCGTTCTCGAGGGGCTCGATTTCACGATGCTCGCGCACGTCGTGGCGGATCCCGAGAAGAGCGTGTTCTACGCGCCGTTCCGCTCCTTCCCTCCGGGCGTTCCGGCGCCGGAGCGAACGCGGCTCGAGGCCGCCGGGCGGCGGGCGATCCGCGAAGCCGTCGTCCCGGCCTACCGGGAGCTCGCCGACTTCATACGGACGGAATACGTGGCGAAAGCGCGCTCGTCCGTCGGCGCTTCGGAGCTGCCCCGGGGCCGCGAGTACTACGCCCACCTCGTCCGTTACTTCACGACGCTCGACGTGACGCCGGAACAGGTCCACGCGATCGGACTTTCGGAAGTCGCGCGGATCCGCGCCGAGATGGAAGCCGTCATGCGAAAGACAGGCTTTTCGGGGAGCTTCGCGGAGTTCCTTGCGTTTTTGCGGACGGATCCGCGTTTCTACGCGAAGACGCCCGAGGAGCTGCTCGGGGCCGCCTGCGTGTTCTCGAAGAAAGCCGACGGCAGCCTCCCGGCGCTCTTCGGCCGCCTCCCGCGGCTGCCGTACACCGTCGAGCCCGTGCCGGCGCACCTCGCGCCCAAGTACACGGGCGGCCGCTACGTCGAGCCGCCCGCGGACGGCACGCGGCCCGGGATCTACTGGGTGAACACGTACGCTCTCGACAAGCGGCCTCTCTATACGCTCGAAGCGCTCACGCTCCACGAGGCCGTTCCCGGCCATCACCTCCAGGTCGCGCTCTCGCAGGAGCTGACCGGGTTGCCGCAGTTCCGCCGTTTCTCCGACGTCGGCGCATTCGGCGAGGGCTGGGCGCTCTACTCCGAGTGGCTCGGGCGCGAGGCCGGGTTCTACCAGGATCCCTACAGCGACTTCGGCCGCCTCACCTACGAGATGTGGCGGGCCTGCCGTCTGGTCGTGGACACGGGCCTGCACGCAATGGGCTGGACCCGGCAGCAGGCGATCGACTACCTCGTGGCGAACACCGCGCTCTCGATTCACGAGTGCACGACCGAGACCGACCGGTACATCTCCTGGCCCGGCCAGGCGCTCTGCTACAAGATGGGGGAGTTGAAGATCCGGGAGCTTCGGCGCAAGGCGGAGACCGCGCTCGGCGAGCGCTTCGACGTCCGCGGCTTCCATGACGCCGTGCTCGCGAACGGCATGGTCCCTCTGCCCGTGCTCGAAGCACAGGTCGGCGCGTGGATCGCCGCGTCGTCGTCGCGGCTTCGGCGTCGTCCGGAGGGCGGCCATGAGCGTGCACCGGGACGCGCGGTTCGGGTCCCGCTCCGCGTTTCGCGCCCGCAACCCGGCCACGGGAGAGACGCTCGACGGCGAATACTTCGAATCGACGCCGGCCGAGATCGACGCCGCGGCCCGCTCCGCCGAGCGTGCCTTCGAGACGTACGGCGCGCTGCCTCCGAAGCGTCGCGCCGAGTTCCTGCGCGCGATCGCGGAGCAGACGCTGGCGCTCGGCGACAGCCTTCTCGAACGGGCTCACGCCGAGACGGCCCTCCCTCCCGCCCGCCTCGAGAGCGAGCGGAACCGGACGGTCGCGCAGATCCGCCTCTTCGCCGAAGTCATCGAGGAAGGCTCCTGGGTCGGCGCCCGGATCGACCGGGCGCTGCCGGAGCGCAAGCCGCAGCCCCGGCCGGACCTGCGCCGGATGCTCGTGCCGATGGGACCGGTGGCCGTTTTCGGCGCGTCGAACTTCCCGCTCGCTTTCTCGGTCGCGGGCGGAGACACGGTCTCTGCCCTCGCCGCCGGCTGTCCCGTAATCGTCAAGGCGCACCCCGCTCATCCCGGAACCTCGGAGCTGTCCGCCACGGCGATCCGCCGGGCGGCGCGCGAGACCGGAATGCCGGAAGGCGTGTTCGCCATGCTCCACGGCACCTCCCCGGAGGTCGGCATCACGCTCGTGACGCACCCCGCGATCCAGGCTGCGGCGTTCACGGGGTCCCTGCGCGCCGGACGGACGCTCTACGACGCGGCGGCGCTGCGGCCGGATCCGATCCCGGTCTACGCCGAGATGGGCTCGTCCAATCCGGTGTTCCTGCTTCCCGGAGCGCTGCAGGATCGAGCCGATGCGATCGCACGCGGCTTCGCGGCTTCGGTGACGCTCGGCTCGGGACAGTTCTGCACGAACCCGGGGCTCGTCGTTCTCGTGGACGCCCCGGCCTCCACCGCGTTCCTCCATGCGGCCGGAGACCTGCTCGCCAAAACGGCAGCCGGCACGATGGTGCACGCCGGCATCAAGTCCGCCTACGATCAGAGCGTGGCGGAGGTCACGCGGCTGGCGGGCGTGCGGATCGCGGCCCGCGGCCAGACTCCGGGAGCGCACTCCGAGACCGAGGCGCACGCGGCCCTCTTTCTGACGGACGCGGCCACATTCCTCGGAGAAGCCGCTCTCGCCGAAGAGATCTACGGCCCCGCGTCGATCGCGGTCTCCTGCTCCTCGCGCCTCGAGATGCTGAGGATCGCCCGCGAGCTCCACGGCCACCTCACGGCCACGATCCACGGCACCGAGAGGGACCTCGCCGACTTCTCCGAGCTCGTCGACGTCCTGCGCCGCAAGGCGGGCCGCCTCGTCTTCAACGGTTTCCCGACCGGCGTCGAGGTCTCGCACGCGATGCAGCACGGCGGCCCGTACCCGGCGACCACCGCTTCGCGCGAGACGTCGGTCGGCTCCGCGGCGATCCATCGCTTCGCCCGGCCGGTCTGCTATCAGGATTTCCCGCAGTCGGCGCTGCCCGAGGAGCTTCGCAACGAGAACCCGCGCGGGCTCTGGCGGCTTCTCGACGGCGTCCCGAGCAAGGACGCCGTGTGAAGCGGCTTCCCGAGTCGATCGAGGTGGTCGACTCGCACACGGAGGGCGAGCCGACGCGGGTCGTCATCGGGGGATGGCCGGAGCTGTCCTCGCCGACGATGGAGGGCCGCCGCGAGGAGCTCGCGACGCGCTTCGAGGATCTCTGGCGGGCGGTCGTGCTCGAGCCTCGGGGCCATGACGCGATCGTCGGCGCGCTTCTGACGCCGCCCGTGACGCACGGCGCCGTCGCCGGCGTGGTCTTCTTCGACAACGTCGGCCCGCTCTGGATGTGCGGGCACGGCACGATCGGCGTGATCCGGACACTCGAGCACCTCGGCCGCATCGCTCCCGGACAGGTGCGGCTCGACACTCCCGTCGGGCCGGTCGGCGCGGAGCTCGCCGTCGACGGCCTCGTCACGATCGCGAACGTGCCGGCGCGCTGCCACGCGAAGGACGTCGCCGTCGAGGTGCCCGATGTCGGCCGGGTCGTCGGCGACGTCGCGTATGGCGGCAACTGGTTCTTCCTCGCCCGGGACGGCGTCGAGCGCGTGGGCCCGGACAACCTCGAGCGTCTGCGCAGCGTCACGCTGGCCATCCAGCGCGCGCTGGCGCAGCAGGGGATCACGGGCGAGGGCGGGGCGGTGGTCGACCATGTCATTCTTTATGGGGCCCCCGGGCGAGCCGACGCCGACAGCCGCAACTATGTCCTCTGTCCCGGCGGGGCCTACGACCGCTCCCCCTGCGGCACGGGGACCTCGGCGAAAATGGCCTCCCTGTACGCGCGAGGAGAGCTCCCGCCGGGCAGCCGCTACCGGCAGGAGTCGATTACGGGAAGCCTCTTCACGGGCTGGCTCGAGGAGCGCGACGGGCTGCTGTGGCCCAGCATCCAGGGCCGGGCATACGTGACGGGCCGCGCGACCCTCTACTTCGATCCGCGCGACCCCTTCCGGACCGGGCTCCCCTCGGCGTCCGGAGGACATGGCGGCGACTGACGTCCTCGTCGTCGGCGCGGGGATCGTCGGAGCGGCCTGCGCCGATGCGCTTGCGGCCGCCGGCCTCTCGGTCGAAGTCCTGGAGGCCCGCTTCGCAGGCAGCGGCGCGACCGCCGCGGCGATGGGGCACCTCACGGTCATGGACGATTCCGAGGCGCAGTTCGCGCTGACCTCGCTCTCGCGCCGGCTCTGGGTGGAGATGGCGCCCGAGCTTCCTCGGGACTGCGAGGACGAAGAGGCCGGAACGCTCTGGATCGCGGCCGACGAGGAGGAACGCGCACACGTGCGGAAGAAAGCCGCGTTCTACACGGAGCGCGGCGTCGAAGTCGAGGAGCTCTCGGGCGAAGAGGTGACGCGCGCCGAGCCGGCGCTGCGGCCCGGGCTCGCCGGGGGCCTGCGCGTGCCCGGGGACCGGGTGCTCTATCCGGTGAACGCGGCGCGCTGGCTGCTCGGGCGCGCCACCGCCCGCGGCACGGTTCGCCGGGAGGGCGTGGAGGCCGTCGCGATCTTCGGCCGCCGGGTGGAGACGCGGCAGGGAAGCCTCGAAGCCGGGGCAGTCGTCAACGCCTGCGGCGTCTCCGCGCCTCTGCTCACGCCGGGCCTTCCGATCGCGCCTCGCAAGGGTCACCTCGTGATCACCGACCGCTACCCGGGCTTCTGCCGAAACCAGCTGGTCGAGCTCGGCTACCTGAAGAGCGCGCACACGCCGGCGCCCGAATCGGTGGCGTTCAACCTGCAGCCACGCGCGACGGGTCAGATGCTGCTGGGCTCTTCGCGCGAGTTCGTCGGCCTGGATCCGTCGATCAACCGCCGCATCCGGGCGAAGATGGTTCGGCGCGCCCTCGAGTTTGCGCCCGGTCTCGCGAGCCTCTCGGCGATCCGGACCTGGGTCGGGTTCCGTCCGGCGACGCCGGACAACCTTCCCCTCGTCGGCGCGTGGGATCCGACGCCGGGGCTCTTCATCGCCGCCGGCCACGAGGGGCTCGGCATCACGACGGCGCCGGCGACCGGACGGCTCATCGCCGACGCCATCCTCGGGCGGAAGAGCCCGATCGACCCGGGGCCTTACTCGCCGATGCGCGCGTTTCCGGCGGCCCATGCGTGAGATCACAGTGGCGGCCGCGCTCGAGAACGCCGGCCGCTCTCTCCTCCGGCGCTCCGTCTCGGGCGAGCCGCGCGGTGTTCTGTGCGCGATGGGGATCTGCTTCGAGTGCCGCATGGAGATCGGAGGCTCGCCGCACCGGCGCGCCTGCATGGAGATGGAAGGCCTGCCGCGCGCGGATTTCGGTTCGCGGGCGGAGACGCTCGAGTGCGACGTCGCCGTCGTCGGCGCCGGGCCGGCCGGCATCGCCGCGGCCTGCCGCGCGGCGGAGGCGGGCGCGCGGACGATCGTCCTCGACGAGAACCCGGCGCCCGGAGGCCAGATCCACCGGCACCTTCCCGGCAAGACGCCGCCCGAAGGCGGCGCGGGCCTGGCTCGAGAGGCTGGCGGCATCGGGCGCGTCCGCGCACAGCGGTGTCGCCGTCGTGGACGCGGCTCCGGGACGCGACGGACTCCGGCTCTTCGCGGAGGAAGGCTCGGGGACCGCCGTGACGGTGCGCTCGGGAGCGGTCGTCCTCGCGACCGGGGCTCGGGAGCTGTTCCTTCCGTTTCCCGGGTGGACGCTGCCGGGCGTGATGGGCGCCGGCGGGGCGCAGGCGATGGCGAAGATGGGAGCCGACTTTCGCGGGCGCGTCGCGGTCGTGGCGGGCTCGGGGCCGCTGCTTCTTCCGGTGGCGGCTTACCTCGAGCGGGCCGGGGCCGAGGTGGCTCTCGTCGCGGAGCAGGCGGGGCTCGGATCTCTCGCGCGTTTCGCCGCCGGGCTCGCGCTTCAACCCGGGAAGCTCCTCGAAGCGGCGCGCTACCGGGGCGGCTTTTACCCGGCGCCGTACCGCACCGGCACCTGGGTCGCGCAGGCGCACGGCGGCGAGCGCGTCGAAGCCGTCACCGTGACCGACGGCAGCAACCGGTTCACGCTCGACTGCGATCTCGCGGCGGTCGGCTACGGCCTCGTTCCCAACACGGAGCTGGCCCGTCTCTTCGGCTGCGAGCTCCGGAAGGGCGCCGTCTTCGTGGACGCATCCCAGCAGACGAGCGAGCGCGGCGTGTTCGCCGCCGGAGAGCCGTGCGGCGTCGCGGGGCTCGAGACGGCGATCGCCGAGGGCGAGATCGCGGGACTCGCGGCGGCCGGCCGCTTCGACGCGGCGAGCGACGAGGCGCGCCGCCTCGACGGGGCGCGGGCGCGCGGCCGGCGGCTGGCCGTCGCGATGGAGCGCGCATTCCGCCCGCGCGCCGAGCTCGCCGACGTCGTCCGCGCGGACACGATCGTCTGTCGCTGCGAGGACGTCCGGCTCGCCGCGATCGCCGCCGCGGAGAGCGCCCGCGAAGCCAAGCTCGCGACGCGCGCCGGCATGGGGCCCTGCCAGGGCCGCGTGTGCGGACCCGCGCTCGAGTTTCTCTTCGGCTGGGATTCGGATAGCGTACGGCCGCCCGTCAAGCCGGCGGCGCTCGGCAATCTCGTCGCGATGGAGGATTCCGCATGAAATGGCAGGGCGTCTTTCCCGCCGTCACGACCCCTCTCCGTGAGGACCTGTCTCTGGATCTCGACTTCCTGCCGCGGCAGCTCGAAACGATGCTCGCGGCGGGCTGCACGGGATTCGTCCTCCTGGGCTCGCTCGGCGAGTCCGCGACTCTGACCTTCGAGGAGAAGGGCGCGGTGCTCGAGGCCGGCAAGCGGGCCCTCGCGGGCCGCGCTCCGCTGGTCGCCGGGATCGCCGCGCTCTCGACCGCCGAGGCCGTCGCGACCGCGCGGCTCGCCGAAGCGAAAGGGTGCGACGGTCTCATGGTCCTGCCCGCCTACGTCTACCGGACCGACGCGCGCGAGACGGCGACCCACTTCACCGCGGTCATCGGCGCGACGCGCCTTCCCTGCATGCTTTACAACAACCCGACGGCGTACGGCACGGATGTCTCCGCCGAAGAGCTCGCGACGCTGGCCGGCAAGCACCCCAATCTCGTCGCCGTCAAGGAGTCGAGCGAGGATGTCCGTCGCGTCACGGCGATCCGGGCGCTGCTCGGGGAACGGCTGGCGATCTTCGTGGGCGTGGACGATCTGATCGTCGAAGGAATTGCGGCCGGGGCCGTCGGCTGGGTCGCCGGCCTCGTCAATGCGCTGCCGGTCGAATCGGTGCGGCTCTTCGAGCTCGCCGCGGCGGGCAAGACCCGCGAGGCCCGCGCGCTCTACGACTGGTTCCTGCCGCTCCTGCGCCTGGACGTCGTTCCCAAGTTCGTGCAGCTGATCAAGCTCGTCCAGCAGGAGACGGGGACCGGCTCGGAGCGCGTGCGGCCGCCGCGCCTCATGCTCGCGGGGAAGGAACGCGACGAGACGCTCGCCCTGATCCGGGAGCGCCTCGCCGCGAGACCGAAGGGCTGAGGCGGTTCAGTTCGCCGCGAGGGCCGGCATGTTGTCGAGCATGCCGAGGCGAAAGACCGTCGTGAGGTAGTCGTCGATGTGGACGAAGCGGCCAGCCGCCTTGGCCCCGATCTTCGGGCTGAGGATGCCGAAGTACTTCATGCGCAGGTCCAGCGTCTGCTTCTGGATCGCCGCGGACTCGTTGACCATCTTGGTGATGTCGGCGTCGGAGAGCGTGGCGAACCGGTCGGTGTAGTCCTTCAGCAGGCCCAGGCGCGTCGCCATGTTCGCATTGCGTTCCTTCTCGAAGTCGCCGTAGACGCCCCAGAACGTCTGCTGCTGCTCGGCGCTGAGGCCTCCCATTCCGGCGGCGAAGAGCTCGCGGCGCTGCTTGGACAGAGCGTTCTCCAGCTTGGCCATGTCGACGTCCCCCTTCGCCATCTCGGGCATCGAGGACTTCGGGGCCGTCTGAGCCTGTTGCGCCGACGCGGCGGCGGCGACTGCCAGGAGCAGGAAAAGGGAGAGGGCCTTCTTCATGTCGGTCTCCTTATTGTCGTCTGCACGTGCCGGCGCGAAGCACCGGCGACTACGAAGGCGCGGAATCTATCACGACCGCGGAGCCCCCTCAGACGTGACAGGACCCGCCGCCGCGCTTCTCGAAGTACCGCTGGTGGTACTCCTCGGCGCGCCAGAAGCGGCTCGCGGGCGTGATCTCCGTGACGATCGGCCGTTGGAAGCGACCGCTCGTCTCGAGCCGGGCCTTCGAGGCTTTCGCCGCGGCCTGCTGCTCGGGCGTGTGGAAGAAGATCGCCGAGCGGTACTGCGTGCCGACGTCCGGGCCCTGGCGGTTCAGCGTGGTCGGGTTGTGGTTGTTCCAGAAGACTTCGAGAAGCTGGTCGTACGAGACCTTCGCCGGGTCGTAGTCCACCTCGACGACCTCGGCATGGCCCGTCTCGTCGGAACAGACGTCCTCGTAGGTCGGGTTGTCCGTCTTTCCGCCCGCGTAGCCCACGGCCGTCTCGAGCACACCCGGGACCTTGCGGAACTCTTCTTCGACTCCCCAGAAACACCCCGCGCCGAACATCGCCTTGGCCATCGCTCCTCCTCGACGCAATTAGACACCGAGAACTCCTCAATCCGAGTCTATGCTTCGCGCGTGAAATCCAAAGGGAAGATCCTCCTGACGATCGTGCTCACGGTCGTCGCGACGTTCGCCGTCACGGTCGTGGCGATGAATTTCCGGACGGGCGAAAAGAAGATCGACGAGCGCATTTCCCCCCTCTATGCGGTCGCGGATCCACAGTTCGCCCAGTCCATGGGCAACCTTCTCGGGCCGGCGATCCGCGACGGCAACCGAGTCGGGGGGCTTCAGAACGGCGACGAAATCTTTCCTGCCATGCTCTCCGCGATCCGCTCGGCCCGGGAGACCATCACCTTCGAAACTTACATCTACTGGTCGGGCCAGATCGGCAAGGACTTCGCCGATGCCCTCTCGGAACGGGCACGGTCGGGCGTCAAGGTCCACGTGCTTCTCGATTGGGTGGGAAGCGGCAAGATGGACGATGCCCTGCTCGAAGAGATGAAGGCCTCCGGGATCGAGGTGGAGAAGTACCATCCTCCCCGCTGGTACAACCTCTCGCGCATCAACAATCGAACGCACCGCAAGCTCCTGGTCGTGGACGGCAGGATCGGTTTCACCGGCGGCGTGGGAGTCGCGGACAAGTGGCTCGGCCACGCCGAGGACGAAGAACACTGGCGCGATGCGCACTTTCGGCTGGAGGGCCCCGCGGTCGCCCAGATGCAAGCCGCTTTCATGGACAACTGGATCAAGACTCGGGGAGAAGTCCTCCACGGGGCGGAATACTTCCCGGCTGTCGCGCCAACGTCCGGGTCCGCGCGCGCCCAGGTGTTCATGAGCTCCCCGGGAGGCGGCAGCGAGAGCGTCCGCCTGATGTATCTGCTGTCGATCGCATCCGCCCGAAAGAGCATCCGGATCTCGGCCTCGTACTTCGTGCCCGACGATCTGTCGGTCGAGACTCTGGTGGAGGCCCGGAAGCGGGGAGTGCCGATCGAGATCATCGTGCCGGGCCCCAAGATCGACACGGAGACGACGCGCAAGGCGGGGCGCTCGCGCTGGGGCGACTTGCTGCGAGCCGGAGTCGAGATCTACGAGTATCAGCCCACCATGTTCCACTGCAAGGTGATGATCGTGGACGACCTGTGGGTTTCGGTCGGCTCGACGAATTTCGACAACCGTTCGTTCCGGCTCAACGACGAGGCGAACCTGAACGTGCTCGATCCTGAATTCGCGGCGGCCCAGATCGCCGTCTTCCAGGAGGACAGGAAGAACGCCACCCGGGTGACCCTGGAGATGTGGGAGAACCGTCCCTGGCAGGAGAAGCTCGCGGAGCGCGCCGCCGGACTCTTCCGCTTCCTGCTCTAGACGGAAGTGCCCTGCCGGCGTTGCGGGAGGAGGCGTGCCTGCTTGAGCCTCGGGCCAATCTGCGGGCGCTTTCCCGGACCGGCCCTCGCCCCGCTCGCCGCTTGGAACGGCCCTTGCTGACTCGTCGGACAGGTCGCATTCGCTCAGCGAGGACGCCGGGCGCACTCGGCTGTGGATTTGTGCAACGAAAGGAGAAAGCGATGTCTACGACGACCCTCATCATCATCATCCTGGTCGTTCTGCTCCTGGGCGGCTTCGGTTATCGAAGCTGGCGCCGCTAGCGAAGCCGGCGCCGTCCCTCGGCCCGTCTGGCAAGGATCTTGCGCCCTGCGCTGATATGTATCTGCGGCTCATGGAATCACGCCGGCTTCGGCCGGGACGCATCACCGGTTCCGCGACCAATCTCGCGAAGGGAGGCAAGACATGATTCGACGCAACGCCTTGATGGGTGCGGGAGCGTTTCTCGGCGCTGGTTTGGTGGCCCTTCTCGATCCCCAACGAGGGAGGCGGCGGCGGGCTTTGCTTCTCGACACGGCCAATCGCGCCTCGCGTTTGATCGGGGACGCGGCCGGAGCGACGTGGCGCGACTTGAGCCACAGCGCGACCGGCGTGGCGGCCGATGCCCGCAGAATCCTGGGCGGACCGCAGGCCCCGGACGAAATCCTCGAAGAACGGATCCGATCGAGGATCGGCCAAATTGTGTCGCATCCGTCATGGATCGAAGTCGTGGTGAGGCAGGGCAACGTCGTCCTGGGTGGCCCGGTCCTCGAGCGTGAGCTCGACGGACTTCTGCGCGGAGTTCGAGAGACGCCGGGTGTCTCCGGCGTGGAAGACCGACTCGAGGTACACGAGCAGGCCGAGTCGGTGACCGACGTTCAGAGCCTCGGGGCGTCCCGGGACCGCTACCCCGAGTTGCTTCAGGAAAATTGGTCTCCGACGACCCGGCTTCTCGCCGGCCTCGCGGGCGCGGGACTGGGGATCTGGGGAGCTCGGCGCCGCGGAGTTCTCGGAGCATTGCTCGCCGCGCTGGGCTCGGGAGTGATGGCGCGCGCCGCCACGAATCGTCGTCTTGCGCGTCAGCGGCCCGAGCGGGCTCGCCGGGGAAATGACGTGCCCGCCGAGCAAGACCGGACGGAGGCTCCCGCAGACGTCTTGGCGCCTGAGCCGCCGCTGGTAATGGAGGACGCCGCTGCTCCGCCGCCCCGACGCCGGCCGGCGAACACGCGGAGAAGCGTCGCGGATCCGGCGCATCCGGGAGATCAAACGTCGTCGAGCGGGATGGCTTTGAAGCCGGAATAAGAGAACTTGTGCCTGCGGCTCGCGAGGAAACTCCGCGCCCGTAGTAGCGGGGCTTGAGGTTGCCTCCAAAGGACATTCGAGTTACCGCCGGCCTGCGGCCGGCGTTGCCTACGGCCGTGGGTCTGCCTCCGGTGGACGGCTGGGTGGAGCTGACCGGGATCGAACCGGCCCGCCTCGCTGCGCTCGGACGTGCCGGATCCGGCGGGCTTTTTTTTAGCGGGGGGCGCACGGCGCCCCCCGTGCCCCCCACGGTCGCCGGTTCGATCCTGCAGGGTTGGCGACAGCTATCGCCGTGGTGATTGAGGATTGGTGGAGCTGACCGGGATCGAACCGGCGACCTCTTGAGTGCGATTCAAGCGCTCTCCCAAACTGAGCTACAGCCCCACGCGGAGGGCGCGCAGGATAGCACGTTGGCGAGGACGGGGTAAACGGTCCCGGGGGCCGATCAGGCGGGGGCGCGGCGGCGCTTCGCAAAACTCTGGACGAGCCACACGACAGAGGCGATCAGCAGCAGGTCGATCATGGCGTGGAAGACGTAGAGGTGCCGCACGAGCTCGATGTGAGCATCGGCGAAGGCGCAGACGGCGAGCTCGAGGGCGGCCATCGCGCAGAGGAGGAGGAGACCGGCGCGCGCCATGCGGCCGCGCGGCGACGCCCGGCGCCAGGTCGCGGCGACGACGACGGCGGGCCCGACGAGAAGCGCGGCCCAGATCCACAGAGTCCACGGCCGGGCTCGGAACTTCAGGTCGCTCCAGAGCGCGAATCGCCGGCTCTGGGCGCGCTCCGGAGCGCCCGTGTCCTTCGGCAGATCGCCGAAGAAGGGCGGGCGTATGCGGGCCCCCTTCCACGCCGCGCGGCGGAGGACCGAGTACGCGCGACCCGGCTCCGAGAGGTAGATGCGCGCGAGGGCCAGGTAGCCGAGCGCGGTGTCGAGCTCCTTGCGAAAGGCGGGATCTCCCAGCGGGGAGTCTTCGTGGTACGCGGTCGTGCCGGAATAGCGCGAATAACTGGCGGGCAACCCGACGCGCCGGAGATCGGCCGCCGGGTCGGGCGAGTTCGGAAGCATCTCGGTGAAGAGCGTCTGGTACAACACGACGCGTCGAATGACCTGCGGTGCCGCGCGGAAGTAGACGTGCGCCGCCGCGAGCAGCACGACGGCGAGGCCGATCGCGCCGGCTCGACGCCGGCGGTTGCCCCAGGCGAGCGCCACGCCGAGCACGGCGAGGAGCGGGGCGTGCAGGGACTCCTGCGGCTTCGAGCAGGCGAAGAGGGTGGCCGCGAGGAAGTAAGCCGGCAGCCATGCGCCCGCGAGAGCGCCGCGGCGGATGGCGAGGGCCGCGATTCCGGAGGTCACCAGGAAGAACACGAGAGAAGCGGCCTGCCCGTACAGCGTGTTCAGCGGCGCCGCGTACCCGACGTCGGTGAAAACGAAGACCAGGAGAACCCCGCCGATCCACCGCGCCGCCGGGGCGAGGTCGCGAGAAGCGGCAATCCAGAATCCGACACCCGCGAGAAGGATCGCGACATGCAGCCCTCCCATGACCCGGATGTCGAAACGTCGCGCGCCGGCGAGCCGAGCGGCTCCCACGGCCGCGCGGGCGAGAAGGGTCTCCGTCGTCGCGTAGCGCTCCGGGTCCTTCTCGGGCTCGGTGAACGCGAGCTCCGTCGCCGCCCAGCGGAAGTACCGATCAGGCGCGGGCTCGACGCGGGCGAGCCCCGCGGGCCCCATGACGTTGGCGAAGTCTCCGTTGTCGGCCAGGCCGACGATCGGTTTGACGAGCAGCTGCAAGGCGAGGAGGCACGCGGCCGCCGCGACGACGGCGACCGTGATCCGGTCAGGGCGCATCGCCACGAACGATCGGCCGGGACGCGAACCTCTGCACCGTCCACACGACC
Source organism: uncultured Acidobacteriota bacterium (assembly GCA_963782585.1). Classification (GTDB taxonomy): domain Bacteria; phylum Acidobacteriota; class Thermoanaerobaculia; order UBA5066; family Gp7-AA6; genus DAHUXD01. The sequence continues at coordinate 152,990 of CAWAKL010000010.1, forward strand.
GCAGCGATGAGCAGCAGGTCGATCATGGCGTGGAAAACATACAGGTGCCGCACGAGCTCGGCGTGGGAGTCGGCGAAAGCGCAGACGGCGAGCTCGAGGACGGCCATGGCGCAGAGCACGAGGAGACCGAGGCGCGCCATCCGGCCCCGCGGGGACGCCCGGCGCACCGTCGCAGCGGCCGCCGCGGCGAGGCCGATGAGCAGGGTCGACCAGATCGCCAGGGTCACGGGCTGGAGTCGGAGCTTCAGGCCGCTCCAGAGCGCGAATCGCCGGCTCTGGGCGCGCTCCGGAGCGCCCGTCTCTTTCGGCAGGTCGCCGAAGGACGGCTGCCGAATTCGCGCGCCTTCCCGGGCGGCTCGGCGGATGACCGCGAACGCCCGGCCCGGTTCCGAGAGGTAGATCCGCGCGAGGGCCCGATAACCGAGCGTGGTGTCGAGCTCTTCGCGAAAGGCGGCGTCCTTGAGAGGAGAGTTGTCGTCGAACGCATTCGTGCCGGCGTAGCGCGCGTAGCTCGCCGGCAGCCCGACTCGCCGGAGGTCGGCCGCCGGGTCGGGCGAGTGCGGAAGCATCTCGTTGAAGAACGTCTGGTACTGGCACACGCGGCGGAGGAATTGAGGCGACGAGCGGAAGTAGACGTGCGCCGCCGCGAGCAGCACGACGGCGAGACCGATCGCGGCCGCGCGGCGCCGTCGTCCGCCCCAGGCGAGGACGATGCCGAGGGCCGCGAGCAGGGGCGCGTGCACGGACTCCTGGGGCTTCGCGCAGGCGAAGAGCCCGGCCGCGAGGAAGTAGGCCGGCACCCACGGCCCCGCGAGGCCGCCGCGACGGATGGCCAGCGCCGCGATCCCGGCGGTCAGCATGAAGAACACGATGGCAGCCGCCTGCCCGAAGAGGGAGTTGAACGGCGCGGCGTAGCCGACGTCGGTGAAGACGAGCAGGAGGAGGATCGCGGCGGTCCAACGCGCCGCCGGGGCGAGTCCGCGGGTGGCGGCCACGCAGAGGCCGAAACCCAGAAGAAAGAGCGCGGCGTGCCCTGCGCCCATGACCCGGATGTCGAAGCGTCGTGCGCCGGCGAGCTTCGAGGCGACGACTGCGGCTCGCGCGAGCAGCGCCTCCGTGGTCCAGTAGCGTTCCGGGTCCCTCTCGGGCTCGGTGAAGGCGAACTCCGTCGATGTCCAGCGAAAGAACCGATTCGGGTCGTCGTCGACATAGGCGAGACCCGCGGGTCCCATCGCGTTGATGAAGTCTCCGTTGTCGGCCAGGCCCACGATCGGCTTCACGAGCAGCTGCGCGACGAGCAGGCACGCGGCCGCCGCGACGACGGCGGCCGTCGCGATCCGGTCAGACCGCATGAGCTCGAGCCATTCGCCGGGACACGAGGACCTGAACGATCCAGGCGGCGTCGGCGACGAGGATCAGGTCGCACATGGCGTGAAAGGTGTAGAGGTGGCGCTCGAGGTCCACGTGCCAGTCGCCCAGCGCCGACGCGGCGAACGCGCCGGCGGCCATCGCGACGAGGACGCCGAGTCCCGCGCGAAAGAGCCGTCCGCGCCCGGCGGCGCGCCGGTACGTCGCCGCGGCGGCGACGAAGTTGCCTCCGAGAAAGAGGACCAGAAACGGCCAGCCGGAGAGCCGTACGCGGAGGTCGCTCCAGAATCCTCGCGCCCGCGCGAGGGGCGGCGCGCCCGACTCTCGGGCGAAGTTGCCGAGCTCCGGGGGTGGAAGCTGGAAGGAAGACCTCGCCGCCCGCTGGAGGGCGCCCAGAGCCCGGACGGGATGCCGGAAGTACAACATGCGGGGCGAGGTCCGGCCCGACCGCGGCTCGAGAAACTCCCGGACGTCGGGCCGATGGGCCGGCGACTCCGGCGCCCAGGCGGTCACCCGCGCGAACCGCGTCAGCGCGGGATCGAGGCCCAGCTCCTCGAGGTCGCGCGCCGGGTCGGGCGAGTTCGGGAGAATCTCGAAGAAAAGCTGGTTGTAGCGCGTCAGCCAGCCCGAAGACGCCTGGGCGCTCGCGTAGTAGCGCCACGCGAGGGCGGCAAGGGCCGCTGCAAGAAGGAGAGCCGAGGCCCGTGAAGTGCGGCCCGAGCCCGGCCAGGCCAGCAGCACGCCAAAGGGCGCCAGCAGGAGCGCCTGGACGCTCTCCTGAGGCTTCGAAGTGACGAAGAGCGCGGCGCAGAGGAAATACGCCGGAAGCACCACTCCCGAGAGCCGGCCCCGACGGATTACGAGTGCCGCGACGCCGGCCGTCAGAAGCAGGAAGGTCAGCGATGCTCCCTGCGCGTACAGGGACTGGAATGCGGCGACGTAGCCCGGATCGGTGAAGAAAAAAACGAGGAGCACGGCCGCCGCGATCTGCGCGGGCGCGTGGAGGTCGCGGACCGACGCGACGAGCAATCCGAGCGCGAGCAACAGAAGGACGCCATGGACGGCGCCGAGAAACCGGACGTCGAAGAGCGAGCCTTCGAAGATCCGCGACGCGGCGACGGCGGCACGCGCGAGGAGCAGCTGGGACGTTCGATATCCGGAGACGTCCGCTACCGCCGGAGCGTGCGCGAAACGAGGCTGCATCCAGTGGAAGTAGCGGTCCTCGTAGTCCCGGGCGAGCGAGCGCAGGCCGGCGGGCAGCATCACCCGGTCGAAGTCGCCGTTGTCGGCGAGGCCGACGATCGGCGGAATCATCAGCGTCGTGACGAGCGCGGCCGCGGCCGCGGCAAGCGCCCCGGCGACCAGCAGAGCGCTTCGCCGCGAACGCCCATCATGCATCGCGGGGGAGCCTAACCCGATTCGGCTAGGATCCGGCTCCATGGAGCACGGCGTCGACCTCGGTGCGTTCCTGGTCGCGTTCGCTTCGGCGCTTCTCGGCGCCAAGATCTTCGGCGAGCTTGCGGAGAGAGTCGGCCAGCCGGCGGTCCTCGGCGAGCTGCTCGCGGGCGTGATCCTCGGCCCCTCGGTGCTCGGGCTCGTTCCCCTCTCGCAGGGGATTTTCCTGCTCGCCGAGATCGGCGTCGTGCTGCTTCTCTTCGAAGTCGGGCTCGAGACCGACCTCGGTGAGCTCCTGCGGGTCGGCGGGCCGGCGCTCGCCGTGGCCCTCGCCGGAATGGCGCTGCCGTTCGCCGGCGGCTACGCGCTGACCCGGGCGCTCGGATATCCGACGATCACGGCGATCTTCGTCGGCGCCGCGCTGACCGCGACCTCCATCGGCATCACGGCCCGCGTCCTCTCGGAGCTGTCGGCGCTCAAGACGCCCGAAGGGCAGATCATCCTGGGCGCCGCCGTCATCGACGACGTCCTGGGCCTCGTCATCCTCGCGATCGTCAGCAAACTGGCGCAGACGGGAACGCTCTCGACCCTCGCCGCCTTGAAGTCCACGGGCCTCGCCATCGGGTTCTTGGCCGCCGCCCTCGTCATCGGGATGCCGCTGGGCAAGCATCTCGTGAAGGTCGTGGGCTGGACGAACGTACGCGGCATGCTCGGGGCGGTCGCCGTCGCGTTCGCGGTGTTCGTCGCGTGGGGAGCAAAAAAGGCCGAGTCCGCGCCGATTGTCGGAGCCTTCGCCGCCGGCCTGGCGCTCGCGCGGACGAACCGACGGCACGACATCAACGCGGCACTCAAGCCGGTCGTCGACATTTTCGCGCCGGTCTTCTTCGTCTACGTGGGGACGGAGGTCGACGTCCGCTTCCTCAACCCTGCGGTCCCCGAGAACCGTCCCGCCCTGCTTCTCGGCCTCGGCCTGACACTCATCGGCTTCCTCGGGAAGTTCGCGGCCGGCTTCTGCGCGTGGGGAAAGGTCCGGAGGGCTTTCATCGGAGTCGGGATGGTGCCACGCGGCGAGGTCGGGTTGATCTTCGCGTCGCTCGGCCTCGCCGAGAAGGCGCTGCCCGACCGGGTCTTCGTGGCGGTCCTCGTCGCCGTCTTCGCGACGACGTTCGTTGCGCCGCCGCTTCTGAAGCTGTTGAAGCCGAGGGAAGCGGAGGGAAGGTTGAAGGGTTGAATTGTTGAAATGTTGAAGGATTGAAGGATCGACCCGGCTTCAACGCTTCAAGACTTCAACGTTTCAACTTTTCCTCTGGGCTCCGGTGTCCGGGCGCGCCCGAAGCTGGGTCAGCGTCGTCCCGAGAAGGGCGCGGCGCTCCGCCTCCAGGCGGTCGAAGAGGGGCTCGAGCACCATGGCGACGCGGTCCTGGCCATGCGGGTTGACGTGGAGAAGGCCGGGGGACAGCGCGTCGATGATCCGGGCGACGGTGATCTGGCGGCCCGACGCCGCCAGTCGGAAACCGGCCGCCGCGTCGCCTTCGATGAGGCCGGCCTTCCTCAGGTCTTCCAGGATCGCGAGAGTGTCGGCCGGAGAGACGTCCGGGTTCGTCTCGAGGTCCTTCAGAGGCGACGGCTCGACCGAGGACATCCGCAGGAGCATCCGAATGGCCTTCTCGGCGCGGCCCTCGCGCTGGCTCTCCGTGGCCGCGCCGGAGCTCTCCCTCTGGAGCACGTGGGTCAGCTCGACGCCGAAGAGGATCAACGCCCACGCGAAGTAGAGCGAGATGATCGCGAAGAGGGCGAAGGCGAGCGAGCCGGTGATGAGGTTCATCCGCATCAGGGCGTCGACGTAGAGACCGAACCCCCCGCGCAGGATCTCGAGCCCCAGGGCGACCGTCGCGCCGGCGACGGCCGCCGGGGTGACCCGCACCCGCGCGTTGGGCACGTAGCGGTAGATGAGCGTCAGGAAGAAGGCCTTGAGCATGAACGGAACGGCCGCTCCGAAGATCGGCGAGTTCAAAACGGAGCTCGCGTCCGCCGTCCGGATCGTGCGGAGCCCCCAGCCGATGCCCCCGAGGACGAGGCCCAGCGCGGCGAGGGCGAAGACGTAGATGATGAACCGGGCGACGGGCCTCTTCCGCCGCGGAGCGCCCCAGACGGCGTTGAAGACGCCCTCCACGACGAAGACGAGCCGGACGGAGGCGACGACCAGCAGGGCCAGACCGACCCCGGAGATGGCCTTGGATTCCGCCACGAACTCCTGAAGGCTTTCGGAAAGCCGGGTCGTGGAGTAAGGGATGACGGCGTTCAGGATCGCGAGGACTTCGTCGTCGTACTCGTGGAAGAAGGTCACCAGGAACAGCGAAAAGGTGGCGAGGAGCGGAACGGCCGTGAGCAGCGTCGTGAAAGCGAGCGAGCCGGCCAGATCCGCTCCCCGGTCCGCTCGAAAGCCGCGGAACGTTTCGGAGACCACACCCCGGATGGTCCAGACCGGCCGAAGGTCGCGGGACGGCCGGGCGGGCGAGCGGTCGGTCTTCAACGCATCTCCGTCCTCAACCCGGGCAGGGTATATGATCCGGGCCCGTATCCGGAGGTGTTCATGGCCAAAGAAACCCCGTTCGACCGGGCCCGCGACTTCGTGGAAGAAAAGATCGATCGCACGAAGGAATCCCTCGGCGACAACTACACGAAAGCGCGGGACCAATTCGACGACGTCAGCGACGACGTCCGAAAGACCGTCAAGGCGACGGCCAAACGCATCGAGAAGGACTACGGCTACCTCTGGGACGATCTCCGCGGCTACGTCAAGGAGAAGCCGGGAACGGCGATCGGGATCTCGGTGGCCGTCGGTTTCGTTCTCGGGTTCCTGTTTCGCGGCGACGACGACTAGCGTAGGCGCAGCGAGCCGGCCTCGCCGCCGGGCCCGACTCCTATAATCGCGTCGTGACGACCGCCCCGGCGCTTCCGCGTCCCCTCTCGACGTTCGCGTCGAGCGCCGGTTGTGCGTGCAAGATCCCGCAGTTCGACCTTTCGGCCATCCTCTCGAAGTTTCCTCCGGGGACCGACCCGAACCTGATCGTCGGCAACGCCGAGTCCGACGACGCCGCGGTGTACCGGATCCCGGGCGGCCACGCCGTCATCCAGACGGTCGACTTCTTCACCCCCGTCGTGGACGATCCCCGGCTCTTCGGCCGGATCGCCGCGACGAACGCCCTCTCGGACGTCTATGCGATGCGCGGCCGGCCGGTTCTCGCCCTCGCGATCGTCGCGTTTCCGATGAAGGTCCTGCCGGCGGAGATGCTGGAAGAGATCATGAGCGGCGGCGCCGAGAAGGTCGCCGAAGCGGGGGCGGTGATCGGCGGAGGCCACTCGATCGACCACGACATCCCGCTTTACGGCCTCTCCGTCACGGGTGTCGTCGAGGAGTCGCGCGTCACGCGCAACGCGGGAGCGCGCCCGGGCGACGCGCTCGTTCTGACGAAGCCGCTCGGGATCGGCGTCACGATTCGCGCGGGGCGGTCGGACTCGGCATCCGTGACGTCGTCGTCGGCCGCCGCGCCTTCGCCGCGTCGCCTGTCGGATGCGGCGCTCGAGGAGGCCGTGGCCGTGATGTGCACGCTCAACCGGGCGGCGATGGAGGCGATGGAAGGCTTCACGATCCACGCCGTCACCGACGTCACGGGTTTCGGCCTGCTCGGCCACACGTACGAGATGATGGCGGCCTCCGGGACGACGGCCGAGATTTCGGTCGGGAGCGTGCCGCTGCTTTCGCAGGCGCGCCGCCTGGTGGCCGAGGGCGTCGTGCCCGGTGGCTCGAAGGCGAACGCGAAGAACCTGCGGGCCCGCGCCGCGGTCGCGGAGGGAGTCACCGACGACGACTTCCTGCTCGTCTCCGACGCCCAGACCTCCGGCGGGCTTCTCGTGGCGCTCCCCGAAGAGGAGGCCGCCGCCTATGCCGCCCGTTGTCGCGAGACGGGCGCGCCCGCCGGCGCCGTGGTCGGAAGGGTCGTCGAAGCGCGAGGGGAACGGCTTTCCGTTCGCCGCTAGCAGAGACCGAAAGGGGAGGCCATGGCCGAGGACAAGGAAGCATGGGTCGAGGTCGCGTCCTGCGGCGACGACGGGGAAGCCGAGATCATCGCCGGCCTGCTGGAGTCGGACGACATCCCGTGTGAGATCGAAGGTGCGCCTTCGCCGTTTCCCGAGGATCTCGGGGCGCTCGGCGCGACCCGCGTGCTCGTGCCGCCCGACCGCGCCGAGGAGGCCCGCACCCTGATCTCGGATCAGAGGCGGGACGCGGACCGCAACCTGGCGGAGGCGGATCCGGATCCGGGCTCTTCCGAGGAATGAGCATCCTTCCCCCGGGCTCCAAGCTCGGGCGTTTCGAGATCTCCTCGGTGCTCGGCCAGGGGGCGATGGGCGTCGTGTACCTGGCGCACGACCCCGACATCGACCGGCCGGTGGCGATCAAGACGATCCACCCCGAGGCCGCCCGCGGTGAGTCGGCGGCCGAGATCGAGGCCCGCTTCCTCAAGGAGGCGAAGCTCGCCGGCCGGCTGCAGCATCCCAACATCGTCACCGTCTTCGACGTGGGCCGCGACCGCGACCTCTACTTCATCGCCATGGAGTACGTCGAGGGACGGCCGCTCACGCGATATCTCGGCGGGGGAGAGGACCTGCCGCTGTCGGCCAAGGTCGCGATCATCCGCCAGGCCGCCGAGGCTCTGGCGCACGCCCACGAGCGGGACGTCATCCACCGCGACGTCAAGCCCGGCAACATCCTGATCGCCAAGGACGGCCGCGTGAAGGTGACCGACTTCGGCATCGGCAAGTTCGCCTCCGCGGCGAGCTCCGACATGACGCGGACGGGCCAGATGATCGGAAGCCCGGCCTACATGTCGCCCGAGCAGATCCGGGGCGAGAAGATCGACGGCCGGTCCGATCTCTTCTCGCTGGGTGTCGTGCTCTACGAGCTTCTGACCGGCACGCGGCCGTTTCCGGGCGAATCGATCACGACGCTCGTCTATCAGATTCTGCACACGGAGCCACGGGACCCGCGCGAAATCCGCTCCGACCTTCCGATGGCGACACGCGAGGTCATGGCCCGCCTGCTCGCCAAGAAGACGGATGGCCGTCCGGCGGACGCCCGCGAATTTCTGCGGGAGCTGCGGCGGATCGAAAAGTTCCAGCGCGAGTCGGAGATGACGCGGCGGGCGGTCGCGGCGGCCCCGGTGACGGCGGCCGCCGCTTCGGCCGTTGCGGACAAAGCGCCACCTCCGCTTCCGCCTTCGAACATCGGCACCGAGCCGGCCCTCGCTCCGCCGCCTGCCTCTTCCCGGCGCGGCGTCGAGCGCACCATCTTCCTTCTCGCGGGCGCCGCGATCGCGGGAGCGGTCCTGCTCTGGTTCGCTTACCGCAGGCCGCGCGCAGCCGTTCCGGTCGCCGCCGTAGTCCCGACCGCCGTCGCGCCGACCCCTCCGCCCGCCCCGCCCACTGCGGAGGCCGTGGTGTCCGAGCCGACGCCCGTCTCGCTGCCCACTCCCGGCCCCGACGAGGCGGCCGACGCCACCGTCGGCGCCACGCGGCTCGTCGAGACTCCCGTTCGGCGTCCGACGCGCGTCCGGCCCAGCCCGGTTCCATCACCCCAACCCGTGGTGGTCGCGGCCGCCGAGCCGCCGCCCCCGGTCGCCGCCGCTCCCGCCCGGCCGACTCGCGTGGACGCCGTGTACGAGACGCGCGGCAGCGTGCGCTTCACGTCCAGCCCCGAGCAGGCGCGCCTCTATCTCGACGGACGCTACGTCGGCATCGCCGACGACTGGGACAACCGCGGCGGGGGGCGGTCCCTCGAGCTCGAGAAGGAAGGAACGCACTTCGTGCGGATGGAGCTCCCCGGTTATCGGCCGCTCACGCTGCAGATCGACGTCACGCCGGACGCCGACGACTCGGTTTCGATCGACGAGGAGCTCGACCGCCGCGAGCGTGCGCCGTACGACAAGCTGCCGACCGTCTCCGACCGCACGACATCGGAGGTCGAGTTCTCCGTCACGCCGGCCGAGGCGGACGTGTCCGAGGACGGCAAGGCGCTCGGCCGCGCTTCGGACTTCGGACCGGCCTCGCCGCTGAAGCTCTCGGGGCCCATGGTGCACGACCTGATGCTCTCCGCCCCGGGTCACCTTCCCAAGCTGGTCCGCATCCTGGTCGCGCCGAACGCGGGCAAGAACCGCGCGAAGGTCACCGAGAAGCTGAAGACGCCGTAGCGGCCTCCGCCTAGCCGGGGCCGGCGAGCACGCGCCAATTCGCCAGCCGCTCCGCGGTCTCGACGGCGCGTCGGGCCGCGAGGCGGCAGAGAAGCGTCGACAGCTCGGCGCATCCCTCCGGATCCGCGGCCTCGAGGGCGTCGAAGCGGGCGCGCGGCAGCTCGAGGACGACGGCGTCCTCGTGGACGACGGCGTCGGCCGAGCGGCCGGAGCCGGGGTCGAGAATCGCCATCTCGCCGAAAATCTCTCCGGCCGAGAGAACCGCGAAGGCCTCCTCGCCGCCGGAGATCCGGCGCGAGATGCGCACGCGGCCGCGCGCGATCACGTAAATGGCGTCGCCCGCGTCGGCCTCGCGGAAGATCACGGCGCCCTCGGGATAGCTCTTCTCGTCGGCGAAGACGGCGAAGAGGAACCGGTCGGCTTCGGAGAGGCCGACCGTGGTCAGCGAGCGGGAGCGGTCCTCGAGCGAGAGCTTGTCCGCGCCTTCCGAGGCGTCGTCGATCCGGCCCCCTGCTGGAGCCTTGGCATCGTCCGGAAAGAACTTGCGAAAGAGGTCGTTCAAGCGGGCGAGCCGGCGCGCGAGGCGCGCCCGCAGGTAGCGCAGCCACACGGCGCGGTCGGGATCCGAGGAGAAGAAGTCGACCGTGAAACCGAGCAGCGTGACCGGTCCCCGCGCCCGGGCGTCGCACGTGCGCGGCGCTCCGACGAGCGCTTCCTCGCCCACGAGATCGCCCGGTTGCGCTTCGCCCATGGGCTGGTCGCCGACGGGCGTGGGCCGCACGAGGTCGAGGGTGCCCTGCATGACGAACGAGATCTCTCCCGAGGATTCGCCGCTCCGGTAGAGGGGGCTTCCCGTGGCGAGCCGCCGGAGCTCGCCGGCCGCCGCCGCGGCGAAGATCGCGCTCTCCTCGAGGCCCTGGAGGGCCGGCATCTCGGCGAGACGCCGCGCGCGGTCGAGCACGCCTTCGGAAGCGGCGCCCCGGCGGCGGACGAGGGACCGCAGGAGATCCGCCGAGCGGTCCGGCCACGCGACGCCGGAGACCCGCTTCTCGGCCTCCGCGGTCAGCCGGTCGCGCGCCGCGGCCACCGCCTCCGGCCAGGACGGGATTTCCGCGGGCGCGAGAGCGCGGGCCGCGCGCAGGAACCGGCGGTCGCCGCCGTCCGGCAGGCCGTCCGGGCGCAGGAGCGCGGCCTCGAGCAGGTCCCGCACGGCTTCCGCGAACCGCTTCTCGAGAAACCCGAGCCGGCCGCGGGCCGAGGCGATGCGGGGATCGAAAGGGTCGCGGCGGCGCGCCTCGTCGAGGAGGCGGCGGGCCTCGCCGAAGTCGTGGGCCTCGAGAAGCAGCCGGGCCACGAGCACCGGATCGTTGCCGTCGAGGGCGAAGGGCCGGGCCTGGTCGACGCGGCCGGCCGACAGGAGGACCCGCGCGAACGAGGCGGCGGCGGCGGCCCGATCCTGCGCCTCGAGGGTCTCGGCGAGGCGGAAGAGCATGTCCGCCTCGCCGGAAAGGCCGGCCGATTCACACCGCCGCGCCGCGACCCGCGCCCGTTCGGCCGGCGAGTCCGTCACGGCCGGTCCGTGCCGGCCCCGCTCCGGGCGTCGCTCGTCGAAGTCGCACGCATTTGCCCGGATTCTATGGCGGCCGGCGGTTTTGGCCGGAAGCGCGAGCCTTGTGCTAGTTTCTCGATCCTCATGTCGGCCCCCGCGACCGCGCCCGCCGCACTCAAGCGGACGCCTCTCTACGCGCTGCATCGGAGCCTCTCCGCGCGGATGGTCGATTTCGGCGGCTGGGAGATGCCGGTCCAGTACGCGGGCATCCTCGAGGAGCATCGCGCCGTCCGCGAGCGCGTCGGGCTCTTCGACGTCTCGCACATGGGCGAGTTCCGCGTGTCGGGCCGGACGCGCTCGCGAGCCTCCAGGCGCTGACGCCGAACGACGTCGCGAAGCTCGCCGACGGGCGCATTCACTACACGGCGTTTCTAACCGAGCGGGGGACTTCGTCGACGACCTCCTCGTCTACCGGAAGGCGGCGGACGACTACCTCGCTCGTCGTCAACGCCGGCAACATCGACAAGGACTTCGCCTGGGCGACGGAGCGGGCGCGCGGCGACGTGCGCGTCGAGAACCACAGCGACCGCTACGCCCAGCTCGCCGTCCAGGGGCCGAAGGCCGCGGGCGCTGCTCGGCCGCGTCACGGACCCCGACCCCTCGGGCCATCAGTACTACGGCTTTCTCGAGGGAAAGGTCGACGGCTGCGCGGCGATCGTCTCGCGCACCGGCTACACCGGCGAGGACGGCTTCGAGGTCTACTGCCGGCCCGAGGACGCCGGCGCATCTTCCGGAAGCTGCTCGAGGCCGACGGCGTGATGCCGTGCGGCCTCGGCGCGCGCGACACGCTGCGCCTCGAGGCGAAGATGGCCCTCTACGGCAACGACATCGACGACACGGTCACGGCCTACGAGGCCGACCTCGGCTGGATCGTGAAGCTCGACAAGGGCGACTTCCTCGGCCGCGACGTCCTCGCCGCGCAGAAGGCCGCCGGCGTGCCGCGCAAGCTGGTCGGCTTCGAGATGATCGACCGCGGCATCGCGCGCCACGGCTATCCGGCGTCGACGGCGGCCGGAGATGGGCGTCGTGACCTCCGGCACGCATTCGCCGACGTTCGACAAGCCGATCGGCCTGGCGCTTCTTCCGCCGCGGCAAGTCGGCCGTCGGGACGGAGTTCAAGGTGGACATCCGCGGGCGCGGCGCCGCCGCGCGCGTCGTCCCGACACCGTTCTACAAGAGGAAGGGAAGGCATGATGGACGACCTGCACTACAGCGAAGAGCCACGAGTGGGTCCAGGTGGACGGCGACATCGGCACGATCGGGATCACGGACCACGCCCAGAAACAGCTCGGCGACGTCGTGTATCGTCGAGCTGCCGGAGGTCGGGCACGTCTACAACGCCGACGACGAGTTCGGGACGGTCGAGTCCGTCAAGGCGGTCTCGGAGCTCTTCTCGCCGGTCTCCGGCGAGGTCGTCGAGATCAACAAGGGCGCGGTCTCCGAGCCCGGCATCGTCAACGACGATCCCCAGGGCGACGGCTGGCTCATCAAGGTCAAGCTTTCGACCGACGAGGAGATCGCCAAGCTGATGTCGGCCGAGGCCTACGCGGCCTACGTGCGCGAGGAAGAGCAGGCGAAGTGAAGTTCCTCCCGCAGTCGGACGCCGAGCGGCGGGAGATGCTCGCCGCGATCGGCGTCGACTCCATCGACGACCTCTTCGCGACCGTGCCCGCCACGTGCGCCAGGCGCCGGACCTGCCGGATCCCCTCTCGGAGATCGAGATCCGCCGGTTCCTCGGCGGTCTCGCGGCCAGAAACGCCAACGCCCGCGACACCGCGTTCTTTCTGGGCGGCGGCGTCTACACCCACTACGTCTCGGCGATCGCGCGACCAGATGCTCTACCGGGCGGAGTGGCTGACGTCGTACACGCCCTACCAGCCCGAGGTCTCGCAGGGCACGCTGCAGACCATCTTCGAGTTCCAGACGCACGTCTGCCTGCTGACCGGCCTCGACGTCGCGAACGCGTCGCTCTACGAGGGCGCGTCGGCGCTGGTCGAGGCGCTGCTGATGGCCGAACGGCTGTCGAAGGGGAAGACGCGCGTCGTTCTTTCGGCCGGCGATCCATCCCGACTACCGCGAGACGGTTCGCACCTACTTCGCGAACCTCGGTCTCGAGATCGTCGAGGTGCGCCTCGGTACCGACGGCGCGATCGATCCGACGGCCCTCGCGGCCGCCGCCGACGCGACGACTTTCGCGGTGGCCGTGCAGTCGCCGAACTTCTACGGAGTCGTCGAGGACTGGTCCGTCGGCTCGGCCGCGGCGAAGACGGCGGGCGCCGCGTCGGTCGCGGTGGTCGCCGAGGCGACGTCGCTCGCCCTGCTCAAGTCTCCGGGGGAGGGGGGCGCCGACATCGCGTGCGGCGAGCTCCAGTCCCTCGGCGTCCCCATGCACCTCGGCGGTCCGATCCTCGGCTTTCTCGCCTGCCGCACCGAGCACCAGCGGCAAATCCCGGGACGCCTCGTCGGAGAGACCCGCGACGTCGACGGGCGGCGCGCGTTCTGCCTGACGCTCTCGACGCGCGAGCAGCACATCCGCCGGGAAAAGGCGACGTCGAACATCTGCACGAACCAGGGCCTGATGGCGCTGGCCTCGAACATCCACATGTCGCTTCTCGGCAAGAAGGGCCTGCGCGAGGTCGCCCTCCAGAGCCACGCGAAGGCGGAGTACCTGAAGGGCGAGATCGCGAAGATCCCGGGCTTCCGGATTCCGTTGACGGGACCGACGTTCAACGAGTTCCTGGTCGAACTCCGGAGGACGCGGCCGCGCTGATCGACCGGCTCGCCGCGCGGAAGATCCTGGCCGGAATCCCGCTCTCCCGCTACGACGCCGCCGACCGGAACCGTTTCCTCGTGGCGGCGACCGAAATGAACACGCGTGCCGAGATGGACCATCTCGTCGCCGCCCTCTCGGCTTCGGGGAGCCCGTCGTGAGCGTCGAGATCCGCGAAAAAGCTGAGAAGGCCGCCGACAGCATGAATGCGAACCCGCGTCCGGAACCCCGCGCCGAGTCCCTCGTCTTCGAGCGCTCCGGCGAGGGGAAGGTCGGCTACTCGCTGCCGCCGCTCGACGTGCCCGCAGCTCTCGCCATCCCGGAGGGCCTCCGGCGCGGCGAGATCGAAGGCGAGACCGAGATCACCGAGGTCGAGGTCGCGCGCCACTTCACGCGCCTCTCGCGCCTGAACTTCTCGATCGACCAGGGGCTCTATCCGCTGGGCTCCTGCACGATGAAGCACAACCCGCGGACGAACGAGGAGATGGCGAGGCTCCCGGGCTTCGCCGCGGCGCACCCTCTCGCCCCCGAGTCCGTCTCGCAGGGCGCCCTCGAGCTCGCCTGGACTCTCGAACGGATCCTCGCGGAGCTGACGGGGCTCTCGCGCGTCACGCTGCAGCCCTCGGCCGGGGCCCAGGGCGAGCTCGCCGGCATCCTGATGGTGCGCAAGGCTCTCGAGAAGGCCGGCCGCGCCCGGACGACCGTCCTGATCCCCGATTCGGCGCACGGCACGAACCCGGCCTCCGCGCACTTCGCCGGCTACAAGGTCCGGGAGCTCAAGTCGAACCCACGCGGCACGATCGATCTGGCGGTGCTCGAAGCCGCGATGACCGAAGACGTCGCCGCGCTCATGCTCACGGTCCCGAACACGCTCGGAGTGTTCGAGGACCGGATCCTCGACATCGCGCGGATCGTCCACGACAAGGGCGGTTACCTCTACTGCGACGGCGCCAACTTCAATGCCTTCGTGGGCGTGGCCAAGCCGGGGCTCATGGGCGTGGACGTCATGCACATGAACCTCCACAAGACGTTCTCGACGCCGCACGGCGGCGGAGGGCCCGGCTCGGGGCCCGTGGCCGTCGCCGAGCGGCTCGTGCCGTTCCTTCCGCGGCCGACCGTGGAGCGGCGCGCCGACGGGAGTTTCTTTCTCGACGCCGACCGTCCCGACTCGATCGGACGCCTCCGCACTTTCCTCGGCAACTTCGGCATGTTCGTGCGCGCGCTGTCCTACATCGCGGCGTACGGAAACCGGATCGGCGAGGTGGCCCGCGGCGCGGTCCTCAACGCCAACTACGTCCGCGCGAGCCTCGCGGACACCTATCACCTCAAGTACGACGCCCCCTCGATGCACGAGGTCGTGTTTTCGGACAAGCGCCAGACCGAGCACGGCGTCTCGAACATGGACATCGCGAAGCGGCTCATGGACTACGGGTTCCATCCGCCGACCGTGTCGTTCCCGCTCATCGTCCACGGGGCCCTCATGATCGAGCCCACGGAGACCGAGGGCAAACCGGGACTCGACGCCTTCATCCGGGCCATGCGCGAGATCGCCCGGGAGTGCGCGGAGGCGCCGGACTTCGTCCGGGCGGCGCCCCACTCGACCCCCGTCAAGCGGGTCGATGAGGTCGGCGCAGCCAAGAAACTGGTCCTGCGCTGGCGCCCTTAGGCCGCCCGTCGCCGTCGACGTCGCCCTCCGCGCCCGGCGGCGTTATGCTGGAGGCCTGAACAGCCGCCTCGGTCTCAGCCTCGCCTGGTTGTTCGTCGCGCGCGCACTCTGCGCCGCGGAGTTCGTGCGGCCCCTGCCGTCGAAGAGCGATCGCTGGATAGAAGTTCGCACGCGGAACTTCACGCTCTACGGCAACGCCAACGAGTCCAAGACGAAAGAGGTCGGCCTCGAGATGGAGCGGCTGCGCGCCGTGCTCGTCGCCCTGACCGGCGCGACGGTCGCGAACGCTCCGGTGCCGACCTGGATCTACGTCTTCAAGACGCACCAGGCCCTCGAGCCCTACCTGCCGCACGAGGACGGAAAGCCGATTCCCGCGTCCGGCTACACCTACTACAGTCCGGACGGCAACTACATCTCGCTCTCGGCGGCCTGGAATTCGGACCCGCGGCCGAACATCTATCACGCGTACGTCTACGACTTCCTGAGTGCCAACTTTCCACCGCAGCCGCTCTGGTACGAGGTGGGAGTGGCCGGGTACTACAGCACCTTCCGCACGGAAGGGAACGAGGCGCACACGGGAAAGATCAGGGAGGATGATCTCGACCTGCTACGCGAGTCGATGCTGATTCCGCTCGACCGCCTCTTCGCCGTCGAGCGCGCCGATCCGGAATACACCGATCGCTACAAGCGCCGCCTCTTCTACGCCGAGTCCTGGGCCCTCTTGCACTACATCATCCACAGCCAACCCGACCGGAAGGCGCAGCTCGGCCGCTTCCTGACGCTCATGAAGCAGGGCCGGCCTCAGGACGAGGCGTTTCGCGAGGCCTTCGGCATCGACTACGCGACCATGTTCGGCGAGCTCGTGGCCTACATCCGCAGCCGGCGCTACTTCTTCAACCGTTTGCAATTCGCCGAGCTCAAACCGCCCACCGAGGCCCGCGTGACCCCGATGAGCTATGACGCGGTGCTCGTCCGACTCGGCGACCTCCTCTGTCATGGCCGGATGGACGAGCTTCCCGACGCCGAGCGCTACTACCAGGCAGCCCTGGCGTCGAATCCGTCGAATGCGGGTGCGCTCGCGGGCATGGGGTTCGTCCGCAAGGAGCAGGAACGAAAGGACGAGGCCGCGGCTTTTCTGCGCCGCGCGGCCGAGGCGGGCTCGACCGACTTCCGTGTCTACTACGCCGACGGCCGGGCCCGGTGGGAGGCGCTGATGGAGACCTCCTACAACACCGAGAACCTGGACCCGAAAACCCGGGCGGAGCTCGAGGCGGCGCGCGCGGCCCTCCGCAAGAGCGCGGAGCTCAACCCCGATTTCGCCGAGGCGCTCGCCCTCCTCGGACGCACCTACCGCATGGAGCCCCGCGGAGCGAACGTCGATGAGGGCATCGCCGCCCTCGAGACGGCGAGGAAGCGGCTCCCTTCGAACAAGAGCGTCCCGATCGACCTGGCCGCGCTCTACGAGCAGAAGGGAGACAAGGCGCGGGGCGAGGCCCTCCGCGCGGAGACGGCCGGACCGAAGGCCGCGGCGTCGCCCGCCAGCAGCCGGGCCGTGAGCGACTTCGACGCGCGCGTCGCGGAGATCAACGAGCTCGTCGCCGCCGCCCGGTTCGACGAGGCCCTGGCGAAGCTCGACCCTCTCATGAACGAGACGGGCGGAGAGACTCGCGCCCGGATGGAGAAGTATCGGGAGGATCTGCGCAAGACCGCGGCGCTCAAGCGCGCGGCCTCCGACTACAACGCGGCGGTCGCGCTCTACAACAAGCGCGACTACCGCGCCGCCCTCGCGGCGTTCCAGAAGGTGGCGGCCGAGAGCCCCGACCCGGACATTACGGCCGCCGCGAGGCAGAAGGCGGCGGAGATCACCCGGATTCTGCCGAAGACGGCCGCCAAGCCGTAGGGCGGAGGGGCCCGGGGCCCTGATATTCTTCGCCCCACGAGCGACATGAGCGACGCCTTCCACCGTAAGTGCCCGCTCTGCGGGGGCGAGATGCTGCGCTCGCGCTCGAATACGTCCGGCTACACGTCCTACTTCTGGAAGAAACCGTGGCGGACGGGGCTCTTCTCGTGGGGCGTCGAGAAGGTCTTCCCGTGGGCGTGCATGGGCTGCGGCGTGGTCCTCTTCTATCTCGACCGCCTGCCGGCCGTCGCGGAGGAATACCGGACGTCGGCCAGCACGACCCGGACGCCGGACGGATACCCGGCGACCATCAAGCCTTGATCGCGATCGGCTACCTCGACGGCAACCGGCTCTCGCGCGCGGTCATCGCCGGCGCGCACTTCGTCGCCGAGCGCGCCGAGGCCCTCAACAAGATCAACGTCTTTCCGGTGGCCGACGGCGACACCGGCACGAACGTCGCCTCGACGCTCCAGAAGGTCGCGGCCGGCATTTCCCGCATCCGGCAGAGACACGTTCGCGAGATGTCGAAGGCCCTGGCGGACCAGGCGATCGGCGGGGCACGGGGCAACTCCGGGGCGATCCTGGCCCAGTTCTTCACGGGCTTCTCCGAAGGACTGCCCGACTCGCCGCGCGTGACGACCCGCGCCTTCGGCGCCGCCGTCGTCAAGGCTTCGGAGTCGGCGTACAGCGCGATCGCCCGGCCCGTGGAGGGAACGATCCTCACGGTCATCCGCGACTGGGCGCGCCACGTCGCGGACCGGGCCACGGACGTCGCCGACTTCGGCGTGCTGCTGCCCGAGTCGCTGAAGACGGCGCGCACGTCGCTCCAGAACACGCCCAAGCAGATGAAGGTCCTCGAGAAGGCCGGTGTCGTCGACGCCGGCGCGCAGGGATTCGTGTACCTGCTCGAAGGCATCGTGAAGTACCTCCGCGAGGCGGCGCGGTTCATGCCGCCGCCGGTCGAACCGGAAGAAGTCCGGGCGGCCATCTTCGACAAGACGCCCGAGTCCATCCTCTTTCGCTACTGCACCGAGGCCCTGCTCGAAGGCGACGCCATCGACCGGGACGCGCTGCGGCGCGAGGTCGCGCTTCTCGGCGACTCCATCGTCCTCGCGGGGGGCTCGGCGCGCGTTCGACTCCACGTGCACACGAACGAGCCGGAAAAGCTCTTTGCCGTGGCCGCCCGCTTCGCCGCCGTCGCGCAGACGAAGATCGAGGACATGCGGGCGCAGCACGAATCGCGGTTCGATCAGAACCGCGCCTCCCGCGTGGGGATCGTCACGGACTCGACCTGCGACCTGCCACCGACGATGCTCGAGGAGCTCGGCGTCGGCGTCGTGCCGGTCCGCGTGTACTTCGGCTCCGAGAACTACCTCGACAAGGTGACGATTACGCCGGCCGAGTTCTACGCGCGGTTCGCTGTGACCGACCAGGCGCCGAAGACTTCGCAGCCCCCGCCTGCTGACTTCACGCAGGTCTACCGCAACGTCGCCGCGCACGCCGGCTCCATCGTCTCGGTCCATCTGTCGTCGGCGGTGTCGGGGACCTACCAGGCGGCCCTCGTCGGCGCGCGCCCGGTGGAGAAGACGCAGATCACGCACGTCGACAGCAGGAACGTCTCGGTCGGCCTCGGCCTCGTCGTCCGCGCGGCGGCGGAGGCGGCGGCAGCGGGCAAGAGCGCCGAGGAGGTCGCCGCGGTGGCGCGCGACACGGCCGCGCGCGTCCGGACCTTCGTCGCCGTTCCGACGCTGACGCACCTCGTCCGCGGCGGGCGCGTTTCGCCGCTGAAGGGGCTCGTCGCGAAGCTCCTCGGGCTTCTGCCGATCCTGGAGATCTCCAAGGAAGGCAAGGCCGAGCCGGCCGCGAAGGCGCGCGGCTACGACGCCGCGAGGCGCAAGGTGCTCAAGCTCCTCTTCGAGGAGGCCGGCGAACGCGCGAGCGCGTCCCGGCGCTTCGGGGTCGCGCACTGCGACGCGGAAGACGTGGCCGAAGAGATGGCGCGCGAGATCCGCCAGCGCTACCCCGAGTCCGACGTCATGATCGTCGAGTGCGGGCCGGCGCTCGGAGCGCACGGAGGGCCGGGGGCCCTGGCGCTGTCGGTGCTGCCTTAGAGGAAAGTCGAGGGTCGAGGGTCAAGGGTCGAGAGTTGAATTTGCCGTGTCTCCACCCTCGACCCTAGACTCTCGACGCTTGACTCTCTTCACGGTCGGCCACTCGAACCGTCCTCTCGCCGACTTCCTCGCGATCCTGCAGTCGCACTCGATCGACCGGATCCTCGACGTCCGCCGCTATCCGGTCTCCCGCAAGTGGCCCCACTTCGACGCCGAGCCGCTGGCCCGGGCTCTCTCGGAAGCCGGGATCGCCTACGCGGGTCTTCCCGAGCTCGGCGGGAGGCGGAAGCCCCGGACAGACTCCCGGCACACGGCGTGGCGCGAGGAGGGCTTCCGGGGCTACGCCGACTTCATGGACACGCCCGAGTTCGAGACCGGTCTCGCGCGCATTCTCGAGCTCGCTCGCGGGAGCCGGCCGGCCCTGCTCTGCGCGGAGGCCGTGCCCTGGAGATGCCACCGTTCGCTGATTGCCGACGCGCTCGTCGCCCGCGGCGTGGAGGTCCTCGACGTCCTCTCGGCCACGTCGGCGCGTGAGCACGCGTTGCCGAAGTTCGCGCGGATCGAAGAGGGCCGGGTCGTCTACGACGTCGGCGAGCTTCCGCTTTAGAGAGGCGGAGGCGCCGGCAGCCGCTTCGCCGCGAGCAGCAGGACGTCGCGGGCACCCGGCGCAATCCCCAACCTCTTCCACTCGGAGACGAGAGCCGCAAACGCCGCGGGAAGGGCCTGGGTCTCGCCGCCGCGGGCGAGCCTATGGATCGCCTGCTCGTCCGGTGTCGCCGTCGCGGCGGACCCGCCGGACGACTGGAGCGCGAAGAATCCCCGCGAGGCGATGACGAGGAGGTCGTTCGCCGCGGTCTCGAGCGCGGCTTCGGCGATGCCGCCGGACTCCCGGATCTCGAAGGGCACCGGCCGGCCGAAGCGGAGGACGAAGGGCACCGGCGCGCCGCGCGACGCGAGGGACAGCCGCCCGCCCACCCAGCGCGCGGCGGTCACCGCGCAACCCGGATCCGCCTCCGCCGCGCGTCGCACGACCTCGGCCGGGGCCGCGCCCGACAGATGGGCGCGGGCGGCGCGCGAGGCGCGAACGATCGGCGCGACGGACTCCTCGAGCTCGCGCGCGTCCTCGACGAGAAGGAGGGCGAGGGATTCGGGCCGTGTGTCGACGGCATACACCGAAAGCCCCGGCTGATCGGATCGCCAGCGGAGCGGCGCGGACTCGAAGCCGGGAGTCTCGGGCCAGGCCGTGGGGTTCAGAAGCGGCGAGACGGCGCGGAGGACCGCGGCGGCGCCCTCGCGGCGGGCCTGGCGCACGGCTTCGACGTGCTCGCGCACGCTCCCGACGGCCAGGGCGGCGTGCGTGCCGACCTCGGAGAGAAATTCCTCGTCCTCCTTGGTGAAATTTCGGCGCCGCTTGTTCAGGACCTCGATGACGCCGACGATCTCCCCGCGGGGCGTGCGGAGGGGAGCGGCCAGGATGGACTGCGTCTTGAAGCCGGACTGCGAGTCCGTCCGCTTGTCGAAGCGCGCGTCCCGGTACACGTCCACGCTGTTGATCACCTGGCCGGTCTTCGCGACGGTGCCCGCGATCCCGGTTCCGACCGGCAGGCGGATCGGGTTGACGGAGCCGCCCTCCAGGATCTGACTGACGAGCTCGTCCGAGCCCGGCTCGCGGAGGAAGATCGTTCCGCGCTCGGCGTCGGTCTCGGAGGTCGCGGTCCTCAGGATGATGCGGAGCGTCTCGGTCGGATCGAAGGTCGCGGCGAGCGACTTATTCGCCTCGAGGATGACCATCAGCTTGACCATCCGGGCGCGGGTCACGGAGACCTCGGCGAGCACGCGGTCGAGGACCTGGCCCTCGAAGGCCGAGATCGCGTCGGAGAGCGCCGTGGCGTCGGGAAAGCGGGCGTCGGGGTCTTTGGCGATCGCCCGCTCGAGGATGTCGCGGAGCTCCGGCGGCAGATCCGGCCGGAGCGTCTCGATCTTCGGCGCCTTCTCCGAGATGACGCGGCGCACCAGCTTCGCCGTGTCGTTGTCGTCGAAGGGAACGCGGCCGGTGAACATCTCGAAGAGGAGCACGCCCATCGCGTAGACGTCGCTTCTCTGGGTCGGCATGGCTCCCTGCAGGAGCTCCGGTGCCAGGAACTGGGGGGTGCCGGGGACGGTGTCGCCCGGCTCGCCGGTGTAGAGCGCGGATTCGACGGCGATGCCGAAGTCCATCAGGCGAGGCTCGCCGTCTTCGCCGACGATCACGTTCTCGGGCTTGAGGTCGCGGTGGAGGACGCCGATGCGGTGGGCGGCGGCCAGCCCCCCGCAGATGCCCTTGGCGATCGCGAGGCCGCGGCCGAGCGGCAGCATGCGCTCCCGCTCCTCGAGGTCCTTGAGCGTGTGGCCGGCGATGTACTCCATGGAGACGAACTCTTCGCCGGAGATCTCGGTGAGGTCGTAGACGCGGCAGACGTTCGGGTGGGTGACGCGGCGCGACAGGATGATCTCGCGGCGGAGCGTCTCCCGCCGCTCGGGCGAGACGCGGTCGGGCCGGATGCGCTTGAGCGCGATCTCCTGGTCGAGCTTCAGGTCTCGGGCGCGATAGACGACGCCCATTCCTCCGAAACCGAGAACGGCCTCGATGCGGTAGCGGTCGCCGAGGATCGTGCCGACGGTGACCGGGGCCTCGCGGACGCTCGTCCGCCCGGTCGATCCGTCCCGCGTCGGCAATTCACTCTCGTTACTCAACTCGTCGCTGATTCTAAGCCGCCGCCCGCGCCCGGCTTCCTTTGACTTTCGCTACGCGGCGGTCTAGATTTCGAGGCCAGTGCCAACCGTCCGCTTCGATTCGCGAGTTTTCCAGATACAAGCGAGGGAGGACCAACGTGAGACAGCGTCTTCGCGTCCGGGTGCCCCGCCTTCGTCTCGCCCTGCTGGCCGCGGCCGCGGCCCTGCTCGTCAGCTCTAACGCGTTCTCCTCGGGTTTCCAGGTCATGACGCACGGCGCCCGGGCGACCGGCATGGGCCTCGCCTATGCGGGCGTCGGAGGCGATCCGACGTCGATCTTCTACAACCCCGCGGGCATCGGCTGGATGACCCACTTCGAGGGCTACGTCGGCGTGAACTTCCTGACCCGGTTGGAAGGGGAGCTCGCGGGCTCGGCTCCCTTCCCGGGCGCGGGTGTTCTCGAGTCCATGGAGAACAACTGGTACTTCTTCCCCGACGGCTACCTCGTCCTCCCCCTGACCCAGGAGCTCAACGTCGGCGTCGGGGGCTTCGCCCAGTACGGCCTCGGGCTGAAGTGGGACAACCCGAACACGAGCTACACCGGCCAGTTCATCTCGCAGAACGCGGTCATCCAGTCCCTCGACACCAACCTCAACTTCTCGTACCGGCTTTTCCCGCAGCTGTCCATCGCGGCCGGCGTCGACTACCGGTTCTCCAAGGTCCAGCTCGAGCGCAACCAGGCCGCCATCAATCCGTTCACCGGCTCGGTCGTGCCGGTCGCGCACGTCAAGCTCAACAGCGAGCTGCTCTCCAACGGCGGCTGGGGCTGGAACGCCGGCATCATGTGGAAGCCCGTCGAGGCGATCACGATCGGCGCCGCGTACCGCTCGGCGATCGACATCGACTACGAAGGCGAGGCGACGTTCACCCAGCGCCCGACGGGCAACGCCGCGCTCGACGCGCTCGTGGCGGCGTCGCTTCCGACCGGTAACCCTCCCGTCGAGACGTCGATCGACTTTCCCTCGAGCGTCAACCTCGGCCTCGGCATCGAGCTCGGTAACCAGTGGCTCCTGGCGCTCGAGGCGGACTGGACGGAGTGGTCCCGATTCGAGAGCCTCGAGATCATCTTCCCGACCCTCGCGGGCCGGGACGTGTTCCGCGCGCCGCTCTGGGAAGACAGCTGGGCCTACCGGGCGGGACTGGAGAAGGGATTCGGCCCGTGGGCGGTCCGCATCGGCTACTACTACGACAACACCCCCCAGCCCGATTTCGACGTCGGCCCGCTCCTGCCCGATTCGGATCGGAACGTGTACACGGCCGGCTTCGGCTACAACTGCGAGCGCTGGGGGTTCGACATCGGGGCCCTGCTCCTCAAGTTCAAGGAGCGCGCCATCCTGCCGCCGACGCCGCAGACCGACAACTATTTCGGTACCTACAAGGAGACCGGCCTCGTTCTGACGGCCGGCATCCGGTTGGCCCTTTAGGGCGGAGGAAGCGATGAAGAAGATGCTGCGTTCCCTCGGTCCGGCCGCCGCGATCCTCGCTCTGGCCGCCGCGCCGGTCTCGGCCCAGTTCGCGCACTACGTCGCGCTCGGCGACAGCCTCACGGCGGGCATCCAGGGCAGCTGCCTCGTCGAGCGGAATCAGGAAGCGTCGTTCCCGGCGGTCCTCGCGGCGGCGCTCCACATGACGGACTTCGAGCAGCCGCTCGTCCAGGAGCTCGCGCTGACCAGCCCGCTCGTGGGGCCTCCGTGCCTCGGAGCGGTCGTCGCCAACAACGCCATCACGGTCGGCGCGATCTCGCAGATGGGCCAGCCGCTGAACTCCACCCTGGCCCGGCCCTACGACAACCTCGGGATTCCCGGGGCCAACGTCGGCGATCTCGTCGACCTGACGCACGGCGATCCCAACAGCACAACGACCGTCGTGCGGTTCGCGGCCCTGGTGCTGCGCAACGTCCCGGGCTCGCCGTTCGACGGCATGAACGCCGTGACCGAGGCCAATCTCCTGAGTCCGGACCTGATCACGCTCTGGATCGGCTCGAACGACATCCTCACTGCCGCGACCGCGGGGATCTTCCTCCCGGGCGTTACGGCGACGCCCCCGGACGTCTTTGATGCGAACTACGCGGAAGTTCTCGCGAACATCGCGGTTCCCGGACGGAGCATCGTGGCCGGCAACGTTCCGGACGTGACGGCGATCCCGTTCACCACGACGGTTCCCTCCCGGCTCACCATCCCCGGAGGCTCGACGCCAGTCCTCGGGCCCGGTAACGACGCGTATCCATGCGTTCCGGTGGCGCCCGATCACGGCTGTCCCGTGCCCGACGGGACCCTCGTGACGCTCCCCGCCCGGGCCCTCCTCGCCCAGGGGATTGGCGTGCCGGTGGCTCTCGGTGGAACCGGCAATCCTCTTCCCGACGGTGCGTTCATCCTTCCCCAGACCCTCGTTCCCGGAGTCCTTCTCTATCCCGACGAAGTCGCGGGCATCGAGGAGTACATCGCGGCGTATAACCACACGATCGAGGCGCAGATCGCGGGCGTGGGCGGGGTCCTCGTCGACATCAACGAGAGCTTCGACGAGATCAACGCCCATGGGTACCATATCGGCGGAATCAGCCTCTCCTCGTCGTTCCTGAGCGGAGGAATCTTCTCGGCCGACGGGGTCCATCCGTCCTCGATCGGATACTCGATCGTGGCCCAGACGTTCATCAACGCGATGAACGCCGAGCTCGGCCTCGAGATCCCGCCGGCCGATTTGAGTCACGTCCTCTTCACGCCCAACGTGCCGCAGACCGGCGCGGGCGTCCGGGGCGGGGGAGAGGGGGGCTACAGCCTGGAGATGTGGCGCGATCTGCTCGAGCGCACCGGCGCCGTGCGCGGGTTCTCGCTGGAGATGCCCGACGCCTCGGGCCCGGGGCGGATCCGCCGCGGGCTGCGCCGGGTCGTCCGGGACTAGGGATTCCAACGCGCTTCTTTCGTGCGGCCCGGGGCGACCCCGGGCCGTTTCGTTTCGGCCGCCCTCGCGACGTGTGGTAGATTTCGCGGTCTTTTTCGGGGAGTGAGGCATCTATGGCGATGATTCCGGCGACCCAGCTTCGGAGCGGCATGCTCATCATCCACAACGGCGAGCTGCACCGCGTCCACGACATGGTCCACAAGACCCCCGGGAACCTCCGCGGCTTCGTCCAGGCCAAGATGCGGAACGTCCGCTCGGGCTCCATGAACGAGCACCGTTTCGGCTCCACGGACCGCGTCGAGAAGGCCTCGCTCGACGAGCGGGAGATGGAGTACCTCTACTCGGACGCCGCCGGCCACCACTTCATGGACCAGACCAGCTACGACCAGGTGACCCTCTCGGACGAGGTCATCGGGGAGCAGATGAAGTACCTGCTGCCCAACACCGCGATTCACGTCGACTTCTACGACGAGAACCCCGTCGGCATCGAGCTGCCCAACACGGTGACTTTGAAGGTCATCGAGACGCAGCCGGGCATGAAGGGCGCCACGGCCTCCGCGTCCTACAAGCCGGCGACGCTCGAAACCGGACTGCAGGTCATGGTTCCGCAGTTCATCGAGGCCGGCACCCGGATCAAGATCGATACGCGCGACAACAGCTATCAGGAGCGCGCCTGAGGGGCGACTCTCAGCCGCGTCCGGATGCGCGACCTGGGACGCCCTGACTCGATCGTGCCCGGGTTATGCTGATCCAGCATAACCATATGAGCCCCAAGAACTTTTTGGGTTGACGGGGCGGGGGCTCGTTCGGATAATCCCCTCCGTGCTCCACTTCTCGGGTATCTCGGCGGCTGCTTTGGCCGCGATCCTTCTCCTGGCTCCCGGCGCTCCACTTCAGGCGGAGCCCGCGTCCAAGGGTGGATCGACGTCCAAGACCACCGTCTCCACGACGGCGACGTCGAAGAAGAGCTCCTCCGTCAAGAGGAAGAGCTCCTCCGTCAAGAAGAAGACCGTCAAGTCGGGTTCGAAGCGTTCGAAGAAGACCCGCCAGTCCGGCGGCGCCGTCGTCGTCGACCGGGTGGCCGTCGAGCAGCCGGCCTTCTACGGGCCGTTCCTGCCGCCCGAGGTGGTCGACTACCCCCGTCCGGAGTGCGATCCCTTCGACGTCGTGCTCGAGGCCCACGTCCACGAAACCGACTCCGAAACCCCCGAAACGGACAGCGCCGTCGACGACATGCCCGAGGCGGAGGAGAACCCCCTCGCTCGCGCCGCGAGGAGCTTCGGATCGCTCCTGAGACCCAAGTCGTCAGAGTCGAAGATGCGTCCGGAGGACGTGGACCTCTCCGACCTCCTTTCGGCGGGGGTCCAGATCCCGGTCGAGGGCGTCGACTCGAGCAAACTGCGCGACTCGTTCCTCAACTCGCGGGGCCGCCACCGCAAGCACCTCGCCATCGACATCGGAGCGCCGAAGGGCACGCCGGTCGTGGCCGCCGCCGACGGAGAGATCATCACGCTGCGCCGCGAGAAGCGGGGCGGCATCTCGGTCTACCAGAAGGACACGAGCGGGAAGTACCTCCTGTACTACTGCCACCTCTCCAAGTACAAGAAGGGCCTGAAGGTCGGCGACCGCGTCGAAAAGGGCCAGGTCATTGCGCAGGTCGGCCGAACCGGCCACGCCAGCGGCCCGCACCTGCACTTCTCGATCACCCGGCTCGCCGAGGAAGACGACAACTTCAAGGCCGGCGTCGCGATCAACCCGTACCTGCTCTTCCTCGCCATCGCAGTTCAGTAGCCTCGCATCGGTCGTGAAGGACGGGAGCGAGCGCGGCCGCCGGGCGTCTCGACTTCGTCGATTCCCTCCGGGGCTTCGCCCTCCTCGGCGTCTTCTGGGCGAACCTGCTGATCTTCTCGGGGATCACCTACATGACCCGGGAGCAACGCACGGCGCTCTTCGGCGGACCGCTCGACCGGCTCGCCTATTTTCTCGAGCAGTTCTTTGTCGAAAACAAATTCATGGGCCTCTTCTCCATCCTCTTCGGCATCAGCTTCTGGCTGTTTCTGAGCCGGGCCCGAGCCCGGGGCGGGTCACCCACGCGGCTCTTCTACCGCAGGATCTTCTGGCTGTTCGCGATCGGCGCCCTGCACGGCTGGCTCCTGTGGTGCTTCGACATCCTGCGCTTCTACGCGCTCTGGGCCATTCTGCTGCCGCTGTTCGTACGAATGGCGCCGCGGCGGCTGCTCGCCCTCGCGTTTCACCGTAGCCGTGCTGGCGCCGGCGCTGGTCTCGGGCGTCGGGGCCGGTCTGGCGACCCGGGCCGCGAGCCCCGCCGGACTACGACGGAATGGCGCTGGAAGCGTTCTCGCGGGGGACGTTCGGCGAAGTGCTCGCGGCCAACTGGCGCTACGACTGGTATCTCACGCTTTCGATCTCCCAGATCGGGTACCAGCTGGCGGTTCTCGGCCGGCTCCTGTTCGGTCTCGGCATCGCGCGCACGCTCGATCTGGGAAATCTCGGCGAGCATCGCATCCTGCTGCGCCGGGTGCTCCTGGCCGGAGCGAGCCGCGGGAATGATCGGAAGCACCCTGTTTGCCGGCAACCTCCTCGACCGCCCGCGCGGGTCACCCGGAGCTGGCGTTTTTTCGACGGCTGCTGATCGAGGGCGGCCAGCTCGGGCTGACGCTGGCTTACGCGTCGGCGTTGGCGCTGGTGTTTCTCGTGCTCGCCCGGGAGGCGCGTCATCCGGGTGCTCGCTCCGATGGGTCAGATGGCCCTGACGTGGTACCTCCTCCAGACGGCCTTCGGAATTTGGATGTTCTACGGCTTCCCGCGCGGGCCGGCGCTCATGGGGAGAGTCGGGCCGGCGCCGCTCGTCGGCGTCTGCCTGCTGGGCTTCGCGGCTCCAGGTCGCTGGCGGCCAGGGCCTGGATGAGCCGGTTCCGATTCGGCCCGGCCGAGTGGTGCTGGCGGAGCCTGACGTACGGGAAGGTCCAACCGTTCCTGCGGCCCCGGCCGGCGGCGGTCAGAGCCGCTGCGCGCGTCGCCTCGGCGCTGACACGGCGAGGGCGGACGGCTAGATCACCCTCGGGTCCTCGATCCGAAACAGCCGATCCAGCCAGAGGTTCGTCAGCTTTTCCGAGACGGTGTTCTGGCGGAGGCGGGCGGCGAGGTTGCCCCAGTCCATCTCGTCCATTTTCTGGTCCTGGTTGAAGCAGGAGAAGACGATCTCCTCGCGCCCCGTGGCGGGGTCGACGTGCTTCTGGAGGCACTGGGCGCAGACCTCTTTCATCATGCACTGCATCGGGGAGTTGATCGAGGCGATCCCGATGTGGCCCGGCGCGAGGTGGGGCGCGAGGGCGTCCTTGCGGGCGCGGGAGACGGCCGCCATCAT
Organism: uncultured Acidobacteriota bacterium; assembly: GCA_963782585.1. Taxonomy (GTDB): domain Bacteria; phylum Acidobacteriota; class Thermoanaerobaculia; order UBA5066; family Gp7-AA6; genus DAHUXD01. The sequence goes on from CAWAKL010000010.1 coordinate 181,115, forward strand.
GCGGTCGGAGCCGATGACGATCAGCCGCTCCACGTCCGGGAGCGGAATCGAAACTTCGCCCAACCGTCCCGTGGCGTACGCGACCATGGCCTCCACGATGTTTCCGACGAAGCTGCGGTCCGAGCCGCGGCGGGCCGGAATCGCCTCGCCGCGGTCGACCGAGAGGATGAGCACGTCGGCCGCGGCCTCGAGCTCCTCCCGCTTGTAGAAGTCCTCGGACTTCTTGTAGCCCGCGAAGTAGATGACGCGGTTGCCCAGGGCCCGCGCCTTTTTTCCGATCGAGAAGAGCACCGCGTTGCCGAGCCCGCCGCCGGCGAGCATCACGGTCGAGTTCGAAGGCAGCTCGGTGGCGGTCCCGGTGGGACCCATCGCGATGACCGGCTCGCCCGGCTTCGAGAATCGAGCAGAGGCGCGTCGAGCCTCCGATCTCCAGGGCGATCATCGACAAAAGCCCCTGCTCGGCGTCCACCCACGCGCCCGTCAGGGCGCAGGGCTCGATCAGGAGAGGGGAGCCCGAGAGCCGTGGCGCGCGGGATTCGAGGTTCTGGAGGCGGAAGAACTGGCCCGGCTCGAAGTTGCGCGCGGCGGCGGGCGCCCGGACGACGACCTCCACGATGGTCGGCGTCAGGCGATTGACGGCGACGACCTCGGCGGAGAGGTCCTCCCGCATCCGGCCCGCGAAGGCGTCCCACTCGGAGTCGGGGAGGGCTTCGGCCGCGGCGGTTTCGCCGTCGAGCACGCGGGCGATCTCGCGGTATCCGTTGCGCGCCGAGGCCATGGCCTTCACGACGTTGCCGTTGTAGGCGGGATGGTTGTCGCCGAAAAAGGTGACGAACTTGCCGCCTCGCGAGAAGCCCGTGAAGAAAGCGGACTCGTCTTCGGCGTGCGCCGGCTCGAGCCGATAGCCCGCGCCGGAGCGCACGGCTTTGTGGGGGGCGAAAAAGCGCCGCTTGGCGTCGAGCGGAAACGCGTCCGGAAACTCTTTCGCGTAGGTGATGTTGGGCGTGGTTCCGGCGGCCACGAGGCAGGTCCGCGCCGCGAGCTCGACCGTCTCTCCCGAGCCGCCGCGCAGGAAGCGCATGGCCTTCAGCTTGCCGTGCTCGTCGGGCACGGCCTCCTGCGGCTCGAGGCCCTCGATGAACGAGATTCCCTCCTCGAGGGCCTTGATGATCTCCTCGTGGTTGAGCCGGTAGGCCGGGGACTCTTCCATGGCCCGGCGATACGCGATCGCGACCCCGCCCCACTCCCGGCACAGCCGGGCGAGGTCCGGGATCTCGCCGGCGGCGTGCGACCGCTCCCGCTCCTTGTGCACGGCCAGTCCGTGGGCGAGGAGCCGGTCCAGGATGTCCCGCTCCTCCGCATCGAACGTCGCGCGGACGGCGTCCTCGCCTTTTTCGACGCACAGCGTCGCGTAGCGGGCGAGCGTCTTCTCGGCCTGGATCGGGTAGTACGCCAGCAGCTCCGTCGCCGTATCGATCGCCGTCAGGCCGCCGCCGATGACGACCGCCGGAAGCTCGAGCTGCAGGTTCGCGAGCGCCTCTTCCTTGAAGGCCCCCGTCAGTTGCAGGGCCATGAGGAAGTCGGAGGCCTTGCGGACGCCGCGGATGACGTTGTTCTTCATCGGGATGATCGTCGGGCGTCCGGCCCCCGCGGCGATCGCGACGTGGTCGAACCCGGCGTCGAAGGCCTGCTCGACGTTGAGCGCCCCGCCGAAGCGCACGCCGCCGAGAATCGCGAAGCGCCGCCGGCGCGCGAGGGTCAGGTGGATGAGCGTCAGGAAGTTTTTCTCCCAGCGCACGGTGATTCCGTATTCCGAGACGCCTCCGAACCCCGCCAGGGGCCGTTCGTCCAGGGGGACGGCGACCTCGCTCCAGTCCCGGACAGGGCGGATCCCGCCGCCGTCGGCCCCGGTGAGGTCGTCGGGCAGCGGCTCGATCTTGAGGCCGTCGATCCCGACGACTCCGAAGCCTTCGTTCAGAAGGTAGTGGGCGAGGGTATAGCCGGCCGGGCCCAGGCCGACCACGAGGACCTTCTTTCCGGTGTACGGACGGGGGCTCGGGCGGCCGGGGTGGAGCGGGTTCCAGCGCGTCAGCAGGCCGTAGATCTCGACGCCCCAGGGCAGGGCCAGAACGTCCGTCAGGACGCCGGTCTCGATCTGGGGAATGTTGACGGGATCCTGCTTCTGAAAGATGCAGCCCTTCATGCAGTCGTTGCAGATGCGGTGGCCGGTGCCCGGGCACATCGGGTTGTCGATGGCGACGAGCGCGAGGGCGCCGATCGAGTCGCCCTCCCGGCGGAGCTGGTGCATTTCGGAGATCTTTTCGTCGAGCGGGCACCCCTTCAGCGCGATGCCGAGCGGGTTCTTCTGCCATGCGGAGGTCTTCGCGTCGAAAAAGCCCTTGGAGCAGGAGTCTTTCTCGCGGTCGTGGCAGAGGAGGCAGTAGTGCGTCTCGCCGAGGATTTCGCGGCGGGTCATCCGGGGGTCCGTCAGCAGGAATCCCTCGCGGCGGCGGTGCGTGTCGGCGGGGCCCATGCGGCGCTCCGGCAGGACCGGGTCGGGCCGATCGGTCGCGACGAGGTTCTGGTAGTCGAGCGTCTCGGGGAGCTTGAAGGAGACCCAGCCGTGAATCGTCTCGCGCAGGGCCGGCATCTCGCGGCGGAGATGACACCAGAGCGCGTACCGCTCGAGGAGCTTGTGAAGGAAGGCCAGGAGCTCCTCGTCGGAGTCTCCGGAAGCGCGGGGGAGATCGGCCGCCTTCGAAGCGCCGGCCCGCGCCGCGAGCGAGCGGGCGGCCTCCCGGGCCTCGGGGGAGATCTCCGGCTTCTTCTTCTGCCGGATCGTGGCGATGAAGTCGGCCTCGACGTCGAGGAGCCGGACGGCCATCTCGGCGGTCGCGAGCTCCGGATCGGCGTCCCAGGGCAGATCGGGGTGCAGGTCCCGCTCGATGGCGTGGGCCGTGGCGCGCAGGGGAGAGGGATCGAAGTGCTCCAGGTCCGGCGGCAGCTTGGTCTTGATCGCCCGCCGCATCAGGAAGTCGCGCCGGAACCGGAAAAGGACGGCTTCGGGCCCGGCGGAAGCCCCCTGCTTCCGCCATTCCGCCTCGACTCCGAAGAGTCTGGCGAGGAACTCACCGAGGGGCCGGGCGGCCTCGACGAGCAGCTTCGACCTCTCGAGCGCTCCGACGGAGCCCGGGTTTCCCCGGTAGGCCAGGAGCCTCGCGTGGAGCTCCGGGCTCTCCGCCGCGAGCCGGCTCAGAAAGACGCGGTCGAGCTCCGCCAGACTGTCCTCGCGGTGGAGGTCCTGGTATCGGAATCCGGGCTCGCCGAGAGGAAAGTCCCTCCCGGGAGTCGGCGGGGTCGTGGTCGACAAGCGGAGGGATTGTAACCGGGAGAGAAACCTTGACATGCCTCCGCGGCAGTAATAGGAATAGTTCCTGATATGTCCTCACCCTCACCGGCTCCCGCTCGCCGCTCCACCCGCCAGCGGCGCCTGATCCGGGACGCCGTGCGTTCGACGGACTCCCACCCCACCGCGGAGTGGGTGTACGAGGCGGTCCGCCGCTCCCTGCCCCGCATCTCACTGGGCACGGTCTACCGCAACCTGCAGGTGCTGGTGGCCGCGGGGGAGCTCCGATCCTGGACGCGCGGGGGCCGGACGCGGTACGACGCGGACCTCTCGACGCACGACCACTTCTCCTGCCGGGAGTGCGGCCTCCTGCTCGATCTCGAGCGGACGCCGCGGGCCTTCGCGGCGGAGCGGCGGCTGCGCGCCCGGGGCCACGAGATCGAAGACCACGTGTTGGAGTTCGTCGGAATCTGCCGGGACTGCCGGCCCAGGCGAAAAACCGCAGTAAAGAGAGGCTGGAGCGCGCCGAGAAAGTCGCACGCCGGCCCTTCGAGAAGCGCATCGAGAAAGGAGCAGGGATCATGAGTGAACAAGGCAAGTGCCCGGTCACGCACCGGGCCACCGGCGGCACGTCGAACCGCGAATGGTGGCCGAATCAGTTGAGGCTCGACATCCTGCATCAGCATTCCTCGAAGTCCGACCCGATGGGCGAGCACTTCGATTACGCGAAGGAATTCCAGAGCCTCGACCTCGGCGGCCGTGAAGAAGGATCTCGCGGCCCTGATGACCGATTCGCAGGACTGGTGGCCGGCGGACTTCGGCCACTACGGCCCGCTCTTCATCCGCATGGCCTGGCACAGCGCCGGCACGTACCGCATCGGGGACGGCCGCGGCGGCGGTGGACGGGGTCAGCAGCGCTTCGCGCCGCTCAACAGCTGGCCGGACAACGTCAGCCTGGACAAGGCGCGCCGGCTGATGTGGCCCATCAAGCAGAAGTACGGCCGGAAGATCTCGTGGGCCGACCTGATGATCCTCGCCGGCAACGTCGCCCTGGAAACCATGGGATTCAAGACCTTCGGTTTCGGCGGCGGCCGCGAGGACGTGTGGGAGCCGGATCTGGACGTGTACTGGGGCGCCGAAACGACCTGGCTGGGAGGCGACCATCGCTACTTCCACGGCTCGGAGGGTGTCGAGAAAGGCGGCGGCGTGCTCGTCTCGGATGACTCGCCGCACTGGGATCGGCATGGACGCAACCTCGAGAATCCGCTGGCCGCGGTCCAGATGGGCCTGATCTACGTCAACCCCGAAGGCCCCGACGGCACCCCCGATCCGGTCGCCGCCGCGAAGGACATCCGGCAGACCTTCGGCCGCATGGCCATGAACGACGAGGAGACCGTGGCGCTGATCGCCGGCGGACACACCTTCGGCAAGACGCACGGCGCCGCCGCTTCGTCCCATGTCGGGCCGGAGCCCGAGGCGGGCGCGCTCGAGCTGCAGGGCTTCGGCTGGAAGAACAGCTACGGCACGGGCTTGGGCGGCGACACGATCACCAGCGGACTGGAAGTCACCTGGACCACGACGCCGACGAAGTGGAGCAACGACTACTTCCGGCACCTGTTCGACAACGAATGGGAGCTGACGAAGAGCCCGGCCGGAGCGCACCAGTGGAAGGCCAAGAACGGCAATGGCGCGACGATCCCGCATGCGTTCGACCCGTCGAAGAAGCTCGTCCCGACGATGCTGACCACCGACCTGTCTCTGCGGCTCGACCCCGAGTACGCGAAGATCTCGAAGCGCTTCATGGAGAACCCGGACCAGTTCGCCGACGCCTTCGCCCGCGCGTGGTTCAAGCTGACCCACCGCGACATGGGTCCGCGCGCGCGCTATCTCGGCCCGGAAGTCCCCAAAGAGGAGCTCATCTGGCAGGATCCCATCCCCGCCGTCAACCACACGCTGATCGATGCGCAGGACATCGCCGCCCTGAAGGGCAAGATCCTCGCGTCGGGATTGACCGTTTCGCAGCTGGTTTCGGCCGCCTGGGCATCGGCCTCCACCTTCCGCGGCTCCGACAAGCGCGGCGGCGCCAACGGCGCGCGCATTCGCCTTGCTCCGCAGAAGGACTGGGCGGTCAACCAGCCGGCCGACCTGGCGAAGGTGCTCAAGACCCTGGAAGGCATCCAGGGCGAGTTCCAGAAGACGGCCTCCGGCGGCAAGAAGGTGTCGCTGGCCGACCTGATCGTTCTGGGTGGCTGCGCGGCCGTGGAGGCCGCGGCCACGAAGGGCGGGCACGCCGTGACGGTGCCGTTCACGCCGGGTCGCATGGACGCCTCGCAGGAGCAGACCGACGTGGAGTCCTTCGCCCCGCTCGAGCCGTACGCCGACGGCTTCCGCAACTGGCAGAAGGCGCGGTACGTCGTGCCGTCCGAAGCGCTTCTGATCGACAGGGCGCAGCTCTTGACGCTGACCGCGCCCGAGATGACGGCGCTCGTCGGCGGCATGCGCGCCCTGAACGTCAACGCCGGGGAAGCCAGGCATGGCGTGTTCACGCAGCCGCCCGGGTGCGCTGACCAACGACTTCTTCGTGAACCTGCTCGACATGGGCACGGAGTGGAATCCGGTCTCGCAGGCCGCGGAAATCTTCGAGGGACGCGATCGCAAGACGGGCCAGGTCAAGTGGACCGGCACGCGGGTGGATCTCGTCTTCGGCTCGAACTCGCAGCTTCGGGCTCTGGCGGAGGTCTACGCAAGCTCGGACGCGCAGGAGAAGTTCGTTCGCGACTTCGTGGCGGCCTGGAACAAAGTCATGAACCTCGATCGCTTCGAGGTGGCGTGATCGCCGCGTCGCTCGACGCATCGATTGCGGGGAGGGCGGCCGCCCGATGCCGGGCGGCCGGCTCGCTCCTCCGGGACCCCGGCGAGGACGCCCCGTAAGGCGCGATTCGCCGAACATGTTCCGCCGCGTCCTCTTTTGCGGCCCGAACCCGAAGGGCGCGGGGGCCGCGGCCCTCGAAGCCGCCGCCGGCGCCATGACTGGCGTCGAGCGGCGCGCGTTCCGGCCGGACGCCTGGTCCCTCGGGGCCGACGAGGTCGGCGTCGTCCTCGCCGACTCCGAGCTGATGCCGGCCCTCGCCCAGCCGCCGCCTTCGCACGTGGGCGAGGCCGCCGACCGGATCGCCCTCCTGATCCTCGGAAACCGCCTCGAGCCGCTCGACCCTTTCTGGTCGGCCCGCGTGTCGTTCGCCCTGCCCGAGCTCTCGCCCGAGCCCCACCTTCGCCGCGCCGTCGACTCGCTCCATCGCCTTCTCGAGGACCGGACGCGCGGGGCGCGCGACCGCCGGGCCCTCCTCACGCGGCAGAGCGAGATCCGCGCCCTGATCGACGTGGGCGTGGCGCTCTCGGCCGAAACCGAACGCGACCGTCTCCTCGAGACGATTCTGACCCGGGCCCGCACGCTGACCTCGGCCGACGCCGGCAGCCTCTATCTCGTCGAGCCCGCCGGAGCGGGGGAGGCGCTTCGCTTCGTGCGCGCCCAGAACGACTCCGTGCGCTTCGAGTTCGAGACCGCGCTTCTGCCGCTCGAGCCCACCTCGATCGCCGGCTTCGTGGCCGGCAGCGGCGAGGTCGTCAACCTGCCGGACGTGCGCGAGCTTCCCGCGGGCGTTCCTTACCGTTTCGACCCGGGGTTCGACGACCGGTACGGCTACCGCACGCGCTCCGTCCTCGCCGTCCCGATGAAGACGCCCGAGGGCCGGACGATCGGGGTTTTGCAGCTGATCAACCGAAAGCGTCGCGTGATCCCCGACGGCGCCATCACCGCGTTCATCCGCTCGGAGGTGGTGCCCTTCGACGACGGAAACGCGGACATCGCCCGCTCGCTCGCCGCGCAGGCCGCGGTCGCGGTCGAGAACCGGCGGCTGACCGAGTCGATCCGGACGCTCCTCGAGGGATTCGTCGAAGCCGCCGTGACGGCGATCGAGCAACGCGACCCGGCGACGTCGGGGCACTCCCACCGCGTCGCCCGGCTGACCTGCGCGCTGGCCGAAGCCGCGGACCGTGAAGACGCCGGGCCGTACGCCTCCTGGCGCACCGGAGCGGAAGAGATGCGCGAGCTCCGCTACGCGGCGGTGCTCCACGATTTCGGAAAAGTCGGCGTGCGCGAGGAAGTGCTCGTGAAGGCCCGCAAGCTTTCGCCCGCCGCCTTCGCCGTGCTGCGCGTCCGCTTCGACCAGGCCGCCTTCGCCGCCGCCGCCGAGATCTGGCAGGACGCCGCGCGGGGCGGTCTTCCGGTGTCCCAGGCCCCCGCGGCGATCGCCGCCCGGAGGCGCGCGCTCGAGAAAGCGTGGGAGGTCGTCGAGCGGTCGAACGCGCCGACGGTGCTGCCCCGCGAAGTGCGCGAGGAGCTGGAGGCGCTGGGGGGCCTGACCTATCCCATGGACGGCGTCCCCACGCCGCTCGTCGAGGCCTCCGAGCTCGCGTGCCTTGCGATTCCGATGGGGAGCCTGACTCCCCCCGAGCGGGAGGAGATCGAGTCGCACGTCACGCAGACGTTCCGGTTCCTCTCGAAGATTCCCTGGACGCGCGACCTCGCGCGCGTGCCGGAGTGGGCGCACGCCCATCACGAGAAGCTGAACGGCTCGGGCTATCCGCGGCGGCTCGCCGCCGAGGCGATCCCGCCGCAGGTGCGGATGATCACGATCTGCGACATCTTCGACGCTCTCGCCGCGCGGGACCGCCCCTACAAGCGGGCCCTGGAGCCCCGCCGCGCGCTCGACATCCTCGGCGGCGAGGCGGCCCGCGGGGCCCTCGATGCGGAGCTTCTGCGGATCTTCGTGCAGGCCGAGGTGTATCGCCTCATCGAGGGTTCCGGCCCGGCGTAATCCACACGGGCGTGCCTCGGGGAAACCATGCGCGCCCGCGAAGCGCGCGGGCGAAGGGGGCCGCCACGTAGGCGGCCAGAAGCTCCACGGGCTCGAGCGCAGACCAGCGTATCCCCGCGCGGGCGAGGGTCGTCAGGCCTCGATCGCGGAGGCGAACGTGCCGCACGCTCTCGACGACCCACTCCCGCGGTCCGGTTTCGGCGACCGCCGCGAGCGCGGACCGCGCTCGGGCCTGGTCCACCGGACCCTCGAGAAGCAGGGCGGCGCGCGGACGGCCCGAGCGCCGCAGGCGCGCCGCGGACGTCGCCGGGGCCGATTCGCGCAGGCCTCCAATCGCGGCGCCGATGTCGGTGGGCGGCGCCGGCCACAGGAGGCGCGCGGCTGCCCGTCCGAGAAAGGAGAGCCCGGCGGCCGCGCTTCCCCGCGTCGCGCAGAAAATCACGCGCGGGGGCGCGCCGGGATTCGCGAGGTAGTCGGCGAGCGACACGGGCACGATCGCGGCGGCCGGAATCCGCTCGCGCAGCGCGGATGCGGCGACCCGCGCTTCGCGGCCGGTTGCCGCCACGAGCGCCACCGCGCTGGCGACGACGGGATGTTCGGCCGACCTGTCCTTCTCGCCGATGCGATTCCTCCTCTGCCGCGTTAAACTGGCATGCACAAGGCCCGATGCAAACTTACCTTTTCTCACTCGTCGTCCAGGCGGCAGGGACCGTCCTCCTGTTCGTCGTGTTCCTGCTCTTGTACCGCAAGTTCCGCCGTCCCGCGTTCCTCGACTGGATCGCCTCCTGGGGCTTTTTCCTGATCGGTCTCGTCCTCTGGGGTTTGACGCTCGCCCCCCTCGTCGAGCCGACGCGCCCGGCCCTGCTCGCCCTGGTCCTGGCGCTGCTGGCCCACGTGTTCTTTCTCCTGCGCGGCGTCTCGGCGCTCCCGCCAGGACCGGCCGGTGTCGCGGCCCGCCGAGATGCTCTGGGCCGTGCCGATCCTGGCCCTCGCCTGGTGGCTGTCCGCGAACCCGCTGGTACCGGCGGTGGGTTGGGCCGCTCCGATCTCGCTTCCTGCGGGCCGCGGCCTACGTGGTCACGGCGTTCGCCTTCGCCACGACTCCCGGCTCGCCCGGGGGCCGCGGCATCCTCTCCGCGTCCTTCCTGCTCTGGGGGGCCGAGCGGGCGATCCTCGGCTTCGCGTACCTGCGCTACCGCGACGTCTCGGCGATGCCGGAGCCCCTCCAGTACGCCTACTTCCTCGAGATGTTCCTCGAGATGACGATCGGCGTCGGCATCATCATCCTGCTCTTCGAGGCGAGCCAGGTGCAGCTGCAGGAAGAGATGCAGAAGCTCGTGGAGTCGGACTCCCAGGCCAAGGAGATGGGCATCCGCGACCGGCTCACGGGCCTCTACAACCGGCACTACTTCAACGACGTCATCCGGCGGGAGCTCGCCCAGTCCCGCCGCCACGGGACGGCGCTCTCGGTCCTGCTCATCGACGTCGATCGCTTCAAAGAGATCAACGACGTGCGGGGCCATCAGATCGGCGACGAGGTGCTCCAGTTCGTGGCGAACTACCTGACGGCGTGTCTTCGCGAGTCGGATCTGGTGTTCCGGTGGGGGGGCGACGAATTCCTGATCCTGCTGTCGCATTCCGACGAGGCCTCGGCGGCGCAGAAGGCCGAGGAGATCGGCGCGCCGGCTGCCGCACATCCCGGGCGCCGAGCAGCTTCAGCCGACGCTCTCGGTCGGGTGGGCCACGCACCGGCCGAAGGCCGAGTTCCCCAAGACCCTGGCCGAGGCCGACGCCCGGATGTACGAAATGAAGCTCAACCGGAAGCGAGAGCGAGAAGCGCGAGAGCGGGATCTGGGGAGGCTCTGAGCATCCGGTAAACGGCTCGAGCGGGCAGGCCCATCACGTTCGTGAAGGAGCCGTGGATCTCGTCGATGAACCGCGCCCCGAGGCCCTGCACGCCGTAGGCTCCGGCTTTGTCGCGGGGCTCTCCGGTCGACGACGTACCAGGCGATCTCGGCCTCGTCGAGCGGCCCGAAGCGCACGCGGCTGACCTCGGCGATTCCCCGCGAGGGCCCGTCCCCGCGGCGGAGATGGACGGCGGTGACGACTCCGTGCTCGCGGCCCGCGAGGCGGCGCAGCATGGCCGCGGCGTCTGCGTCGTCGCGAGGCTTTCCGAGAATCGCGCCGTCGAGGAACACGAGCGTGTCGGCCGCGAGCACCCACGACTCCGGCCGTTCGCGCGCCGCGAGCGCGGCCTTCTCGGCGGCGAGCCTCGCGGCCGCGGCCTCCGCCGTCTCGCCGGGCAGCGGGCTCTCGTCGAGATCGACCGGGTGCTGACGGTGAAGGGGATGCCGAGCGAGCGGAGAATCTCGGCGCGCCGGGGGGACGCGGAGGCGAGGACGAGGCTCAACTTACGGGTAGTACCCGCTGATCGTCCTCGCCTGGAGGTTCGTCGGCTCGACCTTGATCTCGATCTTGCGCCACTGGTCGCGCTTCTCGTTGTTGGTCGAGTAGTAGGTCAGCAGGTACTGGGCGCGGAGATCGTCGTTGATCTGGCGGTAGACGCCCTCGAGGTTCTTGGCGGAGTCGATGTAGAACGTCTGGCCGCCCGTCACCGATGCGATCTTGTTGAGGTCGGCCTTGACCTTCAGGTCGGTGGCCGGAATCTTCAGGCCGATCCCGTAGATGGAGATGCCCGACTTGCGCACGTACTCGAGGAGCGTGTCGTAGTCGAACTTGGAGGCCGTGTCCTTGCCGTCGGACAGGACGACCAGGGCCTTCTTCCCCTTCACGCCGGTGAACTGGTAGAGGCCGTAGATGATGGCGTCGTAGAGGGCGGTGGATCCCTCGGCGCGCAGTCCCGAGAGCGAGCGGACGAGCTTGTCCTTGCGGCCGGTCAGCTTCGAGAGCAGGTACGGCTCGTTGTCGAAGGACACGACGAACCCCCGGTCCTTCTGGGCGATGGAGTAGTCCAGGAACTTCAGCGCGGCCTGCTCGGCGTCGTGGAGCGAGTCGAGCATCGAGGCCGAGGTGTCGATGAGGAGACCCACCGAGATCGGCAGGTTCTTGACGTACTCGAAGCCCTGGATCTTCTGAATGACGCCGTCTTCGGAGACCTTGAAGTTGGAGGCCTGGAGGTGGTTGACGGGCTTGCCCTTGTCGGTGACGGTCGTGTACAGCTCGACGGCGTCGACGGTGACCTCGGAGACGAAGTCCGGGGCGTTGACGTAGCGCAGGTCCTCGGAGATCGCGCCGTCGTCGAGCGTGCCGACGACGCGCACGTAGGAGAGCGACTTGGAGTCCTTGATCGTGACGGTCTGCTCGTAGGGCGCCTGGTAGAGCGTCGCGACGCGGGCGTCGTTCGAGAAGAACTCGAGCTTCTCGAGCATCTTGCCTTCCGGCACGACGACCGCGGCCAGGACCCGCGTCGGCCCGGTGACCCGGGAGCCCTTCTCCGGCGTCAGGATCCGGATCTTGAACGCCTCGCGGCCCTCGTTGATGACGTACTCGTCCTCGCCGACCGAGCGGCCGGTCGGCCCGAACGCCACGACGCGCACCGTCTGCTTGCGGGGCAGGGGCCCGAGGTTCAGGTCGGCGTCGTACGGCGCCTTCGTGCGGGTCATGATCTTCGCGCCGTTCAGGTAGAAGTCGACGGTCTTGACGTTCTCGGCGGTCTTCGTCTCGAACCGCTGGAGACCGGTGACGATCTCCTTGGCGATCGGCAGCAGCGAGATCGCCGACGGCAGCAGGCCGACGTCCTTGATCTGGCCGATGACCGACTTGCCGTCCGCGCGGGCGGCGGCGATCTGGGGGGGCGGCGCGTCCGGCTGTTCCGGAACGGTCAGGGCCTCGGCGATTCGCCCCTCGGCGTTCTGGTTGCCGTCGGAGACCTTGAGGATCAGCTTGTAGTCGCCGGGGTAGAGGTACCGCCGCACCGTCAGCGGGATCTTCTCTCCGCCGATCTCCGCGGTCGGGATGTCGAAGCGGTATTTGAAGTTGTCGATCAGCCGATCGTCCTTGACGACCTCGCCGATGACGTCCACGTTGTAGAAGGTCTCCTCGCCGAGGGCCCGGGCCTTCAGCTCCGTCTTCGGCACGAGGAGCGAGAGGTCCATGCCGATCTTGTTGGCCCGGACCTCGGGGAATCGGACGAGCTTCTGCACGCCGAGCGCCACCGAGTCCACGTGGAGATCGGTCGTCATCGAGAGGATCTGCTCGACGCCCTCGGTCTCGACCGTCGGCGGCGCGAGGAGCTTGCTCGAAGCCTCGAGGGAGAAGGCGCCCACACCGAGCGCGACCGACGAGTACTGGAGGGCCTGCTCCACCGTGCGCCACTCGAAGCAGCGCGTCGACGTCCACCGGCCGGGCGCCCATGGCCATGCCCGAGGAGGAGCCGACGCCGACGAGGATGACGCCGCGGCCGTCGATCGGAAGCCACATCTTGTAGGGCGCCCGTGCCGTACGGCTGGTAGAAGATCAGGTAGAGCTTGGTCTTGAGGACCTCCATCCGTTCGTAGTACCAGATCTGCAGCGGCACGTAGATGTCCTGGCAGTCGATCGGCACGACCGCGTCGGGCGGGCCCTGCAGGACGAAGACCTTGGCGCGGTCGTTGTGCAGGTCGCGGAACTGCTCGATCGCCTGCTGGACGCGGCGGGTGTAGACCGCGCGGTAGTCGGTGCGAATCCCCATGGAGTCGATGGACCGCCGTTTCCAGAAGTTCTCGATGAACTTGTCGCGCTGGTAGTCCTCCTTGATCTGGAGGAAGACTTCCCGCTCGTCCTCGGTGATGATCAGCTCGGTCAGCACGATGAAGTCGTAGTACTTCTGGGGAAGCGCCTCGGCCAGCGCCTTCATCTCCTTCTTGGAGAGCTCGCGCTTCGGCGGGAGCCGCCCGCGTCGTGCTCACGGACACCTCCGTTCCGGAGGTGACCTTGGCCGAGGGAGCGCTCGGAACGACCGCGTCGCCGGCGGGGGCGCGGCCCCCCGGGGCTCTGCACCGTCAGCGTCTTCGCGCCCTCGCTCGGGAGCGTCGCGAACTTCTCCGCGAGCTTGTCGAGGCCTTCCGTCGAGACCGGAGGCGGCGTGGACATCGCGAGCGCGATATCCGCGACGCCGCGGGCGCGGATCCGCTCGATGATCCCGACGACGGCGCACGCCGCGTCGCAGGTCTGCGGGACGGCGTTGTTCGGACAGAATCCGCCGCCGGCACCGCCGCCGGCGACGCGCCGGGCGCGCCGGCCGGTCGACAGGCCAGCGTGGCGCTCGCGAGGCAGGAGGACGGGGAGAGGATTTCCCGGTCCGGGATCGCGGGATACCAGAGCTTGCGCGGGGCGCCGAAGGAGGGCCGATAGAAGAGGAACTGAAGCTCCTTCTGCGGCCCGCTGCCGCCGGACTGGTTCAGGTAGGTCCAGACCTCGACGGAACGGAAGACATCGTTGCAGTCCCGGAACTCCTGGATCAGCGGAATCCCGTGGATGATGACCACGCGGCCCGGGTCGCTCGTCAGCCCTTCGAACTCCGTCGCCGCGGCTTCGCGGAAGTGGGCGTAGCGGTTGCGGTACCCAGGGCCCAGCGGGTCGGCGAGGCCGGCCTGCTCGCGGCGCTGCCAGAACTCCTCGCGAAAGATCTCGCGCTGGTGCGCCTCGGTGAGCTGGACGAAGAGGTCCCGCTCGTCATCGAGGATGATCGGGGCGACGTACTCCTCGAGCCACCGCCGGTCGTCGTCCGGGAGGGCCGCGATCTTGGCCGCGCGTTCCTTCGCCGAGAGCTTCGGGATGGCTCGCGCCACGGCTACTTCTCGGGTGGCCAGAAGCACCGCGACGACGAAGAGCGTCAGCGTGCGCGCCTTCATCGGATGTCGATCTTAACTCCCGATCGCGGTACGGCTATTCCTTGAGAAAAGTTTTTCGGAAGAAGGGTTTCCGGAGGGATAATTTGAAGGAATCCGAGATTCTGAAGCGATGATTTACCTCGACCACAACGCCACGACGCCGGTCGATCCGGAGGTCCGCGGCGCCATGGACGCGGCCGCGAGTGTCTACGGAAACCCCTCTTCCGTCCACGCCGAAGGACAGAGGGCGCGCCGCGTCGTCGAAGAGGCGCGCGACGAGGTCGCCCGGCTGATCGGCGGCTCGGCCCGAGGAGATCGTTTTGACCTCGGGCGGCACGGAGTCGAATGCGCTGGCGATTCTTGGCGCAACCGTGGGGCGGAGGGGGCGGGTCGTCGTGACCGGCGCCGAGCACCCGTCGGTTCGCGAAGCCGCGGCGCGGCTCTCCGCGTCGGGGGCCTGCGAGGTCGTCACCGTCGACCCGGAGCCCTCGGGCGCCCTGGATCCGGACCGGGTGCTCGCCGCGGCCGGGAGCGGCACCGTTCTCGTGTCGATCATGGCCGCCAACAACGAGTACGGCGGTCTCTACCCGATCGCCCCGCTCTCGGCCGAGCTCCGCCGGCGCGGCGTCCTCTTTCACACGGACGCCGTCCAGGCGGCGGGGCGTCTCCGCGTCGACGTGGAGGCCTGGGGCGTGGACCTGCTCTCGCTCTCGGCCCACAAGCTCCACGGTCCCAAGGGCGCCGGGGCGCTCTACGTGCGAAAGGGCGTCGGGCTCACGCCGCACACCCCGGGAGGCGGCCAGGAACGGCGGCTGCGGGCCGGAACCGAGAACACGGTGGCGATCGCGGGGTTCGGCGTCGCGGCCCGGCTGGCGGCGCGGCGGGCCGAACCGGAAGCGCCGGGCATCGCCGCTCTGCGCGACCGGCTCGAGCGGGAAATCCTCGGCGGCGTCGACGGCGCGCGCGTGGTCGGATCCGGCGCGCCGAGGCTGCCGAACACCTCCGCGATCCTCTTCGAGGGAGTCTCCGGCGAAGCGCTGCTCATCCGGCTCGATCTCGAGGGCGTCGCCGTCTCGGTCGGAAGCGCCTGCTCGAGCGGCACGCTCGCCCCTTCGCCCGCTCTCCTCGCGCTCGGGCTCTCGCGCGAGGAGGCCCGGAGTGTCGTGCGGTTCTCGCTGGGGCGAGGCACGACCGGGGGCGAGATCGCGCGCGCCGTCGAGATCGTGCGAGCCGCCGTGGCCGACATGCGTCATGCCGCGGCGTCCGGAGAGCCGGCCGAGATCGCCGGGCGGGGGCGCGCGTGATCGTCGAATGCGACCAGTGCCACGCCAAGTACCACTACGACGAGGACCGCTTCGCCGGCAAGCCCTCCAAGAAGCTGCGGTGCTCGAAGTGCCAGGCGATCTTCGAGGTGTTCAACACGCGCGCCTACGAGGCCGGGCCGCCGGTGCGGCCGCCGATCGCGCCCGGCGAGACGATGATGCGGCGCCAGAAGGGCGACTCCGCGAGCGCGCGCTCCGTCCCCGCCGAGCATCCGCGGGCGCCCCGCGCTCCGAAGCTGCCCGACGACCAGAAGCTCTCGCTCGCCGTCATCGCGGGCCCCGACGCCGGAAAGATGTACGCCATCGACAAGCCGCGCGTCGTGATCGGGCGCGAGGAAGTGGACTTCGCCCTCGACGACCCCGAGATCTCCCGCCAGCACGCGGCGATCGAGGTGAGCGGGGACAACGTCTTCGTGCTGGATCTGAACTCGACCAACGGCACGTTCGTGGACGAGAGCGCCGTCACCGAGGCGCCCCTCGAGAACCAGGACGAGTTCACCATCGGCGGCTCGACGATCATGCTGATCGTGACCGCCGGCCTGACAGCTGACAGCTGGTCAGCTGATAGCTTCTTCCTCCATGCGCATCGCGGTCGCCATGTCGGGGGGCGTCGATTCGTCCGTCGCGGCGCTTCTCCTCAAGGAGGAGGGCCACGAGGTCGTGGGCCTCTCGATGCAGCTCTGGGACCACTCGTCCGAGAGCGGCCGCTCGGGACGCTGCTGCACGCTCGAGGATCTCGGAGACGCCCGGCGGGCCGCGTGGGCGATCGGGATCCGCCACTACGTCCTGAACCTGGAGGACGAGTTCCGGCGCGACGTCGTGCGCCCCTTCGTCGGCGCGTACCTCGCCGGCGAGACTCCGATCCCGTGCTCGGCCTGCAACACGAAGGTCAAGTTCGCGACGCTCTGGGATCGCGCGCGCGCCCTGGGCTGCGAGGCGGTCGCCACCGGACACTACGCGCGGGGCGGCCGTGACGCCGCGAGCGGCCGGGCCGTTCTCCGCAAGGGACGCGACCCGGCCAAGGACCAGTCCTACTTTCTCTACGACCTCTCCGAGGAACAGCTCGCCGGAGCGCGGTTCCCGCTCGGGGAGCTGACGAAGGAGGACGTGCGCGCGCGGGCGCGGGCCGCGCGCCTGCCCAACGCCGACAAGGAGGAGAGCCAGGAGATCTGCTTCGTCCCGCCGGGGACGCGGGCGGGGGAGTTCGTTGCGCAGCATGCGGCCGGCCTCGGCTTCGAGGCGGTTCCCCGGGCCGGCGTCCTCGTGGATACCTCCGGAGCCCGGGTGGGCGAGCACGCAGGCCACTTCCGCTACACGATCGGCCAGCGTCGCGGCATCGGCGTCGCCGCGACCGAGCGCCTGTACGTTCTCGAGGTCGACGCCCGGGAGAATCGCGTCGTGGTCGGGCCCGAGGCCGCGCTCGCGGGGCGGAGCGCCCTCCTCGCGGACGTGCGGCTCTCGGCCGCCGCGCCTCCGGGGCCGTTCCGCGCCGGCGTCCGCATTCGACACCGGGCCCCCGAATCGCCGGCGACCGTCACGCCGGGCCCCGGCGCGACCGCTCGAGTCGACTTCGACTCGCCGGTCCGAGCCGTGACGCCCGGGACAGTCGTGTGTCTTCTACGAGGGAGACCTGGTGCTCGGCGGGGGAGTGATCCGGGGCCGCGGCGACGAGGCCGGTCTAGTTCGTCTTCGTGTCCGTCGCTTCCGGCACGGGCGCCGCACCGAACTCCGACCGGATCTCGCCGTACGCGCGCTCGTAGATCGAGACGTTCTCCTGGAGGGCGCGGAGGAGCTGCTTCGCGTGAAAGGGAGTCGTGAGCACGCGGCTCAACACCTTCACGTCGGGGCGTCCCGGAACGGCGCGGCCGAAGTCGAAGACGAACTCGGTCGGATTGTGCAGGATGTTCGCGAAGTTCACGTACTGACCCTGCGCGGTCGCCTCGTCGATCGTGAGCTTCACGGGAATGGCCTTCGGGTCGGTCATGGAGCGCCTCCGGGCGGGAGTCTATCCCCGCGCATCGGGTAAACTGTTCGACGATGCGCTCGTTCCGGCTCGCCGCCGCTCCCGCGCTCGTTCTCCTCTTCGAATCGGGCCCGGCCGCCGCGCAGACCGGGCCCGTGCGTTCGGATCGCACCCTGTTCCCGAACAACCCGCTGGCGAACCCGCTCGTCGCGGACGGCGACCGGCTGTACAGGCAGCGCCAGGACGGGCGGCTCGGCGTCAAGGCGAGCGTCGGCCCGATCAACGAGGCGATCTCCGCGTACGACCGCGCGTCCGAGGCCCGCGATCTCGTCGAGGCGCGCTGGAAGCTGGCGCGCGCCCTCTACTTCAAGGGCGTCTACTGCGGCCTCGATCCCGATCAGCGCAAGGCCGTCTTCGTCAAGGCCCGACGGGTGTCGGAGGACGCGATCGGCATCCTCAACCGCAGC
Source organism: uncultured Acidobacteriota bacterium (assembly GCA_963782585.1). Lineage (GTDB taxonomy): Bacteria > Acidobacteriota > Thermoanaerobaculia > UBA5066 > Gp7-AA6 > DAHUXD01. The sequence continues at coordinate 198,921 of CAWAKL010000010.1, forward strand.
CTCGAGGAGAAGGGGGTCAAGGGCATTCTCGATCTGACCCCGGAGCTGCTCGCGGGCAAGCTCCAGGATCGGACTGACGCGGCGCCGACCTTCTTCTGGGCCGCGGCGGCCTGGGGACAGTGGGCGCTCTCCGTGGGCAAGGTCGAAGCCGCCAAGACCGGAGCCATCGACAAGGTCCGCGAATACGCCCTCACGGTCATCGGTCTCGATCCGACGTTCGAGGAAGGCGGCGGCTACCGCATCCTCGGACGCTTGAACGACGAGGCACCCTGGATCCCGTTCATCACCAGCTGGGTCTCGCGCGAGGAGGCGCTCAAGTCCCTGCGCCTGGCGGTGCAGACCGACCCGCGCAACATCGCCAACCGCCACTACCTGGCGGAGGCGCTCTCGAAGGGAGACGCCGCGGAGAAGGCGGAAGCGGTGACGCTCGAGGAAGCCGTCGTCGCGGAGTCGCCCTCGCCGCTCCACCTCATCGAGGATCTCACCGTCCAGGACGCGGCTCGAGCGAACCTCGCGGCCTGGAAGAAAGCCGCGTAGCTCCCGGCCGCCGCGGCAGGGCGCGCAACAGTTTCGCGGCAGACTCGCCCGTCACCGGATGCCTCCAGCCCGGCGCGAGCTCGGCGAGGGGCGCGAGCACGAAGCGGCGTTCGGCAAGGCGCGGGTGCGGAAGGATCGGATCGGTCCGCGTTCTCCGGAGGCCTTCGACGTCGAGCACGTCGACGTCGATCTCGCGCGGCCCGTTCCGAAAGCTCGGGGAGCGGCCGACGACCTCTCGACCCGCTTCGCCAGCGCGAGCAGGCGCGCCGGGCTGCCCCTCCACGCGATCGCGGCGACCAGGTTCCAGAACGGAGGCTGCCGGACGAAGCCGACGGGTCCGTTCGGTAGAAGGACGACGTCGCGAGAATCGGCGCCACGCGCGAGATCTCGGCGAGCGCCCGTTCGATGTGGGCCCGACGGTCTCCGAGGTTGGCAACCGAGCCCGAGGAGAGCGAGCCGGGCCGGGGCGGCCCGCTCAGTAGACTTCGTCTTCCTCTTCTTCGGCCTCGGCGGCGTCTTCGCCTTCTTCGAGCTCGTCGTCGTCGAGATCGCTCTCCTCGGGTTCCGCCGGAGTCTCTTCACCGAACTCCGGAGGGTTCTCGTCCGGGATGGTCTCCATGAGCATCGAGCGGCGCGGCGGACGGGGCGCCGGAGGCGGCGCGTCGTCGGACTTGGCGTTCTTCTGGTTGGCTCCGCACTTGGGACACAACGGCTCGGGCTTGCCGAGGTTGTAAAACTTCGTGTGGCAGTTGAAACAATCGTACTTCTTGCCGAGATCGGGCATTTCCCCCTCGAAAGGCGGCCAAACCTAGCACGCGCGTCTCAGGGGTCAACAGATTCGGCTAAGATCCGGCGCGATGCAAAAACCCCCCTCGATCCTCGCTCGCCTCGGCCTCGCCGGCCTCCTTCTCGCCGTCGCCGCTTCGGCGCAGGCGCAATTCCCCTGGGTCGGAGCCCGCCAGACAGGCATGGGAGGCGCGACGGTCGCCGCCGTCGACGACGCCACCGCGGCCTGGGTGAATCCGGCGGCGCTGGCCAGCCAGAAGGGCCTGTCCTTCGCCGTCTTCGCCGGGGGCGTCGCTCAGAACCGGAACAATCTGGTGGGCACCATCGTCGACCTCGGCGATCTGCCCTATGACGAGATCATCGCCGGCGAACGGCCCGAGCTCATCCCCGTCTTTCTCCTCGGCGTCGCGAACCTCGCCCGGT
>CAWAKL010000011.1:0-276063 GCA_963782585.1 uncultured Acidobacteriota bacterium
CGAGCAATAAAAGGAGTCCCGGGAGAGTTATGCTGGAGGCTCGGAGGCCTTCGCCCGGGCCCCTCGGAAACCCGTTAAGGAGTCAACCCTGAACGCCACGATCAAAAACCTGCTTCTCTGGATGGTGATCCTGGTTCTCATCATCCTCGCGTGGAACGTCTTCAAGACCGGCGCGACCGCCGTCGAAGAGGTCACCTTCTCGGCGTTCCTCGACAAGGTGAACCAGGGGCACGTGCAAAAAGTACAAATCCGCGGCGAAGAGATCCGTGGCTGGTACACCCCGTCCGCGGGAAAGCGTGAGCCGCTCTTCAAGACCTACGCCGCGACCTACCCCGACCTCATCAAGGATCTCCGGGCGAAGAACGTCGAGATCGACATCGCGCCGCAGAAGGACTCCTCCTTCGTGTCGGCGCTCGTGATGTACGGCCCGCTGATCCTGCTCGTGGCGATCTGGTTCGTCATCATGCGCCAGATGCAGGCCGGCGGGAACAAGGCCCTCTCCTTCGGAAAGTCCCGCGCCAAGCTGCTCACGCCGACGCAGAAGAAGGTGACGTTCAAGGACGTCGCCGGCGTCGAGGAAGCCAAAGTCGAGCTCCAGGAGATCATCGAGTTTCTCAAGGACCCCCAGAAGTTCCAGAAGCTCGGGGGCAAGATCCCGAAGGGCGTTCTCCTGATCGGCTCGCCGGGCACCGGCAAGACGCTTCTCGCCCGGGCGGTCGCGGGCGAGGCGAACGTGCCGTTCTTCACGATCTCCGGCTCGGACTTCGTCGAGATGTTCGTGGGCGTCGGCGCCTCGCGCGTCCGCGACCTCTTCGAGCAGGGCAAGAAGAACGCGCCCTGCATCATCTTCATCGACGAGATCGACGCCGTCGGCCGGCACCGCGGCGCGGGACTCGGCGGCGGCCACGACGAGCGCGAGCAGACGCTGAACGCCCTGCTCGTCGAGATGGACGGGTTCGACACCAACGAGGGCGTCATCCTCGTCGCCGCGACGAACCGGCCGGACGTGCTGGATCCGGCGCTCCTGCGGCCCGGCCGCTTCGACCGCCGCGTCGTGGTCGACCGCCCGGACCTGCGCGGCCGCGAGCAGATCCTGAAAGTCCACACGCGCCAGACTCCGCTCCACGAGAACGTGGATCTGATGGTCATCGCCCGCGGCACGCCGGGCTTCTCCGGCGCGGACCTCGCCAACCTCGTCAACGAGGCGGCTCTCAACGCGGCACGGTTCAACAAGAAGAAAGTCGAGATGATCGACTTCGAGTACGCCAAGGACAAGGTCATGATGGGCCCCGAGCGGAAGTCGATGATCATGACCGAGGACGAGAAGAAAAATACGGCGTACCACGAGGGCGGCCACGCGCTCGTGGCGGCCATGCTTCCCGACGCCGACCCGATCCACAAGGTCACCATCATTCCGCGCGGCCGCGCGCTCGGCGTCACGATGCAGCTTCCGGCGGAGGACAAGTACTCGCACACGAAGGAGTACCTCGACGCCATGATCACCGTGATGATGGGCGGCCGGATCGCCGAGGAGAAGTTCCTCGGGCACATGACGACCGGCGCCGGCAACGACATCGAGCGGGCGACCGACATGGCGCGGAAGATGGTCTGCGAGTGGGGCATGAGCGAGATGGGCCCGCTGACCTTCGGGCGGCCCGAGCAGGAGATCTTCCTCGGCCGCGATTTCGGCCGGACCCAGGACTACTCCGAGTCCACGGCGAACCAGATCGACGCGGAGGTCAAGCGGATCGTGACCTCGGCGTACGACCAGGCGAAGCAGCTCATCGAGGACAACCAGAAGGCGATGCACCGCATCGCGCGTACCCTGCTCGAGAAGGAAGTGCTCGACGGCGACGAGGTCCTCCAGATCATCGCCGACGAATCCGGGCTCGACATCGCGAAGCTGCGCAAGTCCGGTCCGCCGAAACCGCCGATCATGCCGGGCCCGACGCCCGAGGTCGCCGACGGCACGATCGGGCCCCTGGTGCCCGAACCCGCGTAGCCGCCGCCTTCGACCGGTGACCGTCGCATCGGCGTTCCTTCCGGAGTTCGACGCGGAGATGGCGGCGACGCGGACGCTGCTCGGGCGCATCCCGGCGGACCGGCTCGACTGGAAACCCCACCCGAAATCGCGAAGCCTGGGCGAGCTCGCGACCCACGTGACCGAGCTCGCCCGCTGGGGCATCCGCTTCGAGAAGCTGAGCTTTCAGATCGGGAACGAGAAGGCTCCGGCCATGGCGTCGGCGGCGGACTTCCTGAGGCGCTTCGACGAGAACGTGTCGCAGAGCCGCGCGGGCATCGAGCGGACGAACGACGCAGCGATGGAGCAGGAGTTCCGGGTCCTCAAGCCCGACGGCACGCTCTTCTTCGCCCTCAAGCGACAGTCCCTGCTGCGACGCGTGCTCATCAACCACCTGATCCACCACCGCGGCCAGCTCACGGTGTATCTGCGCTCGGTCGACGTTCCGCTCCCGCCGATCTACGGCCCGACGGCCGACGAACCGCTCGCGACGCCCTGAAAGTCAGCGCGCCAGCCGCCGCAGCTCCTCCGAAGCGGCTCGGCTCGCGACGACGGTCGTGCCGTCCCGCAGCCGGATCGCGAGCCTCCGGTCGTCGAAGGGCTGCAGATGCTCGACCGCGTCGAGGTTGACGATGTGGGAGCGGTGCACCTGCCGGAACTTCGCCGCGTCGAGGCGGGCCGCGAGCTCCGAGAGGGTCACGTGCATGAGGTAGACGCCCTCGGCCGCGTGGACCTCGGCGTAGTCGCCCTGGGCCTGGATCCGCCGGATGCCCTCGACGGGGATCGGAACGATCCGGTCCCCGTGTCGGACGAAGAGCCGCGTCAGGGGCCCGCTCGAGAGGGAGCTGCGCGCCCGATCGCCGGCGGAGGAAGGCGCCGGCGACTGTTCCATCCGCGCCCGCAGGCGCGCGAGGGCCGCGGCGAGCCTCTCCTGTCCGAAGGGCTTGACGAGGTAGTCCAGAGCGCCGATCTCGAAGGCCGCCACGGCGAACCGGTCATAGGCCGTCGTGAAGATGATCTCGGCGGGATGCCGGATCTGCCGGGCGACTTCGAGGCCGGAGACCTCGGGCAGGCGGACGTCCAGAAAGAGCAGGTCCGGACGGTGCTCCTCGGCGAGCGCCAGAGCCGAGCGGCCGTCGACGGCCTCCGCGACGACCGCGACCCACGGCGCCGCCGCGAGATACGCGCGAAGGCTCTCGCGCGCCGGAGCCTCGTCCTCGGCGATCAGGGCGCGGACGCGGAGCTCGTTCACGCCACCTCCGGCATGCCCTCGAAATCGTCGGGCAGCTCGAGGCGGACCCGGAATCCTCCCTCCGCGGGCGACTCGAACGCGACGACTGCGCGACCCGCGTAGAGGGCCGCGAGGCGTTCCTGCAACAGGCGGAGGCCCATCCGCGGGCTGGACGCGATGTCCGCTTCGGAGGCTCCGGGACCGTCGTCGTGCACGGCCAGCCACAGCCGGCCACCCGAACGCCGCGCGGACACTTCGACGCGGCCGCCCGCGGCGCGCGGCGCGACGGCGTGGACGATGGCGTTCTCGACGAGCGGCTGGAGGGCGAACGGCGGCACCGCGACTTCGAGCGCCGAGGCGTCCGCATCCACCTCGACCCGCAGCCTCGGGCCGAGACGCATGCGCTCGAGCTCGAGGTAGCTCTGCATGAAGGCCCACTCGCGGGAGAGCGGCACCCAGTCGCTCCCGGTCTGCTGGACCCACTGGCCGAAACGCAGAAGCTCGCCCAGCCGCTCGAGCGCCTGCTCGGCGAGCCCCGGGTCGCGGCGCACCAGGCCGAGCAGCGCGTGGAGAACGTTCAGCACGAAGTGCGGATGAAGCTGCGAGCGCAGAAGCTCGAGCTCGGCGCGCGCGCGCAGGACCTCGGCACGCGCGACTCGATCGCGCGCCTCGCGCAGCGCCTGGGCCGTCTGCCACGCGTAGCCGATCCCGGTGAGCGCGAGATGGATGAGCGTGCTGATGACGAGCTGCCAGACGATGATCACCGGCGGCGGCCACCGGGGCCGACCCAGCATGATCCAGGCGTCCAGGGCGCCGAGCAGGAGCCCGCCCGCCGTCGAGGCCGCGGCGAGGGCGAACACGACGGGCACGAGCCCCGCAAAGAGACGCCACCGCGCTCCCCCGGCCATGGAGGGGCTCCACGGCCAGCGCCGGGCCAGACTCAGGGAGATCACGCCGAGAAGCGCTCCGGGAAGCACCATGGCGAGCGAGCCCCGGACCGCCATCGGGAGGGAGGCGCCGCTCGCCGAGTAGATCGCGGCATACACGATCGCGAGGACGGCCCACCCTCCGGCATACGCGGCCAGGGGCGGGCGCGCGGCGCCGGGTTTCGCGGGAGACGAGCTCATGGATTCGCGGGCCGACTGTCGAAGTGCGCGGCCCTCGCGCGCAACTCTACAGCGGCCTTCAGGGCGCGGCCGCGGCGACGGCGGCCGGCGGCGGCATCGCCTCGATCTGCGGCAGGAGAACGTCCTTCACGTAGTGCCACTCGGGAACGGCCGTGAGCGCGCCCTCGGCGTACGCCAGCGCGGTGGAACGCTCCGGCGTCTTGTCGCGGGAGTAGAGGTAGGCGAGGTTCATGAGGTTCTCGGGACCGCCCCATGTCGGCGCCCAGGGGGGAGCCGGAGGCGTCGCGCCGGCCTCGCGCCACGCGCCCGCCACGCCCTGGCGGAGCGTCGCGGCCGCTTTCGCCCAGTCGCCGCCGCTGGCCGGAGGAACGACCATCTGGAGGCCGCCCTTGATCCAGAGCACGCGCGGATTGTCGCCCTCGTACTGCATGACCCACTTGTAATAGGTCGACGCCTCCTCCAGGAGCTTCCGGCGCTTCTCCGAGTCCTGTCCGGCGAGAAAGATCCGATTCCCCCAGCAGCCGAGCATCGCGAGCTTGACCTCGATCCAGTCGGGCCGGCGAGCGAGAGCCGACTGGAAGCGTTCCAGGGCCTTCACGACGTCCGCGTCGAGATCCGAGGGCGTGGGCGTCTCGTTGAAGCCGTTCATGGCGCGCCGCCAGAGCGCGAAGCCGCGCCAGTAGTCCCGGTATTCGTCGAGCGGCCCGGCGTCGAGGCGGCCGAGCTCCGCGTCCAGCCGCGCGAGCTCCGGCCGGTCGCCCCGGTAGTCGGCGGAGAGCACCGCCGCGGCGAGCCGGCCCAGGCGGGTTTCGGATTGGGTCGCGTCGGGCGGCGCGACCGTCGCAATGACGAGCGTCCATGCGAGCAGGTTCATGACCGGATCCTCCGAACGGGTTCTACCGGCCGGCGGACCGAACCGATCGCGCGCATCGCCGGATGACCGGACGGAGGCGTCCGAACGGCAGGCCGCTCGTCGAACGGCGGGACCCTCTACATCCAATAGACTCCCGGCGTGAGTGCGCCGGCCGATCTGATCCTCCCCTGCCCGGACGCGGAGAGCCTGCGCGAGATCTGCAGCTGGGACGGCTTCCGGCCGGCGACCATGCCGGCCTCGGAGTTTCCCGTCGACGTCGTGCGGTTCGAGGCCTCGGCCTCCCGGCCGGTCGTGATCTCCCGCGCGAAGCGCGCCGAGACGCTCAAGGCCATGCCGGCGAGCCTGCGCTCGCGGGCCGAAGCGGCCTTCGAGCGATCCGCGCGCCGCCAGCCGCGGCTCCGATGGGGCCATGGCCGCCACCTCGACTTCGAGACGGGCCCCGCCGTCATGGGGATCCTGAACGTGACTCCCGACTCGTTCTCCGACGGCGGGCTTCACTTCGAGCGCAGCCGGGCCGTCGAACGCGCGCTCGAGATGTTCTCGGAAGGCGCGGCCATCGTCGACGTCGGGGGCGAGTCGACACGGCCGGCCAACTATGGCGAAGCGGCGCCGCTCCCAACCGAAGAAGAGATCGCTCGCGTCGTTCCCGTCATCGAGGCGATCCGCGCGAAAACGGACGCACCGCTCTCGATCGACACGCGCAAGGCCGCCGTGGCGAAGGCGGCGCTCGGGGCGGGCGCGGATCTCGTCAACGACGTGTCGGCGGGACGCTTCGACTCCGACATGCTCGGCACGATCGCCGCCGGCGGGGCCGGCGCTATCCTGATGCACATGAAAGGCACCGATCCCAGAACGATGCAGGACGATCTTCGCTACGGCCACCTCGTGGGCGAGATCGCATCGTTTCTGGCCGACGCGGCCCGCCGGGCCGGGGACGCCGGTATTCCCCCGGACGCGATCGCCCTCGACCCCGGCTTCGGGTTCGGCAAGGCTCCCGCGGACAACCTCGTCCTGCTCCGCCACCTCGCCGCCTTCCGCACGCTGGGCTTCGCGCTCGCCGCCGGCGCGTCCCGCAAGGGTTTCGTGCGGCGCTTCTCGGGCGTTTCGGAAAACGCCTCGGCCGCCGAGAGGCTGCCGGGCTCGCTCGCGGCACTCGGCGCCGCGGCGGCGGGCGGAGCCGCGATCCTCCGCGTGCACGACGTCGCGGATTCGGTTCGTTACCTCCGGATGGCGGGCGCGATCGCGCGCGCGGCTTCGCCGGCGCCGGCGGATTCCGGCTCGCCCTCACCTGCCGCGTCACCCGCCGGATCCGCGGCGCGGTGATGGAATCCCTGACCAGCCGGCTCCCGGCCCTCTCCCATCTCAACTTCACCTGGCGCGACGCCCTCGACATCCTGATCGTCGGCTTCATCACGTACGGGCTGCTCCGCCTGATCCGCGGAACGCGCGCCGTCCAGATGGTGCTGGGGCTGTTCGCGATCTTCGCCGTCTACGCCGTGGCCGCGCTTCTGAAGCTGTCGGCCCTCTCGACGGTTCTGCGGGCCCTCATCTTCTACGTTCCCTTCGCCATCATCGTCCTCTTCTCGCACGAGCTCCGGCGGGCGCTCGCGGCCTTCGGCCGAACGCCCTTCTTTTCGCTCTTCTCGGGTTATCACGCCGAGGAGACGATGTCGGAGATCGTCCTCGCCGTGACGTCCCTCGCGGCCCGGCGCGTCGGCGCCCTCATCGTGCTCGAGCGCCGGGAGGGTCTGAAGACCTTCATCGAGAACGGCTCGCCGATCGACGCCGCGATCTCCTACGAGCTGCTCGTCACGCTGTTCGCTCCGGGCACTCCCCTCCACGACGGCGCCGTGATCGTCTCCGGGGACCGCGTGGCTGCCGCCGCGAGCTTTCTTCCCCTCTCGCTCAAGGAGGGGCTGCCCAAGCGCTTCGGCACGCGGCACCGCGCGGCCATCGGCGTCACCGAGGAGACGGACGCGCTCGCGATCCTCGTGTCCGAGGAGCGCGGGACGATCTCGATCGCGCGCAACGGCGAGCTCCAGGAGGAGCTGGACGGCAAGTCGCTGCGGGACCTCCTCTTCCGCGAGTTCGCCGGACATCGTTGAGCGATGACGCCATGAAGCTCTCCGACGTTCTCTTCCGCAACCTCGGGACGAAGCTCCTCGCCCTCGCCATCGCGTGCGTCGCGTGGTATCTGCTGACGGGAGAGCGCCGCGAGCGCATCTCCGAGAGGAGCTATCGAATCCCGCTCTCGATCGTGAACATTCCGCGCGGCACCCTGATCGTCTCGCCCCTGCCGGACGCCGTGGACGTGCGCGTGCGCGGTGCCTTCACGCCCCTGCGGCAGCTCGATCCCGGGAAGCTCGAGGCCGTCATCGACCTGCTCGATGCGACGCCCGGCGAGAAGCGGTACCTTCTCGACGACGACGACATCAACGTTCCTCGCGACGTCGAGGTCATCGCGGTCTCGCCTCAGGAGATCCGGGTCGTGCTGGACGCCGTCGCCGACCAGACGCTGCCGATCGTGGCCGACGTCGTGGGGACACCGGCCTTCGGGTACCGTCTCGAGGACGTATCTGTCGAGCCGCGGCAGGCGCGGGTCGTCGGGCCGGCGAAGACCCTCGCCCGGATGTCCCAGATCCGGACCGAGCCCGTCTCGGTGGAGGACCAGAACGCCTCGTTTCAGATCTCGGCGACCCTCGCCACCCAGGCGGCGGGCGTGCGCGTGCGGGAAGGCCAGATCGTCACGGTGCGGCTGCGCATCGGGCAAGCGCCGGCACTCCCCACACCGACGCCCCGCGGCAGGAGAAGATAGCCGGCCATGAAGCTTTTCGGGACGGACGGGCTGCGCGGGCGGGCGGACGAGTTCCCTCTGGACTCCGCGTCGGTGAGGCTTCTCGGCCGCGAGCTCGGCCGCCGTCTCGAAGGGGCCGGGCCTTCGCGCGTCGTCCTCGGGGGGGACACGCGGGAGTCGACGCCGCGGATCGTCGCCGATCTCGCCGCGGGGCTCACGGAGGCGGGCTGCGGCGTCGCTTCGGCGGGAGTCATCCCCACGCCCGGCGTGGCCGAGCTCGTGCTCGAGATCGGGGCGCGCGCCGGAGTCGCCGTCTCGGCCTCGCACAATCCCTGGGAAGACAACGGCATCAAGATCTTCGGGCCGGACGGGCGTAAGTGGCCGGACGCGGAGGAGGAGTTCCTCGAAGGAAAGCTCGCCGCGGCCGAGGGGGCGGGATCGCCCGGAGCCACCCCATCGCCGCCGCCCGACCCGGATCCGGGCCTCATCGCGACGTACGTGTCCCGTCTGCGGGCAGGCGTCCCGACGGACCTCGAGGGGCTTGCGGTTCTGGTCGACGCCGGCAATGGCGCCGCGTTCCAGATCGGGCCGCGCGTCCTCCGTCGCTCGGGCGCGACGGTGACGGCAATCCACGACGATCCGGACGGCCGCAACATCAACGCCGGCTGCGGCGCGCTGCACCCCGGCGGAATGGCCGCGAAGACCCGCGAGAGCGGCGCGGCCTTCGGCGTGGCCTTCGACGGCGATGCCGACCGCGCGATCTTCGCCGACGAGAACGGCCGCGTCCTCGACGGCGACGACGTCCTCTGGGTCGTGGCGAGCGACTGGCGCAGGCGCGGTCTCCTGCCGGACGGCGGCGTCGTCGGAACCATCATGTCCAACTACGGCCTCGAGGCGGCCTTCCGCCGGGACGGAATCCCCTTCTTTCGCGCCGCGGTCGGCGACCGCAACGTGGCGAGGCTCATGGACGAGACGGGCGCCGCGCTCGGTGGCGAGACGTCGGGGCACACGCTGTTCGCTCCGCTCTCCCCGGCCGGCGACGGGATCCTGACCGCCCTCGTCCTCGCCGCGATCGTCAAGGAGAGCGGCGGCCCTCTCTCCCGGCTCGCGACGCTCGAGAAAATGCCCCAGACGTTGCGCAACGTGCGCGTGGGGCGCCGCCTGCCGCTCGAAGAGTCGGAGGGGATCAAGCGCGCCATCGCCCGCGCCGAAGACGCGCTGCGCACCCGGGGACGGGTCTTTCTGCGCTACTCCGGCACGGAGCCTCTGCTGCGCATCCTCGTCGAGGGGCCCGAAGGCCGCGAGGTCCACGCGATCGCCGACGAGCTCGAAGCCGCGGCTCGGACGGCCCTCGGCGCGTGAAACACGTCCGGGCCGTCATCTTCGACGCCGGGGGCACGCTCATCCATCTCGACGGCGAACGGGTCTGCAGCGCGGCCGGCGTCCACTTCGACCACGCCGGGTTCCGGCAGGCCGAGTCGGATGCCGTCGACGCGGTGCGGGCTCTCCTGCTCGAGCGGCCCGAGTCGTCGGACTCCGAGCGGATTCCGCTGTTTCTCGACACGCTGCTGAGCGGCCTCGGGATTGCCGACCCGGCGGCGAGGCGGAGCTCGGCCGGCGCGGTGGCGGCCGAGCACCGGAGCGCGAACCTCTGGTCGCGGCGAGCGGAGGGCGCCATCGAAACGCTCGAGGCGCTTCGCGGCCGCGGATACCGGACGGCCGTCGTGTCCAACGCGGACGGGCGCGTGCGGGGCCTTCTGGAGACGGCCGGGATCACGCCGCACGTCGAGTTCGTCGTGGACTCGGGCGAAGTCGGCATCGAGAAGCCCGACCCGCGCATCTTCCTGGAGGCGACCGGGCGCCTCGGGCTCCCGCCGTCCGTCTGCGCCTACGTCGGAGACATCTACGAGATCGACGTCGTAGGCGCGCGGCGAGCAGGCCTCGATCCGATCCTGATCGGCGAGGGGCCGGCGCCCCCCGACGTGCGCCGCATCGCCGATCTCGGCGGACTGCTGACTCTCCTGCCCGGCTTCGCATAGAGTCTCGACCGAACGAGGAGGACTCATGGCAAAACGTACGACCCATCGGAGCGTCGCGGGCAAGAAGCTCTACGCCGTCCGCGACGCGTCGGGCCGGTTCAAGGACATCCAGACCTACGAGCGCGCCCACCGCGCCGATCTGAAGAAGAAGAGCAAGGGAGAGGGCAAGGCGGCCAAGAAGAAGTAGACGCGCCGCCTTCCAAACGAAGGAGGGGACCATGGCGATCTTTTCGGCGGTGCGGACGATGTCCGAGCACTGGTGGGTCGTCCTGTTGCGCGGCGTGCTCGCAATCCTCTTCGGGGTCCTCGCCTACACCTGGCCCGGACTGACGGCGCTGATCCTCGTGACGATCTGGGGCGTCTACGCTCTGATCGACGGAGTCTTCGGCGTGATCGCGGGGATCCGCGGCAAGTGGACCTCCCTCGTCATCATGGGCCTGCTCGGCATCGCCGCGGGCCTGGTGGCGCTGCTCCGGCCCGGGCTGGCGGCCGTTTCGCTCCTGTGGGTTCTGGCGATCTGGGTGATCGTCGCGGGAGCGATGCAGATCGCCGCCGCGATCCGCCTCCGGAAAGAGGTCCAGGGCGAGTGGCTATGGATCCTTTCGGGCCTCCTGATGGTCGGCCTGGGCCTCGTCTTCTTTCTCCGCCCGGGCGCCGGGATTCTGTCGGTGACCTGGCTGCTCGCCTCGCTCGCGATCCTGTGGGGGATCCTGCTCGTGATGCTGTCGTTCAAGCTCAAGGGCCTGAAGGGCCGGATGATCCCCCGGACGGCGTAAACGAAGAAGCCGTCATCCTGAGCGCAGCGAAGGATCCCAGACTAGTTCGGGATCCTCGTCGCTTCGCTCCTCAGGATGACGGCTCTCACGCCCTCCTCTATCCGTACCGTTCGACGTTCGGAGGCGGGCCGCCGACGATGTTCGGCTCCGTAAAGACCAGGGCCGTGCCGGAGATCGGAAGGTACACAGTGTGGTTGCCGGCGGCCATGTCGATCCGGACCTCGTAGTACCCGTTTGTCGAGATCGTCATCAGCATCCCGGGCTTGTTCTTGAAGTCGAGCATCGGGCAGAACACGATGACCTTGGCCGGCATGGCGCTCTCACTCCTTCCCGTCGAGGATCCGCTGCATCTCTTCCCAGGGGACGACCCGGACTCCCAGCGAGCGGGCCTTCTCGAGCTTGGATCCTGCTGATTCTCCCACGACAACGTAGCTGGTCTTCTTCGAAACCGACCCGGAGATCTTCGCGCCGGCCGCCTCGAGGAGGGCCGCGGCCTCTTCGCGCGAGAGCCCCGGCAGCGTTCCCGTCAGCACGACGGTCTTGCCCGAGAGCGGCCCGTCCGCGGGCTTCCGCCGCCGCGGCCCTTCGAGCCGCACGCCGTGCGCGCGCAGCCTCTCGATCAGCTCGCGGTTCTTTTCGTGGGAGAAGTACGCCCGGATGGCCGCGGCCGTGTTCGGGCCGACCTCCTCCGCCCCGATCAGCTCCTCCTCGCTCGCCGCCGCCAGGGCGTCGATGGAGCCGAAATGGCCGGCCAGGATCGCGGCCGCCTTCTCGCCGATGTGGCGGATGCCGAGCGCGAAGAGGAGCCGGTCGAGCTCGTTGGCCTTGCTCTTTTCGATCTCGGCGATCAGGTTCGCGGCCGACTTTTCGCCCCAGCGTTCGAGCTCCGTGAGGTCCGCGGCCCTGAGGTCGTAGATCGAAGCGACGTCGGAGAGCAGGCCCGCGGTGACGAGCTGGTCGACCAGCTTCTCGCCGAGGCCTTCGATGTTCATCGCCCGCCGGCCGCAGAAGTGCCGGATCGCCTCGCGCACGACGGCCGGACACGCCGGGTTGACGCAGCGCAGCGCCACCTCGCCCTCCTCGCGGACGGCCGGGTCGCCGCACGCCGGGCAGCGGGTCGGCATGACGAAGACCGGCGCATCGGGAGGCCGCTTCTCGAGCACGACGCGCACGACCTTGGGGATGACGTCGCCTCCCTTCTCGACGACGACCGTGTCGCCCACGCGGACGTCCTTGCGGGCGAGGTCCTCGTAGTTGTGGAGCGTCGCGCGCTTGACGGTCGTCCCGCCGAGCTGCACGGGATCGAAGAACGCCACGGGCGTCAGCGCCCCGGTGCGGCCGACGTTGAGGCCGATCTCGCGCACGAGCGTCTCCGCCTCTTCCGCCGGGAACTTGTAGGCCAGCGCCCAGCGCGGGGACTTGGCCGTCGAGCCGAGCTCGCGCTGCAGTCGTCCGGTCGTCGATCTTGATGACGACGCCGTCGGTCTCGAATCCGAGCGCGTGGCGCTTCTCGCGCCATTCCTCGACGAACTCTCGCACCTCGCCGAAGCTCTCGCAGCGCCGCCGGTGGGGATTGACCGGAAAGCCCAGGGACTGGAGGCGATCGAGGGCCTCGGTCTGGCTGGCCGGCGTCGGCGTCGCCTCGACGACCGAGTAGAGCCAGGCGTCGAGGCGCCGCTTCGCCGTGACGCGGGAGTCCAGCAGGCGCATCGTTCCTGCGGCGGCGTTGCGCGGATTGGCGAAGAGCGGCTCCGCTTCCGCCTCGCGCTCGGCGTTGACCTTCGCGAAGGCCGCCTTCGAGTAGTACACCTCCCCGCGGACCTCGAGCGGCGTCGTCTCCGTGATCCGGAGCGGCACCGAGCGGATGGTCCGCACGTTGCCGCTGACGTCCTCGCCGCGGAGGCCGTCTCCGCGCGTGGCCCCGCGGATGAAGCTTCCGCCCTCGTAGCGGAGGGAGATCGAGAGGCCGTCGATCTTCAGCTCGGCGACGAACCCCCGGGGCTCTTCGCCCAGCAGCCGCGTGTTGCGCGCGAGCCACGCCTCCGCCTCCTCCCAGGAATATGCGTTCTCGAGCGAGAGCATCGCCTGGACGTGTGCGACCGTCGCGAATCCCTCGGCGGGCTCGCCGCCCACGCGGCGCGACGGCGAGTCCGCGCTGGCGAGCTCCGGGTGCGCGCCCTCGAGCTCCTGCAGCTCGCGCATTCTCCGGTCGAATTCCGCATCGGTGATCTCGGGCTTGTTGTCGACGTGGTACAGCCGCTCGTGGCGGCGCAGGTCGTCGCGCAACGCTTCGACCCGTCGCCGCGCGGCCTCGAGCGCTTCGAAATCCGTCGACGACATCCTCCTCATGCTACAGTCCGCGCAATGTCCTCGGCAAAAGCCGCGTACCTGGCGGCGGCCCTCGCCGCGGCCGCGCTCGCGCCCGAGCTCACGCCCGCTGCCTTCGCCGCCGACGCTTTTCCGCCGCCTCCCGTCGCCTCGTACCAGATCACCTGCCGGCTCGACGCCGAGAAGAAAACGGTCGAGGGAACGCAGGTCCTGACCTGGAAGAACACGACGTCGCGCCCGGCCCGGACGCTGCAATTTCACCTCTACCTGAACGCCTTCCGCAACACGCTCTCGAGCTTCTGGAAGGAGTCGGAGGGCAAGGGCCGCGACGGAAAGCCGCGGCCCGAGAGCTGGGGCTCGATCGAGATTCTCCGCATGACCGGAGCCGAGGGCGAGGACCTCCTCGCGTCGCTCCGTTACATCTCGCCCGACGACGGCAACCCGCACGACCGCACCGTCGCCGAGGTCATTCCGACCCGCCCGGTCGCTCCGGGCGAGACCGTCTCGATCGCCATGGACTTCGTGTCCCAGCTGCCGCGCGTCGTGACCCGGACCGGCTACAAGGGGGACTTTTTCTTCGTCGTTCAGTGGTTCCCCAAGATCGGCGTCTTCGAGGAAACCGGCTGGAACTGCCACCAGTTCCACGCTACGACGGAGTTCTTCGCCGACTTCGGCAACTACGACGTCTCGATCGACGTGCCTTCCCGCTACCGCGGCAAGGTCGGAGCGACGGGCCGTCGCGTCGAGGAGCGCGAGGTCTCCGACGGCCGCGTCCTCTACCGGTTTCAGCAGGAGGGCGTCCACGACTTCGCGTGGACCGCGGACCCGGCCTACCTCGTCTACGACGACACGTTCCGCGAAGCCGGTCTCGGCGACGTGCGCCTGATTCTCCTGCTCCAGCCGGAGCACGCGGCCCAGGTCGACCGGCACTTCAAGGCCGCGAAGGCGGCGCTCTCCGGATACGGCCGGATCCTCGGGCCCTACCCGTACGGCACGCTGACGATCGTGGATCCGCCGTGGGGCGCGAACGGCGCCGGCGGCATGGAGTACCCGACCCTCATCACGGCCGGCACGCTCTTGGAGCGCTCCGCGGAGCGTCCAGCGGCCCGAAGGCGTGACGGTGCACGAGACCGGACACCAGTTCTTCTACGGACTACTGGCGTCGAACGAGTTCGAGGAGGCGTGGCTCGACGAGGGGTTCAATTCCTACATGACCGACCGGGTCATGGCGTCGGTCTTCGGGCCGAATCACGTCGCGCTCTCCGTCTTCGGCCTGAACTTTCCGCTCGGAATCGACAAGCACTACCCCGTCGACGAAAACCGGCGCTACTTCGAAGTGGCCGACTGGGACATCCTCGCGTCGGACAGCTGGAAGTTCCGAGACCGCAAGTCGTACGCCTCCCACGTCTACTCGAAGACGGCCCTGACGCTCGCGACGCTCGAGCGGCTCCTCGGAACGCCGGCGATGGACCGCGCCCTCCGCCTCTACGCGGACCGCTGGCGTTACAAGCACCCGACGACGCGGGACTTCGTCGACGCCGTCAACGACTCGACCGGCCGCAACTGGACGCTGGTTCTTCGATCGGACCTTCTATTCCTCGGGGATCGTCGACTATGCCGTCTCGGACGCCGAGAGCACGCCGGCGAAGGCGCCACGGGGCCTGTTCGAGAAGGACGGAAAGCTCTCGCCCGGCCCCCCCGCGGACTTTCCGAAGGCCCGCGGCTACGACAGCCGGGTGACCGTCGTGCGGAGCGGCGACGTCGTCGATGCCCGTCGAGGTCCTGCTTCGGTTCGAAGGCGGCCACGAGCATCGCGCGCGCTGGGACGGCGAGGCCCGCTGGAAACGCTACCGGGTCGAGGCGGGGCCGCGCCTGATCGAGGCCGTCGTCGACCCGGCGGAGAAGATCCTTCTCGACGTCGACCGCACGAACAACGGACGGCGGACGGCGGACGATCCCCGCGCCGCCTCCCGGTGGACGGCGCGCGCGGTCTTCTGGATCCAGAACATGATCGACTTCATGACGGTGCTCTGGTGAGCCGGACGGTGAACCGGTGACCCGGCGCCGCGGCCCCCGCGCGTTCGCCTGTTTCCTGCGCGGGCTGCGCCTCTCGCTCTCGAAGCCCTACCTCGCGGTCGCGCTCTGGCTGATCCAGCTCCTCCTCTCCGCGGCACTCATCCTGCCCATCTCGAACGAGCTGCACGCGCTCCTCGACCGCTCCCCCGCGGCGGACCGGATGGTCGCGATTCCCGACTACGGCTGGTGGGAAACGGTGCGGCGCGAGCATCCCGACGTTCTCGGCAACTTTCCCGAGATCGCGACCGGTCTCTTGTCGGTCGACGGGATCCGCTGGTCCGAGCTTCCCGGGATGCGCGGGATCGGCGCCACGGCGTTCTCGCTCGCCCTGCTCGGGACCGTCCTGCACGCCTTCGGCCTCGGCGGCATGCTCGGCACGCTGCGCGAGCCCTCCTCCTCGCTCGTCACGTTCGGCCGGGAGGGGATGCGGCGCATGCCGGCGTTTCTGCTCTTCACGTTCGCGGCTTTCGGCGCCGCGTTCGCGGCGTACGAATGGATCTACGTCGGTTCCGGAGAAGCGCTCCGCGAACGGGTGCAGGAGCTCCATACCGAGCAGGCCGCGCTGGCCGTGACGGGGCTCCGCCTCGCGGCGCTCCTGCTGGCGCTCGGGGCGATCAAGCTGCTCGCGGACGCCGTGCGCACGGTGTGGGTGGCGCGGCCGGACCTGCCTCCGGTATCGCGCTTCTTCTTCGGCGTCGGCGGAGCGTTCGCCCGCCCGCTCCGCCTCTTCGGGATCCTCGCGATGTACGGCCTCGTGACGGCGGCCCTCTACGTCATCTGGCTCGTGCTCGATCCCTCGGCCGGCGGAGAAGCGCGCTTCGCTCTCGTGCCTCTCATCCTCGCGCAGCAGTTCTTCGTCTTCGTGCGCCTGCTGATCCGCGTCGGCTACTACGCCGCGGTCTCGGAGGCCCTGACCCGGATGCCCGAGCCCGAGTACTCGTACGTGGCGGGCGCCGTCACGCCGGCGACCGGGACGTCAACGCCCGCCGCGAACGAAGCCCCGCTCGACGGCGTGTAGCGCGGAGTCGAGCCGCACGCGGAAAACAAACGGCTGCCGGCGGAGTCCCTGGACCTGATCGGGCTCCCAGGGCCCCGTGAAGAAGGGCAGAAATCGCAGGTCCTGAAGAATGATCGTCGCGCCGCCGCCGGCCTCCGGGTAGACCGTCTCGAGCGGAAACCGCGCGAAGTCGACATAGACCTGCCAGTCGGCCAGCCCGCGCGCCGCCTCGAGCCGCTGCGACCGCGGCGGCTTCTCGTAGCGCTGAATGCGGGCCCGCTCGGGTGGCGGATAGTAGTCGGAGAGGCTCTGGAGAACGTCCCTCCACCGCGTCGGCGGTTGCGGGTCGTCGATTCCGCGCGCGAACGGCCCGATGTCGAAGAACGCGACATGGATCTCTTCTTCCGTTTCGGAGATGCCCATCCAGCGGAACGGCGAGAGGAACTGGGGCAGCGCGGCGACGCGGGCGTTCGCGGGGGGCGTGTCGAGGCGGCGCCAGATCGCGAGCGCCCGGGCGTGGAGAATCGCGCAGATCCCGATGTAGGCCGCGAGGAGGCCCGATCCCGCCAGGGCGATCCGGCGCGAGCGCGCGCGGAAGACGAGGCGAGAGCACGAGCGAGCCGAGGGTGATGCCCGTGAAGATCGGATCGAGGATGAAGAGCCAGTCGAGCGAGTGGCGGGACCGGGAGACGGGCGTCCAGAACATCGTGCCGAACGAGGTCGCCCAGTCGAAGACGATGTGCGATGCGATCCCGACCGCGGCGAAGAGCCAGAGCTTCCAGAGCGGAGTCCGGCGGGCGAAGACCTTCGCCACGAGCGCGAGGCCCAGAGCGAAAAACGGCAGGATCAGAAACGAATGCGTCCAGCTCCGATGGTCCCGCAGGTACTCGATCCGATTCGAGATCATCAGGAAATCGAGGTCGGGAGCAGTCGCCGCCGCCGCGCCGAGAACCAGCGCCGCCCAGGCGGCGGGCCGCTCGTCGAGCGAGCGCGCCAGGATCGAGCCCGCGAACGAGTGCGAGATCGTGTCCATGCGCGAGCGGATGATACAGTCCGAGCAGTGGCGGAGCGGCGGCTGGACGGACGAGTCGCGCTGATCACGGGCGCCTCTTCGGGCCTCGGGCGCGCTTTCGCCACGGCGCTCGCAGCGGCCGGCGCCCGCGTCTTCCTCGTGGCGAGGCGCGAAGACAAGCTGCGCGAGGTCGCGCAGCAGATCACCGAAGCCGGAGGCGACGCCGCGTACTACGTCCTCGATGTGCGCGTCGTTCCCGCGCTCTACGACGCCGTTGACGTCCTGCTCTCCCGCTACCGGCGCCTGGACATCCTCGTCAACAACGCCGGACTCGGGTATCGCGCGCCGCTCCTCGAGATCAAGCGCTCCGAGATCGCCGCGATGCTCGAAACGGATCTGGCCGCGACGATCTACCTGACGCAGGCGTGTCTCCATGCTCTCCTGCGGAGCGCTCCCTCCGACATCGTCAACATCGCTTCGATCGCCGGGCTCGAAGGCTTCGCCGAGGGGACGGTGCACTGCGCCGCCAAGGCCGGGATCGTCGGATTCACGCGCGCGCTGGCCGCCGAGCTGAAGCCCGCCAACATCCGGGTCACGGCCATCTGCCCCGGCTCGGTCGACACCGATTTCTTCGAGAACTTCCGCTCGACGCTCGAGCGCCCCGACCGTCTGACGACCGACGACGTCGTGCGGGCGCTGCTCGCCGTGCTGACGTCCCCGCCGAACGTCCTCCACGGCGAGATCGTGCTGCGGCCCCGCGTCGTCTAGACCCGGGCGCCGACCCTATAATCGAGATCGATGGCCTCGATCCTGCTGGTCGACGACAGCGGCCTCTTTCGAGGCGCGGCCGGGGAGGTCCTGAAGCGGACGGGCTACGAGGCCCTCGAGGCCGCCGGAGGCACCGAGGCCCTCGACGTCGTCCGGCGGGAGAAGCCGAGCCTGCGTCGTCGTGAGCGCCGGGATGCGCGGCATGACGGGCGTCGATCTCGCCCGCGTCCTCAAGGCGGACCCGAGCTTCGCGCGTACGCCGATCGTCCTCGTCGGCGCCCCCGGCACCGAGGCCCAGGCACAGCGCGTCGGAGCCGACGCCTTGCTCCCGCTGCCGCTGGACCCGGAGGCGTTTTTCGCGACGCTGAGGCGCTTCCTCCAGGTGCTGCCGCGCGAGGAGGCGCGCTCGGCCGTCGAGTGGTCGGTCACGTTCTGGAGAGACGGCCTCCAGCACAGCGGAACGATCCGGGATCTCTCCCGCGGCGGGTTCTTCGTCCGGACGCTCGTCCGTCAGCCCGTCGGTGCCCGCCTCGAGGTCTCTTTCGACGTGCCGGTCGAGCGGGGCGTGCGCACCATCGTCGCCGAAGCGCTCGTCATGCGGCTCGGGAAGGATCCGGATCGCGGGATCGGCTGCCGCTTCTTCCAGCTCTCCGCGACGTCGAAGGGCCACCTCGAGGAGTGCCTGCGCATCCTCGCGCTCGGCGAGGCGCCGGTCTGACGTCTGACGTTTAGGCGATCCCGACCGACAGATCCACGAGCTCGATCCCCGCGTTCTTCGCGACCTGGATCGAGCGCTCGTCGCGGTAGAACTCGCCGAAGTAGACCCGCGCGATGCCCGAGTTGGCGATCAGCTTGAAGCAGGGCCAGCAGGGGCTGGCCGTCGTGTAGAGCTCGGCACCCGTCGATCGACACGCCGTTCTTGGCGGCCTGGATGATGGCGTTCGCCTCGGCGTGCACGGTCGAGACGCAGTGTCCTTCTTCCATGACACAGCCGACGTCCGAGCAGTGCGGCAGCCCGCGGATCGAGCCGTTGTAGCCGGTCGAGAGGATCGTCTTGTCGCGCACGATCACGGCGCCGACGTGCTTGCGCGGGCAGGTCGAGCGCGTCGACACCTGGCGCGCGATGTTCATGAAGTAGGTGTGCCAGTCGACGCGCGTGTCCGTCACGGGCGCGGGATTATCGCAGAGCGGTCAAGCGCACACGCCGCGCCGGCGCCCGTGTGGCAGAATCGAACGGTGAGCCGGGACCGCCGCGTCGTCGTCACGGGAATGGGCGCCGTCACCTCCATCGGAGGCACCCTCGAGGCGTTCTGGCAGAACCTGCTCGGCGGAGTCTGCGGAATCCGGCCCGTTCTCGCTCTTCGACAGTGCGTCCTACCGGACCCAGACCGCCGCGGAGGTCGCGGACATCCCGGACGGCTTCCTGACGCCCGCGGAGCGGCGCCGCATGTCGCGCGCCGACCGGATGGGAGTGGCCGCGGCGCGCGAGGCCCTCCTGGCCTCGGGCCTCGACATCGGCCGCGAAGATCCCTCGCGGCTGGGCGTGATCCTCGGCGGCGGGACCTCCGGGCTCATCGACTCGGAGGCCTTCTTCGAGCTCTACCTTCGGGGCCGCAAGGCGCGCCCGTCGAAGGTGCTCAACCACCTGCCCGACTCCATCACCGACCGGGTCGCCGAGCGGTTCGGGCTCGAGGGCATCAAGTCGACGATCACGACCGCGTGCTCGTCCTCGGCCAACGCCATGGGGTACGCGTTCGACGCGATCGCCGCCGGCCTCGCCGACGTCGTCGTCACGGGCGGATCCGACGTGCTCGCGCGCCTGACCTATGGGGGATTCAACTCGCTGCGATCGGTCGACCCGAATCCCTGCCGGCCGTTCGACCGCGAGCGCCGGGGCCTCTCGATCGGCGAAGCCGCCGGGATCCTCGTCTTCGAGGAGGAAGGCCGCGCGCGGCGTCGGGGAGCGCCGGTCGTCGCCGAGTTCCGCGGCTACGGCGTGACCTCGGACGCGTACCACATGACGGCCCCCGACCCCAGCGGAACCGCGGGTGGCCGCACGATCCGGGCGGCGCTCGAGGACGCGGGCGTCAACCCGCAGGATGTGGACTACGTGAACGCCCACGGCACCGCCACGCCCCAGAACGATTCGGCCGAAACCGCGGCGCTGAAGGCGGCGCTCGGCGAGCGGGCGCGCGAGATCCCCGTGTCTTCGATCAAATCGATGATCGGTCACTGTCTCTGCGCCTCCGGCGCCATCGAGGCGGTCGCGACGGCGCTCACGGTCCGCGACGGAAAAGTGCCGCCGACGATCCACTACACGCACCCCGACCCGGCCTGCGACCTCGACTACGTGCCCAACGTCGCCCGGGATATGGACGTCGACGTCGCGCTGTCGAATTCGTTCGCCTTCGGCGGCAACAGCTCGGTGGTCGTCCTGGCGCGCTACGCGTAGTCGAGTGAGCGCCGTGAGCGCAAAGCGCGGCCGGGGCCTCGTCACCGGGACCGGAGCCGTGTCTCCACTCGGGCGGAGCGCCGCCGAGTTCTACACACGGCTGTGCGCGGGCGAGAACGCGATCCGCGAGCTCCCGCCGCAGGATCGCCGGGACATGCAGGCGACCCACGCCGCGCGCTACGAGGGGTTCTCGCCGCAGCCCGAGATCCCCGCGATGAAGGCCCGACGCCTCGATCGGGGCAGCCAGTTCGCCCTGATCGCGTGCAGGCAGGCCGTCGCCGAGGCCGGCTACGCGATCGGAGACGACCCCGAGGCGATCGGCATCGCCATGGGAACGGGCTCGGCCGGGGCGGGCGCCCTGACGGAGTTCCTTCGAGTCCTGATCCTCGAGTCGCCGGAAGCCGCGCCGCCCTTCCACTTCCCGAACACGGTGGCGAACGCGCCGGCTTCGCAGGTGTCGATCGAGCTCAAGATCTACGGACCGAACGTCACGATCACGCAGAAGGACCCGTCGGCGTTGAACGCCCTGCTCTTCTCGACGCTCGCCCTCGGCTCGGGGCGGGCGCGCGCCATGCTCGCGGGAGCGGTGGACGAATGGAATTCCTTCTACGCGATGGGCTTCGACCGGGTGGGCGCGCTCCGCGGCGCGAAACGGGAGAGCGGCATCATCCAGGGCGAGGGCGCTTTCGTGATTCTGCTCGAGGACGAGGAGGCGGTGAAACGCCGGGGCGCCGCTCCGCTCGCGCGCCTCTCGGGAATCGCCACGGCCGGCGTCGCCTCGGAGCCCTACCGCTTCGCTCCCGATCCCCGCGCCATGGAACGTGCGATGCGCGGAGCGCTCGCCGACGCCGGGACGGACGCCCGGCGAGATCGACCTCTGGCTGTCCTCGCGCGACGGAGTCCGGGAGATGGACGCGGCCGAAGCCGAGGCGGCCGCGGCCGTCTTCGGCGCCCCGCCTCCCCGCGAGCTTTCGGTCAAGGACGCGATCGGGGAGATGGCCGCGGCCGGAGGAGCCCAGCTCGTCGCGGCGAGCCGGGCGATCGCCGCCGGGCAGGCGCAGCGGGTCCTCGTCAACTCCTTCGGGGCCGGAGGCAACTTTCTCGCCGCCGTGATGGAATCCCCCCGATGAAGGTGCAGGCGCGGTCGAGCGAGCCCCTGCGCGGGCTGACTCTGGACATCCCCGTCCGCTTCGCCGAGTGCGACCCCTACGGGGTCGTGTGGCACGGGCACTACGTCCTCTACTTCGAGCATGCCCGCGAGGCCCTGACGGGCCGCTTCGGCTTCACCGCGGCCCGCGCCCTCGAGATGGGCTACCGCGTCCCCGTGACGCGCATGGAGCTGCGGTACCGGGCCCCGGCGAAGCCGGACCAGCTCGTTCGCGTGACGGCGCGCCTGCGCTCTCCGAGCGTCGCCAGGCTCGTGATGGACTACGAGGTCCGCAGCGAATCGGGCGAGCTTCTGGTCTCCGGCGAGACGGAGCAGGTCGTGATCAACCGGGAGGGCGAGCTCCTCCTCACGCTCCCGTCGGGGCTGCGGTCCCTCTGCACCTCGATTCTGGAGTTTCAGGACGGGCTCGACGCGACGCCTCCCGAATGACGCCGGAGCAGGACGGGCGCAAAGCCGCGCGCCGGCGCTCGATCGGGTTCCTCGTCCGCTTCTGCGTCCTTCTCGCCGTTTTCTATTTCTTGGTCGCGTGGCATCCGGTGAACGATGCCGTCATCGTCCCCTTCACGGCGGGCATTGCCCGTGCATCCGGCGTCGTGCTCAACATCCTCGGCGAAGACGTCGTGGTCGAGGGCACGAAGCTCCGCTCCCCGAGCTTCGCGGTGAACATCGAAAACGGCTGCAACGGGGTCGAAACGGCGCTTCTCTTCGGTTCGGCGGTCCTGGCGTTCCCGGCGCCCTGGAAGCGGCGGCTCCTCGGCCTGGCGCTGGGCTTTCTGGCCATCCAGCTCGTCAACCTGATCCGCGTCGCGTCTCTCTTCTGGATCGGGGCGCACCGGCCGGCGCTCTTCTCCGCGTCGCACACTGTGCTCTGGCAGTCGGCCGTCGTGCTCTGCGGCGTGCTCCTCTTCCTGCTCTGGGCGTCGCGGGAGCAGCGGAGGCCCGCACCCTCGGTCGCTGGAGGAGAGTCCCATGGCGCGGGCGACTCCGCGTAAGCGCGCGGAGCGTTCCCGGCGGCCGTTCGGTCGCGGCGCCGGAGTTCGCCTCGTTCTGGGTTTCGCGGCGGGGCTCGGGTTCTGGCTCGCGTTCGCCGCGCCCTACGAGCGGGGCCTCGCGGCGGCGGCCGGCGGGCTCATCGACTTCTTAGAGAGCCCCGCGGTCACGCGACTCTCGGCCTCCGCGGGCGAGATCCGTGTCGACCGGGCGGACTTCCCGCCGGCCTCGCCGCGGCCGGGGTTGCCGGCCGCCGACCTGCACTTCAACTTCGTGCTGCTCACGGCGCTTTTCGCGCTGGGGCGCCACCCGCTCTCGCCCCGGGCCTTCGGCCACTTCTGGATCGCCGCGGGGCTCCTCGCCGTTGTCCACGTGGTCGCGCTCGTTTTCCAGGTCGAGGGGCTCTATGCGACGCGCCTTGGCGAGTGGAGCGCCGCCCACTACGGCGCTTTCGCCCGCAACTTCTGGGCGGGCGGATTCCACTTTTACCTCGTGGCGGGCCGGTTCGCGGCGCCGTTCGTCCTCTGGTGGGGGCTGAGCGAGGAGCCGGTTCCTATCCCCTTCGCCCCCGCTCGCGGCGGAGGTAGCGGTAGTCGGGGATCCCGAACTCCTTCAGCTTCGCGATGAGCGAGCCGCGGGAAATGTTGAGGATCTGAGCGCCACGGCTCTGGTTGCCCTCCACGCGCCGCATGGCGCGGTCGATGACCTCGCGCTCCACCGTTTCGACGATCTTCTTGAGGTCGTCGGTCTGCCGGAGCACGGTCTCCGCGAGGCTCGACTCGGTCTCGCGCGGAGCGGGCGGGTTCGGGCTCTCGGCCACAGGGCGACCCGCACCCTCCTCGGACGCCGTGCTGCCCATCCCTGCGAAGGCCAGGCCCGCGAGCTGGACGAGCTCCTCGAGAAAGAGCACGGCCCGCGCGGCCAGGCGTGGTGATTCGCGCACGAGAATGCCGGCGCATCCCGCCGCCTCGCGGGCCGGCTCGACGATGAGGGTCAGCACGCCGTGGACCGTCTCGGCCCGGGCCAGCGTCTCGCCCGAGCGCAGGTCCTGCGCCATCCGGGGCGGCAGGGCCGGATTCTCGCGAAACGTGGAGGCGAGCGGGCGAAAGCCGGCGCTCACGGAGAACTCCCCGATCGCCCACTCGGACGGCGGCATCTCCCGGTCGAGAAAATCGGTCAGCTCGGTCGCGAGGTCCTCGGGAGTCGCCGCGTCGCGGCAAAGCCGGTAGGCCGAGAGCCGGAGGCCGCGGTACTCCACTTCCGTGACCGGCAGGCTCGAAGCCGTCACCGGGATGTTCACGCCGACGCTCGCCGGAGGGGCCGGCGCGGGCGTGAGATCCGCGAAGTCGCCGACCGGCAGCTCGCCCCCCGGGGTTCGCGGCATCGAGGCTTCGACGACGGTGATCGTCGCTTCGCCGATGGTGATGCGGTCGCCCACGGTGATCTGGCCGCCGAAGAAGTCGCGGCCGTTGACCTGCACGGTCTCGATGCCCTTGAAAAGGTCGAGGTGGTAACCGCCGTCGCGCTCGAAGAGCCGGACGTGGCGTCCGTACACTCCCCGGGCACGCACGACGATCTCGTTGCCTGAGGAGGCGCCGACCGTGGCGCTACCCCCGGTCACGCGGTGCATTTCGGCGCCAGTGCCCGGACGCCGACGAACCTCGACAGTCAACATGACCGGAAGGCCCCCTTAACCAACCGCACCTTATAGGTTTCCAGAGCGCCGGCGCAACATTTGTTGCCCGGCTCGTCGGGACCCGAGGTCACTTCGACGCCGCTCCCGGCGCCCGAGGGATCAAAAGAGGCCGGACACCCGTCCTTCCGAGTCGACGTCGATCGTCTCGGCGGCCGGCTGTTTCGGCAGGCCGGGCATCGTCATGATGTCGCCGCAGACGGCGACGACGAAGCCGGCGCCGGCGAAAAGCCTCGTCTTGTCGACGTGGAGCGTGAAGCCGGAGGGGCGGCCGCCCTTCTTCGGGTCGTCCGAAAAGGAGTACGGGGTCTTGGCGATGTTGATCGGCAGATTGCCGAAGCCGTGGCGCTCGTAGCGCTGGAGCCGCTGCTCGGCCTCCTTCGAGAACGAGACGCCCCCGGCCCCGTAGAGCCGGCGCGCGATGATCTCGATCTTCTCGGCGAGCGGCCGGTCCCAGGGGTAGAGCGGCCGATACCGCGCGGAGGCTCCCTGTCCGATCTCCGCGAGCACCGCGTGGGCGAGGTCCTCTCCCCCGGCGCCTCCCCGGGCGAAGACCTCCGAGAGCGCGACCTTCACGCCAAGCTCCACGCACCGCTTCTCGAGGAAGGCGATCTCCGCCGGAGAATCCGTGGGAAACCGGTTGATCGCGACGACCGCCGGAAGTCCGAAGATTCGAACGTTGTCGAGGTGCCGCTCGAGGTTGAGGAAGCCCCGCGAGAGCGCCGCGAGGTCCTCGACGGCGAGGGCATCCTTCGGCGCGCCGCCGTGCATCTTGAGCGCGCGCACGGTGGCGACGAGAACGACGACCGAGGGCCACATGTCCCCGTAGGCGCACTTGATGTCGAGAAACTTCTCGCCGCCGAGGTCGAAACCGAACCCCGCCTCGGTGACGGCGATTTCCCCGTACCGCATCGCGATCCGCGTCGCCAGGATCGAGTTGCAGCCGTGGGCGATGTTGGCGAAGGGCCCGCCGTGGATGAGCGCCGGCGTGCCCTCCAGCGTCTGGACGAGGTTCGGGTGGATCGCGTCCTTGAGCAGGGCCGCCATCGCGCCGTTCGCCTTGAGGTCCCGGGCCCGCACCGCCGACCCGTCCCGCGTGTAGCCGGCGACGATCGCGCCGCAGCGCTCCTTGAGGTCGTTGAGGTCCCGGGCGAGGCAGAGGATCGCCATGACCTCGGAGGCCACCGTGATGTCGAAGCCGGTCTCGCGCGGCACCCCGTTGATCTTCCCGCCGAGGCCGATGACCGCCTCGCGCAGCGCCCGGTCGTTCATGTCGAGGACGCGGCGGAAAGGGATGTCGCGCTGATCGATCCCGAGCGCGTTCCCGTGATGCAGGTGGTTGTCGATCATCGCCGCGAGGAGGTTGTGCGCGGCCGTGATGGCCGGGAAGTCCCCGGTGAAGTGGAGGTTGATGTCCTCCATCGGGACGACCTGCGAGAGTCCGCCGCCGGCGGCTCCCCCCTTCATGCCGAAACACGGGCCGAGCGAGGGCTCGCGCAGCGCGATGATCGCGCGCTTGCCAAGGCGGTTGAGCGCCTGGCCGAGACCCACGGTCGTCGTCGACTTGCCCTCGCCGGCCGGCGTGGGCGTGATGGCGGAGACGAGAACGAGGGGCGCCTCGGGCCGGCCCTCGGCCCGCGCGATGGCGTTGATCGAGACCTTCGCCTTGTCGCGTCCGTACGGGATGAAGTCGTCGGGGTGGATCCCCGCGGCGCGCGCGATCTCTTCGATCGGACGGAGGCGCGCCTCCTGGGCGATCTGGATGTCGGATTTCATGCGGGTGGCATCCTAGCAACACGCGAGGTCGGAGCCGGGCTCGGGGCCTGCCTCTACCGTGTATTGAGTGGCGGCGGCGGGAGACCCCAATCTCTTGTGGCAAGGGCTCCCGCGCTTTGCTACATTGCCCTGAATGCTCCGGCTCAAGCGGGTCGAGATTTCGGGCTTTAAGTCCTTCTACGAGAAGGTCGATCTGGCCTTTCCGGGCTCGGTCACCGCGGTCGTCGGCCCGAACGGCTGCGGGAAATCCAACATCAGCGACGCGGTGGCCTGGGCGCTGGGCGAGCAGAGCGCGCGTGTGCTCCGCGGCGAGACGATGGACGACGTCATTTTCAATGGCTCCGCCAAGCGGCGGCCCCTCGGGATGGCCGAGGTGATCCTGACCCTCGCGGCGTCCAACGGAGACTCCGAGAAGGGCGATGACGAGGGCGAGCTGCGGGTGGGCCGCCGCGTGTACCGCGACGGCGAGGGCGAGTACTTCCTGAACGACAAGCAGGTCCGGCTGCGGGACATCCAGGACCAGCTGCTCGGCACGGGCCTCGGCGTGCGCGCCTACTCCGTCATCGAGCAGGGCCGGATCGATCAGGTGCTCTCGACGAAACCGCAGGACCGCCGGCGCCTCATCGAGGAAGCCGCGGGCATCACGAAGTACAAGCTCAAGAAGCGGCTGGCCGAGGGCAAGCTCGAGGAGACGAAGGGCAATCTCCTTCGACTCTCCGACATCATCTCGGAGATCGAGCGCAACGTCGTCTCGCTCCGGCGCCAGGCGTCGCGCGCCGCGCGGTACAAGGAACAGTCCGAGATCCTCAAGCTCCGGCGGGCGTCGCTCACGCGTGCGCGGGCCGACCGCCTGCGCGACGTTCTGGCCGCGAGCGAGAAGCTCCGCGACGAGCGCCGGGACCGCGAGGCCGAAGCCGCCGCGGCCCTCGCGCGCGCCGAGTCCGCGCTCGCCACCGCCCGCCTCGAAGCCGGCGAGACGACGGCGCGGCGCGACGCGCTGCGGGAGACTCTGGCCTCGCTCGAGGCCGCGATCGCGCGGGATGACGCTCTGCTCGAAGCCAACCGGCGCGCCTCGCTCGATCTCGCCGCCCGCCGCGCGGCGCTCGAGCGCGAAGGCCGGGACTTCTCCGCCGAGCAGGCGAGGGCCTCCCGCGATCTCACCGATCTCGAGGAGCGCCTCGCGCGAACGGTCGCGGAGGCGCGCGCCCGCTCGCTCGCTCGCGAGGAGGCCGACCGGCTGGCTTCCGACGCGGCCGATGCCTGCGCCGCCCTCGAACGGGACCTCGAGGAGACGCGCACCCAGGCGCTGAATGCCGCCGGCGAGCGTGTCGCCGCCCGCAATGCCCGCCACGAGGTGGACCTGGCCGCCGAGCGCGTATCGGCCTCGCTCGCGCGCATCGCCGAGGCGGGGACGAAGGTCGCCGAGGAGCTCGCCACGCGCGAGCGAGACGCCGCCGAGGCCGAGCGCGAGGCCGCGAGCCTGCTCGCCGCGCTGGAGGCGGCCACGCACGCCCTCGCCCGCGCCGAGGAGGAGCTCGCTTCGATCGCGGCAGCCTTGGCCGAAGCCGAAGCGGAGCGCGAGGCGGCACGCGAAGTCGCCGGCGCTCTCGAGCATCGGCTCACGGCGCTGCGGGACACGCTGGCCGCACGCGAGGTGCGCGTCAACGAGGTCCGCCAGGCCCTTCGCGGCGCGGGCCTCGCCGAGCACGGCGCTCTCTCCGATCGCATCCGGCCGCGCGCGGGCTGGGAAGACGCCGTCGGCCTCGTGCTCGGAACCGATTCCGACGCTCTGCTCGCCTCCGGCGACGTCACGCGCGCCGCCGATGCCCTCCGCACACTCGCCACGGCCCGGATCGTCCGCGCCGACTGGCGCCACGACGCGCGTCTCGAGACGCCGGCCGGGGCCCTCGGCTGGGACGACGTCCTCGAAGGTTACGGCAAGCTCTCCCCCGCGGAGCGCGCCGCGCTGCCCGCGACCGCCTTCGTCGAGAGCCTCCGCGAAGCCGTCGAGCTCTCCGAGCGCCACACCGGGCTCACGTTCGTGACCCGCCGGCACGAAGTCGTCCGGGGCCCCATGGTCCGCGTCGCGGGCGCGACGTCGGAGGCGTCGGGCCTCTTCGCGCTCCGACGCGAGGAGCAGACGCTCGCGGGACGCGCCGGGGAAGCGCGGGAGACTCACGCGGCCGCCGAGCGGCGCCTCGAGGAGCATCGGGCCCGGCGTCTGGCCCTCGAGGCTGAGCTTCCGCCCCGGCGCGAGGCCGAGCGCGAGTCGCAGGCCCGGCACCGGGCCTTCGCGGCGCGGCTCGAGGAACGGATCGCGGGGCGCGACCGGCTTCGCCGGGAAAACGACACCCTGGCCTCGGAGCGCGCCGCGCTCTCGCGGGACGAAGCGGCCCTTCGGACGCAGCGCGAGGCCCTCGGCGAGACCGAGCGGCGGCTCGCCGAGGCCGAAGACGCGGCCCACCGCCGCACCGGCGCCCTCTCCGCCTCCCTCGCGGAGGCGCGCGTCGCCGCCCAGGCCCGCTCCGAGGAGCTCGCGCATCGGCGAACCGAGGCCGAGGTCGCCGCCGAACGCCGGCGGGCGATGGAGGCGGCGCGCGACACGCTCGCGGAGGCGCGCTCCACGCTGGAGCGGCGCCTCGCCGAGGCGACCGAGGAAGAGGCCCGCATGAACGCGCGCGCGGCCGAGATCGTTCTCGAGGAGTCCGAAGCGCGCGCCCGGCAGACGGGCAACCTCGGCGCGCGCGAGACGCAGGCCCTCGACCACGCCTCCGCCGTCGAAACCGCGCGGGAGACCGTCGAACGCGTCGGCGCGGCCGAGGCCGCCGCGCGGGAGCTGCGGGCTACGCTCGACGCCGCCCGGGAAGCCCGCTTCGAGGCCGAGGTCACTTCGACCCGAGCCGCGTCGGATCTCGAGCATCTGGTGACGCAGTGCCGGGAGGAGTACGGGACCGATCCCGAAGGCCTGGAGCCGCCGGCGGACGTGTCGCCGGAGGCCCTCGCGGCGCTCGAAACCGAGGTCGCCGAGCTGGCCGCCGCCATCGAGCGCCTGGGCCCGGTGAACGTGCTCGCCTTCGAGGAGCACAAGGAGATGTCCGAGCGGTTGACGTTTCTGACGACGCAGCGCGACGACCTGCTCAAGTCGATCGCCGAGCTGCAGGAGTCGATCCGCAAGATCAACGCGACCTCCTCCGAACGCTTCGCCGAGGCGTTCCGGGCCATCAACGAGAACTTCAAGGCCATGTTCGCGCGGCTCTTCCAGGGCGGCGCGGCGGAGATGAAGCTGCTCGACGAGACCGACGTGCTCGAGTCGGGCATCGAGATCGACGCCCACCCGCCGGGCAAGCGCAACCAGTCGATTCTCCTGCTCTCGGGCGGCGAGAAGGCGCTGACGGCGATCGCGCTCCTGATGGCGATCTTCCGCTACAAGCCCTCGCCCTTCTGCATCCTCGACGAGGTGGACGCTCCGCTCGATGAGGCCAACATCGACCGGTTCACGCGCCTTCTGCGGGAGATGACCGAGGAAACGCAGTTCATCGCGATCACGCACAACAAGCGCACCATGGAGACGGCCGACGTCATGTACGGCGTGACGATGGAAGAGCCCGGCTGTTCGAAGATCGTCTCGGTGAAGTTCGACTGAGCCTCACCCGTCGTGCGCCGCCCGGGGGCCGGCGCGCCGGACGTTTGACCGGAGGGCGGGCTTTCCGTAAGATCGCCCGTTCCGACCCGAGCCGACGTAGCTCAGTCGGTAGAGCAGCGGTTTCGTAAACCGCAGGTCACCGGTTCAAGTCCGGTCGTCGGCTCCAGTTATGACCCTTCGGGGTCGGGATCGGGCTGCGGGGATCCAAGGAAGTACTGGACTCAAGGCATCGGAACGGGAGAGGCTTTCGCTTACTTGTGATGTTGGAAACCCAGAAGGCTGCCGCGGGAACCGCGGCCACGGATTTCCTGCAGCCCGAGGGCCCAAACCCCCATGGCGGCCGGGCCCGAGCCATCATCCAGAAGCATCCCGAAATCCGGAACCTCGTGGGCAAGAACCCCTGGACGTTCTGGATCACGTTCGGCATCGTGGCCGTCCAGACAGTGGTCGCGGCCTGGATGGGCTCGAGCCCCTGGTGGCTCATCGGGCTGCTGGCGATCACGGTCGGGGCGTTCGCGAACCACGCCCTGTGGGTCGTCATTCACGAGATCACCCACAACCTGGTCTTCAAGACGCCGGGGCAGAACACGCTGGCCGGGATCTTCGCCGGCCTTCCCCACGGCTCGGCGACGTCGGTGTTCTTCCAGCGCTACCACATGAAGCACCACGCGTTCCTCGGAACGTACGACTTCGACGCGGACATCCCGAGCCACTGGGAGTTCAAGCTTTTCGGCCGGTCGGCGCTCGGCAAAGCGGTCTGGCTCTTCCTCTTCTCGATCATGCAGGCCCTGCGGCCGGCGCGCCTGCGCGTGCTGAAGCCGATCGACCGGTGGGTCGTCATCAGCGTGCTTACCCAGCTGACCTACAACGGAGCGCTCGTTTACTTCTTCGGGTGGAAGGCGCTCATCTACCTGTTCGTCTCGCTGATGTTCTCCGTCGGCCTGCATCCGCTCGGGGCCCGCTGGATCCAGGAGCACTACATCGTGTTCCCGGGCCAGGAGACGGTGAACTACTACGGCCCGATGAACCGCATGGCGCTCAACATCGGCTACCACAACGAGCACCACGACTTCCCGTCGATCCCGTGGAACCGCCTGCCGGCCGTCAAACGCGCCGCCCCCGAGGCTTACGACACGCTCCACTACCACCCCTCGTGGACGAGGCTGCTTCTTCAGTTCATCTTCGACCCGCGGTTGTCGCTGCGCACGCGCTACGTCCGGCAGGGCCCGTCCGGCGGCGCGCAGCTGCGCGAGGCCAAGGCCGGCAACCAGGAGCTGCGCGAAGCGCCCGACGCCCGAATCGAGGTTTCCGAGCCCCTCTCCGCATAGGCCGGCCGAGCTCGCGGGAACCGCCGCAGCGCTCCGGGTTCTCCTCATACAGGAGGGCCCGCTCATGTTCGACACGGCACTCATCGAATCCGCGGCCCCGCACGCCGTCCCGTCTTCCCGCACGGCCAGGAGCCTGACTCTCGCGCTCGGCTTCCACGCGGCGGTCATCGCATCGCTCGTCGTGTCGTCGCTCGCGTCAACGGCCGAGCCGCCGGAGCCGAAGATTCCCATCGTCCTGCCGGACATCGGCAGGCAGAGCTCCTCCTCCGCCGCCCCCCGGCGGCCCGTCCCCGATCAACACGTCCGTCGTTCCGAGAATGCGCGTCGAGGCCGCGCCCGTCCGGATTCCGGAGAATGCGGTGGTGTCGGCTGTCGAGAATCCGCGCGATCGAGCCGGCTGGCCTCGAGGATGCGGGCACCGACGGAACCTCGTCCGGGCTCGGGGAGCCGGACGGAGCTCTGGACGGTGTCGAGGGAGGAGTGCCGGGCGGGACGGGCAGGAAAGACGGCGACGGCCTCGACGGCGACGACGAAGCGATCCTCCGGCCGGGCGTCGGCGGCGTCACTGTTCCGGAGCTCATCGATCGGATCGATCCTCTCTATCCCGAGACGGCGCGCAAGCTGCGCCAGGAGGGGACCGTCCTGCTCGAAGCGGTCATCACGTCCTCGGGACTCGTCGAGGACGTGCGGATCGTCGGCTCCGCGGGGCCGCTGCTCGACGCGGCCGCCGAATCCGCCGTCCGGCGCTGGCGCTACCGGGCCGCGACGCTGAACGGGCGCGCCGTGGCGGTCTTTCTGACCGTGAAGGTCCGATTCGGAATGAACGGCTGAGCCGCGCTACGGCATCAGCTGCGCCTGGACCAGGAACGCGCTGTCGTTGGCGGGCGCTCCACTCGGACGCTGCCGATGGGTCCGGCTGTAGTCGAGGACGACCTTCAGATTGTTGCGCCGGAAGTACCAGGAGGTCGCGGCGGAGATGACGGACACGCCTCCCCGCGCGACACTCCGGTTGTAGTCGACGTAGGAGTAGCGGCCGGCGATGTCGAGCTTCTGGGGCAGGATGAAGAACCCGGCCTGTCCGTACAAACCGTAGGCGTAGAGCCGCTGGCCGCTGGTCTTCCCCTCCGCCTGTCCGTAGTAGCCCTCGGCCTGGAGCGAGAACCCGTGCCACTTGAACTGGGCGTCGAAGCCCCAGGACTCGACGTCAACCTCCTCGCCGAGGGTGAACAGGCCGACGTTGCGACCCAGCCATCCCGCCGGGCCGGCATAGTTGAGCTGGGCCTCGAAGGCGAGCTCGCCGGTCTTGCGGAGCGTGTTGAGGAACCCGTTCGCCCCGAACGACAGGGCGGGCTTCTCGTGATTCTGGACGTCGGCCTCGCTGCCGCCCATGGTCCCGATCGGATTGAAGACGAGCCGGAGCACGGGCATCACGCTCTTCGTGGTCCGCAACGTGCTCTGCCCCGCTCCTCCGAAGACCCCGGCCTGGTACGTGAAGAGGTTGTCGCAGAAGTTGCCGAACGCCATCATGCCGATGTCGCGACTGGGCTTGAATGCGTCGGTCGCGAGGGAGCGCTCCGGAAACTGCAGAACACCGTCGTTGTAGAGCTCCTGGCGCGAATACGGCGTCTTGTACTGGCCGAACTGGAGGGCGGCCGGATCGGCGAACTTCCAGCCCATCCAGGCGTCGTCGAGGATGCGACTGGCCACGCTGCTCTCGAAAGCCAGCTGAACGCGCCACGTCAAGCGCGGATCGAAGGCGAAGCCCGACATGAACAGCTTGAAGCGCCGGACGCGGAACTCGTTGACGTCCAGCGCGCCGAGAGCCGAGTCGAGATCGAAGTGGGTGTAGCGGGCCTGCAGGTTGAAGCCCAGGCTGGCCTCGAAGAGATTGTCGGGTGTCCGAAGAACCATGCCGCGGCCCTCGACGTAAGAGATCGGCTTCACGGCCGGCTTTTCGGGCGGCTTCGGCGCGGCGGGGTCGGGCGTCCCCTGCCCTCTCGCCGTGGCCACCGCCAGGAGTCCCGCGCCGGCCCAGATTGCGAAGCGTCGCTGCATTCGTCTCTCCTTTTCGCTCCGGATCATAGCCACTGAAGTCGTATTGAATCGCATATAATCGTCCGCCCATGGCCAGGACGCGCCCCGCTTCCCTGACGCCCGCCGAGGCCGCGAAGGCCCTCGGCGTCAGCTATCCGACGATCAAGCAGTGGATCTACCGTAAACGCATCCGCTCGGTGAAGACGCCGGGCGGGCATCACCGGATCCCCCGCTCCGAGCTCGTTCGTCTCGGAGCTCCGAATGCTGGCGCCTCGACGCTCGATGCCATCAGCGGCCGCAACAAGCTGGCGGGTGTCGTCACGAAGGTGCGCATCTCCGGACTGCTTGCGGAGGTGACGCTCGACGTCGCCGGCCAGACTCTGACCGCGATCATCACCTCCGGCGCGGCCCGCAGCCTCGGCCTGAAGGCGGGGATCGGCGCTCTGGCGCTCATCAAGGCCACGGAGGTCATGGTGATTCGCGCATGAGCAACGGAGACAGGTCATGATGAGGGTCCTCGTCGGGTTGTTCTTTGCTTCGATCTGTCTCGCGTCGCCGGACGAGCTTCTGGTCTTCGGCGCAGCGAGTCTGACCGAGTCTCTGCAGGAGTCGGGCCAACAGTTCGAGGCCGCCGGCGGAGACAAGGTCGCGTTCTCCTTCGCGTCCTCCAGCGACCTGGCCCGCCAGATCGAGGCCGGCGCCCCCGCGGACGTGTTTTTCTCGGCCGACACGGCGAAGATGGATTCCGTCGAGAAGGCGGGGCTCGTGAAGAAGTCCGATCGCCGGGAGTTCCTCTCCAACGCTCTCGTCGTCGTCGTGCCGTCCAACTCGACCACCAGGGTCGGCTCGGCGAAGGATCTCGAGGCTTTTCCGAAAATCGCGCTCGCCGACCCCTCCGCGGTGCCGGCCGGCGTCTACGCGAAGAAGTGGCTCACCGAGAAGGGCGTCTGGAGCGCCATCGAGCCGAAGGTCATCCCCACGCTCGACGTCCGGGCGGCGCTCGCTGCAGTGGCGGGTGGCGACATTCCCGCGGGCATCG
Organism: uncultured Acidobacteriota bacterium; assembly: GCA_963782585.1. Lineage (GTDB taxonomy): Bacteria > Acidobacteriota > Thermoanaerobaculia > UBA5066 > Gp7-AA6 > DAHUXD01. Next base: position 34,166 of record CAWAKL010000011.1, read on the forward strand.
TTTACCGAACCGATGCGGTGATCTCCAAAGGCGTCCGCATTGCCTATACGGTCACCGACGGCCCATCGATCACCTATTCCGTCGCGCCCATCACGTCCTCGAAGCATCCCGAAGCCGCGTCGAAGTTCGTGGCGTTTCTCGACTCGCCGGCGGGCCGCGCGATCTTCGAGAAGCGCGGCTTCCTCATCAAGCCCGGGTCTTGACGTCCGACGACCTCTCGATCCTGCTGCTGACGGTCCGCGTGGCCGCCGTGGCGACGCTCCTGATTCTGCCGCTCGGGATCGGAGCCGCATGGCTTCTCTCTCGCCGCGGTGGCGCCTGGCGCACCCTGGCCGAAACGGTTTTGTCGCTCCCGCTCGTGTTGCCCCCGACGGCCGTCGGCATCCTGCTCCTCGACCTCCTCCGGCGCCGCGGCCCGCTCGGCGGGCTCCTCGAGCGATTCGACATCGAGGTTCTCTTCACCTTCAAGGCCGTCGTGATCGCGACCGCCGTCATGGCGTTTCCGCTCCTCGTCCGCCCGGCCCGCGCGGCCTTCGAAGAGGTCGATCGGCGGCTTCCCGGAATCGCCCGCTCTCTCGGCTGCAGGCCGTTCGAGGCGTTTCGGCGCGTGACGCTTCCCCTCGCGAGCCGCGGCATCCTGACCGGAACCCTCCTCGCTTTCTCGCGCGCCCTCGGCGAGTTCGGCGCCACGATCATCGTCGCCGGCAACATCCCGGGCCGCACGCAGACGATGGCCCTGGCCATCTTCCAGCGCCATCACATCGGGCAGGACGCCGCGGCGATGCGGCTCGTCTGGGTCACCGTCGTGATCGCGTTCGCGGCGGTGCTCGCTTCCGAGCTCCTGAGCCGGAAGCGATCCGTGAGGGAAAAACCGTGATCGAGCTCGACGTGTCCCTCCCCCTCGCTTCGTTCCGCCTCGAGCTCGCCGCGACGCTCACGGCCGACGCGGTCGCGGTCCTCGGGCCCTCGGGCGGCGGCAAGACGTCGCTCCTCGAGTCCATCGCGGGCCTGCGTCCGGGAGCGACGGGAAGGATCGTGGTCGACGGCGATCTGCTGCTCGACTCCGCGCGCCGCGTCCACCTTCCGCCGGAGCGTCGCCGGATCGGTTACGTCCCCCAGGATGCCTGCCTCTTCCCCCACCTCGACGTGCGGCGGAACGTGGCCTTTGGCATGCGGGCCGGGAACCGGAAGAGCGTCTTCGACGAGGCCGTCGGCATCCTCGAGATCGAGCCGCTTCTCGATCGCTATCCCGCCACGCTCTCGGGCGGCGAGCGCCAGCGCGCCGCGCTCGCGCGAGCGATCGCGACCGGACCGAGGCTCCTGCTCCTCGACGAGCCTCTCGCGGCCGTCGACGTGGAGCTGCGAGAGCGCATCCTTCCTTACCTCCTTCGGGTCCGCGAAACGCTCCGCATCCCGTGCCTGTACGTCACGCACAACACCGGTGAGGCCGCGGCGGTCGCGTCGGAAGCCCTCCTGCTCCGCCGCGGCCGGCTCGCGCGCCAGGGCCCGACGGCCGCGGTCGTCCGCGACATGATGGCGTCCTCTCTCGATCCGGACGCGCGCTTCGACAACGTCGTCGCCGGCGAGATCGAGGCCGTTCGGGAAGGCGACGACCGGCTGGTTCTCCGCGCCGGCGAGGCGCGTCTGATCGTTCCCGCCGGCGCCGAGGGCGGCCGCGCCGGACGGGCCGTGTATGCCGTCGCGCCGGAGGACATCCTCGTATCGACGCACCCCCCCGCGCACGTCTCGGCGCGAAACGTCTTCCCGGGGCGCGTGCTCACCCACGACTCATCCGCCGCGGGCACGTGGATCCGCGTCGCCGCCGACGGAATCGAGTGGACCGTCCGCCTGACGCGCGCGGCGGCCGAGGACCTGGGGCTGGATCCAGGGGCGCGGGCCTGGCTCGCGATCAAGACGCACGCGTTTCGGAGGCTGCAGTAGTCCGCTCGTCCGCGAAAACCCCGTTCCGGTCCCAAGAAGATGGTCAGAACTCGCGGCGTCCTCTAGTGTGACCGTCATGGCGCTTCCGACGTTGCACGCTGTCGTTTCGATCCTGGCCCTGACGGTCGGGGAAACCGAGATCTTCAAGTCCGCCGCCCAGACGCCGCCGGCGGCGCTTCCGAAACCCTGCTCCGCTCCGGAGTATCGTCAGTTCGACTTCTGGCTCGGGGAGTGGAACGTCGCAGATGCCGGCAAGCACGCGGGAGTCAACCGCATCACGCCGCTGCTGGGAGGATGCGCGGTCCGCGAGGAGTGGAAGGGCGCAAGCGGCCTGACCGGCACGAGCCTGAACATGTGGGACTCGGCGAAGAAGCGCTGGACCCAGACGTGGGTGGACGACAAGGGCAACGTCCTCTTTCTGGTCGGCGGGCTCCAGGGCCCGAAGATGGTTCTCGAAGGCGACAAGCCCGACGGCAAAGGCGGGACGGTCACCAGCCGCATCACCTGGACGCCGCTGCCGTCGAAAGGCGTGCGCCAGGTCTGGGAGACGTCGAAAGACGGCGGCAAGACCTGGGAAATGGCCTTCGACGGCGACTACGTCCCGCTCCGCAAGTAGCGGCGGACGGCTTACCGCTTCCCCTCGGATCCCTTCGTCAGCCGGACGAGACCGCTGCCGTCCGCCCCGATGACGTAGACATCATGGACCTCGCCTTTCTCCGCTGAGAAAAGTAGACGGCGGCCATTCTTCGACCATACCGGTTGTGCCCACACGGAAATGCCCTGTGTCACGCGCTTCACGGCTCCGCTCGACACATCGAGGATGTAGATGTCGCGTCCGCCGTCCCGCGAGGACACGAAGGCCACGGAGCGCCCGTCGGGCGAAAAAGACGGGGTCTGGTCGACCGCCGCGCTGCGGAGGAAGGGCGTAGGTGCCCCGCCCGCGACGTCCATGGCGAAGAGCTGGTCGCGCCCCTCCGGGTTGGCATAGAACACGAGCTGCTTTCCGTCGGGACTCCACGTCGGGACCTGGCTGCTCCACGCGTTCGAGGTCAGTTGCTTGAGACCGCTGCCGTCGGCGTTCAACAGGTAGAGCTCCCAGTGGTAGTTCTCGCCTTCGACCGTCCCGCGCTGGAACGTGAAACGCTTTCCGTCGCGTGAGGGGTTGGGAACGCCGTTGAACCCGGCCGCCGCCAGGAGACGCTTCTGGTTCGCGCCGTCCGCGTCCATGCTCCAGAGATCGACCTGCCCGGCCTCGGAATGGTCGCGGGGGGACTGGAAGAGGATCGTCTTGCCGTCCGGCAGGTACGCGGGATGGGCATCCCGGCCCGGGCTCGAGGTCAGCCGGAGCAGATCGGACCCGTCGGCTGCCATCGTGTAGATCTCCCAGTCGCCATCGCGCGTCGAGGCGAAGGCGATCCGGCTCTCGTCCGGGGACCAGGTCGGGAAGGCGTTGTCGTAGGCCGAGTTGGTCAGCTGGCGGGGGTTCTTCCCGTCCGCATCCACGATGAAGAGCTCGAACCGTCTCCCCACGGGATCCGGCGCGTCGGAGTAATAGGCGATCCGCCGGCTGTCCGGAGACCAGGAGAGCTCGTACTGCGTGGCCTTGTCGTTGGTGATGTTCTTGAGGTTCGAGCCGTCGCGGTTCATGACGTAGATGTCGCCGTCGCCGTCCCGCTCGGAGTAGAAGGCCATCTTGAGGCCGTCGGGCGAGACCTCGCCGGCTCCGTCCCCGGCGGGCGCGTCGGTGAGCCGCCGCAGGTTCTTCCCGTCGGGCTGGATACTGTAGACATCCTGGTTGCCGTCGCGCTTGCTCGTGAAGAGAATCTCCTTTCCGTCCGGCGTCCAGGCGCCGTGGCCATCCCCGCCGACGCTGCGGGTCACGCGGGTGACGTTTCCGCCGGCGGAATCCATGATGTAGAGCTCGCCGTCGCCGTCGCGGTCGGAATCGAAGACGATCCATTGCCCGTTCGCCGACCAGGCCGGGTGCCGGGCGAACTCCTCTCCCGTCGCGGAGCCGCGGTGGGTCAGCCGCTTCTCGTCGGTGCCGTCCGGGCGGATGAGGTAGAGGTTCCAGTAACCGTCCCGGTTCGAATCGAAGACGATCCAGTCGCCGTCGGGCGACCAGGACGGATGGGTGTCATCGCCGCCGCTGCGGGTCAGGCGCCGCTCCCCGGTCCCGTCGGCCTCGATGATGTAGAGCTGCGCGTACGGAGTGTGCCGGTCGCTCTGGAAAACCAGGCGCCGGCCATCCGGCGACCAGGACGGGTTGATGTTGAGGAAGTTCATCGGAGGAGCGGCCGGATTCGGGGTCGGCGTCGGGACCGGAGCCGATTGGAGCGCAAGTAAACCGGCGAAGACGAACGGATTCACGTCGATTCCCTCCTTATTGCGACGGGGGGATACTCGCGAGCCACTTCTCGACGGCCGCCCGCTCGTCGCCCTTCAGCCGCTTGAGGATTCCCTCGCGGTGCGAGGCGATGGTCTCGGCCCGATCGAAAGGCATCGAGGAGTACATCTTGCCGCCCGGCTCGTGGCAGGGAGCGCACTTCGCGACGAGCACCGGACGGACCGTCCGGGTGAAGCCGTCGGGCTCGGGAGTCCTTGAGTCGGCCGCGGGAGCAGCCTCCGGCCTCTCGCAGGGGGGTGGCGCGCCGGGGCGAAACCCGAAGGGAAAGGCGAGCAGGACGACGAGCCCGAGGCGTGAACCGATCATTTCGACGTCCAGATCATCGAACTTGGGATTCGGAAATCAAGATTCTCGGGACGGAAGATCGCGAAAGGACCGGGCGCCCGAGGGGCTGTAGCCGCCAATCGGCCGTTGGGCACGCGGTTTTGTCGATCCGGCTGTCGGAAACGTGCTCGGTTCCGGTTTTTGAACATTTCGTCCGGATTCTTGGGTCGAAATGAACCGGCATAGATCGATAACTCCTTTGGTTTCTTTACGTATCACCGTCTGCGACGTTGCAGAAATAGCGCGGGAGGTGGGGATGAAAATCCGGACCCTGATCGTCGACGACGAGCCGCTCGCCCGGGAGTGGGTGCGCAACGGCCTCCAGGATGAAGCCGACATCGAGATCATCGGCGAATGCGGAGACGGCTTCGAGGCCGTCAAGGCGATCACCGAGTGGAAGCCCCACCTCGTGCTCCTCGACGTTCAGATGCCGGGCCTCGACGGCTTCGGCGTCCTCTCGAGCGTCGAGCCCCAGGACCTCCCGGCGGTCATCTTCGTCACCGCCTTCGATCGCTACGCGCTGAAGGCCTTCGAGGCCCACGCGGTCGACTACCTGATGAAGCCCTTCTCGAGCGAACGGCTGCACGCCGCGGTCGAGCGGGCCCGCGGGGAGATCGACCGGAGCTCGTCGAAGGACCTCAAGGCCGCGCTCCATGCGCTCATGCAGGATATCCAGCGCGAGCGCGCGTACCCGGAGTGGCTGCTCATCAAGAAGGAGGAGCGAAGCGTCTTCCTTCGCATCTCCGACATCGACTGGATCGAGTCCTCGCGCAACAACGTGCGGCTCCACGTGGGCAAGGAGATCTACCTCTACCACGAGACGACCGCAGGCATCGAGTCGAAGCTCGATCCGAGGAAGTTCTTCCGCATCCACCGCTCCACGATCGTCCACATCGAAAGGATCAAGGAGATGCATCCCTGGTTCAACGGCGACTACGCCGTGACGTTGAAGGACGGCACGCGGCTGACGCTGTCTTCGACGTATCGCGAGCGCCTGAAGGAGTTCCGCCGGCTGGCCGTGTAGGAGAGGGATGACGACGGCGGCCGCGCGCACCCGGTTCTCGATTGTCGGAGAGGCTCCGGCCTCGACGCGGCGCGACGCGTCGCCGCCACCGGAGGATTCGCCTCCGGTTGCCTGGCGGCCGCTGGAGTTCGCCACGACCGCGACCCCTTCCGGCGGCGTGGTCGAGCCCGCCGAGTCCTCGATCGCGCGCCCGCGTCTGCCCGCGTCCTCGAGGCGGGCCCTCGAGATCTTCGCGGTCTGGACGCTCATCGGGCTCTTCATCGCGGCCCAGCGCTACCTCCGCGGCCCCTCGCTCCAGCCGAGGCTCGCGCTCCCCCTGCACGAGTCGCTCGCGGCGAGCCTCGTCACGGCCTATCTGTGGGCGGGCCTCACTCCCCTGATCATGCGCGTCGCGCGCCGCTTCCGCCCGCGCCGGGGGGTGGCGGCGTCCCACGTGCTCACGCTCCTGATTGCCGGAGCCGCGGCCGCCCTCTTTCATCTGCTGGCGACGAACGTGTTCTGGCACATCTTCGATCCGCGGGGGTCCGGCGGCGACTTCGCCGCCGTGCTGGTCGCCACCCTCGCGTTCGGCGGCGCCGCGAGGCTCGCGACCTACATCGGGATCGTCGGCGTCACCTGGGGCATCGACGATTACCGCACCTATCGCGAGAAAGAGATCCAGGCCTCGGAGCTCGAGCGCGAGCTGGTCCAGACCCAGCTCGAGGCCCTCAAGCTCCGCCTCCATCCCCCGTTCCTGTTCAACACGCTCGCCACGATCCTCCCGCTCATCCGCACCGAGCCGCGCGCGGCCGCCCGGACGGTCGTCCAGCTCGGCGACATCCTGCGCCTCGCCCTTCACAACGACGCGACCGGGCTCGTGCCGCTGCGGACCGAGCTCGAATACATCCGCCTCTACCTCCAGATCGAGCAGACGCGGCTGCAGGACCGGCTCGAGGTCCGCTACGCCGTCGCGCCCGAGGTGCTCAACGCCGCGGTCCCCAACCTCATCCTCCTGCCGCTCGCCGAGAGCGCCATCGCCAACGGCATCTCGATCCGCTCGGGCCGGGCCGCGATCGAAATCCGCGCCTGGCCGGAGAACGGCGAGCTCCGGCTCGAAGTCCGCGAGTCGGCCACGCTGCCGGCCGAGCCTGCGGAGCTGCCGGCGGAAACTCCGATCGACGACTCGTTCGTTCGAAAGACGCGGCTGCGCCTGGAGCTCCTCTATCCCGGCCGACACCTCATCGGAGTCTCCGCGAGAAGCGAGAGCGGCCACGAGGTTTCCATCACGCTGCCCCTCGAGGAGGCCGCGGCCCCGTCCGCGGCGGGAGCGGGCGCATGACGGCGTCCTTCTCTTTCCGCGAGCTCCCCCGCGCCGCGTCCTCGGAGCGGTGGCGGATGGCCGCCTGGGTCCTCGCCGTGTGGACGCTCGTGGGCCTCTTCCGGGCCGTGGACCGCTACTTCAGCGATCCGTTCCAGCTCCACCGTCTCGAGTTTGGACTCTGGGAAGCTCTGGCGCAGAGCCTGCTCGCCTCGACGATCTGGGCGCTCTTCACGCCGCCCGTCGTCTGGCTCGCCCGTCGCTGCGTGCCGACGCGGGGTTACTGGATCGTTCCCATCCTCGCCCTCGCGGCGGGCGGCGTCGTGTTCGCGATCGCGCATTGCGCGGTCTACCAGCTCGCCTATCCGCTGCTCATGGGTTTTCCGCTCGTCGTCGCGACGCAGCTCGCGGCGCTGCCCCAGATGCTGCGGTTCCTCCTGCCGACGCACCTCGTCACCTACGCGGCCATCGTCGGCGCGACCTGGGCGCTGTCGTATTCGCGCCTCTCGCGGGAGCGGGAGCTTCGCGCCTCGCAGGTCAAGACGCGGCTGCTCTCGGCGCGCCTCGAGGCCCTGAAGATGCAGCTCCACCCGCACTTCCTCTTCAATACGCTGAACAGCATCCTGCCCCTCGTTTTCCGCGACCGCGACGCGGCGTCGCGCACGGTCGTGCGCCTTTCCGATCTCCTCCGCCTCTCGCTCCAGAACGAGGGCAGCGACCTGATCCCCCTCCGCAAGGAGCTCGAGCTTCTCAAGGTCTACCTCGAGATCCAGCAGACCCGGTTCCAGGACCGCCTCACCGTGCGCCTGGACGTGGAGCCCGGCATCGGAGACGCCCTCGTGCCCAACCTGATCCTGCAGCCCCTCGTCGAGAACGCCATCAAGCACGGCATCGCTTCCCGGCCCGGCTCGGGCCGGGTCGAGGTGCATGCGCGCCGGGACGCGGACACGCTGCATCTTCTGGTCAAAGACGACGGGCCCGGTCCGGACGCCTCGGCCACGCCGGCCCGCCCGGGCGAAGGCGGCGTCGGCCTGCGCAACACGCGGGACCGGCTGGAGCTCCTGTATCCGGGCCGCCACGCGTTCGAGTTCCGGGGCGGGCGCGATCGGGGCTGCGAGGTGGCCCTGACGTTCCCGCTCTCGATGGCCGCCCGGGCTCCCGCGGGGCGACCGAACGTTCCGAGGCGAGTGGCGCTTCAAAACGACGCGCGTCTCGCGCCCATCGCATGAGAGCCCGCCGCCGCGTCCTCGCGCTCTCGCTCGCGACACTGATCGCGATCGGCGGTGTCTTCGCAGGCCGTCTCTCCGGAGCGTCGCCGCACAGCCGAGCGATCGAACAGTCGCGGACGATGCTCGACCAGGTCCTCCTGCTCTACCCCGGCACCGCCGTCGCCGTGGCGGTCGGCGACGACATCGTCTGGTCGACCGCCTTCGGGTTCTCCGACGTCGATCGGCAGCGGCCCGTGGGGCGCTCGACGCAGTTCCGCATCTACGAAGTCGCGATGCCCCTCACGGCGGCCGTCATGGCCCGGCTCGCCCAGGAGGGCCGCTTCGACATGGACGCGCCGATCCAGCGCTACCTGCCGGACCTCCCCGAGACGCGCACCGTCGTCACCGGCCGCAAGCTCGCCTCCCATCTGGCCGGCACGGGCGATTTCGCCGAGGACGAGCTCGCGGCCGCGCCCTGCGTCGACGCGCGGCAGGCCGTCCGCACTCTGTCGGGCCGCCTCTTCATCCGGCCGGCGGGGCTGGGACACGCGATGTCGCGCCAGGGCTACCTGATGCTCTCCGCGGCGCTCGAGTCGGCGACCGGCCGCCGCTTCTCGGACCTCCTGAACGAAACCGTCGCCGGTCCCGCCGGCATGTCCTCCACGATGAGCGACGACCCCCGCCGATTCCTGCCCGGCCGGTCCCTCTTCTACGAGCGCGGGTTCCTCGGCCTCCTCCGGGCGGCGCGCCCCGTCGACCCGAGCTGTCTGTGGGGAGGCGGCGGGCTGCTCTCGACGACGGAGGACCTCGTCCGCTTCGGCGCCGCGCTGCTCCGGGGCCAGATCCTCCGCAACGACGCGCTCGACGCCATGTTCACCCCTCAGAAGACGCGCAACGGGGTCGACACGGGCTACGGCCTCGGCTGGTACGTCGACACGGACGCGCGCGGACGCCGCTACCTCTGGCACGGCGGCCGCGGCATCGGCGGGCGCTCCGCCATCGTCATCGTCCCGCACGCGCGCATGGTGACCGTCATGCTCTCGAACATCGAGGGCGAGCGCCTCGACGAGCACGCCCGACGCATCACGGGCTTCTTCCTCGAAGGCGCGGAAGCGGGTGGCATCACTCCCGACCTCCGCCGCGCCACGGGCGCGGACCAGCCGCCTCCCTTCGCCTACCGCGCCGTTCCCGCCAAGGGCGAATAGGCCGAGAGCGCGCGCCGCCGCGCTATCATCGCGGCGGAACAGCATCGTGTTTCTCCTCTGGCCGCCGCGCGTCTGGTCGCAGCCGCCGACGCCGGCGGGGCTGTCGGCTGCTCCGGCTTTGCGCGTTCCTCTTCGTCGCCGCGACCCTGGCGGTCGGCGTCCGCGCCTTCGTCCTCGACATCCGCGTGGCCTTTCTTCAGTCCTGGATGCGGATGATCCCGACGCCGGTGGCCCGGCAGATGGCCGAGGTCGAGCGGGCCGCCGGCCGGGAGTCCCCGCTCCTGCTCTTTTACTCGTACGAGAGGCCCTGGTTCCCCCGCATGTGGCAGCGCGCTCTCTATCCGAGGACCGTGATTCTTCAAGCTCGCGAATACACTGGTCGCGGAACCGTCGCGCGCCTGCGCGACCGCTACGACATCCGCTACGCGATCTCCGTGGGCGAGCCGCCGCGCAACGCCGGCTTCGAGGAGATCCGGGACCTCGGCCCCGCCCCCGGCGCGACCGATCGGGTCTGGTTCGGGCCTCTCCGCCCATGATGTTCCCCGTCGCCGGAATCGCGCTCACGGTGCTCCTCGCGGGAGGGTTCGCCGCCGCCGGCGAGACCGTCCTTCGGAGGAGGCCGATCGGAGTCCTCGCATGGAACGAAGCGTTCCTCGTCGGCGCCGGTTGCAGCGCCGGAATCCTCTTTCCGCTCTCGCTCCTGCTTCCGACCCGCGCCCTCGACGGGCTGCTCATCCTCCTCGGACTCGCGATCATCGGCGGCGTGGCGTCCCGCATCCGCCGTCGGTCAGGCCACCCGGCGTCACCGCGCGTCCCTCGCGGATTTTCGGGCGGGGACGTCGTGCTCCTCGTGTTGATTGCCGCGGCCTTCGCCACGTTCGTCACAATCAGCTTCCGCTACACCCTCGGGTGGGATGGGTTCATGATCTTCGCAACCAAAGCCAAGCGCCTCTTCTACGAGGGCGGGCTGACGCGCGAGTGGTTCCCGGAGGACCCGTACGACCGGCGACTGCTCCAGTATCCGCCCCTCCTCGCCATGTGCGAGGCATCGCTGGCACGCCTTTCGGGCGCATTCGACTTCGACGGGTTCCGGCCGTTGTTCCCGCTGTTCTACGGCTCGCTCCTTCTGTCGACGTTCGCCGCGGTCCGGGCGCGCGCTTCCCGGCGCGTCGCCCTCTGGAGCGTGCTGATCGTGGCCGTGCTGCCGGAGCTCGCGACGACGCAGGCCACCGCCGGGTTTTCGGACATGCCCCAGGCCGCCTTCGTCGCCGGCGCCGTCGCCGCGTGCTTCCGCCGCGAGTCGCGCGCCGCGCCGTTTCTCGTCGGCTCGCTCGCGATGGTCAAGCCGGAGGGCACCCTGCTCGCGGTCATCGCGTCCGGGGCCGTGCTCTGGGTTTGGATCGCCGGAGGGATCCGGTGCCTGGGCGCGCGGCTGAAGGCGAACGCCCCTGCAGTCGCGATCGTCGCCGCGTTCCTCGCGACGCGGATGGCCTTCGTGCGCTGGCTCGAGGTCCGGGACGTCACCTACGCGGCCATCGACGCGCCAGTCTCTGGCCCGTGCCGCCGAGCGGTTCTGGTACGTCGTCGGGGTGTGCGCGCGGCTCGCTCTGGACCCCGCCCAGTGGGGTCTCTTCTGGCCGGCCGCGCTCGCCGGGAGTCTCGTCCTGCTCGCGGGCGGCACCCGAAAGGAGCGCGGCCTCGCGCTCGCCGTGTGCGCGGCCGTCGCCGCCGATACGGCAATCTTCCTGTTCACGAACTGGGACGTCCTGCTCCACGCGAGGCAGGCCTACTCCCGACTCCTCTCGCAGGTCGCCCCGGCGGCCGCCATCGCGATCGCGTTATCGTACTGGCGCTTGCGCCGCAGATACGAACTCGAGAAGGACAAAGCGGCCGTGCGCCGAGAGCCTCCGGTTGCGGAAAGCGCCCATGTCCGACCCTGATTCCCGCTACGCCGAGCAGTTCCAGCGCGAAGGCAAGAAGTGGGGCGACCACCTCGCGGTCGAGGCATCGCAGGAGCTTTACGCCTGGCTGGATCACCCTTCGATTCGAGCGCACTACCAGAAGCGAAACAGCGTCGACGGACTCGGGTGGCACAGCTGGCTCAACACCTACTTTCACGGACCCGCGCACCGAAGCATGGAGCTCGGCTGCGGGTCCGGCACGCTGAACAACGACCTCTTTCAGTTCGGCGCGGTGCTCGAGGTCGAAGGAGTCGACGCCAGCCCCGACCGCATTCGGGAAGCGGAGGCGCGCCGGCGCCGGGACGGGGCCCCGGGCGGCTTCCGGGTCGAGGACGCCAACCGCCTGACTCTCGAGCCCGGCCGCTACGACCTGATCTGCTCCTCCCACAGCTTCCATCACTTCGTCGAGCTCGAGCACGTCATGTCCCAGGTCGTCGACGCCTTGACGCCTCGCGGTCTCTTCATCCTCGAGGAGTTCGTCGGGCCGACCCAGTTCCAGTGGACGGACGCGCAGATCGAGAAGACGAAGGAGCTCACGGAGTCCATCCCGGACCGCTACCGCCGGCACCGCTGGGGCGCGATCAAGCGCTACGAGGGACGGCCCACGGTGGCCGAAGTCGTGGCCTCCTCCCCGTTCGAATCGATCCGTTCCGCGGAGATCGGGCCGCTCTTCGAACGCTACTTCGACGTTCTCCACCGCAAAGACCTCGGCGGGACCATCCAGCACCTCCTGTACAACGGCATCGTGCACAACTTCGTGCCGGGCGATCCCGAAGCCGAAGCGATCCTGCGCCGGGTCTGGGAGACCGAGGACGCGCTGATCGATTCGGGGCGCCTGCCGAGCGACTTCCAGCTTCTCATCGGCCGGCGGCCATGAGACCCTGCGCAGGTCGAATTCTGGAATCGGAGATGGAACAATCGTGACGACACTGAAGCGTCTCGTCCCCAGGTTCATCAAGGAGGAGCTCAAGGGCTCGATCCGCGCGGCGTCGCAGGAGTACGCCCGCGCGATCAGCCCGCCCTCGGCGGAGCTCGCGTCGACCGTCGCGCAGCTGACGGCCAAGGTCGCCGATCTCGAGGCCTCCGTCGGACAGCTCGAGGCCGTTCTTCGCCACGACGGGACCGTCCTGCCGCCGCCCAAGCACATGCAGATCCGCGTCGTCGGCGGCTACGTTCCGGGATTCATCGAGAGCGGATTCTCGATCTGCGACGACCTGAACGGCGTCCTGTCGGTCGTCGGCAAGTCCCTCGCCGACTTCGAGAGGATCCTCGACTGGGGCTGCGGCTGCGGGAGAACGACCCGGGCGCTCAAGACGCTTCTGCCCGGCACGCCGATCTACGGCAGCGACATCGACCCGGAGGCCATCGCCTGGCTCCAGAAGATGTACGCCCCCCGCTACGGCGAGTTCCGCCTCGCGCCGCACGCGCCGCCGCTGCCCTTCGAGGACGGGTTCTTCGATTTCGTTTTCGGAATCAGCGTCTTCACGCACCTGCCCGAAGACATGCAGTTCGGCTGGCTCGCAGAGCTGCGCCGGATCACCCGGCCCGGCGGCTACATGATCATGACGACCAGCGGCGAGAAGAACTACTCGAACCTGCCGCCCGAGCTGCGCCGCAAGGTCGAAGAGAACGGCATCTTCTACCTCGATGGCGGTTACGGCCAGAGCATCTCGCTGCCGGCCTTCTACCAGAACACCTTTCACACGCTCGACTACATCCGCCGGGAGTGGCCCAGGTACTTCGACATCCTGGACACGCAGCCGGCGCGGATGCAGCAGCACCAGGACACGATCCTGATGCGCCGTCGCGCGGGGTGAGGCCGGCCTAGTCCCGCCCGACCTTCGACTCCACCGCCGCCACGCCGTCGCGCGGGGTGTGCTTGCTCCAGGCGACGCCGAACTTCTTCTCGAAGTAGGCCTGGTTCTTCTTCCAGAGGGCGTCGTAGGCCTCGGGCGAGAGCTTGCGGAAGGCTCCCTGCCCGACGTGGTGGACGTAGGCGTCCTCGGCGCAGACGACGCGATAGCCCTTCCGGCGCATCGCGGACGGCGAAGTCGTCGTCCTCGAACATGCCGACTGCCGAAGGCCTCGTCCAGCGGGCCGACGTCCTCGAGGACGTCGCGCCGGGCGGCGACGCAGTACATGGCGGCGACGCCGATGTCGAAGACGCTGCCCCGGTGTTCCGCGGCGCGGCGGGCGGCGATAGGCGGGCAACGGCCGAAGTCCGAGCGTCGCCGACGAGTAGTCGGGCTCGACCCGGGCCTCGTTGCCGCAGAAGTTGGTGGTCGGACAGAGGAGACCGATCGACGGGTCCCGCTCGAGGTGGCGGACGAGGCGGCCCATGAGGCCCGGCGGCACGACCGTGTCGTTGTTGAGGAGCACGACGACCTCGCCGCGCGAGCCGCGATGCCCTGGTTGTTGGCCGCGGCGAAGCCCGCGGTTCTCTTCGTTGAAGATCGTGCGCGATGCGCGGGTCGCGCGCGGCGGCCTCGACGGAGGAATTCCGGCGTGCCGTCGCTCGAGGCGTTGTCCACGACCAGGATCTCGAGGCGCGGGCCATGTCTCCGCGGGCGAGCGATTCGAGGCAGCCCCGGGTGAGCTCGAGACCGCCGTAGGTGACGACGACGACGGAGACCAGGGGATGCGCCCCGGCCAGGCCTTCGGCGATCGCCTCGTAGCGATGCTCCCAGTCGTTTTCTTCGGCGACTCTCTTTCGCGCCGCGCGCCGGGGATCATCCTTCGGCTCGGCGAGGGCGCGGGAGAGCTGAGCGAGGAACTCCGCGTGGTCGCCCCCGCGCGCCAGGTAGGAGAGCTCCGCGTACGGCAGGAGCTCCGTCAGCGCGGGGGCCACGACGGGCTTTCCGCCGTAGAGGTACTCGTAGAACTTGACCGGGTTCGTGGCCTCGGTGATGTCGTTGACGAGGAACGGGATCATGCAGACGTCGAAGTCGTAGAGGAGCTTCGGCATCTCCTCGTAGGGACGCTGGCCGAGCAGGCGCACGTTCGGCCGCTTCTCGATGTCCGAGAGGTCCACGTCGAAGCGGCCGCCGCGAGAACGAGCGTCGCTTCGGGGTGAGCGTCGGCGATCTTCGACAGCAGCGGCACGTCGACCCACGACGCGAGCGCCCCGTAGTACCCGATGATCGGGCGCCGAGCATCGGCGAGCAGGTCGTTGGGAGCGTAGAGGCGGCGGTAGTGCTCCGCGTCGATTCCGTTCTTGGCGAGGGTGATGCGCGGCGCCGTGTCCTGCCACTTCTCGAGCAGCCGGTCGGCGGAGACGACGGTGACGTCGGCCCGACGCACCAGATTCTCCTCGAGCGCGAGGACGTCCTTGCCGAAGCCGGGGAAGTTGGTCCACTCGTCCATGCAGTCGTAGACGACGCTCCAGCCGAGCATCTCGCGCAGCCGCTCCGCGATCGGGGCCCAGAACGGGATCTGGACGATGCAGATGACGTCGCCCATCGCGAGGTCGCGGGCCATCGATGCGAAGGCGTCGGCAAGGGCCTCGACGTCTTCGGCGCTCCAGGCGCCCGCCGTAGATGTCGAGCGGCCGGCGGGAGCGGATGCGGAGCTCGGCGACGTTCTCGGCCTTGCGCGACAGGTCCCAGGCGGGGCCGCCGGGCGCCAGCCACTGCGTCGTGGAGAGATAGAAGACGCGATGCCCGTGGCGTCCGAACTGCGTCGCGAGCTGCTGCGGCCGCTGGAAGCGGAAGTCCCAGTCGATGATCGAGAAGACGACGACGTCCGGGCGGCCGGAGGGCTCCGGTGGAACCGCATCCTGCCGCACCGCCGTCTGCGCAGCTTCGACAGGCAGCTTTACGAGCTTCTCGGGCTGTTCGACGGGGGCGAGCGTGCGGCGCAGGACGCGAGCGAGCGGTCGCGGGATCGTCTTGCGCCCGAGCTCGAAGAGCGGCGTCCCGGGCGCCGTCGCGCGCCCGAGCGCCCGGCGCGCAGAGCCGGGACGCGTGGCGGAGCCGCCGAGAGCACCTTCCGGATCTGGCCGAGGCGCGAATGCTCCCAGCGAGACAGCTCCTCGAGGGCCGTCCGGAGGTGGCCTCCGCGCGCCTCGGCGAGCGTCTGGGACTCCGAAAGCGCCGCGTCGAGGTTTCGCGATCCGTTCGATTGCGTTCGTCGCGTTCTCGCGCTCGAACTCGGCCATCCGTCGCTCGCGGTCGCGAACCTGCGCCTCTCGGTCTCGGATGACGCGCTCCTGGCCGGCGACCTCGGCGCGAAGGAAGGCGATGCCCTCGTCCCGCTCGCGGATCACCCCGGCGAGCCGGCGGATCTCCTTCGCCCGGCGGGCCATGGCGGCCTCTCCCGCTCCCGACACGGCGATCGTCGCCGGAACGCCGCGACGCTCGCGATCGGGGAGCGAACGGATCCGCTCGCGCAGGATCTCGTAGCGCGCCTGCCAGGTGTTCTCGCGGGCGATGCTCCGCCGCCGGTCCGCGGCCGGACTCGGCGCGACGCCTTCCCGGACGGCCTGCTCGAGAGCCTGAGCGAAATCTTCCGGCGTCTCGTACAGCGCGACGACATCGGCGTACGGTTCGAGCTCCGGAAGCCTTCGGGCGACGACGGGCTTGCCGGTCGCGAAGTACTCGAAGATCTTGACGGGGTTGGTCGCCTCCGTGAGCGGAGTGCGCCGGAACGGGATCGTGCAGACGTCGAAGGCCGCGAGCCACGAGGGAAGCTCGGCGTACGGAACTTCGCCGGGAAGCTGGACGTTCGGCAACGCCTGCAGCGACGAGAGCTCGGATCCGCGCGTGTCCCCACGAGAGCGAACGACCAGTCCGGGTGCCGGCTGGCCGCCTCCTGGACGGCGTCCGTGTCGAACCACGAGGAGATCGCTCCGTAGTATCCGATCACGGGCCGGGGCAGGCTCGCGATCGGGCTCGCGTGCCGCGGCGGCAGCCGCGCGAAGTGCTGCTCCTCTCCCGCGTTGGGAAGGCGCAGGACGTCCGCGCGCAGCCGGGACGCGCGCTCCTCGAGCTTGCGGGACGTGACGAGGACCAGGTCGGCCTCCTGGATCAGCCGCTCCTCGTCGGCCGCCGTTTCGTGTCCGTGCGTGCCGAAGCCCGTATGCTCGTCCATGCAGTCGTACACGAGGCGCCATCGGAGCGCATCGGCGACCGCGCGGGCGAGCGGCTCCCACGAGGGGTAGTGGACGAGCAGGACGGCGTCCCGGATTCGGTAACTCACCGCAAGCTCGAGGATCGCGCTATAGGACTGTTCCAGGGTCTCTTCGGCGAGCGTGCGCGAGTAGAAATCGAAGTCGTGCTCGCCCGGAAGCGAGACCTCCCAGGTCCTCTCGGCGAGCTCGGAGACCTCGGGCTCGCGGTCGAGGCCGAGAAATCCCGTCTTCGCGTAGAAGACCCGATGTCCGTCGGCGGCGAACTGCTTCAGGAGCTGCTGCGGCCTCTGCACGCGGAAGCCCCAGTCGATGATCGGAAGGCAGAAAACGTCGAAACCGCGGGCGGGCGGAAACGGCTTCGAAGAATCGGGGCGTGCGTGGCTCAGGACCCGTATCTTGCCACGAACCACGGCGCGAGGCGGCTCGCTCGGCCGCTACGGAATCAGTGCACGCGCTCCGTTGGGCGCATGCCGGCCGGATGCTCGCCGGCCTCCAGTCTCTTCGCAAACATCCGATCCAGCGAGATCGGCCCCGCGCCGTACACGCCGAGCCAGAGGAGCAACGCAACGTAGAGGTATTCCGAGAGCCCGAAGAGGTCCGAGAGCTCGTGGATGTCGCCCTTGAGCGCTGTCGAAAGCGCGACGACCATCGTGATGATGAGCGGGATCGTCGCGAGGCGTGTCCCGAGGCCGAGAAGGATCAGCGCGCCGCAGACGAGCTCCGTGCCCGCCACGAGCCTCGCCTGGAACTCGGGCGCCGGGATGCCCAGCTGTGTGAAGAACGCCGCGACCTTGGGGATGGAGTGCACCTTCCCCCAGCCCGACTGGAGAAAGACCCAGCCGACCGTCAGGCGGGCAACGGTCGGAGGAAGCCACCGCAGGCTCGCGGCGATGCGGAGGACGAAGCGGCGGAAGCCCGAAAGTCGCTCGGTCATCGTCGTCATTTGCCCTCCTCGTCCGGTCGAAGTGTCGAGGACACTATCTCGCGCGAGCCGGTTCCCCGCTTGATAAAGTCGCCGTGACCAATGCGATTCGGCAGCCGACGTCCGTACGCCCGACGGCTGCTCGCCTTCTCACTCTTTACGGCCCTCGGAATCGGCCGCCTCGAGGCCCAGTCGCTCGAGCCTCGGGCCTACTCGCCCAACCCGGTCGGGGCCAACTTCGCGCTGGCGACCTACGGGTACCAGACCGGCGATGTCGTCTTCGACGCGTCGATTCCACTCACGGACGTCTCAGCGAAACTCAATTCCGGCACGCTCGGCTACGTCAGGACGTTCGGTCTCTTCGGCCGATCCGCGAGCGCGGCTCTGGCCGTTCCCTACGTCTGGGGCTCGGTCGAGGGCAACGTCCAGGAAGAGTTTCGCCGCGTGACCCGCTCGGGCTTCGCCGACCTCCAATCGCGCGTGACCGTGAACCTGCTCGGGGGGCCTGCGTTGACGCCCGGGGAGTTTGCGGCCAGCACGCCCGAGACCACCCTCGGCTTCACGCTCGTCGCCGTGGCGCCGACCGGTGAATACATGCCGGACAAGCTCATCAACATCGGAACCAACCGCTGGGCCTTCAAGACGGAGCTCGGCTTCTCGCAGCCCGCCGGCAAGTGGGCCTTCGAGGCCTACGCCGGCGGCTGGTTCTTCACCGCGAACGACGATTTCTTCGGCGGGCAGGTGCGGACGCAGGACCCCGTCTGGGCGTTCCAGGGTCACGTGAGCTACACCTTCCGGCCGCGCCTGTGGCTTGCCGTGAGCGGGACGTACTACACCGGCGGCGAGACGAGCCTCGACGGTGTGCCCCGCCTGGACCTGCTGAAGAACTCCCGCGTGAGCGTGACCGGTTCCGTGCCCCTCGGGCGGAGGCAATCGATCAAGGTCTTCTATGCGCGGGGCGCCACGCGGTCCATCGGCGCGAACTTCACGACCTACAGCGTCGCGTACCAGATTTTCTGGTTGGATCGGAATTGACCGGCTTCCAACCTCGGATCGAGCTGCCCCTCGCGGTAACATCGCCCCGAAAGGAGTCGGCATGACGACTCGACGCGCAATCCTTCTCGCCGCTCTCGCCTGCGTCTCGACGGCGTTCGCCGCCGCGCCCACCGGCAAGCCCGACCCACTCGAGGTGACCTACTACTACCTGCCCGGCTGAGCGATCTGCGCAAGGATCAAGCCCGCCGTGAGCGGGTTGGAGAGCGAGTACCAGGGCAAGGTCCGGGGCCAGAACCTCGATGCCACCACTCCCGAGAACAAGAAGATCGTCCAGTCGCTCGGCTTCGAGAACCACGGACTCGTCATCCGTTCCGCCGATGGCAAGGTCCTCTGGAAGCAGCCCGACCACGAAGTGAAGACCGCCGACATGCGCCGGGAGCTCGACAAGCTGCTCGGGAAGTAGACGCTCCGCCGCCTCAGGTCAGCGCCAGGTATTCGTGCGCGAGGCGCACGACCATCGAGCCCTCGCCGACGGCCGAGGCGACGCGGTTCATCGCTCCCGCGCGCACGTCGCCGGCGGCGAACACGCCGGGGACGCTCGTCTCGAGGGGAAGCGGCTCTCGCTGCTCCTTCCAGGTCCGCGCGTAGGGTTCGGCGGCCATGAGGTCGCGGCCGGTCAGGACAAATCCCTTCGCGTCGCGCAGCACGGCTGGCGGCAGCCAGTCGCTGTCGCGGGCGCGTGCCGATGAAGACGAAGACCGCGTCGGCCTCCTCGGTTCGGCACGATCCGTCGTCCACGGACCGGAGCGTCACCCGCTCGACGTGCCCTTCGCCTTCGACGGCTCGCGACTTCCGTGCGGGGGCGAAGGCGGATGTTCGGCGTCTCGTCGATCTGCTCGATGAGGTACCGCGACATCGTCTCCGCGAGGCCCTCGCGGCGCACGACGATCTGCACGTCCGCCGCGTACCGGGCGAGGTGCATCGCTCCCTGGCCGGCCGAGTTTCCGCCGCCGACGACGAGAACGCGCTTCGCCCGCGGAACGCCGGCGCCTCGGTGGTGGTCGCGCCGTAGTAGACGCCCGCGCCGGTGTGCTCCGCCACGCCGGGGGCGGGATGCTCGCGATAGACCATGCCCGTCGCGGCGAGCATGGTTCGCGTGACGAGCTGCCGTCCATCGGCGAGCGCGAGGCGCTTGTACCCGCCGTCGATCGAGACGCCCGTCACCTCGAGCGGCGCGAGAAACTCGGCGCCGAGCCGCTGGGCCTGCGTTGATGGCGCGGCGCGCCAGATCGCTGCCGCTGACGCCGTCGGGGAAGCCGAGGTAGTTTTCGATGCGCGAGCTCGACCCCGCCTGGCCGCCCGGACCGTGGCGGTCGAGCAGCAGCGTCTCGCAGCCCTTCGGAGGCGCCGTACACCGCGGCCGCGAGTCCGGCGGGACCCGCCCCGACGACCACGAGGTCATACACCTCGAGTTTGGCCGACAGCGGCCGGCCCAGACGCTCGGCCACCTGGCGCGGCTCCGGATTGGTCAGGGCGCTTCCGTCCTCGAAGATCAGGGCCGGCAGCGCTTCGGTGGCCACGCCCGCCGCCTCGAGCAGCGTCCGAGCTTCGGCGTCGCGCTCGACGTCGAGCCAGCGATACGGAATGAGATTACCCGCCAGGAAGTCCTTGATCGCGTGGGATCGCGTCGCCCACTGGTGTCCGATCAGGCGCAGTCCCTTCGCCTCGGGCAGCTATACTCGGCCTGCCAGTCGTCGAGGAGATCGTCGACCACCGGGAAGAGGCGTTCCTCCGGCGGATCCCAGGGCTTCGACAGGTAGTGATCGATGTGCGCCTCGTTGATGGCCCGGATCGTCGCGTCGATGTCGGAGTACGCCGTCAGCAGGACGCGCCGGGCCAGCGGATAGACCTCGCGCGACCGGGCGAGCAGCTCGACGCCGAGCATTCCGGGCATGCGCTGATCGCTGATGATCATGGCCAGCGCGTCGCCGCGACTCTTCAGCTCGCGCACCGTGGAGAGCGCCTCCGGACCGGACGCCGCGCTCACGACCGTGTACTGGCTCCCGATACTTGGAGCGCAGGTCGCGCCGCACCGCGGCGAGGACCTGCGGATCGTCGTCCACGACGAGGAGAACGGGCTTGTTCACGCCCGGCCTTCGGAGTCCTCGGGTTCGGCGATCGGCAGCGTGACCTGAAACTCCGTACGGCCCGGCTGCGACTCGACGGAGATCTGTCCCTCGTTGTGCAGCACGAGACGGCGGACGATGTCGAGGCCCAGCCCCGTTCCCAGACCCGCCGGCTTGGTCGTGAAGAACGGATCGAAGATCCGGTCGCGGATCTCGGCGGGAATGCCGGGCCCGTTGTCGGCGATCCGCACGACGACCCGCCGTGACTCGAGGCCGGCCGAGACATCGACACGGCCCGCCTCGCGGAACGGCGTCGAGCGCGTTGTCGATCAGGTTCCCCCAGATCTGATTCAGCTCGCCGGCGAATCCGCGGACGCGCGGGAGATCCGGTTCCACCCGGACGTCCACGGCAACCGACTTCCCGCGCGCCTTCGACTTCAGAACCGCGACCGTGTTTCCGAGGCTCTTGGAGAGATCCACCGGCCCCGCGGCGGTCGACTGGTCCATGTGCGTGAAGCCCTTGACCGCCAGGACCAGCCCGGCGATCCGCGTCGCGGCATCCTGGATCTCGGATGCGAGACGGCGGACGGAGCATCCGGCGGCGGCCCAGCGCAACGCGTCGTTGAGTGCCGGACCGTCGACGGCCGCGGCGAGACCGTCGAGCGCTTCGATCTTCACGCCGGTTTCGGCGAGCGCCTCGGCGGCGGCCGTGCCGAGGCTGCGGTCGGCGAGCCAGTCGGTGATGGCTTCTTCGCGTTCGGCGTGCTCGATCGGCGACCGCACTCCCTGCTCGGGCGCGGCCGCGCACGCGTTGCGCACGGCGTCGATCGCGTCGAACTGGGCGTCCGTCAGGCCCGCTCGCGCCGAGAGCGCGCGCCGCCTGCTCGACGTCCTCGAGCCGGCTCCCGAGGAGCGCCGCGCTTCGTTCGATCGCGGACGCGGGGTTGTTCAGCTCGTGGGCGAGGCCCGCCGACAGCCGCCCGAGCGAGATCATCTTCTCGTCGTGCAGCTCGTTCGACGTGAACTCCCGCGCCCGATCGAGCATCCGGTGGACGAAGATCGTCGCCAGCCCTTCACACTCCCGGGCGAGATCGCGCATCCGATCCCGCGGCACCACGAGGACTTCGGAGGCCTCCTGGGCGAGCGACTGGCCCGGCGGCGTGGCGAGGCGGGAGTACGGAAGCATGCCCGTGACGTCGCCACCCCGCCACTCCACGAGCTTGTGGGGACCGGATCCGCGATCGACGAAGAGCGCGACCCGGCCCGAGAGAATCACGAAGAGACCTTCCACGGGCTGACCCTTCGCCGAGAGGATGTCGCCGACGTCGAGCCGCCGGACGGTCCCGTGCGCGGCCAGCCACTCGAGCTCCTCGCGAGGCGCCGGGCCGACGGTGCGGTGGTTCGCCAGCCGATCGACGAGATCGTTTGCCGTCATGGGAGTGACGAATCCTACATCCGCCGAGCGGTGGATCCCGGATCGAGCGTCGGAGCCCTCAGGCGCGCAGGACGATCCGCTCGAGACGAAGCATCTCCGCGAGCGACCAGGCCTGAAACGGGCAGCCCCGCGGCGTGTGCGGCGCGTCGCCGTCGGCGATCTCGGAGACGTGGCCGAGACCGGCTTCCGCAAGGTGCGCCTCGAGCGGGGCGAGGAACCGCTCGCGGGCCTCGCGGATGACCTCGCCGGTTCCTCCGCGGACGCGGACCCAGGCCTCCACGAACGCCCCGAGAAGCCATGGCCAGGCTGTCCCCTGGTGATAGGACTCGTCGCGCGCCAGCGGCCCGCCCTCGTACCGGCCGTGGTAGTCGGGATGATCCGCCGGGAGCGTCCGAAGCCCGAGCGGCGTCCACAGCTTCTCCTCGACGGCGTCCACGACCCGCCTCGCGCGTTCTCCCGAGAGAAGCGGGAACGGCAACCCGCCGACGGCGAAGATCTGGTTGGGGCGCAGCGTCGCATCCGCCGTCCCGGGGCGGTGATCCGGATCGACGACGTCATAGAGGCAGTCCGCCGCACCGTTCCAGAAGCGGCGCTCGAAGGCGTCGATCGCCCGGGCGAGAAGATCGGCCACGTCCGAGAAACGGCTCGCGATTTTCAGCGCGTTGATCCAGAGGGCCTGGATCTCGACGGGCTTGCCGACGCGGGGCGTCATCACGCGATCCCCGATCTTCGCGTCCATCCAGGTGAGCTGGACGCCGGGCACCCCCGCGGCGAGCAGGCCATCCGCGTCGGCGCGGATCCCGAAGCGGGTGCCGCGGGCATAACCGGTCACGATCTCGCCGAACGCGAGCTGCAGCTTTGACCGTTCGGCGCCGGCGACGCGCCGTCCCGCCGCCGCGCGCGCCGCGAAGTACTCGTGCACGGCGATGAGGTACCAGAGGGAGGCGTCGACCGAGTTGAATTCGGGCGCAGCCTTTCCGTCGGGGAAGAAGTTCGGCAGCATCCCCTCGGACACCGCGCCCGCCCACTCGACGAGGATCTGTCCCGCGTCGTCGAGCCTCCCGGTCGCGAGGCAAAGCCCCCGGAGGGAGATGAACGTGTCGCGGCCCCAGTCGGTGAACCAGGGGTAGCCGGCGACGATCGTCTTTCCCGAGCCCCGGCGGACGAGGTACGCGTCGGCGGCACGCTCGAGCCGGTCCGGAAAGGCGGCACGCCGCGACCGCTCGGCACTTCGGAGCGCCTCGAGGGCGGCTTCGGCGCGCCCCTCTCCGAGCGCCGACTCGTGGCCTTCGGCCGCCATCAGCCAGACTCCTTCCCCGCCCGAGAGGTCGAAGCGGAAGGTTCCCGGCGAGGCCAGGTCCTCGAGGAAGTCCAGGCCCCGCGCGCGCTCCTCGGCGTAGAGGAAGTTGCGGTACCAGTCCGGGCCGTGCGAGTACACGCCGTTCGTTCGCATCCAGATCGCCGGGACGTGGGCGTAGGACTGGAAGCGCGAAGACGGCCGTCCGCTTTCGACTCGGCGTCGAAGCGGAAGTCCGGATTCTCGTGGTGAAGCGCGTGGGAGTCGCGGCCGGAGAGAAACGGCCGCACCTCGACCGTCACAGGTCCGCCTCCCGAGAGAAGCGTCCAGGAGACCGCCGCGGCCGAAGTGTCCTTCGGCACAAGGATCTCCTGCGCGACACGGGTCCCGTCCGGAAGCTCGAACGTCCACCGAGGCCACGGGTCGACTCCGAAGTCCGCGATCCGCGAAACGCCGTCGGGGTACGTCACGTCTCCCCCGTACTCCTGGGAGGTGATCGCGAAACGCCCCGCGGGCGTCGTCACCCAGGCGTCGAAGCCGTTGACGAGGACGACGCGCCCGGTCGGCGGCGTCGTCGCCGTCAGAAGCAGCGCGTGGTACCGCCGCGTGCGGATGCCCGCGGCCGTTCCGGAGGCGAAACCACCCAGCCCGTCGGCTTCGAGCCACTCCCGGGACAGCGGGACACCCATGGGCGGGAAGGCTATCCCGCCCGCCGGGGCCCCCCGAGCGTTTCGGGAGGCCTAGAAGCGGACGAACCCCGTGAACGTGGCCGAGATCCCCGGCGCCGGGACCGCCCGCGCGTCCGGCGTGATCAGGTACGTCTTGTCGAGGACGTTGCGGACGTAGGCCTGCAGCTCGAAGAACTCCGCGAACCGGTAGCCCGCCCCGAGGTCGAGCAGGCTGTAGCCGGGCCGCGCGCGCTCGGTGGGTCCCGGATGGGCGTCGTTCGCATAGAAGACGCCTCGCGCCTGGACGAAGGCCGGTCCGAACGCCTTGCGGAGCTGGATGTTCATCGACTCGGGCGGAATGTCGTCGAGCGGCGCGTCATCGTCCACGGTCTCGCCCCGCTCGACCTGTCCCGCGACGGCGACCGCGAAGCCCTGCGGCAGGTCGACCTGCGCCTCGAGCTCGAGTCCCTGAAGGTGCGCTTCGCCGCGATTGCGGAAGAAGAAATCGTCGGGCAGCTCGCCCGCGTAACGCTCGATGAGGTTGTCGATCGTGTAGTCGTACATGTAGAAGGCCGTGCGGAAGCAGCCGGCGCTGTAGCGGAACGCGACGTCCCACTGATCGCTCGTCTCCGGCACGAGGAAGGGGTTGCCGGTGATGAACCCGCGGCCCGAGGGGCCCCGGAAATAGCGGTCCGAGAGAACGGGATCGCGGAAGCCGTGCGAGAACTGCCCGGTCACCGAGAAGCCCGCGAAGGAGCCGGCCGTCAGCGCCACGGACCCGGAGACCGCGTCGTTGCTCGTGGAGAGGTCTCCGAAGTAGCCGCCGACGTTCTCCGTCGTCACGCTGTCGTAGCGCACGCCGCCCGAGAGCGTCAGGACCGGCAACAACGCCAGCTCGGCCGTCAGGTAGCCGCCGGCGTCGGTCCGGTGGGCGTCTTCCACGGAGACGTTACTCCGCTCCTCGGGCGGGAGGGTGTAGCGCACGAAATTGTCCAGCGCGTGAAGGTCGTAGCGGCCGTGGATGTCGACGCCGACCTCGACGCGGACCGGACCGAAGAACCGCTCCGCGAAGGCGCGGGTCTGGAAGTCGTTGGCCGAGACGTCTGCCTGCTCCAGCGTCGCGGCGGCGTCCGGCGTCGCGAACCGAAACTGGTTCGTGATCTGGTCGTACGAACCGAGGAAGCCGATGAACGCGATCCGCGAAAAACCCGCGACCGGCCCGCTCTCCCAGTTCAGCGTGAACCGGCTCGAGTTCTCCTCCGGGTAGTAGAAGCGGACGGTCGTCGAGTTGTTCCGGGGACGGTCGATGTCGCGGCCGTAGTCGCCCTGCCAGCCGGCCGTGAGCGTGCCGGGGCCGAGCCGGTAGGACGCCCGCACGAGCACGCCGCTGTCCCGGAAGCCCGAGTTGAAGACCTCACCGTCCGGGCTGTCCCAGTTTCCATAGGACCGATAGTGCCCGGAGACCAGGAAGCCGCCGTCCGTGCCGATCGGCGTCGAGACCTTGGCCCCCACGCTGCCGCCCGGGATCCCGACGCCGTAGTCGCCGGTGGCCGCGACCTGCGTGGGACCCCCGAGCGCGACGGCCAGTGTCCGTGCCGCGATCACGCCGCCGAAGGCATCCGAGCCGTAGGCGACGGAGCCCGGACCGCGCGCGACCTCGACACCGTCCAGAACGAACGGGTCCACGTAGGTCGCGCTCGGGCCGACGCGCCGCTCTGAGGAAACGCGCGCGCCATCGATCAGAATCAGGCTGCGGCCGCGCGCGAGTCCGCGGATGGCCGGGACCGCCGCCTGGCCCTCGGAGACCGAGGACACGCCAGCGACGTTCTCGACGGCTTGTGTGAGGTTCGAGGGCTGGCGCGACTCGATATCGAGTTTGGGAACGATGGTCGTTCCGCTTGCCGGCGTCGCCTCGATCGTCGGTGCCGCCCCCGCGGTCACGATCACGCTCTCCTCGGCAATCGGCTCGACCTGGATGACGACCGGCCCGTCCTTCGGGATCGCGAGGACCGTGAACGGCCGCATGTAGCGGCCGCCCGGCAGGACGACGAGGACCTCGAATGGAGCGACCGGGTTCGGCTCCCAGGTGAACGTCCCCGCCGAGCTCGTGATCTGGGTGACGTTGGAAGTCAGGACCGTCACTTCCGCCCCAACGACCGGGTTGCCGGTGCTTTTGAGGACGACTTTGCCCTCGAAGGCCAGAGCGCGACCCGCACCGACCGAAATGCACACGACGACCAGGGCAAACCGAAGCGTCCGAGATTTCATGGCGCGCACTCTAGGGCCGACTACGAGCTACTACCAGAGCTCGTACTGCGGCCGCTAAGGCGCGTGGACGATGAGCTTCGAAGATCTGGTGCAGAGGCTCGAGCACTCCCGGCGTCGCCGCGAGCCAGCCCGCGGCCGCGAGCAGGACGAGCAGACCACCGGTGCGGCCGAGGCCGGACGCTTTTCGCGCCAGACGCGCCGGCGCCGCGAGCAGTCTGCGGACGCGGGTCTCGAACGCCTCGCCGCGGTAGAACGCCGCGGCGACCGCTGCGACGGGAATCGGAGCGCGAGAGGCGAGGCGCGCCACACGCACGAGCGACTCGGCCAGAGCTTCCGGGTTGGCGCCCCCGGCGATCGCGTCGTCGTCGGCGGATTCCTCGCATGCCGACTCCCATTCCTCCAGCATCCGCCGCCCCGACGAGAACAGGGGAAGCGGATCCGCGGCGCTCTCGAGCATCAATCGCTTGACGTTGTCTCCGGAATGCCAGTGCCCGACTTCGTGCGCGGCCATCGCCGAGACGAGATCGGGCGCGCAGCCGTCGAGCACCGAGCTCGCGATGAAGAGCCTCGGTCTCCGGGTTCCGGCGAGCGCGACGATCGGTGCGGCCGACTCGAGTCGATAGACGGGGCATTCGACGCCGTCGAGCGCCACGAGCGTGGCATCCCTCGACCAGACGCGCACCACGCGCTCGGTGGCCACGAGCGTCGAGACCAGTCTCCAGCCCCCCGGCACGCGACCGCGAGCCCCGCGAGAGCGCAGAGCCAGAAGGTGACGCCGGGAACCTCGCCCGCCTTGCGCGGCTCGAGGACGAGGTATGCGGGAAGGAGCATTCCGACGCTGAGCAGCAGGCCGGCGCCGGTCGGACAGAGGCGCAGGATCAGGAGAAGGCGCGCGCGGGACGCCGCCCGCATCCGGGCGATGCGGCCGTGCAGAAGCCGCCAAGCCGCGAGCACCAGCGCGGAACCCGCAAGGCTGCCGATGCCGAAGGCCGCGAGGATGCCGAGAGCGCCGAGCGAGTAGAAGCTCATGGCTTGCTCCCGTCCCGGCCGCGGCGTTCCCGAACGAGCGTCTCGAGCTCGTCGAGCAAAGCCTGGTCCCGCTCGCCGAAGGCGTCCACGAGGAACGAGAGCGCGGGCCGCAGGGCAGAGGGCTCCTGATGGAGCAATGCATCGATCGCATTCGCTGCGAGAAGAGCCTCGATCTCCGTGCGCGTGTGCCGCGGCCGGTACAAGAAAGCCCGGCCCGACCGCTCCCTCTCGAGCACGCCCTTGCGATAGAGGCGATCGAGCGTCGTCATCAACGTCGTGTAGGCGGCCTCGGGATAGTCCTCGCGGACGTCGCGCACACTCGACAGTTCCGCCCGCCGCCAGAGCGACTCGAGCACGCGAACCTCGAGCTCCCCGAACGCGGCGGCGAGCCCCTGCCCGGGATTCGCCCGGAGCCAGCGCTGAAGGAGCTGAGTCACGGCCGGGGATTATAGCGGCGGATCAGTCGCGCGTCGATGGATCCGTTCCTGCCACTGATGCACGAGCAGAATCAGGGTCGGGAGCGCGAGCAGGGTAAACAGCGTCGATGTGACGAGCCCGCCGATCATCACGATGGCCAGCGGCCGCTCGATCTCGGTGCCGTGCAGTCGAAGGACGAGCAGTGGCAACAGCCCCAGGGTCGCGGTCGCGGCCGTCATCAACTTGGGTCGGACACGGCCGATGCTCGCTTCCCGCAGCGCTTCGGGAAAGGGCCTTCCGTCGAGCACGAGCGAGCGGGTCTGGGTGACCAGAACCAGGCCGTTCTGAACGGCGATTCCAAAGAGCCCGCACAATCCGACGAGGGAGGACACGTTCCAGGTTTCGCCCGAGAGGACGAGCGCGATGACGGCGCCGACGAGCGCTTCGGGCAGGCTGATCAGGATTCCGAGGACTTCGAGAACCGAGCCCAGCGCCAGGTACAGAAGAACGAAAACCGCCAGGACCGCGACCGCCAGCGCCACGGCGAGGGCACGCGAGGCGCGTGCCTGGCTCTCCACGCGGCCGCCGACGTCCAAAAAGTACCCCGGAGGGAGCGAAAGGTCTTTGGCGAGCCGATCGCGCACCTCGGCGGCGGTGCCTCCGAGATCCCGGTCGGTGACGGAGGCCTCGACGGCGATCCGGCGCGTGCCCGCCTCCCGTCGGATGGCTCCCGGGCCGAATGCTTCCTCGATCGTGGCGAGCTGCCCCAGGGGGACCCTCGAGCCATCGTGGGCGTCCACCAGCAGGGTGCGGATCGCGCTCATGTTGGAAAGCCCGTCGCGGAGTCGAACGACGAGGTCGTATCGGCGCTGACCCAGCCAGACCTCGGATTGCTCCTCGCCAACGAGACCGATCCGGATCGCTCGGATGACGTCACCCGGCGTGAGCCCGACGCGGGCCGTGGCGGAACGGTCGATCGAGATGCGAAGCTGAGGCAATCCGGTGAGCCGTTCGACGCGAAGATCCTCAATCCCCGCGACCCCCTCCATGATGTCGCGAGCCTGCTCGGCGAGCGCGGCCAGCCGATCGAGATCGGGACCGAACACACGGACGGATAGATCGGCGGGAGTCCCCCCAGCCCTTCGTCGATTCTCATGCCCAGCGGAGTCGTGAAGAGGACGGATGCCCCCGGAACCTTTTCCAGCTTATCGCGCATCTCGTGCTCGAGATCCTCGAGAGAGTGTTTGCGAGATTTCTTGAAGACGACGAGAACGTCCGAAACCGTGTGCGGCATGGGATCCTCGGTTCGCTCCGCCCGGCCCGTGCGCCGAACGACGTCTTCCACGTCGGGAAAAGTGCGAAGCACGTCCTCGACCCGGTGATTGATCCGGTCGACTTCGTCCAGAGAAGCTTCTGGCGGAAGAATGGTCTGGAGGAGAAAGGCGCCCTCGTCGAGCTTCGGCATGAAGTCGGTTCCGACGAAAAACGCGAGCACGACTGCGGGAACCGAGAAACCCACAGCAATGGCTCGAACCCGGCCGGCATGCCTCATCGAGGCGTCGAGGAGAGGCGAGTAGACACCCTTCAATCGCCGGATGAGCGCGACGTCTTCCGGTTCTTCCTCCGGCCGCGGTCGCAACAGCCAGGCCGCCATGACGGGGACGACGGTGAGAGCCAGGATCAAGGAGGCGGCCACCGTTGCGACGACGGCCGCCGCGAGAGGCCGGTACATGCGACCTTCGATGCCGGTCATCCAGAACAGGGGCAGAAAGACCGCGATCACGATCAGCGTTGCGAAGGCGATGGGGCGCCCGACCTCGATCGCCGCTTCGAGCGCGCGCTGCCGCCGCAGTCTCTTGTCGGTGGACCCGTGAAGCCCCGAGAGGCGATGCACGACGTTTTCCACCAGAATGATCGAGGCGTCCACGAGCAGCCCCACCGCGATCGCCAGTCCTCCGAGCGTCATCGTGTTGAGCCCGACTCCCGCCCGCTCGAGGAGGAGCCCCGATAGGGCGATCGAGACGGGAATCGTCAGAGTGACGAGGAGCGCGGCGCGGAGATTCCCGAGAAGCGCGAACAGCACCAGCACGACGAAGACTGCCCCGAGCAGGACCGCACGCCCGACACCGCCCAGAGCCGAGTCCACGAGCTCCGATTGGTCGTAGACGATTCGCAGACTCACGCCTTTGGGCAACCCCCGGCGAATCTCTTCGATGGCGGCACGAATTCCCGCGGCCACGCGGACGGTGTCGGCGCCGAACTGCTTGACCACCCGGCAGCTGACGACCTCCCCGCGCAGGCGATGCGCGATCCCTCGCCGGATCGCGGGCGCTTCCCGGACCTCGGTGACATCGCCCAGGAGCACCGGCGTCGAACCGCGGATCGCGACGACGGTGTTTCGAAGGTCTTCCACCGTTTGAACTCTCCCGATGGCGCGGACGGTCCACTCCATGGAACCCTGGACGAGGATGCCTCCCGACGCGTTGAGGTTGGCGCCCTCGACGGCGTGAAGGACGTCGTCGAGCGTCACGCCGCGGGCCGTGAGCCGGTCGGGATCCAGCTGGACCTGAAACTGCCGCAGGTAGCCGCCGAGCCTCTCGACCGCGGCCACCCCGGGAACCGCCAGCAGCCGGTTCTTCACGTCAAATTCCGCCAGGTCGCGAAGGGTCATGAGATCCGCGGCGCCCGGCTCAGCCTCGAGCGTGAATTCGAAGATCTCGTTCAGCCGGCCGGTCAGACTGGACACGAGCGGGGCATCGGTACCGGGCGGCAATTCCGAAGCCGCCTGACTGACGCGTTCCGCCACGAACTGCCGTGACCGGTAGTAGTCGGCGTCCGGCTCGAACTCGATCGTGATCTGGGAGACACCGAGCTGGTTGTTCGAACGAATCCGCCGCACGTTCGGCAACCCCGCGAGGGCGGTTTCCATCGGCACGGCAATCGCCGTCTCGAGCTCCTCGGCTCCCATGGCGGGGTTCTGCACGATGACGTTGAAGACCGGCGCGGAGAGGTCCGGAAAGACGTCCCGAGGAAGATCGCGGAACGCGAGCAGACCCAGGACGGCTCCGGCCAGCGCCAGAACCACGACCGGGAGAGGTCTTGCGAAGCAGGCCCTGATGATGCGTTCGATCACTCGTCGCTCCTAGCAGGCTGCTGAAAAATGGATGCGGGCGTCGTGTCCGGCACTTTGCATCCGGCGCCCGTTCCGATTCGTCGCGACTCGGACCATCGTCACTCGCTGGCGGGCGCCGGCAAAGTGCCGGCCACCCTTCGGGTTACGGCGGCGCGGGGCCATCTGCGGCGTCATCGCTCCTCGACGATGCCAAGGCATCGCCGTCGTCGCGCTTCCTTGCATCTGACCCCGCGGCGCTCGTAACGCCATCCCACACCCTTTTTCAGCAACCTGCTAGTGCTCGTGCTGCTCGCCTTCGCCGCGCGCCTTTTCGGCCTCGGCCTTCAGGAGGAAGGCTCCTTCCACCACGACCTCTTCACCGGGCTGAAGACCGGAGACGATCTCGACTTCCCCCCCGAGGTCGCGGCCGCGGCCGACCGTGCGCATTTCGAAGGCGCCTTCCCCCTTCGGGAGGAAGACCCGCCACTCGTCCTGCATGCGCTGCAGAGACGCGGCCGGCACGGCGACGATCGTTCCGCCGGCGTCGCCGAGACTGACGAAGGCCGTGGCCGACATGCCCGGTCGCAGCAGCGCCTCGGAGTTTTCGACGTCGATCCGCACGGGGATCGTTCGCGATGCCATGTCGACCTGCCGCCCGACGAGGGTGACCTTGCCCGTGAACACGCGCCCCGGGAGAGCGGGGAAACTCGCCCGGACGGCGGACCCCGGGCGAATGCGCACGGCGTCCCGTTCGAAGGCATGGACCGTGAGCCAGAGGCGCGAAAGATCTCCGATTCGGAAGAGCGGCCTCGAAGGGTCCGTCATCTGGCCGGCCACCACGTTTCGCTCTATGACCGTGCCCGCGAGCGGAGAGCGGAGGACCAGCCGCGCGTCACCGCCAGTTGCGGAGCGGAGATCTTCGTCGGCGAGGCCGAGGGCCCGAAGGGAGCCCTGTGCGGCCTGAAGGTCCGCTTCGGCGGCGGCGGCATCCGCCTCCGCCTGCTCGACTTCGCGCCTGGGGACGACGCGTTCCGCGAGCTCGCGCTTCCGTGCGACGTTCGCGCGGGCCAGCTCGGCCCGTGCCCGAGCGCTCGAGTAGTCGGCCAGAGCGCGGCCGAGCTCCACACTCTGGAGCTCGACGAGAGGTTGCCCGCGACTCACCATGTCCCCCGGAGAGGCGAGAATCCTGACCGCTCGAGCGGCGACGGCGGATCCGACCTCCGCGTAGCTTTCCTCGTTGACGCTGACCTCGCCCAGGACGCTGACTTCCTCGCCGCCCGGCCGCGACTCCGCCGGGACAGTCGTGATCCGCAGGTCGCGAAGCATTCCAGGGTCGATCTTCAGGAGATGCTGCGAAGACTGCCCCCCGTGGGTCTCCGCCGTCGACTCCTCCGAATGGGCGTCTTCGTGGGCGGACGCTTCGGGCTTCCGGCCACAGGCGATCGCGCCGGCGAAAATCAGGAGAAAGGCCGGCAGGCGGCTTCTCATCGTCATGGCGACACTCCCGCGCTGGCCTCGAGATCCGCCGAGGCAATCGCTGCATCGAGAAGCCGGGACAGGTGTTCGTTTCGGATCTCCAGCGTCTGCCGGCGCACCAGCAGCAGCTCGACCACGCTGATCTGACCCACTTCGTAGCTTTCTCTCGACAGCGCTTCGTTCTCGTCCACGACGCCCAGCGCGTCTCGCTCGAGCTCTTCGACCGCCGCCCGTTGCTGATCGTAGATTTCGAGAGCCGCGCTGACCTCGATGCGAACGGCTCGGCGCTTCGCCTCGAGCTCTTCGGAGAGCCGGCCCGCGCGGGCCCGGGCTTCGGCGCGGACGCCCTGTCCTCGGTCGAACAGAGGAAGCGTCAATCGAACCGCTCCCAGAAGGAAGTCCTGCCCTTCCTCACGCTGGTAAAGGGCGCCCAGACCGAGCTCGGGCCAGGCCAGGGCCTGCCCCAGGCGCAGCTCGGCATTCGCCGCGTCCAGCTCGGACTGGAGAGCCCGAATGTCGGGACGCTCCAGCGCCTTGTCGAGCAGGTTCGGGAGGTCGAAGCGACGAGGCGAAGACAACTCTCCTTCGAGCCGGAGGTGCTCCCCCGCCGAGAACCCGAGCAAGGCGCGAATCTCCGCGAGACTCGCGGAGAGCGACGCACGAGCTCCATGCACTTCCGAGCGCGCTCGAGCCGCGGCGGCGCGAGCCACATTCACATCGAGGAGCGCCACGTCCCCGGATTCGTGCCGCCGGCGTGCGGCCTCGAGGGTGTCCTCCGCGATGCGCTCGGCACCCGCGAGCAGCGCGAGCCTCTCCTGGGCCTCGAGGCCGCGAAAGAAGGCCGCCGCGACGTCTCTCCGGGCGCGCCGCAGCACATCCTCGGCTTCGGCGATGGACGACGCCAGCTCGGCGCTCGCGACATCGATGCGCGAGGACCGCCGTCCCCCGAGCTCCACGTCCTGAAGAAGGCCGGCGTCGACCTTCGCGCTTCGAGGTTCTCCCGAGATCGCGCCGCCGGCCGCGGCCTCCACCTCCGGGTTTCGAATCACCGACGCGGTGCTCAGGCGTCCGCGCGATTCCTCGATGCGAGCGCGCGCGGAAAGCACCGACGGCGCCCGCTCGCGCGCGAGAGACAGCGCCTGTTCGAGGGTCAAAGTCTCCTGGGAGACGCCGGGAGCGGCGACCGCCAGAATCGCAACGGCGAGCACGAGCTTTCGAGAGAGCCCCATCGTTTGTCCTCGCAAGAAAGGCGAGCGCGAGCGAGGACGGACGATCCTCCCCGTCGCTCAGACCAGGTCCGGTGAAAACCGGCGTCTAGGCGAGGAGGCTCTTTGGGACGTGCAGGATCTCGGCCCGCGGCGCCGAGGGGCGATTCGCGTTGTCGCTCTCGTAGGCGGTCACCCCGGGCGAAAACACGGTCGTCGACAGGGCGACTTCGAACGGAGTGGAGACGCCGCTCGGGCAGCACGCGCAGTCGATGCAGAGGGCGGTGCAGCTCGCGAGCGAGCTGCCGCAAGGTTCGTCGCAAACCGCGAAGGCACCGGCGGCGCTGACGACGCCGTATGTCAGCAGGAAGAGACACGCGAAGATCCGCAACCAGCGCCTCACGAGTGCTTTATACCATCCCGCTCCCCGATCTTGTTTGTGACCGAGCCGCGATGGTGGAGTCAGCGGGCGGATCCGCCGAGATCGACCCTCGTGAACATGCCCTCGGCGACCCAGTCGCGCAGCCAGCGGAAGAGCTGGTCGCCCGGGGAGCCCTGGAGTCCGCGCGACGCCTGCGCCACGGCACTGCCGAACGTCTCGCCGCGCACGAGGGCGCTCAGGAACTCGTACTCCGGTTTTCCGAGCTCGAGCCGCCAGACCTCGTAGCGCTTGCGGTAGACGACGAGCCGGGTCGTCTTGCGGCCCGTCGCAGGATGCTCGTGGTTCTCGTCCTTGACGGATTGCAGGTACGCGTTGACCGGATGGGCGAAGGCTCCCAGGCGCAGGGCCTCGACGGGCCGAAGGACAGCGCCTTCCCAGGCCTCCTCCGGGATGCGAGCGATCTCCTCGGCCGGCCACGCCGGCGACTCGGGCGCGTCGAAGACCTCGGTGACGAGCGCCTCGAGCCGCGCGAGGTCGCCGAGAAACGCCTTCCGGCGAACGCCCGGAACCCGGCACGTTCGGACGAACTCCGGGAAGCGGCCGCCCAGCCGATTCAGCGTGTAGCTGCGCGAGGGGTACGCCGCGACGTAGGCCGTGACGAGAGTTGCGAACGCCTCGCTTCCGAGGAAGTGGGCCACCGCCGGAAAGTCGTTCTCGAGCGCCTCGACCATCCGAAGCAGGTACATGCCCTGATACACGCCGACGCGTTCGACCGACGTGAGCGTCTTCGAGGGCCGGATCACGCGGCCGATCTCCTTCGGGTCGAGCTCGGCGCGGGCGGCGGCCGACGCGACGGCCTCGGGCGGCTCGCCCGGCTGCTCGATGACGGCCTGCATCCAGCGCTGCAGGCGCGGGAGCGGAAGCTCAAGAGGCGGCTGCGACAACGCGGCCCTCCTTCGACTCCTCGCGAATTCGACCGGCCTTGAGCGCCTCGGCGTGGACGACGTCGAAGGCGGGGATGTCCCCGTCCCACTCGAAGAGCGTCGAGACGTTGCCGGTTCTCGCGACCGCGTGCCGATACAGCTCCCAGACTTCCGGGACCGCATGATCGTTGTGCGTGTCGAGGATGTGCGTCCCCTTGTTCGTGTGTCCGGCCAGGTGGTACTGGGCCACGCGGGTCGGGTCGATCGCGTCGAGGTACTGCTTCGGATCGAATCCGTGGTTGAACGCGGAGACGTAGACGTTGTTGACGTCGAGGAGCATTCCGCAGTCGGCGTCCTCCATGAGGCGGCCGAAGAACTCCCACTCCGGCATGCTCGAGGCGGAGAACTCGGCGTAGGTCGAGGCGTTCTCGAGGATGAGAGGACGCTCGAGAAAGTCCGAAACGGACCGGACGCGCCCGATGACGTGCGCAAGGGCTTCTTCGGTCAGCGGCAGCGGCAGCAGATCGTGCGTGTTCCTTCCCGAAACGCCGGTCCAGCACAGGTGATCCGAGACCCAGCGGGCCCCCGTGCGGTCGGCGAGTGTCTTCAGCTTTGCGAGGTAGTCGAAGTCCAGCCGATCGGAGCTGCCGATCGACATCGAGACGCCGTGCAGGACGACCGGGTAGCGCTC
Organism: uncultured Acidobacteriota bacterium; assembly: GCA_963782585.1. Classification (GTDB taxonomy): domain Bacteria; phylum Acidobacteriota; class Thermoanaerobaculia; order UBA5066; family Gp7-AA6; genus DAHUXD01. The sequence goes on from CAWAKL010000011.1 coordinate 69,608, forward strand.
GGCCACCTGCTCGAGCACCCATCGCGGCCGGCCCTCCGTGTCGAGGTAGTTCTCGGAGAGAACCTCGAAGAAGTCGACTTCGGGCTTCTTCTCGAGGATGTGGGCGTAGTGGACCGTGCGCAGGCCGATGCCCACCCCGAGATCCGGGAACCCCCAGCGATTCCTGGCTTGCGGCTTCAAGGTCGAAAAGGGGGCGCGGGCTATCCCGACGCCCCCGCGTGTGTTCAGACGATCCGTTACGCCGCCGGCTTCACGGGAACCGCGCAGCCGCCCTTGCCCTTGCAGGAGTTCTTGCCGTGGCAGCCGTTGTCGCCGCTCTTGCAGCCGCCGAGGCCCTTGCACGAGTTCATGCCCTTGCAGGCGTGCTTCGCGTCGGCCGAGGCGCAGCCGCCCTTGCCCTTGCAGGAGTTCTTGCCGTGACAGCCGTTGTCGCCGCTCTTACAGCCGCCTTTGCCTTTGCAGGAGTTGAGGCCCTTGCAGGCGTTGGAATCGGACCCGGCCTTGGCCTTGTCCTTCTTCTCGTCGCCGGCGGAGCTCTTCTTGCCCTCGCCCTTGGAAGCGTCTTTCGGCAGCGCCGAAAGCAGGCGCGAGCCCGCCAGGACGCCGGCCACCGCGAGGCCGATCGCCTGCACCTTGAGATCACCCTTCTTCATCCGTCTCTCCTTTCGTCCCCGTATCCGGGGGTCCTACCGGACAGCGCCGCGGCCGAAATGACCGCGCACGATTCGTTCGCAGACCTGCCGGGTCGCCTGGCTTCGGCTCGGACGGCGGGAAATTCTATCCCCGCGCTCCTCCCCGCATAGTACGAAGACGCCCCCGCCGCGGATCTGCCCGAGGAAAGTCTCAGAAACTTCTAAGACGCGGCGGGACTCGCCTTCGCCGGGCCTATCCGGCCCTCCTGCACGTCGCGCAGAAAGGTCAACAGGTGGCGGAAGTAGGCCTCCTGGTCGTCCCACATCGCGAGGTGGCTCCCGTTCTCGCAGATGGCGACCCGTGAGCTCGGGATCAGACGACCCATCTTCTTGATGTCTTCGGGATCCATCGTGTCGTACTTCGCTCCCATGACGAGCGTGGGGACCTTGATCTTCGAAAGGTCCTTCCAGCGGTCCCAGTCCTTGAAGGTTCCCGTCACCAGAAATTCGTTGGGCCCCTGCATCGTCCCGTAGACCTGCGTGTTGAGGTGCTTGAACGAACGCGCGACGGGATCGGGCCAGGGATCGAGCCGGCAGAGGTGTCGCCCGTACACGCCCTTGTACATGACGTCCTGGTACTCCGGTGCCTCGTACTGGCCCGTGGCCTCGTACTTGTCGAGCACCGCCCGCATCTCCGCCGGAAGCTCGGCGCGCAGCTTCGCGAGATAAACCATGTAGGAAGGAATCGAGGCCGTCATGCTGGAGAGCACGAGGCCCTTCAGATGCTTCTGGTACTTCAGCGCGTACTCGATGGCGAGCATCGAGCCCCAGGATTGACCGTAGAGGTAGAAGTTCTCGAGGCCGAGGGCGGCGCGCACCTGCTCGACCTCATCGCGGAACCGTTCGACGGTCCAGAGCGACTTGTCGTCCGGCTGGTCCGAGTAGGACGAGCCGAGCTGGTCGTAGTAGTAGAACTCCACTCCGGCCTGCGGGAGGAAGTCCTCGAAGCACTCGAAGTACTCGTGGTTGAACCCGGGGCCGCCGTGCAGCGTGAGCATCTTGATGGGCCCCGAACCGAGCTTCTTGGTCCAGACCTTGTACTTGCCGTCGACCGGGATCAGCCGGATCCCGGCGGTCTTGACCTCGGCCGCCTTCGGAGCCGCCACGGGAGCCGGGCGGGCGCCGGCGAGACGCGCGTGGGCCAGCGAGGCCGCGGAGAGGGAGAGGAGCATCCGGCGATCGATCGTCATGGCGCGGATACTAGACCAGCCCGAAACGGCCGGGCGACCCGGCTTGCGGATCCCATTCTTTGACATAATCCCGCCCAACGCCGATGGATCTCGAAACCCGGGACGATGGAGCCGTCACGATCATCGCGGTCCGCGGGGACCTCACGATCGGCGACGCCGAAACGACCTTCAAAAAGACGGTGACGCGGCTCATCGAAGAGGGGCGTGTCAACCTTCTGGTCGACCTCTCGTCGGTCGGGTTCCTCGACAGCTCGGGCCTCGGCGCCCTCGTGCGCGCCCTGACGAACACCCAGAAGGAAGGCGGCCAGACGAAGCTCCTCAACGCGGGACCCCAGATCCGTAAGCTCCTCCAGATGACCAAGCTCGATTCGGTCTTCGAGCTGCACGAAGACATGGAGGCCGCCGTCACCAGCTTCTGAGACCGCAGTTTCGATTTCCGTTTCGGGGAGGGGGACGCTTGGCGGACGAACCCGAGGGACCGGACGACGAGCCGGTCGGGGTCGCGGAGGGCAGGCTCGGGTCGGCCGACGAGGCCGAAGTCTCGGCGCTCGCGGAGCTCGCTCTCTGCGAGAACCTGGCGCAGACGTCGGGTTGGGCGGCCCGGTGGAGCGCGACGATGGCCGGCGCCGACGCGACGCTTCTCTGGGCGCCCGACACGGTCCATCCGATCTTCCTCTGCATCGGCGCCGAGGGTCAGGGCGTCGAAAAGCTCCTGAGACGCTCCGCGCCGAGAGACACCGGCTACGTTCACGACCTCGTCCGCGACCGCCAGCCGATCGTTCTCACCGGAGACGAGCTGGCCGTGGACGACCCCTTCGTCAAGGGCGTCACCGGGCATCGGGCCTGCCTCGCCGTGCCGCTCCAGGCCGAGGGGCTGATCGTGGGCCTGCTGGCCATCTATTTCACTGAGATTCCGGACGCCGAAGAGGCGCTCGCCCGCCTCGAGCACTTCCTCGACCAGGCGGCGCCGGCGCTCGGCCGCGCCCTCCGGGCCGAGCGCAAGACCGTTGGCATGCTCCACGCCATCGAGCGGCTGACGAACCTCTACGATCTCTCCAAGGCCTTCGGCTCGACGATCGACATCGGCGAGCTCTCCGCGCTCATCGTGCGCAAGGCCGCCGACCTCGTCACCGCCGAGGTCGCCACCCTCTGGATCCTCGAGGGCGAGGACGTTTCTGCCGCGGCCACGGCCGTCAACGAGAACTACGACGTCGACTCGCCGCCGGACGCGGTCGGCGCGGCTTTCGTCGGCGACGTCGTCGCCAACCAGGAACCGGTCCGTCGAAACCGGATCCCCGAGACCGACGACGTATCCACCGAGAACCCCCTCTACCCCGTCCGCTCGATGGTCGCCGTGGCCCTGATCGAAGACGAAGTCGCGCTCGGCGCCCTCGTCGTCGCGAACAAGCGCGGGCGCCATCCCGAGTTCTCGCCCGAGGACGAGGAGCTCCTCGGCGACATCTCTCGCCAGGCCGTGCGGGCGCTCCGCACGGCCCGCCAGCACGAGGCCGAGAAGAAGGTCGAAAAGCTCGACGCGCTGCTCGCCGTCAGCCGCGAGATCACCGCGACCCTCGACCTCGACAAGGTCATGCACACGATCGTCAACGCGACCTCGGCCCTGATCGACTACGACCGCAGCGGCATCGCCATCCAGGAAGAAGGCAAGCTGCGGCTCGGGGCGATCTCCGGCTCCGACGAGGTGGACAGGAAAAACCCGGACGCGCGGCGCATGGAAGAGCTGCTCCAATGGGTCTTCCTCTCGGGAACGGACACCACGGTGACCCAGACCGAGGACGGCACGATCACCGCCGACCGGCCGGAGACCGAGGAGAAGTTCCGCGTCCTGTTCGAGCAAACCGGCCTGCGTTCCTTCCTCGGCGTCCTCCTCAAAGACGAAGAAGGCAAGCTCGGGGTCCTGGGTTTCGAGAGCAAGGAACCGCTGATTTTCGATGAGGAGACGCGGGACCTGCTGTCGATCCTGGTGAACCAGGCCACGGTCGCGGTGCGCAACGCCCAGCTCTACCAGCAGGTCCCGCTCGCGGGCTTCCTGAAGCCGTTGCTGGAAAAACGCCGGAAGCTGCGGCTGATTCCGAAGAGCCGGAGGCGCGCCTGGACCATCGGCGCGATCGTGGCCGCCCTCGTTCTTTTCGTCGTACCCTGGCCGCTCCGGATCGCCGGTCCCGCCCGCGTGCTGCCGGGCAAGCGCGCGGCCGTGACCTCGCTCGTCGACGGCGTCGTATCGACAGTGCTCCACCGCGAGGGGGACCGCGTCGAGGCGGGCGCGGTCATCGCCACCCTCAAGACCGAGCCCTACGAGGCCGCCCTCGCCCGGGCCCGGTCGGAGCTCGCGCTCGCGGACACCGACATCGCCCGCTCGCGACAGGCGGCCGACGCGGCGGCCGTCTTCGACGGCGAGTCCCGGAAGCGGGAGGCCATTGCCGCGATCGCCCTCGCCGAGGACAGCCTCTCGCGGACCCGCCTGACCGCCCCCGCCGCAGGCATCATCGTGACGCCTCGCATCGAGGAGAGGGTCGGGCAGCTTCTCTCCCGCGGCGCGGAGCTCTGCGTCGTCGCCGACCTCCAGAGCGTGATCGCGGAGGTCGCCGTGCCCGAGTCCGAGGTGGCGCTGGTGAAGACCGGGCAGAAGGCGGCGCTGAAGTTCAATCCCTACCCCGGCCGTCTCTTCCGCGGCTCCGTCGAGCGCGTCGCCGCGCGGCTCCGGCAGGACGGCGAGGAACGGTTCCTGATCGTGGAGGTGGCGATCCCGAACGCGGACGCCCAGCTGAAGACCGGGATGCTCGGCACGGGCAAGGTCTCGGTCGGCACGCGGCGGGTCTTCACGGCGTTCTTCCGCCGGCCCGCGCGCTACCTCTGGAACAAGATCTGGCCCCTGTTGCCGTGAGCCCGGCGACCCGCCCCGACAAGCTGATCGCCGCCGCGGGGCTCCACGAAGGGGCCGCGGCTCTCGCGGCCCGGCACGGCGCCGCCGGCGACCGTCCCGCGCTCCGAAAGGACCTCGTCGTCCGCCGGATCGTCCGCATGGGCGAGGTCAAGTGGGTCGCCAAGGATCCGGTCGTCACGGCGTACTACAACTTCGATGACGCCCAGTGGGGGCTTGATCCAGCTCTTCGACGGAACGCGCACGGTCGAGGAGATCCACCGGGACTATCAGGCGATGTTCCCGAGGGAACCGATCGAGCGGGCGCTGATCCTGGAGCACGAGGAGATTCTCCGGAAGATCGACTTCATCGAAAAGTCGGCGGCCGAGAGAAACCTCCAGCTGCTCGCCCACTCCCGGTCGGCCCGCCAGCGCGCCGCGGAGGAGAAGGCCGAGGGCTTCAACCCCTTCTTCATGCTCTTCCACGTCCTGGACCCCGATCGGTTCCTCCGAACGACTCTCAAGTACGTGCGCTGGCTGTGGACCCCTCCGGTCGTGGCGGGCGCGTGCGTGTTCTTCGCGTGGACGATCGGCATCATCATCGTGCACTGGAGCGAAGTCTGGGGCGGTACGAAGGTGTTGTACGCCCTGGGCGAAAAGCCCTTTCTCGAAATCGTCCAGTTCATTCTCATCATCACTTTCCTCGGCGCGATTCACGAGTCCGCCCACGGCTACGTGACGATCCTCTACGGCGGAGAGGTCCACGACATCGGCATCGCCCTCGTTTATGCGACGCCCGCCTTCTACTGCAACACGACCGACTCGATCCTCTTCGAGAACCGGTGGCACGAGCTCTGGGTCACCACGGCGGGGATCTACATCGAAGCCTGGATCTGTTCCCTGGCGACGGTCTGCTGGATCGTCTCCTACCCCGACACGTTCCTGCACGAATTCGCGTTCAAGACGATGCTCTATACCGGCGTCTCGACGCTCTTCCTCAACATCAACCCGCTCATCAAGATCGACGGGTACTACGCGCTGACGACTCTCGTGGAGATCTCCGAGCTCCGCGAGGAGTCCTTCCGGTACATCGGCGCCTCCTTTCAGAAGCACCTGCTGCGACTTCCGGTCGAGGTCCCCGAGGTCTCGCGCCGCAAGCGGCGGATCTACTGGATCTACGGAACGCTCGCTCTGGCGTGGATCGTGGTCATCATGCGGTTCATCGGCGGCCTCTTCTACAACCTCTACCACCACTACTTCCCCAACTGGGCGGTCGTCCTTCTGCTCGTGACCTTGTATTTCCTGTTCCGCAAGCGCATCCGCCTGTTCACGCGCACCATTCGCCTCCTGTACCTGGACAAGAAGGAGCTCATCATGTCGCCCCGATTCCGCATGCCGCTCTTCGTCGCGGGAGCCGTGGTGGCGCTCGTGCTCTTCGTTCCATGGAGCCGCCGGACGCTGCGGGCTCCGGCCACACTTCGGCCCCTGACGACCGTCCGGCTCGAGGCTCCGGAAGACGCCGTCGTCACCCGGGTGCTCGCGCAGGAAGGCGAGCGCGTCGAGGCCGGCCAGCCAATCTTTCAGCTCGTGAGCCCGGCGAGCGCCGAGGAGCGCGTCCGACTGACGTCCGCGCGGGAGCGCATGCAGTCCGAGGCGAGCCGCGGCCGCGCGACGGGAGAGGCGGGCAAGGTCTTCGAGTCGGAGAGCCGCGGCGCCTCGATCGAAGCGGCCCTCCGAAGCGGCCAGGTGCGAGAAGAGCGGCTCGTCGTCCGAAGCCCCATCGCGGGCCGGATCCTGACTCCGCGTCTCCGCGATCTCGAAGGCCGGGCGGTCCCCGTGGGGTCGGTGCTCGCCGAGGTCGGCGACGACCGGAAGCTGGCCGCCGACCTGCCGGTCTCGGAACGGCTGTTCGACGACCTCGTGCAGAACGCTTCGGTGTCGGCTCTCTTCCGAGGACATCCCGCGCCCGTCCGCGGCACGGTCATCTCGGTGGCTCCGGCCGCCCTGGCTCAGCCGGCGACGGCCTCGCCCGGATCGGATCCGGCCGCGCCCCGAGCCCTACCCGAGCAGTTCGCCGCGCTCGCGGTGTTCGACAACCCGGACGGAAGCCTCGTCGCGGGCATGGCGGGCCGGGCCAAGATCCAGGGGCGCCGCGCTTCCTATGCCTCGCGGGCCTGGCGCGTGCTCAAGCGCTGGGCGCAGTCGACGATCTGGTAACGCGAACGGACAAAGAAAAGCGCCCCGCCGGAGCGGGGCGCTGAGATTCCGAAGCGGAAGTCGAGGCGTCGATCAGAGGTTGGAGCGCAGCGAGGACTTCGTCCCGGCGCGCATCGGAGCCTTCGTCCCGGCACGCATCGGAGCCTTCGTCCCGGCGCGCATCGGAGCCTTGGTTCCCGCACGCATCGGAGCCTTGGTTCCGGCGCGCATCGGAGCCTTCGTCCCGGCGCGGAGCGGAGCCTTCGTCCCGGCACGGAGCGGAGCCTTCGTCCCGGCGCGGAGCGGAGCCTTCGTCCCGGCGCGGAGCGGGGCCTTCGTTCCGGCGCGAAGCGGAGCCTTCGTCCCGGCGCGGAGCGGAGCCTTCGTCCCGGCCCGCAGCGGAGCGCGGTTCGACGCCCTGGTCGCAGCCGCAACGGGGCTCGAAAGAGCCGGGTTGCTGCCGAAGGTCTCGACGCGGATCTCCGGAAGATCCTTCCCCGTGGCTTCCTTGATCTTGGCTTTCTGAGCGTCCGTCAGCTTGATCTTGACTTCGTTACCCATGTTTGTCTTCCTCCTCTGCCCTGGTTCTAAGGCAAGACTGGGGCCAGGATTGGTCCGAGCCAGAGCGCCACTCAAGCCCTTATTTTTCAGTTGTTTGAGTTTTGCGAGGCGTTAGGTGAAACCTCGCCGGTTGAAAATTTACCCGTCACCAGGTTGAAATTTCCAACCTTCGGCCGCTCATTTCAGGCCGTACTTTCGACACAGGTACTTGATCTGGTTCCCATCCAGGCCAAGCCGTCTCGCCGCCTCGGCCTTGACGCCATTGGAAGCCGCGATGGCCTCGGCCAGGAGCCGGCGCTCGAACTCCGCGACCGCTCCGGCAAAGTCCGTCGGCACCGCGACCTCCCCGCCCGCGCGGGCAGCCGGTTCGCGCAGAGCCCGTGGCAGGTCCTCCTCCCCGACCTCGTCGGCGTCGGAGAAGAGAACCAGCATCTCGGCGACGTGCTGCAGTTCCCGAACGTTGCCCCTCCAGGGATGTGTCCTCAGGCGCTCGAGGACCCCGGCCGACAACCGCTTGGCCGGTTTGCCGTAGCGCGCGCCGAAGAGGGCGAGGAAATGGTCGACCAGCAGCGGAATGTCCTCGACCCGCTCGCGCAGCGGCGGGATCACGATCGGAACGGTGTGGATCCGATAGAAGAGGTCCTCGCGGAAAGTCCCGGCGGCGACTCGCGCTTCCAGGTTCTCGTTGGTGGCCGAGATCAGGCGAAAGTCGACGGGGATCGTCCGCCGCCCGCCGACCCGCTCGATCTCGCGGCTCTCCAGCGCGCGCAGGAGCTTGGACTGGACGGCCGGCGACAGCGTGCCGATCTCATCGAGGAAGAGCGTCCCTCCCTGCGCGAGCTCGAAGCGCCCCGGTCGCGAGGCGATCGCCCCGGTGAACGCTCCCTTCTCGTGGCCGAAGAGCTCCGCTTCCGCGAGCGACTCGGGCAGCGCGGACGCGTTGACCGCGACGAACGCCCGATCGCGCCGGGGGCTTCCCGAGTGGATCGCGCGCGCGACGAGCTCCTTCCCCGTTCCGCTCTCGCCGGATATCAGGACCGTCGCGTCGCTTCCCGCCACCCTCTCGATCTCGCGGAAGAGCCGGCGCATGGGCGGACTCTGGCCGACGAGCTGGCCGGCCGCCGACCCCGAAGCGGCGACCTGGCGCAGCTCCCGGTTCTCGACCAGGAGCCGGCGCCGCTCGAGCGCCCGCTGGAGCATCACGATGAGCTCCGCCGTGTCGATCGGCTTCGCGAAAAAGTCGAACGCCCCGAGCGCGATCGCTCGAAGCGCGTATTCGCGCTCTCCCTCTCCCGACATCATCACGACCGTCGCCTCCGGGTCGCGGCGGCGCACGTGGCGCAGCAGCTCCAGCCCCTCCTCGACGCGATTCGACGGCGGCAGCCGCAGATCGAACAGGTAGACGTCCGGCTCGGATTCGCAGACGACACGTCCGTGAGTGGCGTCTCGTGCGCCCGACACGACGAAGCGGCTCTTGAGGGCCAGCGTGAGCTGCTCGAGCAGAAACGGGTCGTCCTCGACGATGACGAGGCGCCCGAGAGCGCCGGGGCCGGGAGGCTGTCCGCTCATCCGCGGTCGCCCCGCTCGGCCGCGATCCCGGGAAAGGACACGCGCACGAGCGTGCCGCCCCCCGGCTGGGAGAGGACGTGCATGGTGCCCCGGTGCAGCCGGGCGATCTGGTTCGCCGTCGCCAGCCCCAGCCCCACTCCCTGCGGCTTGGTGGTCTCGAAGGGCTGGAACAGGCGGTCCCGCAGAAACTCCGCCGTCATCCCGGCGCCGTTGTCGATGATCTCGACGACCGCGCGGGGCCGCTTCGCGCTTCCACGCGGCGAGAGTGCGGACGAGCACGCGGCCCTCGGGAGCGGCGGCCTCGCAGGCGTTCTCGAGGAGGCTCGCGACCGCGTCGGCGAGATAGAACGGGTCGGCCCAGATCTGCGGAGGCTCGCCCAGGGCGAGCGAGACGAGCGGGCCTGCCGCCGACGTCCGGCCGGCGCGGCGGAACGGCCGCTCCGCCACCTTCCGCAGCAGGTCGTTGAGGTCGAGGGCCACTTTGATGAGCACCGCGTCTTCGCGCTCGACCAACCGGCCGGCGATGCCCTCCAGCCGCTCGACCGAGGCGGCGAGGAGGTCGCGCACCGTCTTGCGGAAGTCGGGATCCTCCCAGTGCTCCTCGAGGTTGGAGAGCAGGAGCCGGAGGCGGAACGACATGTTCTTGATGTCGTGCACGAGCACGCGGTCGCGCGTCGACCGGAGGCGGGCCGAGGAGCGGGGCGGGTTCGGCGGCATGGCCTCCGAGAAACCTACCGCGCCTTGGAAGGCGCCTGGGGAAAACGGACCTGGACCGCGATTCCGGGCCGGAGCACAGTGCGGCCGGGTTCCCGCCGGACGCGCACGACGACCTGGAAAGCGCCGCTGGCCGGATCGACGGTCGGGCTGATGAACTGGACCTCGCCCGTCGTCTTCGCGTCGGGAAAGCGGTCGGGAACGACCTCGACCTTGTCTCCCAGGCGCACGCCGGAGCAGCCAGTCTTCGGGGAGATAGACGCGCGCGAGAAGCGGATCCGTGGCCGTCACCTTGAAGAGCGGCTCGTTTCCGTCCTCGATGACTTTCTGCCCGATGCGCGCGTATTTCTCGGTCACGACTCCGGCGAACGGCGCCCGCACGATGGCGTAGTCGCGCTGGGTCTTGGCCCTCTCCCATCGCGCCACGGCGACCGCGTACTGCGCCTTCTTCGAGTCGAGGTCCTGGACGCTCCCCACCTTCGAGTCCACCAGCGACTTCGCGCGGTCGTACTCCGCCTTGCGGAGATCCATGTCTTCCTTGGCCTCCCGGACGTCGGCGTCGAGCGCTCGGGGATCCAGCGTCGCGAGGATCTGGCCCTGCGTGACGACGCTGCCGCGGTCGACGGCGATGGTCTCGACGATGCCCGTGATGCGCGCAGAAACCACGACGTCCTGGTCGACCATGAGGTGCGACGCGTACACGTTCTGCTCGGGCGGCGCGGCGCGCGCAGCGCCCGCGGCGAGGAGCAGGCAAGCGAACGGGATTCTTTTCACGATCTCGGAAGTACCCGAGGATGCTATCGTTTGCGCAGGGCCATGTCGATCTCTCTCGCGAGCGAAACTCCGTCGATCGAGCAAAAGGGCCTGCGGGCGAACTTCGCCTGGACCATGGCCGAGCCGTGGGACGAACGCCGGCTCGCCGCCTTCCTGATGACCAAGCATCGGCGCAGCGACTCGGACTGGACGCGACGTCCTTCGCCCTTCTTCGCCTCGCTCGGGCAGTCGAGCGTGGAATGCTCGGTGCCGGTCGCTCGGCCGGAGGCCCTGCCGGACCTCGCGGCCATCCTGACCGGAGAGCTCACGGGCATCCTGACGGGGGCGAGCCGGATCTACGACCAGATGCTCGCCGGAACGGACTGGAAGACCGTCTCCCCCCCGTAGGGCTCGGATCCGTAGCGGCCCGCTCCGCGGGCCGACGGACGAGGGAGGGAAAGTCGCCTCTGTCCCCTCTCCCTCGATTCTTGCTCCCCGGCTCGAGGTCGGTCCGCGCCGCGAAGGGTCCGAGGGACCCTCAAACGACTCATTCTCTAGGGTCCAAACCGCATGGGGGCGGTATACGCTTTCGCCGCTCCGGGCCGGATTTCCGGCCGGGGACGGCCTCGGGCGCTCCAGGAGGTGGCCATGATCTCGGTTCCCTCGCTTCGCCTGAACCAGTTCGGCGTGCGGTTCTACGAGGCCCTGCTCTCGGGGGCGGACCTGCAGTCGCTGGTGGGTTTCGAGGTCCTCTCCTTCGGGCCGGGCAGCGAAACGACGCGCGGCAAGCACAAGGTCGCCGCGGGCCGGGTGAACTGGGATCTGCTGGAGAAGAAGATCGCGGCTTCCGAGCAGGCGTTTCAGCGGCCGATCATCAAGAAGAAGATCGACGAGCTCGTCGCCTACTACCTGCAGTGCGCGGATTCGGGGACCCTCCCGGCGATCCCCGGAAGCGTCCTGCTCGTCTCCGAGAAGCGGCTGGAGTTCGCCCCCTCGGGAGGCCGGGCCGACTCCGGGTCCCTGAAGCTCCCCGAGGAGTCGGGCATTCTCCGGGCCCTCGACGGCCAGCACCGTCTGCTCGCCCTCCACCAGCTCGCGGAAAAGCACAGCCTGCGGGATTTCCAGGTTCCCGCCGTCGTCTTCGACGCCCTCACCCCCGATCAGGTCGTCGAGCTTTTCGTCACGATCAACAGCAAACACACCAAGCTCAACCCGTCGCACCTGATCTCCCTGGCCGGCCGGAGGCTCTACCGCGACGACAACCTCGCCGCCGCCCACGACGTCATCCGGACGCTCAACGAGGACGACGGCTCGCCGCTGAGGGGATCGATCAAGGTGCTCGGCATCGGCAAGGGCTCCGTCACGCAGGCCTCCCTCGCCGACGAGCTGCGCGACGTCTTCGCGGCCATCGACACCGCCGGCGGCCGGGTCGCCCGGGAGTTCCGGGAAAACTCCCGGCGCTTCTTCCTCAACTACTTCAAGGCCGCGGCCCGCGCGTTCCCGACGGCCTTCGCCGGACGGAAGTACTCGATCAAGAGCTCGACGTCGCTGCGCGCCTTCATCCGGATCGTGCCGTACGTGATCGCGATGGTGCGCAAGCGCGGCGGCGACGTCTGGTCCGCCGGCGAGCTCGACGCCGCGCTGCGCCCCTGGGCCGACGCGATCGGCGATCGCCGGTTCGAGACCGAGACCGTCTGGAAGGAAAAGCTGACCGGCGGCACCCGCTCGGCGGTCGAGATCCTGGCCCGCGAGCTCCGGCAGGGACTGAACGCCTGAACTTGCCGGCGCGGTTTGCGTAATTCATAGCGGAGGACACAGAAAACCTTGGCTTTCTTCGGAGGCTGTCTCACGATCCTGCTGGTTGGCGCCGTTTTTCTGGCCATCTGGGCCATCTGGCGCTACAACAACCTCATCTCGCTGCGCAACCAGGTGGCGAACGGCTGGAAGCAGATCGACGTCCAGCTCAAGCGCCGTCACGACCTGATTCCCAACCTCGTCGCCGCCGTCAAAGGCGAGATGCAGTTCGAGCAGGACACGCTCGAAAAGGTCATCCAGGCCCGCAACGCCGCCGCCTCCGCCCACGGCGTGGCCGACGCGGCCGGGAAGGAGAACGCGCTGACGCAGACGCTCGGCCGCCTCTTCGCCCTCGCCGAGAACTACCCCAACCTGAAGGCGAACGAGTCGGTCAAGTCGCTCATGGAGGAGCTCTCCTCGACGGAGAACCGGATCGGCTTCGCGCGGCAGTTCTACAACGACATCGCGACGCGCTACAACACGGCCCAGCAGGTGTTCCCCGACAACTTCATCGCCCAGACCTTCAAGTTCCAGCCGGTCGAGCTCTTCGAGATCCAGGACGCGGCCGAGCGGGCGGTGCCGAAGGTGGATTTGAGCCTTCGGCCGCCCCAGTAAGCGGGTGCCCCTCAACCTCTACGACCAGCAGAAGCGGAACATCTCGAACACGCGGATGTTCATCGCGGGCTTCGTGTGCCTGCTCGCCGTCATGGGCCTCTCCGCGGACGGAGTGCTCTACGCCGGCGGTTTTTCGCCCGGCCTGCCGGTGGCCACGCTCGGCGCCCTCTGCCTCGGCGGCTTCTCGGCGTGGTGGTCGCTCGCGGGCGGCGATCGCGCGATCCTCGAATCCACCAACGCCGCGCCCCTCGACCGCGCGGACCCGAGCCAGCGCGTCCTCGACAACGTCGTCGAGGAGATGGCGATCGCAGCGGGCCTGCCCAAGCCCGCGGTCTACGTGATCCCGGACGCCGATCCCAACGCGTTCGCCACCGGAGTCGGACCGGAGCGTGCCACGATCGCCGTCACCCGGGGCCTGCTCGAGAAGCTGGACCGCGACGAGCTTCAGGGAGTCGTCTCCCACGAGCTCTCGCACGTCAAGAACTACGACGTGCGGCTGATGACGGTCGTCGCGGCGCTCGCCGGCGCGATTCTCCTGCTCTCCGACTGGAGCCGCCGCGGGCTGCGCTTCGGGCGCCGGAGCGATTCGGAGAAGAGCGGCGGCCTCGGGATCCTCTTCGTCCTGCTCTGGATCGTCTCGGCGCTGCTTGCGCCCATCATCGCGCAGATCGTCTCCCTCGCCGTGTCGCGCCAGCGCGAGTACCTCGCCGACGCCTCGGGCGCGGAGATGACGCGCAACCCGCTCGGGCTCGCGTCCGCGCTCGAGAAGATCGCCGCCGCGGTCGCGCCGACGCCCTCGATCAAGCAGGGCGTCGCCCACCTCTGCATCGAGGACCCCCGCGGCCGGCCGGTCAACCGGCAATCCGGTTTCTTCGCGGATCTCTTCGCGACGCACCCGCCGGTCGAAAAGCGGATCGCCGTCCTGCGCGAGATGGCCTACCAGCCAGCCGTCACCCAGCCGTAGCAGCCTGCGAGCATCCGGTCGCACTTCATGAAGGCCGTTGTCATGGAACGCTACGGCGCGCCAGACGTCCTGAAACTCAGGGACGTGGCCACGCCGACGCCCAGGCCCAATGAAGTCCTGGTCCGCGTGTTTGCCGCGTCCGTCAACGATTGGGACTGGTGGATGCTGCGTGGTACGTCGTCCCTGGTTCGAATTCTCAATGGTCTCTTCACACCGAAGGTGCGCATCATCGGCTGCGATATCGCCGGGCGTGTGGAAGCCGTGGGCGAAGACGTCACGGCGTTCCAGCCGGGTGATGACGTCTACGGCGATTTGTCCATGAGCGGTTTCGGCGCGTTTGCGGAATACGCCTGTGCGCCGGAAGCGGCCCTCGCGCGAAAGCCGCCCCGCATGACGTTCGAGCAAGCCGCCGCCATCCCGCAGGCGGGCATGCTGGCGGTCCAAGGCCTCATCGACGTGGGTCGGCTTCGGTCTGGCCAGAAGCTGCTGCTGAACGGGGCGGGCGGGGGTGTCGGCACGCTCGCTTTGCAGCTGGCCAGACTCCATCAAGTTGAGGTGACCGTAGTCGACAAGGCGAGCAAACTGGACATGCTGCGCGCCATGGGCGCGGACCACCTCATCGACTACCTCAGGAAGGACTTCACCAGGGAGGGAAAGTGTTACGACCTGATCCTCGATGTGAAGACCAACCGTTCGCCACTTTCCTACACACGTGCACTGAATCCCCATGGCACCTATGCCACCGTCGGCGGCAGCATCCCACGCCTGCTGCAGGCCTTGGTCCTGGGTCCCCTGATATCGCGGTTGTCCAACAAACACGTGCGTATCGTCGCCTTGAAACAAAACAAGGATCTGGCCTACATGAACGAGCTGTTTGAAGCCGGCAAGCTGGTACCAGTGATTGACAGGGCTTATGAGCTCGCCGAATTGCCCGAAGCCTTTCAGGCACTTTGGCACGGGCGATCACAAAGGCAAGATCATCGTCACCATGGCGTGAATTTCGAAGAGAAATACAGGGGCGCGGAAGCTCGCGGCGTGACAACCGGTTCCAGCGGATGACGTTTTCGCGCCGCCGCTGAAGCGGCACCTCAAAGGTAGCGCCGCCCCTCGAAGACGAGCCGCAAGTATCCGAAGTATCGGGTCTGCAGGTTGGGCTTCGGCGCTCCGGGCGGATCGATGGACTTCGCGAAAAGCGGCTTGTCGAAGCCGGCGCCGAACTGGAGGCGCAGATCGAGCGCCTGTTTCGCGCCGTAGGATCGGAAGGCGCGGTACTCGAGGACCGGGATCTCCACGACGACCGATCGGTATCCGACGATCTCGGCATCCCCGGTCGTCGGATCGAGCGTGACGAACTCGTCGAGCCCGCCGGTGTAGCCGTAGAAAATCGCGCCAGCTTCCCGCCCGAGCATGAGCTGGAACGAGCCGATCGGCGTGTGAAAACGGCGCTGCCACGGGATGAGGCCGCCGGTCGACGCGATCGCCGCCATCTCCTGGAACTTGTGAGGATTGGTCAACAGGAGAAATGGCGCGGCCACGATGAGGTCGCCCGGCACGAGCCAGAACGGCGCCCGAAACCGGACGCCGATTCCCGAGCGCGCGGGCACGCGGGGCAGGAGCCGTCCTTCGCCTTCGCAACCGGGGCAGTCGGTGGGCTCGGCGGAGCTCATCGCGACGTCGCCCTCGAGGAAGATCATGCCGTCGCCGCTGTCGGTGATGAGCTCCTCGAGCCCGACGCCGAAGCGCAGACCGAGCGAGAGCGAGTCGATGAGCTGCCCTCCGGTATCCAGATCGTCATAGCCGCCGCCTGAGCCCGCGAGCGATCCCCCCGCGACGAGCCCCACGTAGGGCCCGATCTCGCCATGAATTCGCGGCAGCGAGCCGGGCCCGGCGCCTCGAAACGGAACCGGCATCCGCATGGCGACGGCGGCGAACCAGGGCTCGAGGGAATCGGAGATGTCCCACTCGGGGGCGGAACGCGAGGCGCAGACACTGAAGCGGCCGGAAAGCGCGTCCTCCGGCGAATCGGCGTTCTGCGCCGCGATGCGGGCCGGCGTCCCCGGCGTCCACGCCTCGAGGACCTGATCGAGGCTCGTGCGCACCGCCTGGGCCGCCCGCTCGAGGCCGTCGGGCTTGAGGAAGGCGTCGCCGAAGAGAACGGTCTCCTTGCCGTCCCAGCTCCGAATCTCCAGGCCCGATCCGATTGTAGAAGTCGTGCGTCCCCTTGCGCTCGGCGACGTTGCCCCAGGACCCCGCGACGTGGCCCGCGGCGAACATGTCCTCGAGGAAGTGCTCGGCGAAGGCTTCGAGCGCCAGGATGAGCCGCGCGCGGGCGCCGGAATCGGGACGCCGCGTCGGCCGGGTCGGAGCGGGCGCGCGCAAGAACCATGGCGGCGCCGTGAAAGAAAAAGTACGCCGCGGCCGAATTGGGCTCGGCGGTGGTGCGGAGCGCCGCGTCCATGTAGTCGAGCAGGTCGTCTCCCTGGCGCGGCAGGAGAAAGTGCGCGTTGTTGGCTCCGGCGCTCGAGGCATACGCGGGGTCCAGCCGTGCCATCGCGATCTGCGCGGTCGTCACCGCGTTGCGCCGCTGATCGTCGCGTTCCGATTTCGCGAGGGCGTCGGCCTGCGTGGCTGCGACCGCGCTGATCCGGGGGATGAGAGCGCCTTCCAGCACGGCCGCGAGGAGGTCCGCGGGCGAGCAGGCATGATCGCCGCCGATCGCCGACCAGGCGGCGAAGTCGACGCAGTCCGGATTGAGGCCGTCCGAGCCCGGTCCAGGGCTCGGCGCACAGCCGGGCTTCGTGCCCGACTCGCGCCGCCGCCCAGATCCGGGAGAGCAGCGCGGCGCGCTCCGGCGTGAGACCCGCGATCGCGGCGCCGGCGATCGCGCGGTGCTCCGAGTAGACGAAGGCGCGCGCCGGATGCGCGTCGAGCAGCACGGCCGCGACGGCGGCGACGAGGATCCGCGCCGCGGCCCGGAGGTCTCCCCTAGTCGAGGTCAATGTCCCGGATGGGCTTGGAGCTGTCGCCCTTCGTCTTGTCGAATAGCTCCTGGAACTTCCGGTTGAGCACGTCCTTCTTGGACTTCTCGGCCTCGACCGAGGCGGCGAACTTCTTCTCGCGTTCCTCGTCCGCGCCCTTGAGCGCCCCGATCGCGTCGTCGACGCTCGCGAACTTCCGGGGTGTCTTCGGGGCCTCGTGGGCGACGACGGCCTTCAGATCGGCGTCGACCTTGAGGCGCGCGTTGCAGCAGGGGCAGAGAACGTCGAAGTCCATGGCGAAAGTCTAATCCTCCCGGCCGCGCTTGGCGCGGATCCGGTCGCGCCGGTCGCGCTTGTCCGGCCGGCCCGGCATCCTTGCGCGGAGCGAGGAGGCGATCGAGGCGCCGGGCCTCGACCACCTCGGGCGGCGGAGGCGGCGTCACGTCCTCGTAGAGGGCGCGGGCCGCGGCCTTCGGGATCGAGCGCTCCGCGAGGCCCACGACGACCAGCTCGCGGCGCGAGCCCTCCTTCCCCGCGAGACCGATCCGGTCTCCGGGCCGGACCTCGCGGTGGGGCTTGGCGCGCGAGCCGTTGACGTCCACCTTTCCCCCCTCGCAGGCCGCCTTGGCCTGGGTACGGGTCGGGAAGACGCAGGCGACGTCCAGCCAGACGTCCAGCCGGACGGAGGCGAGAGGAGGGCCGTCCCTCAACGGGAGCTCGAGGCCGCGGGACGGGAGGCGAGCCAGGCCCGGAATTCGGGCGAGGCGTCCGGCGGCTGGGCGGCCGGCCTTGCCAGGAAGTACCCCTGCGCCACGTGGACGCCCTCCGCCGCGCACACGTCCAGGTCCTCCGCCGACTCGATCCCCTCGGCCACGAGCCGGAACGAGAACTCCTTCGAGAGGTCCGCGAGAAACTTCAGGATCGCGCGCCGGCGCGGATCCGTGGCGATGCCGCGCGTCACTTCGCTGTCGACCTTGATGAACTCGGGCTGGAGGGCGTGGCAGAGCTGGAGCGTGCCGTAGCCGGAGGTCACGTCGTCGAGCGCGATGACCGTGCCGAGGTCCCGCGGCACGGTGAGTGCCGGCGCCAGCTCGGCGGCCCCGGGCAGCGTCTCGATCTCGACGATGTCGAGGACGAGCCGCGCGAACGAGACGCCGCGCTTCTCGGCGTCGGCGCCGAGCGCGGCGAGAGCGTCTTCGCTGCGGCCGATCAGGCGCGGGTTGACGTTCAAAAAGAGCAGCGCATTCTCGGGCAGCCGCGCCGCCGCGTCGAACACGGTCGACCAGGCGAACGCCTCGAAGGCCGCCGCGATGTGCAGGGACTCCGCCGCCGGGAAGATCTCGGCGGCGAGGCGCGTGACTCCGCGGCCCCGCGCGCGCAGGAGACCCTCGTGGCCGACGAGGCTGCCGGCCTTGAGGTCGAAGATGGGCTGGAACTCGACGAAGAAACTGCCCGTCGAAAGCTCGTCGGCGAGCCAGAGCGCGTCGACCTCGCCGCGCGCGCGGGAGAGCGGGGCGAGCCGGCTCATGGCGTCCCACTTCGTCTGCTGCATGTCTTCCGGAGCGACACGCACGCGATCCGCGAGAGGGCCGAGGGCCCGGGCGAGCTCGTCGAGGAAGTGTTCGGGCGTCCGTTCGATCATCAGACGCCGCGCCCGCCCGTACATCGGCGCGCGTACCCAGTTCCGCCCGAACGCCGCGGCGACCGCGCGCTCGGCCTCGACGCCGTCAGGCCGCACGAAAACCGCGCGCGCTTTCCGCCAGCGATCAAGTCGGCCAATCGTCTGGCCGTCCAGAACGCTCTCGGATCCCTTCACCACTCTCATTCTAGACCGTTCATTGCGAGGCGGCGGAATCAGATCGTCCAACTGGCAAGAATCTTGCGGAGTCGAACCTCAGAGGAGGCAACCGGATGTTGTTCCGGGATCGGCGCGAGGCGGGTCGGCAGCTGGGGAAGAGGCTGCTCGACCACGGCTACGCCGATCGCTCCGACGTCGTCGTCCTCGCCCTTCCGCGAGGAGGTGTTCCCGTGGCCTACGAGGTGGCTCGGGCTCTGGACGCGCCCCTCGACGTCTTCGTCGTGCGCAAGCTCGGCATGCCCGGCAACGAAGAATTCGCGATGGGCGCCGTCGCGAGCGGCGGGATCAGCGTCCGCCGCCCGCTCCTGATCGAGGCCTACCGGATCCCGGATCGCGTCGTCGACGCGATCGCCGCGAAGGAGCGAATCGAGCTCGCGCGACGGGAGCGCGCCTACCGGCGGGACCGGCCGCCCCTCGACGTGCACCGTCGCACCGTGATCCTGATCGACGACGGCCTCGCGACCGGAAGCTCGATGCACGCCGCGATTCTCGCCCTCCGGGAAGCCCGGCCCGCACGCATCGTCGTCGCCGTGCCGGTCGCGTCCGCGGAAGCGTGCGAAGCCATGCGCATTGCGGCCGATGAGGCGATCTGCCTGAAGACGCCGGAGTCGTTCGGCTCCGTGGGCCAGTGGTACGGCAATTTCCACCAGACGGCCGACGAAGAGGTCTCGCAACTACTTTCCCTTGCGCGCTCCCGAGCCACCGCGGGGGCCCACCTCGCGTCGCTGGCCGTACATTGACGCGGGGGGCCTCGACGGCGGGGCGAGCCCGATCGAGGAGGTGACATGGTTTCGCCGGAGGTAATGCAGCAACTCCTCTCGTGGAAGACGGAGGACGAGGGCGGCTCGATCCTTTCCCTGTACATCGACCGGAGGACCGGAACCGGGTATTGGAATGCCGAGGATCTTGCGCCGCTCGTCAAAGGCCTCGTCAAGGACCTCGAAGACGAGACCGGGGGCGCCGCGCTCGAGCAGGCCACGCAGGCGGCGCTCGCGGCCCTGGCGGCGGCGAGCCCGTCCGAACGAAGTCTCGCCGCCTTCGCGGAGCCCGGCGGCCGTGTTCGCACGCTCGAGTGGAACGTCCCCGTCTCTTCGCAGGCCCGCTGGTCGGGAGCTCCGTACCTGCTTCCGCTGCTGGAAACGCTGGGCGGCCACGAGCGCTACGGAATCGCGCTCGCCGACCGGCACAGGGGGCGGCTCTTCACGATGTTTCTCGGGACGATTCAAGAGAATCACGACGCGGTCAACCCCGAGCCCGTGCAGAAAGTCGCGTCGACGGGGAGCGACCAGGCGCGGACGACGAACCTCCAGCAGCGCGCCGACGAGCATGCGCACGCCCACTTGAAGCACGTGGCGTCGATCCTCGAGTCGATGGCGCGCGAAAAGCGCTTCGACCGTCTGATCCTCGGCGGCCCGACGGCGGCCGTCAACCGGCTGCGCGAGCTGCTGTCGCCGAAGCTCGTCGCCGTTCTGGCCGGCGTCGTCCACGTGCCGGTGGACGCGTCGAAGGACGAGATTCTTGCGGCGGCTCTGGAGATCGAGCACCGGACGGCGGATGTCCGCAATGAAGCGGACGTTCTCGAGCTCGAGACGGCCTCGGCGAAGCGCGGCAAGGCGGCCGCCGGCCTCGGCGGAGCGCTCGAAGCGCTTCGAGAGGGCCGCATTCGCCGGCTTCTCTATGCGGATGGCCTGAGCTTGCGCGGCCGGCGCTGCAGCCAGTGCGGGACCCTCTTCGACGAGACGCCCCGGCGTTGCGGCTACTGCCGGGGCGCGACCCGGCCGGTCGCCGACCTCCTCAACGAGATGGCCGGCCGCGTCGCGGGGAGTGGAGGGACGATCGAAGCCGTCGCGCCGCCGGCCGCCGACCGGCTTCGCCGGCTCGGAGGCCTGGGCGCGTTCTTGAGGTTCTGAGCGACGGCGGCGCCGAAGCCGCGCGGGACTCAGAGGAAATCAAAGGAGGAGTCATGCCGGAGAAGAAAACGCTCGCGCGCGCGAAGAGGGATCGGAGACAGGGCAAGTCCCCGTCGACGCAGGCCGGCGAATTCGTTCGCGAGGAAGTGGAGCACGTGCGCGAGGGCAAACACGGCGCGCGGTCCGCGAAGCAGGCGATCGCCATCGGTCTCTCGAAGGCGCGCCGCGCCGGCGTCCGCCTTCCGGCTCCGAAGAAGGGACAGGCCTCGCGTCGGGTGCGCAAGCAGGCGTCGCGCGATCTGCGCCGGGCGAAATCGCACCGTCCGCCGTCCCGCCGTCGGTCGCGAGCGAGCCTGAAGAGGCTGCGGCGCGAGGGTCGCACGGCGGCATCGGCTCGAGCGCTGGCGCGCCAGGCCCGCTCGAGCGCGCGCCGGCGGACCGCAGCGCAGCGCTCGCAGGCGGCCCGCAAGGCCGCGCGCACGCGGCAGCGTCGCCGCCGCTCCTAGCCGAGCTGTCGAAGTCTCGGCCAGAGCTGCCGCAGCGGCAGCTTCGGCCTGCGGCAGACCCAGACGTCGAAGTGCTGGTAGGGCATCGAGTAGGGATGCTCCACACGGCCGCCGTACTCCACGGATTCGAAGAGGTCTTCCAGCGTCTCGCGATCGTCGTCGAGGACGATGAGGACGCTCGGCTCGACGGCCGGCGGCCCCCACGAGTGATACGCGAGGTGCCCGGATAGCGCGGGCGGGAGCCCGAGCGCCGGTCCGTGCATGTCGATCGCGCCCGCCTGTCCGTAGTTCTGGCCGAACACCCGCGCGCCGGCGCGCTCCTCCGGCGGCAGGGAGCGGAAAATGCGCGCGGCCTCCGCGGCCATCTCCTTCCAGCCGAAGCGATCCGCCAGGAGCTGGGGCAGGGGCCCCATCCGATGCGTCTCGATGGCCGGCGGCTGCATGCCGATGGCCTTCGAGTAGCGCACGTAGGTTTCGGGCGGAAGAGACGGAAGCGCCATCGGCGCGAAGAAGATTCCCGCCGCGACGAGGAGCGCCGCGTACGCCGGACGGACCCACGCGAGGCGGCCAGAGAAGACCCGCTCCGCGGCGACGCCGCCGGCCGCGAAGAGCATCGGGTAGGCCGGCGCGAGGTAGTAGACGCGGCCGTCGAGCAGGAGCAGCGCGCCGAGGACCGCGAGATAGACGATGCCGAGGGGCCGGTAGCGACGTCCCTCCTCCGCGCCGCCGAAGAGCAGCCAGGCGAGCCCGCCGAGCCAGAGCGGCGCGCTCAGCGGAAGCAGAAAGAGAACCTGCTGCGCCAGGAAGGAGACGGGCGAGAGCGCGACGTTGCGCCCGTCCTCCCGGATTGCCCGCTGGAGCTCGAAAAACGGGAAGCCCTCGCGGATGTTCCACACGAGGTTCGGCAGGAACACGAAGAGCGCCGCCGCCGCCCCGATCCAGATCCACCGGCTTCGAAAGAGCGCGCGGCCGCGGGAGGTCGCGGCGAGGCCGAGGACGACGGCGCCGCCGAAGAGCCCCATCGTGTGCTTGTTGAGCAGCCCCACGCCGGCGAGAAGCCCGAACGCGAGCCAGAGCCGCGGGTCGGCGCCGGCGAGCAGGCGCGCGAGCAGGATCGCGCAGCCCGTCCAGAGCAGCGGTTCCCACGCGTTCATGGACGAGAAGCTGTGCGCGACGAGAAAGATCGGCGCGGTCGTCACGGCGATGGCGGAAAGCAGCTGGGCGCCGCGCCCGCCGCCGAGGTCGCGGGCGAGTACCGCCGTCAGCAGGACGAGCGCCGCGCCGGCGAGCGACGGGAGGAGCCGGATCGCGAAGAGAGAATCCCCGAGCGTCGCGCGGACCACGGCGGTGAGCGCCGGATGCAGGGGCGGCATGTCGATGTAGCCCCAGGCCGGGTGCCGCGCGCAGGCGTCGAAGTAGAGCTCGTCGACGAAGTACTCGTAGCCGAACCGCCCGGTGGTGGCGAGATGCGCGAGGAGCTTGACGGCTGCAACGATCCAGACGGCCGGGGCGAGCCGGTCCGCAGCCGTCCTCACGCGTCCCGATCCTCGTACTTCTTTTTCAGTGTCGCCAGCACACCCGGGTCGGCGAGCGTCGTGGTGTCGCCCAGGACCCGGCCCTCGGCGAGATCGCGGAGCAGACGCCGCATGATCTTGCCCGAGCGCGTCTTGGGAAGGTCCGCGACGAAGAAGAGCTTGTCGGGCCGGGCGATCGCGCCGATCTTCTTGCCGACGTGGGCGCGCAGCTCGGCGTTCAGGTCCGCGCCCGCGACGCCAAACTTCGTCTTCTCCTTGAGGATGCAGAACGCCGCGATCGCCGTGCCCTTGAGCTCGTCGGCGACACCCACGACGGCGGCCTCGGCCACGGACGGATGGTCGACGAGCGCAGACTCCACCTCCATCGTGCCGATGCGGTGCCCCGCCACGTTCATGACGTCGTCCACGCGGCCGAGGAGCCAGAAGTTGCCGTCCTTGTCGCGCTTCGCGCCGTCGCCTGGAAAGTAGACATCTTTGCCCCACCGGGACCAGTAGGTCTTCACGTAGCGTTCGTGGTCACCCCAGATCGTGCGGAGCATCGCGGGCCACGGCCGCGTGATCGCCAGGTATCCCCCGCCGACCTTCACCTCGCGGCCCTCCGTGTCGAGAATCTTCGCCTCGATCCCCGGAAAGGCGCGCGTCGCGGAGCCGGGGCGGGTCGTCGTCACGCCGGGCAACGGCGTGATGAGGATCATTCCGGTTTCCGTCTGCCACCAGGTGTCGACGATCGGGCATTTCCCCTTGCCGATGTGCTCGCGGTACCACATCCACGCCTCGGGATTAATGGGCTCGCCCACGCTGCCGAGCAGGCGGAGGGAGGAAAGGTCGTGCTTCTCGGGCCACTCCGTGCCCCATTTCATGAAGGCGCGGATCGCCGTCGGAGCCGTGTAGAGGATCGTGACGCCGTGGCGCTCGATCAGGTCCCAGAAGCGGTCGCGCGCCGGGGTGTCGGGGGCGCCCTCGTACATCAGACACGTCGCGCCGTTCGCGAGCGGGCCGTAGACGACGTAGGAGTGACCCGTGACCCAGCCGATGTCCGCGGTGCACCAGTAGACGTCGTCGTCCTTCAGGTCGAAGATCCACTTCGACGTCGCGTACGTCCCGACGAGGTAGCCGCCGGTCGTGTGGAGGATCCCCTTGGGCTTCCCCGTCGTTCCGGAGGTGTAGAGGATGTAGAGGGGATCCTCCGCGTCCATCTTCTCGGGCGGGCAGCGCTGCGGCGCGCCCTTCATGAGCTCGTGCCACCACTGGTCCCGGCCCGCATCCACCTTCACGTCCCTGCCCGTGCGCTTCACGACGCACCACGTGCGCGATCGAGGGGGTGTCTTCGAGTGCCTCGTCGGCGATCTGCTTCAAAGGCACGACGTTGCCTCGCCGCCAGCCGCCGTCGGCCGTGACGAGGACCTTCGCTTTCTGGTCGTTGATCCGATCGCGGAGGGACTCGGCGGAGAACCCGCCGAAGACGACGGAGTGGATCGCCCCGATGCGCGCGCAGGCCAGCATCGCCACCGGAAGCTCCGGGATCATCGGCAGGTACAGCGTGACGCGGTCGCCCTTCTTGACGCCCAGGGACTTCAGGACGTTCGCGAACTGACAGACCTCGCGATGGAGCTCCCGGTACGTCAGCGTGCGCTGGTCGCCCGGCTCCCCTTCCCAGATGAGCGCGGCCTTGTTCTTCCTCGGGCCCGAGAGGTGGCGGTCCAGGCAGTTGACCGAGGCGTTGAGCTTGCCGCCGACGAACCACTTCGCGTTCGGCGGCTTCCAGTCGAGGACCTTCTTCCACGGCTTGAACCAGTCGAGCTCCTTCGCGAAGCCCGCCCAGAACTTCTCGAAATCGCGGTCGGCCTTCCGGTAGACCGCCTCGCTCGACACGTGCGCCGTCTTCGCAAAGGACTTCGGCGGCGGAAACCGGCGCTTCTCGAGGAGAAGGGCCTCGAGGGTTTTCGCGGGGTCGTCGCTGCGGGTTGGGCTCACGCGTCGTTTCCGGCCGTCGCGACAATACTTGAGCGAGGAGGAACGCCGTCTGCCCTCACCTTCGCACACAATGGTCTACACACTATAATGTGTGGAGAGGAGGCGGGATGGCCACCAATCTGGAGCTCGATGATCAATTGATTCTGGAAGCCAAGCGTCTCGGCAACTTCACGACGAAGCGTGAGGCGGTCACGGCCGCGCTGGAAGAGTTCGTCCGCCGGCGCAAGCAGCTCGCCATCCTCGACCTCGTCGGAAAAGTCGAGTACTACGACGACTACGACTACAAGAAAAACCGGCGGCGATGACCGTCGTCGTCGACACCAGCGTCTGGTCCCTGGCGCTGCGTCGCAAACCGGCGAGCCTCGCCGCGAGCGAGCGAGACCTCGTCGCTTCCTGGTCCGAGCTCGTCACGGACGGGCGAGTGACCCTCATCGGGCTCGTTCGTCAGGAGACCCTCTCGGGAATTTCGGTCGAGGCGACGTTTGCCAAGGTCCGTGACGCACTCGCTCATTTCCCGGACGAGCCCGTGGCTACGGGCGACCACGTTCGCGCGGCCGAGATGTACAACCGCTGCCGGAGCGTCGGGGTCCAGGGAACCCACACGGACTTCCTCCTCTGCGCCGTCGCCGAGAGACTCGGCGCGTCGGTCTTTACCACCGACCGCGACTTCGAGACCTACGCGCGGCATCTTCCTGTAAGCCTCTTTGCCGCAAGTCCGCTGACCTGAGAAGTGCGTCGTCACTTCACCGCTCCCACCGTGAACCCCTGGATCAGCCGGTCGAGGAACAGGTTGTAGACGATCGCGACGGGGATGCTGGCGAAGAGGCACGCCGCCATCAGCTCGCCCCAGTAGTAGACGTCGCCGCGCACGAGGTAGATCGGGACGCCGACGCCCACCGTCTGCTTCGAGACCGAAGAGAGAAACGTCAGGGCGTAGACGAACTCCTGGAGGACGAGCGTGAAGGCGAAGATCGAAACGGTGACGAGCCCCGAAAAGGACACCGGCACGACGACCTTCAAAAACGCCGAGAAACGCGACAGGCCGTCGACCATGGCGGCGTCCTCGAGGTCCCGCGGGATCGACTTGAAGAAACCCATGAGCAGCCACGTCGCGAACGGCACCGTGAACGTCGGGTAGACGACGATGAGCGACCAGAGCGAGTCCTGCAGGCCGAGGACCGCGACGACGCGCGACATCGGGATGAAGAGAAGCGTCGGCGGGATCAGGTACATGAGAAACATCCCGATCCCCGCGCGCTCGCCCCAGCGGCCGGTCAGCCGGGCGAGGGCGTAGGCCGCGGGCACGGCGAGGAGCAGGGTGATCGCGACGACGGCGAGGCCGACGAGCGTCGTGTTGGCGAGCCAGCGCGGGTACAGCGTCTCGGCGAAGAGGAACCGCCAGTGCTCGAAGGTCGGCGGCTCGTTGAAGAGGAGCGGGTTGTTCTCGAGGTTGTAGAGGTCGCTCGTGCGCTTGAAGGACGTCAGCGCCATCCAGTAGAACGGAAACGAGAGCGCCAGCGCGAAGGCCGCGACGACGAGGCGGAGGACGAGCCGCGCCGGTTTCTTCCTCACTCAGGCGACTTCCGAGCGCCGGGCGATGCGCAGCAGCACGATCGCCACGATCAGGAGCAGCGGGAAGAGAAAGAGCGAGATCGCGGCTCCCCCGGAGAGGTCGCCGCCGAGAATGCCCGTGAAGAACGCGAGCGACGGCAGGACCTGCGTGGCGTCGGCCGGGCCGCCGCGGGTCAGGATGTAGACGGCCGTCATGTCGGTGAACGTGAAGATCACGCCGAAGAGGAGGGCCACGAGAACGATCGGCCGGATCATCGGCAGGGTGACCGTGAAGTGCGTCCGCCAGAATCCGCTCCCGTCGACCGCCGCGGCCTCCGGGATGTCGCGCGGAATCGACGTCAGGCCGGCGAGGAGGATCACCGTGGCGAACGGCAGCGTGCGCCACGTGTGCACGAGGATGACCGAAAGCATCGCGAGGCGCGGCTCGCCCAGCCACATCGGCGGGTTCAGCGGGTCGACGAGTCCCGCGGCCACCAGCGTCCAGGTGAGGACGCTGTAGAGGGAATCGAGAAGCCACTTCCAGCCGATCGCACCGAGGGAGATCGGGCGCGACCCACGGCAGAAGCACGAGGAAGCGCACGAGGCCCCGTCCGCGGAACGCCTCCTTCAACGACAGCGCGAGGAGGGTGGCGCCCGCGAGAACGAGCAGCTGCGAGATCGAGCGTGAAGAAGAGGGAGTGCGCCAGCGCTGCGCGGAAAGCCGGCGTCCGGAGCGCTCCGGCGAAGTTCGCAAACCCGACGAACTGCGAGCGTCTCGCTCCCCACCCGCGCGTCGCTCACCGAGAGGTAGAGCGAGAGGACCGCCGGAAGCCCGACGAGGAGCGCGATGTAAGCGAACGCCGGCGCCACCAGCGCCGGGCCGAGCCAGCGCTGCGCCGCGCCCGCCCTCAAGGCGCGACCCGCCGCATGCCCGTGACGGCGTCGAAGTAGCGGAGCCTCGATTTTTCGACGAAGACGTCGCGGACGGAGCCCTCCGCGGGCGCCTCCTCCCAGGACGGGAACCTCCAGACGATCTCGCGGCCCGCCCAGGCGTCTTCGAGCGTGCCGAAGGCGAGACGCTCGGAGCCGAGGTACTCGGTCAGATCGCAGCGGAAGCGGAACCGCGCCGGCGATCCGGACAGCCCGGCGCCATCGCGGCGCACGTGCTCGGGCCGGAACCCCAGGACCAGACCGTCCTTCTCGAGGAGGTTCATCGGCGGCGTTCCCAGAAACGTCGCGACGAACGTGTCCGCGGGATCGTCGTAGACCTCGGTGGGCGTGCCCACCTGGCGCACGCGTCCGCCGTCCATGATCACGACGCGGTCCCCGAGCGCCATCGCCTCGATCTGGTCGTGCGTCACGTAGATGGCCGTCGTGCCGATTTCCTTCTGGAATCTCTGCAGCTCCTCGCGTGCGGAGGCCCGGAGCTTGGCGTCGAGGTTCGAGAGGGGCTCGTCGAGAAGGAAGACCTGCGGCTGGCGCACGAGCGCTCGCGCGAGGGCGACCCGCTGGCGCTCGCCGCCCGAGAGCTCGCGGGGCTTGCGCGCGAGCAGGCGCACGATCCCGAACTTCTCCGCGGCCCAGCCGATCTTGGCCTCGTGCTCGGCCCGCGGCACGCCCTGCGCCTTGAGCGGGAACGCGATGTTGTCGTAGACGGTCAGGTGCGGGTAGAGCGCGTAGCTCTGGAACACCATGGCGACGCCGCGCTCCCGCGGGGTCTGGTCGTTGACCCGGCGGCCGCCGATCCAGATCTCACCCGAGGTCGGCTCCTCGAGTCCCGCGATCATCCGCAGGACGGTCGTCTTGCCCGAGCCCGACGGGCCGAGAAGGACGAGGAACTCGCCGTCCCGCGTCTCGATGTCGACGCCGTCGACGGCGTTCTCCCCGGCGCCGAACCGCTTGGTCAGCGCGCGCGTCGCGACGATCGCCATGCGGGCGGAATTCTATGCGGTCCCGTCGGGCGGGGCCGGCGTGTAGAACGATCTCCCGCGCACGTTCTCGTCGATGCCCAGCTTGCGGTGGATCGGCGGAAACGCGCGCTGCTCGCAGTCCATCCGCTCGCAGAGGCGGCAGGTGATCCCGATCGGGACGGCGGCCTTCGGGTTGTCCACGTCGACGCCGTCTCCGTAGACCAGGTGCTTCGCGTGGCTGACCTCGCAGCCGAGCGAGATCGCGTGGAGCGGGTGGGCGGCGCCGAAGCCGCCGAGACTCTGCCGCACGGTGCGGGCGACGCAGAGGTACGTCGTCCCGTCGGGCATGCGCGAGAGCTGCGTGCGCATCATGCCCGGCGTCATGAACGCGCTGTGCACGTTCCAGCGCGGACAGAGGCCCGAGAAGCGCGCGAAGCGGATGCCCGAGGCCGAGTAGCTGCTTGGAGATGTTGCCCGCGATGTCGACGCGGATGAAGTGGAACGGCACGCCCTCCTGGCCCGGGCGGCGCAGCGTCGTCAGGCGGTGGCAGACCTGCTCGAAGCTGACGCCGAAGCGCTGCTCGAGAAGCTCGATGTCGTAGCGGAACGTCCGCGCGGACTCGAGGAAGGGCCCGTACGGCATCAGGAGCGCCGCCGGCGAAGTAGTTGGCGAGCGCGACGCGGCAGAGCGTGACCGAGTCGGGAGTCGTCAGGCGCGACTTCTCGATGATGCGGTCGAACTCCCGCGTCAGTCGCAGGAGCCCGATCTGGTGGGCGAGCTGAAAGTTCCGCGCGTAGCCCGTGAGCATCTCCGAGAGGTGCAGCCGCCGGGTCTCGCGGTCGTAGTAGCGCATCGCGCCGCGCGCCGCCGGATGAGGCGCCATCTCGACCGAGATCCCCTCCTCGCCGAGCAGGCGCAGCGAGGCCCGGGTACGCGTCCGGTCGGTCGAGCCCCGCCTTCTCCGCCAGGCGCTCCGCGGCCTCCTCGAGCGCCGGAAAGTGGTTCTGGTTCTGCTGGAGAACGTCCGAGACCTCCTCCGACGGCAGGCGCGCGGGATCGATCCCGGTCATGTCGCCGGCATCGGCGACCTTCGAAGCCACCGCCCGGATCGACTCGAGCGCGTCGCGATAGGCGTGGTAGAGCTTGACGATCGCCCGCGAGACCGGTTCGTTCGAGGCCGTCTCCCGCAGGTCCGTCGTCGTGACGTCCTGGCTCTCGAAGAGGGTGTCGCCGAAGACCTCGTGGAGATCCGAGATCAGCCGGCCGTGGTCCTCCGGGGCGAAGGACTTCAGATCCAGCGGAAGAGATCCGCGAGCTTGAGGAGCAGCGGCGCCGTCAGCGTCCGCTGGTCGTGCTCGATGAGGTTGAGGTAGCGAGGCCGAGATGCCCAGCTTCTCGGCCAGCTCGACCTGGCGGAGCGCATGGCGCCGGCGCAGCGCCCGGATCTTCGGGCCGAACTTCGATTCCGACGGCATGGCGCCACCCCCGAGAGAATTTACAGCATCCACTGATTTACAAATATCGCGTTTACTCACATTTACACGCTAACTAGCTGTTACCGCGATATTTATTGACTCGACCACACTGCGAAGTGATTTCTTGTAAACCGATGGAAGCGCCGCTGCGAAGTGCCGAAGCCCGCCCCACCTCGCTGCACGCACACGCCGCGGCGAGGCTGCCTGAGGGTCTGGAGATCCGCGGGCCCTTCGTGCCGGACGGCGAGGCCGTCCTGACCGCCGAAGCGCTGGCGTTCGTCGCGAAGCTCGAGCGGCGCTTCGGCCCGCGGCGCAAGAGCCTGCTCGCCCGCCGCCGCGACGTTCAGGCGAAGCTCGACTCGGGATGGCGGCCGGACTTCCTCCCGGCGACCGCCGACCTCCGCGCGTCGGACTGGACCGTCGCGCCGCTCCCGCAGGACCTGCTCGACCGCCGCGTCGAGATCACCGGGCCCGTCGACCGCAAGATGATCATCAACGCGCTCAACTCCGGCGCGAACGTCTTCATGGCCGACTTCGAGGACTCCGCTCGCCCGACCTGGGAGAACGTGGTCGACGGCCAGCTGAACCTGCGCGACGCCGTCGCGCGGCACGATCGAGCATGTCGCGCCGGAGGGCAAGCTCTACCGCCTGAATCGACCGGACGGCGACGCTCATGGTGCGCCCGCGCGGCTGGCACCTCGCCGAGAAGCACGTCCTCGTCGACGGCGAGCCGATCCCGGCGGCGCTCTTCGACTTCGGCCTCTTCTTCTTCCACAACGCCCGCGCGCTGCTCGCCCGCGGCACCGGCCCGTACTTCTACCTGCCGAAGATGGAGAGCCACCTCGAGGCGCGGCTCTGGAACGACGTGTTCGTCCACGCGCAGGACGCGCTCGGCCTCCCGCGCGGCACGATCCGGCGACGGTGCTCATCGAGACGATCCTCGCCGCCTTCGAGATGGACGAGATCCTCTGCGAGCTGCGCGAGCACTCGGCCGGCCTCAACTGCGGGCGCTGGGACTACATCTTCAGCTTCATCAAGAAGTTCCGGAGCCGACCGCGACTTCGTGCTGCCCGACCGCGCGCAGGTGACGATGGACAAGCGCGTTCCTGCGCGCCTACGTCGCAGCTGCTCGATCCAGACCTGCCACCGCCGCGGCGTCCACGCGATGGGCGGCATGGCGGCGCAGATCCCGATCAAGGACGACGCGGCAGCGAACGACGCGCGCGCTCGACGAAGGTGCGCGCCGACAAGCTGCGCGAGGTCGACGACGGCCACGACGGCACCTGGGTCGCGCACCCGGGCCTCGTGCCGCTCGCGCGCGAGATCTTCGACGCGCACATGCCCGGGCCGAACCAGCTCGACCGCCACGCGCGACGACGTGCACGGTCACGCGCGGCCGATCTGCTCGCGGTCCCGCAGGGCACGCGTCACCGAGGCCGGCCTCCGCCAGAACATCCGCGTCGGCGTTCAGTACCTCGAGGCGTGGCTGCGCGGCATCGGGCTGCGTGCCGCTCTACAACCTGATGGAAGACGCGGCGACCGCCGAGATCTCGCGCGCGCAGGTCTGGCAGTGGCTCCGCCACGGCGCGCCGCTCGACGACGGCCGGGCGATCACGCCGGCTCTCTATGCCGCCATCCGCGACGAGGAGCTCGCCAGCGTCCGCCGCCAGGTCGGCGAGACGGCGTGGCGCTCCGGGCGCTTCGAGCGCGCCGCCGCGCTCTTCGACGAGCTCTCGACCTCGGAGACGCTTCGAGGACTTCCTGACCCTGCCCGCCTACGACGAGCTCATCGCCACGGAATCGAAAGCCGAGTAAGGAGACCCATGAAGACTGCCAGAGACTCCGCCGTCCTCGCCCGCGACCTGGTCCACGGAACCGCGCTGGACGGGCATCGCGCGCCCGTACTCCGCCGCGGACGTCGTCCGCCTGCGCGGCTCGCTCGAGATCGAGCACACGCTCGCCGAGCTGGGCGCCGCGCGCCTCTGGGAGCTGCTCCACACGCGAGCCGTACGTCGCCGCGCTCGGCGCGCTCACCGGCAACCAGGCGATGCAGCAGGTCGCGCGCCGGGCTGAAGGCGATCTACCTCTCGCGGCTGGCAGGTCGCGGCCGACGCCAACCTCGCCGGGCAGATGTACCCCGACCAGAGCCTCTATCCCGTCGACAGTCGTCCCGCACGTCGTGCAGCGGATCAACCAGGCGCTGCAGCGCGCCGACCAGATCGAGCACGCCGAGGGCAAGAACGGAATCGCACTGGTTCGCGCCGATCGTCGCCGACGCCGAGGCCGGCTTCGGCGGGCCGCTCAACGCCTTCGAGCTGATGAAGGCGATGATCGAGGCCGGCGCCGCCGGCGTGCACTTCGAGGACCAGCTCGCCTCGCGAGAAGAAGTGCGGCCACATGGGCGGCAAGGTGCTCGTCCCGACCAGCGCAGTTCATCCGCACGCTGACGCGCCGCGCGCCTCGCGGCCGACGTCTGGGCGTGCCGACGCTGCTCGTCGCCCGCACCGACGCCGACAGCGCGAAGCTGCTCACGAGCGACATCGACGAGCGCGACCGGCCCGTTCCTCACCGGCGAGCGCACGCCCGAGGGCTTCTTCCGCATCACGCGGCGGCCTCGACGCGGCGATCGCGCGCGGCCTCGCCTACGCGCCGTACGCCGACCTGCTCTGGTGCGAGACCTCGACGCCCGACCTCGACGAGGCGAAGCAGTTCGCCGAGGCGATCCACGCGAAGTTCCCGGGCAAGCTGCTCGCGTACAACTGCTCGCCGTCGTTCAACTGGAAGAAGAAGCTCGACGACGCGACGATCGCCAAGTTCCAGCGCGAGCTCGGCGCGATGGGCTACAAGTTCCAGTTCGTCACGCTGGCCGGCTTCCACGCGCTCAACCACTCGATGTTCGAGCTCGCGCGCGCAGTACCGCGACGAGGGCATGGCGGCGTACTCGCGAGCTGCAGCAGGCGGAGTTCGCGCGCCGAGCAGCACGGCTACACCGCGACGCGCCACCAGCGCGAGGTCGGCACCGGCTACTTCGACGAGGTGGCGAAGGTCATCTCCGGCGGCGCGAGCTCGACGACGGCGCTCGAGGAGTCGACGGAGAGCGCGCAGTTCTAGGGTCGAGTCAGGAAGCAAGTCGCGGCCGGGCGCTGGATCCCGGCCGCCGTTTCGCGGAAGGGCGCTGGATCCCTTCCGCCGTCGGTAGAGAGAGTCCCGGGCGGGCGCTGGAACCCGCCACCCCTTAAGTCCTCACGCCGTCATCCTGAGGAGCGAAGCGACGAAGGATCCCAGACTCGTTCGGGATCCTTCGCTGCGCTCAGGATGGGCGTAGGCGCGACGCGTAGCGCGTCGCCTCACGCCCACTTCTTGAAGATCCGCTCGACTTCCTTCTGCGCCGCCTCCACCGCCGCGCCGGGCGTGAGCTCCTCCCGGGCCACGCGCGCGAACATCGTGGGCACGACGAACGTGTTGAATACCTCGTCGATCGCCGCGGTCGCGTAGCCGGGGTACCCGACGTTGGTCGCCCACTCGAGCACGCCCGAGAGCGCCGCGTACTTGCCGGGCGGATCGGACTTCGGGTCGCTCGCGAGGAGCTGGTCCAGATTGGGCACGGTCGAGGGATAGCAGGGGAAGTTGTAGAACTCGCTCTCCTGAAAGACCTTCACGAAATGATCCACCAGGTCGACCAGGAACTGCTTGGCGCCGTCGATGTTCTCGGCGAACTTCCAGATCACGTAGCAGTTCATGACGTGCTCGGCGGCGATGCGGCGCACGGGCCCCTGCAGCGCCGGCACGAGGCCGATCTTCTTCGCGAGCTCGGGGTTCTGCTTCTCGGCCGTGCGCGTGACGGAGATCGCGTTGCAGACGAAGGACGCGCGGCCGGCGAGCATCATCCGGTTGTTGGAGGCCGGATCCCACGTGAAGACTTCCGGCGTCATCGACTCTTTGTAGAGGGCCCGCAGAAACTCGAGGGCCGCGATCGTTTCCTTCGACTGCAGGACCGGACGGCCGTCGGCGTCCTGGACGGATCCCCCGAAGGACCACAGCAGACCCCGCAACGCCATGTTGGAGTCCATCTCCTGCGAGAGGCCGAGGCCGACGGGGTTGCCGAACTTCTCGCGAATCTGCCGTCCCCCGACCCTCAGGTCCTCCCACGTGCTCGGCCCGTTCGGGTACCCGACCTGGCTCCAGAGGTCGATCCGATAGTTGCCGGGGTCGGGAACGAAGGAATCCGAGAACGCGAAGTACTTGCCGGTTTTCGGATTGAGCGTGGATTTCTCGGCGAGCGGAATCATCTTGCCGTGGCGCTTCTCGACCTCCTCGACGATCTCGCGGTGGTCGATGACCTGGTTCTCGTAGGCGGCCGGCGGCGAGATGAAGAGAAAGAGGTCGTGGCCCTTCCGCGCCGCCGCCTCGGCCGCGCCGCGGGCGTTGATCTCCGTCGTGGACATGTGGTCGACGATCACCTCGGTGCCGTGCTTCGCCCCCCACTCCTTCGTGTAGACACCGTCGAACCACGCGTCGTAGCCCGGCACGAAGTGGCTCCACTGGAGGATCCGCAGCGTCTTCGTCGAGGCCGAAGCCCTCTTTTCCGCCGGAGCGCACGAGATGGCGGGGACGATCCCCGTCGCGCCCGCCGCGAGGGCGGTCCCCGCCGCTTTCAGGAATCGGCGCCGCGACAACCTGCCCCGGGCGCGCCGTTGTGTCGTCATGTTTCGCATGTCCTCCGTACCCGCCTCGACGCGGCGCGAGCCCCGACATGAAAGATGCGCAAGTTTATAATCGCCGACCGTGGCCGCCCTCGATCCCGGAACGCCGTTCCCGTCGATCGCGCTCCGGGACGAAACCGGCGCGCCCCTCGCCGCGCCCAGAGGCGAGACACTCTATGCGGTGTTCAAGACGACCTGCCCCACCTGCGAGCTGACCTGGCCCTTTCTCGAGCGGATCCGCCGCGTGGGCGGCCTCGAAGTCCTCGCGGTCTCTCAGGACGACACCCGAAAGACCCGGGATTTCGCCGAACGTCTCGGCACGCGACTCGACACCGCCTACGACGCGAACCCCTGGCCGGCCTCCGATGCGCTCGGCGTGACCAACGTCCCCACGCTGTTTCGCGTCGGCGCCGACGGCGTAGTCGCCGAGACTCTCGTCGGCTTCGATCGAGAGCGCCTGCGCGCGCTCGCCCGCCGCGCCGCCGCGCTCGCCGGGAAACCGCCCGTCGAGCTGTTTCTCCCCGACGACCACGCACCGGCGATCAAACCCGGTTGAAGCTCTCGAAACGCCGGCAGTTAGCCGGAGAAAGCGCCCCGTGACCCCCGTAGAGTCCAGGCCCCAGACCCTCGGCGAGCTCAAAAAGTCCGGATACGTCTCTCGCGGCATCAAGGAAGAGCTCCGCGCAAATCTCCGCCGCGCCCTCACGCGGGGCGAGAACCCGTTCGCGGGCATTCACGGGTACGAGCGGACGGTCCTGCCGGCGCTCCACAACGCGATCCTTTCGAAGCACGATCTCCTGCTGCTCGGCCTGCGGGGCCAGGCCAAGACGCGGCTGCTCCGAATGCTCGTGAACCTCCTCGATCCGGAGATCCCGGCGATCGCGGGCAGCGAGCTCAGCGAGGATCCCTTCGCGCCCATCACGAAGTACGGCAAGCGGGTGCTCTCCGAGAAGGGCGACGCCGCGCCGATCGCGTGGATCCCGAGGGAGGAGCGCTACCGCGAGAAGCTCGCGACGCCGGACGTCACGATCGCGGATCTGATCGGCGACATCGATCCCATCAAGGCCGCCACCGAGCGCCGCGCGTACTCCGACGAGGAGGTCATCCACTTCGGCATCGTTCCCCGCACCAACCGCGGGATCTTCGCGATCAACGAGCTGCCCGACCTCCAGCCGCGCATCCAGGTCGGCTTGCTCAACATCCTCGAGGAGCGCGACCTCCAGATCCGCGGCTTCCCTGTCCGGATCCCGCTCGACATCCTCCTCGTCTTCTCGGCGAACCCCGAGGACTACACGAACCGCGGCAACATCATCACGCCGCTGAAGGACCGCATCTCTTCGCAGATCTTCACGCACTACCCCGACGACGTGAAGACCGCGGCGAAGATCACGGCCCAGGAGGCCTGGCTCGAGCGCGAGGGCGGACCGAAGATCGAGATCCCGGACCTCTTCCGCGAGCTCGTCGAGGAGATCGCGTTCGCCGCGCGGGCGTCGGAGTTCGTCGACCAGTCCTCGGGCGTCTCGGCCCGCATGCCGATCTCGGCGATCGAGATCCTCGCCTCGAACCTCGAGCGGCGCGGGCTCGTCAACGGCGAGGACCGGGTCGGGCCGCGCCTTTGCGATCTTCCGGCGACGCTTCCGGCGATCACCGGCAAGGTCGAAATGGTCTACGAGGGCGAGCAACAGGGTGCCGAGGTGGTGGCGAAGAAGCTCATCGGCACCGCCATCAAGAAGCTCTTCGACGCCAAGTTCCCGGCCCCGGACTCCGGACGGCCTTCGGAACGGCGCCGCGTAGCCGATCTCGAGGACGACGAGGAGACGGCCGGAGCGGGCCCGGTCCGGCGCGCGCGCCCTCAACCGGCGCCGGAGAAAGTCCATCCGCTCTACGAGGCGACCGTCGCATGGTTCTCGGCCGGCAATCGCGTGACTCTTTCCGACGATGCGCCGTTCACGGAGCACCTGGCGGCGTTGAAGTCGATCCCCGGCCTCGAAAAAGCCGTCGAGACGCACTTCTCCCCCGCGACGAAGGAGGAGCTCGCGATCGGCATGGAGCTCGTCCTCGAGGGATTGACGCAACATCTGAAGATCGCGCGGGAGGATCTCGATTCGCGCGTTTCGTACACCGAGATGCTGAAGTTCAACCTCGTCCGGAACCGGAGTTAGCTGTCAGCTATCAGCTTTCAGCTATCAGCCGTGCAGGATTTCCGCAAACTGAAGGTTTGGAGCAAGGCGCACGAGCTGACCCTGAGGATCTATCAGACCACCCGCTCCTTCCCGCGCGCGGAGGTTTACGGCCTCACGGCACAGGCCCGCGGAGCGGCCTCGTCGATCGGCTCCAACATCGCCGAGGGCTGCGGCAGGAAAGGCGACGCCGAGTTCGCGCGGTTCTTGAACATGGCGCTAGGATCAGCCAGCGAACTGGAATACCGGCTCCTGCTCGCACGAGATCTCGAGTACCTAACTGCGATCCAGCATGAAGCCCTTCACCGTGACGCCGAGGAGGTCAAACGAATGCTCGGATCTTTGATTCGAAAGCTGAGAGCTGACAGCTGATGGCTGAAAGCTCGCTTCGTCAGCGCATCCTCACCCGTGAGCCGCTCCTCGGCTGTTTCCTGACCTGGCCGACCGAGGGCCTGGCCGAGATCCTCGCGCTCTCCGGTTTCGACTTCGTCGTCCTCGACACCGAGCACGGCCACTACAACCCCGAGTCGGTCGAGCGGATGGTGCGCGCGGCGGACTCGGCCGGAGTGCCCGCGATCGTCCGCGTGCCGAACTGCCAGTCGTCCGCCGAGGCCGGACGCGCGCTCGACGCCGGCGCCGCGGGCACGCTCTTCCCCCGCGCCGACGGCGCCCCGCCGGTGCGCGCCGCCGTCGAGAGCGTCAAGTACGCGCCGCCCGGAAAGCGCGGCCTCGCGGGCGTGCGCGCGAATCGCTACGGAACGCGTGCCCTTCGATCACTGGGTGCTCGAGGCGAACGACTCGACCGCGCTCGTCGTCCAGATCGAGACCGCGGGCGCCTTGAACGCCGTCGCGGCCATCGCCGAGGAGAAGTGGGTCGATCTGTTGTTCGTCGGGCCGAACGACCTCTCGCAGGCCCTCGGCGTTCCGGGCCATTACGACGACCCGCGCTTCGTCGCGGCACTCGAAAAAGTGGGGGTTGTCGCGCGCGAAGCCGGCAAAGCCGCCGGCATCATGCTCCGCACCGTCGACCAGATCCCCGGGCTCGCTGCGCTCGGCTACACCGTTTTCACGACGAGCGATCGCTCGCTGCTTCTGCAGTCGGCGGGGAGCTGGCGCAAAGCGCTGGCTCGAGGCAACTGAGAGTGCGCTACCGCTACGAGGACTTCCCGACCGACCTGCTCCGGGAGCTCCTGACCTATCAGGAGCTCGTCAAGCTCTTCCTCCAGCTGGTCCTGCAGTCGGGCGGCGACGTCGAGGAGGCGCTCCGCTGGATGACGTATCTCCAGGAGCGCGGCATGATCGATCCCGGGATCGATCTCGAGGAGTTCCGCAAGGAGCTCCAGAAGAGCGAGATCGTGGAGGACCGCGGCGGACAGCTCGCGCTCTCGGCGGCCGGGGAACGGCGGATCCGCCGTTCCGCCCTCGAAGAGATCTTCAGCTCGCTGACGAAGGCCGGCTCCGGGTACCACTCCGTGCCGCGTGCGGGGGCGGGCGGCGAGCTCCTGCCGGAGACGCGGGCCTACGAGTTCGGCGACAGCCCGAGCGCCATCGACGGCGTGCGCTCGATCGGCAACGCCGTGCGGCGCGACGCCGACGAGATCTCGCTCACCGCAGACGACTTCGAGGTCCACGAGGAGGAGCACCTCACCTCCTGCGCCACGGTCCTCGCGATCGACATCTCGCACTCGATGATCCTCTACGGCGAGGACCGCTTCACTCCCGCGAAGAAGGTGGCGCTCGCGATGGTCGAGCTCATCCAGTCGAAGTACCCGAAGGACTCGATCGACGTGCTCCTCTTCGGCGACGACGCGAAGCGCGTCCCCATCTCCGAGATCTCGAAGACCCAGGTCGGCCCGTTCCACACGAACACCAAGGCCGGCCTCGCTCTCGCGCGGAAGCTCCTCGTCCACCGCAAGAACCCGAACAAGCAGATCTTCCTCATCACCGACGGCAAGCCCTCGGCGATCTGGGAGCGCGGCCGGCTCTACAAGAACCCGTTCGGCCTGGATCTGAAGATCGTCAATCGCACGCTCGAGGAGGCCGACGCCTGCCGCCGCGACGGCATCACGATCACGACCTTCATGATCGCGACGGACACCTACCTCGTCGAGTTCGTCGAGAAGCTCACGCGGATCAACCGCGGGCGCGCGTACTACGCCTCGCCGTACAACCTCGCCGAGTTCCTGTTCACGGACTACATAAGGAACCGGAAGAAGTTCCTGCACTGAGAGTGGCGTAGACTCCGACCTATCGGAGGCTCCCGATGCGGATTCCTCACCTCGGTGCGGCCATCGTTTGCTTCAGCTGCGCGGGATTGCTCTCCGGCGAAGCAGTCCAGATCACGACGACCCCGTCCCATACGCATACGCCGACACCAACGATCACTCCGACCCCGACGTCCACACCGGTGCGCCCCACGCCCTGGGTCGCCGGAACGGGCGAGATCGCCGTCAACGCCTCGACGAGCGGCGATCAGCGGGCGCCGTCTCTGGGGCGGGGCGCCGACTTCGGTTTCGTGGCGGCATGGGCATCCGACGGCCAGGACGGCGACGGCGCCGGTGTCTTCGTGCAGAGGTTCGACCGGGCCGGAGCGCCGAGCGGGGCCGAGATCCAGGTCAACAACGTGACGACCGGCGATCAGGACCAGCCTTCGATCGGCGCGGACGGGTCCGGAGCCTTCGTCATCGCATGGTCCTCCGGACCGGTCGGCGATCGGGACGTGCGCGCGCGGCGCTACGACGCCGACGGGAATCCGATCGGCGGCGAATTCCTCGTGAACAGCTATTCGACCGGTGATCAGCATTCGCCGGTCGTCGGAAAGCACGTGAACGGCTTCGTCGTCGTTTGGACGAGCGACGGGCAGGATGGCGACGCCGGCGGCACCTACGGACAGGCGTTCAGCGTCAACGGAGTTCCGGACGGGACAGAGTTTCGAATCAACGAAACGACGACGGGAGACCAGCGGACGCCGCGACTCGCCAACGACTTCGACGGGAATTTCGTCGTCGTCTGGAACAGCGTCGGCCAGGACGGCGACCAGGGCGGTATCTTCGGGCGCATCTACAATCCCGCCGCGGGCAGCGAGCTTCCGGTCAACGACGTCACGACGGACGCCCAGACGGATCCCGACGTGCTGTACTACGGCAACAACAGCAGCTTCGTCGTGGCCTGGTCGAGCCCCGACGGAGAGGGGCACGGCATCTTCGCGAGGGCTTTCAACAGCTTCCCCGGCCCCATCCCCGTTGGTTCGCAGTTTCGAGTGAACGCCTCGACCGCCGGCCACCAATCAGCGCCTCGCGTCGGTGGCCAGTTTTCGTGGATGCCTTCCCCCGGGTTCCTCATCACATGGCAGAGTGAAGGCCAGGACGATCCGGAGGAGCCGCCGGCGACGGGCATCTTCGCGCAACGGTTCGACAACGCCCCGAGCCCGACGGCCCAGTTCTACCTGACCCAACAGCCTCCACGCCGAGGATCGGAGTATCAGGTCAACACGCTGACGACCGGCAGTCAGTCGCGACCGGACATCGTTCACCTGGGAGAGGTCGGCTTCGTCGTCGCCTGGGACAGCGCAGACCAGGACGGCTCGGGCTCGGGCGTCGTCGCCCGGAAGTTCAACGCGCCCGGCGGCGTTTTCATGACGGTCGACACGGTTCCCAGCGGTGGAGCCTCGAACCTGAACGGCGTGCTGGAGTCCGGCGAGCGCGTGATCGTCGCGCCGGCCTGGAACAACGAGGCGCAACTGCCAGGGCTTCCTCCACTGCCTCTGACGGGCGCCGCGTCGGGTCTGACCGGACCGATCGGCCCGGCATACACGTTGGACGACATGGCCGCGGACTACGGCTCGATCCCGATCTTCCATACCCAGGATTGCGTCGAAGCCGGCGGCAACTGCTACGAGATGACCGTGACCGGGGATCGGCCGGCCGCGCACTGGGATGCGACCTTCGACGAATCGCTCGGATCGACCGATCCGATCGGACCGATGAAGAAGACCTGGTCCTTGCACGTCGGCGGCAGTTTCCCCGACGTGCCGGCCGACCCGTTCTACCCCTACATCGAGAACATCTTCCACAACGGCATCACGGGAGGCGGCGGTTGCGGGGTTGGCTTGTACTGCGGTGATGACGGCGTGCTGCGCCAGCAGATGGCCGTCTTCCTGGTCAAGGCGTCGCGAGGCTCGACGTTCGTTCCACCTCCGGCCACCGGCACGGTCTTCGACGACGTCCCGGCCGACAGTCCCTTCGCGCCCTGGATCGAGGAGCTCGCGCGGGCCGGCATCACCGGAGGGTGCAGCGCGCCGCCGCCGCCCGCCCTCCCCTCTTTCTGCCCGACGGCGACCGTCAACCGACAGCAGATGGCGGCGTTCCTCGGAAAGGCGTATTACGGCAGCAGCTTCTCGGGCTGGAATTGCGTGGGTATGTTCGATGACGTTCCCTGCTCGAACCTCTTTGCTCCTTACATCGAATACCTTGCGGGTACCCAGATCGCAGCGG
This sequence comes from uncultured Acidobacteriota bacterium, assembly GCA_963782585.1. Classification (GTDB taxonomy): domain Bacteria; phylum Acidobacteriota; class Thermoanaerobaculia; order UBA5066; family Gp7-AA6; genus DAHUXD01. Next base: position 110,608 of record CAWAKL010000011.1, read on the forward strand.
GCTGTCAGGCCAGCCCGCCCCTGTACTGCCCGACGAACCCGACCCTGCGCAAACAGATGGCGGTGTTCCTCGTGAAGACTTTCGGCCTCCAGCTCTACGGGCCGGACTGAGCCTCGGGCCCGCGAGCCCTGGGGTATGCTCCGCGCGTTCCCCCACCCGGAGGTGAGTCATGCGCGCTTGGGCGACCCCGGCCGCACTCGCTCTCGGGCTCGCGTCGGCGAGCCTTCTCGGCCAGACGCCTACGCCGGTTCCCGGGCCCGCGATCGGCAACGAGTTCCTCGTCAACGCCTACACCAACGGCGATCAGGCGGAACCGGACATCGCGAGGGCCGATGACGGACGCTCCGTCGTGGTCTGGACGAACAGACTGTTCGTTCCCTCCCCTGGTCCGACTCCCCTTCCCACTCCGAGCATCCCGATCACCGGCCGGCGCCTCAATGCACAAGGGGAGCCCGATGGGCCGGATTTCCAAGTGTCCACCTTCAGCACGGGGACCCGCTACTCGCCCGCGGTGGCCTCGCAGGGGGACGGCGATTTCATGGTCGTCTGGACGAGCCTGATCGGAACGAACAACACCGACGTCCGCGCGAGACTCTTCGACGCGGACGCCAACGAGACCGTCGCCGAGTTCACGGTGAACACGTTCACGACGAGCTATCAGTTCCTCGCGGACGTCGCGGGCGGCGACGCCGGCTACATCGTGGTGTGGATGAACTTCGCGCCGCAGGACGGCGATCAGGGCGGCATCTACGCGCAGCGCTTCGACCCGGCGGGCAGCGCCCTCGGGCCGGAGTTCCTGGTCAACAGCACGACGACCGGCCACCAGGCGCTGCCGTCCGTGGCCATGAACGACGCCGGCCAGTTCGTCGTCGCGTGGGAGGGCCCGGACGGCGACATCCTGGGCGTCTTCGCCAGGCACTTCGATTCGTCCGGGAGCCCCTTCGGCCCGGAGTTTCCCGTGAACGCATACACCCCGAATACACAGCATCTCCCCGACGTCGCCATGTCGCCGGGGGGATCGTTCGTCGTTACGTGGGTCAGCCAGTTCCAGGACGGCGCCCAGGACGGAGCCTTCGCTCGCCGGTTCGACGCCGAAGGAAACCCGCTCGTCTCCGACTTCAAGGTCAACGCGTACACGACGAGCTTCCAGACCCGCCCGAGGGTCGCGATGGGCCCGGACGGCAGTTTTGTCATCTCCTGGCACGGCTTCGGGGACGCCGGTCCGTCATCCGCCGGAGTCTCGGCGAGACGCTTCAATCCCCTCGGACAATCCATCGGCGCTTCCGACTTTCTCGTGAACCAGTACACGACGAACGCGCAGTTCCGCGCCGCCGTGTCGACCGACGCTCGCGGCCAGACCGTCATCGCCTGGTCGAGCTACAACCAGGCCTTCGACACCAGCGGCGAGGACATCTACGCGCGGCGGCTGGGGTTTCCGGGGGCGGGTCCGATCGTCGTGGGCGGCGATCCTGCCGGCGTCCTGGAATCCGGCGAGACCGTGAGCCTCGCTCCCGCGTGGGTGAACACCGGGCTGACGCCCCTTCCTCTCGTGTGCACGCTCGGCGATCTCACGGGGCCGCCCGGCCCCGTCTACACGGTCGACGACGGCACGGCCGACTACGGCACGATCGCCGTCGGCGGGACGAACGACTGCGCCACGGCGAGCGGCGACTGCTACACGGTCACGGTGTCGGGCTCGCGCCCGGCTCCGCACTGGGACGCCACGTTCGTGGAAAGCCTGACCTCGAACGGGCCGTTCCTCGGCAATCCCGCGCCGCTCACAAAAACATGGGCGCTCCACATCGGCGAGAGCTTCCCCGACGTGCCGACGGACAACATCTTCTATGCCTTCATCGAGACGCTCTTTCACAACGGCGTCACGGGTGGTTGCGCCGGAGGCAACTACTGCCCCACCAACCCCGTCACCCGCGCCCAGATGGCCGTCTTCCTCCTGAAATCCAAGTTCGGGCAGGCGCACGTACCGCCCCCCTGCATCGGAACCGTCTTCCCCGACGTGCCCTGTACCGGCGGCCCGTTCGATCCCTGGATCGAGGAACTCGCCGCCCTCGGCATCACTGGAGGCTGCGGCGGTGGCCTGTACTGCCCGAACAACACGGTGACCCGGCAGCAGATGGCCGTGTTTCTTCTGAAGTCCTTCGAGGGCTCGGCTTACCTGCCGCCCGCCTGCACGGGAGTCTTCGACGACGTCCCCTGCACACCCGGCACCGGGTTCTCGGACTGGATCGAGGAGCTTGCGGACCGGGGAATCACCGGCGGGTGCTCCGTGGCCCCGCCCCTCTACTGCCCGACCAACCCGAACAATCGGGGCCAGATGGCCGTCTTCCTGGTGAAGACCTTCGGCCTCCGGCTCTACGGGCCGGACTGAAGATTTAACGCGGGCCCCATAGCTTTCCGGGCCGTTCCGGGTGTATGAACTGCGGGTCACTCACGGGGCTGCCGCCCCGGAGGAGGAATCCGTGAAGACTCGCTCGAGGTTCGCGGTCCTCGTTCTCGCCTCGCTCGCAGTCGCCGCGCCCGTCCTCGGACAGATTCCCGTGATGCTCCCGGAATTCCAGGCCAACACGTCGCCGTCCGGCTCCAACTACGCCGACTCGGTGGCGCTGGGTGACGACGGACGGTTCATCGTGACCTGGACCGAGTTCGAGCCGAACGCCGAGGTGGTCGGACGCCGCTTCGATCCGCCCGACACGCCGGCGGGAGGCCAGTTCCCGGTCAACGCCGCCACGACGAACAACCAGCAGGATTCGTCGGTCGCGCGCGACGCGTCCGGCCGCTTCGTGGCCGTCTGGAGCGACCAGAACACCTCGATCTGGGGCCGGCGATTCGCCGCCGATGGAACGCCGCTCGGCGGAGACTTCCAGGTCAACACGTCGACGCCAACCAACACGACGTATCCCCTGGTGGCTTCGGATCCTTCGGGCAACTTCGTCGTCGCGTGGACTTCGTTTACAGGTGGAGCCGAAGGCGTCGCGCGGCGGTTCGACAGCAACGGCGCTCCGCTCGGCGACGAGTTTCCGGTCAATGTGTTCACACCGGGGTTCCAGACCGTGTCGGGAGTCTCCGTGTCACCGTCCGGTTTCGTCGTGAGCTGGTTCGGAGCCGTAACGTCGGCCGGGGCCGGAGGGTCCGGCTTTGCGATCTTCGCGAGACGTTTCGACGCGGCCGGAAACCCGATGACCGGAGACCTCCAGGTCAACACCGCCACGCTCATGGGCGACAACGGCCGGCCGGACGTCGCCATGAACGGGGCGGGCGACTTCGTCGTGGTCTGGCACGACGCGTACAACAACTTCTTCACGTCGTCGGGCCGCCGCTACGCGTCCGACGGCTCGCCGATGGGGGACGTCTTCCCGGTCAGCAAGGGGACGGCGAGCGCGATCGACCCCCGGGTCGCGTCGGACTGGGCCGGCAACTTCCTCGTCGCGTGGCAGTCGGAGGACCCCGAGTCCCTCGCCATCGCGGCGCGCTACTGGGACATCGGAGGGTTCTCGGTCTCCTCCGAGTTCGTCGTCAACGAGACCACGACCGGCTATCACTTCCATCCCGACGTGGGCGTGGCGCGCGACGGGACATTCGTCGTCTCCTGGACCGGAGGCACGGAATACACCTACGACGTGAAGGGCCGCAAGAGCGGGATCCGTGCGGCGCCGCAGATCGACGTCGACCCCGTCCTCGACGGGCTATCGTCTCCGAGCGGGAATCTGGGGAACGGCGTCTTCGAGCCCGGGGAGACTGTCATACCGCGGACCGCCTGGGCCAACGACACGGAAGCGAGCGTAGAGCTTTCCGGCGCGGCGCCGCTCTTCACGGGACCGGCCGGCGCGGATTACACGATCAACAATGGCGCGGCGGACTACCAGACCATCGCCGGCGGCGCGAGCGCGAGCTGTTTCGACAACGACGACTGCTACTCGATCACGGTGTCGGCGCCCGCGGTCCGGCCCGTCCAGCACTGGGACGGCCTCCTGCAGGAGACGCTGAGTATCGGCGTGCCCAAGACCTGGACGCTGCACATCGGCGAGAGCTTCCCCGACGTGCCGACGGACGACCAGTTCTACGCCTTCATCGAGACTCTCTTCCACAACGGCGTCACCGGAGGCTGCGCGGCCGGAAACTACTGCCCCGCGGACCCGGTCACCCGTGCCCAGATGGCGGTCTTCCTCCTGAAGTCGAAGTTCGGCCAGGCGCACGTGCCGCCGCCCTGCACCGGGACCGTCTTCCCCGACGTGCCGTGCACCGGCGGCCCCTTCGATCCGTGGATCGAGGAGCTCGCCGCCCTCGGCATTACCGGCGGTTGTGGCGGCGGCCTGTACTGCCCGGGCAACACGGTGACCCGGCGGCAGATGGCGGTGTTTCTCCTGAAGGCGTTTGAAGGCTCGACCTACGTCCCGCCGATCTGTACGAGTGTCTTCGACGACGTGACGTGCCCGAGCCGTTCGCGGACTGGATCGAGGAGCTGCCGATCGCCAGATCGTCGCCGAATGTTCGCCGTCGCCGCTTCTCTTCTGCCCGGACAACCCCAATAATCGCGGCCGAATGGCCGTCTTCCTGGTCAAGACGTTCGGTCTCGAGCTCTACGGGTCGGACTGAGACATCCGCCGCGGACCGCTTAGGATTTCTGGGCGGCCGCGGGTGTATGAACTGCGGCACCCGCTCTCGGGGACATCGCCAAGGAGGACGCCGTGACGACCTACCCCAGGTTCGCGGTCCTCGTTCTCGCCTCGCTCGCCCTAGCCACGCCCGCCCTCGCCCAGGTCCCTCCGATGTTGCCGGAGTTCCAGGTCAACGAGCAGACGTACGACTACCAGGAGGGGAACGGAGTGGCGATCGACAAGGTCGGCCGCTTCGTCGTGGCTTGGTCGGGGTACGACGAAACGATTGAGGGCGATCTCGCGTTCGGCCGGCTCTACGACGAGTCCGGCGCGCCCGAGACCGGAGAGTTCCCCTTCGGCCCGCCGCCCGGGCTCACCGGCGTCGAAGTGGCGAGGGGGCTGACCAACCAGTCCGAGGCCACCGTCGCGAAGGACGCCTCCGGACGGTTCGTCGCCGTCTGGCAGGAGGGCGCCAGCGTCTTCGCGCGCCGGTTCGATGTCGACGGCACGCCCCTCGGCGACCGGTTCCCGGTCAGTGACCCGTTCATCCCGGCGGGTTCGCCGCAGGTGGCCGGCGATGACTCCGGCAACTTCGTCGTGGTCTGGACGAGCGCGCTCCTGGGAGAGGACGTCGCGGCGCGGCTCTTCGACAGCTTCGGGACGCCGGTCACGGACGAGTTCATCGTGAACGCGTACACCACGGACACGCAGGACGCCGGAGGCGTCACCATGTCGGCCGGCGGCTTCGTCGTCTCGTGGGGCGGAGAAGGCGACGGAGGGCCCGGGGATCTTCGCGCGCCGCTTCGACGCGGACGGAGCCGCGCTCGGCGGCGACTTCAAGGTCAACGAGGGTGTTCTTGTCAACGCCGTGTCGGGGTCCGACCTGGCCACGAGCGCCGCCGGCGAGTTCGTCGTCGTCTGGAGCGGGCTCGTGCCACCGAGCTACGAAGGCATCTTCGCGCGGCTCTTCGACGCGGCCGGCCAGCCCCGCGGCGGCGAGTTCCCGGTGAGCGGCGCGGCGACCGACACGCAGGGCGGGGCCCGCGTGAAGTCCGACCACGCGGGCAACTTCATCGTGGCCTGGACGCATCAGGACGGCGACGGCGACGGATCCGGCATGATCGCGCGCCGCTTCGACCACTTCGGAACTCCGATCACGCCGCCCTTCGTCGTCAACGAGGCCACGGACGAGGATCAGTACCACGCCAACGTCACGTTGAACGACGCGGGGCAGTTCGTCGTGACCTGGAGCTCGCAGGACGACTCCTACTATGGAGTGTTCGCGCGCCGGAGCGCGGTCGCCGCCGCCGCGGAGATTTCAGTGGATGTCCCGACCGCCAACGTCCCGTCGGCCGTGGCCGAAAACGGCATCCTCGAGCCGGGTGAGACGGCACGCGTCGAGACGGCCTGGGTCAACGAGTCGGCCTCCGATCTCGTCGACCTCGCCGGAGGCGCGACCGATTTCTCCGGTCCCGGCGCCGGCAACCTCTATGTCGTCGAGGCGGCGGGTGCGATTTACGGAACCGTGCCGGCCGGCGCGAGCGGAAGCTGCGACGATACGGGTGACTGCATTGAGGTGACCCTCAACGTGCCCGCGTCACGGCCCGTGCAGCATTGGGATGCCCGGCTTCAGGAGGCGCTTTTCGTCGGCGTCCCTCACACCTGGATGCTGCACATCGGCGAGAGCTTCCCCGACGTTCCGTCGGACAACATCTTTTATCCGTTCATCGAGACGCTCTTTCACAACGGCGTCACCGGCGGCTGCGCGGGAGGCGGCTACTGCCCGGCGAACCCCGTCACGCGGGCCCAGATGGCGGTCTTTCTCCTGAAGTCGAAGTTCGGCGCGGCCCACGTCCCGCCCCCCTGCACGGGCACCGTATTCCCCGACGTCCCCTGCACGGGCGGCGCGTTCGATCCCTGGATCGAGGAGCTCGCGTCGCTCGGCATCACCGGCGGCTGCGGCGGCGGGCTCTACTGTCCGAACAACACCGTCATCCGGCAGCAGATGGCGGTCTTCCTGCTCAAGGCCCTCGCGGGCTCGACCTACGTGCCCCCCGCCTGTACGGGGGTCTTCGACGACGTCCCCTGCACGCCCGGGGTGGGATTCTCCGACTGGATCGAGGAACTCGCCGACCGCGGCATCACCGGCGGTTGCTCGGTCACGCCGCCCCTCTACTGCCCGACGAATCCGAACAACCGCGGGCAAATGGCGGCGTTCCTAACCAAAATGTTCGGACTCGTCCTGTACGGAGGTTAGAGGATGCGGAATTCGTGAAGGCCCGCCCCCGGCTCACGGTCTTCGCGCTCGCCTCGCTCGCTCTCGCCACGTCAGCGTGCCAGCTTCCGGTCTTCTTCCCGGAGATCGGCGTCGACACGACCGACGAGTTACGTCCCTCGCCGACGGAGCGTGCGATCGACGAGGACGGCCGGCTTCATCGTGACCTGGGGCCAGGCCGATGCCACCGTTCCGACGTCCTCGGCAGCCGCTTCGATTCTCAGAGCGCGCCGCTCGGCGACCCCTTCCCTGTCAACGAAGTCACGACGACACGGGGTCGACTCCTCGATCGCGCGGGACGAGTCGGGACGGTTCGTGGTCGTTTGGATCGAGGGCACCTCGATCTGGGGACGCCGCTTCGACGCGGATGGGAATCCTCTCGGCGGGACCTTCCAGATCAACACGACGACGCCCGTTCAATCGCTCGCGTCCGCGCATCGCGTCCGATCCATCCGGCAACTTCGTCGTCGTCTGGACGTGGAGGAGCGCATCGGACGCGACGAGGTCAAGGCGCGCCGCTTCGACAGCCACGGCGCGCCGCTCGGCGACGAGTTCCCGGTGAACGTTTTCACGACGGGTGAACAATGGGTCGGAGACGTGGCCATGTCGCCGGCGGGCTTCGTCGTCAGCTGGGGCGGCGTCGGGAGCGGAGCGACCAGCGGCATCTTCGCGCGGCTTTTCGATCCCGCCGGCAACCCGGTGACCTCCGATCTTCACGTCCACACGGCGCCGCTCTCGGCCGAAGAACACGCTGCCGGACGCTGCGATGAGCGCGACGGGGACTTCGTGGTCGTCTGGGACGACGGAATCGGCGAGGAGTTCCACGCCTTCGGACGCCGGTTCGACAAGGCCGGGCTGCCGCTGGGCGCCGTATTCCCGATCAACTTGCCGACGGGCACGCCATCGTCCCCTCAGGTCGTCGTCGGACGCCCCGGGCAATTTCCTGGTCGTGTGGCGCGGGGTCTTCAACCCGCCCGAAGGCCTCGACCCTCCGCGCCGGCCGGCTCGGACATCTTTTCGGGGCGCACGCTTCTTCGACATCGGGGGCTTCGCGGTCAGCGCCCGAGTTCCAGGTCAACGAGATCACGACGGGAAACAAGTTCAGTCCGCGCCCTCGCTCGCGGATGACGGCTCGTTCGTCGTCTCCTGGACCAGCAGCCCGGAGCCGGCACCTACAACGTCAAGGCACGCAAGAGCGGCGTGCGGGCGGCGCCGGAGATCGTGATCGACCCGAACGAGAGTCCTCTCCTCGTCGCCGCAAGCGCCCGGCAACGGCGTCTTCGAGCCCGGGGAGACGCAGGTCTCCGGACCGCCTGGGCAACGACATCGCGGCCGACGTCTCGACGTCTCGGGCACCAGCCCGCTCTTCACTGGCCCCGCGAGCGCCGCTACACGATCAACGACGGCACAGCCACCTACGAACTCTTCCCGCCGGACAGACTCGGAGCTGCATCGATGCGGGCGACTGCTATTCGGTCACGGTCTCGGATCCGGCCGTCCGGCCCACCCAGCACTGGGACGCGCTGTTCCAGGAAACCCTCAATCTCGGCATCCCGCACACGTGGGCGATCCACATCGGCGACAGCTTCCCCGACGTTCCGACGGCCAACCAGTTCTATGCATTCATCGAGAACGCTCTTCCACAACGGCGTCACCGGCGGCTGCGCGGGCAGGCGGCTACTGTCCGAGCAATCCCGTCACCCGCGCGCAGATGGCCGTCTTCCTCCTGAAGTCCAAGTCTCGGCTCGGCCCACATCCCGCCACCCTGCACCGGCCTCGTTTTTCCCGACGTGCCCTGCACGGGCGGCGCGTTCGATCCCTGGATCGAGGAGCTCGCGGCCCTCGGCATCACCGGCGGCTGCGGCGGCGGGCTGTACTGCCCGAACAACACGGTGACGCGGCAGCAGATGGCCGTGTTCCTGCTGAAGGCTTTCGAGGGCTCGACCTACCTGCCGCCCGCCTGCACGCAGGTTTTCGACGACGTTCCCTGCACGCCCGGCTCCGGCTTCTCCGACTGGATCGAAGAGCTCGCCGACCGCGGCATCACGGGCGGCTGCTCCGTGACGCCTCCCCTGTACTGTCCGACCAACCCGAACAACCGAGGCCAGATGGCGGTGTTTCTCGTCAAGACGTTCGGACTCGTGCTGTACGGCGGCTGACGCGGCACCGAGGAGGAAACCCCTGATGATCGGCTCCAGGCTCACGGTTCTCGCGTTCGCGTCGCTGGCCCTCGCCGGACCCGCATTCGGGCAGGTCCCCGTTTTTCTGCCCGAGTTTCCGGTCACGGCCACCGACGGCGTGGTCAAACAAGCGGCTGGCGTCGTCCTGAACGACAACGGCGAATTCGTCGTGATCTGGGGGCAGAACGCGGGCCCGGACACGTTGCTCGGCCGCCGATTCGACGCGCAAACGGCTCCTCTGGACGACCCGTTCCCGCTGGGCGATGGCGCAAGCGGCGCGTCGGTCGCCAGTGACGCCTCGGGGCGGTTCGTCGTCGCTTGGAGCGACGCCGGCGACTTCATTCGGGCACGGCAGCTTCGAGTCCGACGGAACGCCGCGCGGCGACAGCTTCCAGGTCAACACCTCGACCGCCCCCGGAGAGTCTTACTTCAGCCCTCCCCATGTCGCGTCGGACGCATCTGGCAACTTCGCGGTCGTCTGGACGCTGTACGAAGACGAGGACAACTACGATCTTCTGGCCAGGCGCTTCGATCGCACCGGGACACCGATCGGCGACGAGTTTCCGGTCAATCAGTTCACCACGGGGTTACAGAGCCTCGGCCGGATCGCGATGTCGCAGACCGGGTTCGCCGTGGCGTGGGAGGGCGCGGGCAGCGGCACGAGCAACGGTGTCTTCGCCCGACTGTTCGATGCCGCGGGCAACCCCGTGACAAACGATTTCCCGGTCTACACGACACCGCCGGTATCGCCCGGCGCTCCGGACGTCGCCATGAACGCCGCCGGCGATTTCGTCGTTGTGTGGAGTGACGGGGATTACACGTCCAGCACCGTGCAGGGGCGACGGTGGAACGCGTCCGGAACTCCGGCGAGCGGCGTCTTTCCGATCAGCGGCAGCGCGCCCGGAGTCGTCGGCGACTCGCCGCGTGTCATCTCGGATTCGGCCGGCAACTTCCTGGTCGCCTGGAACCGCAATCTCGTCACTCTCGGTGGAGCGGACACGAACGCCGTCGCGGGGCGCTTCTTCGGCGCCGACGGCAGCCTCGCCGGCAACGAGTTCCAGGTCAACGAGGTCACCGCCGGGTCCCAGTCCCGTCCACTGCTCTCTCTCTCCGACGACAGCTCCTTCGTCGTCGCGTTTTCGACCGAGATGAACTACCAGACCGGCGTCCAGGGCCGCAAGAGCGGGCTCCGCGCGAGCCCGCAGTTCGTCATCGATCCGACCGCGGGCGTTTCCTCTCCGAACGGCGGCGGCAACGGCAACGGCGTCTTCGAGCCCGGGGAGTCTCTGGTTCCGCAAACCGCGTGGGTCAACGACACGGCGGCGGGGGCGGCCGTTACGGGCACCGCCGTCGGATTCACGGGCCCTCCGGGCGCCGCCTACACGCTCGCGGACAGCGCCGCCTCCTACGGAACCATCCCGGCCGGCCAGACGGCGAGCTGTGTCGACGGAGCGGATTGCTACTCGATCTCCGTTTCCGATCCGGCTGTTCGGCCGGCCGCGCACTGGGACGCTCGCCTGCAGGAGACTTTGAACGTCGGCGTACCGAGGACCTGGGTGATTCACATCGGCGAGAGCTTCGCCGACGTGCCTACGTCGCATCTCTTTTACAGCTTCATCGAGATGCTTCTCCACAACGGCGTAACGGGGGGCTGCGCGGGAGGCGGTTACTGCCCCACCAGTGCGGTCACGCGCGCGCAGATGGCGGTGTTTCTCCTGAAGGCCAAGTTCGGCGCCGCCCACGTGCCGCCGCCCTGCACCGGAACCGTTTTCAACGACGTGCCCTGTTCGGGCGGGCCCTTCGACCCGTGGATCGAGGAGCTCGCCGACCTGAACGTCACGGGAGGGTGCGGAGGCGGGGCGTACTGCCCGAACAATCCGGTCACGCGGCAACAGATGGCGGTGTTTCTCTTGAGGACCTTCGAGGGCTCCGGGTACCTCCCGCCCGACTGCGCCGGCCTCTTCAACGACGTCCCCTGCACGCCGGGAGAGGGGTTCTCCGACTGGATCGAGGAGCTCGCCGCCCGCGGCATCACCGGCGGCTGCTCCGTCGCGCCGCCGCTCTATTGCCCGACCAACCCGAATAACCGCGGGCAAATGGCGGTCTTCCTGACTAAGATGTTCGGACTCGTACTGTACGGAGGCTAAAACCAGGAGGAGTCCGTGAGATCCCTTCTCAAGCTCGCGATCCCTGTATCGCTCGCCCTCGGCGCGACCGCCTGCCAGTTCCCCATCTTTCTCCCCCAGTTCGACGTGAATACATCCGGTGCGGGCGACAACGAATCCGGAGACGTCGCCATCGGCGGAGGCGGCGATTTCGTCGTCTGCTGGCAGGAGTACGACGACGAGATCCTGGGCCGGCGCTTCGACCGCGTGAGCGCGCCGCTCGGCGATCCCTTCCCGGTGAACGCCGCGACGACGAACGCCCAGGACGAGTCCTCGATCGCAATGGACGCGCAGGGCCGCTTCGTCGCCGTGTGGGCGGAGGACGGCAGCTTCATCTGGGGCCGCCGCTTCGAAGCCGACGGGACGCCGCTCGGCGGGAACTTCCCGGTCAGCACGTCGACGACCGTTCTCGTCGGCGCTCCGCACGTCGCCTCGGATCCCTCTGGCAACTTCATCGTCGCCTGGACGGCCGCCAGCGTGCCGAACCCCGAGGTGGTGGCACGGCGTTTCGACAGCAACGGGGCACCGCTCAGCGACGAGTTCCAGGTGAACTCGTTCTCGACGGGGTACCAGGCGGCCGGCGGAGCGGCGATGTCGCCGGAAGGCTTCGTCGTCAGCTGGGGCGGAGAAGGGAGCGGGGGCGGCAACGGCATCTTCGCGCGGCTGTTCGACGCCGAAGGGACCCCCGTGACCGGCGATCTCGAAGTCAATTCCAGCCCGCTCACGGCTCCCGAGCCCTCCTCGCCGGACGTCGCCATGAACGCGAAGGGCGACTTCGTCGTCGTCTGGGACGACGGGGACCCGGTGTACAGCGTTGCAGGCCGCCGGTGGAACGCCAACGGCACGCCGGCGGGCGACGTCTTTCCGATCAGCGAGGGAACGCTCGACGCCCGTGAGCCCCGCGTGACGTCGGATGCCTTCGGCAACTTCCTCGTGGCCTGGCGAGGACACTTCGATCCTCCCGAAGTCTCGGACGGCCCCTCCGCGGCCGCCGGCTTCCCTGTTCCCACCGTGTCCGTGCGCCTGTACGACATCGGCGGCAACGCGGTCAGCCCTCAGTTCGCGATCAACAACTTCACGAGCGACGACAAGTTCCGGGCGCGTCCGTCGCTCGCGAATGACGCCTCGTTCGTGGTCGCCTGGACGAGCGGCGCGCTCGGCGATTACCTCGTGAAGGCGCGTAAGTCGGGCGCGCGAGCGGCGCCGTCGATCCTGATCGATCCGACCTCGATGCTGACTTCCTCGCCGGGCGTGGCTCTCGGCAACGGCGTCTTCGAGCCCGGCGAGACGCAGGTGATTCGAACCGCCTGGGTCAACGACACCTCGGCCGACGTGGAGTCCATTTTCGGGTCTGTCCCTCTCTTCACCGGCCCTCCGGGCGCCGACTACACGATCGACGACGACATGGCCCTCTACGACACCATCCCGGCGGGTCAGACGAAGAGCTGCGGCCAGACGGGCGATTGCTACTCCGTCACCGTGTCAGCGCCAGGCGTCCGGCCCGTCCAGCACTGGGACGCGATCATGCAGGAGAGCTTCAGCCTCAGCCTGCCGCACACATGGGTGCTCCATCTCGGCGAGAGCTTTCCGGACGTTCCGACCGCCAACCAGTTCTATGCCTTCATCGAAACGCTCTTTCACAAGGGTGTCACCGGCGGCTGCGCCGGCGGCGGCTACTGCCCGGCCAACCCCGTCACGCGCGCCCAGATGGCCGTCTTCCTTCTGAAGTCCAAGTTCGGCTCGGCCCACATTCCGCCCCCCTGCACCGGCACCGTCTTCCCCGACGTGCCGTGCACTGGCGGCGCCTTCGATCCTTGGATCGAGGAGCTCGCGGCGCTCGGCATCACCGGCGGCTGCGGCGGCGGACTGTACTGTCCGAACAACACCGTCACGCGCCAGCAGATGGCCGTCTTCCTGCTCAAAGCCTTCGAAGGCTCGGCCTACCTCCCTCCCGCGTGCACGCAGATCTTCGAAGACGTCCCCTGCACGCCCGGCGTCGGGTTCTCCGACTGGATCGAGGAGCTCTACAACCGCGGGATCACCGGCGGCTGCTCCATGGCGCCGCTCGAGTACTGCCCGACCAACCCGAACAACCGCGGCCAGATGGCGGTGTTCCTGACCAAGACGTTCGGGCTGGTACTCTATGGGGGCTAACCCATAAAGACGAAGACGTTCCGACTCGTGCTCTACGGCGGCTGACACTCATCTTCGAACAGGAGTACCCGTGACCCGTCGCTCGACGTTCGCTCTTCTTGCGCTCGCCCTGCTCGCCCTCGTCTCGACGGCGTGTCAGCTTCCGCCGTTTCTGCCGGAGTTCCAGGTCAACACATCCGATCCCGGCAACAACTACACCGACGGCGTCGCGATGGGTGAGGACGGCGACTTCGTTGTCGCCTGGAACGAGGCCACGACGGACCCGGAAATCTACGGCCGGCTCTTCAACTCCGACACCACGCCCGCGGGCGCGCCGTTTGCGATGAACGCCAACACCGCCCCGGACCGCGAGCCGTCGGCGATCGCCCGCGACGCGCAGGGCCGATTCGTCATCGTCTGGGCCGAAGAAGGAGCCGGAATCCGCGGGCAGCGCTTCGATTCCGACGGGACGCCTCTCGGCGCCAACTTTCAGGTCAACACGTCCACGTCTCTCGCGACGGCAGACCCCTTCGTCGCTTCCGACCCGTCCGGAAACTTCGTGGCGAGCTGGACGTCCGGCGAGGGCGACGCGAGTGATGCGGCCGCCCGACGGTTCGACAGCAACGGCGCTCCCCTCGGCGACGAATTCCTGGTGAACGTGCACACGACCGGCTTCCAGCGGCCGTACGGAGTCGCCAACTCGCCGGCGGGGTTCGTGGTGACGTGGTTCGGAGACGGTGACGGCGCAGAGGGCGTTTTCGCGCGCCGGTTCGATGAGGCCGGAACGCCGATGACCGGCGATATCGAAGTCAACTTCCTCCCGACGGCCCCGATCGACATCCGACCCGACGTCGGGATGAACAAAGCCGGCGATTTCGTCGTCGTGTGGGGAGATGAGATCGGGAGCGTCCCCAGCGTGCTCGGGCAACGCTACGACTCGGACGGAACGCCGGCCGGCTTTATTCCGATCAGCGGTTCGACCTTCGAAAACTTCCAGCCGAGGGTCGCCTCCGATTCCGCTGGAAATTTCATCGTCACCTGGCACACCGGGCCCTCGCCGTTTTCAGGGGGCGACGAAACCGCCGTCCACGCGCGGCTGTACGACATCAGCGGCGAGGCCGTGAGCCCGGAGTTCCTCGTCAACGAGATCACGACCGGTTTCCAGTTTCGCGCACGCCCCTCGCTCGCGGACAACGGTTCGTTCGTCGTCGTCTTCAACAGCGGGTCGGGCTCCACATACGACATCAAGGGGCGCAAGACCGGGGGCCACGCGGCGCCGGAGATCGTCATGGATCCACCCAAGGCGCCGGCGATCCGCGACTCGCCGAACGGAGGATCCTCGTTCGGCAACGGTGTGTTCGAGCCGGGAGAGACGCAGGTGGTGCAGACCGCCTGGGTCAACGACACCGCGACGGACGTTCTCTCCGTGGCGGGGACGTCGCCTCTCTTCACCGGGCCCGCCGGCGCCGACTACACGATCAACGACGATCAGGCCTTGTACGACACGATCCCGGCGGGACAGACCAAAAGCTGCGCGCCGTCCCTCGACTGCTACTCGGTCACGGTATCGGACCCGGCCGTCCGGCCCGTCCAGCACTGGGACGCGCAGTTCCAGGAAACTCTGAACCTCAGCCTTTCGCACACATGGGTGCTCCACCTCGGCGAGAGCTTCCCCGACGTGCCGACCGACCACCAGTTCTATCGCTTCATCGAGACGCTTTTCCACAAGGGCGTCACCGGCGGCTGCGCCGGCGGAGGCTACTGCCCGGGCAATCCCGTCACGCGCGCCCAGATGGCCGTCTTTCTCCTCAAGGGCAAGTTCGGCTCGGCGCACATCCCTCCACCGTGCACGGGAACGGTGTTTCCGGACGTTCCGTGCACCGGCAACATCTTCGATCCCTGGATCGAGGAGCTCGCCGCTCTCGGCATCACCGGCGGATGCGGCAGCGGCCTGTATTGCCCGAACAACACCGTCACACGGCAGCAGATGGCGGTCTTCCTTTTGAAAGCCTTGGAGGGCTCGACCTACCTCCCGCCCGCCTGCACGGACATCTTCGACGACGTCCCCTGCACGCCCGGAAGCGGGTTCTCCGACTGGATCGAAGAGCTCTACGATCGAGGCATCACGGGCGGATGCAACCTCACGCCGCTCCTGTACTGCCCGACCAACCCGAACAACCGCGGCCAGATGGCGGTGTTCCTCGTCAAGACGTTCGGACTTGTTCTGTACGGCGGCTGACACTCAAAAACCGAGGAGGACTCGTGACCCGTCGCCCGACGTTCGCTCTTCTTGCGCTCGCATCGCTCGCGCTCCTCTCGACCGCGTGTCAGCTTCCGCCATTCCTGCCGGAGTTCCAGGTCAACACTTCGGACCCCGGCAACAACTACGCCGATGGCGTCGCGATGGGTGAGGACGGCGACTTCGTCGTCGCCTGGAGCGAGGCCACGACGGACCCGGAAGTCTACGGCCGGCTCTTCAACGCCGACACCACACCGTCGGGAGCGCCGTTTGCGATGAACGCGGACACCGCCCCCGATCGCGGGTCATCATCGATCGCCCGCGACGCATCGGGCCGATTCGTCATCGTCTGGGCCGAGGAGGAAGGCGGGATCCGGGGACAGCGCTTTGGTTCCGACGGGACGCCCCTCGGAGCCAACTTTCCGATCAACACTTCGACGGCCGTCGCGACGACGGATCCGTTCGTTGCCTCCGACCCCTCCGGAAACTTCGTGACGACCTGGACATCAGGCGAAGGGGACGCCAGCGAGGCTGTCGCCCGACGGTTCGACAGCAACGGCGCGCCCCTCGGCGACGAGTTTCCGGTCAATGTGTTCACGACGGGCTTCCAGCGGCCGTACGGAATCGCCATGTCGCTGGCGGGTTTCGTGGTCACGTGGTTCGGCGACGGCGAGGGCGGAGAGGGCATCTTCGGGCGCCGGTTCGATGACGGCGGCACTCCGATGACCGGAGACTTCCAGGTCAACACCGCCGCGGTCTTCGAGGTCGAGATCCGACCCGACGTCGCGATGAATGCCGCCGGCGATTTCGTCGTGGTGTGGGACGACACGGTCGGGTTGTTCTCCACCGCGCTGGGGCGCCGCTTCCTCACGGGCGGGACGCCCGCCGGCGACGTGTTTCCGATCAGCGACACGAGCCTCGCGGCACGCGAACCGAAGGTCGCCTCGGATTCCGCCGGAAACTTCGTCGTCACCTGGGGCAGCGTGCCCCTGATGATCGGCGAGGGAACGAACGACAACAGCGCCGTCCGAGCGCGGCTGTACGACATCGGCGGCTTTGCCGTGAGCCCGGAGTTCGTCGTCAACGAGATCACGACCGGTCTCCAACGTCGTGCTCGCCCCTCGCTCGCGCACGACGGTTCGTTCGTCGTCGCCTGGAACAGCGGGTCGGCCTCCACATATGACATCAAGGGCCGCAAGAGCGGGGCCCGTGCCGCGCCGGAGATCGTCATGGATCCGGGCAAGGCGCCGACGATCCAGGCGGACCCGATCGACTCGCCGGACGGAGGATCCTCGTTTGGCAACGGGGTGTTCGAGCCGGGCGAGACGCAGTTGCTGCAGACCGCCTGGGTCAACGACACCGCGGCAGACGTTCTCCTCGTGACGGGCTCGTCTCCTCTCTTCACCGGGCCCGCCGGCGCCGACTACACGATCAACGACAACCAGGCTTTGTACGACACGATCCCGGCGGGACAGACCAAGAGCTGCGCTCCCTCCGGTGATTGCTACTCGGTCACGGTGTCGGACCCGGCCGTCCGGCCCATCGCGCACTGGGACACGCTGTTCCAGGAGACTGTGAGCCTCAGCCTTCCGCACACGTGGGTGCTCCACATCGGTGAGACCTTCCCGGACGTGCCCACAAGCCATCAGTTCTATCGGTTCATCGAGACGCTCATTCACAAAGGCGTCACCGGCGGCTGCGCCGGAGGCGGATATTGCCCGGGCAATCCCGTGACGCGCGCGCAGATGGCCGTCTTCCTCCTCAAGGGCAAGTTCGGCTCGGCCCACATCCCGCCTCCCTGCACCGGCACCGTCTTCCCGGACGTTCCGTGCACAGGCGGCGCGTTCGATCCCTGGATCGAGGAGCTGTCAGCCCTCGGCATCACCGGCGGGTGCGGCGGCGGACTGTACTGTCCGGACAACACCGTCACGCGGCAACAGATGGCCGTCTTTCTGCTGAAGGCCTTCGAGGGCTCGACCTACCTCCCACCGGCCTGCGCGGACATCTTCGAAGACGTCCCCTGCACGCCCGGCACCGGGTTCTCCGACTGGATCGAGGAGCTCTACAACCGCGGCATCACCGGCGGCTGCTCCATGGCGCCGCTCCAGTACTGCCCGACCAACCCGAACAACCGCGGCCAGATGGCGGTCTTCCTCGTCAAGACCTTCGGACTCGTGCTGTACGGGGGCTGACAATCGACGAAACCGTCTCGCTTTCGCAGGGCGGCGGGTGTATGAACTGAGCTGCAGCTCACTCGGAACAGATACGCGAAGGAGGAATCCGTGAAGGCCCTTACCAGGTTCGCGGTCCTCGTCCTCGCCTCGCTCACCCTCGCCGCGCACGCCCGCGCCCAGATCCCGTTCATGCAATCGGAGTTTCAGGTCTCTGAAGGCACCACGGGCTACCAATACAACTATGGCGTCTCGATCGACCGCACGGGCCGCTTCGTCGTGACCTGGACCGACGACGGGAGCTCCTCGAGCTATGACAGTTTCGCTCGGCTCTACGACGCGGCGGGAGACGCCGAGGGCGGCGAGTTCGCGATCGATCCGTCCGATGCGCACCAGTACTTCGACGACGTGGCCAAGGACCAATCCGGGAGGTTCATCGTCGCCTGGCAGGAGGGCGAGACGAGCGTCCGCGCGCGGCGGTTTCATGCCGACGGGACGCCCGCGGGCGCGAGTTTCCCCGTCAACACGGGGACTCTCACCGTCTTCGACCCTCGCGTCGCTTCGGATCCCTCCGGCAACTTCGTCGTCGTGTGGACGCGCGAGGGCGTGACCGACCTTCACCGACGTGGTGGCCCGCCTCTTCGACAGCTCGGACGCTCCGGCCTCGGACGAGTTCGTCGTCAACGCTCATACGACCGACGTACCAGAATGCGCGCGGCGTGGCGAGTCGGGCAGCGGCTTCGTCGTCGCCTGGGAAGGCTACGGCGCGGCGGGGACGGGCATCCTCGCCCGGCGTTACGACGCGAGCGGAAATCCCGTGACCGGCGACCTCGCAGTCAACCAGGGACTCCAACCTGTCTCCCGAGGCGGACGTCGCGATGAGCGGCTCTGGCTCCTTCGTCGTCGCGTGGGACGGCCAGGTTCTACCGGCCGGCATCGGAGTCTTCGCACGCCGGTACGACACCGCGGGCGCGCCGATCGGCGGCGAGTTCGCGGTCAACACGACCTACACCTCCGGATTCCAGGCCTCCTCGCGGGTGGCGTCGGACGACGCCGGCAACTTCGTCGTGTCGTGGACGGGCAATCCTCTCGACGGCGGTGATTCGGGAGTGGCGGCGAAGCATGTTCGACCGGTTCGGCACTCCCGTCTCGAGCGACTTCATGGTCAACTCGACGACGACCGACTACCAGTACGGCTCGCAGATTGCGCTGAACAGCGCCGGAATCTTCGTCGTCACCTGGCAGTCGTCCGACAACAATGGCTACGGCGTTTTCGCGCGCCGGGGCGCTGTGCATGCCGCCGCGCCGATCACCGTGGCGCCCGTGCCTCTGGGCAACCTGAGCTCTGTGATCGAGCCGGGCGAGTCGGTGCGGGTGGAAACCGCCTGGGTCAATCAGGGAGAGTCGGAGGTGACGATCCTGGGAGCCGCGACCGACTTCTCCGGCCCCCCCGGCGCGACCTACACGCTCGACGACGCGACCGCCGGGTACCCGCCGACCCTTCCCGGAGACACCGGGCCCTGCAACTCCACCGGAGACTGCTACGAGGTCACCGTCTCCGATCCCGCCGTGCGCCCGGTCCAGCACTGGGACGCGCTTCTTCAGGAGGCGCTCTCGGTGGGCCTGCCGCACACCTGGGTGCTGCACCTCGGCGAGAGCTTCCCCGACGTTCCGACCGCCAACATCTTCTATGCCGCTATCGAGAATCTCTTCCACAACGGCGTGACCGGCGGCTGCTCCGGAGGCGGCTACTGCCCGACCAACCCGGTCACACGCGCGCAGATGGCGGTCTTCCTTCTCAAGTCCAAGTTCGGGTCCGCCCACATCCCCCCTCCCTGCACCGGCACCGTCTTCCCGGACGTGCCCTGCACCGGCAGCCCATTCGATCCCTGGATCGAAGAACTCGCCGATCTCGCCATCACGGGCGGCTGCGGCGGCGGCCTGTACTGCCCGAACAACACGGTCACGCGGCAGCAGATGGCCGTGTTTCTGCTCAAGACTCTCGAAGGCTCAACCTATCTCCCGCCCGCCTGCACGCAGGTCTTCGACGACGTCCCCTGCACGCCCGGCACCGGGTTCTCGGATTGGATCGAAGAGCTCTTCGACCGCGGCGTGACCGGCGGCTGCTCGGTGACGCCGCCGCTCTATTGCCCGACCAACCCCAACAACCGCGGCCAGATGGCGGTGTTTCTGACGAAGACGTTCGGCCTCGTGCTCTACGGGGGTTAAAAAAAAGCCGAGCCCGCCCCTTCCGGAGTCCCCCGCTCGTGCCATGATTCGGCCGGTTTCACCAACGCACAGGGGGGTCTCATGCGGAGTCTCGCGCGGTTCCGTCCGGCGATTCTGTGTGTCGCGACCTTGGCGGCGGCGGCCGCCGAAGCGCAGTACCCGGTTCAGAGTCCCGAGTTCCCGGTCAACGCGATCACGACCGGCGACCAGCGGGATCCGGACGTGGCGGTGATGGGCCAGACCGGAAAGATGATCGTGGTCTGGGCGTCGGGCTCTCCGAGCAAGGTGACCGGACGCATCTTCAACGAGCAGGGCGCGCCGCTCTCCTCCGAGTTCGTGATCAACAACTACACCGGCGAGCAGTACGGCGCTCGCGTCGCCGCCGACCTCGCCGGCAACTTCGTGGTGGTCTGGTCGGATCCGGGCCGCAACGACGGGAACATCTTCTTCGAGCGGCGCAACGAGAACAACGTCACGCTCAACTCCGCGACTGCCGTCGAGACGTACATGACGGGCTTCCAGCAGAATCCGGCGGTGGCCGTCGCCGCCGGCGGCGAGTTCGTCATCGTGTGGCACAGCTACTCCGGCATCGATCCGTCCGAGTCGGGCGTGTTCGGCCAGCGCTTCAACGCCAGCGGAGCCAAGGTCGGCGGCGAGTTCCAGATCAACCAGTACACGACGGGCTATCAGCGCAATCCGCGCGTCGCGATCCTGACCAGCGGCGAGTTCATCGTGACCTGGAGCAGCGAGCAGGACGAGCAGAGCGGCGCCGTCATGGCGCGCGCCTACGCCTTCGACGGCACTCCGCTCGGCGGAGAGTTCCAGGTCAATACGACGGAGTCTCGGCGCGCAGTACCAGCCGGACGTCGCGCTCGACCCCTTCGGCCAGGCGATCGTCGTGTGGCAGAGCTTCCTTCAGGACGGCGACGGGCCCGGCATCTACGGCCAGAGGCTCGACTTCGGCGGCACGAAGCTCGGACCGGAGTTCAACGTCAACACGTACACGACGGGGACGCAGCGCAACCCGCACGTCGCCGCCGGACCCGAGGGCGACTTCACGGTCGTCTGGGAGAGCTTCGGCAACGAGGGCGACCCGAACAGCGAAGCGATCGTGGCCCAGCACTTCGCCAACGGCGGCCGCCGGGACCAGGTCGAGACGGTGCTCAACGCCACGACCTCGGGCCACCAGCAGCTCCCGCACATCACCGCGAACGCGCAGCTCGGACAGTTCGTGGCCGTCTGGGAGAGCGCCGGACAGGATGGGGCCGGCTACGGCGTCTTCGGCCGGCTGCGCGAGCAGCCGCGCGGCGCGCCGGCGGACGCCGACGCGGTGGCCAGCGGCGGAGCCTCGAACCTCAACGGCCTCCTCGAGCCCGGCGAGCGCGTCATCGTCCGCCCCGCATACCGCAACAATACGGGCGATCCGCTGGCGCTGACCGGAACCGCCACGCTCGGCGGCCCGCCCGGCGGTACCTACACGCTTCACGACGCGGCCGCCGACTACAGTACGCTTCCGGCGGGCGCCACGGGCAGCTGCGGAGGCACCGAGAACTGCTACGAGGCGACGGTCGGAGGGACGCGCCCGGCCGCCCACTGGGACGCGGCCCTGGACGAGACGCTCTCGTTCGACAGCCGAACGCACCGCTGGGCGCTGCACGTCGGCGGCAGCTTCGCGGACGTGCCGCAGAACGCCTTCTATCCCTTCATCGAGAACCTCTTCCACAACGGGATCACCGGCGGCTGCGCCGGAGGCGGATACTGTCCCGCGAACAACGTCACCCGCGCCCAGATGGCGGTGTTTCTGCTGAAGGCGCAGTGGGGCGCCGCCTTTCTGCCACCGGCGGCCACCGGCACGGCGTTCCCCGACGTTCCCGCGGACAACCCGTTCGCCCGCTGGATCGAAGAGCTCGTGCGCGAAGGCATCACGGCGGGCTGCGGCAACGGCAACTACTGCCCGGACAACCCCGTGACCCGTCAGCAGATGGCCATTTTCCTTCTCAAGACGAAGTACGGCGCGGCCTACGTTCCCCCGGACGGGACGGGCATTTTCGGCGATGTGCTCGGTTGCCCCAATCCGACCTGCAACTTCATCGAAGACCTCTACAACCAGCAGGTCACCGGCGGCTGCCAGGCGACTCCCCTCTTGTACTGCCCGGCCAGCTCCGTCCTCCGGCAGCAGATGGCGGTCTTCCTGGTCAAGAACTTCCTGCTCCAGCTCTACGGAAACTGATCCCTGCCGAACAGAAATCTCGCTCTCTCCGGGTAAGGAGTACATGCGCATGAGGCTCTCCTCGTGGTGGGCCCCCGGAGCGCTCGCGCTCGGGGCGGTCCGCTGTGTCCAGAATGTGGGGATGAAGTCAGTTTTCGCGGCGGCTGCGTCGCTCGCGGTCAGCGTCGCGGCATCCGCCCAGTTCCCGGTCAGCGGCCCCGAGCTCCAGGTCAACATCACGACGTTGAATAACCAGCAATCCTCCGCGATCGGGACCCTGGGTTCGACAGGCAACTTCGTCGTGGTCTGGGCCTCGTCTCAGCAGGACGGCAACAGCGACGGGGTCGTCGGGCGGATCCTGGACTCGAAAGGCGCTCCTTTCGGCGCCGAGTTCGCGGTCAACGCTTACACGACCGGCTTTCAGTTCCCCAGCAGTGTCGCTTCGGACGCGGCGGGCAATTTCGTCGTCGCATGGACCGACCTTCAGTACGGCGGGCACTTCGAGGTTCGCGCCCGACGGTTCAGCAGCTCCGGGGTGCCGCAGGGCGGCGACATCCTCGTCAACACCTACACCCCCGGCGGTCAGATACTCCCGCAGATCGCGATGAGCTCCGCGGGGGATTTCGTGGTGGTGTGGGCAAGCGTCTCCGGCCAGGACGGCTCGGGCCAGGGCGTCTTCGGGCAGAGATTCGACGCCGCGGGCACGCCGCAGGGGAGCGAGTTCCAGGTCAACCAATACACGACGGGCCGACAGGAAACCCCGAGCCTCGCGATGGATGCGTCGGGCAACTTCGTCGTCGTGTGGAAGAGCGACCAGGACGTTTCGCTGGCGCCGATTCCGGACAGTCCCCGCGGCGGCGGGGGTCCGCAGTTCGGGGACATCATGGCGCGCCGCTACGACAACAGCGGCACACCCGTCGGAGGCGAGTTCCAGGTCAACACGACCGGGGCCGGATCGCAGTACGCGCCGGACGTCGCACTCGACTCGACGGGCCAGGCGATCGTCACGTGGTCGAGCTACCTGCAGGACGGTGCCGCCGGCGGGGTCTATGCGCAACGGCTCGACGCCTCGGGCAACAAGCTCGGCCCGGAATTCAACGTCAACACCCATACGACCGGGATCCAGTCCGATTCGCGGGTTGCGGTCGCGCCCGACGACAGCTTCGGCATCGTCTGGATGAGCGCGGGTCAGGACGAGCCCGCCCCGGGGAACGCCTTCGGCATCTTCGGGCAGCTCTTCGACTCCACGGGCAAGCGCGCCGGCGCCGAGTTCCCGATCAACCTCTTCACCGTGAGTACTCAGTGGTACCCGCGCGTGGCGGCGGGAAACGACGGGATGTTCGTCGTGGTCTGGGACAGCTTCAACCAGGACGGCTCGAACATGGGCGTCGAGAGTCGGGCCCTCGGGTTTCCGGCGGCGCGGCCTGCCGCGGTCGACGTTCGCGCCAGCGGCGGCGCTTCCAACGTCAACGGGGTGCTCGAAGTCGGAGAGCGCGTGACGGTGGATACCGCCTACGGCAACGCGTCCGCCGCGCCTCTACCGCTGGCCGGCGCGGGTTCGAACGCGCAGGGCCCGGCCGGCGGGACCTACACCCTGGACGACGCGAGCGCCGACTACGGCTCGATCGCCGCGGGCACGGCGACCGACTGCTTTGCGGCCACGGCCGACTGCTACGAGCTGACGGTCGGTGGGACGCGTCCCCAGCCGCACTGGGACGCCTCCTTTGAGGAGACGCTCTCGTCCAATGCCTTCGTCAAGCGCTGGAACGTCCACGTCGGCGGCAGCTTCCCCGACGTGACGCAGAACGCCTTTTATCCGTTCATCGAGAACCTGTTCCACAACGGCGTCACGGGAGGCTGCGCGGGGGGCGGCTACTGTCCCGGCAGCAACGTCACACGCGCGCAGATGGCGGTGTTCCTGCTCAAGGCGCGGTGGGGCGCGTCCTTCCTGCCGCCGCCGGCCACCGGCACCGCCTTCCCGGACGTTCCCGCGGACAACCCGTTCGCCCGCTGGATCGAGGAGCTGGTCCGCGAGGGCATCACGGCGGGCTGCGGAGGCGGCCTCTACTGCCCGAACAACCCGGTGACCCGTCAGCAGATGGCCGTTTTCCTTTTGAAGACGAAGTACGGGGCGGCGTACGTTCCCCCGAACGGGATCGGCTTGTTCGGCGACGTCTCGCCCTGCCCGGCTGTCGTCTGCAACTTCATCGAAGACCTCTACAACCAGCAGGTCACCGGCGGCTGCCAGGCGACTCCCTTGCTCTACTGTCCGACCAATCCCGTCACCCGCGCCCAGATGGCCGTTTTTCTCGTCAAGACGTTCGGGCTCCAGCTCTACGGAAACTGACCGACGAGAGTCTGACCCGTGTCACCGGCTTTTTTCGCTTATTTCATTGGGTCAGTCTTGACACGGGTCGGCCCGTGTAATGATCCGCCCTGACCTCAAGGACAGTTCGGTTCGTGCCAGGAGGATTCATGAGAAGGCTTCTGCTCGCTGCATTCGCCGTCGTCGCGCTCGCATCATTTGCGCGCGCCCAGGCGCCCGTCTTCAGCGACGAGTTCCAGGTGAATACCTACACCACGGCAAACCAGTACGGGGCCACCGCGGCAAACCTCGGGCCGAGCGGGAGCTTCGTCGTGACGTGGAACGACCAGGACGGGGCCGACGGCGACGGCTATGGCGTGCGCGGCCGGCTGTTCGATGTGACGGGCTCTCCGCTGGGCGGCGAGTTTACGGTGACCGAGTTCGGCACGAACAACCAGGGGTACGCACGCGTCGGTTCGAACGCGAACGGCAACTTCGTCGTGACCTGGACCGAGGGAGGGACCCCGGGCGGTTATCAGATCTATGCACGGCGGTTCAGTTCGACCGGAACGCCCCAGGGCGGCAACATTGCAGTGAACACCTACACGACGAACACTCAGGCATTCTCGAGCGTGGCGCTCGACTCGACAGGCAACTTCGTCGTCGTCTGGCAGAGCCTCGGGCAGGATGGCTCGGAACGAGGCGTTTTCGGACAGCTCTTCAACAACACCGGGGCCAAGGTCGGCGCCGAGTTCCAAGTCAACCAGCAAACGACGGGCAATCAGCAGGACCAGCGCGTCGCGAGGCGCCCGAGCGGCGAGTTCATGGTCGTCTGGCGGAGTCCCCAGGACGGTAACGGAGGGGCGGTGATGGCCCGCCGATACCAGGCGAACGGGACTCCCGTGGCCGGCGAATTCCAGGTCAACACGCGGGTGCTCGGGTACCAGTACCAGCCGGACCCGGCGTACTTCAGCGACGGCAGCGCGATCATCGTCTGGACGAGCTACAACCAGGACGGTTCGAACGGCGGTGTCTACGGACAGCGCCTCGACGCGTCCGGAGTCAAGCTCGGGCCCGAGTTCAACATCAACACGTTCACGACCAACTTCCAGGGGCGCCCGGCCGTGGCAGTCGCGCCCGACGACAGCTTCGCCGTCATCTGGCAGAGCGATCTTCAGGACGGCGACAACCTCGGGGTCCGGGCACAGCAGTTCGACGCGACCGGCAAGCGGCTCGGTGTCGAGCTTCCGGTCAACAACCACACGACCGGTCTCCAGGGCGCGCCCCACGTGACGGCCCAGCCGAACGGCCAGTACGTCGCGGTCTGGGACAGCCCGATCGACGGTAGCAACAGCAGTGTCGCCGCACGGCTCGCCGGGTTCCCGGCAGTCGGCCCGATCCTGGTCGACGTGCCGCACGACACCGCCGTCGAGGGGACGTCCAACATCAACGGAGTCCTCGAACCGGACGAGGCGGCCATCGTGGAGCCGTCGTTCACGAACAACTCGGACGACTCGCTGCCTCTGGAAGGAACGGCCTCGAACTTCCGCGGCCTTCCGGGCCCGACGTACACGCTGCTCGACACGGCGGCCGACTACGGCACGATCACCGCCGGCGCGACATTCGACTGCTTCACGTCGACCGGCGACTGCTATTCGGTGATGGTCTCCGGCACGCGGCCGGCCCAGCACTGGGACACGCTCTTCGACGAAACGCTCTCCTACGAGAGCTTCACGCGCACGGCGTCCCTGCACGTCGGCGGCAGCTTCGCCGACGTCCCGCAGAACGCCTTCTATCCGTTCATCGAGAACCTCTTTCACAACGGCGTCACGGGCGGATGCGCGACCGGATACTGCCCGACGACCAGCGTCACGCGGGCCCAGATGGCGGTCTTCCTGCTGAAGGCTCGATGGGGCTCGTTGTTCGTACCGGCGCCGGCGACGGGGACGGCGTTCCCCGACGTCCTGGTCGGCAACCCCTTCGCGCCCTGGATCGAGGAGCTGGTGCGGGAAGGCATCACGGCCGGCTGCGGCGGCGGGCTCTATTGCCCGAACAACCCCGTCACGCGCCAGCAGATGGCGATCTTCCTTCTGAAGACTCTCGAAGGCTCCGCCTATCTTCCCCCTGCGGGGACGGGCATCTTCCAAGACGTCACCGGCTGCCCCAATCCAAATTGCAACTTCATCGAAGAGCTCTATAACCGGGGCATCACCGGCGGGTGCCAGACGAACCCGGTTCTCCTCTACTGCCCGACAAACGCAGTGCTCCGCCAGCAGATGGCCGTGTTTCTCGTCAAGACGTTCGGTCTCCTGCTCTACGGCCCCTAGAGACGCCCGCTTGAAGGGTCGAAGCCTCGCCCCGGCGCTTCTGATCGGCCTCACGCTCGCCCTCGCGGCGTGCGTGACGCCGGTCGCCGGACCGGAGTTTCAGGTCAACTCCACCACGGCGGGAACCCAGTCCGCGCCGTCCGTGGCGAACGTCGGTCCCGACTCCCACTTCGTCGTGACCTGGACCGCGGGCGGCGGTCAGGACGGCGACCTGAAGGGCGTCTACGGCCGCCTGTTCGACGAGACCGGAACACCCCTCGCGGGCGAGTTCCTCGTCAACGTCGTGACGACGGGAGATCAGGCCCTTTCGAGCGTGGCCTCCAATCCGACCGGGAATTTCGTCGTGGCGTGGACGCATCTCGAAACGGTGGCCGCGTACGAGATCCGCGCGCGTCGATTCCAGCCGTCGGCCGAGCCGCTGGGCGGCGAGATCGTCGTCAACACCTACACGTCGGATTCCCAGGTCATTCCCGACGTCGCCGTCGACACCGCCGGCAACTTCGTGGTCGTCTGGGCGAGCGGCCCGGGACACGACGGCGACGGCTATGGCATCTTCGCGCGCCGATTCGATGCGAACGGCGATCCGCTTTCGGACGAATTCCAGGTCAACCAGCAGACGACCGGCACCCAGACCCAGCCCCGCATCGCCATGAATTCGGGAGGGGATTTCCTGATCGTCTGGGGAAGCCCGCAGGACGCTTCGGGCGACGCGGTCATCGCCCGGCGGTACGCCGCGAACGGCAACCCGCTCGGCGGCGAGTTCCGGGTCAACACGACCGAGGCCCTCGACCAGCACGAGCCCGACGCGGCGTACGACGCCGCGGGAAACGCCATCGTCGTGTGGTCGAGCGACGGCCAGGACGGCGACGGAAGTGGCGTGTACGGGCAGCGGTTCGACCCGAACGGAAACAAGATCGGGCCGGAGTTCAACGTGAACACGTTCACTACGGTTTTTCAGGGCGACCCGCGAGTCGCCGCGTCCCCCAGCCCGGATGACTTCACCGTGACATGGCAGAGCAACTCCCAGGAGGGGGATCCGGGAATCGCCAGCCAGGCGTTCGACGAGACGGGCCGGCGCTCCATGATGGAGCAGCCCGTGAACTCCTACGGGACGGCGGCGCAGATCCAGCCCGCGATCGCCGCTCAGCCCAACGGCCAGGTCGTCATCGCCTGGGCCAGCGAAGGCGCCGATGGATCGGACTTCGGCATCTCCGCGCGCGTCGGAGGGTTTCCCCGCATCGAGTTCACACGGGTCGACGTCCCGCACAACATCGCGGGGTCCGCGCCGGCCGGCGCGTCGAACCTCAACGGCGTGCTCGAGGTCGGAGAGCACGTGACCGTCGAGCCGGTCTATCGAAACCTGTCGAACGTTCCGCTCGCCCTGACGGGGACGTTGGCGCTATTCGGCCTTCCGGGCCCCACCTACTCGGTCGACGACGATGCGGGGGATTACGGCACGCTCGACCCCGGAGAGCTGGACGACTGTTTCGGAACGCCGGGGGGCTGCTACGGGATCGGGGTCGTCGGGGAGCGCCCGAAGGAGCAGCACTCGGACGTCCAGATCGTCGAGGAACTGTCGTACCACGGCTTCGAACGCGCGGCGGCGGTGCACATCGGGGAGAGCTTTCCCGACGTGCCCGTCGGCACCGGCTTCTATCGCCTTCATCGAGAACCTCTTTCACAACGGCGTCACCGGCGGCTGCGCCGGGCGGCAACTACTGCCCCGCCAACCCGGTCACGCGGGCGCAGATGGCGGTCTTCCTCCTCAAGTCGCGCTGCGGCGCGGGCTTCATTCCGGCGCCGGCGACCGGAACAGCCTTTCCCGACGTTCCGGCCGACAATCCCTTCGCGCCCTGGATCGAGGAGCTCGTGCGCGAGGGCATCACGGCGGGCTGCGGCGGCGGCAACTACTGTCCGGACAATCCCGTGACGCGCCAGCAGATGGCGGTCTTCCTTCTCAAGACGAAGAACGGGGCGGCTTACGCGCCTCCGAACGGAGTCGGCCTCTTCGGGGACGTCGCGCCCTGCCCCGGGACCGTCTGCAATTTCATCGAAGATCTTTACAACCAGAGCATCACCGGTGGATGCAACATGACCCCTCTCCTGTACTGCCCGGGCAATCCCGTGGTTCGCCAGCAGATGGCGGTCTTCCTCGTGAAGACGTTCGGGCTCCAGCTCAACTGATCGCCTCGCCGCAGTTCGTGTAATGATTCGCCCAAATCCAGCGGACGGCTTCGAGACGGGAGGACCGATGAGCAGCAAGCGCTCCTGGGCGTCGCTGGCGGGCTTCGCGATCGCTGCTCTGGCGATCGGCCAGGCCCCCGTCTTCGGCCCCGAATTCCAGGTCAACACGACGACGGCGAGCTATCAATACGCCCCGTCGGTCGCCAACATCGGTCCGACATCCAACTTCGTCATCGTCTGGAGCTCGGACGGGCAGGACGGCGACCACACGGGGGCGGTCGGACGCCTCTTCGACGCGGCCGGTACGCCCCTCGCAGGGGAGTTCGCGATCAACGCGGCGACGACCGGGTACCAGGATCGCGTCCTCGTCGGCTCAAACGCCGCCGGAAACTTCGTCGTGGCCTGGACCGAGTTCGTCTCTTACGACGCGTCGTACGAGATTCGCGCGCGGCGGTTCAACGCCTCGGGAACTCCGCAGGGCGGAGACATCGTCGTCAACACGTACACGACGGGAACGCAGGTGGCCTCACCCGTGGCGCTGGACTCGGCCGGCAACTTCGTCGTCGTCTGGAGCGAGCGCCCCCGACTTCCTGACCAGCCAGCCCCCCCAGGATGGCAGCGGTTCCGGGATCTTTGCCCGTCGATACGACGCGAGCGGCAACCCGCTCTCGGCGGAGTTCCAGGTGAACCAGTACACGACGGGCAATCAGTACAGCCCGCGCATCGCGATGAACCCGGCCGGCGACTTCATCGTGGTCTGGACCAGCGACCATCAGGACGCCCAGTCGTCGTCGATCATGGCGAGGCGCTACGACAACGCCGGGGCACCTCTCGGCGGAGAGTTCCGGGTCAATACGCACGAGGCGAACTTCCAGCAAGGGGCCGACGTGGCGCTCGATCCGGCGGGTCGGCGATCGTCGTCTGGCAGAGCAACGAGCAGGACGGTTCGGACATGGGTGTCTACGGCCAGCGGTTCGACGCCTCCGGGAACAAGCTCGGGCCGGAGTTCAACGTGAACACCTTCACCCGGGCGATCAGACGGCGGCCGCGGGTCGTCGCCGGGTTCGGCGGCTTCGACCCCGGCGAGTTCGCCGTCATCTGGCACAGCCCCGGACGAGGACGGGAGCGATGCGGGCGTGTACGCGCAGCTCTTCGACTTGACGGGCCGGCGCTCCGGCGTGGAGCTTCCGGTCAACAACTTCACGGCCGGGTTCCAGGGTTATCCCGTGCTCGCCGCGCAGCCCAACGGGCAATTCGTCGCGGCGTGGCAGAGCGACGGAAACGACGGCTCGGACCTGGGGGTCGCGGCCCGACTCGCCGGCGTCCCACGCGCGGAGCTGAACTTCGCCGACATCGCGCACATCCCGGGCCCGCCTCCGACCGGCAACGCCAACGGAGTCCTCGAAGTCGGGAGAGACGGTCAACTACGAGACCTGGTATCGGAACTGGACGCCCGATCCAATGACGCTGACCGGAACGGCCTCGAACTTCCGCGGCCCCGCTCGGCCTGACCTTCGCGATTCCCGACGCTGACGTCCGACTGGGGAACAATCGCGGGCTCGGACGGCCAGCGCCGATTGCTTCCAGGCGACCGGAGACTGCTACCAGTTCTCGCTGACCGGCACCCGGCCTGCGGTACAGCACGTGGATACGGCCTTCGACGAGACGCTCTCTCACAACGGCTTCATCCGTACGGCGGCGCTCCACGTCGGCGAGAGCTTCAACGACGTCCCCTCGAACAACCCTTTCTACCCCTTCATCGAGAACCTCTTCCACAACGCCGTCACGGGCGGCTGCGCGGGCGGCGGCTACTGTCCCTCGAGACAACGTGACGCGTGCGCAGATGGCGGTCTTCCTCCTGAAGGCGCGCTGGGGAGCCGTGTACCTGCCGCCGCCGGCCACGGGCACGGCGTTCCCGGACGTTCCGGTAGGGAATCCGTTCGCGCGATGGATCGAGGAGCTGGCTCGCCAGGGCGTGACGGGCGGCTGCGGCGGCGGCCTCTACTGCCCCGACAACCCGGTCACCCGCCAGCAGATGGCGGTCTTCCTGCTGAAGACTCTTCTGGGCTCGACGTACGTGCCGCCCCCGTGCGCCAGGACTTCGACGATGTCCCCTGCCCCAGCCAGTTCGCGGACTGGATCGAAGATCTCTTTGGAACGGGATCACCGGCGGCTGCAGCGTCACCCCTGCCGCTCTACTGCCCGCTGAACCCCGTGCTCCGGCAGCAGATGGCGGTGTTCCTGGTCAAGACGTTCGGGCTCGCGCTGTATTGACCGGCCGCGCCTTGAGGATTCGTTAAGGGGCCGCTTCGGCGGCCCTTTTCATTACAATTCCGGCAAAGCCGACAAAGGGGGTTCAAGATGCGGTCCCGGTTTTCTGCGTTCGCTCTGGCCGCCCTCCTGATCAGTGCTCCGGCGAGCGCCGCGTTTCACTTCATTCACGTCAAGGAAGTCTTCGCGGGAAGCCCGGCCCATCCGAACGCGCAGTACGTCCTTCTCCAGGCCTACGACGGCGGCCAGAGCGCGGTCGCCGGGCACAGCGTGCTGACCTTCGACGCCGCCGGAGTGTCCACGGGGACGTTCACGTTCCCCCCGGGTCCGCCGCTCGGGAACGGCGCCCCCCAGATGACGATCCTCGTCGCCACCCCCGACGCCGCGACGATTTTCAACCTCACGGCCGATCTGGCGATGACTCCCGTTCTTTCGCCTGCGGGCGGCAAGGTCTGCTGGGAGGGCTCCACGCCGGACGACTGCTTCGCCTGGGGCAACTACACGGGCAGCGCCTCGGGGGTCGGAACCCCGTATAACGGCGACGTCGGCCTGATCCCCGGCTACGCGGCGCAGCGCCGTCTGGACATCTGCCTGACTCCCGGAAATCTCGACGAGTGTGACGACACCAACGACAGCGAGGCCGATTTCATCACGGTCTTCCCCAACCCGATCCAGAACAACGGAACGGCCGGCACCCCGCCTCCGGCGACCTGCGGCAACGGGAACCTGGAGGGGCTCGAGGGCTGCGACGACGGCGACACCCAGGGAGGCGACGGCTGCTCGGCGATCTGCCACCCGGAGCCGGCGCCCATGCAACCCGCGGGCATGCTCGTGGACGTCACGGCGACCGGAGCCTCCGACGCCAACGGCGTCTTCGAGCCGGGCGAAAGCGTTCGGATCGAGCCGTCGTACAGAAACACTGATTCCTCCAACTTCGGCGCGAGCGCTCAGATCACACTCACCGGTCCGATCACGGCGTCGCCGCCCTACCCGGTGTACAGGATCAGCGACGGCGCGGCGTACTACGGCGTACTCCTGCCGCTGGAAACGAAGTCCTGCACCGCGGATTCCGACTGCTACCGGGTCTTCGCCGACGCGCAGACCCGCCCGGGACAGCACTGGGACGCGACGGCCGACGAGATCTTGAGCAATCTCGGCGTGACCAGCTGGCCCCTGCACATCGGCGACAGCTTCCCCGACGTGCCCCGGGCCCACAACTTCTACGCCTTCATCGAGAATCTCTTCCACAACGGCATCACGGGCGGCTGCGCGGGCGGCGGCTACTGCCCGGCGAACCCGGTGACACGGGCGCAGATGGCTGTCTTTCTGCTCAAGGCCCTCGGGGTCGGACCTACGATCCTCCGGACTGCACCGGACGTCTTCACGGACGTGCCGTGCGAGGGCCGGAACCGGCTTCTTCGACTCCGGATCGAGGAGCTCGCGAACCTCGGCATCACGGGCGGTTGCGGCGACGCGACTGCTCTACTGCCCGAACAACACGGTCACGCGCGGCCAGATGGCGGTCTTCCTGCTGAAGGCGCTGGAGGGCTCCGACCTACGACCCGCCGGACTGCGTCGGCGTCTTCGACGACGTGCCCTGCACGCCCGGAACCGGGTTCTCCGACTTCATCGAGGAGCTGTTCTCCCGCGAGATCACGGGCGGCTGTTCGGTGTCGCCACCGCTTTACTGCCCGGAAAACCCGAACAACCGCGGGCAGATGGCCGTGTTCCTCGTCAAGACCTTCGAGCTGCTTCTCTACGGGTTCCCGCTCGCTCCGATTTGATCGCGAGGTAGG
Source organism: uncultured Acidobacteriota bacterium (assembly GCA_963782585.1). Classification (GTDB taxonomy): domain Bacteria; phylum Acidobacteriota; class Thermoanaerobaculia; order UBA5066; family Gp7-AA6; genus DAHUXD01. The sequence goes on from CAWAKL010000011.1 coordinate 143,705, forward strand.
CTCCGGCCGTGGTGACGATCCTCGCCGCCGCGGCCGGCCTCCTCGCGCTCGCCGCTTTCGCGGTCTTTCTCCCGCGGCTCCTGATCCGGCGCGCGCAGGATCGGCTCGCCTCGCGCCTTCTCGCCGAATCCGGAGGCGGATTTCAGCTTCTGACCCGGGCCGAGCTCGTCACCGGCGAGCACCGCCGAATCCCCGGCGTGCTCGGCCTCGGCGGAGAACGCGGTCTCGTTCACCGGGCTCTTCGGAGAACGCGAGGTCCTGCCGACGGCCCGTATCCAGAAGATCGCTACGGGCCAGAAGCTCGCGAGCGGCCGGAAGCTCTTGCGGCTCGAGGTCCTTCGCTTCTCGCGTCCGGGCGACGAGGAGCTGGAGTTCGTGCTCGCGCCCGCCTCCGCCGGCGCGTGGCGAAGCCATCTCGGCCTCTGGGCCGTCGCGGAGCGGAAGTCGGCGATGGACAAGGTTTCACCGGGGCGCTGAGGGCTCCGTGACGCCGGGCCGCTGAACGAGCGCGGCTCTCGTCTATAGTCCCCGGGCATGACCGCTCGCCGGTTCGCGTTCGGCCTCGCGGCGGCGCTGCTCGCCTCAGCAGCTCCGGCGCAGACCCCGACTTCCCCGCCTGCTCGCTCCCGGCGTCGTCTCGACCGGCGACATCGAGTTCAGCCCCGCGCTGATGCCCGACGGCAAGACCCTCTACTTCACCAAGGGCAGCCCGGGCATGAAGCGGGCGATGTGGATCGTCGTCTCGCGGCTCGAGAACGGCGCCTGGACGACGCCGGAGATTGCGCCGTTCTCGGGGCAATACAACGACATCGATGCCACGATATCGCCCGACGGAAAGCGTCTCTTCTTCGCGTCGACGCGTCCGACCGAAGGAACGGCTCCCAGGCAGGACTTCGACCTCTGGGTCATGGACCGGACCGCGTCGGGCTGGAGCCAGCCGAAGAACCTCGGCCTTCCCGTCAACAGCACCGGCTCCGAGACGACGACTTCCGTCACGGCCGACGGGACGCTCTACATCGGCGCCTCCGGCCGCGAGGGCGGGCCCGCGCACGGGCCGGCGGCTCTACCGCTCGCGGCTCGTCGGCGGCCGCTACGAGACTCCCGTGCCGCTGCCCGCGCCGGTCGACGCCGGGGAGGAAGACTCCAACCAGTACGTCTCCCCCGACGAGCGCTTCATGATCTTCATGTCCCGGCGGGGCGGCGCCGCCGCCGGCCTCTACGTCTCGTATCTCGAGAACGGCGTGTGGTCCAACCCGGCGCCGCTGGATACGAAGCTGAATGCGGAGTACTCGCCCTATACGCCGCTGATCTCGCCCGACGGCAGGACCTTCTACTTCACGAGCGTCAAGGGCGCCTTCGACAACCCGCCGATCGCGCCGATGTCCTACACGACGTTTCTCGAAGCGATTCGCGCGCCCGGCAACGGCCTCGCCGACATCTACGAGATCCCGGTCGAGGCCTTCTCGCTGCGCTCCGCGCAGTAGCGACCCACGTCGATGCACGAGGACACGGCGCTCATCGCGACGATCGCCGGCGGGCTGGGGCTCGCGTTCGTCCTCGGCCTGCTCGCGGTCCGCCTCCGGATGCCGCCGCTCGTCGGATACCTCCTCGCGGGCGTCGCGGTCGGGCCGTTCACGCCCGGTTTCGTGGCGGACGCCGGCCTCGCGTCCCAGCTCGCCGAGATCGGCGTCATCCTGTTGATGTTCGGCGTCGGACTGCACTTCTCGCCGAAGGACCTCCTCGCCGTGCGGAAGATCGCCGTGCCCGGGTGCGCTCGCGCAGATCGCCGCGGCGACCGTGCTCGGCGCGCTCGTCTCGCGCCTCTGGGGCTGGTCCTGGGGATCCGGCCTCGTCTTCGGCCTCTGCCTCTCGGTCGCGAGCACCGTGGTCCTGCTTCGCGCGCTCGAAGACCGCGGAGCGCTGGAGACGACCGAAGGACGCATCGCCGTCGGCTGGCTCATCGTCGAAGACCTCGTCACCGTGCTCGTCCTCGTGCTCCTGCCGGCGCTGGCGGTGCCCCTCGGCGGCGACGCCGGCGACGCCGCCCCGACGGGCTCGCTGGGCGCCGCGATCGGACTGACGCTCGCGAAGGTTGCGGCCTTCGTGGCCGTCATGTTCGTCGTCGGCCGCCGGGCCGTGCCGTGGCTGCTCGAACGGGTGGCCCGGACGGGATCCCGCGAGCTCTTCACGCTCGGCGTGCTCGCGGTCGCCCTCGGTATCGCCGTGGGCGCCGCGTCTCTCTTCGGCGTCTCCTTCGCTCTCGGCGCGTTCTTCGCCGGCGTCGTCATCAGCGAGTCGGATCTCTCGACGAAGGCGGCCTCGGATGCGCTGCCGCTCCAGGACGCGTTCGCCGTGCTCTTCTTCGTGGCCGTCGGGATGCTCTTCGACCCGATGGTCCTCGTCCGCGACCCCCTGGAGGTCGTTGCGGTCGTCCTCATCATCATGGTCGGCAAGTCGCTCGCCGCCCTCGGCATCGTGCTCGCGTTCCGCCGTCCCCTCCACACGGCGCTCACGATCTCGGCGAGCCTCGCCCAGATCGGCGAGTTCTCGTTCATCCTCGCGGCCCTGGGCCTCTCGCTGAACCTCCTGCCTCCGGATGCGCAGAGCCTCATCGTCGCGGGAGCGCTGATTTCGATCACGCTCAACCCGCTGATGTTCCGGGCGATCGCGTCGATCGAGTCCCGTCTGAAGACGCGGCTCGTGGCGCCGGGGGCCGAGGAGTTCGTGCTCCCCACGCACCTGCGCGCACACACGGTGCTCATCGGACACGGCCGTGTCGGAGGGCGTGTCGCGGCCGCGCTCGGCGCCCGCGGCCTGCCCTACGTCGTCGTCGAGGCCGACCTCGACAGCGCCGTCGGTCTCCTCAAGCAGGGCATTCCGGTCGTCTACGGCGACGCCGCCCGGCCCGGCGTGCTCGAGCACGCGGGCGTGAAGGACGCCCGGTTCCTCGTCGTCACGGCTCCCGGATGCCTTCCAGGCACGGGCCGACGATCGAGCTCGCGCGGCGCATCAGCCCCGAGATCGACATCGTCGTCCGGACGCACAGCGACTCCGAGCGCGCCTACCTCGAGGGCAAGAACGTCGGAAAGGCGGTCATGGGCGAGCAGGAGCTCGCGGATGCGATGGCCCGCTACGCGCTCGAGAGGCTCGGGCGGGGATAGACTCTACAAGAACAAGAAACCGGGAGGTCGACATGGCAGCGCTTCGCACTTCGCAACGGATTCGCCTCGCCGTCGTTCTGGTACTCCCGTTCCTGACCGCCTCCGCAGTACCGGGCCAGAACTACGGACTCGAGCAACAGGTCCTGACGCTGGGTCCCGCGGCGTTTCAGCCATTCAACGGCGACGCGTTCGGCCGAGGCGCGGACGGTTACCTTGGGGGACAAGGTTCCTTCACCGCCCCTCTCTCCCTCCCGAACGGAGCCGAGGTTCTCGAGTTGTGCCTCTACGGAAACGTCCAGGACTTCACGTTCGTGGAGGCCAGGATCCGGACGATCCGTCTGGTTTCCAGCGGACAAGTGCCGGAGGTCGCGGACATTTGGGAGTCCGACGTCGTAATCCTCGGCAGCGAACTCTTCACCGGCTATGTAAGGGCGTGTACGGCCCCGTTTTCGTACGTGTTTTCCGACTCGACCGGAAGCGGTGAGCACATCAGCCACGAGATCTTCGTCGCGGTAAGTGTTGGCAGCTCCCTGGGCGGCCTCCGGATCGCGTGGCGCCGGCAGGTGTCCCCGCCGCCCGGGACGCCGACGTTCGGCGACGTTCCGCCGTCGGATGCTGCGTTTCCGTTCATCGAGGCGCTCGTGGCGTCGGACATCACGGCCGGCTGCGGCAGCGGGAACTACTGCCCGGACAACCCGATCACGCGCCGGCAGATGGCGGTCTTCCTCGCGAAGGCGCTCGGCCTCCACTGGCCGAACTGACTCGGCGAGGGCTCTAGGGTCTCGGCTCCCAACGCGGAAGGATCGGCGCGGGATGAAGGTCGTCACCGGTGAGGGTGTGCTCCGTCGCGCAGTGGGGGCACTTCTGGTTCCAGCGTTTCACGCGGTAGGGCGAGGCGGCGTCCGTGCGGATGCCGGTGGAAAAGCGCCTTCCACAGCTCCGACAGACCGCCATCAACACGACTCGCCTCTCGACCACCATGCAGCCTCCTGCTGCACAGTACTGCAAGGGAAGGGCCAGTGCGGGCGAAGTCGAAGTGGATCAGCGGGGTGCCGTGGGGTTTGGGGGGTGGGCTCCAACCACACGGAGGACAAATTACCGGTGCGAGTTCGAGGGAGAGGGCTCCCGAGCGACGTTCCCTCTCCCGTCGGTTGGCCCGCGCAGCGGGCCGCTAGGAGTCTGAGTCTGGCTGTGGGGGGTGGACTCGAACCACCGACCTTCCGGTTAACAGCCGGACGTTGTACCAGCTCAACTACCCCACAAGCGCCCGTCCATCATAACGGCGGAAGGAACGGGACGACCCGGGACGCCAGGGGCTCAGGAATCCTTTGCAGCGCCTCGCGGATCTCCTCGGGCCGGTAGCGCTGGGAGAAGTGCGTCAGCACGAGCGCCTCGTTCTCGAAACGATCGGCGCGGGCGAGGATGTCGTCGAGGTGGATGTGGGCGTACTCGCGGGCGCGGGGTACGTCTTCGGGCAGGACGAAGGAGCACTCCAGAAGCAGCACTTTCGCCCGGAAGATCTCCGGCGCCGCTTCGAAGATCTCGTGGCCGCAGTCGCCGGGGTACGCGAAGAGCGGGACCTCCTCGCGCCGCGTGACGGAGACGCCCTGCCGCCGCAGCGAGGCGATCTCCTCTCCCGGCCGGCCTGCGAATTCGTCCAGGAGCTTGTGCTTCACCTCCGAGAAGAGGTAGCCCACCGTCGGCACGCGGTGGCAGCCCGGCAGGATCGTCAGCTCGAGATCGTTGCGGAGCGTGAAGCGGTCGCCGGCCTCGGCCGCAACGAGCTCGGTTTCATAGCGAATGGCTTCGAGACGTTCGCATGCGGCGACCCAGGCGCGGACGTCCTCGAGCGCAGCCTTTGGAACGAAGACACGGCCGGGCGGAAGTCCCGCGAGCTTCCGGCGCGACGCGTGGTGCGCGAGGCCGGCCGCATGATCGAGGTGCCCGTGCGACAGACAGACGTTGGCGTAACCGACCGTGTCGTCGGGAGCGCGGCCGAATTCGAGCAGTGTGCGGAACGTCGGCAGCTTGTAAAAGGACTCGTGGCCCGCGATCGAGACGCCCTCGATCGGAATTCCGGCGGCGTCGATCGAGACGCGGCCGCGGCCGCCCGGATAGTCGTCGGACACGGCCGCAAGGCTAATTCAGTCGGGGACACGGGTCAGAACGCGAGGGTCACGACGCTGAGCGCGACGACCAGCGCGAGCGCCGCCGACACGGAGCGAAACAGGCGATCGGACATGATGGGCACCCCTTTCTGCTCGTCTGTAGTCCAACACTCGTGCCACGGGATGGCCCGATCGCGCAAACCCTGAGTTTGGAACGGTTTGTGAGCATGGCCGCTGAGATGTGGGAGGGCCGTTTCCGGCCTGATCGTTACCGCTGGTAACGTGCACGGACGACTAGGCTACTCGCGATGCGCGTCGAACTCTTCGACTACGACCTGCCCGCCGAGCGCATCGCCCAGGAGGCGCGGCCGCGGGGAACGAGCCGCCTGCTGGTGCTCGGCCGGCGAAGCGGCGAGGTCGCGCATCACCGGTTCTCTGAGCTCCCGGGGCTCCTGCACGAGGGCGATCTTCTCGTGCGCAACGATGTGGCCGTCCGGCCGGCGCGCCTCTACGGCCGCGACTCGGCCGGGCGCCTCGTCGAGATCTTCCTCCTCTCGCCCGAAGAGACCGACGCCCGGCTCTGGAGCGCCCTCGCGAAGCCCGGACGGCGCGCGAAGACCGGGCTCGCGCATCGCATTCGACGAGGAGCTCTCGGCGGAAGTCATCGACGGTGCGCGACGACGGAGGCCGGAGTGTGCGCTTCGACCGCCCGCTCGACGCCGGCGCTTCTCGACCGCATCGGCCGCACTCCCCTTCCGCCGTACATCCGGCGCGAGGCCGGAGCTCCGGACCGGCCCGAGGACCGCGCGGCCTACCAGACCGTCTTCGCGCGCGAACGTCTCGCGGTCGCGGCTCCGACGGCGGGCCTCCACTTCACCGACGAGGTTCTCGCCGCCCTGTCCGGGCGAGGGGTCGAGATCGCCGACCTCACTCTCGCCGTCGGTGCGGGAACCTTCAAGCCGGTGACGGTCGAAGACACCGACGCGCACACGCTGGCCGCGGAAACCGTCTGCATTCCGGCCGCGACGCGCGCCGCGCTCGCGCGCGCGAAGCGCGCCGGGCGCCGCGTGGTGGCCGTCGGGACGACCGTGGCCCGCTCGCTCGAGGCCGCCGCCCGCCTGACCGACGCTCCACCCGACGGCGACCTGCGATTCGCGACGGATCTTTTCATTACGCCGGGCTTCGAGTTCCGCGCGGTCGATGCGCTGCTCACGAACTTCCACCTTCCGCGCTCGAGCCTCGTGATGCTCGTCTCGGCGTTTGCCGGACGGGAGCGCGTGCTCGCGGCCTATGCGGAGGCGGTGCGGCAGGGATACCTCTTCTATTCCTTCGGCGACGCGATGCTGATCGCATGAGCCTCGACACCCGCCGATAGAATGACCGCTCCATGACAGGTCTCCGCCGGTGGGCCGGGTATCCGGCGTCGGTCCTCGTCGTGGCGGCCACGGTCGCGCTGCTCAAGCTGCTTCCGGACCTGACGGAAGCTTCGGCGGCTCTCCTCCTTCTTCTCGCCGTCTTCCTCTGCGCCTCGGTCTGGCAGAGCGGGCCCGGCGTCGTGGCCGCGCTTCTCGCGACCGCGGGCTTCAACTACTTCTTCCTGCCGCCCCTGCACACGTTCACGATCCAGGATCCACGCAACGTCGTCGCTCTCCTCGTGTTCCTCGTCTCGGCCCTGCTCATCGGCCGGCTCTCCGCCCTCTCGCGCCGCCGGCTTCGGCTGCTGGAGGCCGAGCGCCGCGACCTGATCGCCCTGACACAGCTCTCGCAGGGATTCCTTTCCGACACGAACCGGGAGACTCTCCTCGGCGTGGCGGCGGACCGGCTGCGCCAGGCCCTCATCTGCCAGCAGGTCGCCATCCTGCTCGCCGACGACAAGGGCGAGCTGTCGCAGAGGATCGAGACCGGAACCGTCGCCTATCGCGAGGATCTCGCCGAGCTGGCTCTCCGCCAGGGAAACTCCGCCGCCTATCCGTCCGACCTCGGCGGAACGGACATCTACCTTCCGATCCCGGTCGGGCTCCAGCGGGCGGGCGTGCTCGTGGCGCGCGGCCTCCAGTCGAGCGAGCGGATGGCCGAGGCGTGCGCGCTCCTCGTCGGCCTGGCCGTCGAGCGCGAGCGCTTCCTGCGTCTCAATCGCGAAGCCGAAGCGACGCGGACGAGCGACCAGATGAAGTCCACCCTCCTCGCCCAGCTCGCGCATGACCTGAAAACGCCGGTGGCCGCGGCACGCGGCGCGATCGAGAACTGGGAAGCCGCCGACGGAGGCTCCGAAGCCTCGCGCCTCGCGCGCGACCAGCTCTCGGCGCTCGACCGTCGGGTCACCGAGCTCATGGACGTCGTCCGCCTGGACTCCGGAGCAGCGCGGCCCCGGCCGGAACGGGTGGGCTGCGGCGAGATCGTCGAGGCCGCCGTGGCGCGCTTCGGCGACGCTCTCGCCGACCACACACTCTTCCTCGAGCCGCCGCCGCCGGATCTCGCGGTCGAGGTCGACCCCGCCCAGCTCACCGAGGCGCTCGGCCACGGACTGGAAAACGCCGCGCGCTATTCGCCGGCAGGGTCGACGATCCGCGTTTCGGCGGACTCGCACGATGACGAGGTCTACCTGCGGGTCTCCGACCAGGGCCGGGGCATTCCGGCCGGCGACCGGGAGCGGGTGTTCGACCGCTTCGTGCGCCTCGAAGGCGCGAGCGAAATGCCCGGAAGCGGACTCGGCCTCTTCATCGCGAAGAGCCTCGTCGCTCTGAACGGGGGGCGCCTGCGGCTGGGCGAGGCCGAGGGAGGCGGAACACTCTTCGAAATCGCGCTCCCCCGGAGCGCCGCTTGAGCCGCGTGCTGGTCGCCGACGACGAGCCGGCCATCCGAAAAGTCGTCCGTGACGCTTTCGAGCGCGAAGGCCACGAGGTCACCGCCGTGATCGACGGCCGCGAGGCCCTCGAGCGGTTCGAGGAAGAGGACTTCGACCTCGTCGTCACCGACCTCGCGATGCCCAACCTCGGCGGCCTCGAGCTCGTCCAGGAGATCCGGCGGCGCCACAAGGCGGCTCCCATCCTCGTCCTGACCGTCAAGAACGAGGAGCGGGAAAAGGTCCGCCTGCTCGACGCCGGCGCCGACGACTTCGTGACCAAGCCCTTCGGAGTCGCGGAGCTTCTTGCGCGCGCGCGCGCCCTGCTCCGCCGCCGCGAGTCGGGCGCGCCCGCGGCGAAGACGCGGTGGGGAGACATCGAGGTCGACCTCGATGCGAGAACGGTGAGCAAGCGCGGCCGCGACATCCATCTGACTCCCATCGAGCATTCGATTCTCCGGACCATGCTGGGCAAGCCGGGAGCCGTCTGGACGCATCGCCAGCTTCTCGCCGCCGTCTGGGGAACGACGGCCGGCGTCACGAACGACACGCTCCGGGTCCATGTCGGAAGCCTTCGCCGCAAGCTCGAGGACGACCCCAACCGCCCGCGCTGGTTCCGCACCGAGCCCTGGGTCGGCTACCGCTTCGCCCCCGAAGGCTGACCCCTTCTCTTTCGAAATTCTTTCGATCCGCTTCCGGACTTCTTACAGGCCCGGGCGCGATCCTCCGGCCATGAGAATGAGGTCACGCGCAATCGCGATGGCGGCGGCGGCGATTCTTCTGCTCGCCGCCGGCGGGATCCTGGGTTCCCTCGATGCCCGTCACGAGCTGCTCTTCGTGGCGGCCGGGTTTGTCTGATTACCTGGTCTGCGGCGCACGGGCCCTGGCGCTCTGGCACGTCGGCGACGAGGTCTTCGAGCGGCGGCGGCACGCGCGCCGAATGGCGCTGCGCCGGATCACGAGGATCGCCGTTCTCCTCGCGGGTATCTCCTCCACCGCGTGGGCCCAGCAGACCATCTTCAACGTCCCCTCGGCCGACGTGCTCGATCCCGGCAAGGTCTACCTCGAGGTCGACGAGCTCTTTCGGCCGACCGATCCGGCGTTCTCCTCCACGACGGTCCGCGGCGTTTTCGGGCTCTTCTCGCGCGTCGAAGGGGGTGTGAACTTCGGAGGCCTGAACGCTCCCGGACCGGTGGTCCCGACGGCGACGGTCGCGGTCAAGATCCAGCCCGTGCGCGCCGGGGGCTTCGCCCTCACCGCCGGCGGCAACGGCCTCTTCTTCGTGAAAGGCAGCGAGGACGGCAATCCCGCGGGCCTGGGCTACGGCTTCGCGTCCTACCGCATCCCGAAGCTGGGCACGCGGATCGAGTTCGGCGGCTGGTACTCCTCGGCGGGCTATGCGCTGCCGCGGAGCACGGGCGGCGCACTGGCGACGTTCGAGCAGCCGATCGCCTGTGTGCCGGGGCTGAGCGTCGCTGCCGACTGGTTCAGCGGCGAGAACGCGATCGGCTACGTCAGCCCCGGTCTCATCCACACGTTCGGACACTGGACCGCATACGCGGCCTACTCGATCAAGAACGGCGACTCGCGGGGCAACGGCGGGCTGATCGAGCTCGGCTATCTCTTTTGAGGCTGACTTCGAGGAGGTCGCGATGCTGGATCTGATCTTCCTGGCCGCCACGGTCTTTCTGTTCTGGCTGTCCATCGTGTACGCGCGCCGTTGCGACCGCATCTGAGGCGAAGGAGAGGAACATGGGTTGGGAAGACATTCTCGGGCTCGTCGTGAGCCTCGCGCTTCTCGCGCTATCTGCTGCGGGCCATGATCCGGGCGGAGAAGGTTTGACGCCATGACCGCGCTCCAGATCGTCCAGATCCTGGTGTTTCTCGGGATCGTCATCGCCCTCACGCCGATCCTCGGCCGCTACATGGCGAGGGTCTTCTCGGGCCAGAAGACGCTGCTCGATCCCGTCCTGGCGCCGATCGAGCGGGGGATCTATCGCGTCTGCCGCATCGACGCATCGAAGGACCAGGGCTGGATCGAGTGGACCGTGGTCATGCTGATCGTCAACGCCGCGTCCCTCGTGATCCTCTACGCGATGCAACGCCTTCAGAAGTTCCTGCCGTTCAACCCGAACGGCTTCGGGGCCGTGACGCCGGACTCGTCCTGGAACACGGCCGTCTCCTTCACGACCAACACCAACTGGCAGGGCTACTCCGGCGAGTCGACGATGTCCCACTTCACCCAGATGGCGGGCCTCGCCCTGCACAACTTCCTGTCGGCGGCGACCGGCATCGCCATCGCCGTGGCCGTCATCCGGGGCGTCGCGCGCGAGAAGGCGAAGGGCATCGGCAACTTCTGGTCCGACTGCACGCGCGCGATCCTGTGGGTGCTCCTCCCCTTCTCGTTTCTCGCCGCCCTCTTCTTCGTCTCGCGCGGCGTCGTGCAGAACTTTCAGGCGGACGTCGTGGTCAAGACGGTCGAGGGCGCCGAGCAGAAGATCGCCCAGGGCCCCGTGGCCTCCCAGGAAGCGATCAAGGAGCTCGGCACCAATGGCGGCGGGTTCTTCAACGCGAACTCCGCGCACCCGTACGAAAACCCGACGCCGGGGACCAACTTCCTCCAGGTCGTTCTCATCTTCGCGATCGGCGCGGGACTGACGAACACGCTCGGGCGTATGACCGGCTCCGTCCGCCACGGCTGGGCGGTCTTCGCCGCTATGGCCGTCCTGTTTCTGGCGGGCGTGGCGATCGCCACCGTTTTCGAGCAGCGAGGCAACCCGATCCACCAGGCGGCGGGCGTGGCGGCCTCTCCGTCGGAAGGAGGCAGCGGCGGCAACATGGAGGGCAAGGAGGTCCGCTTCGGGATCGGCGACTCCGCGCTCTTCGCCACCGTGACGACCGACGCGTCCTGCGGCGCCGTGAACTCGATGCACGACTCGTACACGCCGATCGGCGGCCTCGTCCCGCTCGCCAACATCGCGTCGGGCGAGATCATCTTCGGCGGCGTCGGCGCCGGCCTCTACGGCATGTTCCTCTTCATCGTCCTCTCGGTGTTCATCGCCGGCCTGATGGTCGGCCGCACACCGGAGTACCTCGGCAAGAAGATCGAGTCTCACGAGGTCAAGCTCGCGATGCTCTCGGTCCTCGTCCTGACGCTCTGCATCCTGGGCTTCACGGCGGCGGCCGCGGTCCTTCCCGCGGGCCTCACCGGCCGCGCCAACATGGGCCCGCACGGCTTCTCCGAGATCCTCTACGCGTATACCTCGGCCACCGGCAACAACGGCTCGGCCTTCGCCGGTCTCAGCGCGAACACGCTCTTCTACAACTCGACGCTCGGCCTCGCGATGTTCTTCGGTCGCTACTTCATGCTGATTCCGATCCTTGCGATCGCCGGTGCGCTCGCGGCGAAGAAGCGCGTCCCAGAGTCCGCCGGCACGTTCCCGGTGACCGGGCCCACGTTCGCCGTGCTGCTCGTGGGCGTCATCCTGATCGTCGGCGCCCTGACGTTCTTCCCCGCCTTCGCGCTCGGTCCCATCGTCGAGCAGTTCCTGATGAAGGCCGGAACACTCTTCTAGAGGAGGCACACCTTGGCCCCACAGCGCAGCCGGCCCCTTCTGGATCCCGCGATCGTCCGCCCGGCGATCGTCGACTCGTTTCGCAAGCTCGACCCGCGGCGGCAGGCGAAGAACCCCGTCATGTTCGTCGTCCTGGTCGGAGCGGCGATCGTCACCCTGCTTCTGATCCGCGACATCGCCGTGGGCAAGAATGCCTTTTTCGACCTCCAGATCGCGCTCTGGCTCTGGTTCACGCTCCTCTTCGCCAACTTCGCCGAGGCCATGGCCGAGGGTCGCGGCAAGGCCCAGGCGGCGGCGCTCCGGCGGGGCCGCACAGAGACGATGGCCCGCCGCCGCACGAAGAAGGGCGACGAGACCGTGCCGGCCACCGCGCTGCGGAAGGGAGACCGTGTCGTCGTCCAGGCCGGGGAATCCATCCCCGGCGACGGCACGGTGGTCGAAGGCATCGCCTCGGTGGACGAGTCGGCCATCACCGGCGAGTCGGCGCCCGTCATCCGGGAAGCCGGCGGCGACCGGTCGGCCGTCACCGGCGGCACGCGGGTCCTCTCCGACCAGATCGTCGTGGAGATCACCTCCAACCCGGGCGAGACGTTTCTCGACCGGATGATCGCCCTGGTCGAGGGCGCCTCGAGGCAGAAGACCCCCAACGAGATCGCTCTCTCCATCCTCCTCGCCGGTCTCACGATCGTCTTTCTGATCGCGACAGCCACCCTGCGTCCATTCGCCGACTATGCCGGCGGAGAGGCCACCACGGCTGTCCTCATCGCGCTGCTCGTCTGCCTCATCCCGACGACGATCGGCGGCCTGCTTTCGGCCATCGGCATCGCCGGCATGGACCGCGTGCTGCGCCACAACGTGCTTGCGATGTCGGGCCGCGCCGTGGAGGCCGCCGGCGACGTGAACGTGCTCCTGCTCGACAAGACGGGAACGATCACGCTCGGCAACCGGCAGGCCACCGAGTTCTTCCCGGCGCCGGGCGTGCTCCCCGGCGATCTCGCAGAGGCGGCCCAGCTTTCCTCGCTCGCCGATGAGACCCCGGAAGGGCGCTCAATCGTCATTCTCGCGAAGGAGAAGTTCAGCCTTCGGGCACGGCGGGTCGAAGGCATGCACTTCGTGCCGTTCTCGGCGCAGACGCGCATGTCCGGCGTGGATCTGAACGGCCGCAAGATCCGAAAGGGTGCGGGCGACAGCGTGGCCGAGTGGGTCCGCGGCCAGGGCGGCCAGATCGACGCGGTGGTCTCGGATCTGTTGAACCGGATCTCCGCCGAGGGCGCCACTCCCCTGCTCGTGGCCGACGGGTCGCGCGTGCTCGGGCTCGTCGCTCTGCGGGACGTCGTCAAGGCCGGCATGCGCGACCGCTTCGATCGTCTCCGCGCCATGGGCATCCGCACGATCATGATCACCGGCGACAACCCGCTCACCGCCGCCGCGATCGCGCGGGAGGCCGGAGTCGACGATTTCCTCGCCCAGGCCACCCCGGAGCAGAAGCTGGCTCTGATCCGCAAGGAGCAGGAGGGCGGAAACCTCGTGGCGATGACCGGCGACGGGACCAACGACGCCCCGGCGCTCGCGCAGGCGGACGTCGGCGTGGCCATGAACACGGGAACGCAGGCGGCGCGCGAGGCGGGCAACATGGTGGACCTCGACTCCAACCCGACCAAGCTCATCGAGGTCGTCGAGATCGGCAAGCAGCTGCTGATGACCAGGGGCTCGTTGACGACGTTCTCGATCTCGAATGACGTCGCGAAGTATTTCGCGATCCTGCCGGCGATGTTCGCAGCGACCTACCCCGCTCTGAACTCGCTGAACATCATGAAGCTGGGCAGCCCCCATTCCGCGATTCTGTCGGCCGTGATCTTCAACGCTCTGATCATCATCGCGCTGATCCCCCTGGCGCTGCGGGGCGTGAAGTACCGCCCGATCGGGGCCGCCCGCATTCTCGCGCGCAACCTCTGGATTTACGGCGTCGGCGGCGTGATCGTGCCGTTCGTCGGAATCAAGCTCATCGACCTGATGGTCCGCGCGCTCGGACTGGCCTGAGGTGACGCCATGAAGCTTCTGCTCCGCTCGACTCTCTACGTCGTCGTCCTGACCGTGCTGCTGGGCGGCTTCTACCCCGCCGCCGTCACGGCCGTCGGCCAGCTTCTGTGGAAGCACGAGGCGAACGGCTCGTTCGTCGAGGCCGACGGACGCGTCGTCGGGTCGGCGCTCATCGGACAGAATTTCCAGGACGACCGGTATCTGCACCCTCGGCCCTCGGCCGCAGGCAAAGACGGATACGACGCCGTGGCCTCCTCCGGCCGCAACAAGGGCCCGACGGACAAGAGCCTCGCCGAAGCGGTGGCGCAGGCGGTCTCGGCCGCGCGCGCGGATCGCCCGGGGGACGCGCGGCCGGTCCCGGCGGACCTCGTGACGGCCTCCGCCTCGGGCCTCGACCCGCATCTCTCGCCCGATGCCGCCCTGTGGCAGGCGGCGCGGATCGCCCGCGCGCGGGGAGTCCCGGAGGAAGCAGTCGCCGACGTCATCCGCAAGCGCATCGAGCCCCGCACGCTCGGATTCCTCGGGCAGCCGCGAGTCAACGTGCTCCTGACAAACCTCGATCTGGACCAGGCCTTTCCGAAGCGACCGTAAAATTGGTCATGCCGCAGACCGAGGAGATCCGGCGCACCTCCCCGGACGTCTTCCTGCGGCTTCTCGAGAAGTCCCGCCGCGGCAAGCTCAAGATCTACATCGGCCACGCCGCCGGGGTCGGCAAGACGTTCCAGATGCTCGAGGACGCCCAGCTCCTCAAGAAGCAGGGCGTGGACGTGGCCGTCGGGCTCGTCGAGACGCACGGGCGCGCGGAGACCGCGGAACGCGTCGGCGATCTCGAGGTCATTCCCCGGCGCAAGCTCTTCTACAAGGGCAAGGAGATCGAGGAGATGGACCTGCCGGCCATCCTGGCCCGCAAGCCCGAGGTCGTCCTCGTCGACGAGCTCGCGCACACGAACGTTCCGGGAGCCGAGAACGTCAAGCGGTATCAGGACGTCGAGGACCTTCTGGACGCCGGCATCTCGGTGGTCACCGCCGTCAACATCCAGCACTTCGAGTCCGTCCAGGACATTGTCTCGCGCGTCACCGGGGTCGACGTCCAGGAGCGCGTGCCGGACCGGATCCTGAGGCAGGCCGACGCCATCGTGAACGTCGACCTCCCCTCCGCCGAGCTCCGGGAGCGGCTGCGCGCCGGAAAGATCTATCCGGCGGACCGCATCGGCCCGGCCCTCGAGAACTTCTTTACGGAGGAAAACCTGGCTTCGCTCCGGGAGCTCGCGATGCGCCAGATCGCCGACCGTCTCGAGGCCGAGCGCCGGGGAACGCACGCGGCCGTCCCGACCGAGCCCGTCGGCACCAAGGCGATGGTCGCGATGTCCTCGAATCCGGAAACCACGCGGCGGCTGCTCCGCCGGGCCTCGGCTCTCGCGGGCAAGCTCAACACCAACTGGTTCGCGGTCTACGTCCGCACGCCCCGCGACGGCCCGCAGCGGATGTCGGCCCGCGAGCATCGCCTCCTCTCCGAAAACGTGACCCTCGCCATGGAGCTCGGCGCGAAGGTCGTCTGGCTCTCGGCCGACCACGTCGCCCGCGAGCTCCTGCGCTTCGCGCGCGAGCACGGCGTGACGCTCGCGATCTTCGGAAAGTCCCGGCGGCCGGCCTGGCGGCGGCTCGTCCAGGGAGGACCGATCGAGGACTTCGCCCGGAGCGGCTCCGGGATCGACGTTTACGAAATCGAAACGGGAGACTGAGCCGGATCCTCGGGCGGCGAGGCCGACTCCGAAAGCAAGGCCCGCAGCGCGCGGGTGTGGTGCGCCGTCGTGCCGCAGCAGCCCCCCACGATGCGGGCGCCGAGGCCGAGCCAGCGGCGGGCGTGTTCCGCGTAGTCCTCGGGAGAAAGCTCCTCGGTGAACGCCCAGCCCTTGTCGTCGGCCGGCAGGCCGAGGTTGCCGTAGGCCGTGAGCGGCACGCCCGGGGCGGCGGAGGCCAGGCGCTCGAGGTCCGCCGCCAGGCGGGCGGCCGGAACGCAGTTGATTCCGAGGGCGTCCGGCCGAAGCGGAAGGAGAGCGCGGGCCGCCTCCTCGAGAGTCTCGCCGGAGAGAAGCTTCCCCTCGCCGTCGGTCACGAGCGAGAGAACGACCGGCGCGCCGGCCGCCTTCGCGGCCGAAAGGGCGGCGGCCGCCTCGCGGATCGTGTTGTGCGTCTCGGCGAGAATCAGATCCACGCCGGCCTCGGCGAGAAAGCGCGCCTGGGCGCCGTGCTCACGGGCGAGGGCGTCTTCGTCGGGCACGAGGTCCGGCCGGTAGCAGTCCTCGAGCGGTGAGAGCGAGCCGGCGACGAAGACTTCCCGCCCGGGGGCCGCGGCGGCCTGGTGGGCGAGCTGGACCGCCCGCGCCGTGAGCTCGCCCGAACGTTCGGCGAGGCCTGCCTTCGCCAGCGTGCGCGCGTGCGTCCGAAACGTGTTGGCCGTCAGGATGTCGGCGCCCGCAGAAACCTCGTCGCCGTGCACGGTCCAGACGAGCTCGGGATCCCGGAGCAGCGGCCGCGCGCTCCAGAGCGGAAGGCGCGTGTCGGCGTCCCGCCGCTGGAGCTCGGTGCCCATCGCCGCGTCCAGAAGAAGAGGCCGACCCGCGCGGAGCCTCTCGAGAAACAGCTTGGACAGGACGCCCATGGATTACCAGAATAGCGGAGCCGTCGAGGCTAAAAAAATTAGGCCAGAGTCGCCTCTGGCCTAATAATATTCGGAAGGTTACTCGAACCGCGTCAGTACGTTTCCAGGTACTTCTCGGTCTCCCAGGGCTGCACCCGCGAGATGTACTCGGCCCACTCGCCGCGCTTGGCTTCGAGGAAGTGCGTGAGGATGTGCTCGCCGAGAGCATCGGTCACGACGCCGTCCTTCTCCAGGTTGTCGCAGGCCTCGGAGAGGTTCGCGGGGAGCTGATCGATCCGCAACCGGCGCTTCTCGCGCTCGCTCATCTTGAAGATGTTGCGGTCGACCGGCTCGCCCGGATCCATCCGGTTCTTCACGCCGTCGAGGCCCGAGGCCAGCATCACGCTGAAGGCGAGGTACGGGTTGCAGGACGGGTCCGGCATGCGCACTTCGATGCGCGTCCCCATGCCGCGTCGCGCCGGGACCCGGACGAGCGGCGAGCGGTTGCGCATCGACCAGGCCACGTTGATCGGGGCCTCGTAGCCCGGGACCAGCCGCTTGTACGAGTTGACGAGCGGGTTGGTGATGGCCACGAACGCACGGGCGTGGCGCAGGATGCCGCCCGTGTAGTGCATGGCGGTCTTCGAGAGCTGGTACTTGGCCTTCGCGTCGTAGAAGACGTTGTTGCCCTTCTTGTCGAGGAAGGACTGGTGGACGTGCATGCCCGAGCCGTTGATCCCGTAGATCGGCTTGGGCATGAAAGTGGCGTGGAGGCCGTGGTCCATGGCGACCTTCTTGACGATGAAACGGAAGGTCGAGACGCGGTCGGCGGTCGTGACGGCGTCGGCGTACTTGAAGTCGATCTCGTGCTGGCCGGCGGCGACTTCGTGGTGGGCGGCTTCCACCTCGAAGCCCATCTGCTCGAGGGCGATCACGATGTCGCGACGGGCCTCTTCGCCCCGGTCCACTGGCGTCAGGTCGAAGTAGGCGCCCTCGTCATGCGTGTCGACGATCGGGTCCCCGTTGGCGTCGCGGCGGAAGAGGAAGAACTCGGCTTCGGGCCCCGTGACGAGCGTGTAGCCCAGGGCCGAGGCTTTGTCCATCTGCTTCTTCAGCGTCATCCGGGGGCAGCCGGCGAAGGGGCTGCCTTCGGGGTTGTAGACGTCGCAGATCAGGCGGCCGACCTTCATACCGTTGTGGGACCACGGGTAGATCGCGAACGAATCCAGATCGGGAACGAGGTTCATGTCGGACTCTTCGATGCGCGGTGAAGCCTTCGATCGAGGAGCCGTCGAACTGGATTTCGCCGTCCAGCGCCTTGCTGAACTGCGAGCTCGGCAGCTCGACGTTCTTGATCACGCCGAAGATGTCGGTGAACTGCAGGCGCATGAAGCGGACGTTCTCCGCCTCGCACACCTTGAGAATCTCGGCCTTGGATAGACCCCCGCCCGCCGCGTCGAACTTCAGGACCTTCGCCTTGAGCCCCTTCGCCATGCCGCCTCCCTTTTTCTGACGATTCGGCAGGATTCTAGTGTCATTTGGACGAAAAGCAAAGCCAGAAGCGCGAAATTGACGTCAAAACTCTGCCAAACATGCACATTTCGATGTGCAAAATGCCGAAATCCCCGTTCCGGGGCCGCCCGATAGAATCCCGGCATGACCGCCGCCGGCCGCTGGCCCACCCGCGACGAAGCCCGGGAGCTCCTCTTCGAGTTCACGCAGTCGGACGCCCTGCGCAAGCACGGGCGCGCCGTGGAGGAGGCGATGCGGGCCTGCGCGCGCCGCGCCGGCGTGACGGACGAGGCCGAGATCGAGCGCTGGGGCATCGTCGGGATGCTCCACGACTTCGACTACGAGCAGAACCCGACCGAGGACACCCACCTGCACGTCGGCGGCCGGATCCTGCGCGAACGGGGCTATGCCGAGGAGATGGTCGAGACCATCCAGTCCCACGCCGACTTCATGAAGATCCCCCGCGACACTCCCATGAAGAAGGCCATCTACGCCTGCGACGAGCTCGTCGGCTTCATCGGGGCCTGCGTGAAGGTCCGGCCGACGAAGAAGCTCGCGGACCTGCCGGCCTCCTCGGTGGTGAAACGACTGAAGGACAAGGCCTTCGCCCGCTCCGTGGACCGCTCGTACGTGTACGGGGGCGCGGAGGCGGTCGGGGTGCCCCTCGAGGAGCACATTACGTTCCTGATCGAGTCGCTCAAGCCGATCGCCGATGAAATCGGGCTTTGAGCCGCCGGCACGGAATCTGCTATAAATATCGGTTCCCGGTGAAATCAAACTCTCTGTCGCAAAAGGACTTGCACACATGAGCACCATCGAGGCCGTCTCACCGCGAACGATCCGGGCCCGCTCGATTCTGAAGGACCTCTCGGGAGAGGAACTGCGCGCGCTGGCTCGCAGCGGGGAGAAGACGACCGAATACGGCTCGCCGGTCTACGCCACCCGCATCAAGAACCGCTCGGCCAAGAAGACCTACGTCGTCGCCGACGGAATCAAGGTCGGCGTCATGCAGCAGTCCATCGAGGGCGGCCGCGCCGCCGAAAAGATCCGCGAGGTCCAGGAAGCCCTCTCGAAGATGGACCTGATCCAGGTCGACCGGCGGATGGGCATGAGCCCCGAAGCCCCGATCCACTGCCGGCTCTACGTCCCGAAGGAGTACGCGCGAATTGCATACATGTGGCACAACATGCTGTTCCCTTCCGACTCCTCGAAGGAGCCGGACTTCATCTCCGTCTACGTGCCCGACTGGCCGGAGACGCTGATCTTCCTCGACGTCAACCAGGGCTTCACCTACATCCTCGGCACCGACTACCCCGGCGAGGCCAAGAAGTCGATGCTCCGGCAGGCGATGTACTGGATCAAGCGGAAGGGCGGGCTCGGGCTCCACGCCGGATCCAAGATCCTGCACGTGACCGGGCCGGACGGAAAGCTCCGCGACGTGGGCTTTTTGCTCTTCGGGCTTTCCGGAACCGGGAAAACGACGCTGACTCTCCACGACCATGGCCTGAAGGAGCCCGAGAAGGCGATCATCAAGCAGGACGACGTCGTGCTGATGACGCGCGAGGGACGCGCGTTCGGCACCGAGGACGGCTTCTACATCAAGACCGAAGGGCTCGAGCCTTCGCAGACGGTGCTCTGGGGAGCGGCGACGCACTCGACGGCGGCCTACGAGAACATCGCCGTCGGCGAGGGCGGCAAGGTCGACTTCCTCGACACCTCGATCACTTCGAACGGCCGCGGCGTCGTGCTGCGGCGCTTCATCCAGGGCACGGGCGACGGCATCGACCTCGACAAGGCGAACAAGATCGTTTTCATCACGCGCCGAAACGACGTCGTGCCCGTCTGCGCGCGCCTGACCTCCGAGCAGGCCGCCGCCTACTTCATGCTCGGCGAGTCGATCGAAACCTCGGCCGGCGATCCGACGAAGGCCGGGCAGGCCAAGCGCGAGGTCGGAACGAACCCGTTCATCGTCGGGCCCGAAGCCGACGAAGGGAACCGCCTCCTCCAGATCCTCCGCGAGAACCCGGACATGCAGGCCTACATCCTGAACACCGGCTCGATCGGGGCCAAGGCCGGAACAGCCGGCGAGAAGGTCACCATCAAGATCTCGACCGAGCTCATGAAGCAGATCGCCAAGGAGGGCATCCGCTGGGAGAAGGACCCGGACTGGGGCTACGAGATCCCGATCGAAGTCCCGGGTATCGATCTCGCGAAGTACGACCCCCGCCGCCATTACTCCCCGGAGGAGTACGCCGCCCTCGTCGACAAGCTGCGGGGCGAGCGGCGCGAGTGGCTGGCGAAGTTCCCGGGGCTGGATCCGGTGATTCCGAAGGCCGTAGAGAAGTAGCTGTCAGCTCTCAGCTTTCAGCTTTCAGCTCTAAGCCTCCCTTGCCGACTCATTGAGGCTGACCGCTGATAGCTGACAGCTGAGAGCTATTCCCCCAGGTACGCCTCTTTCACCCTCGGGTTCGCCGCGACCTCCGCCGACGTTCCCTCCAGCGCGACCTCGCCTGTCTCGAGCACGTACGCCCGGTTGGAGTGACGGAGAGCGGCGTTGGCGTTCTGCTCGACGAGAAGAACCGGTGTTCCGGCCTTGTGGATCTCCTCGATCGCTTCGAAGATCGCGTGGACCACGATGGGGGCGAGGCCGAGCGACGGCTCGTCGAGCAGAAGCACCTTCGGCTTCGACATGATGGCCCGACCGATCGCGAGCATCTGCTGCTCGCCGCCCGACAGCGTTCCCGCGGTCTGCTTGAGGCGCTCCTTCAGCCGCGGAAACAGCGCGTAGACCTTCTCGTAGTCGGCCCCGACGCCCGAGTCCCGGCGGGCGTAGGCTCCCATCTCGAGGTTCTCGCGGACGCTCAGGTTGGCGAACACGATACGGCCCTCGGGCACGAGCACGAGCCCGTCGCGCACCAGCCGATGCGTCGCCGTGGCGCCGGTCGGCCGGCCGTTGTAGAGGACCTCGCCGTCCGAAGCCGGCACGAGTCCCATGATCGCTCGCAGCGTGGTCGTCTTGCCGGCGCCGTTGGCCCCGATCAGGGTCACGATCTCGCCCTCGCCGAGCGTGAGCGAGACGCCCTTGAGCGCCTGGATCGCGCCGTAGGCGACCGAGAGATTGCGGACCTCGAGGATCGCGCTCATGCGCCGCCCAGGTAGGCCTCGATGACCTTGGGGTTCGACTGGATCTCGGCCGGCGGCCCGATCGCGATCGTTGAGCCGTAGTCGAGCACGTGCACGGTCTCGCAGATGCCCATCACGACCTTCATGTTGTGCTCGACGAGGAGGATGGCCATGCCGAAGTGGTCCCGGATCCAGCGGATCAGGTCCATGAGCTCGTTCGATTCCTGGGGATTCATGCCCGCGGCCGGCTCGTCGAGCAGAAGCAGGCGCGGCGCCGTCGCCATCGCGCGGGCGATCTCGAGGCGCCGCTGGCTGCCGTAGGGCAGGTTCCTGGCCCTCTCGCCGGCCAGATGGTCGAGCTTGAAGATCTTCAGGAGCTCGCGGCTCTCGGCGTCGACGCGCCCCTCCTCGGCCCGGTGGGACGGGGTCCGGAGCACGGCGGTCGTCAGCGTCGTCGCCTGCCGGCAGTCGAACGCGACCTTGACGTTGTCGAGGACCGACATCTCGGAAAAGAGCCGGATGTTCTGGAACGTGCGGGCGATGCCCCGCCGCGTGATGCGGCCGCAGCGCTCGCCGCCGATCGAGGTTCCTTCGAAGGCAATGTCGCCCTCGGTCGGTGTGTAGACCCCGGTGATGACGTTGAAGACCGTGGTCTTGCCGGCGCCATTGGGCCCGATCAGGCCGTAGAGCTGCTTCGGGGCGATCTCCAGGTCGAGCTCGTTGACGGCCACCAGGCCGCCGAACCGCATCGTCACGCGCGAGAGCCGGAGGACGGACATCGGAATATCTAGTTCGCTCCGGTCGTGCCCGGGGCCCCGCCGATCGAACGCCGCCGCCGCGTCAGAAACGTCACGAACTCCTTGTGGCCCAGGATGCCCTGCGGCCGCACGATCATGATGACGATCAGAAGCAGCGAGAAGAGGATCATCCGGTACTGCGCGAACTCGCGCAGACCCTCCGTCAGGCCGATGAAGAGCACCGCCCCGAGGACCGAGCCCGAAATCGACCCGAGCCCGCCGATCACGATCATGATGATGATCTCGAACGACTTCAGGAACGTGAAGGAGTTCGTGTGGATGTACATGAGGTAGTGGGCGAAGAGTCCCCCTGCCACCCCCGCCATGGCCGACGAGACCACGAAGGAGATGACCTTGGCGCGCGTCGTGTGGACGCCCATGGCCTCGGCGGCGATCTCGTCCTCGCGGATCGCGACGAGCGTCCGGCCGAACGAGGAGTGGACGATCCGGTAGACGACGAGGATGGTCGCCGCCGCGAAGATGTAGATCCAGAAGAAATTGGCCAGGCGCGGAATCCCCGAGAAGCCACGAGCGCCGCCGACGGCGTCGATGTTCAGGATGAACACGCGGATGATCTCGCCGAAGCCCAGGGTCACGATCGCGAGGTAGTCGCCGCGCAGGCGCAGCGACGGAACTCCCACGATGAATCCGGCGATGGCCGCGAGCAGAGCCGCGATCGAGAGCCCCAGCAGAAGCAGCAGGCTGTCGCGGCCGAAGGACGGAAGAAACCCCAGCGCCTTCTGGATCCTCTCGCCGAAGGTCACCGTCAGGAAGGCCGACGAGTAAGCGCCGATCGCCATGAAGCCCGCGTGACCGATGGAGAACTGCCCCGTGAAGCCGTTGATCAGGTTCAGGCTCACGGCGAGGATGATGTTGATTCCCGCGAGACAGATGACCTGGAGGAAGTACGGGGAAATCGACACTCCCGGGATGAGAGATCCGCCCAGAAGCCCGTTCGCCACGAAGAGGGCGGCGACGAGTCCGGCCGCCGCGAGAAGGCCCTTCACACCTTCTCCTTCTGGACGCGCCCGAGGAGGCCCTGCGGCCGCAGGATCAGAACGAGGATCAGGATCCCGAACGCGATCGCTTCCCGGTAGGTCGAGGACAGGTAGCCCACGACCATGACCTCCGAGATGCCGATCAGGAGACCCCCGAGGACCGCGCCGGGGATGCTCCCGATGCCGCCGAGCACGGCCGCGACGAATGCCTTCAGGCCGTACATGATCCCCATGAGCGGATCGATCTTGGGAATCTGCATCCCGATGAGCACGCCCGCGGCCGCGGCGAGCGCGGAACCGAGGGCGAAGGTGATCGCGATGATCCAGTCGGTGGAGATCCCCATCAGCCGCGAGGCGTCGAGCGAGAAGGACACGGCGCGCATCGCCTTGCCGGTCCGGGTCCGGAGGATGAAGTAGCGCAGGAGGAGCATCAGGAGGACCGAGACTGCGATGACGGTGATCTGCTCGGTCGTCAGGCGCACGCCGCCGACGATGAAGTCAGTCCGCGGCGCGAGCGAGGGAAAGAACTTCGGATCGGGCCCGAAGACGAGCTGGGCCACGTTCTCGATGAAGAGCGAGACGCCGATCGCCGTGATGAGCAGTGTCAGCCGGGCCTCGCGCCGCACGGGCCGGTAGGCCAGCCGCTCGATGAGCATGCCGAGAAGAGCGCAGACGATCATCGAGCCGAGCATCACCAGAAGGGCCGAGACGATCGAGGGCTCCTGTGCCTGGAGACGCCGCGACAGGTAGTAGCCGACGTACGCCCCCACCATGTACACGTCGCCGTGGGCGAAGTTGATCAGGCGCAGCACGCCGTAGACCATCGTGTAGCCCAGGGCGATCAGGGCGTAGATCGACCCGAGGGACAGACCGTTGACGAGCTGCTGGAGGAACGTGGTCATGCGGAGGGTCGCACCGCGCGCTCCGCCCGGCCCGTCCCCCTACTTCACCGCCTCGGGCGCGATCGTCTCCGTCAGGAGGTACTTGCCGTTCTCGACCTTCACGATCACGGCGCTCTTGACGGCGTTCCGTTCCTCGTTGATCGAGATCTTCCCGGTCACTCCGTCGAAGTCCTTGGTCGCGGCGATCGCGTCCCGCACCTTCTCACCGTCGGTCGAGCCCGCCCGGGTCATCGCATCCGCGAGGATGCGGGCCGCGTCGTAGGCGAGGGCCGCGAGGGCGTCCGGAAGCTGGTTGTACTTGGTCTTGTAGTCGTTGACGAACTTCTGGACGACCGGGTTCGGATCGTCCGTCGCGTAGTGGTTCGAGAAGTAGCAGCCGTTGAGCGCCTCGCCACCGATCTCCCAGAGCTTCGGCGAATCCCATCCGTCGCTGCCGAGGAAGGGCACGGTGATGCCGAGCTCGCGCGCCTGGTGGACAATCGTCCCGACCTCGGTGTAGTAGCCGGGAACGTAGATGGCTTCGGGATTCGCGGCCTTGATCGCCGTCAGCTGGGCCCGGAAGTCCGAGTCTCCCTGGCTGTACGACTGCTCCGAGACGATCTCGCCGCCGAGCTTCTTGAAGGACTGGCCGAAGAAAGTCTGGAGGCCCACGGAATAGTCGCTCCGCACGTCCACGAGGATCGCCACCTTCTTGACCTTGAGCGTGTCGAAAGCGAACTTGGCCATGACGGCGCCCTGGAAGGTGTCGAGGAAACAGACACGGAAGATGTAGTTGCCGACCTGCGTGACACGCGGGTTCGTCGAAGAGGGCGAGATCATCGGGATCTTCTCCGCCTGGCAGATGGGCGCCGCGGCGAGAGAGTGGGACGAGGCGACGTGGCCGAGCATGGCGACCGCGTGGTCCTGGTGGATGAGCTTGTTGACGACCGTGCCGGCTTCCTCGGGCTTGGACTGGTCGTCCTCGACCATGAGCTTGATCTTCTGGCCGAGGACTCCGCCCTTCTGGTTGATGTCGTCGAACGCCAGCTGCGAGCCATCCCGGGTCGAGATGCCGAAGGTCGCAATCCCTCCCGTCAGCGAGCCGTACTCGCCGACCAGGATCTCCTTGCTCGAGCCTTCCTTTCCGCAGGACAGCGTGACGGCCATGAACGCCGCCAGACAGACCGCGGCAAGCACTCGGAATCTCATGACTTCGACCTCCTCGTCATTCCCAAATCAGCGCGTTTGCCCGGGGTGCGCAAAAGACGGCGTATTGTTTCGCACCGGGCAGGGGAAGTCAAAACATCCTTTCTGTCAATGGCTTGCGATAGAATCAGGGCTCGACGGACAATGCATAGAGAGGCCCAACTTCATTAGAGACACGCGCTCACCGGTTCCGGAAACGGACCTCCCCGCCGAGAGCACCGCCGAGCCCGCCCCTCGCATCCGGCCCCGGGCCGAGCATCCGATCTCCCGCTCGCGCATCGACCCCGACGCGTTGAAGGTGCTGTACCGGCTCCACGGCGCCGGCTACCGGGGCTATCTCGTCGGCGGCAGCGTTCGGGACCTGCTCCTCAGCCGGGTCCCCAAGGACTTCGACATCGGCACGGACGCCTCGCCCCAGGCCGTGCGACGGCTCTTCCGCAACTGCCGTCTGATCGGGCGCCGCTTCCGGCTCGCCCACATTCTCTTCGCCGACGGCAAGGTCGTCGAGGTGGCGACGTTCCGCCGGCGCCCGGACCCGGCCGCCGAAGAGGGCGGAGCCGATCTGCTGCAGACCTCCGAAAACACGTTCGGGACGCCGCGCGAGGACGCCTTCCGGCGCGACTTCACGATCAACGGGCTCTTCTACGACATCGGCGACTTCTCGGTCATCGACTACGTCGGCGGCCTCGAGGACCTCGGGGCCGGCCTGATCCGCACGATCGGCGACGCCGACATCCGCTTCCAGGAGGATCCCGTCCGGATGATGCGCGCCGTGGAGTTCGCGAGCCGGCTCGGCTTCGCGATCACGCCGGACGGCTACGAGGCGATCCTCCGCCATCGGCGGGAGATCGTGAAGTCGGCGCCGCCACGGGTGACGGAGGAGCTGGCCCAGTCGCTGCGCGGCGGCCACGCCCTGCCGACGCTGCTCCTGATGCGCGAGGTCGGGCTGCTCGACGCGCTGCTTCCGGAGCTCGCCACGGTCCTGCGGCAGATCGATCCCGATCACGCCCGCGGGACGGGGCATCTCTTCTGGGCGCTGCTCGAGGTCCTCGACGCCGAGCGCCGGCGCGGCCGCCGTTACGACGACGCGCTCCTGTACTCGCTGCTCTTCGTGCCGATCGTGCGCGCTCGCGTGCGCGAGGCCGTCCCCTCGGGGGAGCCGGACCCCGGGAAGCTGTCGGTGATCATCGAGGACGTCGTCTCCCCGCTCGCCCTGCGCATGGCGCTGCCGCGCGCCGCGACCGACCGCATCAAGCAGGCCCTCTCGATCGTGGGCAAGCTCTCGCACCGGCCCGATGCCCGGGTGGTGACGCGCCGGGTGGCCTTCCGCGAGGCGTTCCCGATGGCTCTCGATCTCTTCGAGCTGACCGCGATGGCCACGGGAATCGGCAAGGAGCTCGTCCGGGACTGGCGGGCATTGCAGGCGCGTATCGAGCGCGGCCGCGCGAGCGGCGAGATCCCGGCGCCGCCGGCTCCCCCGCCGCGAAAACGGCGGCGCCGCGGCGGACGGCGAAGCCGAGAGCTTCATAGCCCCTTCACGCCGTCATCCTGAGCGCAGCGAAGGATCCCGAACTCGTCTGGGATCCTTCGTCGTAGCCGGCGATATCATCCGCGGCATGCTGCTCCACGACAATTTCCTCGGCATCCCGCCCGAAGACAGCGCCTTCGAGACGAGCCGCGTCGTCATCCTGCCGGTGCCGTACGAACGCACCGTCTCCTACGGCCCGGGCACGCGCAACGGCCCCGGCGCGATCCTCGAAGCCTCGCACTACGTCGAGCTCTACGACGACGAGCTCGACGAAGAGGTCTATCGGATCGGCATCCACACGCTGCCGGGCTGGCTGCCGGACGACATGGAGCCGGCATCCTGCGTGGAGGAGCTCGAAAAGGTGGTCGCGGGCCTCGTGTCGCCGCGGCGATTCGTCCTGACCCTCGGCGGCGAGCACTCGATCGCTCCGGCGCCGATCCGCGCCCACCATGCGAAGCATCCGACGATGTCCGTCCTGCACTTCGACGCCCACGGGGACCTGCGCGACGAGTACGAAGGGCAGAAGAACTCGCACGCCTGCGCCGCGCATCGCTGGGTGGAGCTCGGCATCCCGTCGGTTCACGTCGGCATCCGGTCGATCTCGAAGGAAGAGGTTGACTACGTCAGGAAGACCGGGACCCTCATCGTCTCGAATCGCGAGATGCACAAATCCGACGCCTGGATGGAGAAGGCCCTCGCCAAGCTGACCGGGGAGGTCTACGTCACCTTCGACGTCGACTTCTTCGACGGCTCGCTCGTCCCCGGAACCGGCACGCCCGAGCCCGGGGGCGGGACGTACGACCAGGCCCTCGCGATCCTGCGCCGGGTGGCCTCGGAGAGGCGGATCATCGGCGCCGACGTCGTCGAGCACGCCCCCCTCGCCGGCAATCGCGCCCCCGACTTCATGATCGCCAAGCTCTGCTACAAGCTGCTGGGGTATGCCCATTTTCCCGAGAAGGCGAGGAAGCCGGTCCTTTCGCCCGCATGAAAGTCGAGAGTCGAGGGTCCGGGGTCGAAGGCTAAGACCCGATAGAGCAATGGTTTACAAATTCGACTCTCAACCCTCGACCCATGACTTTCCCCGAACTTTCTTTAAGAACCTGCGTCTCGTCCTATTGAGGCACGCGTGAGCACCACCGACGACACAACTCTGGTCTCCCGCTGCCGCGAAGGCAACGACGACGCCTGGAGGGAGCTCGTGGACCGGTTCGGACCCAGGGTGTACGCGATCGCGTACCACTTCACGATGAAGCGCGAGGACGCGGAAGAGCTCTCGCAGGAGATCTTCCTGAAGGTCTTCGAGAACCTCCACCGCTACGACGGCGGCTTCCCCCTGGTGGCCTGGATCCTGTCGGTCTCCCGCAACCTCTGCATCGACCGCTACCGGCGCCGCAAGCGCGAGAAGTCGTTCCGATTCGTCTCCGACGAGGCCGTGACGACGCTGCTCAAGTCCGAAGACGATCCCGCGAGCATGGCCCTGAAGAAGGAGCGCACGAAGCTCCTCTTCTCGGCGCTCGCCGAGATTCCCGAGGACCTGGCCGAGATCCTCGTTCTCCGGGACCTCAACGGCCTGGCCTACGACGAGATCGGCAAGGCGCTCGAGCTCCCGGAGGGCACGGTCAAGTCGCGGCTCTTTCGTGCGCGCGCCGAAGTCGCGCGGAAGATCCGCGAACGGCACGAGTCCCGCGGGGCGAGCTCGGCATTCGCGTCGATCGCCGTCGCCGCGGCGGGGATCGTATGAGCTGCCGGGAGATCGAGCGCCTCTTCGTCGCCGGGCTCGAGGCCGAGACGGCCGCGCACCGGAAGACGTGCGGGGTCTGCGCGCGCGTGGGAGCCGACGCCGACGAGACGCTGGCGATGACGAGCGGGCTCGACGCGCCGGCTCTCTCCCCCGCCCTCCGCCGCACGCTCCTCGAGATCCCGCAGATGACGGTCTCCTGCGAAGGTGCGGAACCGCTCCTCGCGGCTGCCCTCGAGGACGAGATCACCGCCGAGGATCGGCGGCGCCTGGATAGCCATCTCTCGCGCTGCGGCGCCTGCACGGCCGCGGCGAACGTGCTCCTTTCGGTCCGCGAGCTCGCCCAGCCCGAGCCTCCACCCTGGCTCGCGACGCGGCTCGCCGCGGCGAGACCCGCGAAACCGGCTTCGCGCTGGCGCGGTTTCCTCTCCGGGCGCGCCGTCGTGGCCTACGCCTACTCGGCCGCGATCCTCGTCATGGTGCTCGGCTGGAATCCTACGGACGTCGTGCGCAAGGCGAGCTTCGCGAGCCTCGGCGTGAGCACGCAGAAGGTGGTCACGGTGGCGCAGAGCTCGCTGACCGACCGGCTCGGCGCTCTCCAGGAAAAAGCCGCGCGCACCATGGCGGTCTGGAAGGGCCACATCGGCGGCTACGGCCGCGCGGCCGTTTCGAACGCGATCGCAATCGTTTCGCGGCCGGAGCCGAAGAAGGCGCCGGTCCGCCCCCGACTTTCCCGGGAGGGCGGCAACTCCGTGGGCCCCGGCGATTTCACGACTACCGGAAGCCTGCGGCGGGAACCTTTGCCTTCCCGATTTCGTGTCTAAGGGCGACGACTGATTACGACGACGAGGAGAAATCGATGAACGAGAACATCAACCCGCAGCCTTCCGTCCCGCAGCCGCCGCCCGCGGCCCCGACGTACGTCCCGCCTCCCGGCGCGACGAGCGTCCCGCCGGTGGTGATCATCGAGCGGAAGTCGGCGGTCCTTGCGGGATTCCTGTCCTGTTTCCCGGGCCTCGGCCACCTGTATCTGGGGCTCTACCAGCGCGCCTTCGCCATCGGCGGCGCGTTCATCCTGGGGGTCACGATGACTTCGCACGGCGGGCCAGGCGAGTTTCTCGGACCGCTCGTCGCCTTCATCTGGTTCTTCGGCGTCATCGATGCGGTGCGCCAGGCGAAGGCCATCAACCGCGGCCAGATCGCCGAAGGCGACTTCGCCGGAGATCGCCAGCTCAAGGCCGCGGCCGGCTCCGGTGGGCTGACCTGGGGCGTGATCCTGGTGGGCCTCGGCGGCCTGTGGCTCATCGACCGCTACTTCGAAATCGACTGGTCCTTCATGGAAGACTGGGGCGGCCCGCTGGCCTTCATCCTCCTCGGGCTGGTCCTGATCGTGAGCCACGTGCGCAAGCGGCGCGCCGAGAACGATGCGCAGATCGGGATGCCGCCGAGAAGCCGGTAGAAAAGTCGAGAGTCGAGGGTCAAGGGTCCAGAGCGGGAGGCAAGCCTCCCGCTCTTTGCATTAGGCGATCGTCGCGAGCTCCGCCAGATACGCCGCAAACGATCTCGTCGCGCCCGCATATCCCTGGATTTTCGGATTCGAGGACTCCAGCAGGTAGAACTCGTCCGGCGCGTGGGCCCCGCCTCCGAAGCCGAGCCCGAAGTGGCCGGCCGGCAGCTTCAGCGGCGCGCCCGTGAATACGTAGCCCGGCCAGGAGCCGGCGCTCCGAGGCCACATCAGCGGCTCGAGCCCCGCGCGCCGGTACACGGCCGACTGGGCGCGGATGATCGCCGCATCCGCCGCGGTCGAGTTCGGGTCGTAGCCTCCGGTCATGTTCACGTCGACGTCGCCGAATCCCTTCTTCGCGAGGTGCGCCTTCAGCGACGCGAGAGCCTCGGCGGCAGTCATGTCGGGGACCAGGCGCAGGTCCAGCTTCGCGACCGCTTTGTGGGGCAGAACGGTCTTGCCGCCAGGCCCCGTGTACCCGCCGACGAGACCTTCGATGTTGACCGTCGGCCTCGACGCGAGCATCTCGAGCGCCTCCGGCCAGGAGGCGTCGCCGATCCAGCGCGAGACGCCGAGCTGCGTTTTCGCGGCGGCTTCGTCCAGCCTCCGCGCCGCCTCGGCGATCATGGCCCTCTCCGCGGCGGACACCGGGCGCGCCTTGTCGGCGAAGCCCTCGATGGCCGGCGTGTTGCCGTCCGGTCCGACGAGCGTCTGGAGCGCCTGGACGAGATGCCACGGCGGACTGTCGACGCGCGCCTTGTTGCTCGAGTGGATGTCCTTCGTCGGCCCGCGGCCCCACTTCTCGCCCGTCACCGTGAGCTCGCACTCGACGATGCCCTTGGCGCCGAGCGCGATCGTCACGACGCCATCCGGTCCCTGGGCGGCGGAGGGCATGAAGACCCCCGTGCATCGCGCGAGCGCCTTCGCGACCTCCGCCTGGCGGACGATCTGGAGAAAGTGCGGCGAGCCGATCTCCTCCTCGCCCTCGGCCACGAGGACGAGGTTGACGGGAAGCTTCCGGCCGGCGCCGCGGTACGCGTGGATCGCCGCGAGAAGCGCCGACTCGGGGCCCTTCTGGTTCACGGCGCCGCGACCCATGAGGACCTTGCCGAGCCCGGGCTTCTCCACGATCGCCGCGTCGAAGGGCGGCGAGCTCCACTCGGCGGGATCGACCTGCTTGACGTCGTACATGAAGTAGACGCCGATCGTCCGGGGCGCGCCGGCGTCGAGTGTCGCGAACACGCCCGGCTGGCCGTCGCTCGGAACGCGCACGGCGTGCTGGAAGCCGGCGTCGGTGAGCATCCGGATGAGAAGGTCGCAGCCTTCCGTCATGCCCCGGTTCTCGGAAGCGATCGACGGCTGGCGGACCCAGGTCTGCAGCCGAGCCACGGCCTCCGGATACTGCCGGGAAATCTCGGCGTCGATGCGCCCGAGATCCGACTGCGCGGCGAAGCCTCGAGCCGGCCACGCGAGCGAAACCGCGGTCACCCCGACTGTGTGAACAAACTCACGGCGATCCATGCGCATCCGGTCCTTCTCCTTTCGTGGACTCAGCGCCGCTTGAAGTACTTCTCGAGCTCTTCCTCGCTCATCGAGAGGACCACGGGGCGCCCGTGCGGGCAGGTGAAGCGGTCCTGGGTCCGGGACCAGTCGGCGATCAGGCGCCGGATCTCCTCGGGAGCGAGGTGGTAACGGATCGTCACGGCCGACCGGCACGCGACGCTCGCGGCGAGCTTGTCGCGCCGCAGGGTCTCGTCGGCGCCGTCGGCATCGGCGAGAGACGCGAGCGCCATCCGCAGCGTCTCCGCCGGATCGCGGTCGGTCGCCTCGGCTGGCAGAGCGGCGATCGCGTAGGAGCGGCCGGACATCGGCTCGATCTCGAAGCCCGCGGCCGAAAGATCCGCGAAGCGGGCGGCCAGCGTCTCGGCCTCCTCGGGCGTGGCTTCGAAGAGCACGCGGAGAAGGAGCCGCTGCGAGAGCATCCGGCCCGAGCCGATCCGGTCCCGGATGCGCTCGTAGAGCGTGCGCTCGTGCGCGGCGTGCTGGTCGATGATCAGCAGCCCCTCCTCGCCCGACGCGAGAATGAACGACTCGCGATGCTGGCCGATCGGTTGGATGTCGGGCGGCCGCCGTACGGTCGGCTCGGTCGGCGCCGCCGGCTCCGTCGGTGGCGCGGCGGAGGGAGGCGGCGGCACACCCACCGGTGAGCCGGGGGAAACGGCGAACGGGTCGCGATACGGCGCCTGGGCCTCGGCCACGACGTCGCTCGGGACGGACCGGAGCTTTCTCTCCTCCTTGCCCGCGAGCAGCGCCGAGTTCAACGCGTGGTAGACGAGGCGGAAGGCCGTCGCGGAGTCGGCGAAACGGACCTGCGTCTTCGCCGGCGAGACGTTGACGTCGACGACTCCCGGTTCCGCCGTGAGGTAGAGGAACGCCGCGGGGTGCCGATCGACGCGGATCGCGTCCCGCGAGGCCTGGGAGATGGCGCGCGAGAGCGCGCGGTCCTCGACGGGACGCATGTTGACGAAGAGGTACTGGTATCGGCGGCTCGGAAACGTGACCGAGCCACGCGTCGCGTAGCCCGTCAGCCGAAGGGCGCCGGAACGCGCTTCGAACGTCTCGAGCTCGCCGAGAGTCGCGCGGCCGAAGACCTGCAGGATGCGCGAACCCCGATCCACGGCGGCGGGCGCATCCATCGTCTCGCGCCCGTTGGACCGGAGCGTGAAGGCCACCGACGGATTGGACAGCGCGGCCTTCGTGACCACCGCGGCGACGGCGCGGGCCTCGGCCTCGGGAGAGCTCAGGAACTTGCGCCTCGCCGGCGTCGTCGCAAAGAGGCTCTCGACGAGCACGTCCGTTCCGCGGGGGCGGGCGGCCACCTCTTTCGAGACCTTGCCGCCGTACTCGATCCGCACCCGCACAGCAGCCGCGTCGGGGCTCGACCCGTCCGAGGTCGTCAGCGTCAGCTTCGAAACGCCGGCGATCGATGGGCAGGGCCTCGCCCCGAAACCCGTAGGTTGCGACACGGGCCAGATCCTCGTCGGTCGTGATCTTGGAGGTCGCGTGGCGCTCGAGCGCCAGCCTCGCGTCCTCCGCCGTCATCCCCGAGCCGTCGTCCCGGACCAGGATCCGGTCCACCCCGCCGCCGTCGATCTCGACGTCGATGCGCGAGGCGCCTGCATCGAGCGCGTTCTCCACGAGCTCCTTGACGGCGGAGGCCGGCCGCTCGACGACCTCGCCGGCGGCGATCCGGTCGATCACGGCGCTTGCAAGCTTGTGAATCCGAGGCATCCAACGGAGTCTAACTCGCCGGTCTCCGGCCCTCCGGCCGCGGTTCGTCGCGCTTCGCCATCGGCCCGTCGAAAACCGGCTGCGGGCAGCCGCGCGGTCACCTAGCCTCGGTCCCATGACGCATTTGCTCTTGTTCTCGGCCGTCCTGGCCGCAACGCCGCCGGCGCCGACCCTCTCGCAACGCTCGAACGCGGACGCGCTTCGTGTCCTCGACGCCGCCGTCGCGGCGTTTGGCGGCCCCGCCGGGCTGAAAGCCGCGCGCCGGTTCCGGGTCGTGCAGTCGGGCCTGCGCTACCAGCTCTTCCAGAACGAGGACCCCGAGCTCCCGTTCGTCGGCTGGGAGCTGTCGCGGACCGCGGCCGTGGATCTCGACGGGGGAAGGCTCTACGGCGAGTACCGCGTGAAGAAGCCCGAATCGAGTTACGTCTGGTGGACCCGCGAGTTCGTGAAGGGCGGAGAGGGCTGGGAGCTCATCCTGACGAAACGGTGGGCCGTTCCCATGCTCGAGCCGGGGGTCGAGTCGATGCGGGACTTCGTGCGGCTGCTCCCGCAGTCGCTCCTGATCGAGGCTCTGGGCCGGGGCTCGAGCCTCCGCTCGATGGGCGCGGACCAGGTCGATGGCCGGGTCCAGGACGTCGTCGGCTTCACCGCCGAGAGCGGCCAACGCATCGCCCTGTACTTCGACCGGGAGACGCGCCTGCTGACGAAATACGAGTCGCTCTACACGCGCAACACGGTGGGCGACACTGTCAACGAGACACGGTTTTCAGGCTACCGGACGACGGGCGGCTACCCCGTGCCCGGCCGGCTCGTGCAGTACAGCGCGGGTTACCTCGCGACGGACGCGACGTACACGGAGGTCGAGCTGGATCGGCCGCCCGAGGCGGCCTTCTTCGAGATTCCTGGGGAATTCACGAAGCTCCGCGTCTACGACCCGAAGCCGGGCCTCAAGAAGCTCGCCCCCGACGTCTACCTCGTGCACGACCTGCCCGGCGGCTACAACTCGCTCTTCGTCGTCTTCAAGGACTTCATCGTCGCCGTGGAAGCGCCCGAGGAGAACTCCTTCAGCGGCATTTCCGAACGGGCGATCGCGATGATCAAGAAAGAGGCGCCCGGCAAACCCATCCGCTACCTCGTCGAAACGCACCATCACGGGGACCACAGCAGCGGCGCGAGGGCCTACATCGCCGAGGGCGCGACCGTGATCGCGCCTCCTGGCAACCGGGCCTACCTCGAGCGTGTGGCGGCGGCGCCCTATCGGATGCGGCCGGATGCGCTGGCCAGAAACCCGCGATCCGCGAAGATCGAGACGATCTCAGGGCGGAAGCGCGTGATTGGCGACGGCGAACGCACGATCGAGCTCTACGAGGTCGGGCCGCTCCACTGCCGGGAGATGGTGATCGCCTATCTCCCGAAGGAG
The DNA here is from genome assembly GCA_963782585.1 of uncultured Acidobacteriota bacterium. Taxonomy (GTDB): domain Bacteria; phylum Acidobacteriota; class Thermoanaerobaculia; order UBA5066; family Gp7-AA6; genus DAHUXD01. Next base: position 178,070 of record CAWAKL010000011.1, read on the forward strand.
AAGATCCTCTTCCAGAGCGACCTCTTCAATCCGATCACGGTCGACGGGCCCGAGCCCATCGAGCACGACGCCCCGTTCCACGGCGTGTACGACGACAATCCCGCCCGGCTTTACGCAAAGCTCCGCGAGCTCGGCCTCGATGTCCGGCTGATCGCAGGCTCGCACGGCCGGGTCGGAACCATCGAGGAGCTCCGGAACGCGGCTCGCCCACCCGCCGCTCCCTGATCTGAGATCGCCGCGCCGGCGATGCGTCCTCGCGACGCCTGCAGCGCGTGCGCAGCACGCGCCGTCTCAGGCGCAGCGTCCAGTCGCGAGAGCGGGTGGACGCTCGCGACAACCTATTAGCGAGGAAATCGCCGGCGAGCTCCCGTGAAAAGGAGTGGCGATCATGTCAAGGAAACTTTCACCGACGCTCGTCCTCTGCGCTCTGCTGCTCGCGCCCGGGAGCCTGGCCGCGCAGAACGGCCCCGACAACGACGCGGACGCCGCGCCCGGATACACCAACAGCGTGTTCCACCGCGAGGAGCTCGACTCGGTCAACCTCTACAACGGACAGCTGATCGTGCCCATCGCCCTCGGTCCGTCCTACCCGATCGGGCCGAAGCTCCGGTTCCAGCTGTCCCTCGTCTACAACTCCCGGGTCGACGACTACGGCGCCCCGACGCCGAGCCAGGCGCCGCCTCCTCTGGACAGCTTCGTGTACCGCCCGCTCGTCGGCAACTCGTCGCTCGGGATCGGCTGGGAGCTCTCGCTCGGCGCGATCAAGCCGTGCCGGCATGGCCTCTCCATCGGGCAGTGCTACGTCGCGCCGGACGGCAGCCAGCACATGTTCACGCGCACGCAGGGCAACGGAAAGGTCACCGGCGACGGCACCCAGTACTACCTCAAGGGCTCGGGGCCGTACGAAATGTGGGACGGGGACGGCAACCGCTACCTCTTCGACAAACAGGCGACCGGTTTCGACGACGGGCCGTCGGAGGGATACACGCACGATTTCGGACGCGGACGCGACGGCTGGTACCTCGGGTCGCTCACCGACCCGCATGGGAACGGCTACTCGGTCACCTACTGGACGGGCTCCCACCCGCAGTGGACTTACGGCGCATCGACGTGCAGCCCGGCGATCACTTCCCTGATGAAGATGCGCCCTCCCGCGGGCACGGGTGGCTGGGTCCCGAAGGAGATCACTCTGCCCTCGGGACAGATCGTTCGCGTCCAGCGCGGCCACAACGGATACCTCGATGGGATGGTGGTCTCGGCCGATTTCCCCGTCGTCGTGAACGGCGCGTTGACGACGCGCGCGTGGTCCCTCGTCTACGAGACGCCGTACGCCGGTTACTCGCACGGCTGCAGCAATGGCGCCATCGGCGTCAATCTCCAGCGGCTCAAGGAGCTCCGGTTTCCGACCGACCTCGTCGGCTCGCCGAAGTACCGGTTCGAGCAGTCTGCCTTTCTCAACAAGGTGACTCTCCCGACGGGCGGAAGCGTCGAGTATTGCTACGGCTGGTACACCTTCTTCCACGGGAGAGCCGGCGCGGTCGAAGCGGGCTGTCCCGGTCTTCCCGCTCCGTCGAGCGCCTTTACGACCGTCTCGGCGAACGCGCTGTCGTGCCCCGGTTCCGCGGCCGAGGATCCGTCGCAGCCGGACGAAACGCCCGATTGCACGGAAGACAACGAGGCGCGCTGGGTGGATTCCCAGATCGGCCTCCTGAAACGCACGGTGACCGAGCCGGTGCGCGGCCGCGTCGCAACCACGACCTACACGCAGTACTCATTCCCGTTCGGCGAGTCGGGCTCGCCCGGTTCGCCCGTCGAGCCTCAGACGCTCACCGTCGTTCTGCTGCCACCGACGGACCAGAACGAGGCCGGCAGCGCCGGGCGCCGGCGGGCGCGCGCGACCCTCTTTCTGGCGAGCCCGAGGATCGTCCCCTCCGCGGGCACGACCCTCCCGAGCTCTCCGGGCGATCGGGTCGGAGCCGACATCGAGGAGCGGTTCTTCGAAGCCGATCCGAACGTCGTTTCGCCTGCCACCCCGGCGTGCCCCGGCACGGCCGCGGACGCGCCATTCTGCGCGAGCAAGGCCCTGCGGACCGTCAAGCGCACGTTCGACTACGACGACCCCGTCGACCTCGAAGGCAACCGGCGTGTCTCGAGCGAGCGGACGGTTCACGGCGCCGGAAACTGCTCGAGCTGCCCGTACCACCTCGTCACGTTCACAAACTCGTCGGGAAACTGGGAATCCAACGGGCGCCACTACGAGCAGGAGACGCACACCGGCACACTCGGCGGGGACTCGCGGGAGGTCTTCACCGACTGGGCTCCCGCGAACTGGCTGAGCGGGCCGCCGCCCGGCGGGGCGGTGCTTCCGAACCTCTTCCACGAGCGCGTGACGAGCGACGCCACCTCGGAGCGCCGGGAGCTCTTCGAGTTCGACGAGGCGAGCGGATTCCTGAAGGGCTCGTTCGTGTACGACGCGGACCGCGACCTGGCGTTCCTGCGCTGCCGCTACGACGACGGCAACGGCACGACCGACAAGGAGTTCTATAAGACGTTTCCCTCCACGACGACACCCGGCCGCACTTACTGCAGCATGCAGCACCCGAACTTCCCGGCTTCCGTGGGGCTGGACGGCGACAGCTTCGGAAAGGACTTCACCTGGCAGAACGGCGAGCTCCTGTCGGCGCGCTTCGTCAACGGCACGGTCGGAACCCCGACCTTCCCGACCCGGAGCTACGTGCGTGACGCGACGACCGGCTGGGTACGCTTTTCGAACGACAGTGCGAGCCTCGCGACGAAGTACGACTACGACAGCCTCGGTCGGGTCACGCAGATCACCCCGCCCGCCGCCGGCGAGCTCCGGACGTTCGTCTGCTACGAGGGGCCGAACGCGACGACCGCCTTTCGCGCCGCGTCGGCGCAGGCGTGCCCGGTCCCGTCGGCAAACGCCGGTGTCAAGACGTGGGACCACTTCGACTATGACGGCCTCGGCCGCAGCGCGCGGGAGAAGAAGCTCCTCCCGGGCGCCGGTGTCTCCAAGCGGTTCCGCCTCTACGATGCGGCGGGCAATGCCCACTTCCGCTCCGAGTGGGTTGCCGATTCCGTCGCCGAGACCGTCTCGCCCGACCTGGCGACGGCATGCGTCTTCCCGGGAGGGAACTTCGCGACCCGGCGCCCGTCGGGCGCGCCCGGGACCTACAGCCTCTGCTACGACCCCTTCGGCCGTCCGCAGCAGATCGTGGGCTCAAAGCACTCGAGCCTCCAGACCGTGGATCGGAAGGACGGCACGGTCTGGTACAGCAGCACGCTCGAAGCGGCGTTGACCTACTGCCTCAACGGAACGTTCACCAACCTCCAGTCGGCCGCGTGCTCCTCGGGCGGGATCAACGCCACGACGACGGCGCGCAAGGATGCCTTCGGGCGCCTCACGAGCGTCACCGAGCCCACGGGCGACGTCACGACCCATCTCTACGACGTCAACTCGAAGCTCACGAAGGTCACCCAGGGGACACAGGTGCGGACGTTCTTCTTCGACTCGGCCGGCCTGCTTCGCTCCGAGTCGACGCCCGAAGGCGGGACGGTGACGTACGACTCGATCGGCAGCCTGGGCAACGTGCGCCTTGAGACGCGGCCCGGCGGACTGGTCGTCGCGAGAACGTTCGACTTCGCGGGCCGGATCACGCGCGAGGACGCGGGAGGCGCGAAGCACGCCGTGCACTGCTACGACGGCGCGGGGCTCTGCGCCGACGGCAGCCCGAACCACGCGGGGGGCGCCCATCCCGCGGGCAAGCTGACGCGGCGGTATGGCTACAACTACTTGCCGACGATCGGCCCCGTCGTCGACGAGATGTTCGAGTACGGCGACGCAGGCGGCCGGCTCTCGAAGCTCACAACGTCGGCCGGCAACGGCGGCCTTGCGGCGACGGTCTCGCAGACCTGGGCCTACGACACGCTCGGCCTCCCGTCGACTCACAATCACCCGCGAACGGCGGGCGCCGCGGCCTTCCCCGTCGCCGCGTCCTACATCAACGGCCTGCCGACGGCGATCACCGGGAACTCCCAGCCCGTCGTGGCGGCCGCCGCCTACGGGCCGTCCGCCGCCCTCGCCTCATGGACGGCCGGCAACGCGGGCGCGCCCGTCGTCACGGCGATCTCGCCCGATCCGAGCCTCCTGCCGCGCCCGGCGAGCATCGCGAACGCTCTCTGGAGCTCGGGCGGGTTCGTGTACGACAGCGCCGGCGACATCCTGAACATGGGGACCGACAGCTTCGGTTACGACTCGCGGGCGCGGCTCGTCTCGGCGAAGTACGGAACGACGACGCGCCCCTTCGCCTACGACCGATGGGGCAACCTGACACGGAACGGGAGCGCCGTGTTCTCGATCGACGTCGCGAAAAACCGGATCACCTCCGGCGGCGCCCAGTACGACGGGCGCGGGAACATGACGGCCTACGGCGCCGACGCCATGAGCTACGACCTCCTCGACCGCCAGTACCGCAACTCCAACGCCGGTTCGGACTGGGTCTATCTGTTCACCGGTTCGGGCGAGCGACTCGTCAAGTTCCCCGCCAAGGCCGCCGTGCTCCGCCGGGAGATGGCCCGCTACGTCGCCGAAGCGAACGTTCTGGCCAGGGGCTGGAGCCTCCCCGCATGCACGCCGGTCTTCACCGACGTCGCCTGTTCCGACCCCGACGCAAGGCACGTCAAGCTCGTCTACGAGAAGGGCATCACCGCCGGCTGCAACACGAATCCGCTCCAGTACTGTCCCGACGCGACGCTCACGCGCGCGCAGATGTCGGTCTTTCTCGTCAAAGGCTACAAGCCGGACGGCTTCGCTCCGCCGCCCTGCCAGGGGACGTTTCAGGACGTCACCTGCTCCGGGCCCTATGCGGCGTTCGCCCCGTGGATCGAGCAGCTCCACCGCGACGGCGTCACGGCCGGCTGCGCGACCGGCCCACTGCGGTTCTGCCCGGCCAACACCGCCGGCGAGTGGGAGATGCTCGTCTGGCTCGCAAGAGCTCCCGGCGCGGCGCCCGGATCCGCATTCTGGGCGTCCTACCATCCCGTTCCCCGCGGCGCGATCTATACTCTTCGGGACGACTCGAACCGCATCGTGACAGAGATGGCGGGAGGCTCCAGCGGTGCCTCGTCGGCCACCCTAACGGTGACCCGGGACAACGTCTTCCTCGGCAATCTCCTCGTCGCCTCCTACGTCGCCTCCCCCGCCGGCTGGCAGTACACGACCTCCGATCATCTCGGCACCCCGCGCCTTGTCTTCAACCAGGCGCGGCAGATCGTCGAGACGCACAAGTACTGGCCGTACGGCGAGGACACCACGACGACACCGCCGAGCCAGCGCCTGACCTACGCGCTGATGGAGAAGGACACGGAGGCGAAGCGCTTCTACGACCACGCGCGCAATCACGACCACGAGCTCGGGCGGTTCCTGTCGCCCGACAGCGTCGGCGGAACGCCGGGGAATCCGCAGTCGTGGAACCGGTACGCGTACACGCTCAACAACCCGATGAAGTACGTGGATCCGGATGGAAATGTCGTCGTGGGTTTCACGGGACTCGGAAACGGTCTGACTTCCGGTATCCATCGGATCGCCATGCGTTCGGGCAAAGCACAGGGAGTTCGGATTCACGCGCGTGCTTGCCGGCATCAAGAAGTGCGAAGCGCTTATGCCTTCATACTTGCGGAGCTGCGCAAGAATCCTGATCAGCCTGTGATTCTGGTCGGACACAGTCGTGGAGCCGCGCCGGCTTGATCCTCGCGGGCATGTTGCAGAGCGCGGGCATCCACGTCGACCTTCTCCTGACAATCGATCCGGTGCTCATTGATCCCGCACATCGCCAAAAGGTGCCTTCAAACGTGAGCCTTGCCGTGAACTACTGGGAGTCCGGGGACTTTCCTTTCGGAAGGCGTCTATCTGTCGGAGACTGCAGACTCAGCACGGATATCGAAAACCGCCGGGTTCCAACCACCCACGACGCTATTGACGAACTTCGTAGCAAGCACCGGAGAGAAGCTCGAGAGTCTGGTCGCGAGAGTCTCCACGATGCTCCAAGAGGCGCAGGGCGGAGGAAGCAAACTGCCTGTAAGTACGCATAATCGACCCTGCCCTTCGCGATAGGACGCCGGCCGGGAAGAGCAGGCACGATGGAATCTGTAGCCACCGGGTTCAAGCGATCGCGAGATCTGAGGACGCTTCCTCCCTATCTGATCATCGCGCTCGCGTGGTTCCTCGTTCTTCATGGTTGCCACGAGAGTGCGCATGAACGAACTGGTGTTTCTGTGGGTCATGACCAAGGGCCTTCTAAAGGAGAAGCTAGGGCTGGGTCCAGCCTATTGGAGCTCCGTCGCCGTCTTTCTCGGCGGGTGCATATTGGCGCGGCGATCTACTCGCCTGGTCGGATCGTAGAGCGCGAGATCCGCGATCCCGGACACGTTTGGCGACGCGCCTTCCTCGCGTGGATTTGTGTTTGGGCGGCGTACGCCGTATTGGCGACTTTCCTGGTCCAGACGGGTGTTCTCTACGAATGAGGGCAAGGTGCCGGGGGTCAAGGGACGGGGTCGATCGTGTGTTCCCGAATTCTCGGTTCAAGACGAGCTAGGGGATTGCGCGATTGATCCCGTTCCAAGGCAGATGACAGCCCTAACAGCACTCGACTGGTATCGCAGGCTGTCCGTCGCCATCTGTGGCCTCGGTCTCTTCTCGCTGCACGCGCTTGCCGAGACGCCCCGACTCGTCTCGGAGATGAAATCCCTCGGTTTGCGATTCGCTCTTCTCATCGAGTCCCAGGCGATCGACGACTCGCCCGTGTGGTCTCCGGACGGTCGTTTCCTCGGCATCAACCTGGAGGGGAAGTGGTCGACGTTGAACGTCGAATCCATCGCCCTCCGGATGGGTACCTGGCACGACAGGAAGACCATCGCGATCGCGTACCCGCCTCCCGTGCTTCAGGACATCTCGGAGACGCGACGTCCGAACGTGGCAGAAGACCGCCGCCTCCGATCCCCGCAGGCTCACGACGAAAACGGGCGTCACCATCGAGCTGGCCCCGGAAGATCTCGGAACCGCCTTCCGAGTGGCGAGCAAGGGTCGAGAGCCCGAGATCCTATGGAAGACGGGGCTCGAGAGTTGTCACAGCCTCGCGCTGTCGCCGGACGAGACGCTCGTCGCGTTCCTCTGCGAGCTCAACGGGCTCGTCGTCTTCGTCGTCCCGCCCTAGCCACTCGTCACCCGCTGCACGAACCAGAACAAGCCCACCGCCGCGATGGCGATGGAGCCGGGGATGACGATGCGGCGGCGGTACCAGGGCTTGTTGCGGAACGGCAGGCCGATGAGCAGGAACGCGATGGCGATGACGGCGAGCTGGCCGAGCTCGACGCCGGCGTTGAATGAGAGCAGCGCCGGCAGGAACTCGGAGCGCGGGAGGCCGAGCTCGGCGAGAACTCCGGCGAAGCCCATGCCGTGGAGGAGGCCGAAGGCGAAGACGACGGCGACGCGCCAGGGCGAGAGCTTCGGGGTCACGATGTTTTCGACGGCGACGTAGACGATGGAGAGGGCGATGAGGGGCTCGACGATCCTGGGCGAGAGCGAGACGACGCCGTAGATGGTCAGGGCGAGCGTGATCGTGTGGGCGATGGTGAACGCGGTGACCTGCATGAGGATGGGCTTGAGGCGGATGGAGAGCAGGAAGATCCCGAGCACGAAGAGGATGTGGTCGGTGCCCTTGGGCAGGATGTGCGTGAAGCCGAGCTCGAGGTACGTCCGGACGACCTGGCCGCGGGTCGCCGCGGCGATCGTGGATCCGAGGGCGTAAGGCTCGCTCTCTTTGGCTCCTTCGATCCACTGGCGGGACGCTTCCTCCGCCCCTTCCGTCTCGATCGTCAGCATGTAGGCGCCTGGCGCCCCCGCGTTCTGGAATGTGAAGTACCCGGCGCCCGGGGGGACTTTCCCGGAGAGCCGCAGCTCGAGCTCGGCAGATTCGCGCGCGGCGGCGGCGCCCCCCTCCGGCAGGACCAGCTCGACCGTTTCCGGCCGGACCAGCCGGCCGTCGAAGCGGATCTGTGCGCCGTTGATGGCGCCGGCGATCAGCGCGCCGAGCTCGCGCTCGAGCTCCGGCGTGAGGTTCTCGATCCGCTCGTAGGGCCGGGCGGAGAGGGTCTCGCCGAAGCCCGGCGGCAGGTGCTCGCGGTCGACGACGGCGTCGACGTGGTAGCCGCCGCCCTTCTCGAAGAGGACGAAGACGCGGATCGTCCCGAGCTCATGAGCCCGGAGACTTCCGGTGAGCGCGAGGCCGAGGATTACGAGCGCCAGCGCGAGGTCACGGCGACCAGGTCCATGTCGTTCGCGGCGCGAGTAGTCTCCCGACCGGAGGGAGGGAGGAGGCTCGCGCCGCGGGAGCCGGAGCGCCGCGCGGAGACCAGGGCCGCGGTCGAGTCCGCACCCGGACGAGCCGCGGCCCGGTGCCCGAAGGGCAGGTCTCCGCGCAAGCGAAGGCGACGGCCTAGCGCGTATAGACGACGCGCCCGCCGACGACGGTCTGGTCGATCTGGATCTTCTCGAGGGCTTCGGGGCGCACGGAGAGCACGTCATCCGAGAGGACTACGAAATCCGCGAGCTTTCCGATCTCCAGCGACCCCTTCTCTTTTTCCTCGAACGCGGCGTAGGCGGCCGTGACGGTGTAGGCGCGGAGAGCCTCCTCGGGCTTGATCTTCTGCTCCGGGCCCCAGCCGCCCGGCTGCTTGCCGTCGATCGTGGCGCGTGTGACGGCCGCGGCGATCCCGAGGATCGGCGAGATCGGGGCGACGCTCCAGTCGGAGCCGAAAGCCACGGTCGCGTTCGCGTCGAGGAGCCAGCGAAACGCGTAGGCCTCGGGCCGCCGCTTCGCGCCCAGCCGCCGATCCGCCCAGCGGCCATCGTCCACGGCGTGGTACGGCTGCATCGAGGCAATCACCTTCTGCGCGGCGAAGCGCGGGACCTCGTTCTTGCGGAGGTGCTGCGTGTGCTCGATGCGGAAGCGCCGATCCTTCGGGCCGTTCGTCTTCGCGACGTCCGCGTAGATGTCGAGAAGCTCCATGATCGCCTTGTCGCCGATCGCGTGGACCTCGACCTGGAGGCCCGCCGCGTCGGCGCCGGCGATCCGATCGTGGATCTTCGAAAGCGGGATCGCCTCGGCGGCGTGCAGGCCCGTGTTGCCGGGATCGTCCGAGAACGCTTCGAACATGACTGCCGTGCCCGCGCCGAGCGCGCCGTCCATGAAGCCCTTCACGCCGCCGACCTTGAGCCACTCGTCCTGCCGGTACTCCGCTTGCGCTTTCTTCGCCGCCGGCCAGTCGGTGAGCGACGGCCGGTAGTTGACGCGCACGGTGAGGCCGCCCGACTTGCGGATCTCGTCCCAGGCCGCCAGATCCAGCGGATTGCCGGGCAGGTCCTGAACGGACGTCACGCCGTTCTTCGTGGCGTAATCGTTCGCGGCGCGCAGCCCCGCGACGACCTCCGCCTGCGTCCGGTCGGGGCGGACCTTCCAGGGAAGCTGCATCGCCTCGTCCTTGAGGACTCCGGTCGCCTCGCCCGAGGCGTCGCGGACGATGACGCCGCCCGGCGGATCGGGCGTGTTCTTGTCGATGCCGGAGAGCTTCAGCGCGAGGCTGTTGCAGACCATCATGTGGCCGTCCTGCCGGGAGAGGCAGGTCGGATGGTCGCCGGTGGCCGGGTCGAGCATTTCCTTCGTGGGCAGCCTCGGCGGCGTCCACTGCTCGTGGTCCCAGGCGCCGTCGGTCAGCCAGATGCCTGGCGGCTGCTTCTTCGCGTAGGCCGCGACCATGCTCGTGAACTCGGCGGGGTCTTTCGTCTTGCGCAGGTCGAGCGCGAGAAGGTCCATCCCGCCCATCGACATGTGCGTGTGGCAGTCGATGAAGCCCGGAACGACGCGCCGGCCCTTGCCGTCCACGACCGTGGTCTTCGGGCCCTTCCACTTTTCGATCTCGGCGTTAGACCCGACGGCCACGATCCGGCCGCCGGAAACGGCGAGCGCCTCGGCCGCGGGTTTCGCCGGGTCGCCGGTCCAGATCTTCGCCGACACGAGAACGAGATCGGCGGGCGGAGCGGGTGTCGCCAGCATGTTCACCACGAAGGCCGCTACGAGCGCCGTCATGCCGTCGACGACACGCCGACGCTCTGCTCGGCGAGGGACGCCCGGGCCGCCGCGAGGCGGGCGACCGGCACGCGGTACGGCGAGCAGGACACGTAGTCGAGGCCGACGTGGTTGAAGAAGTCGATCGAGCGCGGATCGCCGCCGTGCTCGCCGCAGATGCCGACCTTGAGCTTGGGCTTGACCTCCCGGCCGCGTCGGGTGCCGATCGCGACGAGCTCGCCCACGCCGTACTGGTCCAGGCTCGTGAAGGGATCCTCGGGAAGGATCCCTTCGGCGATGTAGACCGGCAGGAAGGTCCCCATGTCGTCGCGCGAGTAGCCGTAGGTCATCTGGGTGAGGTCGTTGGTGCCGAAGGAGAAGAAGTCGCAGTTCAAAGCGATGCGGTTCGCCCGCAACGCCGCGCGCGGCACTTCGATCATCGTGCCGATCTTATACGGGATGTCGAGCGCCCGACTCGGAGATGACCTGCTTCGCGGCCGCCTCGACGACGAGGCGAAGCCGTTCGAACTCTCCGCGCGCGCCGACGAGCGGGATCATGATCTCGGGCTGCGCCTTCGTGCCCTTCTTGTAGACCTCGGCCGCGGCCTCGAAGATCGCGCGCACCTGCATCTCGTAGATCTCGGGGTTCGTGATGCCCAGCCGGCAGCCGCGATGGCCGAGCATCGGGTTGGCTTCCTTGAGCGCGTGCGGTGCGCTCGCGGACCTTCTCGGCGGGAATCGAAAGCTCGTCGGCCGTGCGCTGGATCGTTTCCTCGTCGTGCGGGAGGAACTCGTGCAGGGGAGGATCGAGAAGTCGGATCGTCACCGGCCTCTCCCCCATCTCGACGAAGATGCCCGCGAAGTCCTCGCGCTGCATCGGCAGGATCTTCGCGAGCGCCTTGCGGCGCTGCTCCATCGTCTCGGCGAGGATCATCTCGCGCACGGCGGTGATGCGCTTCGCTTCGAAGAACATGTGCTCGGTGCGGCAGAGGCCGATGCCCTCGGCGCCGAAGAGGCGCGCGATCCGGGCGTCCGTCGGCGTGTCGGCGTTGGCGCGGACACCCAGGCGTCGGCGCTCGTCCGCCCACTTGAGGATGCGCGTGAACGCCTGCGTCACGGCGGACTGCTCCGGTTTCATCGTGCCCTCGAGCAGGACCTGGAGCACCTCGGAGGGCTGCGTCGGGAGCTTGCCCAGGATGACCTCGCCCGCCGTTCCGTCGATCGACAGCCAGTCGCCCTCGGCAACCTTCAGCCCGTGCGCGCGCACTTCGCCGTGCGCGTGATCGACGGTGATCTCGCCCGCGCCGACGATGCACGTCTTGCCCATGCCGCGGGCAACGACGGCGGCGTGCGAGGTCGCGCCCCCCCGCGTCGTCAGGATTCCGGCGGCGGCGTGCATGCCCGCGATGTCTTCGGGCGAGGTTTCCTCGCGCACGAGAACGACCGGCTCCCCCTTCGCGGCCAGGGCGACGGCGTGCGGCGCCGTCAGGGCGACCCGGCCGCAGGCCGCGCCGGGGCCCGCGGGAAGACCCTTGCCGAGAAGCCGCCCGTCCTTGATCGCCGCGGCTTTCTCCTTCGTCGGGAAGATGGGCGCGAGGAGTTGAACGAGTTGCTCGGGCTCGACGCGCGCCACGGCCTCGTCGGCGTTGATGAGGCCCTCGTCGACCATGTCGGTCGCGATCCGCACGGCGGCGAAGCCGGTGCGCTTGCCGTTGCGGGTCTGCAGGAGGTAGAGCTTGTCCTCCTCGATCGTGAACTCGAGATCCTGCATGTCGCGGAAGCGCTTCTCGAGCAGGTCGCGCACGCGCAGAAGCTCGTCGTACGCCTTCGGCATCGTTTCCTGGAGCGACTGGCCCGAGCCGTTCGCATTCAGCGGCCGCGGTGTGCGTATGCCGGCGACGACGTCCTCGCCCTGGGCGTTCGGGAGGAACTCTCCGTAGAAGATCTTCGCGCCCGAGGCCGGGTCGCGGGTGAAGGCGACGCCCGTGGCCGACGTGTCGCCCCGGTTGCCGAACACCATGGCCTGCACGTTGACGGCCGTGCCCCAGTCGTCCGGAATGTGGTGGAGCTTGCGATACGTCTTCGCGCGCTCGTTGTCCCAGGAGCGGAACACCGCGCCGATCGCCCCCCAGAGCTGCTCGCGCGGCTCGTCGGGAAAGTCGTGGCCGGTCCGCTGGCGGACGATCTGCTCGCCGCGGCGGACGATCTCGGCGAGATCCTCGGCCCCGAGGTCCGTGTCGCCGGTGACTCCGCGGGCCTGCTTGATCTCCTTCATGACCTTCTCGAACTCGTGGCGCGGCACGCGGAGGACGACGTCGGAGTACATCTCCAGGAACCGCCGGCGGCAGTCGTACGCGAACCGCTCGCCCGAGCGTTTCGCGAGCGCCTGCGCGGTGCGGGTGGTCAGGCCGAGGTTCAGGATCGTGTCCATCATTCCGGGCATCGAGGAGCGGGCGCCGGAACGCACCGAGACGAGCAGCGGGTTCTCCGCGTCGCCGAAGCGGCGGTCGGTGTCGTGCTCGAGGCGCATGAGCGCCGACTCGACCTCGGGCCGGACGCCGTCGAGCGACGCACCGCGCGAGAAGTCCGCGCAGACCGAGGTCTCGATTGTGAACCCGGGAGGCACCGGGATCCCGAGCGCCGTCATCTCGGCGAGGCCCGCGCCCTTGCCTCCGAGCGTTTCCTTGCCGAGGCCGGCTCCCTCCGCCACACCGTTGCCGAATGAAAAGACGCGCTTCATTTTTCCACCACGATTTCGGAAAAGTCCGCCAGGCGCGTGAATTCTTGCTGAATCGAGGCCAGAAGCGCCAGCCGATTCCGGCGCAGCTCCGGCTCGGGACAGTTGACGAGAACGTCCACGAAGAACCGGTCGAGCGAGGGCGCGATCGAGGCGATCGTCTCCATCGCCTCCCGGTACTCCCGGGCCGCGGTGAAGCCTTCGATCGCCTGCTTGGCCTGCAGGACGTCGGCGGCGAGCGTGCGCTCGGCGGGCTCCCGGTAGAGCTCGGGCTCGGGAGGCCCGGGCCGCTCGTCGCCGACGATGTTGCGAATGCGCTTGAAGGCCTGGATGAGCGAGCGGAAGTCCATGTGGCGCCGGGCATCCGAGAGGGCGCGCGCGCGGTCGGCGGCGTCGGCGAAGTCCCAGACCCCCACGTGCAGGACGGCCGAGATCTCGTCGTAGCTCGACCCCCGGCGCTCGAGCAGGCTGCGCAGCCGGTCGGCGAAGAAGCGGCCGAGCTCGTCGACGACGGCATCCGGCTCGAGGCCCTGCGAGACCGTTCGGGTAGAGGGACATGGCCCGCCGGACGATCGGGCCGCCAGTCCGCGCGCCAGTTGCGGCCGATCGCGATCGAGACGATGCCGAGGGCGGCGCGGCGCAGGCCGTAGGGATCCTTCGAGCCCGTCGGCACGAGGCCCAGGCGGAAGAAGCCGGCGAGCGAGTCGAAGCGGTCGGCGAGCGACAGCACGGCGCCGGAGGCCTCGCGCGGCGGCTCCTCCGAGCCCGAGGCCGGCCGATACTGGTCGTAGACCGCCTTCCAGACGGAATCCGGGTGGCGCTCCCGCCGGGAGTAGATCCCGCCGACGATCCCCTGCAGGTCCGTGAACTCCTTGACGACGTGGCTGACGAGATCCGCCTTCGAGAGCAGGCCCGCGGTCCGCACCGTTTCGACGAGATCCGCCCGGCCGATCTCGCGGGCGATCGCCTCGGCGAGCTCCTGGATGCGGCCAGTCTTCTGACGATAGTCGCCCAGCTTTTCCTGGAACGTCAGCCGCGAGAGCTCCGGCACCCTCGATTCGAGCGAGTGCTTCGCGTCCTCGTCGTAGAAGAAGCGGGCGTCGGCGAGCCGGGCGTTGAGGACCCACTCGCAGCCCTTGGCGATGAAGCCCTTGCGGTCGGCGTCGTTGTCCATGACCGCGATGAAGTGCGGAAGCAGGCCCGCGGGGCCGCGCACCGGCAGGAACTTCTGGTGCGTCCGCATGACGGTCACCGTGATCTCCTCGGGTAGCTCGAGGAACTCCGACGCGAAAGAGCCGCGCACGAGGCCGGGCCACTCGACGAGGTCCGAGAGCGTGGCGGCGAGATCCGCGTGGGCCTCGATCTGCCCGCGCACTTCGCCCGCGAGGACGCGCGCCCTCTCCAGGATCGCGATCCGGCGCGCCTCGGCGTCCGGCTCGACGTAGGCGTTGCGCAGCTTGGCGAGGTAATCGTCCGGTCCGCTCACCGGGAACTCGCCGTCGGAGAGCACGCGGTGTCCGACGGTGCGATCGCCCGCGGCCACGCCGTAGAGCGAGAGCGGCACGACTTTCCCGCCGTAGATCGCGACGACGCCGCGCACGGGGCGGACAAAGGCGAACGCGCGCCCGCCTTCGCCCCAGCGCATCGTCTTCGGGAACGCGAGGCCGCCGACGACCTTCGGCAGGATCTCGGCGAGCACCTCTGCCGCCTCACGGCCGGGGATGGTCTTGCGGACGGCGACGGTTTTTCCGCGGGGCGAGTCGACGACGACGAGATCCGCGACATCGACCTTCTGCGCCTTCGCGAACCCCACGGCCGCCTTCGTCGGCTTGCCGTCCTTGCCGAACGCGCTCGATTCGGGCGGCCCGAGGACCTCGGCGGCACGGTCCTCCTGCCTCTCCGGAAGCCCCCGCAGCACGAGGGCCAGCCGCCGGAGCGTCGCGTACGCTTCGACGGACGCGGGCACGAGCGCGGCTTCCCCGAGCGCTTCGCCGGCGGCGCGGGCGAGCTCCAGGCGCGCCGGCAGAAGCGCCGGCGCCGGGATCTCCTCCGTCCGGATTTCCAGCAAGAAATCGTGGGTGTTCACTTGATTGTTGTTGCGCCGCCGGCCCCGGCGAGCGGCGTTGCGACGCGAGCTCCTCTAAACTCTCGGCGGCTATACCGCCGCCGGCTCCGGCTCGGACGCCGGAGACCGCTGTCCTTCCTTTCCCGAAACGTAGGCCCGCGCGCAGGCGCAGGCGAGGTCGCGAATCCGCCGGATGATCCCGACGCGGTCGGTCGCCGAGACGGCGCCGCGCGCGTCGAGGATGTTGAACTGGTGGGAGCAGACGAGCGTGGCCTCGTAGGCGGGGATGACGAGCCCGGCGTCGAGGCAGCGGCGCGCCTCGCGCTCGTGGCGATCCAGCATGAGCTGGGCGAGCTCCGCGTCCGCGACCTCGAAGTCGTACTTCGACAGCTCGACCTCGTCGCGCTTGCGGACCTGGCCGTAGGACAGCGTCTCGTTCCACATGACGTCGTAGACCGAGTCGAGCTTGGAGAGAAACATCGCGATGCGCTCGAGGCCGTAGGTGATCTCGGCGGTGACCGGCGCGAGGTCGATGCCGCCGGCCTGCTGGAAGTACGTGAACTGGGTGATCTCCATGCCGTCCATCACGACCTGCCACCCGACGCCCCAGGCGCCGAGCGTCGGGGACTCCCAGTTGTCCTCCTCGAAACGCACGTCGTGGTCCGCCAGGACGACGCCCAGCCGCTCGAGGCTCCGGAGGTAGGTCCTCTGCACGTCTTCGGGGGACGGTTTCAGGACGACCTGAAACTGGAGGTGCTTGCCGAGGCGGAAGGGATTTTCGCCGTAACGGCCGTCGGCCGGCCGGCGGGAGGGCTGAACGTAGGCGCAGCGCCAGGGCTCGGGCCCGAGCACGCGGAGAAAGGTCGCAGGGTGCATCGTCCCGGCGCCGACCGGAAGGTCGTAGGGCTGCTCGATGAGGCACCCCTCGCCCTCCCAGAACGCCGTGAGCTCGGCGATCAAACGCTGCAAGGTAAACACTGGCATCAGTTTATCAGCCAAGGACTTCGGAAAGCACCCGCTGGGACTTCAGCTCGTGGCCAAGAAAATGGCGGCGCGCGAGGCGCGTGACACGGGCGATCTCCGCGAGGCCCGGCGGCCGCGCCGCGGGATCGAGAGGCCCCGAAAGGAACCGGTCGAGGGTCGACCGGGCGTCGCTCGTCAGCCGCAGAACCTCGCCCCGCCGACACTCGGCGCCGACGAAGCCGGGGCGGGCCTCATCGAAGAGCAGCGTCTCCGACGGCTCGAGCGGCCGCCCGCAGCCGGCGCACTCGCGGGGCGGGGGAAAGAGGCCCGAGAGCTTGAGGATCCAGAGGTCGAAGTACGCGGCGACGAGATCGACGGGAGCGCGCGCGAACAGGGCGTCCATCGTGTGACGCGCGAGCCGGTAGAACGGCTCCGCGGGATCGGACTCCGAGACGAACGTCTCGAGGCTCTCGGCGAGTGCGGAGAGAAGGAGCGCGCGGTCGAGATCCTTCGAGAGCGCGAAGGAGGGGCGGATCGGATCGACGGCGTTCAACGAGACGAGCTCCCGCCCTTCCTTCTCGAAGTACACGACGCGGGCCTCCGTCATCGGCTCGAGGGAACCGGAGAAGATGCTCCGCGGCCGGCGCGCGCCGCGTGCGACGCCGCGCTTTTTTCCGGCGTCGCGCGTCAGGAAGGAGACGATCCGGTCGGTCTCGCGCAGTGCCCAGGTCCCGAGGATGAAGGACTCGGAGCTCTGGTGGCGCACGGCGCGATTATGATGAGGTGTCGCTCCAGCGCATGGCTAATAAAATTAGCAAAAACAGCCAAAACGCCGAATAATTTATGCCTTCCGATCCAAGACCCCGAACAGAACACGGCGTCTGGACGCTCGGCTGGGTGTCGTTTCTGACCGACGTGTCGGCGGACATGATCTTTCCGCTGCTGCCGGACTTCCTCACGCGAACCCTCAAAGCCGGCCCGGCGGCCGTCGGCCTCATCGAAGGTGTCGCGGAAGCGACCGCCTCCCTGATGAAGATGGTCTCGGGCTGGTGGTCGGACCGTACCCGGCGCCGCAAGCCTCTCGTCGTCGCCGGTTACGGGATCGCCGCCGCCGTGCGTCCGCTGGTGGGGCTCGCCACGGGCTGGGGCCAGGTCCTCGCGATCCGCTTCACCGATCGCGTGGGCAAGGGGATTCGCACCTCGCCGCGCGACGCGCTCCTCGCCGACCTCGTGCCGGCGGAGCGCCGGGGCCGCGCCTTCGGCCTGCAGCGCGCCATGGACAATGCGGGCTCCGTCGTCGGCCCGCTCCTCGCGGCGTTCCTGCTGAAGTTTTTTCTGGAAGACGAGCGTTCCGTCTTTCTGCTGGCGGCAATTCCCGGGATCGCGGCGGTTCTGCTCCTCGTGCTCGGTGTGAAGGAGCAGCCCCGCCCGAGACTCCCCGAGCCGGCGGTCCCCGCGAACGCGACCCCGCTCCCCCGCCGGCTCAAGCTCGCGATCGGGATTTTCGTTCTCTTCACGCTCGCGAGCTCGACCGATGCCTTCCTGATCCTTCGCGCGCGCGACGTCGGCATCGAGCTCTGGCAGCTTCCGCTTCTGTGGGCGTTTTTCAACGCCGTGAAGGCGGCGGCCGGCGTCCCGGGCGGCGCGCTCGCGGACCGCTTCGGCCGGACGCGGACGATCCTCGCCGGCTGGCTCATCTATGCGGCCGCCTACGTCGGCTTTGCCTTCGTCGCCGGCCCGGCGGCCCTGTGGGGGCTCTTCGCCTTCTACGCCCTCTTCTACGCGCTGACGGAGGGCGCGGAGCGGGCCCTCGTCGCGGACCTGGCGCCCCCGCACCTGCGCGGGAAGGCCTTCGGCCTCTTCCACGCGGGCGTCGGGCTGGCCGCGCTGCCGGCGTCGGTCCTTTTCGGCCTCTGGTGGAAGATGTTCGGTCCCCGCGCCGCGTTTCTGATCGGGGCGGGCGTCGCGCTCCTCGCGGCCGCGTGTCTCTTCGCGTTCCAAACGCGCTCCGGCCCGGCCTCCGAAACGCGCACGACCTGATAGCATTTCCGCGGGGGTGCGCCGATGGGCCCGGTCTGGCGGCTGATCAAGGGACAGAAGGACATGTGCCACCGCTGCGGCCGGGAGATCGTGGATTTCCCCGCCGTGGGCCGCGTCGTGGACTACCAGTTTCTGCCCGAGGAGAAGTACTGCTGGGACTGCTACCGCTACCTGACGCCCTTCGTGGACGACATTGCGCCCGTCTCTTCGGACCCCTTCCAGCCGGTCACGAAGCCGGCGATCCCCTGATCGGAAGTCGGACTCCGTGACGGATCTCCTCTCGACCTTCCGCCACTCCGATCTGCTTCCGCTCGCCGAGAAGACGCTCGCGGGCGAGCGGCTGTCCTTCGAGGACGGCGTCCGGCTCTTCGCCACGCGCGACTTCCTCGGCCTCGGGCGGCTCGCGAACCACGTGCGCGAGGCGAAGCACGGCAACCTCGCGTTCTACAACGTCAATCGCTACCTGAACCCGACGAACCTCTGCTGGGTCGACTGCGCGCTCTGCGCCTGGGCGAAGAAGGTCAACGAGCCCGGCGGCTACGAGATGGCGATCGAGGAATGCCTCGCCGAGGCCGGCAAGGGCTACAGCGAGGCGGTCACCGAGTTTCACATCGTCGGCGGTCTGCATCCGACCTGGCCCTTCGAGTACTACACGGGCCTGCTTTCGGCGTTGAAGAAGCAGTTCCCCGGCGTGCACCTGAAGGCCTGGACGATGGTCGAGGTGGACTGGATCGCCCGGGTCGGCAACCGCGAGCTTCCCGAGGCCATCCGCGAGCTGAAGGCCGCGGGCATGGATTCCTGTCCCGGAGGCGGCGCCGAGATCTTCGCGAAGCGCGTCCGCGACATCATCTGCACCAACAAGATCTCGGGCGAACGCTGGCTCGAGGTCGCGCGCGAGTGTCACCGACAGGGCGTCAAGACCAACGCGACGATGCTCTACGGCCACGTCGAGACGGCCGAGGAGCGCGTCGATCACCTGCTGCGGCTGCGCGCGCTGCAGGACGAGACGGGCGGCATCCCCGGACTCATCCCCCTCGCGTTCCACCCGGAGAACACGCCGCTCGCGCACCTGCCGTCCTCGACCGGCCAGCTGGACCTGCGCGTCATCGCGGTCTCGCGGCTGCTCCTCGACAACGTTCCTCACATCAAGGCCTACTGGATCCAGATCGGCACGAAGCTCGCGCAGGTCGCGCTCTTCTTCGGCGCCGACGACCTCGTCGGAACCGTCGTCGACGAGATCATCACCCACGCCGCGGGCGCGACCACGGCCTCGGGCCTGACCCGCACCGACTTCGAGCGGATCATCCGCGAAAGCGGCCGCGAGCCTTACGAGCGGGACTCCGAGTACCGGCGCGTCGTGAGAAGCGGCCCCCGGGCCGAACCGGTGACGGCTCTGGCGTGAACCGGCGGCTGGTCCTCGGGCTCGCAGTCATCACGGCGACCCTCGGCGCCGGCTGTCACACGGGGGGCTACGACACGAAGCCGCGCGTCGCGGTGGTGGACGGGGACCCCGTCGTCCAGATGGCTCCCGAGGGAAAGTTCAAGAGCCTTACTCGGCCGACGCTCGTTCCGCTGAAGCAGCACACCGATCCGCCGTTCCGCAACGAGAAGGTCATCGGCGTCACGCCGCCGACCGGCTCCGCCGTGCCGGCGCGGATGTACCCGATCGGCCTGCTCGACGACTACGAGGTCGTCAACGACGAGGCCTCGGGAACTCCGTACGTCGTGGCGCGCTGCGCGCTCACGGACCTCACGGCCGTCCTCGACCGGCGCGTCGGCGGCCGGACGCTGACCTTCGAGAACTCGGGCGCGCTCTGGAAGGACATGCTCGTCCTGCGGGACAAGGAGACCGGCACCTACTGGACGCCGGCGACGGGCCGCGCGCTCTCCGGGCCCCTTGCCGGCGAGACGCTCACCCTTCTTCCGGCTCCCGTGACGACGGCGGACGCCTGGAGGGAGCTCTACCCCTCGACCGTCTGCCTCGACACGGGAGAGCTCTCGGCCGTGTCGCTGCAGATGCGGCTCTACGCGGCGTCCAACTGGGAGGGAGTCTCGGGCCAGAAAACGGCCGACCGGAGGTTCAAGCCCAAGGAGGAAGTCTTCTTCGTCGCCGGGACGAACGAGGCCCTCGCGTTTCCGGCCGCCGAGATCCGCGAGCGGCGGACCGTCGCGGCCTCGCTGGAAGGCGCCGAGGTGACGATCGAGTGGGACGGCGCGGTTCGGGCCCCGCGCGCCTGGCGGATGGAAGCCGGGGCGAGACAGGAGCTCCCCGTCGTCCCGATCTACTGGTTCGCCTTGCTCGAGCAGTTCCCGACGGTCCGGACGCTCCACGAGCCGAAAAAGTAGAGTCAGTCGCCGGGAGCGGGAGCCTCCAGCGTCTGGGGGTCCGGAATGACCTCTTCCTGCGTGCCGACGGAGAACTTCCGGTAGTCGAAGTACCGCGACTCGACGTCGAGCCGTCCGCCGAACACGAGTAGCATCTTCGCCCGCCCGGTGAACCGCGCCTCGGACGGCAGCCAGATCTCGCCGTTGACCTTTCGGCGCACGAAGAATGCCGATGACCCTTTCTGGAGGCGGGCGATGCGCGCCGGCCCGACGCCGAGCGTATCCACGAGCTCGGTCTCGAGCCGGACGAGCTGGCGGTCCGCCTCGTCCACCCAGGCCCGGCCCGAGAGCTTATAGATGACTTTTCCGCCTTCCGTCACGGGCTTGTACCCCGGCCTGGGCGAGAACTCGAGGACGATTGTCGGCCGACCCTCGACGATCTCGCGGCCGGTGATGCGGAACTCGTCCATGCGGAAGACCTCGTCGATGACCTCGCGCTCCTCGCGCCGCTTTTCCTCCTCGCGGCGTGCGCGCTCGGCCTCGCTCCGGGCCGCCCGCCTGGCCTCGCGCCGGGCCAGCTTCTCCTCGTGCTTCCTGTCCTGCTCCGCGAGCTCCTTCTCGGAGACCGGCCGGCCGTCGCGGGAGACGAGCCGCCGGTAGAGCTTGCGGGGCTCGACCGACGGGTATACCTCGTAGGTCTCGACGCGCGACTTCTTCACGGAGCCGTCGCCCGCGAGGCGGTTCTCGGTGTACGTCTCCGTGAAGGTGTACTGCTCGAGAAGCGCGCCGTCGCTCTCGAGGTTGCGGCGGACTTCCTCGAGAAATGCCCGGGTGTCGGCCACGACCGGAACGGCCGCATCCTCCGCGGCGAGCAGGCCCCATGGAGCGAGCGCCAGGAGGACCGCCGCGCGCAGCGAGCGCATCTTCCTCATCATTTTCCCCAACAGAAGCCCGGCGCGAGAGCATTCCCGGGACCGCTCTCCCATGGTGCATATAATCGCGAATCGGATGGTTGAAGCGCGGGCATTCCTCCGGTCATCGATCGGCCGCAAGGTCGTCATGGCCGTGACCGGCGCCATCCTTTTCGGTTTCGTCCTGGGCCACATGATCGGCAACCTGCTGGTCTACCTGGGCCCCGAGGCCCTCAACGGCTATGCCGTCTTCCTGAGGGAGTTCCTGCACGGCGCGGGGCTCTGGGTCGCCCGGGCCGTCCTCCTGGCCGCCGTGATCCTCCACATCTGGTCGGCCACTTCGCTGACCCTGGCGAGCCGCCGGGCGCGGCCGGTGGCCTACGCCGAGCAGGAGTGGAAGGAGTCGACGTACGCGTCCCGGACGATGCGCTGGAGCGGCGTGATCCTCTTCGCCTTCGTCGTGTACCACCTGATGCACTTCACGTTCGGCAACGCGCACCCGACGTTCATCGAGGGCGACGTCTACCACAACTTCATCGCGGGCTTCCGGAGCGTTCCGGTGTCGGTGGTCTACATCGTGGCGATGATCTTCCTGGGCCTGCACCTGCGGCACGGCGTGTGGAGCATGTTCCAGACGCTGGGCGTCTCGCACCCGCGGCACATCGCGATGGCGAAGACGGGAGCCTGGATCTTCGCGGCGATCATCGTCCTCGGCAACATCTCCTTCCCGCTGGCCGTGCTGGCCGGGATCCTGAGGTAGGCGCGTGAAGCTCGATCCGAACATCCCTTCCGGCCCGATCGAGAAGAAGTGGGACAAGCACCGCTTCGAGATGAAGCTCGTCAACCCGGCGAACAAGCGGAAGTACACCGTGATCATGGTCGGCTCGGGCCTCGCCGGCGCAGGCGGCGCCGCCTCGATGGCGGAGCTCGGCTACAACGTGAAGTGCTTCTGCTACCAGGATTCCCCGCGCCGCGCCCACTCCATCGCGGCGCAGGGCGGCATCAACGCCGCGAAGAACTACCGCAACGACGGCGACAGCATCCAGCGCCTCTTCTACGACACCGTCAAGGGCGGGGACTTCCGGGCCCGCGAGGCGAACGTCTACCGGCTCGCGCAGGTGTCGGTCTCGATCATCGACCAGTGCGTCGCCCAGGGCGTGCCGTTCGCCCGCGAGTACGGCGGGCTTCTCGACAATCGCTCGTTCGGCGGCGCCCAGGTCTCCCGGACCTTCTACGCCCGCGGCCAGACGGGCCAGCAGCTGCTCCTCGGGGCCTACCAGGCCCTGGAGCGCCAGATCGGGGCCGGCCAGGTCGAGATGTTCTCGCGCCACGAAATGCTCGAGCTCATCGTCGTGGACGGCCGGGCCCGGGGCATCGTCGTGCGCGACATGGTCACCGGCGAGATCCAGACGCACCTCGGCGACGCGGTCTGCCTCGCGACCGGCGGCTACGGCAACGTCTTCTATCTCGCGACCTACGCCAAGGGCTGCAACGCGACGGCGATCTGGCGCGCCTACAAGAAGGGTGCCGCGTTCGCGAACCCCTGCTTCACGCAGATCCATCCGACCTGCATCCCCGTCACCGGCGAGTACCAGTCGAAGCTGACGCTCATGTCCGAGTCGCTCCGCAACGACGGGCGGATCTGGGTACCGAAGGCGAAGGGCGACAAGCGGGCCGCCCGGCCAGATCCCCGAGGCCGAGCGCGACTACTACCTCGAGCGGATGTATCCGAGCTTCGGCAACCTCGCGCCGCGCGACATCGCCTCGCGGGCCGCCAAGAAGGTCTGCGACGAGGGCCGCGGCGTCGGCCCGACGCGGATTCGGGGTCTACCTCGATTTCCAGGACGCGATCTCGCGGCTCGGCAAGCGCAAGGTCGAGGAGAAGTACGGCAACCTCTTCGAGATGTACGAGCGGATCACCGACGAGGACCCCTACAAGGTCCCGATGCGCATCTATCCCGCCAGCCACTACACGATGGGCGGGCTGTGGGTGGACTACAACCTGATGAGCACGATCCCGGGCCTCTTCGTCCTCGGCGAGGCCAACTTCTCGGATCACGGGGCGAATCGGCTGGGGGCTTCGGCGCTGATGCAGGGGCTGGCGGACGGCTACTTCATCATCCCGTACACGATCGGGAACTACCTCGCGCGCGAGAAGTTCGAGAAGGTGGCCGACGACCACCGCGAGGTCGTCGCGGCCGAGGAGGCCGTCGTCGCGCGCTCGAAGCGGCTGCTCGGCGTGAAGGGCGGCCGCACCGTGGCCTCGTTCCACCGCGAGCTCGGCAAGATCATGTGGGACCACTGCGGCATGGCCCGCGACAAGAAGGGCCTCGAGCACGCCCTCGGGAAGATGCCGGGCCTGCGCGAGGAGTTCTGGAAGAACGTGAACGTTCCGGGCTCGGGGCAGGAGCTCAACCAGTCGCTCGAGGTTGCCGGCCGCGTGGCCGACTTCCTGGAGCTCGGCGAGCTCATGTGCCTCGACGCGCTCGAGCGCGACGAGTCCTGCGGCTGCCACTTCCGCCTCGAGCACCAGATGGCCGACGGCGAAGCGAAGCGCAACGACGAGAAGTACTGCCACGTCGCCGCCTGGGAGTACGCGGGCGAAAAGACGAAGCCCAACCGGCACGTCGAGCCGCTGACCTACGAAAATGTCGAACTCGCCGTCCGGAGCTACAAGTGAAGATCACCTTGAAGGTCTGGCGGCAGAAAGACCCTAAGACCGAAGGACGCTTCGTCACGTACGAGGCGCCCGACGTCAGCCCCGAAATGTCCTTTCTCGAGATGCTCGACGTCGTCAACGAAGGCCTCGCCCTCAAGGGTGAAGACCCGATCGCCTTCGACCACGACTGCCGGGAGGGGATCTGCGGGACCTGCGGCTTCGTCATCAACGGGCGGGCGCACGGTCCTCGGCCGAAGACGACGGTGTGTCAGCTGCACATGCGCAGCTTCTCCGACGGCGACGTCCTGACGCTCGAGCCCTGGCGGGCCGCGGCGTTCCCCGTCGTCAAGGACCTCGTCGTCGACCGCGGTGCGTTCGACCGGATCATCGCCGCCGGAGGCTTCATCGCCGCCCCGATCGGCTGCGCCCCCGACGGCAACGCCATCCCGGTCCGCAAGGAGAGCTCCGACCTCGCGATGGACGCGGCCGCCTGCATCGGCTGCGGCGCGTGCGTGGCCGCCTGCCCGAACGCCTCGGCGATGCTCTTCACCTCGGCCAAGATCTCGCAGCTCGCGCTGCTGCCGCAGGGCCAACCCGAACGCCCCGACCGCGCGCTCCGGATGGTGGCCCGAATGGACGCCGAGGGCTTCGGGACCTGCACGAACCACGGCGAGTGCGAGGCCGCCTGCCCCAAAGGCATCCGGATGCAGTTCATCGGCATGATGAACGCCGACTACACGAAGGCCACCCTCGCGGAGGGACGCCGCCCCGGCGGAGCCCCCGAGGGCGGGACGGGCTAGGCTTGACCGACCCGAAGAAGACCCGCACCGAGTCCGACACGATGGGGCCCGTCGAGGTCCCCGCCGACCGCTACTGGGGCGCCCAGACGCAGAGGTCCCTCCACCACTTCCGGATCGGCGGGGAACGCTTTCCGCGCGAGCTGATCCGCGCGTTCGGCCTGCTCAAGAAGGCGGCGGCCGTCGTGAATCGGGACCGAGGCGCGCTCGAGAAGAAGAAGGCCGAGGCGATCATCCGCGCCGCCGACGAGGTCATCGAGGAGAAGCTCGACGACCACTTTCCGCTCTCGGTCTGGCAGACGGGCAGCGGCACGCAAACGAACATGAACGCCAATGAGGTCATCGCCAACCGGGCGATCGAGATCCTCGGCGGCGCGCTCGGCTCGAAGACGCCCGTCCACCCCAACGACGACGTCAACAAGAGCCAGTCCTCGAACGACACGTTCCCGACGGCGATGCACGTCGCGGCCGTGGAGCAGATCCGGTTCCGGCTGATCCCCGCCGTGAACAAGCTCCGCGACACGCTCGACCGGAAGGCGAAGGAGTTCGAGGCGATCGTCAAGATCGGCCGGACCCACCTCCAGGACGCCGTCCCGATGACGCTCGGCCAGGAGATCTCGGGCTGGGTGTCCCAGCTCGACCACAGCCTCGCGCACATCGAGGCGACGCTCCCGCACCTGCAGGAGCTGGCGCTCGGCGGAACCGCCGTGGGCACCGGGCTGAACGCGCCCGCCGGGTTCGGCGAAAAGGTCGCCGCCGAGATCGCGAAGCTGACAGGCATTCCCTTCACGTCCGCGCCGAACAAGTTCGAAGCCCTCGCGGCGCACGATGCGCTGGTCGCGGGGCACGGAGCCATCAAAACGCTCGCGGCGGCGCTCATGAAGATCGCCAACGATGTCCGCTGGCTGGCGTCGGGCCCGCGCTCGGGCCTCGCCGAGATCCGGATTCCCGAGAACGAACCGGGCTCTTCGATCATGCCGGGCAAAGTCAACCCGACGCAGTCCGAGGCGCTGACGATGGTCTGCGCTCAGGTCTTCGGCAACGACGTCGCCGTGACCGTCGGCGGCGCCTCGGGCAACTTCCAGCTCAACGTCTACAAACCGCTCATTGTCTCGAACGTGCTGCGCTCCGTCCGCCTGCTCGCCGACGCATGCGACTCCTTCGAGGAGTTCTGCGCGCGCGGCATCGAGCCCGACCACGAGAAGATCAAGGAGAACGTCGGCCGCTCGCTCATGCTCGTGACGGCGCTCGCTCCCCGCATCGGCTACGACAAGGCCGCAGCGATCGCCAAGAAGGCGCACAAGGACGGTACGACGCTCAAGGAGGCCGCGCTCGAGCTCGGCTACCTCACGGCCGAGGAGTTCGACCGCGACGTGAAACCCGAGAACATGGTCGGTCCGGGGGACTGAGGGTGCCGGACGCCGGTTCGATTTTTCTTCCGGTTCGACTCGACCAGGTCCTTCTCTACGTCGCCAGGTTGGGGCTGGCGGCGGTGCTCGGCGCCATACTCGGCCTCGACCGCGAAAAGATCCAGAGCGCGGCGGGCCTGCGCACGCACATCCTGGTCTGCCTGGGTGCCGCCGTGATGGTGCTGGGCGGCGATGCCGCAGGTTTCGCACACGATGCGTCGAGCCGGGTCATCCAGGGAATCATCGCGGGCATCGGGTTCCTCGGCGCCGGCACGATCCTGAAGATCAGCGACAAAGTCGAGGTCCACGGCCTGACCACGGCCGCGTCCATCTGGGTGACGGCCGGCGTCGGGATCGCCGCCGGGCTCGGCCACTTCTGGCTCTCCGTGGTCGCGACCTTCATCGGCTGGCTCGCCCTGGGGCCCCTCAAACGGCTCGAGAAGCGCCACATCGCCCCGCCGAAGGGCTAGCCCGCACGCCCCCCGCCCACGGGCGGCGTACAATCCCGCCTGCAGCCGTCATGAACAACGCGAGAGGTCGCCCCCTCGCCATTTTCGCGGCACTTTTCGCCGCGGCGGCGACGCGACTGTTCGCGGGTCACTATTCCTGGACGACGACGGGGCCGGAGCCTGGGCAGGTCTTCCAAATCTTGTCCTACGCGTCGGATCCGAACCGTCTCTATGTCGTCGACAGCTACTTCGGCGGCTATCTCTTCCGTTCCGACGACCGCGGACAGAGCTGGTGCTACGTCGAGGCATACGTCTCCACGCCCGTGGTCGCCGATCCGACAAACCCCGACGTTTTCTACTCGTTGTACTCCCCGAATCCCGTCCAGAAAACGACCGATGGCGGCGCGTCGTGGGCGAACGCGAGCACGGGGTTGCCCTCGGGCTACGGAAGCTCGCTTGTCCTCGCTCCGTCGAACCCCTCGAGGCTCTACATCGCCATGTCTCCCGGCGGCAACGCTCCGCAGGATCTCTACCGCTCCGATGACGGGGCCTCGACCTGGGCGCTCGTCGCGAGCAATGTCCCGCAGACGTACGGGAGCCTGACGGTCGACGCCTTCGATACGAACACGCTGTACGCATCCGCGGGCGGCGCTTACTTCAAGAGCACGGATGGAGGAGCGACCTGGAATCCCGCGGGTGCGGGACTGCCAGGGTACGCCCAGCGGTTGTTCAGCGATCCGATGGCGCCCGGCCGCATCTGGGCGCCGGTGAGCAACGAAGGGCTCTACCTGAGCACCGATGGCAGCGCGTCGTTCGTGCCGTCCCGGGCGGGCATCGAAACTCAAGACATCCGCGACATGGCCTTCGACCGGACGGAGCCGGGGACGCTGTACGCGGCCGCACAGGGAACGAACGACCCCGCCATTTTCGGTGACGTTTTCGTCTCCCATGACTCCGGAGTCCACTGGGAGCGCCTTCCGCTCGGCATCGAGGGACCGCACGGCGCGACGTCCGTCGCGGTGGATCCGGGTGGCTCGGCGCGCGTATACGCTGGTGCCGGCCTCGGCCTGCGCGGCGGATTCTTCCGGAGCTCCGACGGCGGGGCCACGTGGACGCCTTCGAGCAAGGGGCTCTCGGGCTACTACTCGTACTCGGTCGCCGCGCATCCGAGCCTTCCGAACGCGGCTTTCGGTTCCTCCGGAGCAAACTTCTTCGGCACGCTCGATGCGGGAGCGAACTGGGCGGCCCTTCCCGCGCCCGGTTCGCAGACCGTTCTGTCTCTCGTCTTCGACCCCACGAATGTCGCCACGCTCTACGGCCGGTACAACGACGGCGTCTACAAGACCGTCGATGGGGGCGGCTCCTGGACCGATGCGAGTACGGGTCTAACCTCCTCGGAAGGTCGCGACCTCGCGATCGGTGTCTCGAATGCCTCGGTGCTGCTGACGAGCGACGCCGGAGGCATCTGGAAGTCCACGAACGCCGCGGACTCGTGGGAAAATCTCCTCGCCGGATATGGCCGCGCCGTAGCCGTGGATCCGGCCGATCCGAACGTTCTCTTTGCGAGCCGCCAGTATTCGCTGGGCCAGCCGGGGTTCCTCCGTTCGGACGACGGCGGGTCGAGCTGGAATCCGCCGGCGGGATTGCCGGACCACGCGTCACCCTTCGACATCGCGATTCCGCCCGACGATCCGACGACCGTCTATGCGGCGCAGGGCCATAGTGTCTACAAGAGCACGGACCGCGGCCTCAGCTTCGTTCCGACCGAAACAGGTCTCATTCCCGAAGAGGGTGGTTTGGGGCTGCTCGCGCTCGACCATTCATCGCCGGGGACCGTCTACGCCATCAACGGCTCGGGCGGCCCCGTGCTTCGGACGACGGACGGTGCGGCCACCTGGAGGCTCCTCGGAAAGACGGTTCCGGCGCTCGGCGTGCTCGACTTCACCGTGAGCGCGACCGGCCGCGATCTGTACGCCTCGACGATCGCGGGGATTTTCCAATTTCATCGCGGCTTTACCGACGTCCCGGAAGCCGACCCGTTCTGGTCCTCCGTCGACGCGGCGGCGATGACCGGCGTGACGGCGGGCTGCGGAGGGGGCCGCTTTTGTCCCACCGCGAAAAATACGCGGGCTCAGATCGCGCCGATGCTCCTGCGCGCCATCGAAGGCGCGGACTACGTACCGCCGGCCGCCACTGGCGCCGTATTCGCCGACGTGCCGGCGACCTCCTTCGCAGCCGCGTGGATCGAGGAGCTCGCCACGAGGGGGATCGCCGCGGGCTGCGGATCCGGTGACTATTGTCCCTCCGCCCCGATGATGCGTGCGACGCTCGCCGTCATGCTGCTGAAGGCAAAGCACGGAGCGGACTACGAGCCGCCGCCGGCCACGGGCACGGTGTTCCTCGATGTACCGGCGGACGCCTTTGCCGCCGCCTGGATCGAAGAGCTCGCCGCCGAGGGGATCACCGCGGGCTGCGGCGGCGGCTACTTCTGCCCGGGCGACACGGTTCTGCGCTCTCAGGCGGCCGCACTGATCGTCAAGACTTTCGAGCTCTCCTAGAACGGGCTCTTCGCGACGAAGTCCTTCCAGTCGAGCTTCGACTCGTACTGGTACTCCCTCCAGTTAGCGATCTTTCCGCCGCGGATCTTGACGACGACGATGCCGTGGTAGCGGCGGTTCATCTGGAAGGTGTACTCGCCGAAGCCCACCTGGGAGGCCTCGTCGAAGGCGAGATGGTGCCATGTCATCTTCATGGGCGGCTCGGGCTTCGTCGCTCCGCCGAAGAACTCGTAGAGCGCGGGGCGCCCAGCGTAGAACTGCTTGTCCGGGGGCTCGAGGTAGAGCGCGTCCTCCGTGAAGCAGTCCGCGGCCTTCCGCGCGTCGCCGGCGTTCCACCCCGCCGCCACGGTGGCCAAGAGCTCTCGGAACTGCGCGGCCGTGATCGACTCTGGCGCAGACGCCGCAAGCGAGAGTGCGAGCAAGAGGGACATCGGAGCCTCCCTCGCGCAGGTTAGCGCACGAGCGCGGCGAGCTTCGTCTCGGCGTCGGCGTGGAGGGTCGGAGGCGCTCCGAAGAACGCGCCCGCGGCCTTCCCCTCGGAGTCGAAGACGAGGAGCGTTGGAACGGCACTGACGTCGCCGAACGCACGGATCACGTCGGGCTTCCCCATCACCCAGGTGAGAGGCAGCTTCAGCTCGCCGACGAGCTTGCGCACCTTGTCGTCGGGCGATTCGACCGAGATGGCGACGACGGCCAGCCGATCGCCGTACTTCTTCTTCAGAGTCCCGAGCCAACCGAGCGTTCCGCGGCAGGGAGGGCACCACGTGGCCCAGAGCTCGACCAGCACGACCCGACCCCGCAGGTCCTGCGGACGGATCGTCTTGCCCTCGAGGTCCGTGAGGGTCACCGCGGGGTAGGCGGCCGCTTCCGGCGCCTTACCCGGCGAGGCCACCGCGCGGGCGTCCGCCTTGCGGCCCACGAGCAGGAGCTCGATCATCCGCGTCAGGTCGCCCTGGAACCGTTGGTGCGCCGCCGCGCTCTTCAGCGGCGCGTAGCGTCCGCCCTCGCCCTTCTCGTCCTTGCCGTAGAAGCCGAAGTCGTTGGGGGTCGCGACGAGAACGTCGTCCACGAAGATCGCGGGATAGCGCGTGACGCCGAAGCGCTTCGCGAGCTCCGAGTCGCCGTAGTTCTCCGAGACGAAACGCGCCCGGCCGCCGAACCCCTGCACCACGCTCTGCGCCAGCAAACTTGCCGGGTCGGAGAGGTTTCAGGTGTACGGCCAGCGGACGAGCGTCACGGTGACCTCCGAGGAGGCCGGACGCGGTGCGGGCTTCGCGGGCTCGAGCGCCGCGAAGTAGCGCGGCAGCACGCCGGTGACGACCGCCGAGGCTTGCGCGGGCGGTTCGCCCGACGCCGCGGTTGCGGCGACGTCCGCCTGCCCCGCCTCCAGGAAGATCCGGCCGAGGCTCTGGTCCAGGCCGCCCTCGCGCTCGACGAGACGCAGCTCGAACTCGGCGAGCCTCCGTGCCGCCTCCTCCTTCGTGAGGACCGGCGCCTGGCCGGTCAGAGGGGCGCCGCGCAGGGCCGCCTGCAGATACCGGAGCATTGCGCCGTAGGCGAGCCCGGCGGAGTCGAGCTCCCGGGCTTCCTTCAGGGTCGCGCTCGCGGCGATGAAATCGGAGTGGCGGTCGATCGAGGCAGGGGGGCGGTAGGCTGCGAGGAGCTGGCCCTCGAGAGCATCGAGCTCGGGCGCAAGCGACCGCAAAGGGGGAGGGCGGCTCCCCGACGGCTTCGACAGGCCCCGACAGAATTCGGCGAAGTCGTGCTGCGCTCTGGCCAGGCCCAGGTAGAAGTAGCCGGAGTCCGGATCGGTGCTCCGCTCGTACACGAGGCTCGCGTCGTAGAAAACGCGCACCTGCGCGAGACTCGCCTCGGCCACGCCGCGCACGGCCGCCGGCGTAACGCCTTCGAAGGCCGCGGGTGAAGGAGCGCGG
Source organism: uncultured Acidobacteriota bacterium (assembly GCA_963782585.1). Lineage (GTDB taxonomy): Bacteria > Acidobacteriota > Thermoanaerobaculia > UBA5066 > Gp7-AA6 > DAHUXD01. Next base: position 209,059 of record CAWAKL010000011.1, read on the forward strand.
AGGTCGGCCGCGAGATCCCGGCCGGCCTGCTTCCAGGCCGCCTCGAAGGCTGCGTCGCTCTTTCGCTGCTCCGACGACAACGTGGCGACGTACTCGGCCGAGGCCAGGTTGGGCCCGACGTTGGCGAGCCTCTGCAAAGCCAGCAGGCGGCGTCCATCCTTCATCGCGGCCTCGACGCGCTCCATGCCGGGAGCGCTGCCCTGCTTGATCTGGAGCCAGAGCTCATCCGTCGAGGAATTGGTCTTCAAGTAACCGGACCAGCGGGCGACCTCGGTTGCGAGCGGATCCGCCGCCCGCGAGCTCGCCGCGAGGGCCCCGACGGCGCCGAGAAGCACGCAGAGCACGACCAGATGGGAGGGGCGGCGCATCGCGGGCGTCAGCATCGCACGATCCGCTTTCCGAACTCGCGGCAAGAACTCTTGGATTCTCAGCGGCGACTCATCGGGCAGGAAGGCTAGGGTTTTGACTGCACGGCCTCGGCAGCGGCTTCCTGGAGCACGCGAGCTTCCGCCGCCGGGATCTGGACTCGTGCCCCGTCCCGCAGGGTCACGGCCGCGGGAAGTCCGACCGGCGACATCCCGTACAGAACGTCGACGAACGTGACCGCCGCGGCGTACGTGCCCGCCGTCGTCGGGTGCAGCCCGTCGGGTGAGTAAAGCGCAAGCTTGGGGTCCCGTCTCCACGCGGCGCGCCACGCCTCGCCCGCGGGAGCGAGCAGCCCCCCGACGTCCTTTGCGGCTTCGCGGTAAGAGAGCGCGACGCCGTCGAAGTCCTGGCGCCGCGCCGTCGAGGGCCAGACCATGTACAGGACGGGCCGGGCGCCCCCGGCGCGGATGAGCTCCGCGAATCGGCGCGAATATTTGCGAAGCAGGAGACTGCCTTCCGCCGAGGCCGAGGGCCCTTGCTGCAGGACGACGAAGTCCCATCCTCCGACCGCGATCGCCTTCTGCGCCTCGCCGCGGTCCCACTGGTCTTCGAGGCTGAGGCCCGGCCCGGTCACCGCCCGGACGAAGGGGCGCGCCTTCCCCGCCGCCTCGGCGAGCGCTTCGAACATCGCCGGCAGATCGTTCGAATACGTGAGGCTGTTGCCGATGAAAAGGACGTGGAGCGGAGCCGCCGCCTCTTCCTCGGAAGGCTCCTGTGCGGCGCCGAACGCGGCGGCCGCGAGAAGCAGGGCCGCGAGAGCCGGACGAAAGCGCCTCAAGCCGGCGGCTTCGCGTGGACGACGACGGGAATCGAGACGTGGGACGGCTGCGCGTTCGAGCGGTGGATCTTGTGCGTGGCCGGCCGGAAGTCTCCGGCGCGTGCCTCGAAGATGTTGGGAACGAACGTCTGCGGGTTGCGGTCGATCACGGGGAACCAGCTGCTCTGGACCTGGACCATGATCCGGTGCCCCTTGCGGAACGTGTAGTTCTGGGTGTGGAGGCTCCACGTGTACTCGAGAACCGCATTCGGGACGATGGCCTCGGGGTTCTCGAACGAGCGGCGATAGCGGCCCCGGAAGACCTCGTTCGAGACCATGAGCTGGTAACCGGCGAGGTCCCAGTTCTCGGGATTGTGCTCGGGGTAGACGTCGATCAGCTTCACGATCCAGTCGGCGTCGGACCCGGTGGTCGACGCGAAGAGGCGCGCGACGACCTCGCCGGCGATCGTGACGTCGCTCTCGAGGGGCGCCGTCTCGAAGCTCAGTACGTCGCTACGGTCGTCCACGAAGCGCTGGTCCTCGACGAGCCACGTCGACCACTTCGAGCCTCCGGGAAAGTAGGTGGTCTGGATGGGACGCTTCCGGTACGGAACGGGATGCGCGGGGTCCGAGACGTAGGCGTCGAACGCGTCGGCGCCTCCCGCCTTCGGGCGCTCGAAGGACAGCGTTCCGTCGGCGCCGAAATACAGGCTCCGGCCTTCGGTGCGCCTCACCGGCGGCCACGCGTCCCACTCCCTCCAACGGTTCGAGCCGGCCTCGAACGTGAGCGCCTCAGGGAGAGCCAGCTCTCCCCGGCCCTTGAGGTAGTGCGCGAAGAAGGGCACCTCGATCTCTTCGCGGAAGCGCTTCGCCGTCGCGCTGTCGAAGGGGATCGCGCCGAGCTTGTCGCCATCGCCATGGGTCCAACCCCCGTGGTTCCACGGCCCGACGACCAGCCGGTTCACCTTCCGGGGATCGTTCTTCTCGAGCGCGGCGTAGATGCGGAGGGGCCCGTAGAAGTCTTCCTGGTCCCACCAGCCCGCCACGTTGAGCGTCGGTACCTTGACCTCGCGGAGGTGCGGGATCATCGTCTGGCGCTTCCAGAACGCGTCGTAGTCCGGGTGAGCGACGAAGTCGTTCCAGGTCGGAATCTTCCCGTGGAAGAACCGCGCGTTGACGTTCGACAGCGGGCCGAGGGCGAGGTACCACGGGTACGTGTCGTAGCGGTCGAAAGCGAACTGCTTGAGGGTCTTTTCGCTCTCGAGCCAGAAGGCGTACTCCAGGCCGTAGCTCAAACGGAAGGCGCCGTTGTGGTGAAAATCGTCGCCGAGCCACATGTCGGCTGGCGAGGCCTGGGGGGAGATCGCCGCGAGCGCCGGGTGAGGCTCGATCGCGCCCATGATCGTCGTCCATCCGTCGGCCGAGACGCCGAGCATTCCGACGCGGCCGTTGTTGCCCGGCACGTTCGAGAGGAGCCAGGCGATCGTGTCGTACGTGTCGGTCCCCTCATCGAGCGCCTTCGTGTCCCCGGGCGCGCGTGCCGGCCGCAGCATCACGAACTCGCCCTCCGAACCGAACTTCCCGCGCAGGTCCTGAAACACGAAGATGTAGCCGTCGTCGGCGAGCGCCTTGAAGCCACCCTCGAGACGCTTCGGCGTTTCGGCGATGCCGTACGGCGTGCGCTGGAAGAGGATCGGCAGGGGCCCGTGCTCTCCGCGCGGCGTGAGGATCTTGGTGTTCAGCTTGACCCCGTCGCGCATCGGGATCATGACGTCGGTGACGACGTAGGCGTCCTCGACGGTGTCCGGGCGACGGGACGGGCCGCAACGGCGGCCAAGGCTCCGACGAAAAGGAGAACGGCGGCGGCGCGCTTTTTCACGGGGCGCATTCTAGCCCGCGTGCCGCGCCGGCCCGCCGGCGGCGTCTACGGCTCGCGCCGTTCGAAGAAGAGCGGCGGCAGCCCGCTCGGCACCTCGTCGGGAATCATCGACTCGAGGTTCGCAGGCTCCGCCCGGGGATCCAGCAGGCCTTCCCGGAGGAAAGCCAGAAGGTCCGAGAACTCCTCCTCGGAGAGGTGCACCGGAACTTGCAGGAGCGGGTCGAGGCGGGCGAGCACTTCGTCGATCGGGCAGTCACGCACGGCAAGATCGAAGGCGATTCCCGCGGCGAACGGATCGTAGACACGGGCCGTCGCTTCCGGATCCAGGTGATGCCGGAGAGCGTCCTCGAGGCGCGTGTAGGCGCCGTTGTGGAAGAACGCCGGCTGGAGAGCGAGGTTGCGCAGCGGCGAGGTCCGGAACTTGTAGCGGTCGGCGGGATCGGCCGTGATGTCTTCGAGGCCGAAGTCCTCGTCGTTGTCGGCGCCGGGAAAGAGGAAGTTGCCGGTGCCCGGCCCGAAGACCGGGGCGATCTGGGGCACGCCGGCGACGTGGTTCTCGAAGTCGCTGAACATCTCGTTGGCGCCGCCCGCCACGGCATGGCACCGCACGCAGCCGGCCCGCCCGAAGAAGAGGAGCGCGCCGCGCTTCTGCGCGTCCGTCATGGCCGCGTGCTCCCCCCGCGCGAAGCGATCGATCGGCGCGTCGGCGAACGTCAGCGTGAACTCGAACTCCGCGATCGCCTGCCCGAGCATGGCGAAATCGATGAGGCCGCCCTGCGCGACCTCCGGATAGAGCGCGCCGAACTCGGCGCGATAGGCCGGCGAGGCGTTCAGGAAGCCGAGCACGGTCTGGCGGATGGGCTCGTTGCGAAAGCCCGAGGCGTCCGGCTCCGGCACGGGATGGCCCAGACCGTCGTCGAACGGCCCGCCCGCGCCCGTGAAGCCCGCGACCTCGATCTGCTCGGTCGGCGGGATGTGCGCCTGCGCGACGAGCAGGTGCGGGATCCGGGAATCCGCTGGCAGGAACTTCTCGGTCCCTTCCGGAAGCGGAAAGGTGAAGCCCTGCGAGTTGTCGAACGGATCCCCCGATGGGCTGAGGAATCGGCCGTTCCACATGAGCTTCGGAAAGAAGGCGTTGTTGATGACCATCGGCGTACGCCGCTGGTTGCGCGGCCCGGTCCGATGCGGGCCGACGACCTCGTTGCTCTGGATGCCGATCGCCATGGACTGCGTGTCGCCGAATCCGTTCGAGGGCGAGTGGCAGCCGGCGCAGGCGTTGTCGCCGTGGAGGCCCAGGATCCGGTCGAAGAAGAGCAGCCGGCCGAGCTCCGCGAGCTCCGGGTCGATCGGGCGTCCGAGGCGGGCCTCGAGGGTCGACTCGATGCGCCCGGTGAACTTCGCGCGGTGGAGCGTCCGGCCGAGCTTCGTGTCGAGGGAGACAGGCTCGATCGTCCGAGTCGAGCCTGGCGTGCCGCCCGAAAGCGTCGCGATGAAGGCACCAGCGCCGAAGAGCAGCGCGGCGCGGGTCACGATCCTGGGAAGCCTCGAAAGATCCATTGGTTTGTTCCGCCTGTGCCCGCCGAAAATGCGTCCGAGGCGTTCGATCCTACGACACTTTCATGCTCGTTTCGGGGGCAACCTCCGCGTCATCAGCAGGCGTCCGCTCGACGCAAACCCGGCCCCCCGATACAGCGCGATCGCGCCCCGGTGGCGCCGTTCGACCTCCAGATGCAACGCCGCGACCCCCTTCCGGCGGCACCAGGCCTCGGCTTCCCGGAGCAGCCTCCGGCCGAGGCCCGCGGCCCCGGAGGCCGGGCGCGACGACGATCTCGTCCACGAACGCGTCCCGCCCGCCGTACTCGAGGCTGTAGCCCAGGGTGACGACGGCGTATCCGACGATGCGCCCCGGGCGGCCGAGCGTGGCGACCCAGGCCCGACCCCAGGCCGGCCGCCGGAGAAAGGCCCGGAGGACCCTCGACGCGCGGCGGCTCTCGAAGGGATAGCCATCCTCGGCGTAGTAGGGGCGCATGAGCGTCAGGATGCCGCCGGCGTCGCCGGCGCGGGCGATCCGGATGCGCGGGATCAGCGTTTCGGGTTGGCGGTGAGCGCGCAAGCTGCGATTCGCCACTGGCCGTCCGCGCCCTTCTCCCAGACGATCAGGAACTTGCTCGTCGACGCCACGGGCGAGCCGCTGGCCGAGGGAAGCGTGACGAAGGTGGTCCCGGTCTCCCAGGCCATGTCCGCCGCGGGCGCCACCTCGATCGAGTTCGTCTCCGCGCGGAAGGTCTCGAGGCGAGGCAGCCGTTCGCGATACATCGCCCCGATCGCCGCCTTTCCTCGCAGGGGAGCCTCGCCGTTGAAATGCACGACCGCGTCCTCGGTCCAGTACGGCATGACGGCGTCGGCGTCCTTGTTGGCCTCGGCCTCCGCCACCGCGCGGCTTCGAGCGCGTATGGCCGCCTCCGCTTCCGCGAGACTTCCCGGGCTCGGTGCTCGCACAGGCGGCGAGCCAGAACAGAAACGCCGCCGGAAGAATCGAAAACCGCGCCGCGACCCGCATCCTCACCCCCATCAGTGCTTCATCACCTTCTCGAGCTTCCCCGTGTTGGCGTCGACGATGACGGAAAGCCCGCCGCTCTTGTTGTCCTTCTCGTAGTTGAGGTACCAGGTCGCGTGCCGGTTGCTCGGCGCGGCCGACGTGCCGAGCGAGACCGTGTAGCCGTCTTTCAGCAGAGCCTCGCCTTCCTTCTTCGCGAGAGCGTAGAGCGCGGCGCCGTCCCGGTAGAAGTCCGGCTTCAGATCCGGCATCCGGCCGGCCTCCCCCGCCGAGGCCCAGCACGTCATGCTCCCGCGGAACGTGTTGATCGCGACGTTGGCGTTGGCCTGCGCGGAGTAGAACGTCAGGCTCCAGGCGGTCGAGGAGCCGTCCGGCTGCAGCGGCCCGAGGCTCGTGTTGGTGATGCGGGCCGGCGCGGCGTCGGGTTTCCAGGCCTTCGCGGCCTTCTCGGCCATCGTGTACATCTGGGCCAGGGGCACGGCGGGGTTCTTCAACTGGACGGTCTTGCAGGCCTCCTGGGCTCTCGCCGCGGGAGCGACGAGGATGGCGGCCGCGGCGAGGAGCCACGCGAGTCGTCTGGTCATGAGGGAAACCTCCTTATGCATCATCTCGTCGGACGCTTCGACTTCGGGCCGGTTCTTCCCCGAGGGCTCCAGCGGAAACGGGCCAGCGGAATCGCGCCGCGTCCGCCGAAACGCACGCCTTCGCGCTCGAGAAGGAATCGCTGGATCCGATCCATGGGCCGGCCGTCCGCGCCCGACCGCAGGCTGACCCGGCCGGCCGCGTTGACGATGCGGTGCCAGGGCACCCGGCTTCCCTCCGGAAGGGCCGAGAGCGCGTAACCGACCATCCGCGCATGGCCCGGAAGGCCCGCCTCCCCGGCGACCTGACCGTAGGTCGCGACGCGGCCCTTCGGAACGCGGGCGACCACGGCGTAGATCCGCGAATAGGAGGTCCGAGCGGCGTCGCTCACGCGGCGGCCGCCGGAAGCGCCCGCTTCGCCGCGAGAGCGATCGGAAGCCCGATGAGGAACATGTGCGCGAGCACGCCGGTGATCCAGACGACCGGCGCGGGCCCGCCCTGGCGCTGAGGGAATGCCGAGAGTGGAAGGACGACGTAGTTCATCACGAGATAGACGCCGATCCCGTACAGCGGACCGAAGAGCGTCGCCCGGCGCGCGAGAATCGGCCAGATCCGGCTCGCGCCGACGTAGATCGCCGCGATCACGAGGGCGTTGAAGAAATGGAGGAACGCCCCGAGGGCCGCCGTCCCCGTGCCGCCGTCGTAGCTGGCTTTTCCCAGAAGACCCGACGCGACGGATTGCAGGATCCGCATCGGCGTCACTTCGGCGCGCAGCCACCACAGGACGAAGGCGTAGGTGATGTCGAGGGCGCCCGCGATGAGGCCGCCGATCAGGATCGCCTTGCCGGGGGACAGCCGCTGCCCGTTCATCGCGCGGAGGCTATCGCACCGCGCCGGTACCATCCGGGCCCGTAGAGCACCCGGCCGGGGCGCGCGGGCGTCACGATGCCGTTCTCGAGGACGATCTGCCCGTTCACGAGGACGAGCATCCAGCCTTCCGAGTACTGGTGGGGCTTCTCGAAGGTCGCGGCGTCGCGGACTCGCTCCGGATCGAAGATCGACAGGTCCGCTTTCATGCCGGGCCGCAGAATTCCGCGATCGACGAGGCCCAGTCGCGCCGCCGGAAATCCGGACATCTTCCGGACGGCCTCCTCGAGCGTCAGCACGCGCCGTTCCCGGACGAAGACGGCCAGGACGCGGGCGAAGGTGCCATAGCTTCGAGGGTGCGGAACGCCCTCGCCCGGCTGATGGATTCCGCCGTCGGACGCGACCATCGTCGCCGGGTGACGCAGGATGCGATCGAGGTCCTCTTCGCCGATGGCGTGGAAGATGCCGTCGCAGTCGCCCTGTTCCACGATCCAGAGCGCCGCCTCGGCGGCGCCCTCGATGGTGGCGGGCAGCCCGCGCTTGGCCGCGACCTCCGCGAGGTTCTTCCCGTCGAGCGAGGTGTCCCATTCGCAGCTCGCGAGAACGACCCGCCGCGGATCGCCGCCTCCCCGCTCCTCACGGATCAGGCGCGCCGTCTCGGCCAGGATCTTCGAGCGCTCGCCGGAGTCGCGCAGCCGGGCGAGCGCCTTGTCCTCCCCGCCCTCCTGCGCCCACTGGGGCGTGAGCGCCGCTCCGACGCTCGTCGAGGAAGCCGTGTAGGGGTACTGGTCGATCGTGGCGTCGACTCCCCTTTCCCTCGCCGCGTCGACGAGCGCGAGCGTGTCTTTGCTCTTGCCCCAGTTCTTCGCTCCGATCACCTTGTGGTGCGTGACCTGGGTCGGCATGCCGGCGCGCTCGCCGATCGCGATCGTCTCGCGAACGCTCTCGACGATCCGGCTCGCCTCGTCCCGCATGTGCGACTGATAGATGCCCCCCGAACACCCCGCGACGCGCGCGAGCTCGACGACTTCGTCGGTCGATGAAAACGCGCCCGGCACGTAGAAGAGCCCGGAGCTCAGGCCGAAGGCGCCGTCCGACATCCCCTGCTCCACGAGCGCCCGCATCGCGTCCAGCTCGGCGGGGGTCGGCGGCCGGTCCACGTCTCCGAGAATCTCTTCGCGCACCGAGCCCTGGCCGATGAAGGTTCCGATGTTGACCGACTTCGGAAGGATCTCGAGCTCGTCGAGAAAAGGCGCGAGCGGCACCGGGGAACTGCCGTCCGGCCCCTCGATGAACGTGGTCACGCCCTCGCGGAGGTAGTTCTCGGCGGTCGGCGCGGCGAAGATCCCGGAGCGGCCGTGGCTGTGGATGTCGATGAAACCCGGTGCGACGACGCGTCCGCCGACGTCGATCACCCGGCGAGCCGGCCCGAGGATCTCCGGCGCGATGCGGACGATCGTGTCGCCGCGGATCGCAAGATCGGCGCGAAACCACGGGTCTCCGGTCCCGTCGACGATGCGGCCGCCGCGGAGGACGAGATCGTAGGGTTCCGGCTCCGCGGCCGGGATCGCCGCCGCGGCGAGCAGCCCGCAGAGGATCGGGACCCTCATCCGGCCGCGAGCTTCGCCGCGATGCGCCGCACGGTCGTGATGTTCCGCAGCGTCGTCGCGGCGCCGAGGGTCTTTTCCAGGCGGTTCCCGGAGAAGACGGACTGGCTGAAGCTCTTCCGGCAGAGCCAGAACACCTCGCGGCCGACGACGCGAAAATCGTCCACCGGGTTGGCGCAGCTCCGCAGGGCGCGGATCGCGGCCGCGCCCGGCGTCGCCCGCAGAAATCCGACGTAAAGCATGTGGCTGTCGGCTTCGGCGCCGAACGGCCGTCGCGCGGTGGCGGCCGCCAGCTCCTCCGGAGAGCGCAGAAAGGTCGCGACCTCGTAACCGAGGGCGGTCTCCAGCCGTTTCTCGAGCTTCGCCGCCAGCGCACTCTCGCTTTTCGAGGGCGACGAGAAGAGGACGTTGCCGCTCGCAATCACGGTCTCGACGTCCCCGGCTCCGACGTCTTCGAACAGCTTTCGGAGGCGATCCATCTTGACGACGTGCCCGCCCACGTTGATGGCGCGGAGAAAGGCGACGTAGCGAGGCATGGCGGCGCCGAGTCTAACCTCGGGCCGGCGGGGAGACGCGGCGGCCCGGCGCGAGCAGGACCGCGAGGGTGGCGATCCCGGCGCCGATGCAGGACTCGATGAACCTCAGCAGCGCGTTGACCCACGGGCTGACCGCCGGAAGGGCGACCGAGACGGCGAGGACGATGACGATGGTGATCGCGGCCAGCCGGGCGTGGTCGGGTACGCCGATCGCCTGGCAGAAGAGCACGGCGACGCCGACGCAGATCGCCATGCCGAGCGGGTTGAACGGAAAGAGAGAAAGATAGATCGCGGCAACGACCGCTCCGATCAGGGTTCCGAGGACCCGGAGCATGGCCGAGCCCCGCGTGTCCTGGAGCGTGGCCTGGAGAACGACGATCCCGGAGATGACCGACCAGACCCCGCCGATGACCGTCGCCCCGCCGTGGAACAGGGCCGTGAACGCGCTGCCGGCGAGATACGCCGCCAGACAGACAACCGCCGTCCGAACGGCGACGACGATGTTCGCCGTCCCACGGGCGACGCCAGCGTTCGCCGTGTCACCGGCGACGCCTGCTTTGTCTCGGTTCCAGGGCCGCAGTCGGACCATCGACCTCCGCGCGGCGCGCGCCGGCTACTTCTTCCCGACGTCCTTCGTGATGAGACGCCAGTCCTGGACCGTCCAGCCGCTGCCGGGCGTGCTGTCGAAGCTCGTCGGGCGGGGCTTGCCGGGCTTTGCCCAGCAGGCGCGCTTGTTGTTCGCGTCGACGACCTCGTAGATGCCGAGCGAGACCTGTCCCTTCTCGGGCCCGGAGAAGGATGTCGAGTCCACCTGCTTCGGATTCGTCGACGGGTCGATCGTGAACTTCCCCAGAGGCGCCGTGCCGACGCCGGCATCCGCCGGAAACCGGAACTCGTCGTGGTCGGTGATCAGAACCGTCTTCTTCACCTCGGCCTCGGAAACCGGAACACCGTCGACGACCGACCTCACGAGCTGCCAGGTGCCCGTCAATGCGTCGTAATCGGCCTCGATCGCCGCAGCCTTCGCACCGCCTCTCTCGCCGATGTCCGGAAGGGCCGTGGCCTGCGCGGGCGGAGGAACGGGATCCGGCGTCGCGGCTCCGGTCTGTTCCCGGCCACAGGCCGTCGTGAGAAAGCACCCGAACAGAAGACCCGCGATGGCGAGACTATGGAGCACGCTCGAAGTCTAGCCTGCGCGCCGGACGACGCGAAGCCCCCGGGGCGGGTGTGCAGCCTCAGCGGCTTTTGTAGACGTCCGTGTTGAGGTACTTCAGCCCGGAATCGGCCATGAGGGTCACGACCGTCGCGTCCGGCCCGAGGCGCCGGCCGACCTGAATCGCGGCGAGGACGTTCGCTCCGGAGGACGTCCCCGCAAAGAGAGCCTCCTCCCGCGCCAGCCTCCGCGTCATCGCCTTCGCGTCGTCCGTGGCCACAGGGACGATCTCGTCCACGAGCGAGGGCTCCCAGAGCGGCGGCACGAACCCCACGCCGATTCCCTCGATCCTGTGAGGCCCGGGCTGGCCCCCGGAGAGCACGGCCGACTCGGCGGGCTCGACGGCGACGATCCGGACGTCCGGCTTGCGGCTCTTGAGGACGGTGGCGACGCCCCGGGACGAGGCCCCCGTGCCGACGCTGTGGACGAAGGCGTCGACTCGACCGTTCGTCTGCTCCCAGATCTCCTCGCCGAGCGGGTGATAGCCGGCGATGCTGTCGTGGTTGTTGAGCTGGTCGGTCCAGTACGTGTTCGGCTCGCGGCTCAGAACACGGGCGGTTTCGATCATCTCGAGGATCAGCTTCTTCGTCGTCAGGCCGCCCTCGCTCGGCACAAGGGTCAGCTCGGCGCCGAACGCCGCCATCTGATCGAGCTTCTCGGGGCTGAATGCGTCGGAGGTCACGATCCGGATGCGATACCCCTTCGCCGAGCAGACCAGCGCGAGCGACGCTCCGGTGCTGCCTCCCGTGTACTCGACGACGGTGCCGCCGGGTTTGAGCCGACCATCCGCTTCGGCACGCGAGATGACCGCCGTCGCCATCCGATCCTTGAGGCTGCCGGTCGGGTTTTCCCACTCGAGCTTCACGCGGATCTCCGCGCAATCGGGCGGAACGACCTTCCGCAGCCGGACCATCGACGTGTGGCCGATGGCGTCGAGGACGTCCACCAAACGCGGACCTAGCCCAGCGTCGCGACGAGGATGGCCTTGATCGTGTGCATGCGGTTCTCGGCCTGGTCGAACACGATCGAGCCCGGGGATTCGAAGACGTCCTCGGTCACCTCGAGCCCTTCGAGACCGTACTTCCCGTAGAGCTCCTCGCCCTTGGTGGTCTCCCGGTTGTGGAACGCCGGGAGGCAGTGCATGAATTTCGCCCGCGAATTACCGGTCGCCTTCATGAGCTCTTTCGTCACGCGGTACTTCTTGAGGATCTTGATCCGCTTCCCCCACGCGTCGGCGGGCTCCCCCATCGAGACCCAGACATCGGTATGGACGAAGTCGCAACCCTTCACGCCCTTCTTCGGATCCTCGGTGAGCGTGAGCTTCGCGCCGGAGTTCCTGGCGATGGCCTTCGCGCGCGCGACGACCTCGGCCGCCGGCCAGAGGGCCTTCGGCGCGGCGAGGCGCACGTCCATGCCCATGCGCGCGCCAACGAGCAGCAGCGAGTTGCCCATGTTGTTCCGGGCGTCGCCGAGGTAGCAGAAGGCGATCCGGTGCAGCGGCTCGTCGGAGTGCTCCTCCATCGTCAGAAGGTCGGCGAGGACCTGCGTCGGGTGCGACTCGTCGGTCAGGCCGTTGTAGACGGGCACCCCGGCGTGGCGGGCGAGCTCCTCGACGACGGTCTGCTTGAAACCGCGGTACTCGATCGCGTCATACATGCGCCCGAGGACACGCGCCGTGTCCTTGATCGACTCCTTGTGGCCGATCTGCGAGCCCGTGGGATCGAGGTAGGTCACGCCCATCCCCTGGTCGTACGCCGCGACCTCGAAGGCGCAGCGCGTGCGCGTCGAGGTCTTCTCGAAGATGAGACAGAGGTTCTTTCCGCGGAGCTTCGGAACCTCGGTGCCGGCGTATTTCGCCCGCTTCAGGTCCTTCGAGAGGTCGAGGAGGAAGCGGATCTCCTCCCGCGAAAAGTCGGCCAGTTCGAGGACGCTGCGGTTTTTCAGGTTGACGGGCATGGGCCTATTGTCTCCCGGCCGGCGACTGGCTGCGCCGCGTGCGGTACACGAAGAAGGCGGCGGTCGCCGAGGTTCCGGTCGTGTTGTAGAGGAGGACCCGGTAACGCGGGAACCCGACCTCGAGGGTCCGCTGCTCCGCCATGACGTACGAGCCGCTCGCCGGCGTCGCCGGGACCGTGAAGTCCACGCTCGCCGGAACGAGCCCCAGGACGCGCCAGGCCCGGCCGAAGGGCTCGACGTCCGGCAGGAGCAGCACGCCGAGGACGCCCGACTTCGAGGCCGAGCCTTTCAGCTCGGCCACGAGATTGAGGGTCATGTAGGAGTAGCCGTCGGTGTCGATGGTGCCCGCGTCGATCAGATTCGTGGTTTCCGACCGCTCGATGGGCGGCACGGTGAGGCCGCGGAGACCGACCAGGGCCTCGGAGCGCTCCATCTTTTCCATCTTCTGGGCGTCCAGGGGAGTTCCCGCCCAGAGCAGGGTGATGGCCACGAGAAAGGCATTCCGCGCGAGGCGCATGAGGATTCCTCCTGTGAGTTCTACGGAACTGGCTCCCAGGGCGGCGGGGGCGAAACGCGCATCGCCCGATCGGCCTCGACGGTGATCTCGTCGATCGCTCTCGCGATGCGCCGGAGCATGTCTTCGTCTCCCCCCTTTTCCGGGACCTGGAACGGCTCGCCGTACGCGACGACGCAGCGCGAAAACGGCTTCGGGACGAGATAGCGGTCCCAGGACTTCAAGAAGGCCGGGCGCGAGGCCGCGCTGGTGAACGGCAGGATCCACGCCCCCGTAGCGCGCGCGAGCCAGAGGATACCGGGCTGGACGACCCGCGGCGGTCCCTTGGGGCCGTCGACGGTGAGCGCGCCGCGATACCCGGAGCGGACGTGGTCGGCCATCTCGTCGAGCGCGGTCCGGCCGCCCTTGCCCGTGGAGCCGCGCGTCGGGAGGATGCCGTTGCGCCGGAGCCAGCGGGAGATGATCTCGCCGTCCTTGGAGCGGGACGCCATGGTCACGATGCCGTCGTGTCGGTGCGCGAGGATGCACAGGACCATCCGGCCGTGCCAGAGCGCGTAGATGAAGGGGACCCCCCGGTCCTTGAGTGCCTGCTCGCGCTCGGGATGGAGCGTGTCGATGCGGATCGTCGCCCGCAGGCCCAGGATCCCCGCGCCGACGATGCCGGCCGCCATGCCGACTCCGTTCACACGCTGTCCTTCGGCTACGGACGGGGCGCGGGCGCCAGGAAGTGCGCCGCGACCTTCTCGTACGCCCGCGGAATGACGTCCGGCACGTCCTTCACGCCTTTCGTGAAGACGGCGACGACGTAGTCCGACCCGTTCGGGAGGGCCACGCGTCCGACGAGGTGGTGCAGGTCGTAGGCGTCCCCGGACTTGGCCCAGACGCGGCTGCCGCGCGGCAGGCTCCGGGCCGCGAGACGTGCGTCCTCGAGCTCCAGGTCCTCGAACGGCTCCTCGGCGGCGATCTCGCGGGCGAGCAAGCGCCAGCATCTCCGCCGTGTAGACCTCCCCCGCGACTTCGCCGTGCGCGATCTCCTTCAGGATCCGGGCGGCCTCGCCGGCGGTCATGCGATTGCGGTTCTTTCCGCCGTCGCGGAAGGCCTGCTCCCGGCCGTACGCGTCCTCGCAGAAGGTCTTCTGGTTGGCGTTGAGGTTCGTGTACCCCCGGCCGCGATACCAGTCGTTGACGGCGTTGCGGCGCGCCTTCCAGCGCTCCCATTCGGCGCCGGAGAGCTCGGGGCCGGAGGTCGTCCCGGTGATCGAGTCGACGACGAAGCCCGGTGGCGTCGTTGGAGGAGACGGTGACCATGTCCCGCACGGCCCGGACGAGCTCCGGCGTGTCGTCCAGCTTGCCGGCCTGTTTCCGCGCCTCGTAGTAGGAGAGAAAGCACAGCTTCACGACGGAGCAGGGGTAGTACGACACGTCGCCGCGATACGCCCCGGCCGGGAACGTGCCGCCGGGCACCTCCCGGCTCATGTCGACCACCGCGATCGAGAGGCCCTCCGCGGTCAAGCCCTTTTCCGAGAACTCCGCCACCAGCTCCTCCGCGATCTTCGCGAGGGCCGCGTCGAGGGCCGGCGAGGGATCCAGCGGCACGACCGCGGAAGCCTTCTCGGGCGAAGGGAGCGTGGCCGCGAGGCTCGCCGAGAAGAAGAGGATCAGAAGCGCCGCGAGACGCTTCAGGGTCGCGCCCCCGGAGCGCCGAGAGCCGTCTGGCGGCGCCGGGCGCGGACGACCAGGATCGCGATCGTCCCGGCGACGGCGAAGGGCATCGACACCATGAGGAGGATCGACCAGAACATGCCGCGCCACATCGAGGGGCCGCTTTCGGCGACGTCCTCCTTGCAGAGCGGGCAGGCGGAGAGCACGAGCCGGCAGGAGCGCCGCGAGCAGCAGGGCGCAAACGAGGACCCGGCTGAAGGTTGCCGAACGCGACATCGGCCTCACCTTACCCGAATCGGCCCTGAAGGGTAAAGGTGGTACAGCATCGCGTAAATCACGACTCCGGTCACGGACACGTAGAGCCACAGCGGGAAGGTCCAGCGCGCCAGCCGCCGGTGGCGCTCGTCGAGACGCTTCAGCCCGAGGTACAGCGTTCGGAGCACCATCGGGAGGATCGCGGCGGCGAGCACCGTGTGCGTCAGGAGGATCGCGAAATAGAGCGTGCGGACCCCTCCCGTGCCCGTGAACTTCACGGACCCGACCCGGGCGTGGTAGACGAGGTAGCTCACGAGAAAGAGCGCCGAGGTCGCCGCCGTCGCGAGCATCAGCTTGCGGTGCCGCTCGACGTCCCGCCGCCGGATCGCCGCGTACGCGAAGAGGAGGAGGACGGCGCTCGTCGCGTTCAGCGTCGCGTTGACGGCCGGGAGATCCGTGACGTTCACGATGGCGTTCCTGGCGAGGCCGGGGCTGTCCCAGCTCGGGACGGCCGCAAGGGCCGCCCTACGACCCGTCTCAGATCAAGTACACGATCGCGAAGAGCAGGATCCAGACGAGGTCCACGAAGTGCCAGTACAGCCCGAGCGTTTCGATCCCGAGATGGTGCTCCGGCGTGTACTTGCCGAGGAAGAGCTTGCCGGTGCACCAGGCGATGCACACGACGCCGCAGAAGACGTGGAAGCCGTGGAACCCGGTCATCGTGTAGAAGGTGGAGCCGAACAGCGACACCTTCGGAGTGAAGCCCGAGTGCAGCAGGTGGTAGTACTCGTAGATCTGCACGCCCAGGAAGATCGATCCTCCGAAGAGCGTCAGGCACATGTAGAGCTTGGCCTTGGCGACGTTGGCGCGCTGCATCCACTCGAGAGCCTTGACCATGGTCACCGACGAGCAGATGAGGATGAACGTGTTCGCGGCCGTCAGCCAGATGTTGAGGGTCTCCATGGGGACGGGCCACTTCGAGCCGTAGCGAAGGACGATGTAAGAGCCGATGAGGCCCGTGAAGAACATGACCTCCGAGCACAGGAAGACCCACATCCCCATCTTGTCGTGGGGAATGCCGGTCGAGGTTCGGTCTTCCTCGGCGTGCGGGTCGAACGTGATGGCGGCGGCGTGATCCATGTGCCTCTCTTCTCTAAACGCGTTACGGCCTCGGGAGCACGAGCTCCGCGATCCCGACCGACACCAGGATGGCCCCGAGAATGAGCGTCGACGCGAACAGGACGCCGAGCGTCTTCCGCTCGAACTTCAGATGCATGAAGTAGAGCGCCACGAGGACGGCCTTGATGATCGCGAAACCCACGATGCCGGCCGCGAGCACGAGCGCCGAACGATGCGGGATGACGGCCCAGCCGACCTCGAGGATGGTCAGGCCCAGAAGCCACCAGAAGATCGCCATGTAGTTGGGGATCGGGTGCGTGTCGCTGTGCCCTTCGGTCGCCATCGTCCCCCCTTCAGTGCGCCCGCGAAATGATGAAGAGAATCGAGCCGAGGAAGAGCCCGGCGCCCGTGGCGATCAGCAGCCACAGGAGGCGGCGGTTGGCGGCGGCGCGCGGGCTCGAGTCCGCGCTCATCGATCGAACACCATCAGCCCGAGCAGGAGCGGCAGGTAGAGCACGGAGGCGAAAAACAGCCGCCGCGCCGCTCCCACCGTGCGGTTCCAGGCGAACACCGTGGCGCACGCGAGGAACGCGAGCCCGAGAACGAGCGCTCCCCACAGGTAACCCGCCCCGGCGGACGCGAGCAGGCCCGCCGCGAGGGTGACCGGAAGCAGCGCCGTCGCATAGAGGACGGCCTGCCGTCCCGTCGAGGCGCCGTCCTTGTCGGTCACGGCGAGCATCGGAAAGCCGCCGCGGGCATAGTCCTCGCGGTAGAGCCAGCCGATGGCCAGGAAGTGCGGGAGCTGCCAGAGAAAGAGGATGGCGAAGAGGCCCCAGCCGGCCGCGTCGAGCGACCCGCGCGCGGCCGCCCAGCCCATCAGCGGCGGAAGCGCTCCGGGGACGGCCCCCACGACGGTGCAGAGAGAGGTCACGCGCTTGAGCGGCGTGTACGCGAGAACGTAGGAGAGAAGCGACGCCGCGCCGAGCGCGAGTGTCAGCGCGTTGACGAAGGCGAGCGTCACGAGCCCGGCGGCCGAGAGACCCAGACCGAAGAGCAGGGCCTCTTCCGGACGGAGCCGCCCGGCGGGAATGGGTCGGCGGCGCGTGCGCTCCATGAGCGCGTCGGTCTCCCGCTCCATGTACTGATTGAGGGCCGAGGCGCCGCCGCAGAGGAGCGCCGTCCCGGCCATGAACACCAGAAACGCCAGGGAGTCGAAGCTCGCCCGCCCGCCGACCGCGAAACCGACCGCCGCGGTCACGAGGACGAGGGACGTGATCCGGGGCTTCGCGAGCTCCGCGAGATCCGCCGCGCGCGACGGAGCCTCGACGGCGAGCGCACCCGAAACCGGGATCACTTCCATCCCGCCGCCTTTCCGGAAAACGCCGGACGGATCGGCACCACGTTGTCGTGCCGCCGCTCGAGGGCCAGCGCGCCGATCGAGAGCGCCACGGTGGAGCCGAGCAGCAGCGCTCCCGTCGCGACGTGCGCCGTCGTCACCAGCACGGACTTCCCGGTCAGCACGGTCATCGCCCCGAGGCCGATCTGGACGGCGACGAGAACGCCGAGCCACAGCGCCGCCTTCCGCAGACCCGGCCGCCCGGAGCGGAACGCCCGGACGACGGAGAAGCCCACGGCCGCGGCGACGACGAGCGCGCCGACGCGGTGCGCGAAGGCGATCACGACCGGAAACGCGTCGAGCGGAGGCACGATGCGGCCCAGGGACAGCGGAAAGTCGGGGATCGCGAGGCCGGCCTTGGTGTGGCGCATGATCGCCCCGACGACGAGCTGGAAGAAGATCACCGCCGCCGTCACGGAGGCGAATCGCGCGGCGGGCGTCCGCCGGAATGCCGCCGCGAGGCTCGCCGGCGGCGCCTCGCGCCAGCGCGGCGAGGTCACGACAGCGATCGCCACCGTGAGGCAGAAAAAGATCTGGGCGAGACAGCCGTGCGCCACCGAGATCGGCGTCGGCAGCAGGTAGAGGACCGTCAGCCCTCCGAGGACTCCCTGCGCCACGACCGTCGCGAGCGCCAGGTAGCCGAGGCGGCGCACCCAGCGCCGCTCCTCGCGCCGGCCCAGCCAGACCGCCAGCACGATCGTGAGCATTCCGACGGCCGAGGCGATGAGCCGATGCGTGTGCTCGAAGCGGATCCCGCCGACCATCTTCGAGAGCGGGAAGGTGAACATGTTATGGCCGTACGTCGTGGGCCAGTCGGGCACAGACAGCCCGGACTCGGTCGACGTGACGAGGCCTCCTGCGACGATCAGCGCGAGCGTCGCCGCGGCGACGAAGACGGCGAACGCGTGCAGGAAGCGGGGAGAACCGCTATCCATGGGCTCTGGCCGGAGGCGGGCCGGTCGGCGTCTCGTTCTGGGGCGTGAAGTCCGAGCCGTGCCCGGGAACGCTGTACTCGTAGGGCCCGCGGTGAACGACCGGGATGCGCCCCTTGAAGTTCTCGTGGGGCGGAGGGGAGGCCGTCTGCCACTCGAGTGTCGTCGCATGCCACGGATTCGGGCCCGCGACCTTCCCGCGGCGCATCGAGAGGAAAAAGTTGAAGACGAGAATGAGCTGCGCCGCGCCCAGGACGAAGAGGCACATCGTCATGAACTGGTTCATCGGCTGCAGGTTCTTGAAGAGCGCGTACTGCGTGTAGTCGTAGATCCGGCGGGGCATGCCCCGCATGCCGAGGAAGTGCATCGGGAAGAAGACCAGGTTGAAGGTGACGAAGGTGATCGCCGAAGTGAATCTTGCCCCACCGCTCGTTCATCATCCGGCCGAACATCTTCGGGTACCAGAAGTAGAGGCCGGCGAAGACCCCGAAGAGCGAGCCGCCGAAGAGCACGTAGTGGATGTGGCCGACGATGAAGTACGTGTCGTGGATGAAGATGTCGACCGGTGTCGAGGCCATGAAGACGCCCGAGAGCCCGCCGATGACGAACATCGCGACGAAGGCGAGGGCGTTGAGCATCGGCGTCGTGAAGTGGATGTCCCCGCCCCAGACGGTCCCCAGCCAGTTGAACGTCTTGATGGCCGAGGGCACGGCGATGACCATCGTCGAAAGCATGAACGTCGTGCCCAGGATCGGGTTCATCCCGCTCATGAACATGTGGTGGCCCCAGACGATGAACCCGAGGCCGGCGATCCCGCATCATCGAATAGACCATCGCGCGGTAGCCGAAGACGGGCTTGCGGCAGAAGACGGGCAGGATCTCCGAGGCGATGCCCATCGCCGGCAGGATCATGATGTAGACCTCGGGGTGGCCGAAGAACCAGAAGAGGTGCTGCCAGAGGAGCAGCTGCCCGCCGCCGGCGTTCGGCCACGGCTGGCCGGAAACGATCATCCCCGCCGGGAGGAAGAACGTGGTCCCGAGCGTGCGGTCGAAGAGCAGCATGATGAGCGCCGCCGAGAGCACGGGTAGCGCGAGCAGCAGCAGGATCGCGGTGATGAAGAGCGCCCAGACGGTCAGCGGCATCCGGAAGAAGGTCATCCCCGGCGCACGCATGTTGATGATGGTGGTGATGAAGTTCACCGCCGTCAGCAGGGACGACAAGCCCAGGATCAGAAGCGCGATCAGCCAGAGGGTCTGACCCCTCGGCTGGATGGCACGAAAGCGGAGCATAGGACGTCCATCCGCCCCCGGCGGCGCCTCCCGTCACGAAGAACGACCAGATGATGATGACGGCCGCCGGCACGGCGACCCAGAAGGACATCATGTTGAGCTTCGGGAAGGCCATGTCCCGGGCGCCGATCTGGATCGGAACGACGAAGTTTCCGAACGCGCCGATCAGGATCGGCATGATCGCGAAGAAGATCATGATCGTCGCGTGCATCGTGAAGAGCGAGTTGTAGAACTCGGGGAGCATGACCCCGCCCGGCATCCCCTCGGGCGCGAGCTTGCCCATGAAAGGCAGCGGTCGTCCCGGCCAGGCCAGCTGATACCGCACGAGGATCGCCAGCAGACCTCCGACGACCAGCATCGCGAGTGCGTACAGCAGGTACTGCTTCCCGATGACCTTGTGGTCGAGCGAGAAGATGTATTTACGCCAGAACGAAGTCGGCGCCGCGTGGACGCCGGCATGGACGACATGCGCGCGCTCGGGAAGGGCCACCGTGCTCAAGAATTGCCTCCCTTGGCGCCGTCGGCGCTCGCCTGCGTCTGGGCCGGGGAGGAGGCCGCCGGCGCGGCCTGCTGGCGCTCCGCCTCCTGAGCCGCGATCTGCTCGGCCATCCACTTCTGGAACTCCTCGGACGTCGACACCGTGACCTGTCCCTTCATCCGGTAGTGGCCCAGGCCGCAGAGCTCGGCGCACGCGATGTCCCAGGAACCGACGCGATTCCCCTCGAACCAGATGCGGGTCTTCAGCCCCGGGACCGCGTCCTGCTTGACGCGGAACTCGGGGAGGTAGAACGAGTGGATGACGTCCTTGGACAAAAGCGTCGCGACGACGGGCTTGCCGACCGGAAAGTGCAGCTGGTTGAGCGTGATGACGTCGTCGGGAGTGCCGATCTTCCCGTCGGTCCCGGCGTACTTGAAGTTCCAGGCGAACTGCTCGCCGGTGATCTCCACCAGCAGGGCGTCCTGGGGCATCCTCTCCTTGATCTTCGTCCAGAGCCCGCGCGACATCAACGCCAGCATCACGCAGATCAACGCGGGGATGATCGTCCAGATCACCTCGAGCCGGTTGTTGCCGTGGGTGTAGTGGGCGCGCCTCCCCTCGCGGTGCCGGTACCTCCAGAGGAAGTAGAGCAGGAGGGCCTCGACGATCACGAAGATGATGCCGGTGATCCACACGATGAGGTGGAACATGCCGTCGATCTCGTGGGCGTACGTCGAGGCCTGCTCGGGAAGCCGGAGCCAGAAGGGCAGAGCGGCCGCCGCCGCCGGAGAGACCGCGGCCAGGGCCAGAAAAAGGAAAAGCGCCGGCCGGAGAGCCCGGACGGCGCCAGGGAACCGCATTTTGTGCATCACGGCCGGATAGATTACCGGACTCCTCCCTTCGGGACCAGTCCTCAGCCCTTGAAGGTGAAGTCGAGGGTTTTGGCCTCGCCGCCCGTGATCGTCACGTTCTGGGTCTGCGGGCCGTACTTCTCGTGCCATGCCTCGATCACGTAGTTGCCGGCCGGGAGGTTCTTGATCTCGAAGGCGCCCTGATCGTTGGTCACCGCGTAGAACGGGTGATTGAACACGCCCGTGTACGCGCCCATCCACTTGTGCACGTCGCACTTGAAACGGATCGGCACCTCGACCGAGTCGAACTTCTTGACGGTCTCCATGCCCTTGAAGGGCTGGCCGATGTTGAACTCGGCGTTCTTCTTCGGGAGGGCGTGGATGTTGTGGAGCGTGCCGTCGCTGTTGAGGATCTTGATCGGCTGTCCCGCCATCACGCCGAAGACGTGCGGCCGGTACTGGCAGCCGTGCTGGTCGAGAGTCACCGGCTCGGTCGGCACAGGGTAGTTGCCGGTGGCGCCTTCCTTGACGTAGACCATGACCCACTGGAGCGTGTTGTTGCCGTTGACGACGACTTCCTGGTCGTAGACCGGCTCCTTGTGCTCGGACTTGCAGAACGCGTCGGCGTCCATCTTGAGGGCCGCCATTCCGGGCTTGGCGCCTTCGAAGTTGACCTTGCCGGTCAGCGTCGCGCCGCCGGCCGCGGGCGCCGCTGCCGGAGCCCCCGCCGGGGCCGCGGCCGAGGTCGACGGAGCCGCCGCGGGGGCCTCGTCTTCCAACAAGGCGTCGTCGTCCTTCTGGCCGCCGCAGTAGAGCAGCGTCAGGGACGTGGCCGCCGCAAGAAACAGAGTTAGAGCGCGCTTCGACATTCGGACTCTCCTTAAGACTTAACGTGAGATCTCGGTTGCAGACCGTGCTCCGGGCAGCGCCGCGCTTGGGCTTCCATGAAGCGGCGCCGCTGAGGCCGCGGCATGATACCCACCCCCCGGCCGCTTTTCAAGCGAAGCCGCGATGGTATCGTCAATGCACACAGTGAGATCGACGACGCTCTCCGCGGAGAACCTCGCCAAGTCTTTTTCGGGGACGCCGCTCTTCGAAGGGCTCTCCTTCGAGGCGGGCTCCGGCCTGCTCGCGGTGGCGGGGCCGAACGGCAGCGGCAAGACGACGCTGCTGAAGATCCTCGCCGGATTGCTCTCCCCGACGGCGGGCCGCGTGCGGGTCGAACACGAGGGCCGCGCCCTCACGGGCGCCGAACGCCGGCTGGCCGTCGGCTGGGCGGGGCCCGACCTCGAGCTCTACGGCGAGCTCACGGGGGAAGAAAACCTCCAATTCTTCCGGAAGGCCGCGGGCTTTCCAGCCGACGGCGATTCGATCCGGGCGCGCCTGTCGGACGCCGGGCTCTCGGATGAGGCGGCTCGCCGGCGCGTCGACGCGTACTCGACGGGAATGCGCCAGCGGCTTCGCCTGGCCTTCGCCCTCCTCTTCGACCCTCCCCTGCTCGTCCTCGACGAGCCGTACACGGGCCTCGATGTCGCCGGCCGCGAGGTCGTGCGCCGTGTCGTGTCCGAGGCGCGGTCGCGCGGCGCCGTCGTTCTGGCCTCGAACGACGAACGGGACTTCGAGAATCCGGAGCGCCGCCTCGAGCTTTCGGGCGCGGGCCGGCGAAGCGCGCCGTGAGTCTCGCATCGCGGGTCTGGGCCGTCTGCGCCAAGGACGCCACGGAAGAGTTGCGGCGCCGCGTCGCGACGCTCGCGGTCCTTTTCTTCGCCGCCACGGCCCTCGCCCTGACCTCGTACGCGATCGGGCCCTTCGGCCTCCCCGAGGCCGACCGGCCGGCCCTTCAGGCCGCCCTCTTCTGGATCATCCTCTTCTTCGCCGCGGCGACCGGCCTGCCCCTGGCCTTCGTTCGGGAGGAGGAGACCGGCACCGCGCTGGCGCTTCGGAAGACCCTGCCCGGCGCCCTCGTCCTCGCCGGCAAGGCCCTCTTCAACTTCGGGCTCTTCCTGGCGATCGCCGCGGTCGTCGCTCCCGGTTTTCTCCTCCTGCTCGACTGGAAGGTCGGCTCGCCCGCCACGCTCGCGCTGGTCATCGTCCTCGGCGGCTGGGGTCTCTCCGTCGTCTCGACGTTTCTCTCCTCGCTCACGGCGCGCGCCGGCCAGCGGAACGTGCTCTTCGTGCTCGTCGCCTTTCCGCTGGTCCTGCCTCTGCTGCTGACGGCGATCTCGGGAACTCTCGCGGCCACCCGCGGAGGCGAGGCGGACGCATGGACTCCGCTCCGCGTCCTCATCGCGTACGATGGAGCGGCGTCGTGCGCCGCTTATTTGCTGGCCGAGGCCGCGTGGGAGGACTAGGGTGCCAATGAAAACCCTGAAGCTGCTCCTGCTCCCCTACCTCGCCGCCGTCGTCGCGGCCGCTTTCCTGTGGCCGAAGCCCGCCGAGGGATTCATCGGCGAGTCCTCGCGCATCGTCTTCTTCCACGTGCCGTGCGCGTGGACGTCGACGCTGGCCTTTCTCGTGGCGGCGGGCTACTCGTTCGCCTACCTGCGCCGCCGCAATCCCTGGCACGACGAAATCGCCTCCGCCGCGGTGAAGCTCGGGCTCTTCTTCGGGATCCTCACGCTCGTTACCGGCTCCCTGTTCGCCAACATCATGTGGGGAAGCTGGTGGAACTGGGATCCGCGCGAGTCGTCCTACCTGCTGCTCGTCTTCCTCTACGCGGCCTATCTCTTCCTGCGGGCCGCGATCGACGACCCCGAGCGGCGCGCCCGGATCTGCGCGGTCTACGCCCTCTTCGCCGTGGTGCTGATGCCGTTTCTGGTGTTCGTCGCGCCGCGGGTGACGGCCTCGCTCCATCCGCAGACCGTCATCAACCCCCAGGGCAAGATCCTCATGGACACGCCGACGCGCGCGGTCTTCTTCGGAGCGCTCGCCGGCTTCTCGGGGCTCTTTCTCTGGCTGCTCTCGCTCGAAGCCCGCATGGCGCGGCTCCGGCGTCGACTCAGTCGAGCTTCAGGCTCGTGACCTTGATCTCGTCGCCCGAGAGCGTTCCGTCGACGGTGACGCGGAGAGCATCGGTCTTCTTGGTCGCCTGGAGCGCGGCCACGGTCTTGGCGTTGCCGGCTTCGTCGAACTTGAGGAACTTGCCGTCGGCGGTCAGGATCCCGTAACCCCCGTCCTCGCAGGCCAGGGCGCACTTGACGGTGTGCTTGTCGGGGCTCGCCTTCGCCTTGTCGACGCACATCGAATCGATCACCGACACGTTCGTCCAGGTCTCCGCGGACAGGGCGCCCGCGAAAACCCCAACCGCAACGGCGAGAAAAGCAGTTCTTAACCTCATCGTGTCCCTCCTGTTCATGGATATTCTCTCTCATGGAGCCTCGAATCGCCCGGGGGTGACAGGCCCCGTCACCCCGCGGGCCCTGGAGACTCCATAGGACAAGTGAGACCCGAAGCCTGCGTTGCCCCGGATTGGGAAGTTGTCGGCCTCGTGCGCGCCGGCGATGCCGACCTTTTCGAGGTCCTGATGCGTCGGTACAACCAGAAGCTCTACCGCGCGGCCCGCTCGGTCTTCCCGAATGATCCGTCCGAAGCAGAGGACATCGTTCAGGATGCGTGGGTTCGCGCATTCGAGCATCTCGATCAGTTCGAGGGACGCGCGCAGCTGTCGACCTGGCTCGTCCGGATCACCCTGCACGAGGCCTGGTCGCGCGCCCGGCGGCGCCGGCGCCAGCGGGTCGCCTCCCTCGAGGAATCTGCCGGAGAGGAGATCACCATGGACCTTTCGACGCCGGGACCCGATCCCGAGAAAGACGCCTCCGCTCTGGAGATGCGGGCGATTCTCGAGGACGCGGTCGCCGCCCTGCCCGAGACCTATCGCACGGTATTCGTGCTGCGCTCAATCGAGGACATGTCGACCGAGGAGACGGCCGAGTGCCTCGACCTCAGCCTCGACGTCGTCAAGACCCGGCTCCACCGGGCGCGGGGGCTCCTGCGCCGGGAGCTCCTCGCGCGCGCCGGGACCTCGGTGGCCGCGCTCTACCCCTTCGCCGGCGCCCGCTGCGATCGAATCGTCGCGGGTGTGCTCGCGCGGGTGGCCCCCCGTCCGGCTTGAACCAATCCTGGTCGGCCCGCGGCGGCCGCTGAAAAGGTAGACTCGCCCTGTGCGGAGTCTCGGGTATCTCGCCGCGGTCAATGTCGTGATCTGGGTGGGACTCTTTTTCTACCTCTGGCGGCTGGACCGCCGGATTTCCGACGCGGAGCGCAAGTCGTGAAAAAGGGCTACTGGATCGCCGCGGTGCTGACGCTCGCCTTCCTCGGGTTCGGCCTGACCGCCTTTCAGAAGACGCTGACGCCGTACCTGACCTTCGACGAGGCCCGCAAGTCCCGGGGGGTCGTCCAGGTGATGGGGGGCCTCGACAAGGAGAGCGACCGGTACGACACCACGAAGGAAACGCTCCACTTCGAGCTCATCGATCCGGCGGGCGCGCGGATGCCGGTCGCGTACCGGGGCACCAAGCCGGCCAACTTCAAGGACGCCATCTCGATCGTCGCGATCGGGCGCTTCGAGGACGGGCGGATCGAGGCCGAGAAGCTCCTCGTGAAATGCCCGTCCAAGTACCAGGGCGCCGAGGTCGAGATGGCCTACCCGGCGGCCGCCCCCGGCAAGACCAGCTGATGTACGTCTGGCCCGGTGTGGCGGCGATCTGGGGAGCGCTCCTCTCCGGCCTCGCGTGCGCGGGAACCTACTTCGCCGTCGACCGCGGCCGCCGCGATCTGCTGCCCCTCGCCCGGGCGTGCTACGCGGCGTTCGCGACGTGCGTCGTCGTGGCTTCGACGATCCTGATGACGCTGCTTCTGCAGCACCGTTTCGACGTGGCCTACGTCAACTCCTACTCGAGCACGGATCTCCCCTTCCACTTCCTCTTCTCGACGTTCTGGGCGGGCCAGGAGGGCTCGTTTCTGCTGTGGTGCTTCTGGGGCTCGATCATCGGCCTCTTCGTGTGGCGGAGCGCCAAGGAGCAGGAAGCGCCCGTCATGATCGTCTATCTCGCGACCTTCCTCGGGATCATCGCGATCCTCTGCAAGCAGAGCCCCTTCAAGCTCCTTCCGCCTCCGGCCCCCGCCGACGGCGTCGGGCTGAACCCGCTGCTTCAGGACCCGTGGATGGTCATCCATCCTCCGGTCATGTTCATCGGATTCGCGTCGCTTTCGGTGCCCTTCTCGCTTCGCGATCGCGGCCCTCTGGAAGAAGCGGTGGGACGGCTGGATCGCGCGGACGCTGCCGTGGGCGCTTCTGACGTTCCTGACGCTCGGCACGGCGATCCTCATGGGCGGCTACTGGGCCTACAAGACGCTCGGCTGGGGCGGCTACTGGGGATGGGACCCCGTCGAGAACACGAGCCTGGTGCCGTGGCTCTTCACGGCCGCGCTCGTGCACGGCATGTTCCTGCAGAAGGCGAGGAAGCGGCATCGGAAGGTCAACCTCATCCTCGCCTGCACGGCCTACGCGACGATTCTCTACGGCACGTTCCTCACGCGCTCGGGCGTCCTCGCCGACTTCTCCGTGCACTCCTTCATCGATCTGGGCATCACCGGCTGGCTGGTGGCGATCCTCGGCTCCTTCGTGGCGCTCTCGATCGTCATGCTGGCGTTCCGCTGGCGCTCGATCCCGACGGCCGACGACGAGGAGACGCCGCTCCTGTCGCGCAGCGTGCTCTTCATCCTCGGCATCGCGACCTTCTGCGCGCTCGGCCTCGTCATTCTGCTCGGCACGTCGGCCCCACTCCTCACGCGGCTCTCGGGCACGCCGTCGCAGGTCCAGACGTCGTTCTACGGCGCCACCACGGCGCCGGCCGGATTTCTGCTGCTCCTCCTGTCGGGCCTCGTCGCCTTCGTGTCGTGGAAAGGCGCCAGTTTCCGGGAGGTCCTCGCGAGCTCCCGCCGGTCGCTCGTCGTGGGCGCCGTCGCCACGGCGGTCGCCCTCGGGTTCGGGGCGCGGAACGCGGCCTCCCTCGTCCTGCTCTTCATGGCGGCCTTCGCCGCCGACATGAACCTGCGCGCCGTCCTGCGGAAGGCGCAGAGCGGAAAGCTCGGAGGCGCGGGCGGCTACCTCGCGCACGTCGGGGTCGGCATCATGCTCGCCGGCGTCGTCGTGTCGGGCAACTACGCGCAAATCCAGCGCCTCACGCTGAAGGTCAACACGCCGACGAAGGCCGGCGACTCGACGCTCACGTTTCTGCGGGTCGTGCCCGGAACGGGCGAGCGCAAGCAGGCGATGGAGGTCCGGGTCGAGACCGCCCGCGGCAAGTCCTACTACGCGTATCCGAAGATGTACGAGAACAGCAAGACCGGCCAGCTCATGGCCAACCCCTCGATCAAGAACGGCGTCTTCACGGACCTCTACATCGCTCCGCAGCAGTACGACCCCGGCCAGGCCGAGGTCGTCGGGCGCGACGTCCGGCTCGCGAAGGGCACGACGACGAACGTCGAGGGGACGGGCTTCACGTTCCGCGAGTTCAACGCCGACCGCGCCGCGATGATGCGGGGCGAGAAGACGATCCTCGTCCTCACCGACCTCACGATCACGCCGCCGGACGGTTCCCAGCACGACGCGACGATCAAGTACGTCCACCATCTCGACGACCGGGCGCCCGAGGCCGAAGAGCTCGCGGTCCCCGGAATCCCGAACGCGAAGATGCGGGTCGTCGCCGTCTCCCCGAACGACGGGGCCGTCGTCCTGCGCCTCACGGGAATCTCGAAAAACCCGGCCGACGAGTTCCAGGCGGCGACCGTCGAGTCGCTCTCGGTCGAGGTCACCCGCAAGCCGCTGATCGCCCTCGTCTGGGGAGGCTTCTACGTCATGATGGCCGGCGCGCTCCTCGCGTTCATCAAGCGCTCGGGCGAGGCGCGGCGGGCCGTCGTCGAGGCGGGACGCGCCGAGGAATCGCCCCGGGCCGAGCCGGCGATCCCGCCGACCGGGCCGGCACTGCCCGCGCACGGCCGCTCGCGTCTCGAGTAGCTAGCAGGCTGCTGAAAAATGGATGCGGGTGTCGTGTCCGGGGCTTTCGGCCGCGGCGTTCGCTTCGCGAACGGCGGCCGAGAGTCTCTGCTACCGGGGCCCATCATTCGCATTGCTGCAAACCGAGAACCATTCCCCGCTCCCGTCGGGCGCGTCGAGCGCCCGCTCAAAGATCTCATCGCTCCTCGACGATGCCAAGGCATCGCCGTCGTCGCGCTTCCTTGCATCTGACCCCGCGGCGCTCGTAACGCCATCCCACACCGTTTTTCAGCAACCTGCTAGAGCTCCAGCTCCAGCCCGTCGTGCGCGGCGGTGACGGTGCAGCCCGGCGGTGTTTCCGCCGCCAGGGTTTCGAGCGCTTCCCGAAGAGCCTCCTCCCCCATCTCGATCGGCCCCTTGCCGAAGTGGGAAAAGATCGCGCGCAGCACGCCGTGGCGTGACAGCCAGCCGAGCTGGGCCCGGATCGTCGTGTGGCCGAGCAGGGCTCCGCTCGGATGGCGCCGCACGAGCGAGCCCTTGAGGGTCGAACCGTCGCCGATGTACACGTCCGCGCCGCGGAGCGCATCGTCGGGATTCTCGAAGGCCACGATGTCGCCCGAGTACACGACGGTGAGGCCGTGCCCGTCGATCCGCGCCGCGATGCACGGACAGCGCACCGAGTGAATGACGGGGAAGGGCGTCAGCCGGAACGGGCCGATCTCGACCTGTGTCTCGGGGGAGAGGCGCACGCGGTTCAGGATCGGCATTTCCTTCAGAAGCTCGTGTGTGACGTCCGACGCGTAGACGGGAACCTCGCAGCCTTCCCAGAGTCCCCAGCCGTGGTCCGGGTGGGCGTGCGAGACGAAGATCGCGTCGGGCCGGATTTTCGCCAGCATTCCCTGGCGGTTCTGGCCGAAGTCGCAGAGGAGCCGGAATCCCTCATGCTCGAGGACGAACGCCGAGTGTCCCGCGTGCGCCTTCGAGGATTCCTCGACGTAGCCCTTCGTCCCGTAGAAGCGAACCCTCATCGCTGCGCAGTCTAGAATCAAGAGCGATGCAATTCGGCGACATCGAGTTATTTTTGATATCCGGCGGCCGCTTCCGGCTCGACGGCGGCGCCATGTTCGGCGTGGTGCCGAAGGCCCTCTGGGAGCGGAAGTTCCCGGCTGACGAGCGGAACCGGGTGCGCCTCGCGACCAACTGCCTTCTGGTGCGCGCGGCGGGTTACACGGCCCTGATCGATGCGGGGATCGGCGAGCGGTGGGAAGAGAAGGCCCGCGGGATCTACGGGATCGAGGACGGCCCGAGCCTCGTCGAGGGCCTGGCCGCCCACGGGGTTTCGCCCGGGGACGTGGACGCGCTCGTGCTGTCCCACCTCCATTTCGACCACGCGGGCGGGGCGACCCGCGACAGCGGCGGCCTCCGGCGCACCTTCCCAAACGCGACCCTCTACGTGCAGGCCGCGGAGCTCTCGCACGCGCGGAGCCCCAACGAACGGGACCGGGCGTCCTACCGTCCGGGCGACTGGGAGGCCTATGCCGTCGCCGGCCGGCTCGAGGCCCTCAGCGGCGAGGTCGAGATCCGGCCCGGCCTCCGCGCCGCGCCCCTGCCCGGCCACAGCTCGGGCATGCAGTCGGTGCGCATCGACTCACAGGGCCGGACGGCGTTCTTCTTCGCCGACGCCGTACCGACCTCCGCGCACCTGCCGACGGCGTGGATCATGGCCTACGACCTGTACCCGGTGGAGCTTCTGGAGGGCAAAAAGCGCCTCATCGATCGCGCGGTCGCCGAGGGCTGGCTCGCGGTTTTCTACCACGATCCCGACGTGCCCTGGGGCCGCATCGTCGACGAGGTCAACGGCAAGCGCCGCGTGCACATCGTCGCACCGGACGCCGAAGCGTTCTGACCGGCGCCGTCTAAACCTCCCGCAGGGCCGTCGTGATCTTCAGCCGCGCCGCGCGGAACGCCGGGAACAGTCCACCGACGATGCCCATCGCGAGGGCGAAGACGAGCCCCGCCGTGATGAGCTCCGGCGTCATCCGGAAGTTGAAGAGCACCTCCGAAAACGTCCGGAAGTTCATCGTGCCCGTGGGGCGCGTCAGGACGAGATTGAAGACGAGGAACGTGAACACGATCCCGAGCACGCCTCCGATCAGGCACAACACGATGGCCTCGAGCACGAAGGAGAGCAGGATCGACCGGCGCGAGAAACCGATCGCCCGGAGCGTCCCGATCTCCTTGGTCCGCGCCGAAACCTGGGCGTACATCGTGTTCATGGCGCCGAAGGAAGCGCCGATGGCGGTGAAGAGACCGACGATGAAGGCGAGCGCCTTGATCGGGTCCGCCGTGATCATCTGCTCGTCGAAATACTTGCGCTCGGTCTTGCCCTCGAGCTTGAGACGCTGGTCGCCCTTGATCGTCTCGATGAATTTCGAGGCCGCGCCGGCGTCCGGCAGCCGGGTGAACACCGTCGAAACGATGTTCCGCTTGGTCTGCTGCTGGAGGTCCGAGACGTCCGTCCAGATCTCAGACTCGTACGCGCTGCCGTCGGCGTCGAACAACCCGACGATGACCCACCGGAAGCTTCCCGTGGCCAGAGTCTCGCCGACCTTCATGCTCGCGAAGCGTTTCGCGAGCTTCCGGGACACGATGGCCTCGTTCGTGGCCGGATTGAACATCCTCCCGTCGACGATCTTCACGCCCGGACGGATCTCCATGCCGATGGGGGCCATCCCCCGGACCTGGACGTTGGAGAACGTCTTCCCGTCCGCCCGCGGCACGTTGATGAGCGTCAAAAGCTCCGGGGACACATAGGGCTTTCCCGAAGCGTTGCGTTCCGGCCCCGGCAGAGCCTGGATCTGCTCGGCCTGTTCGCGGGTGATCACGCTCTGCATCTCGGCCTGAGATCCGATGCGCATTGCGATGACATTTCGTGTCGAGGCGGAGACCGAGAGCGTGCGGGTCACGCCCTGGATCAGCCCCAGGACGCAGAGAAACACGGCGGTGACGAGGCCGATGACGAAGGCCGTCATTCCCGTGGACATCTTGCGGGCCGCGAGGTTGCGCAGGTTGTACTTGAGGGGGATCGCCATGGCTAGACCACCTTCCGCAGACCGTCGACGATGTTGACCTGGGAAGACCGCAGCGCCGGGACGAACCCCGCGAGGATGCCGACGCCGACCGAGACGGCGAAGGCCATCGCCAGCGTGGCGGGGCTGACCTTGAAGTTGACCAGCCAGATCGAGATCGAGGTCTTGTTCCCCGCGGCGACGAGCAGCGGAACCAGGACGTATTTGGCCAGGACCACACCCAGCGCGCCCCCGAGCAACGACATCAAGACCGACTCCGAGAGGATGAAGCCGAGGATGTGGTTGCGGCCGAACCCGAGCGTGCGCATCACGGCGATCTCGGTGACGCGCTCGCGCGCCGACATCGCCACCGTGTTCGCCACGATCAGCGTGACGGCGAAGAGAATGATGAGCGAGATGCCGTTGATGAGGAATTTCACGTTGCCCATCATCTCCATGAACTGGAGCTGGAATTGCTTCTCGGTCAGAGTCTTCGTGGGCGCGTCGCTGTTCTGGAACATGGCGTCGATCGCCGCCGCGACCCGCGGGATGCTCTCGCCGCTGTCGACCTTCAGGTAATAGATGCCCGTGACCTTGTTCGCCCCGAACCAGTCGGACTGGTTGAGGTACTCGTTGTGGAAGAAGATGTTCGTCTCGTCGCCCGCGTTGTAGGAGCCGATGTAGACGAGGTCGAGGTTCAGGGGAATGTAAGTCCCCTTCAGGATGATGTGGTCGCCCTTCTTCCATCCGTGCTTTTCGGCGATCTTCTGGCCGGCGACGAACCCGTTGCGCGTCGCCTTCCACTCGGCGTTCACGGCCGGATCGATCTTCGCGTCGTCGAAGATCTTGTCGAAGTAGATCGTGGGATCGGCGGACAGCTGTCCGATCCAGTTCTCGGGCTTGTCGTCCTTGTAGACACCGCCGAACCAGGTCTCGGGCGTAATCGCGACGACGCCCGGGATCTGCTCGATGCGCTGGAGCTGGGAGAGCGGCAGGAAGTTGCCGAGGCCCGTCGCGTGCTGCACGACGAGCCGGTTGGCGCCCTTGCCGCCCGAAGGATCGGCCTGCATCGCCTCCAGCAGCGAGGTCAGGATGACGATGAGCACGAGCACCAGGACGATCGAGCTCGCCGTGAGCGTCGTCCGCAGCTTCTTACGGAAGACGTTCTTCCAGATCAGCCGAAAGAACTTCATGCCTTCCTCCCCGCGCCCGCCTCCGTGCGCTCGTCGGTGTGGAGGACGCCCTTGTCGAGGTGGACCATGCGATGGGCCCGCGCCGCGGCCTTCGGGTCGTGCGTGACCATGACGATCGTCTTGCCGAATTCCT
Source organism: uncultured Acidobacteriota bacterium (assembly GCA_963782585.1). GTDB lineage: Bacteria > Acidobacteriota > Thermoanaerobaculia > UBA5066 > Gp7-AA6 > DAHUXD01. The sequence goes on from CAWAKL010000011.1 coordinate 241,327, forward strand.
CGTTGAGCCGTCGCAGGAGCTCGAGGATCTCGTCGCCCGACTTGGCGTCGAGGTCGCCCGTGGGCTCGTCGGCCACGAGGATCTTCGGGTCGGTGACGATCGCCCGGGCGATCGCGACCCGCTGCTCCTGGCCGCCCGAGAGCTGCCGGGGATAGTGGTCCATCCGGTCGGACAGGCCGACGATCGAAAGCGCGGTCTCGACGTGCTTCTTGCGTTCCGCCTTCTTCAGATGGGTCAGCAGCAGCGGCAGCTCGACGTTCTCGAAGGCCGTGAGCACCGGCATCAGGTTGTAGAGCTGGAAGATGAAGCCGACGTGCTCGAACGCCACCGCGCCAGCTCGGTCTGTCCGAGCGTCGCGATGTCGCGTCCGCCGACCACGATCCGGCCGCGGGTGGGCGAGTCGATGCCGGCGATGAGGTTCAGCAGCGTCGTCTTCCCCGAGCCTGACGGGCCCATGAGCGCGACGTACTCGCCCTCGGGGATGTCCAGATTGATGCCCATCAGGACCGGGATCTCGATCTGGTCCCGCCGGTAGACTTTCTCGACGTGGTCGATGCGAATCAGCGGTTCGGCCATCTCAGCTCTCCTGTTCCTCTACACGAACTCGGTCCCCGTCCTTGATCGGCGCCCCGCCGGACAGCGAGATCAGCTTCTCTCCGCCCTGCAGGCCCTGCGTGACTTCGACCTGGCCCTGGACGTCGCCGCCCGCGGTGACGGGCGTGAAAACCGCCCGGCCGTCCACGACCCGGAAGACACCCTTCTTCCCGTCGACCTCCGTGAGCGTCGCCTTCGGCACGACGATCCGCGACCGCGCCTCCTTGCCCTGCGTCGGCTCGGCCGTGAATGCGACGCGGGCCGACAGGTCGGGCAGGACGCGGTCGTCGGCATCGAGAAACGCGACTTTGACGCGCACGGTGGCCTTCTGCCGGTCGGCGGCCGGCACGATCTGACGGAGCCGGCCGTGAAACGTCTTGTCGGGCACCGCGTCGAGAGAAATCTCGGCGGGCTGGTTCTTCGCGAGCTTCGAGAGGTTCGCCTCGTTCACGTCGGCTCCGACGTAGAGCGACGAGAACTCGACGAGCGTCGCGATGGCGCCGCCCGACCCTCCGCCCGACGGCGAAGATCCGAACGGCGAAACCGCCTCGCCGACGAAGGCCCGCTTGGCCGTGATGACGCCGGCGAAAGGTGCGCGAATGATCGTGTAGTCGAGAAGGGCCTCGATGTAGCGGACCCGTGCCCGCGTCGCGGCCTCGCTCGCGGTCGCCGCGTCGAGCGCGGAGCGGGTCGCGAGCCCCTGGTCGAAGATCGTCTTCTGCCGGTTCAGCTCCGCCTGCGCGTTGACCCAGTTGGCCTGGGCTTCCGCGAGCTGGGCGTCCAGGTCCGTCGAGTCCAGCCGCGCGACGATGTCGCCCTTCCTGACCCGCGTCCCCTCGGTGACGTTGAGCTCGGTGATGCGCGACGTGATCTTGGGTGATAGATCGGCCTTGCGCTCGGCCTCGACGTAGCCGCTCGCCGTCAGCACTGTGGTGGCCTGTCCTTCGGTCACTATGGAAGCCGTGACGACCTCGACGCGGCGGGGCCGAATCTGCTGTCCGCTCAGCAGGTAGGCCGCGAAGCCCGCCGCAACGACCAGGACGGCGCCGAGAAGGAGCCAGCCCTTCGGCACTCCTCTCTTCTCCGCCGACTCGCGGTGGATGCGGAGGGCGGACAGGTCGTGCGGTTTGGGTGCTTCCTGGCTCATGCGCCTGACTTTGAGGTCCGCCATTCTATGCTCGACTTCGGGCCTTTCCCCGGAAGGCGCATCTCCCCGTATCTCTCTCATGGGAAGGGGAGTTTCCGCGCATGCACGCCGTATCCACCCAGTACAACGGTCCCGAGTGTCCCGGGTCACGCGTGGTACGCTTCTCGGACACGGAGGTGGGTCATGCGGAGCCGCTGTCTCGCCGTTGGAGCTTTTCTCGCATGCGCCCTGACTCTGGGCGCTCAGGAAAAGCCGAGTCTCTACCGGCTCGATCTCCTGCCCACCGGGAGCATGGTGGCCCTGGGTCCACCGGTACTCCAGGGAGGCAAGTACGCATTTTCGGCCTGGCCCGACGCCGGCTTCACGCAAATCCCGCAGGCCAAAGTGAAGAGAATCACGCAGCTGGCGGGCTGGGCCGCGGGGACGGTTTACCGGATCGACCTCCTGCCGTCCGGGACCGTGCTCTCGAAGGACAATCCGACGCTCAAGGGCAATACCTGGGTGTTTCACAGATATCGCGGCGGCAACCTCACGAGCCTCCGGAAGTCGGACGTCAAGGGGATCAGACCCGTGACGGGAGACGAGGCCTTCTGGATCGAACAGCAAATGGCGGGTGAGGTCAACATCCAGGGGCCTCTCGCGATGGAAGGCGGCGGTCAGGTGGTCGTCGTCGGAACTCCGCCGCAGGTTCCGAGCTCGCAGGGTGGCTCCCAGAACCTGAGCTCGATCAACGGCGCTCCGACCGGGAATTGGTCATACCAGGGAACGCCGGGAACGTCCGATGCGTACGGTCCCGCGAATGCCACGATGTCGGGCGGCGTCCCGACGATGCCCGCGGCGACCGGCGGCACCGCGCCGCCGGACTAGTGCGGGAACGCATGGAGGAATCGCCATGAAGAGGACCCTGATTCTCGCCGGCCTTCTCGTTGCGTTCGCCGCCTCGGCGCAGCAGGCGACCTACTACCAGATCGACCTGGCGCCGTCCGGGAAGCTGCTCGCGAAAGACCAGCCCGTCTTGAAGGGCAACGCGTACGTGTTCCAGAGCTACCCCGCCGGAACTCTCATGAGCCTGCGGCGCTCGCAGATCAAGCACATCACGAAGATCACGCCCGAGGCGGCGGCGGCCTCGACCCAGCAGGTGAGCCTCGTCCAGATCGGCACGCTCGCCATGCAGGGCGGAAGCACGCAGGCGGGACCGACCAATGCGAGCGCGGTCAAGACCAAGGGCGGGCCCCGAGCTCGGCGAAGGGTTCTACAGCGACCTGAAGATGGGCCAGACGATGGCGCCCGACGCCGGCGCGATGAAGGACTATCAGGTCGGCCGCGCGTATGGCTATCCGCCGTCGAGCGCATCGCAGAGCGCGCCGGGCGCGCCGCCGACGATGCCCGCGGCGACGGCCGGCGCAAACCCGCCGACGATGTCGGGGACCGCGGGCGGCACGAATCCGCAACGGTAGAGCTCTCAGCTCTCAGCTCTCAGCTCTCAGCTATCAGCTCTTAGCCAGACCGTTCGATCAGCATTCTGGCTGACAGCTGATAGCTCCGCCCCCGCCGTGCGACAATCGAACGAACAACAGGAGACCAAAATGCAGCACCTGGCGGTCGTGCTCTTTCTGGCTGCGGCCGCGGTGGCGGAACCTGCCTACTTCCGGATCGAGCTCTCCCCTTCCGGTTCGCAGGTGTCGATCGGCGAGCCCGTCGTGCGCGGCTCGATGGTCGTTTTTCGCGCCTATCCCGACGGGAAGTGGATGAGCGTGCGCCGGTCGGACGTTCGCACCTCCTCGCGCATCACGGCGAAGGAAGCCGCCGGGCCGCCGCCCGCGAGCCTCGTCTCGATCGGAACCCTCGCGATGCAGGGCGGCTCGCCGAGCTTCAGCGGGTCGATGCCGGGGAAACCCGCGCCGGGCGCCGGGGCGACGGCGCAGGGGCCGAGGATCGTCCCGACGAACGACGGCCTGGCCCTCACGACGGCGCAGGCGCCCAAGTAGCTGTCAGCTCTCGGCTGTCAGCTTTCAGCCAATCTGCTCCGTCAGCGTTCTGGCTGATAGCTGATAGCTAAATGTGGATCGCGTGCCCGCCGACCGCTTCCGCAGCCTCGTGGATGGCCTCTGACAACGTGGGATGCGCGTGGATCGTGCGCACGAGCTCTTCCGACGTGGCCTCGAGCTTGAGTGCCACTCCGGCCTCTCCGATGAGCTCCGTGGCCGCCGGACCGACGATGTGGACGCCGAGCACCTCGTCGTACTTCTTCTCGGCGACGATCTTCACGAATCCCGCAGCCTGATTGAGGATGCGCGCCTTGCCGACCGCCGAGAAGGGGAACTTGCCGATGACGACGTCGTAGCCGCGCTCCTTCGCCTTCGCCTCCGTCAGACCGATCGACCCGACCTCCGGGGAGCAGTACGTGCAGCCGGGCACCTGGTCGTAGTTGATGGGACGGGTCTCCTTGCCGGCCATGTGCTCGATGGCGACGACGCCTTCGGCGGAGGCCAGATGCGCGAGGGCCGGAGTGGGCAGGACGTCGCCGATCGCGTAGACCCCCGGAACATTTGTCCGCATGAAGGCGTCGACCTTCACGTATCCCTTGTCGGTGGCGATCCCCAGCGCGTCGAGGCCGATCTTGTCGGTCAGCGGACGGCGGCCGACGGCCATCAGCACCTTCTCCGCCCGGAAGGTCTCGGTCTTGTCTCCGGAAGAGCGCGCGAGGATCTCGACTCCCGCGTCGCTGCGCGTCATGCGCTCGACCCGCGTGTCCGGGTAGATCGCGATGCCCTGCCGCTTGAAGGAGGCCGCGAGCTCCCGTGAGATGTCCTCGTCCTCGACCGGGACGATGCGCGGCAGCACCTCGACGATCGTGACCTTGGAGCCGAACCGGGCGTACATGGACGCGAACTCGACGCCGACGGCGCCCGAGCCGATGACGACCAGAGACTTCGGCACGTCCGAGAGCTCGAGCATTCCCGTCGAGGAGAGGACGGTCTTCTCGTCGATGTCCATGCCCGGCAAAGCGCGAGGCGTGGAGCCCGTGGCCACCAGGATGTTCTTGCCGGTGTAGACCGTCTCCGCGCCGTCGGCGCCCGCCACGGACACTTTGCCCGGGCCGGTGAGCCTGCCGAAGCCGGCGGCGATGTCGACCCGGTTCTTCTTCATGAGGTAGGAAACCCCGTTGGTCGACTGGCGAACGATCTTCTCCTTGTGCTTGAGCGCCGCCGGCATGTCGAGCCGGACTTCGCGCGCCGCCACGCCCACTTCGGCGCCGTGACGGGCCTCCTCGAGAAGGTCGGCCGTGTGGAGGAGAGCCTTCGTCGGGATGCAGCCCCAGAGCGTGCAGACTCCCCCCAGCCGCGGCTCCTTCTCGACGATCAGGACCGTCAGGCCGAGCTGCGCGGCGCGGATCGCCGCGACATAGCCGCCGGGCCCCGAGCCGATGATGATGACGTCGTAGGACTTCGTAGAGCTCATTTGGCGATCTCGCTCCGAAAGGGGCGTAAGAGTATCAAGACTCGGGATCAGGGGAACGCCGCAGATTAGGAATCCCGGCTCGCTAGGATGCCGGCCGTCGCAGATCCTGCCGCTCGCCGCTTGCGCCGTGCCTCTCCTTCGTCGTCGGTGCTGCGGCGGCGAGAGCGGCAGCGTCGAGCGGGACGGGATCAAGGTCGGTTTCTTCGGCGCGCTGACCGGGCCGACCGCGACGTTTGCCCAGTCGGGCAGAAACGGCGCCAGGCTCGCGGTCTCCGAGATCAACGCCGCGGGCGGCGTTCTGGGCAAGCCGGTCGTCCTGCTGGCCGAGGACGACCGGGGCGAAGCCTCCGAGGCCGCGTCGGTCGCTTCCAAGCTGATCACGCGCGACCACGTCGTTGCCCTCATCGGGGAAAACGCCTCGTCACGAACCCTGGCGGCGGCGCCGATCGCGCAGACCTACAAGATCCCGATGATCTCGCCGTCCTCGACGAACGTCGAGGTGACGAAGAAGGGCGACTACGTCTTCCGCGTCTGCTTCATCGACCCGTACCAGGGACAGGCCCTGGCGACGTTCGCGCGGCGCGACCTGAAGGCGCAAACGGCGGCGATCCTCGTCGACGCGCGGAGCGACTACTCCGTCGGCCTCGCCGAGGCTTTCCGCAAGGCCTTCGAAGCGGCCGGAGGCAGAGTCGTCGACGAGCTCAAGTACACCGAGGGAGACAGCGACTTCTCGGCGCAGCTGACCGCGCTCCGCCCCCGGAACCCCGACGTCCTCGTGGTTCCCGGCTACTACACGGACGCCGGCCTGATCGCCCGACAGGCGAAGGCGCTCGGTCTTTCGGCCACGTTGCTCGGCGCCGACGGCTGGGACTCGCCCAAGCTCGTCGAGATCGGCGGGGAGGCCGTGGAAGGGGCCTACCTTTCGAATCACTACTCCGTGGACGATCCCTCGCCCGCCGTGCGGAAGTTCGTCGATGCCTACAAGGCGCAGTACGGGGCGGAACCCGACTCGATCGCCGCCCTGACTTACGACGCGACGCGGCTCCTCGCCGACGCGATCGCGCGCGCGGGCTCGACGGAGGGCAAACGCATCCGGGACGCTCTCGCTTCGACGGCGAACTTCGCGGGCGTCACCGGCTCGATCACGATGGACGCCGACCGCAATCCGGTCAAGCCCGCCGTGATCCTGAAAGTGGAGGGCGGGCGCTTCCGCTTCGCCGCCGCGATCGCGCCCGAGGGAACCGCCGCCGGGGCGCCGGCTCAGTAGACGATCAGGAGCTCGTCGAAGGAGGCCTCGCCGGGCCCCGCGGTGACGACACCGGCGCGCCCCGCCGCCGGGCCGGGATCCCTGCCGTCGAAGAGCTTCCGGTCGTTGACGGAGACCGTCACCGTCGGCCCGTCCAGCTTCGCGCCGATCTTCTCCCAGCCGCGCTCGAACGCGCCGGCGCCGCGGCCGAGCTCGGCCGCCTTCCCGTCACGGTAGCTCGTCAGCACCAGATCGCCGGTCTGCGTGTCCGCGAGGAGCAGCAGGAAGTTCCTTGCGTCCACGAGGCGCAGGACCAGTCCCGCCTGGCCCGGACCCTTCTTCACGAACGTCGAGGCGGCGCCGTCCTGGAACGCGGCGTTGCGGCGGAGGGCGGCGGAGATCGATCCGGCCGGCATCTTCGTGTTCGTCTGGACCAGCCGGTTGGGCGCGGAAGGCGGATTCTGATCGACCAGGACCAGCCACTTGGATTCTCCGGGCGTGTCGCCCAGGACGACCATGTCGAAGAATCCGGGCGGGCGCATCATCGCGTCGGAATCGAAGTGATTGCGAAGCTCCTCCGCGAGGGCCGGAGCCGTCCCGATCGCGAAAACGAGCAGGAGGCGGGCACACGCCAATCGGAGCCTGCGGTGCGATTTCATCGTCGCGGAAAACGCGCCGGATGCCCTAAAATTCCCGAATGGAACCGAACTCCCAAAAGCCATCCCGGACCTACCGGATGGACCGCGAGGGCTACGCCTTCGTCCTGGACCGTCCGGAGGTCGACAAGCTCAAATCGATGCCGGATTTCGAGGGCCGCGAAGAGCCGGCCGTCGCCGAGGACTTCCTGCGCTTCCGCGCCGAAGTCTGGGCCGACGTGTTGTCGTCGGCCGGCGCCGAGCCGGGAGAGATCGCCGTGACGATCGATCCCCATCAGAAGAAGGCGCACCTCAGGCAGGCGCAGAAGATCGTCATTACCGCGGACATCTAGCAAGTCGAGAGTCCGGGGTCTAGGGTCGAGGGTTCAGAACGAAACCTCCAAACTCTCGACCCTCGAGTCACGACACTCGACTCAGAAGCTCAGGATCCCCCGGATCGTTCCCTCGAGCGCCAGGAACGCCTGGCGCGAGTACGGATCGACGACGACCCGCAGCTCCGAAGGCGCCGGAACGTCGTCGGCGATCGAAGTGGCGAGCCGCTCGGCCTGCCCGTCGAAGAAGGCCTCGCCGATCTCGGTGTCGGACTTGCCGCGGGAACCCGGGAGCTCGCGCAGGCGCGCGAGGTCCGGCGGATCGAGCCGCAGCTTGTATCCCTTGACCTCCCGGTAGAGGGGCTCGCGGCGGTCGAGGAGATCCGGGCGGCTCCCCTTGACCGGCGCAGCGGGCGGGGCGCCGGTGACGGCCTCGGCCACGGGGACCGGCGCCGGCATCTCGTCGGCGGCGTCCTCCGCGTCCTCCGCGTCCGTCACGTCTTCCGGGTCGACCGGCGGCGGCTCTTCGGTGTCGCTCATCGTCAGCGTCCTGCCAGCACGTTCTTGGCGATCACGATGCGCTGGATCTCGCTCGTACCCTCGTAGATCGTGGTCACGCGGGCGTCCCGGTAATAGCGCTCGACCGGATACTCCTTCGAGTAGCCGTAGCCCCCGAAAATCTGCACCGCGCGGTTCGCGATCGCGTTGGCCGCCTCCGTCGCATAGACCTTGGCCATGGAAGACTCCTTCGAGAAGCGCACGCCGGGCTTCTCCGAGAGCAGCGCGGCGCGGTATGTCAGCGCCCGGGCTGCCTCGAGCTGCACCCGCATGTCCGCGATCTGGAACGCGATCGCCTCGTGTTCGGCGAGCTTCTTGCCGAAGGTCTCGCGGGTGCGGGCGTACTCGACGGCGGCGTCGTAGGCGGCCTGGCCGATGCCAATGCCCTGGGCCGCGATGCCGATCCGAGAGTGGTCGAGAGTGGTCATCGCGATCGTGAACCCTTCGCCCTCGGCTCCGAGGCGCCGCTCCTCCGGCACGCGAACCTCCTCGAGGAAGATCGAGGCGGTCCGCGATGCGCGCAACCCCATCTTGTCCTCGGGAGCGCCGACGCGCAGCCCCTCGTCCTCGGCGGACACGAGGAAGGCCGTGATGCCGCGCGTGCCCGCCTCCGGGGCCGTCATGGCCATGACGACGTACCACTTCGCCACGCCGGCGTTGGTGATCCAGGCCTTGGCGCCGCTCAGGATGTAGCCGCCGTCGTCCCGGACGGCGCGCGTTTTCTGGTTGGCGGCGTCCGAACCGGACTGCGGCTCGGTGAGGGCGTACGCGCCCAGGGCCTCGCCCGAGGCGAGCTCCCGGAGGATCGTCGACTTCTGGCTCTCGCTGCCGAACTTCCAGATCGGGTAGCACGCCACGGAGTTGTTGACCGACACGATCACGGCCGTCGACGCGCAGACGCGCGCGAGCTCCTCGATCGCCAGGACGTAGGAGAGCGCGTCGGACCCCGCGCCGCCGTAGGCCTCCGGGACCATCATCCCGAGCACGCCCATCCCGGCGAGGCCTGCCAGGGCTTCGCTCGGAAACGTCCCGGTCTTCTCTCGCTCGGCGACGCCCGGCGCGATCTCCCGCTCCGCGAATTCGCGGACGGCGCCGCGGATGCGCTCCTGATCCTCGGTTGGCGCGAAGTTCATGCCGTCGGCGCTCCCGAACCACCCGCAGGGGCCGGGGTGCTTCCGCCGCCTCCGGGACCGCGTCCCCCACGGCGTCGCCGGCGGAACCGGCGGCGTCGCTTTCCGCCTTCCCCGGCCGCTCCGCCCGGCGCCGGAGCCGCGGGGCCCGGACCGCCGGCGGGACGCGCCTGGGCCTGGGCTTGGGCGGGCGGCCGCGGAGGCGTGGGACGCGAAGACGTGGGCCGGGGAGTCCCGGGCCGCGGCCCCTGCGGACGGCGCTCACCGCCGCCCGGCGCGCGCTGCGGCGAGGGCGCTCCCGGCCGCCGGTCGGGCGCTCCGCCGGCGCGCTCCCCCCGGCTGCCCCCGCGTCCCCCGCGCCGCCGTCGCCGTCCTCCACCGCCCTCGCGACGCGGCTCGGGCGTGTCGACCCAGCCCTCTTCGAGATGACGGAACGTCACGACGATTTCGGGCCGCGCGGCCCGCGCCTTCAGAAACTCGACGATCTTTCCGCGCAGCTCCGCCGCCGGATCGCCCGTGAGCGTCGGGATCCGCTCGGCGTCGTAGAGGACCATCCGGGTCCAAGCGATCTTCTTCGCGGCCCCATCGGGTCCGCGCAGCTCCAACACGAAGAGGTCGCGTTCATGGTCGAGAGCGTGCTCGGCGTACTCGAAGTCGGGCAGGGCCTCGCGGCAGATGTCCTTCAAGAGCGGGAGGTGTTTTTCGCCGCCCTCGAGCGTCTGCTCCATCGAGACCACGCGGTCCCGGAACATTCGGGTCTGGCCCATATTGTTCTTGCCTAGCCGATCGCCAGCCCGCTGTCGCGGAAGATCTCGCGCGCGATGATCAGCCGGTGGATCTCGCTCGTGCCTTCGTAGATCTCGGTGATGCGCGCATCGCGGAAGTTGCGCTCGACCGGATATTCCTTGGTGTAGCCGTAGCCGCCGTGCATCTGGAGGGCCTTCGTGGTCACGCGCTGCGCCATCTCCGCGGCGAAGAGCTTGGCGACCGCGGCCTCCATGGAGTAGCGGCCTCCCGTCGTCTTCGACTCCTCCTTCGCCGCCGCGGCCTTGCGAGTCAGCAGGCGTGCGGCGTCGACGTCGGTCGCCATGTCGGCGAGATAGAAGCGGAGGGCCTGGAAGTCGGCGATCGCACGGCCGAAGGCCTTCCGCGCTTTGGAGTACGACACCGCGGCTTCGAAGGCCTCCTGCGCGATGCCGACGGCCTGGGCCGCGATTCCGATGCGGCCGCCGTCGAGGGTCGACATGGCGATCTTGAAGCCCTCGCCCTCCTCGCCCAGCCGGTCGGCCTCCGGAACGAGGACGTCGGTCAGGAAGATCTCGACCGTGCCCGAGGCGTTGACTCCGAGCTTGACCTGATGGCGGGAGCGGTCGAAGCCCGGCGACGCGGCGTCCACGAGGAAGGCCGAGATGCCGCGGGTCTTCTTCTCCGGGTTCGTCATCGCAAAGAGGAGGCAGACGTCGGCGGCCTGCCCGCACGTGATGAACACCTTCTGCCCGGAGATCCTGTAGGCGTCGCCTTCGCGCACGGCCCGGGTCTTCTGGTTGCCCGCGTCCGAGCCGGCGTCCGGCTCCGTCAGGGCGAAGCAGCCGAGCTTTTCGCCGCGGGCGAGGGGCGCCAGGAAGCGCTTCTTCTGATCCTCGTTGCCGAACTTCTCGATGGGATCGCAGACGAGCGAGTTGTTGACCGAGAGGATGACGCCCATGTTGGCGCAGACCCGCGAGATCTCCTCGATCACGATCGCGTACGACACCACGTCCATCCCGGAGCCGCCGTGCTCGGTCGGCACGGCCACGCCGGCCAGGCCCAGCTCGCCCGCCGCGCGGAAAAGGTCCTTCGGGAACTCGCCCGTCTGATCGATGACGGCGGCCCGCGGCCGCACGACTTCCTCGGCGAAGGCGCGGACCGAGTCCCGAAGGAGCTGCTGCTCCTCGGAGAGCTCCAGATTCATGGGAGGCGGAGTATATCCGTGACAAAGACCTCTAGCGGTCCGCTTCGCGGACCGTGAAAATGAGAGGGGAAATCGCTTCAGTCCCCTCTCCCGACAAATCGCGTCTCCGGCATGAAGTCGGGAGACTCCGGGCGCCGAGACTCATGCGGACGGGCTCTAGCGAGTCGGCAACGAAGAGAGGAACGCCTGCAGCGCGTCGACGTAGAGGGGCCACGAGGCGCGCTCGGCCGCGCGAGCGAGACCGGGGGCGTATGCGTCGTCGCCGCGCGCGAGCACCGTCTCGACCGCCCGCGCGAGCGCGGGAGCGTCGCCCGATGGAAAGAGCTCCCCCGTTCCGCCGGGCTCCACGGCCTCCACAAGACCGCCGACCGCCGAGGCCGCGACCGGTCGGCCGGCCGCGAAGGCGCGCGCGGCGATGCCGCTTCCCGAAATCGCGCGATACGGCAGCGCGACCACGTCGCACGCGGCGAGCCACAGCGCCATCTCCTCCTCGGGAACGTAGGCGTCCTTCCACACGATGCGGTCTTTGACCGGGCTCGCTTCCGCGCGGCGCAGCAGATCGCGGGCGTCGGGAAACACCTCGCCCACGATGGCGATCCTCGCCTGGGTGCGCCTCACGATCTCGGGCGCGGCGTCCAGCAGGAGATCCACGCCCTTGTATCGGCGCACGAGACCGAGAAAGAGAACGAGCGGCCCCGGGCCCGGGATGCCGAGCCTCCGGCGGGCGTCCTCGCGGCTCGCCGCGGCGGGCGCGACGGAGGCCGCCGGGTGCGCGAGGACGACGCACGGCCGGCCCGGGGCGAGGCGTTCGAGGCGCTCCCGATCCGCCGCGGCATGGACGACGAACCCGTCGGCCGCCAGAAACGCCCCGAGCGCGAGGAACTTCTTGAGCGCGCCACTTTCGTGATCCTCGACGTTGTGGCAGAGCAGCACGCGCTTGGTCGCCGGCGAGAGAGGTTTTAGCCGGCGGAACACGGCCCGGTCGGGAAGGCCCCAGAATGCCGTCCACCAGGGAACGATGAGGGCCTCCGGCCGGCGAGCGGCGATCGCCTCCGCCGCTCGCTTCCAGGAAAGAGGCGACGCGTAGTCCAGAATCGGAACAGCCGACGACTCCGGCAGTCCCGGGTCGACGTCGAAGCGGCGGGGGTCGAGCCAGCGCGGATAGCGTCGCGAAAAGGTGAACCACCAGATCGGAATACGTTCCGCGAGCTCGGCGGCAAGAAGGGCCGTCTCGCGCGCGATGCCGCCGCGGTCCGGCGGCGCCGGCCCGAGGATGGCGACGCCGCGCGGCGCGGTGCTCGCCACGCTCACGGATTCGGAGACGCGCCCCGGGAGACCTCGCGCGTTGGCCGGCGGTCGCTGCAGTCCGGCCATCCGGCGGCGAACGTGATGCCGCCCAGCAGGTGCTCGAGAAAGAGCGGCTCCGTCCAGCTCTCGTCGGTGTGTCCGAGGGCGGTGTACCAGGACCGGCCGCCGTCGTAGAAATGGCACCACGCGATCGGGTGATCCGAGCCCATCAGCCCGCCCGCGTAAGTCGACTCGTCGAGCGTCGCCAGGACGTGGACCTCGGGGCGCGGGTTCGACACGAAGTCGTACCACTCGTCGGCCGATGCCAGGTCTCGGGAAGGACCCGCGTCGAGGGATGCACCCGATCGACGACACGCAGTGTCGCGTCCTGGATCGCCGGGTGACTGCGAAACTCCGCCCCCACGAGGTCGAGGTACCAGCTCCAGTCGTGCCCGGTGTCGGCCGCGGAGTGCACGCCGACGAAACCGCCGCCCCCGCGAATGAACCGCAGGAGGGCTTCCTGCTGCGTCGGCCCGAGGACTTCGCCGGTCGTCAGGACGAAGAGGACGGCATCGTGGTTCCGGAGTTGATCATCGCGGAACACCGCGGCGTTCTCGGTGGCCTCGACCGCGAAGCCGTGCGCCGCGCCGAGGCGCTGGATGGCGGCCACCGCGTCGGGGATGGATTCGTGGCGAAAACCCGTCGTCTTCGTGAAGAGCAGAACGCTCGGCGGGCGGTCCGGGACGGCGGAGGCGCCGGCGAGCGAGAAGAGGATCGCGGCCGCCCGCGGCCCGATCACCGCCGGTGTCTCACGTCACGGACAGGCAAACGCGTCGGTGTCCTGCAGGGGAATGAACGCCGTCCCGAGCGGATTCGTGTAGACCTTCTGGTCTCCCGTGTCCGTGTCCGTCACCGTGACGACGACATCGACGTTCGTGAGGCCGCCCGCGAAAAACCAGAAGCGCGAGTTCAGCGAGCAGGCCTGCAGCACCTTGACGACCATCTCGATGTTGTCCTCGTTGAAGAACCAGAAGTAGCCGGAGTCCGACGTGAGCGGCACGCCCTGACCGAAGCCGCTGTCTCCGGTGGTGGTCGCCCAGGCCACGTTCACCTCGAATCGCCCGCCGTTCAGGCAGAGCGTCGTGTCGTTGGGCGTGCACGGACTGGGAAATCCGGGAGCGATGAATTGCCGCAGCGACGGGAACGACACATGGAAGGCCCCGTCGATCGACGAGTTCTCGAGGACGGCGCAGAAGTCGTTGGGATCGTTGCCGCAGGCCCCGCTCAGCTGACCCACGACCTGCAGGCTCGCGAGATAGAGCAGCGAGCCGGAGCTGCCCCCGCCGGTCCCGCCGACGGTGTCCTTCTGGTAGACGTAGTCGCCCTGCGGGAAACCATTGCACGAGACCGGCGTCGGCTCGGCGCTGATCTGCTCCTCCGTGTAGAACATGGGCCGGCCGTTGGGATAGTGGAGGCGGTAGGCGAGCGTGCCGCCCTGCCGGGAAACGTCCGCCGTCGTCCAGCCGAAGAAGAGGCTGCCATCGGGCGGATCCTCGTCGAGCTCGACGAGTGTGAAGTCGCTCGTCTGACCCGTCGCCCGCAGTGTCGAGCCGAGCCTGCGCGGAAATCCGGAAGGGCTCGGCTCGGGCCCGTTGCAGGAGGGGCGCTCGTAGCGCCAGATGGACTCGAGCGAGGTCGCCGGCGCCTGGCTCGAGAAGCAGTGGTTCGCCGTCAGAAGGTAGGGCACGAACGTCTCGGGTGTCGAGTTCAGGAGCCCGCCGGTGCATACGAAGGCCGAGCTGCCGTCGACGAAGGTGAGCTGCGCGACGCCGAGCTTGGCCTCCTCGATGGTGGGAAACTCCGCGGGCGTCACGCACGCCGCGTCGACGAAGCATTCCTCCGTTTTCCGGCGGACGCTCCCCTGCCCGGCGGCCGGGAGCGAACTCGGGATGCTCGAGATGAATGAGGGACGGAATCGAGAGCCGCGGAGCTCCGAACCCGGCCGCCGCGCCCGCCGGAAACTGCACCTCGAGAAACAGCTCGGACGAGAAGACGGTGTTCGTCCAGAAGCCCTCGGGCCGGATCCCGCGATCGAAATCGTACGGGCCGTGCATTTCGCCGCTCGCCGCGAACACGTAGACGCGGCTGCCGGGAGGAAGAGACGCCTTCGTGATGTGAAGCCGGAGAGCCCCGGCGCCCTCCGACGAGAATGCGGCCGTCCATGTGAGCCGGCCGCCTCCGTCAGTCGACCGCTCGAAGAGCCCTCCGGAAGCGGCCTGCGAACCTCCCGCAAAGAGGTCCGGAGGAAGCCCGGCGATTCCGATCCCCGCCGGCAATGGCCGCTGAATACCGACCTTCTCGGCCGGAACCTTCCGGCGCACTCCGCCGCGCGCGTCCGGCGCCGAGAGCTCGGCCCGCTCGGCGGCGGAAAGCGCCGGCAGATCGTGCCGCGCCTCCCCGGGAAGGCGCGCGGCCGAACGCACGTGTCCCTCGGGCGCCTGCGCCGCGGTGGCCTTCGGACGGCCCGAATGGAAGATGGCCGGCTTCGTTTCGATCACTGGCGTCGTCGCCGACAGCACGAGGGCGAGAAGGGGCGTCAGCATGTTCGTCATTATTGCAGACGAAAAAGCCAGAGGCCCTTCAGGTATTCCCCTTCGGGACAGTCGAGCGAGACCGGATGGTCCGGCCCGGCCCCCTGCCGGGCGGCGAGCGCGAACGGCACACGCGCGTCGACGCTCGCGGAGAAAACGATCTTCTGGAAGAGGTCGGCGTCGACGAGGCCGGAGCACGAGCAGGTCAGGAGCCAGCCCCCCGGAGCGACGAGGCTCATCGCCAGGCGGCTGACGTCCTTGTATCCGCGCGCCGCGCGCTCGACGTCGGCTCGCTTCTTCGCGAACGCCGGCGGATCGCACACGACGACGTCCCACAGCTCCCCCGCCGCGACGCGGCGCCGCAGGTCGTCGAAGACGTCGGCCTGCAGAAAGTCCGCCTCGTCGACCGGAAGATCGTTGGCCCGCCGATTCTCGCGGGCCAGCACGAGCGCCGCCTCCGAAGAATCGACGTCCACCGCGCGCGCCGCTCCACCGGCGAGCGCCGCGATCGAAAAGGCGCCGGAGTAGGAGAAGAGGTTGAGGACGGTCTTCCCGCGCGCGAGCGCCCGCAGACGCGAGCGGTTGTCCCGCTGGTCGAGGAAGAAGCCCGTCTTCTGGCCCGAGCCGAGGTCGGCGACGAAGCGCAGCCCGTTCTCGAGAAACGGAACGCGGATCCTCACCGGCCTCCCGCGCGGCAGCACGGCCCAGATCGCGCGCCGTCCCGGTTTCGCGGACGAGGAGACGGCCCGGCGAAAAGACCTCGCGCGCCGCCCGCTCGAGCTCCGTGCTCCATGCCTCGGTTCCGGCGGTGGTCAGCTCGAGCACCGCGGTGTCGCCGTAGACGTCGAGCAGGACGCCCGGGCAGAGATCCCCTTCGGAGTTGACGGCGCGAAACCCCGTCGTCTCCGGAGGGAGAATCCTGCTCTCGCAGCCGCCGCGCCGCCGCGAAGCGCTCGCGGAAGAGCGACGCGTCGGGCGTTCGCCCGTCGAAGGTCCACAGCCGGGCGACGATCTGCGAGTCCGGCGAGTAGGCCCCCCGCGCGAGAGGCCGGCCCGAGGCGTCGAGAATCTCGGCAAGACCGTCCGCACCCTCGCCCTGGGCCGAAGCGACCCCTCCCGAGAACAGCCAGGGGTGGCGCCGCAGCACCGAGACTTCGCGGCCCGCTTTCAGAGTGAGGCGAATCAAGGCTGCCTAAAATACACGCAACGAAGGACCTCGTCCGACGGCCCTCGAGGCCTCAACAAACCCCCGGCCTCCTCCGTATGAAAGGGCAGGTACACAGATCTCCTCCTTCGAGCCCCCCGGTGAGATGGGGGGCTTTCTTTTTGCTCGTTGAGGACGACGTCTGATTGAGGGCCCGGTCGTCCTCGAGGAATTCCGGCGGCCTCGGGAACGTTCACGCCCGGCTCGGACGATCTACCGGTTGACGCGCCGCGAGGATGCCGTAGCTCAGCGCCCCGATGGCGGCCGCCATCGGGATCGTCAGGACCCACGCGTACACGATGCGTCCGGCCACGCCCCAGCGCACGGCGCTGAACCTCTGGGTGGCCCCGACGCCCAGGATCGCGCCGGTGATCGTGTGCGTCGTCGACACCGGGATGCCGCACATCGAAGCCGCGATGACGGTGGCCGCGGCGCCCGTCTCCGCGCAGAAGCCCGAGAACGGCTTCAGCTTCGTGATGCGGCTCCCCATCGTTCGCACGATCCGCCAGCCTCCCGTGAGCGTGCCGAGGCCGATCGCCGCGTGCGCCGAAAGGATGATCCACCACGGCACGACCCGCAGATCCGGCAGGTGCATCCAGTGGAACTGCGAAGCCGGGTCCGCGAAGTGGTGCTGGTTGGCGACCAGCAGCCCTCCGATGATGCCCATCGTCTTCTGGGCGTCGTTGGTGCCGTGGGAGAGCGAGAACGCGGCGGCCGAGCCGAGCTGGGCCCGGCGGAACCAGCGGTCGACCGAGCCGTAGGGCGTCTTGTGGAACATCCAGGAGACCGCGATCATGAGCGCCCACCCCATCGCCATGCCCAGCAGGGGCGACAGGACGATGAAGGCGAGCGTCTTGACCCAGGCCATGCCCGGGACGATCGCGCCGATCCCGACGCGCGCCACGGCCGCGCCCGCGTAGCCCCCGATGAGCGCGTGGGACGACGAGGACGGCAGCCCGAAGTACCAGGTGAGGAGGTTCCAGAGGATCGCGACCGAGCAGCCCGCCGAGCACGACGTCGGAGTTGACGACCGTGATGTCGATCAGGCCCGAGCCGATCGTCTTGGCGACCGCCGTTCCGAACATGAACGCGGCGACGAAGTTGAAGAACGCGGCCCAGAAGACCGCCGCGAAGGGCGACAGGACGCGGGTCGATACGACCGTCGCGATCGAGTTCGCGGAGTCGTGCATTCCGTTGATGAAGTCGAAGACCAGCGCGATCCCGATGATGAAGAGGACGTAGGTCATGGTCGGGATGACCGCGGACGGCGTCTCAGGAGTGCTTGAGGACGACGCTCTCGAGGACGTGCGCCACGACGACGCAGGAATCGACGCAGCGCTCCATCGTGTCGTAGACGTCTTTCCACTTGATGACCTCGATCGCCGGCAGCTCTCCGGCGAAGAGGGAGGCGATCGCGTCGTGGTAGACGACGTCGGCCTCGTTCTCGAGCTGCTTGATCTTCATGCAGCGCTCCATGACGCCCTTCTGGCCGCGCAGCCGGGAGACCGCTTCGACGAGCTCCCCCGTGGTCTGGACCATGAGTTTCGAGAGGGAGCGGGACAGGTCGGTCGGCGTTCCGATCTGGAAGAGAGAGAGCCGCCGGACCGTTCCGTCGATGAGGTCGATGACGTCGTCGAGGCGGACGGCGAGCTGGTGAATGTCTTCCCGGTCGATCGGCGTGATGAACGTGCGGTCGATGCCTCGGAGGATCTCGTGGGAGATGTTGTCGCATTCGTGCTCGAGTCGCTTGACCTGGTCGGCCACCGCCGCCAGCGAGGCCGGCGACTCGAAGAAGCGGTCGAGGATCTTCGCCGCGTCGTGGATCCGGACCGCGAGCTCGGTGAAACGCTCGAAGTACTTCTCGTCTTTGGGCAGGAGATTGAGCATCGGCGCCCCCGGGGAGCGGCGCCATCCTACCTCAGGACTTCAGGCCGTTTTTACGCCGGTCTTCGCGAGAGCTTCCGCCTCTACGCCACGGCTGGAAAGCGGACGTGGAACTTGCTCCCCTCGCCGACCTCGCCCTCGACGTCCACGGCCACGCCATGAAGCTGGGCGATGTGCTTGACGATCGCGAGTCCGAGGCCCGACCCGGGCCGGACCTTCGAGCGCGAGCGGTCGACCTGGTAGAAGCGCTGGAAGATCCTGTCGCGTTCGGCCTTCGGGATGCCGGGGCCGAGGTCCTCGACCGAGAAACCCGCGCGCCCGTTCTGCCGCCAGACGCGCACGAGGACCGGCGCGCCCTCGGGCGAGAATTTGATCGCGTTGTCGATGAGGTTGCGCGCGAGCTGCCCGAGGCGTCGGCGGTCGCCGACCGCCGACACGGAGGCGTCACCCATAACGCGGACATCGACGCGCCGGTCGCGGGCCGCCGAGCCGAGGTCCTCCGCCACTTCCGAAAGCAGCTCGTGGAGCGGGATCTCTTCCCGAACCAGCGGCACGGCGCCGCTCTCGATCTGCGCGAGGTCCATCAGGTCGTCGATGAGCTCGCGCATCCGGTCCGACTGGCGGCGGATGAGACCCAGAAGCTCGGCCGTCTCGGCGGGATCGGGCGACCCGTCGGCCAGGGTCTCCGCCGCGGCCGCGATCGAGGCGATCGGCGTCCGGAGCTCGTGCGACACGTCGCCGACGAAGGTTCGCCGCATCGATTCGGTCTTCTCGAGTCTCGAGACGTCCCGCAGCACGCCGACGGCGGCGGCGCGATGCCCCTCCGGCAGGGGCGCCACGGCGACCTGCCAGATACGGTCGTCCGGCAGCCGTACGGTCCGCTCCAGGGTCTCCCCCGTGCGGACCGTCGTCTCGAAACACTCGTAGAGCGGTTTCTCCCGGAGGAGCTCGTAGACCCCGCGGCCGGCCGGCGCGGGCACACCCGCCATGACGGCGAAGCGGTCGTTCGACTCGAGGACCCGGAGCTTCGAATCGACGACGACGAGCCCGTCGGGCAGCGTCTCGAAGACCATCGCCGCGAGCCGGCGCTCGCCTTCCGCCCTCTCGAGCGCGGTGTTGAGCGAGTCCTTCATGCGCTGGACCGCCGAGGAGAGCATCTGCACCTCTTCGCCGCCGGCGCGAGGCAGGTCGCGGGCGAAGTCTCCTGCGGCAATCGCCGCGGCGCTTCGCGTCAGGTCGGCAATCGGCTGGGAAAAGCGCCGGGACGCCGCGGAACCGATGAGGAAGAGGAGAAGGCACGCCGCCGCGATCGCGAGCCGCATCGTCCAGAGATAGGAGTTCTGGACCTCGCGCAGCCGCGTTTCGGAGGCCGCGAGCCTCAGGATGCTTCCGTCCGAGAGCCTCCGGGCGACGTACAGGAGATGCCGGCGCTCGGTCGGCGAGAACCGGCGCGAAGTCCCCTCGCCGCCGCGGGCGGCCTGCCGGATCTCCTCGCGGTTCGCGTGGTTCTCGATCGCGGCGATCTCGGATGGACGGAAGTCCGTGTCGTCGAGGACCGTCCCGTCCGCGGCGATGAGGGTCACGCGGCACTCGAGCTGCCGGCCCGAGGCCCGCAGGAACTCGGCGCGGGACTCTCGAGGAACGCGCGGGAGATCCGCGGAGAGGTGGTCGAGCTCGCGCCCGAAGCGCTCGAAGACGCGCTCGGAGACGGCCCGCCCGACGACCGCGTCGGAGACGAGCACGAGCACCACGATCGCCGCCGCGGCGAGGATCGCGAACAGCGCGGTGAACCGCGCGCGCAGCTTCATCGCTCGACGCTCCGGACCCCTACGGGTTCGCCCCCTCGCGGTACCGGTAGCCCAGGCCCACGACCGTCTCGATCCGGTGGTCGCCGAGCTTGCGCCGGAGCGCGCGGATGTGGACGTCCACCGTCCGCGTCTCGACCTCGGCGTCGTAGTCCCAGAGGCGGGCCAGGATGGCGTCGCGCGTGACGACGCGGTTCCGGTTGCGGATGAGAAGCCACAGCAGGTCGAGCTCTTTCTTCGTGAGGTGGACCCGCTGGCCTCCGAGCGACGCTTCGAAGCGGGCCCGGTCGACGATGAGCTCTCCGTCCCGGAAGACTTCCTCCTCGGAGGTCTCGAAGGCGGCCACCCGCCGCAGGTGCGCGTGCACGCGGGCGAGGAGCTCCCGCATCGAGAACGGCTTGGTGATGTAGTCGTCGGCGCCGATCTCGAAGCCGAGGAGCTTGTCGCGCTCCTCGACGCGGGCCGTCAGCATGATGATCGGCACTTTGCGGGTCTCGTCGGCCCGGCGGAGCTCACGGCAGAGCGCGAGGCCGTCGATGTCCGGGAGGTTCAGGTCCAGGATCACGAGGTCGAACGGCTTCTCCTGGACGGCGGCGAGGGCCGCGATCCCGGACACGTAGTGCTCGACCTGGTACTTCTTTTCCTTTCTAAGATTCAAGCGGATCGTGTAGGCGATGTCGGCATCGTCCTCGATCAGCGCGATCCGCTTCATCGCGCCCGTGTGGGCCTCGCCCCGAGCCGCCGCTCCTTCCTTGCCCTTCTGCATGACCGATTTCATTGTCCCTCTTTCTCCGGGACGGCAGCCAGGCCGTCCCGCGCTCGCTCGACGTTTAGCCGAAGCGCCCGGTGATGTAGTCCTCGGTGATCTTCTGGCCAGGATTGGTGAAGATCTTCTCCGTCCGGTCGTACTCCACCAGGCGGCCCAGCATGAAGAAGGCCGTGTTCTCCGAGACCCGCGCGGCCTGCTGCATGTTGTGGGTCACGATGATGATCGTGAACTCCCTCTTGAGGTCGAAGATGAGCTCCTCGACCTTGGAGGTGGCGATCGGATCGAGGGCCGAGCAGGGCTCGTCCATGAGGACGACCTCGGGCTCGACTGCGATCGCGCGCGCTATGCAGAGCCGCTGCATCTGGCCGCCCGAGAGCGACAGCCCGCTCTCCTCGAGGCGGTCCTTGACCTCGTCCCAGAGGGCCGCTCCGCGGAGCGACCGCTCGCAGGCTTCGTCCAGCGCCGCCTTGTCCCGCACGCCCTGGATGCGCAGGCCGTAAACGACGTTTTCGTAGATCGACTTGGGGAACGGGTTGGACTTCTGGAACACCATGCCGAAGCGCTTGCGCAGCTCCGTCACGTCGACCTTCGGCGCGAAGATGTCTTCGCCGTCGAAGAGGACCTTGCCCTCGATCCGAACGCCGTCGATGATGTCGTTCATCCGGTTGAGGCAGCGCAGGAGCGTCGACTTTCCGCAACCCGACGGCCCGATCAGGGCGGTCACCTTCTTTTCGGGAAACCCGACCGAGATGTCGTAGAGCGCCTGCTTGTCGCCGTACCAGAGGTCGAGGTGCTGCACGTCCATGACGATGCGGCCCTTCGGCGCGCCGGCCGGTTCGGAGCCGCTCGCGTCGGACCGCGCGGCCGCCCCCGTTTCGGGCCGGCGCGTCGTCAGGGCATCGGGCGAGGCGGGAGCCAGCGTCTCCATGTCGTCTTTCTCCATCAGAACGTTGCGGAGCGGAGCTTGCGGCGCAGCCGCTCGCGGATCAGGATCGCCGCGAGATTCAGGAACACGACGACACCCAGCAGGAGGAGCGTCGTCATGTAGACCATCGGCTTCGCCGCCTCGACGTTGGGGGACTGGAAGCCGACGTCGTAGATGTGAAAGCCGAGGTGCATGAACTTCCGCTCGAGGTGGAAGAACGGGAAGTTCCCGTCGAACGGGAGCTCCGGCGCGAGTTTGACGACTCCGGTGATCATGAGCGGAGCCACCTCCCCGGCGCCGCGCGCCATGGCGAGGATCAGCCCGGTGAGGATGCCGGGCAGGGCGGCCGGGAGCACGACCCGGCGAATCGTCTGCCACTTCGTCGCGCCGAGGGCGTAGGACCCTTCGCGCGCTCCGCGCGGGACCGCCGCGAGCGACTCCTCGGTCGCCACGATGACGACCGGGACCGTGAGGAGGGCCAGCGTCAGCGAGGCCCAGAAGATGCCGCCCGTCTTGAAGGTCGGATCGGGAAGGTTCGCGGAAAAGAACAGCTTGTCGATGGCCCCGCCCGTCAGGTAGACGAAGAACCCCAGGCCGAAGACGCCGAAGACGATGGACGGGACGCCGGCCAGGTTGTTGACGGCGATTCTCACGGCGCGCACGAGCGGCCCCTGCCGCGCGTACTCGCGCAGATAGAGGGCCGAGACGACGCCGAACGGCATGACGGCGGCGCTCATGAGGATGACCATCATGACCGTTCCGAAAATCGCCGGGAAAACACCGCCCTCCGTGTTGGACTCCCGCGGCCGTCCCACGACGAACTCCCATAGCCGCGAGAAGTACACTCCGAGCTTTCCGAAGAACCCGAGGCGATTGGGCCGCAACATGCGCACGATCGACGCGACGGGGATGGTCTTCTCTTCCCCCGCCGCGTCCGCGAGCGTGACCTTGTCCTTGCCGTTCTGGTCGATCAGGGCATCGATCCGCTCCCGAAGCGCGGCGTACCTCTTCTGCAGCAGCGCGGTCTCTTGCTGGAGCGCGGCGGCTTCGGACGACTTGCCCTGGCCCTTCTTCTCGAGCTCCTTGATCGCCAGGCGCTTGCGCTCGAGCTCGTAGTTCACCTTTCCGATCTCTCCCTGCTCGAGGCTGTCGATCTCCCGAGTCCGCGCGTGTGCGATGCGCATGAGCGACTGGAGAAGCGCGAACCGCCCCGCGTCCTCGGAGGGCGGCTTCCCCTCGGCCTGGACGCTCTTGACGAAACCCTGGAACGGACCGTACTCCTGCCTCTCGACCAGCACCGCGTCGGGCGGGATCGCGCGGGATGCGATGTCGGATTGCGAGATCCAACGGAAGTCCAGGCCGTAGAGGTCGCGGTTGGCGAGGCGCACCTGGATGCGTTCGCCGAGCGTCGCGGCGTCCTTCTCCACGGGGATTTTTTCGCGCGAAAGCTCCTCGACGACGTACTTCTTCCCGTCCTTGAGTGTCAACTCGACGAGCGGGTGCGGCCAGAAGGCCACGAGCCCCCGGGCCGCGACGAGCACGACGATGCCGACGATCATGACGACCGAGGCGGCGAGCGCCGCCCCCGTCAGCCAGACGAAGACCGCGCCCGCCTCGCCCTGGCTTCCGCCGCGCGCGAACCCCATCAGATGACCTCGTACTTCTTGCGCAGGCGCTGCCGCACGAGCTCGGCGGCGGTGTTCACGAGGAACGTCATGGCGAACAGAAGCGCCGCCGCGAAGAAGAGCACCCGGTAGAGCGATCCGCCGAACGGCGCTTCCGGGATCTCGACCGCGATGTTCGCCGACAACGTCCGCATCCCGTTGAAGATCGACCACTCCATGATGGGAGTGTTCCCGGTGGCCATCAGCACGATCATCGTCTCGCCGACCGCGCGGCCGAAACCGATCATGACCGCCGAGAACACGCCGGGGGACGCCGTCGGAAGGATCACTCGCGTGGCCGTCTGCCAGCGCGAGGCCCCGAGCGCGAGGCTCGCCGCGGAGAGGTGGGCCGGGACGTTGGAGAACGCGTCCTCGCTGATCGTGAAGATAATGGGGATGACCGCGAACCCCATCGCGAAGCCGATGATGATCGAGTTGCGCGGGTCGTACCGGACCTGCCAGTTCTCGAAGAGCCAGTTCTTGAAGTCCCCGCCGAAGGCCGTCCGCTCGAACCAGGGACCGAGCTGGAAGGCGAGCCAGACGCCCACGAGAACGACCGCGATGAGCAGGAGCATCTCCCTCAGCCGCCCGAAGCGCGTTCGCGTCGCTCGCGGCAGCGCCTGGAAGCCCAGGGCCGCCGCGATGGTCACGAGCGGCACCATCGGCGCGAGAAGCAGCGTTCCGACGGTCGTTTTCTCCACCAGCGGAGCGAGCCAGAGGCCCGCGAGAAAGCCGATGACGACCGAGGGCAGGGCGGCCATGATCTCGATCACCGGCTTGACCAGACGCCGCACGCCCGGCGCGGCGAAGACCGCCGCATAGAGCGCGGCGCCGAGCGCCACCGGGATCGCGAAAAGCAGGGCGTAGACGGTCGCCTTGAGCGTCCCGAAGATCAGGGGCGTGAGCGACATCTTGGGCTCGAAGTCGTCGGTCGCCCCCGTCGACTGCCAGGAGTATTCGGGCCGGTCATAGCCCTCGTACCAGACTTTGCCGAACAGCGTCTTCAAGGTCGTCTCGGGGTGCGGGTTCGAGATCGACCATGTCGCCAGACGGCCGTCGGCGGTGAACTCGAAGACGCTGTCGCCGAGCCCCGAAAGCCCCGCCGCCACGGCCGGAGCGCCGCGGCCGCCGAAACGCAACAGCGTCTGGTCCGAGGTGTTGTGGCGAAGCCAGACGTCGCCTTTCGCGTCGGCCGTCACGAAGCCCTTGTTCCGGGTCGAGATGCCGATGGCCGTGACCGCGGCCGGCATCGGGTCGAAGACGTGGATCCTGCGGAACAGCCGGAGGCTCGGATTCTCGGGTGACCGCACGCGGAACCACGAGGACACGCGGCCCTTCTCGTCGCCGAAGACGGCCGACTGGCCGCCGAGAAGAAACGCGACCGCGGTCACCGGGCTCGGATCCTGCGGCTCGACCGTTTCGAGATCCGCGAAGCTCAGCGCGCCGTCGCTGTCGATGCCGATCGGAAGAAACGTTCCGGCGGCGGTCGCGACCACCGCCTCCTGACCCGTCTCCCCGACCGCGATTCCGGTCACGCGCGCTCCCAGGAGCTTTCCGGAGTGGTTCTCGATGGTCGGGGCCGAGGGCTCGGCTCCCGGAAGCGTGTCCTCTTCTCCCTCTTCCTCGGGCAGCTTCACCGCAACGAGGTCCGCGTCGCCGCTGGACGCGAAAATCAGGTTCCCCCACTCTTCCCGGACCGCTGCGATCTGGCCCACGGCGGTCCCCGGAGGGAGAACCTGCGCCTGCCCGGTCATCCTCACGTCGAAGGTCGAGGTGCGCCCGCCGGCGCCGAATTCGACGCGGAGCCGCGCCGCGACGACGGCCGCCCTCCCGTCGTCGAAGCCGAGGGCGAGATAGTCCCGGCTGGCGATGCGTCCGACAGCCGTGACCTTTCTCCCGTCCGCTCCGGGAGCGGGGACCGTCCGCAGCACGCGTCTCGATTTGCGGTCGACTTCCTGGAAGATCCCGGAGGAACGGAGAACGACGAAGGAGGAGCCGTAGGCGTCCGAAAAGACCGTGAGGATCGGGTTCGTGGATTCGGTCGTGAACTGCATGGCGTCGGCGAAGTGCCCCTTCGCGCCCCGCCAGATCGGCACCGATTCCGCGCCGATCAGAACGAGAATGAGGAGAACCGCGACGATCACGCTGATTCCGCCGCCCACGATGACCCACCGCGCCAGCTTGTCCGCCCGCTTGACCCACCGGCGGCTCTCCTGGAGCCGCGGAGGCCGAGGGGGACGGGGCTCGAAGTTGTCCTGACGCAGCGCCTCCACGAGTCCTCCTCGCCGGCTATGCGAACCAAGGCCGGCGGCCCGGAGGCCGCCGGCTCGAAACGACGGAAACGAAGCTACTGGAGACGGCGCAGCTCCTCGGCCGAAACCTTCGAGGGGATCGGGAAATAGCCGTCCTTGACGACGACTTCCTGCCCTTCCTTCGAGATGGCGAACTTGAGGAACTCGCGCGTCAGGGGCGAGATCTTCTCGGCGACGCTCTTGAAGGGATCGATCGAGACGTAGACGTAGAGGTACCGCGCGAGCGGGTACTTGCCCGAGAGAACGTTGTCGTAGCTTTCGGCGTAGAACGGCTCCCCGGCCTTCTTGGCGAGCTTGATCGCCTTGACGTTCGACGTCACGTAGCCGATGCCCGAGTATCCGATCGCGAACCGATCCTCCGAGATGCCCTGGACGACCGAAGCCGAGCCGGGCTGCTCCTTCACGGAGTCCTTGTAGTCGCCCTTGTACAGCGCGACTTCCTTGAAGAAACCGTAGGTGCCCGAGGCGGAGTTACGTCCGTAGAGCGAGATGGGCTTGTTTGCCCACTCTCCCGTCAGCCCGACCTGTCCCCAGGTCGTGATGTCTTCCTTGAAGGCGCCCTTGCGCGTCTTCGAGAAGATCGCGTCGACCTGCTCGAGCGTCAGCTCGGTCAGGGGATTGTCCTTGTTGACGTACACGGCGATGCCGTCGAGAGCGGTGCGAATGCCGGTGGGCGGGAATCCGTACTTGGCCTCGAACTTGTCGATCTCTTCCTTCTTCATCTTCCGCGACATCGGGCCGAGCTGGGCGGTGCCCTCGATCAAAGCCGGGGGCGCGGTCGAAGAGCCCTTCCCTTCGACCTGGACCTTGACGTTCGGGTAGTACTTGCGGAAGCCCTCGGCCCAGAGGGTCGCCAGATTGTTCATCGTGTCGCTGCCGATCGAGGAGAGGCTGCCGGAAACGCCCGCCGTCTTTTCGTAGACGAAGAGCTTGGGATCGACCTGCAGCGCCTCGGCGGCGAGCAGGAGGCCCGTCGCGGCCAGAGTCGCCGCGGCTCCCAGAGCCAGCTTGCGAGTTCCTTTCATCGTTCGCTCCTTGCGTGTGCTCACGCCGTCAGTGTGAAGATTCCGTGTAAGCAGCATTTGAAGTTGGTGTAAAGCTACCGTTCGCCGCCGGACTCAGAACATCAGCTGCGCCTGCATCCGGAACTCCTTGTTCGCCCGCGGCGGGAGTCCGTCTGCGCCGTTCAGCGCCTCGTTCTCGGTCACGCCGTAGTCGGCCTGGAGCTTCCAGAAGTGCTTGTTGAAGTACCAGTTCAAAGCGCCGCGCCATTCCTGGATGTTGCGGTCGTCGCGGTTGGTATTGACGTCCGTGAACGAGTAGCGGCCAGCGATCTCGAAGTGATCGCCAAACAGCCAGCCGATCTGCGCCGTGGCTCCCGTCTGGGGTGTGCCCACGCCCGCGGCGTTATCGATCGTTCGCCAATAAAACTCGCCATACACGAAGAGGCCGCCCAGAGCCTTGATCGCGATGTCGGTGCCCCACTCGCTCACGACGTCCAGACCGATCGGATCGCCGCCGCCGGGCGGAACGAAGATGTTGTTGTTGTTGTTGTAGTCGGCGGCGACCGACACGCGGAATGCGTAGTGCTCCAGGTTCGACTCGGAGTAGCCGACGTTGCCGAACGGCGAGAACATGACGCGGCCCGTGTATTCGTACTTGTCGTTGTCGTTGATGGTCCGGTTGATGCCGTTGCCGTTGAAGATGCCGCCGGCGTACGTGATCATGTCGGGCACGGCGGTGCCGAAACCGAACTGGCCGCCGATCTGGAGACCGATCTGGCGCGCGGGCGCGAAGAGGACCGACGCGATCGAACGGTCCACGAACTGCTGGTTGCCCGAAGACGTCAGCTCCTGGCGGCCAAACGGCGCTTTGAACTGACCGGCTTTCAGCATGAAGCACTTGCAGCCGTTCGTGAAGTCGTACTGGAGGTTGGCGTCCTGCAGGTTGCCGGCCTGGGCTCCGACCGTCGTGTCGACGACTCCCGCGCCGACCCAGTCGACCTGCAGCTCGTAGGTCAGGTTCGGCGTGTAGATCCAGCCGTCCCACTTCGAGCGGAAACGACGGATTCGGAAAGAGCCCCGATTCTGTCGCGATGCGGACACGTCCTGGTCGTCGTACGTGTAGCGGATCTGCATGCGGTTGACCCAGTTCATCTCGAACTTGGGGAACGTCAGGCGCAGGCCCGGCATCCGGTACTTGATGTCGAACGGGAGCTTGACGTCGGCGATCACGACTTCCTTGGGCGGCGCTTCGGTCTTGTTGTACTTCTTGTTGAACAGCTCGATGGCGCGGGGACCGTCGAACACGACCGTCTCGCCGTTGGGGCCGTACCCCGGGCGCGTGATCGTTCCGACCGCGAGCTCCCTCGAGACCTCCCAGGCGCGGAACGCCGGCTCCGACGCGAACACGTAGAGTCGTCCGTCGATCGTCATCTCCTTGAAGTAGGTGTCCTGGGCCAGAGCCGGAGCGGAGATCGCGGCGAGCGCGATGGCCATCGCCACGCCCGCGAAGAACGCCCTTCCAACGGAATGCTTCATATGAATCGTCCTCCTCATTGGAGCCGGAGTCTCGGAGCAGCGGGTCAACCGCGAAGGAAGGCTTGGTAAACAGAGTGTGAAGTTACGCGCCGGGAGATCGCGCGGACTTGACTGCGAGTTTCGGGTGTCGCTCTCGCGTCGAGCGTCTAAGCTTCGGCCGTGAGCTTCGCTCTGCTCCTCGCCGCGGCGCTCGCGGCGGCCGACGGTGAGACACTTTCTTTCCGCTGCGAAGCCGGCGAGCCGCGCCGCGAGGTTCCGTGCCGCGTCTGCCTCGTGCCCGAGTCGCCGGCGCCGCTCTCCTGCGCCGCGCCGGGCGAGCCGCTGCGCTCCGAACCCGGCGAATTCGCGATGCGTGCCTTCGCCGAGGGATTCGCTCTCGCGTCAAACGAAACGATCGTGGTGCGCCGCGGGGTCGGGCGCTTGCGGGCCGTCCGGTTGCTCCTCGCGCCCGGCGGTCTCGTCGCGATCTCCGCCCCGGCGGGCGCTCGCTCGCTGGAGCTCGTGAGTCTCGCCTCGGGACGCCGCGACCGCGCCGTCCTGTCGCGCGACGCCGAGGTTCCCATGCCGGCGGGAACGGTCGTCGCCCTGGTTTCGCACGACGGCGCTGCGCCGACGACTGTGTCGCAGCCGGCCGAGGTGGATCCGCGCGGAGCCGCCGCTCCGCTGAAGTTCGAGTCCCCCGCCGCGGGAACCGGCGATCTCGTGGTCCGTCTGGATTATCCGGACGACACCCCTGCCGCGCGCCGAGACGCCCGGCTCGGCGTCGCGGGAGCGTCGGGGCCGAAAGAACCGAGCCTGGTGAGCTCTCCAGGGGTCTCGCCGCACTACGCGGTTTTCTACGGCCTCCCCGCCGGGCGCTGGCTCGCCGACGTTCGTTCGGAGCACTGGAGCGCGGAGACGACCTCGGTCGACATCGGCGGCGGCGGGAACGCGTTCGTCGCGATCCCGAAGCTCCTTCCCCGGCCGACGCTGACGGTCGAAATCGCCCTCGATCCGGCTTTCGAGGCCGAGACGCGGCGGCTCTCGCTCTACCGCTGCGCGCCCGGCGACTGGGCGGCTTCGGGCCGATTCGATCCGGAGCGTTGCCCGGCCGCGGGCTCCTCGCGCGAGACGCGGGCGGTGTTTTCGCGGCTGGAAGCGCGGTGGCATGTCCTCGAGCTCGACATCGGCGGCCGCCGCATGCGGCGCGCGGTCGATCTGCGACCGGCCGCGGACCTGGAGGAGAAGCTCGCCGTCGAGGCCACGCGTTTGTCGGGGCGCGTCCTGCGGGGGAAGCGCGGCGTGCCGGCGGACGTCGTGTTCGAAGCGCTGGAGAACCCGACAGCGCCGATCGCCGTCCGCGCCGGACCCGACGGCGCGTATCGCGCGGCCCTCTGGCCGCAGGGAAACTGGCGGGCGCAGATCGTGGCCGACCGCCTCAGCCCCGAGGATGCCGGGTTCTTTCCCGTCGACGCTCCCAGGCCCGGCGCGCTCGCCCGAAACTTCGAGCTGCCTCCCACGGAAGTCCGGCTGGCGCTTCTGGACGCGAAGACGAAGGATCCCCTGCCCGAAGCGAGCGTCGCGTTTCTCTCTTTCGGAAAGCCGCGCTGGCGCGCCGCGGACGACTCGGGAGAGGTTCGCCTCTCGGCGGTTCCGCCGGGCTCCCTCGAGGTCCATGCCGAGGCCGACGGCTACCGGCCGCGGCAGGCGGCCTTCGAGCTCGAGGATTCCTCGGCGCTGCAGAGCTTCGAGATCGCGCTGACGCCGCTGGAGCCCGAGAACGAGTTCCAGGCCGTTCTCGCCTCCGGACTGGCGGCAGCCTCGGCCCGCATCTTCGTCGGCGCGGCCGCCTCGGGACTCGAGCGCGAGCGCGTCGATTGCGACGGCCTGGGGATCTGCCGCCTCGCCGAACGGCCCGCGGAGACCGAAGGGATGGTGCTCGCGCATCCCGAAGGAGGATTCACCGTGCTGTCGGCGGGCGAAGCGCTTTCGTCGGGTCGCGCCCGCCTCGCGCCCGCGGGAGGCATCCTCCGTCTCGCCCCCGCGCGCGGCGACGCGCTGGCCGATGCCCTGCTGCAGATCTCCGTTTCGATTCCGGGCGCCACGCTCCCTCCCGCCTGGCTCGACAGCCTCGCTTTCGCGATCGGGCGCCCCTCGCGCACCGCCGTCTTCCCCGGGGCGCGCTCGGGCTTCTTCCTGTCGGGCCTTCCCGCCGGTCCGATCGTCGTGACGATCACAGCGGCGAAGCGCGACGAGACCGGCGCGTTCGGCTCTCCCACCGTCGTCGCCGGCCCGCTCGCGCTCGAGCTCCCCCTCGAAGGCGCCGTCGAAGTCGAGCTGCCCTAAAAAAAAGAGCCCCGACGGATCGGGGCAATTGGAGGGTCGTGCGACGCAGTGAGGAGGAGCGTCGCCGCGCGCCCTGAAGTCTTCGGGCACTCGGCGTCAATTTTTCGTGAGGCGCCCGTTCGATCCTGGCCGATCAGTTCGCCGCCCTCCCGCACGACGACGCCGCGCCCGTCGTCCCCGTCGTGCCCGCGGCCCGCTGGAGGCCGTAAAGCTCGTTCGCTGTTCGGTTTAGGATGCGAACTCCCGGTTCTTCACACCAGGCGCGGGCACCGGTGGTACCCTGCCGCTTCGTTTCGACCTCATGAGCGAAGTCCATTACATCGGTGGGGGTCAGACGCCGGACGACCGGCTCGAAGACCATTCGCTCTACTTCAATCGCGAGATTTCCTGGCTTGCGTTCAACCGCCGCGTTCTCGAGGAAGCCCTCGACCCGAGCTGGCCGCTCTTCGAGCGCGTGAAGTTCCTCGCGATCTTCCACTCGAACCTCGACGAGTTCTTCATGATCCGCGTCTCGGGCCTGCACGAGCAACTCGAGGCGGCGGTCGCCGAGCGCAGCGCCGACGGCCTCTCCGCGCAGGAACAGCTGCGGTTGATCCGCGAGATCGTCGAGCGCGACGCGGGCGCGGCGATGTCCCTGCTGCGCGGCGAGCTTCAGCCGAAGCTCGCCGATGCCGGTGTCCGGATCCTGGCCTGGGACGAGATCGACGCGGAGCGCAAGAAAGAGCTGTGCGCCTGGTTCGAGAACGTCGTCTTTCCCGTGCTGACTCCCCTGGCCTTCGACCCGGCGCACCCGTTCCCGTTCGTCTCGAACCTCTCGCTGTCGCTCGCCGTGGAGCTCGCGGACAAGAAGGAGAAGAAGCCGGCCTTCGCGCGGGTGAAGGTGCCGCCCTCCCTTTCGCGGTTCGTGCCCGTGCCGGGCGCCCCGGAAAAGACCCTCGAGTTCGTGATGCTCGAGAAAGTGATCGAGGCGAACCTCGACCGGCTGTTCCCCGGGATGGTCATCCTCGGCGCGTCGGCATTTCGCGTAACCCGCGACGCCGACATCGAGATCCGCGAGGACGAAGCGGGCGACCTCCTGCGCAGCATGACCGACAACCTTCGGCGGCGGCGCTTCGGCGCGGCCATCCGCCTGGAGGTCGAGGACCGCTGCTCCGAGCACGTCCGCGAGCTGCTCCGGACCCAGCTCGAGCTGGATCCCGGCGACGTCTACGAGGTCCGGGGGCCTCTCGGCGCCGCGGATCTGATGTCGATCATGAAGGTCGACCTTCCCCACCTGAAGGACGCTCCGTTGCTCCCGGCGTCACGATCCCTGTTCGATCCGCCCGCCGACGTCTTCGAAACGATCCGCAAGGGCGACGTGCTGCTCCACCACCCCTACGATTCCTTCGACCCCGTTCTGCGCTTTCTGCATGCCGCCGCCGACGACAAGGACGTCCTCGCCATCAAGATGACGCTCTACCGGGTCGGCGCCGATTCGCCGGTCGTGGCCGCGCTCGCGCGCGCCGCGGAGAATGGCAAGCAGGTCGCCGTGCTCGTCGAGCTGAAGGCGCGGTTCGACGAGGAGAACAACATCCAGTGGGCTCGATCGCTCGAGCGCGCCGGCGTGCACGTGGCCTACGGCGTCGAAGGGCTGAAGACCCACGCCAAGATCGCGCTCGTCGTCCGCCGGGAAGGCGCGACGATGCGCCGCTACGTCCACGTCGGAACCGGCAACTACAACCGCCTGACGGCTCGGGTGTACACGGACATCGGGCTCTTCACGGCCCGCGCCGACTTCGGCCACGACGCCTCGGAGCTCTTCAACTTTCTGACGGGGTTTTCGAAGAAGACGCGCTACAAGCGACTTGCGGTGGCGCCCTTCGCCCTGCACGACCGACTCGTTTCGATGATCGACCGCGAGGCCGACAAGGCCCGAGAGGGAAAGCCCTGCTCGATCGTCGCCAAGCTGAACGCCCTCGTCGACCCGGCCGTCATCAGGGCGCTGTACCGCGCGTCCCAGGCGGGCGTCCCGATCGAGCTCGTCGGTCCGCGGCATCTGCTGCCTGCGGCCCGGCGTGTCGGGCGTGTCCGAGCGCATCCGGGTCTCCTCCGTCGTCGGCCGCTTCCTCGAGCACAGCCGGGTCTTCTCTTTCGGCGTCGGCGACGAGGAAGAGATTTACATCTCGAGCGCCGACTGGATGCCGCGCAACTTCT
Source organism: uncultured Acidobacteriota bacterium (assembly GCA_963782585.1). Classification (GTDB taxonomy): domain Bacteria; phylum Acidobacteriota; class Thermoanaerobaculia; order UBA5066; family Gp7-AA6; genus DAHUXD01. Next base: position 273,881 of record CAWAKL010000011.1, read on the forward strand.
ACCGCCGCGTCGAGCTGATGACGCCGATCCTGGACGAGAAGGCGAAGGAGAAACTCCGTCTCGAGATTCTCGAGCCCATCCGCACCGACAACTGCCGGGCGCGCGACCTCCAGAGCGACGGAACGTACGTCCGCCGCCATCCCGCGTCGGGCGAAGCCGAGGCCGACACGCAGGGCGCGATCCTGGACCGGCTGGCGCGCCGCGGCCTCAAAGCCGTCCCGGCGCTCTGACGCCTCTCTAAGCCGTTTTCTTCAGGATCCGTGTATCCGGCCCGATCCGAAGCGGGCGGCCGCGCCACGCGAGCGTACGGCCCAGAAGGCCTGCGACGAAGACGGCGGCCGCGAACACGTCGCGCACGGGCAGCAGAGCGGCGTCGCGCCAATCGAAGCGCTCGCCCCAGCCTCGGATGACGGCGAGCTCGGCGCCCCAGCGCAATCCCAGAAGAGCACCGGCGGCGGCCTTCAGAGGCACGCCCGGTGACGCGAGCGCCAGGGCGAACCAGGGCAGCGCTCCGATGAGGGATTCGCCGAGGTAGAGCTGCCCGGCGAGCCGCCGGCGCATCATCGACCACCGGCGGTGGCGCGCCCATACCGTTCGGAGCGGCTTGCGGACCTCCATCGTGTCGAGGACATCGGCGGACAGGACGACCCGGTAGCCGGCCCGGCGCACCTCGCGGCCGAGCACGAAGTCCTCGGCCAGATAGTCGCGCAAGGCGCCGATGCCCCCGACCGAATCGAGAGCCCGCCGCGACACCAGGATGGACTTGCCGACGACGCACGGTCTTCCGAGAACGTCGGCGATGAGCGCCGTGCCCGGCATCAGGCAGCCGTTCAGGTAGAGCGACTCGACGCGCGAGCCGAGGCTCGTCGCTCCCGACGCGCGGAAGAGATTCGACACGAGGCCCACCCGGGGATCGTGGAACCAGGACACGGCCCGCTTCAGAAAGCCCGAACGCACGCGGACGTTGCCGTCCGAGAAGAGGATGTGGCGGTGCTTGACGTAGCGCATCGCCGCATGGAGCCGATTGACCTTGGCGTTGCCGCCGGGCTCGCGCTCGTCGAAGACGAAGGTCGACGTGATCTCCGGGTGGCGGTCCGCGACGCGGCGAGCCGTCGTGTAGGCCGGATCGGAAGCGCTGGCGAAGGAGAAGACGACCTCGAGCGCGGAGGCCGGATAGTCGAGGCGGAAGAAGGACTCGAGATTCTCCTCGAGACCTTCGTCGAGCCCGCGGAGCGGCTTGACGATCGACACCGGCGGCTCGAAGGCCGTTTTCCGCGACCCGCGCTGTCGGCGCTGGAGGCGGACGAGCGTGGCGGCCGACACGACGTACGCTCCCGCGCCGATGGCGAGGCCGCCGAGTCCCGCGAGTCCGACGGCCAGGCTCACGCCGTCGCCGCCGTCTTTGCCGGCGTCAGACGGAGGACGCCGATCCCCGTGCCTTCCCGGAGGGCATCGAGGACGGATGCGCGCGCCACGCATTCGATGTACCCGGGAACAGCGTTCCAGCGCAGAGGAAGCTCTGCGACCAGTCGGGAGTGGATCGTCTCGTGGTCCCGGGAATACGGGGGCTCGAGATTGCGCCCGATCAGATGCAGGATCGCCGCGTTCTCCCACCAGTTGTGGTCGATGAAATCTGTTGCCGCCCACACATCGTTCAGGAACTGTCGCGTCGGGCGTGGCATGCACGACCATGACGCCGGCGTTCTCTACGACGTGATCGGGCTCACGACCCTGTGGGTGTCGGGCTAGCCAGATCGGACCGCGGTTTGGATCAATATCGTCGGAGACGTCTTGGTCGAGATCGACGATCAGCGCGTCGGCGTCGATGAGCCAGACCCACTCGTACGTGCGCATGAGTTCAAGCACGAGTTGCACCTTCGCCCAGGACGCAGGTCGGCCGAACGCAAGATCCGGTTCGCAGCTCGCTACGACGTCCCATTTCCAACGGATGGCATACCGGCGTGACGCCTCGAACGAGATGGCCGCGAGCTGCCGATGGAAACCCACGCCATATACACAGATCACGCGTGATCGGTCTGAACCGACGTGGTAGTACGCGCGACCAGACGTCGGGAACCACCGCTCGCCCGGCATTCACCGGATGTTACGGGCGAGGAACCCGAAGGCCCAATCCACACAGTGTCGGGAAGCTGCTCAGAGTGCTGGTGACCACGCGATCACTG
>CAWAKL010000012.1:0-450876 GCA_963782585.1 uncultured Acidobacteriota bacterium
AACGCGGCGGATGGTCTCCCGGGCGGGATCCAGGCCTTCCAGACCGCCCGTGCTGCGGAGGCGGTCTACTGGCTCCCGGCGCAGCGCGCGGTCGTCGCCGGCGACGTCCTGCTCGGCGCGGGCGCCAAACCGCGCGCCACGGACGACCCGCTGCGACTCTGCCCCGAGGGCTGGCTCGGCAGCCAGACCCATGCCGACCTGCGTGCCTCGCTGCGACCGCTGCTCGACCTGCCCGTCGAGCACGTGCTCGTCTCGCACGGCGCGCCCGTGCTCGGCGGCGGCAAGGCTGCGCTCGAGCGGGTGCTCTAGACGCAGGGCTCGGGCGAGAAGTCCTGGTGGCCGCGCCCCTCTTGGCAGCGCTGTGCCCACTGGGCCGACTCGACCTTCCAGGTTCCGTCGTCGCGGCGCGTGAAGGTGAGCTCGTAGCGGCGCACCCGCGCCGAGTCGTCGCCCAGGCCGTCGATCACGAGCGTGGCGCTGGCGTTGCCGCCATTCGACGTCGACTGGAACGAGCGGCTACCCGACTCCTGCTCGCGGAGCGCGAGGAACTCGTCCGTGATCTTCGCCAGATCGCGCTCCCACGGCTCGTCGACGCTCTCGGCGCGCGCGTTGAACACGTCCACGGGCGTCACGGACGGGCCTGCGTCCGCGTCGGCTCGGTCGTCGTCTCGGTCACCGTGACCGTCGTCGCCGTCGTCATCGTCACGGTCTTCGTGGCAGGTCTCGTCGCCGCCGGCACACGCGCCCGCCAGCAGGGCGACCAGCCGAGCACACGGCAGCGGGCGCGTCAGAGCACCGCCTGCGTCTGGGTCACGCGCGCGACGTGCTTGCCCGCCTCGTCGAACACGTCCGTCTCGACGACGATCGTGCGGCTGCCGCGATGGAGCGGGCGCGAGCGCGCCTCGATCACGCCCGACCGGACCGCGGCGAAGAAGTTCGTCTTCGACTCGATCGTCGCGGTCGCGCTCGAGCCGTCCGGCAGGTTCAGGTAGGCGCAGTAGGCGCCGACCGTGTCCGCCAGCCCCATCAGGACGCCGCCGTGGAGCAATCCGGCGGCCGTCGTCAGCCGCTCCTCCCACGCGATCCGGCCCCGCACCTCGTCGGGCGAGGCGGCGAGCAGCTCCAACCCGAGCGTCTCTGCGTACGGCATCGCCGCGCGCACCGTCCGGGTCAGCTCGGCATCCATCGGGCGAACCTACCAAGTGGGGGATGCTGCAATCGTCCCGAAGTGCCGATGCGGGCGGCATGATCGTCCGGCTCGTCACCGTCCTGGCGGCAGTGTCGCTGCTCGCCGGCTGCAGCATCGGAGGAGGGCATGCGTGCCCAGGAGCTGCTGCAGCAGGCGGAGGCGGCGCAGGCGAAGTTGGGCTCGTCGACGTTCGACGGCAGCGTCGGCGTCTCGGCGGACGGCGTGAACTTCCGGATGCTGTTCAACGGCGCGACGTCGAAGGAGGGCGAGTGGTTCTCGATGCGCACGTCCGGCGTGCCGGACGGCGGCGACATGCGCGATGCAGGTGCTCGTTCGCGGCGGCCGGGCCTGGCTCAACGACGGACGGTCGCTGGCAGGCGACTGCCGGTTCCGACCGGCACGGGCACGAGCGGCACGCTCAGCGCCGCCGCGTTCCAGCAGCTCGCCCGCTACGTCAAGGACGTCCGCGTGAGCGAGCATCAGCTGATCCAGGGGCAAGCCGGTGACGACGATCGCCGGCGAGATCGACACGGAGGGCATGATCGAGTCGTTCGCGAAGCTCGGCTCGCTCGCCGAGGGCGCGTCCTTCGACCTCTCGAAGCTCGGGGTCGACATCGGCGACATCCGCGCCGTGCTGACGATCGACGAGCGGACGCAGCTGCTCGACAGCGCGCTCGTGAGCGTTCGCGATGTCGGCAGAGGGCAAGAGCCTCAAGCTCGACCTGCGCTACCGGCTCTCCGAGCGCGAACGAGCCGGTCACGCTGCCTTCGCCGCGCGGCTAGCAACTACGCTCGGGGCGTGGGACCCCGATCGCGAATGGTGGCTGCGCGTGCCTGCGGTGCTGCTCTCGCCACGGTCGGTCTTCGCCGCGCTCCGAAACGAGGAGCAGGAGGACGTCGACGCCCGCGCCGAGCCCGTGCTCGCGCTGACGCTGCTCGCCGGGATCGCGGTCGCGCTCGGCACGAGCACCGCGAGGGTGCTGTACGACGACCCGCTCTACGACCCGCTGACGCTCGCGATCTGGGCGTCCTGGCGGGCGGCTTCGTCGCCTTCGCCGGCTACTTCATCGTCGGCGGCGCGCTCTATCTCGGCGCGCGCGGCCTCGGCAGCGCAGGCACGTTTCGTCGGGCTCGCCACGTCCTCGGCTTCGCCGTTGCGCCGCTCGCGCTCTCGACGCTCGTGCTCTGGCCGCTCGGCTTCGTCGTCTTCGGCACCGACCTCTTCAAGCGGGGCGGCGACGACGACGGCACCGCGGGCGACCTCTTCTACGCTGCGGCGATCGGGTTCTCGCTCTGGGCAGTCGCGCTGCTGCTCGTCGGCGTGCGCGTCGTCCACGGCTGGAGCTGGGCCCGGTCGCTCGCGCGCGCTCGGTCTCGTGGTGCTCTTCCTAGCGGCGTTCTCGTACGTCTTCTAGGGCCTCCTCGAAGAGCGCCAGCTCCTCCTCCGGCATCGCGTACGTGTGCTGCTCCTCGGGGAAGCGCCGGTCGCGGACGTCCTCGACGAAGGTGCCGACGCGCCGTCTTGATCTCGGTCGGCGAGGTCGGCGTACTGCTTGACGAAGCGCGGCGCGTGGCCCTCGTAGAGGCCGAGCAGGTCGTGCCAGACGAGCACCTGCCCGTCGCGTGCCGGCGCCGGCGCCGATGCCGATCGTCGGCATCGTCAGAGCCTCGGTGATCCGCGCCGCGACGGGCGCCGGCACCGCCTCGAGCACGATCGCGAAGCAGCCGGCCGCCTCGAGCGCGAGCGCGTCCTCGTACGAGCCGCAGCGCCTTCTGCGGCCGTCCGGCCCTGCGCCTTGAAGCCGCCGAGCATCGTCGCCGACTGCGGCGTCAGGCCGAGGTGGCCCATCACGGGGATGCCGCCGCCGACGAGCGCCGCGCACGCGCGAGAGCGTCGGCCCGGCGCCCTCGAGCTTGACGGCGTCGGCGCCCGCCTCCTTGACGAAGCGGATCGCGTTGTGCATCGCCTCCTCGTCGGAGACCTGGAACGAGCCGAACGGCATGTCGGCGACGACGAGCGGGCGTCGCGCGCCGCGGGTGACGGCGCGCGTGAGGACGAGCATCTCCTCCATCGTCGCCGGCACGGTCGAGTCGTGGCCGAGCACGATCATCGCCGCCGAGTCGCCGACGAGGATCAGGTCGACGCCGGCTGCGTCGGCGAGCCGGCCGGAGGGCGCGTCGTAGGCGGTCACCATCGACGATCGGCTGGCCGCGCGCGCTTCAGCTCGCGCGAGCTCGGGCAGCGGCGAGCTTGCCGGGCGCGGGCGTGCCGGGTGCGGGCTTGCGGGGACGGGTGGTCATGCTTCTCCACGGTCTCTTCTCGAGGACGACGTTGTCGATCAGGCGGGTGGAGCCGACGCGGACCGCGGCGGCGAGGACGGGCTGGGTCGAAGTCGGCGATCTCGACGTAGTCGACGTCGAGACCGGCCGAGCGCCGCTCACGGGCCGGCCGGCCGAGAGTCGCGGGTCGGCGAGGGCGCGGGGGAGGGCGAGGGCGGCTCGCGCTCGTCGGGGGACAGGCGCACGTTGCGGGAGGAGAGCGCGAGGCCGTCCGCGTCGCGGACGGTCGGCAGCGACGCGGATCTCGACGTCGAGGTCGAGGTCGCGGACGAGGCGGCGGATGACGGCGACCTGCTGGGCGTCCTTCTGGCCGAAGTAGGCGCCGCTGCGGCCGGACGATGTTGAAGAGCTTCAGGCAGACGGTCGCGACGCCGCGGAAGTGGCCGGGGCGGTGGTCGCCCTCGAGCCCGCGCGACGGGCCGCTCGACGTCGACCCAGGTCTGCGAAGCCCGGCGGGTAGATCTCCTCCGGCGGCGGCGCGAAGAGGAGGTCGACGCCCGGCGTCGGCCGCGAGCTCGGCGTCGCGCGCCTCGTCGCGCGGATAGCGCGGCGAGGTCGGCGCCCGTCGTCGAACTGCGCCGGGTTGACGAAGAGGCTGACGACGACGACGTCGTTCTCGGCGCGCGCCGCGCGGATCAGCGCCAGGTGGCCGTCGTGGAAGCGCGCCCATCGTCGGCACGAGGCCGATCGACGCCGTGCTCGCGTGCCGAGCTCGCGGCCGCAGCGCCTGCGATCGTCCGCGACCGTCTTCACAGCTGTGCCTTCGTCGTCTCGGCGAGCGCGCGGTACATCGGCTCGAGCTCGCGGCCGCTCGGCGCGGATCGCGGCGAGGTGCGCGTCGACCGTCTCCCAGTCGCCGCGCGAGATCGGGCCGGTCAGCTCGAAGCCGTTGTCGATCGTGCGCCGCATCAGCGGCTCGAGCGCCTCGGGCGGCGCGCCGGCGGCCTCGAGCAGCTCGCCGGCGGCGCGCCGCAGCGTGACGAGATAGTTCGACGGCGATCGCCGCGCCGGCGTGGTACGCGGCCCGCTTGCCGTCGGCGAGCTCGAACGGCTCGAGCCCGAGCGTCCGCGCCAGCCCAGTGCCGACGCGCGCGCCTCGTGCCGTCTCGGCGGTGACCGCCGCGAAGGCGCCGTCGAGCTGCTCGGGGCCGCGGCCGCGTGTGAACGTCTGCAGGGGGTGGAGCGCCGAAGCGCCGCTCGTGCGGGTCGAGCGCGCGCGAGCGGCGTCGCGCCGCTGACGTGGGCGACCCAGGGCCCGGGCTCGATCGCCGCCGCGACCTCGGCGATCGCGCGGTCGGGGACGCAGAGCAGGACGAGCTGCGGATCGTCCGCGGAGCGAGGTCGAGCCCACGCTCGCGCAGGCGCGCGGCCATCGCCGAGCCGACGCGTCCGGCGCCGATCACTTGGGCTCTCTCGATCATGTCAGTGGCTCCAGTTCCGTCAGCCGGATACCGGGCGAAAGTAGTGTAGCGCCGCATAGGCTGAACCATGCGGATCCAGGTCGGCGACGTGCGGCTGTTCTTCGACGTGCACGGGCACGAAGCTCGTGGCCGAGGGGCCGTGGATGCGCGAGCGTCCGACGGTCGTCCTGCTGCACCCCGGCCCCGGCTTCGACCACGGTCTCTTCAAGGTCGGGATCGGCCCCTGGCTCTCCGCCGGGACGCAGGTCATCTACCTCGACATGCGCGGCGCGGGCCGCAGCGACCACGGCACGCCCGAACGATCTCCGGCTCGAGCGGTGGGCGGACGACGTCCGGAGTTCTGCGACGCGCTCCGGATCGAGCGCCGATCGTGCTCGGGCTCGGCTTCGGCTCGGTCGTCGCGCTGAAGTACGCCGCCAGGCACCCGCAGCACCCAGGCGCGCTCGTGCTCGCGCTCGCCGGTCGCGCGCGTCGTACCCGGAGCGGTCGATCCCGGTCTACGAGCGGCTCGGTGGCGAGGCGCGGGGAGGTCGCGCGGCGCTTCTACGACGACATGCGACGAGCAGGCATTCGCCGACTTCCTCCGCGTCTGCTTCCCGCTCCTGTCGCGCTATCCGCTCACGAGCGACGTGATCGTCCGCGCCGACTGGAACCCGGAGGTGCTGTGGAGTGGATGCGCGGCGAGTCGAAGGAGCTCGACCTGCGCGGCCGGCTCGGCGCGATCCGCGCTCCCGCGATCGTGCTCGCCGGGGAGGACGACGCGTGGGCGCCGCTCGAGTCGGTGCAGGAGGTCGACGAGCTGCTCCGCGGGACAGGCGCGGTTCCGGAGCTATCCGCACGGCGCGGCACTCGGTCTTCCGCGACGCACCCGAGGCCTACGACGAGCTGCGGCTCTTCCTCGACGACATCCAGGCGCTGGGCGCGTCGTGAAGGTCGCCGTCAACGGCGTCGACCTCTTCTTCGACGTCGAAGGCGACGAAGCTCAGACGCGGACGGGCCGTGGATGCGCGAGCGACCGACGATCGTGATCCTGCTGCCGACACGGCCCCGGATCGATCACTCGCTCTACAAGGAGCAACGTCGGGCCCGACGCTCGCCGAGGACGTGCAGGTGATCTACCTCGACCTGCGCGGTGCGGGGCGGAGCGACTGGAGCTCCGAGGAGCACTGGACGCTCGACACGTGGACCGACGACCTGACGGCGTTCTGCGACGCGCTCGAGCTGCAGCGGCCGGTGCTGCTCGGCACCGGGATCGGCGGCGTGATCGCGGTCCAGCAGGCGGCCCGGCGCCCGATCTCGTCGACCGGCTCGTGCTCGTCAGCACCGTCGCCCGCTACAGCCACACGCGCGTCGATCGCCGAGTTCGACCGGCTCGGCGGGCCGGAGGCCGGCGAGGTCGCGGCGCGGTACTTCGCCGATCCGACGGAGCGTCAACTTCGCCGAGTACATGCGCGTCTGCGTGCCCGCTCTACGCGCGGACGCCGCTGCCGCCCGACGCGGTCGCGCGGATCGAGATGAACCTGGCGCTGACGGCGCATTGGGACGCGAGCGGCGCGCGCGACTTCGACGTCCGCGGCGGACGCGGCGCAACGTCCGCTGCCCGATGCTCGTGCTCGCCGGTGAGGACGATCCCGTCGACGACGATCGTCGGGATCGAGGAGCTCGTCGCGGCGCTGCCGGCGGAGCTCGTCCGCTACGAGCGCTACGCCGACATCGGGCACGGCGTCTTCCGCGACCGCCCCGAGGCGATCGCGCGTCGTCCGCGAGTTCCTAGCTCGCGGCCGAGCCGGCGTAGGAGGTTCGCCCGCACCTCGGGCCATTCGTCGTCGATCACGCTGTACCAGGCCGAGTCGCGCCGCTGGCCGCCGCGCACGAGCATCGACTTGCGGTGGACGCCCTCGAACTGCGCCGGCAGGGCCGCCATCGCCCCGCGCGAGCGCTCGTTGCGCGCGTCCGTCTTCAGCTCGACCCGGAGGCAGCCGAGCCGCTCGAAGGCGTGCTCGAACATCAGCAGCTTCGCCTCGATGTTGACGCCGGTGCCCCAGACCTCGGGGGTCAGCCAGGTCCAGCCGATCTCGAGGCTGCGGTGCTCGGGGCGCAGCGCGAGGTAGCGCGTGCTGCCGACGACGCGGTCGTCCTCCGGCGCACGGTGACGAGCGGCAACTCCGTTCCGTCGGCCTGGTTCGCGTAGCGCGGCGTCGAGGTAGGCGCGCATCTCCTCCGCGCGTCTGCGGCTGGTCGACGCTGAGCCACTGCCACGTCCGCGGGTCGCGCGACGCCTCCCAGAGGCCGTCCTCGTGATCGGCCGAGAGCGGCTCCAGGCGCACGAGCTCGCCCTCGAGGGTGGGGGTCGTCCAGTCCACTAGACTTCTGAGCATGCCGATCTACGAGTACGCGTGCATGGAGTGCGAGTCGCATTTCGAGGAGCTCGTGCGGAACGCGGAGCAGGCGGTCGCGTGCCCGGAGTGCGGTGCCGGCAACGTGCTCAAGCAGCTCTCGAGCTTCGCGGTCGCGGGCGTCTCCTCCCAGCCGAAGTTCGGCGGCGGCGGTCGGGGCTGCTGCGGCGGCAGCTGCGGCTGCGGCTGACCGTCCTGCGCCGGGTCTAGACTCACCCCCGTGAGCGATCTGCTGCTCGAGTACGAGAAGGCGACGAGCACCTGCACCCGCTGTCCGCTCGCGGCGACGCGAACGCAGGTCGTGTTCGGGTCGGGCGACGCGAACGCGGAGCTGATGTTCGTCGGCGAGGCGCCCGGCTTCCACGAGGACAAGAACGGCGTCCCGTTCGTCGGGCAGGCGGGGAAGCTGCTCGAGACGCTGCTGAACGGGATCGGCCTCTCGCGCACCGACGTCTACATCGCGAACGTGCTCAAGTGCCGCCCGCCCGGGAACCGCGACCCGCAGCCCGAGGAGATCGAGGCCTGCGAGTCGCACCTCTTCCACCAGATCGAGCTGATCCGGCCGACGCTCGTGGCCACGCTCGGCAACTTCGCGACCAAGCTGCTCTCCGGCAAGCCAACCGGGATCACGCGCGTGCACGGCGTCCCGCAGCAGGTGACGCTCGGCGGCAACGAGGTCACGCTCTACCCGCTCTACCACCCGGCGGCGGCGCTCTACACCCGCTCGATGCTCTCGGTGCTGCGAGGAGGACTTTCGCCGGATCCCGGAGCTGCTCGGGCTGACGACCGTCGTGCCCGAGCCGGCCGAGCCCGAGGTCGAGCCGGAGCTCGAGCCCGAGCCGAGCGTCAACTCGAGCCGGCCGTCCAGCTCGGCCTCTTCTAGCGCCGTGGAGATCCGCTCCAGCTCCCCCGCGGAGACGGAGGCGATCGCAGCGCGGCTCGCCGCAGCGCTCGCGCCCGGCGACGTCGTCACGATCTCCGGCGAGCTCGGCTCCGGCAAGACCACCTTCGTGCGCGGCGCCTGCCGCGCCCTCGGCGTGACCGCTCCGGTGACGAGCCCGACCTACACGATCGGCCACCGCTACGAGGGCGAGCCGGACGTCTCCCACCTCGACCTCTACCGCTTCACGGCCGTGTCGCAGGCGGAGTGGGGCGACCTCGAGCCGTACTTCGAGGACGCGATCGTCTTCGTCGAATGGCCCGAGGCGGCCGGAGCCGGGCTGCCGCCCGTGCGCGCGTGCCGTCCGCCTCGAGCACGTCGACGAGCAGAGCCGGCGAATCCTGATCGAGGGCGACGTAACCTTCGGCCATGACGCTGATCCTGGCCTTCGACACCGCGACTGACCGCGCCACGAGCGCCCTCGTCGGCGACGGGGAGCTGCTCGGCGAGCGGGTCTCGCGCGCGTCGACGCTGCTGGCGGACGTCGATGCGCTCGTGCGCCAGGGGGGAGCGCACCCGCGCGACATCACCGGGCTCGCGGTCGGGATCGGGCCGGGCAGCTTCACCGGGATCAGGATCGGGCTCGCAGCCGCACGCGGGCTCGCGCTCGCGCTCGACGTCCCCGCGGCGGGCGTCTCGACGCTCGACGCCCTGGCCGCAGGCGCGCCCGGCGCGATCCCCGTGATCGACGCGAAGCGCCGCGAGGTCTTCGTGCCGGGGCCGAGGGTGCTCGCACCGGACGAGCTGGAGATCGAGCCGGGAGCGACCTACGTCGGCGACGGCGCCGTCCGCTACCGCGAGCTCTTCGAGCAGGCCGGGGCGGCGGTGCCCCCGGACGACGACGAGCGCCACCTGCCGCGGGCGCCGCTTCCATGCCCAGCTGGCGACCGGCTTCGGCCCGGTCGAGCTGGTCGAGCCGCTCTACGTCCGGCTTCCGGACGCCGTGGAGATCGCGCCATGAGCGGCGTAGGCTCGACGGAGCCGCCCAGGAGCGGAGGTGCCGGCTCTGCCGGTGCCGGAGCGGGAAACGTCGATCTTCGCAAGCTCGAGCTGCACGACCTGAACGACATCGAGCGGATCGAGCGCGAGTCGTATCCGACCCCGTGGTCGCGCTCGATGTTCGCCGGTGAGCTCGCCAAGCCGAGCTCGCTCTCGCTCGGCGCCTTCGACCGCGAGACCGGCGCGCTCGTCGGCTACCTCGTCATCTCGCGCTACGTCGACGCCTGGCACGTGATGAACGTCGCCGTCACGTCCGAGTACCGCCGCCGCGGGATCGCCCGGGCGCTGCTCGAGCGGCTCTTCGAGGTGACGTCGTCGGACGAGCGCCGCGGCTACACGCTCGAGGTGCGCGTCTCGAACGTCGGCGCGATCGCGCTCTACGAGCGGCTCGGCTTCGTCGCGCGCGGCGTCCGGCGCGGCTACTACACCGACAACCGCGAGGACGCCTTGATCATGTGGCGCGACCCCGTCGCACTCCCCGAGAAGGAAGAGCACGAGCAGGCCGAGGCCGGCTGATGCTGCCGACATGATTTTGGGTCTGGAGACGTCCTGCGACGAGACCGCGGCGGCGCTCGTGACCGAGGAGGGCGAGATCCGCGCGAACGTCGTCTCCTCCCAGGCAGACCTGCACGCCCGCTACGGCGGCGTCGTGCCCGAGGTCGCATCGCGGCGCCACCTCGAGCTCGTCTTGCCCGTCGTGCGTGAGGCGCTCGGCGAAGCGGGGGCGACACTCGACGACGTCGACACGGTCGCCGTCACGCAGGGTCCAGGCCTGATCGGCGCGCTCCTCGTCGGCGTCTCGGCGGCGAAGGCGCTCGCCTGGGCGCGCGGCTTGCCGCTCGCGCCGGTCGACCACCTGCAGGGCCACGTCGCCTCGCTCTTCCTCGGCCCCGATCCGGTCGAGCCGCCCTTCCTCTGCCTGCTCGCGAGCGGCGGGCACACACTGCTGCTCGACGTCCAGGATCACGCGGGCTACAGGGTGCTCGGCAGCTCGATCGACGACGCCGCCGGGGAGGCGTTCGACAAGGGCGCCCGCCTGCTCGGATTGGGCTACCCCGGCGGGCGCGAGATCGACCGGCTGGCCCGCGATGGCGATCCCGGATGCGTTCTCGTTCCCGGTCGCGCGGCTCGACGGGCTCGACTTCTCGTTCTCCGGCGTCAAGACGGCGCTGCTCTACGCCGTGCGCGACCTCGGCAGCGAGGCAGAGTCGCGGAAGGCCGACCTCGCCGCGTCCTACCAGCGCGCGATCGTCCGTGCTCTCGTCGAGCGGACGCGCGCAGCCGCCGAGCGGGAGGGCCACGAACAGGTCGCCGTGGTCGGCGGCGTCGCCGCGAACTCCGAGCTACGCGAGTCGCTCCCGGGAGCCCGCTTCGCGCCGCTCGCGTTGTGCACCGACAACGCGGCGATGATCGCGTCCGCCGGCAGGTACGGCAGGCGGCTTCCCTATCCTCGTTACCTTGACCTCGACGCGTATGCATCGCGGGCCTGACCGCCTTAGACCATCTAGCCTCGCCGCCGGGCTGGCGATCGCAGTCGCGCTGCTCGCTGCCGGCGGCGGTCAGAGTGCGCAGCCGCCCGTGGCCGCTGAGGAAGGCGCCACGGCGTGGCGCGGGTTCGTCGACGGCGACCGTGCAGCGATCGCGATCGGCCAGCGGATGATCGTCGTGCTCGAGAATCCGTCGCTCGCCGACCGGATCGCGGAGGCGGGGGGCACTGCGACCGAGTCGGCGATGCGCCAGTGGACGGCGGGGGCGCTGGCGGCGCAGAAGCAGGTCGCCGCGCGGCTCTCGCGCGAAGGCATCCAGCTCGTGCCGGATTTCGTCTACACGCGCACGTTCAACGGCTTCGCCGCGCCGATCGACGGGCGCGCGCTGGCGCTGCTCGAGCGGGACCCGGACGTCCTCGGCGTCTACCCGGTGCGGGCGGCATACCCGGCAGCGCTCTCGTCCGAAGAGCTGCGCGGCGCCGCGTTCGCCCCCGGTGCGGGCCGGCGCGCCGAGCTCGGGATCCCGCGCTTCGACGGCAGCGGAATCACCGTCGCGCTCCTCGACACCGGCGTCGACTTCACGCACCCGTTCATCAGCGACCGGCTGCTGGACGGGGTCGACATGCTCGACCCGGAGCGGCGCGGGATCGCCCGTGCGCACCCGCACGAGCCGACCCGCGTCGAGCGTCACGGCACCCAGCTTGCCGGGCTGATCGCCGGCAGCGACGGCCCGGGCGGGATCCGCGGCGTCGTTCCCGCCGCCTCGATCCTGCCGATCCGCGTCGCCGGCTGGCAACCGAGCGCCGAGGGCGGCTTCGCCGTCTACGGCCGCACCGACCAGCTCCTCGCCGGGATCGAGCGTGCCGTCGATCCCGACGCCGACGGCGACGTGCTCGACGCCGCGCGCGTCGCGGTCGTCGGCGTCACCGAGCCGTTCGCATCCTTCCCGGACGGACCGCTCGCCCGGGCGATCGAGGGGGCCGCCCGGCTCGACACCCTCGTCGTCGTGCCCGCCGGCAACGAAGGCCCGGCCGGTCCGAGCTACGGGAGCATCGGCGGCCCCGGCGGAGCGCCGGACGCGCTCACGGTCGCGGCATCGGACCTCCGCACCGACACCGCCACGGCCAGGGTGATCGTGCGGGCAGGCCTACACGTGCTGCTCGACCGAGAGGTCGCGCTCGCCGGCGCTGCCGCACCGCGAACGTCGCTTGCGCTCACGGTCGCGCGACCACGGCGCGATGCCGCCTCCGGGCCCCGCGGCACGCCGCTCGCGCGCTACTTCGACGACCGCGGGTACAGCCTCGTGGCCGGGCGCGCGACGTTGCTCTCGCGGACGTCCGGACCGACCGACGAGGCGCGCGCCGCAGTGCTCGCCGGCGCCGCCGCGATCCTCGTCGATGGCGTCGTCCCGGCAGGTGCCCTCGGCCTCGACGACCGGCTCGACGTCCCAATGATCGGCATCCCGCGCGATGCGGCAGCCGCGCTCCGGTCAGCCCTCGCCCGCGGGTACGACGTGCATGTCTCGCTGGGAGCGACCGGTTGGAAGGCGAACGAACGCCGGGCCTCGATCGCGCCGTTCTCCTCGCAGGGCCTTGCCTTCGGCGGCGGGATCAAGCCCGAGGTTGCAGCGCCCGGCGTCGAGATCGTCACCGCCGACCCGGGCCGGAATGCCGATCGCACCGCTCGCTACGCCACGATCAGCGGCACGAGCGCCGCGACCGCACTGGCCGGGGGCGCCGCGGTCGCGCTTGCGCAGGCCCGTCCCGAGCTCGACGCCGCCGCGCTGAAAGGGGCGCTCGTCGGGACCAGCGTCCGGGCCGCTTCGAGCCCTGTCTCCGCGCAGGGTGCCGGCGCGCTCGACCCCCTCGCCGCGTCCGCGGCAGAGGTGATCTCGGAGCCGGCGACCGTCGGCTTTGGGTCCGCCGACAAGCCGGGCTGGGCCGCCGTTCGCAGGATCTCCGTCAGGAACGTCTCCTCCAGGCGCGTCAACGTCGACGTCGCCGCGGCGACCGAGGCGATCGCGGGCCTCTCGGTCACCGCCGATCCTGCCCGCGTGCGGCTCGCCCCGGGGGCGAGCACCCGGATCAAGCTGACCGCGCGCCTGACCTTCCTGCCGCGCCGCGTCGGCGCGATCCAGGGACGGGCACGGCTGGAGGTCTCCGGCGGCGGCCGCGTCGTCGTGCCCTGGGCGGTCGCCCTCCCCTTCAAGGGTTCGGCACTGATCGGCGGCGTCGCGATCTCCACCCGCTCCTTCCGAGCCTCCGACCGGGCGCCGGCCGTCTTGACCGTGCAGGCGGGCCAGGTCCGCGACCTCGCCGGGCGGCGCCAGCTCCGTCCGGTCTCCCGCCTCGACGTCGAGCTCTGGCGGGGCAAGGATCGGCTCGGCCTCGTCGCACGGCTGCGCGACGTGCTGCCCGGCCGGTACGCCTTCGGGCTCACCGGCCGCGGCCCGCGCGGGGGCGCGCTGGCGAAGGGTGCGTACCGGCTGCGCGTGCTCGCGGTGCCGCCCGACGGGCCGGCCGAGGCGGAGACCGTCGACTTCAGGATTCGTTGATCCCGCGGCGTTAGACTCCTCCGCGGCCTCGAGAGAAGGAGTCAGGATGTCGACTGCGGAAGCCCCCACACATCTTCGCGAGAACCCACTCGAGCTCGCGCGCCAGCAGCTGCGCAGCGTCGGGCAGACCTTCGGGATCGACCCGAACCTGATCAACGTCCTCGAGAAGTGCAAGAAGGCTGTCGAGGTCTCGATCCCGGTGACGCTGGACGACGGCTCGATCCAGGTCTTCACCGGCTACCGCGTCCCAGCACAACAACGCCCGCGGGCCGTTCAAGGGCGGGATCCGCTACGACCCGGCCGTCACGCGCGACGAGGTCATGGCGCTGGCGATGCTCCAGACGTGGAAGAACGCGCTGGTCGGACCTGCCCTTCGGCGGCGCCAAGGGCGGCGTCGTCTGCGACCCGAAGAAGCTCTCGATGCGGCGAGAAGGAGCGCCTCACGCGCCGCTACACCGCGCGAGATCATGCCGATCATCGGCCCCGAGCACGGACATCCCCGCCCCCGACGTCGGCACCGACGCGCAGGTGATGGCGTGGGTCCTCGACACGTACTCGCATGATGGTCGGCCACCAGGCGCTCGGCGTCGTCACCGGCAAGCCGGTCGCATCGGCGGATCGCGTCGGCCGCGAGGAGGCGACCGGGCGCGGCGTGATGAACGTGCTGCGCGAAGTTCCTCGCGACGCAGAACAAGCAGCTCGACGGACGTGCGCGTCGCCGTCCAGGGGTTCGGCAACGTCGGCTACCACACCGCCCGCCTGCTCGCACGAGCGCGGCGCGATCGTCGTCGCCGTCAGCGACAAGGCCGGCGGCATCTACGACGAGACCGGCATCGACATCGAAGCCGCCGGCGCGCACTACAACGGAGAACGGCACGCTCGTCGGCTTCCCCGGCGGCCGACGCGATCACCAACGAGGAGCTGCTCGCCTGCGAGTGCGACGTGCTGATCCCCGCCGCGATGGAGAACACGATCGACGCCGACAACGCGCGCCGCACGTGCAAGGCCCGCATCGTCGTCGAGGGCGCCAACGGCCCGACCACGCCCGACCGCCGACGAGATCCTCCGCGAGAACGGCGTCACCGTCCTCCCCGACATCCTCGCCAACGCCGGCGGCGTCACCGTCAGCTACTTCGAGTGGGTGCAGGGGCTGCAGAAGTACTTCTGGAAGGAGGAGGAGGTCAACCAGCGGCTCGACGACATCGTCACCCGCGCCTTCCAGGAGACGCTGGCGATGCAGAAGCAGCACGCGACGAGCATGCGGATGGCGGCCTACGGGCTCGGGGTGCGCCGCGTCTCGGAGGCGACCGTGACCCGGGGGCTGTATCCCTAGGGTCAGGCTCTTCGTCGCGGACGGCTGCCACCTCTGCGAGCGGGCACTCGAGGTGGTCGACCAGGTCTGTGCGGGCGACTTCGAGCGGGTCGACATCGGCGGCTCGCCGGAGCTCGAGGCCGCGTACCGGGAGTCGATCCCGGTGGTCGAGATCGACGGTGAGCGGGCGTTCACGTACTTCGTCCAGCCGGAAGCACTGCGCCAGCGGCTGAAGGCCTGCCGCTGACGGTTCCTTCCGCGCCCGCACGAGACCGTGGGCACAATGTCACGAGCGTGTTACAAGCGACGAGGGGGATGAGTTGGCGGATCGGTTGACGGTGGGGGTTGCAGCGCGTCTCTCCCGCTACCTGCAGGTGCTGACGCAGGCGAAGAAGATGGGGAAGGACCGGATCTCGTCGCAGGAGATCTCCGACTACACCAACATCAACGCCACCCAGATCCGCCGCGACCTCTCCGGCTTCGGCAAGTTCGGCAAGCGCGGAGTCGGCTACAACATCGACTCGCTGCTCGGCGAGATCCGGAAGATCCTGCGGACGCAGGGCCAGCACAACATCGCACTCGTCGGCGCCGGCCGCCTCGGCCAGGCGATCGCGAGCTCGCCGATCTTCGCCGAGCACGGGATCAACATCGCCGCCGTCCTCGACACCGATCCCGAGAAGACGGGCCGTTCGATCGGCAGCCTCGCCGTCCAGCCGTACGCGCAGCTGCGCGAGGCGGTGCGCGACAACAACATCATCGTCGGCGTGATTGCGGTTCCGGCGGACAGCGCGCAGCAGGCGGCCGACGACCTGATCGACGCGGGCGTGAAGATCGTCTTCAACTACTCCGAGGCGCTGCTCGACGTGCCGGCGGACGTTGCCGTCCATGCCTCGAACCCCGCCGTCGAGCTCCTCTACGCGTTGTATTTCCACCTGACCTAGGCCGGACCGCGGAACCCGCAGCACCCCGCCGGTATCGGCAGGATGCGGCGATGAAGATCCTGCTCTGGCACGGCTATCTCCTCGGCGGGACGGGCTCGAACGTCTACACCCGGTCGCTCGCGCGCGAGTGGACGCGCGCCGGCCACGACGTCACGGTCTTCAGCCAGGAGCCGCAGCCGGGGCTCTACGACCTCGGCGGCGCCGGCACCGTGCGGCCGGACGTGGGCGGGCTGCTGCCGGTCTTCGTGCTCGACCGCTACGAGGGCTATGAGGTGAAGCTCGTTCAGGACTGCACGCGCGCGGAGCTCGACGCGTGGGTGGAGCGGAACGCGGCGGCCCTGCGCGAGCACCTTCCGGCCGACCTCGTCTTCGCGAACCACGTTCTGCTCGGCGCCCCGGTCGGTGCCGCGAGCGGTGCGCGCTTCGCGGTCAAGGCTCACGGCTCCGAGCTGGAGTACTCGATGCGCGGCAACGAGGCGCTGGCGGCGTGGGGTCGGGATGCGCTCGCGCAGGCGGAGGCGACCTTCGTCGGCTCGGCGCACATCCGGGAGGTGCTCGAGGACGTCGTCGGGCACGTCGACCGCGTGCACGAGGTGCCTCCAGGAGTCGACGTGGACGAGTGGCGTCCGCGGCCGCGCGCAGAGGCGCTGGCCGGGCTCCTCGAGGAGGCGAGGCAGGATCCTCCGAACCCCGGTGGCGCGAACGAGCGGCTCCCGGACGAGGGCAACGCCGAACGCCTTGCCGCCTTCCTCGCCGGCGACGAGCCGACGGTCGTCTATTTCGGGAAGCTGCTCTACAACAAGGGCGTCCACGTCCTGCTCGAAGCCCTGCAGCAGGTCGACGCCCGCGCCGTGATCGTCGGCTTCGCGCCGTCCGCTGCGAGAACTGCGGGACCGAGCACCTCGCCACGGCCATCGTCCGGCCGCAGCCGGCCGCGGCCCGCCATCTACGGCGTGGCGTGGGTGTGAGCGCGCTTCGTCAGACTCGGGGCAGGATGCGAGCTCCGGGCGAGGGCTTGGGAGCTCTTCAGTAAGCGCCGCGGGTGGCCGACCACGCGTTCGCCAGCCCTTCGAGCCGCTCGAGCATCTCCGCCGCCGCGGCGGAACTTCGAAGCGGTAGGACGGAGGCCCTTCCTCGAGGTCGGCGTAGGAGTGCGGCGCCCTCTTTCCGGCGACCGCGCGCCGGATCCGGGCAGCTGCTGCTGAGCAGGCTCATCGTCGAGCGCAGGCGGACGCAGCTGGTTGTCCCAGGTCAGATGGTTCCGCGGGCGGGACGTCGCCAACCGCTGGCGAGGGACCGGGCCGCATGGGCGCCCCGCGCGCTCAAGGCCTCGATCGCGCCCTTCTCCATCCGGAGATTGATGCCTCCCTGTTCGTCCGCAGGTGCACCTGCGCGATCCGGTCGCGGTATCCGGGGACTTTCAGCTGGATGTTGTCGCGCCAGTTGTGCATCGTCTCGACGTTCCGGCCCAGAAACCAGAGCAGTCGCGGGAGAGCTCGCCTCGGGCAGGGTCTCGCCCAGTCTCGGTCTGGCCGTCGCCGATGGTCCGCGGCAGCCAGACGTTCTTCGTTCTCGTCGTTCGGGTCGTAGGCCAAACTTCGGATGAAACGGCGTGAGGTTGAAGGCGAACGTCGGCCAGCGGGGAAGCGGACCGTCGAAGAAGTGGATGGGGAAGTTGCTCGTGATGCCGCCATCGGAGAACCAGCAGCGCGTGAGAAGGGGGAACCCGCGCTCTCCTCGCGAGTCCTTCGCGGCGTAGCTGAAATCGAAGCCCCACAAGGGAACGGCGCTGATGAGGATCGGAAAGCTCAGGCTCGATCCGCACCGCGACGACGACCGGCAGATCGGCGGGCCTCGGGAACGCGATCAGACCGCGAGCCGACGCGAGGTCGGCCAGCAGTCCCGGTCGTCCGAGGGCGGGCGACGCTGACGCTTCATGAACTCGATGACACGCGGCGAAAACAGCGGCTCGAGCTCCGTCGGGTCGAAGTAGAGCGTCTGGGACTCGAAGGGAAGGCGATACGGCCGGGCCTGGGTGAGGTTGGTCGTCATGACTTCGAGGTTGATCCGGCGTCCGCTCGCGTCGGCCTCGAGGCGGCGGCGGTCTTCGGCGGTGCGCCCGCCCCAGAGGTCGGCGAAAGTCAGCGGGTCGTCCGCCGAGTAGCCCGTGGGCCGGGAAGGGCTCTCCACGCCGCCGAAGGCGATCTCGTCGAGTCTCTCCTCCACCCAGTCGGTCAGAGGCGGCGGGTCCCCGGGCTTCTCGGAAGAGCCGCGCCGCCCGGGGCATAGCCCGTACTGGTTTTTCGAGGCGGCCCGGACGAGGTCGAGCAGGATCACGGCGACGGGGATCAGCAGACCCAGGACGACGGTCGCCACGGGCAAGCGCCACGAACAGGGCTCGGAAACCTGCGGGCGAATCGCTCCGAAACGCGAGCCACCCGAACGCCGCTCCGGGCAAGAGTCCGAGGAGAAACGCCAGCGGATACTGGAGGACGGCCGTTCCCAGAACGCGGAAGAGCTTGCGCCACTTGTCGTTTCCGAGGAAAGCGAGGAGCAGCCGGAAGAGCCGCCGGGCATTTTTCGCCGGCTGGAACAGCGAGAGAAGAAAGGACGTGCCCGCTGACGTCGTCGCTCCGAACTTCTCCGGGTACGTCGCGAGCTCCGCGAAACCGGCGCTCGACCCGAGCGCCGAACGTCGGTGCTCGGCGGCCGCAAAGAACGCCGCGGCGATCGCTCCGGCGCTCGCCCCGCCGATGCTCTTGAGCGTGAAGCGTTTTCGAAGCTCCACGCCGGCGGACGGGTAGACCACGCCGCTCGTGATCCCGCCCTTCATGATCGACGTCGCAGTGGCGCGAGGGAGGGATGTCGGGGATGCGATCGGTCTGGCTCATGGCCCGATCGTAGTCCTGGCGGGCGACAGGTGTCGTCCGGGTCTATGCTGAAGGTTTTCCAGAAGGAGGAAGCAATGAGCGAGCGACGAGTGGCCCCGCGGCTCTCGGGATTCCTTTTGGCGACGCTCGTGGCGGCGCCGGCCATGGCCGCAGTTCGAGCCCCCGCCGTGCACGGGCGCGGTTTTCGACGACGTCAACTGCAGCGGCCTGTTCGACGCCTGGATCGAGCAGTACGCGGCGGATCAGATCACCGGCGGTTGCGGCGGAGGCAACTATTGCCCGAACGGTCCGGTGACGCGCGGACAGATGGCGGTTTTCGTCGAGAAGGCGGTACGGGGGACGGCCACGTGGAGCCCGGGACAGAAGGACGGCGGCAACACGGCGATCGGCTTTCACGCTCTGCAGAACAACACGAGCGCGGTGGGCAACACGGCCATCGGCAGCGCGGCGCTCGCCGTACAGTCCTTCGACAACGGTTCGTTCTGGTACGCAGGGAATACCGCCGTGGGCGAGTTTGCGCTTGGGAACAACCAGCCCACGGCCACCACCAACGGTCACAGCAACACGGCCATCGGCTCGGGCGCCCTCATGTTCAGTCAGGCCGGAGCTTTCAACTCCGCCCTCGGCGCCCAGGCTCTCGTTGCCCTCGACGTCGGGTCTTTCAACACGGCGCTCGGATACAACGCCGGGGCGCGCGTGGACCAGATCACGGGGTATCTCGGCACGCCTGTGACGTTCGATGCCCTCGACACCGGAAGCTACAACACGTTTGTCAGCTCCGCTGGCGCCACGGCGGAGGTCGACAACTGCACGGCCGTCGGCATGGACGCGTACTGTGACGCCACGAACCAGGTGCGCCTCGGAAACGTCTTCGTCAACTCGATCGGCGGCAAGGTCGCATGGAGCACGCTATCGGACGGGCGCGCGAAGACGAATGTGCGCTCGCTCGAGCAGGGGCTGCCGCTCGTTCTCGCGTTGAAGCCCGTGTCGTACCGACTCAGGGGCGGCAACGGCCGCGCCGACATGGGATTCGTGGCGCAGGACGTGGAGGCCGTTCTGGGCGACACGTACAACGTCGTGGACGCGGGCGGCGATCCGGATCGTACGCTGTCGCTGCGCTACGCCCAGCTGATCGCGCCCCTGGTCAAGGCCGTGCAGGAGCAGCAGGTCCAGATCGAGACGCTGCGGGCGGAGGTGGCCGCTCTGAAGCGCGGTCAGGAGTGAAGCGAGCGCGCCGCCGGCTGTGCCACCATTGAGGCCGTGGTTCCGGCGGTCATGTCGCACTACCGCGTCGGCGCGTGGCTGACCGCGTCGCGAGACGGGAAGACGATCTTCTTCACGCGCGTGGATTTCTCGACCGACGACCTGATGCTGGTCGAGAACTTCCGATGAGGGTCGGGCCGAAACCTCCGCTGCCGCTCCTCGCACCGTTCGCTGCGATGTTCGCGGCCGTGGGATTCGGTGCCTGGACCGGCTTTCCCGTCCACAGCGACGCCATCCTGCCGCTGCTCGAGCGCGAGCGCGGCAAGGACGCGCTGGCGGCGTACCACTCGGACCGGCCTCTCTACGGCTGGATGCTTCAACTGACCGAGAACGTCGTCGGCTCGGGACGGGTCGTGCAAGTCTGCATCGCCCTCGCGGCCTGGGCGGTCCTCGCATGGCTGACGTCCCTTCTCTGGAAACGGCTCTTTCCCGGTGAGGAGCGATGGTCGTGGCTGCCCGCGCTGCTCCTTCTTTCGCCGATCGTCGTGCAGGTGCAGTTCGTGGGCCTGACGATCGCCTATCCGGACGTCCTTCCGGTGTCGCTCGTCCTCGGCGCGCTTCTCCTCGATCTCCCGGCGCCGGGAGTCCGCCGCCCGGCTCGCGCGGCGGCCGTCCTGCTCCTGACGGGACTCGCCGCCGTGATCAGCGAATACGGCGTGGCGGCCGCGTTCGGCGGCGCCGCCCTGGCCCTCGCGATGCGTCGTCGCGGGACCGCCGCGCTCCTGGCGCTTGGCGCGGGAGCGGGCGCCTTCCTGTTTCGTCTGGCCGCGGACGCCGCCGCTCGCCCGGACGTCGCGCCGGCCACGCTGCTTTCGAACCTCCTCGATCATCCGCTGCGGCCCGTCGGACTCTGGCTCGCCGGGTTCTGGTATGCGCTGATCGGGGCCTACGGCGACGCCGCCTGGCGCCTGGAGCTCGATCCCGACTCGAGAGGGACGCTCGTCGCGCTCGCGCTCGGGCTCGCCGTCATGCCGTTCGTCGTGACGGCGGTTCGCCGCTTCGCGGCTCCGGACCCCCGAGGGTTCGATCGTCGCCGCGCCGCGGCGCTGGTCGTCGCGATCGGCGCGGCGACTCTGCCGGTCGTCCTGGCGGGCCGGAGTGTCGCGTGGCACGGCGCGCGCATCTCGAGTTACGAAACGCGGTTCCTGCTGCCGGCCCTTCCATTCGCCTGCGTGCTCGTGGCCGCCGCGCTGGTCCGCCTTCTCGTTCCCGATGTCCTTCCGGCGGCGGCCGCCGTGCTCGTGTTTCTCTGCGTCGCAGCAGGCGTGGCAGGGCGCCTTCGAGATGCGGCGTGCTCAGGCTCGGGCCCGGGACCGAGGGCGCGTCCTCCAGCCCATCGTGCGGAGAAGCCCGGGAATCACGCTCGCGGTCGTGCCTGAGGACCCCTCCCCGCTGAGCGGCCCGGTCTCGACGAGCAAGATGACGCTCGGCTGGTCCGCCGAAGACGCGGCGAAGACCTGGGTGTTGTCGCTCGACAAGGCCCTGCCACTGATCGGCCCCCGGGAGCGATGCCACGTCGGTGAGTCGATTGCGATTGCGGGTGAGATCCGCTGGACAGGACGGTCCGGGCCGCTCGCCCGCGTCGTCTGGGTTCCGGATCGGGGCGCGCCCGAACCATACTGCCTGTCGCCGGCGCCGTAACGCCGCGAACACGCGAGCTGCCCCGAGAAAGTTGGTGCGCCCGCCGCGATTCGAACGCGGGACCTTTGAGAGCCTCAGGTAGGACTCGAACCTACAACTCTCCGGTCAATTCTCACAAGGCGTCCCCCGTTTCGCCCCGAGTCAGCCGGAACCGTCTCACCCCCAGCGGCGCGGCCGGATGAGGAATCGGGGATACGCTGCCTTTATTAAAGGAGCATGCTCGCAGCCTCGCTAGAGACGGTCGCCCAACAAGGAGGATCGCCGTGGCTCATTCTTCTGTGCGGCCCGCGGCCGACGCCCCGCGCCACGAGGCTGCAGCCGACGTGTCGCCTTCGAACGTCTGCTTGCTGTCGAACGGTCGTTACACCGTCATGCTGACCCAGGCCGGGAGCGGATACAGCACCTGTGATGGGATCGACGTGACGCGCTGGCGCGAGGACGCGACCAGAGACTGCTGGGGACAGTACTTCTACATCCGCGACCTCGATGGCGGCGGCGCATGGTCGGCTGGTCGGCAGCCGCTCGGTGGAGACCCCGACGACTACGAGGCGATGCTCGGTTCTGATCGCGCCGTTTTCCAGCGTCGCGATGCGGATATCGAAACGCGCTATGAAATCGCGGTCGCAGCCGACGCGGATGCCGAGGTTCGGCGGATCACGTTGACGAATCACGGCGTCTTGCCCCGCACGCTGGACGTGTCCAGCTACGCCGAGGTGTCCCTGAATGGTCGCCGCGCCGATCAGGCCCATCCGGCCTTCGCCAAGCTTTTTCTAGAGACCGAGTACCTGCCCGCGCCCTCAACTCTGCTATGCCGCCGACGGCCTCGCGCGCGGGATCAGAAACCGATCTGGGCCCTGCACTTTTTGGCCGGCCCGGAGAGAGCCGACAGCGGTGTCGGAGAGGTCGAGTACGAGACCGACCGGGCCAAATTCCTGGGCCGGGGCCGTTCCTCGGCCTGTCCCGTCGCTCTGGATTTGGGAGCTGCCCTGTCGGGAACCGTCGGGCCGGTTCTCGACCCAGTTTTCAGCTTGCGCCGCCGGGTTCGGCTCGCGCCGGGCACATCCGCGGTCCTTGCTTTCGGTAACGCAATAGCCGCCGACCGCAACGAGGCGGTTGCTCTGGCCCTCAGGTTCAGCGACCTGGCCGAAGTCGCGCGCACGTTCGAGCAGTCGAGGATCCACAGTCAGGCGATGCTTGTCGCGCTCGGCATCGCACCAGAAGACGCCAGCCTGTTCCACCGGCTGGCAGCTCACGTTCTCTTCGCCGGGCCGGCCCTTCGGTCGCGAGAGTCCGTTACAGCAAACCGTCTCGGCCAGTCGGGTCTGTGGCCGCACGCGATCTCCGGAGATCATCCAATCGTGCTGGCCCGATTCGCTCGCCCGGCGACTTGGACTTGGCCGGCGAACTCATCCGAGCCCACGCCTACTGGCGTCGCTGCGGGCTAGTGGCGGACCTCGTCCTCCTGAATGATGCCGAGCCTGCTCATGAACTGCACGACCTGCTTGAGGAACTGGTGCGGTTGGGACCGACCGCCGAGCTATCGGACAAGCCAGGCGGCGTGTTCCTGCGAACCTCGGGAGGAATGCCGGCGGAGGACGTCGTACTGCTCGAGGCCGCGGCCCGCGCGATCTTGCGCGGGGACGCGGGCTCACTGGCCGCACAGCTCGACGAGGCGGCTGCCCCTGACACGCTGCCGGCGGACCTCCCCGCCACAGCCGCCACGACGACGGCCACTCCCGACGAGTCGAGCGCTGCTGGCGAGGCGCTGTTGTTTGCCAACGGGCTGGGCGGGTTCACGCGGGACGGCCGGGAGTACGTAGTGACGCTTCGCGGTCGCGAGCGGCCGCCGGCTCCGTGGAGCAACGTCCTCGCTAACCCTGAGTTCGGTTGCCTGATAACCGAAGCCGGCGCCGGCTACACCTGGGCCGGCAACGCCCAGATGAACCGGCTGACCCCGTGGAGCAATGACCCGGTCGCCGACCCACCCGGTGAGGCCCTCTATCTCCGCGACGAGGAGACTGGGGAATTCTGGTCACCGGCGCCGAGCCCCTGCGGCGGCGATGCGACGACCGTCGTCCGTCACGGACAAGGCTACACCCGCTTCACCAAAACCAGCCACGGATTGGTTCAAGACCTCGTCGTCTTCGTCGCCGCTGTCGATCCGGTCAAGCTGATTCGCCTGCGGGTCAGCAACCTCAGCGCTCGGCCCAGGCGGCTGTCAGCCACCTTCTATGTCGAGTGGGTGCTTGGCGCGCTTCGCGAGCAGGCCCCCCTGAATGTCCTGTGCACGCTCGACCCTGAGAGCGGCGCCCTCTTCGCTCGAAGCGCCTGGGCAGGTGATTTCGCCGGGCGAGTCGCTTTCGCCGACGTGGCGCGTCGCCCCCGCTCGTTCACGACCGACCGCACCGAGTTCCTGGGGCGCTACGGCGCGGCGGAAACGCCCGCCGCCCTCAGGCGGGAGCGGCTCTCCGATCGGGCTGGTGAGCTCTGCGACTCCTGCGCCGCGTTCATGACCGGGCTGGAGTTGCCGCCGGGCGGTGAGGACGTCGTCTTCTTCTTGCTCGGACAAGCGGAGACTGAGGAAGACGCGCGGCGGCACATTCGGTTCTACGGTGAGGCCGGGCGAGCGGACAAGGCGCTGGAGGAGGTCACGGCGGGGTGGGATCGCATTCTTGGGACCGTACAGGTCCGCACGCCCGACCCTGCCCTGGATCTGATGCTCAATCGCTGGTTGATCTACCAGGCGCTTGGGTGCAGGGTATGGGGCCGGACCGGGTTCTACCAGTCTGGCGGGGCCTTCGGCTTCCGCGACCAATTGCAGGACGCGATGGCGCTTGTTTACGGCGCCGCTGAGCAAGCGCGCGGGCAGATCCTGCGAGCGGCCGCCAGACAGTTCGAAGAGGGGGACGTGCAGCACTGGTGGCACCCGCCGGCGGGCCGCGGTGTCCGCACGCGGATCACCGACGATCTCTACTTCCTGCCTTTCGTCACCTGTCACTACATCGCCACAACCGGCGACACGGCGCTGCTGGATGAGCGGGTGCCGTTCTTGCGGGCGCCGGTCCTGCAGGCCCGAACAGGAGGAGGACTATGGTCTCCCCGATGTGAGCGACGTGACCGGGACGGTCTACGAGCACTGCGTGCGAGCGCTGGAGCACGGCCTGAGGCTCGGACCGCACGGCCTGCCGCTGATGGGCACCGGCGACTGGAACGATGGCATGAACCAGGTCGGGGCGGAGGGGAAAGGCGAGAGCGTCTGGAACGGCTGGTTCATGCTGGCAACGCTACGAGAGTTCGCAGGCCTGGCCGAGCGGCGCCGGGACGCTGCGCGCGCGGCCTGGTGCCGGGAGCGAGCGGAGGCGCTGCGAGGAGCGTTGGAGGAGCACGCCTGGGACGGCGGCTGGTACCGGCGGGCGTACTTCGACGACGGCACTCCGCTCGGCTCGGCGCAGAGCGAGGAGTGCCAGATCGATTCGATCGCCCAGACGTGGGCGGTGATCTCCGGAGCCGCCAACGCGGAGAGGGCGCGTCAGGCGATGTCGGCGGTGGAGGATCGTCTGGTCCGCGATGCGGATCAGATGATCCTGCTGTTCACGCCACCGTTCGATCGCGGCTCGCTCGAGCCCGGCTACATCAAGGGCTACGTGCCCGGAATCCGCGAAAACGGCGGGCAGTACACTCATGCCGCTACCTGGGTCGTGCTGGCGACGGCCCTGCTCGGCCGGGGCAAGCGCGCGCTGGAGTTGTTCGCATTGCTCAACCCGGTCCGCCATGGCGCGACTCCCGAAGACGTTGCGCGGTACATGGTGGAACCGTACGTCGTGGCGGCGGACGTCTACGGAGCGCCGCCGCATATAGGGCGGGGTGGCTGGACTTGGTACACCGGCTCTGCCAGCTGGCTGTATCGCGTCGGCCTCGAGGCGATCCTCGGCTTCCACAAACGAGGGGACCGTGTGAAGATCGACCCCTGCGTCGCGCCGGATTGGCCGCGTTACGAGCTCACCTACCGCCACCGCTCCGCGATCTACCATATCGTCGTGGAGAACGCAGCAGGCACGGGCCGCGGCGTGCGTGCCGTTACGGTAGACGCGCAGGCCGTGCCCGATGGCGAAATCCCGCTCATGGACGACGGAAAAACCCATCGAAGTTCGAGTCGAGCTGGGCTGAGGGACAGCGGAAGGGAGGACAGGAAGAAAAGGATGGCCGACCAGCTGCCGGCAGAGGAGGACTTAAACCGGCTGCCGACGGACGAGGAACTCGCCCGGCTTCAGCGGACCACGGTGCAGTACTACCTTCACGAGACCAACCCGGACAATGGGCTGGTCCGTGACAAGACCGACCCCGACGCGCCATGCAGCATCGCGGCCGTCGGTCTCGCCCTGGCGACGATCCCGGCTGTTGTCGAGCGCGGCGTGCTCATTCGCAAGTTCGGTGCGAAGATCGCCCGCCGCAGACTCCGCAGCCTCATGAACCTCCCGCACGGACCTGAGCCGGATACGGCCGGGTACAAGGGGTTCTTCTATCACTTCCTCGACATCGATACCGGCCGTCGCGTCTGGAATTGCGAGCTCTCCACGCTCGACTCGGCGTTCTTGTTCGCGGGTGCCCTTACCTGTGCCACCTACTTCGACGCCGACACGGAGGAAGAGGCTGACGTCCGACGCCTGGCCGACGCGCTCTACAGCCGGGCCGACTGGGACTGGGCGTGCAATGGTGGCCCGACGCTCACCCACGGCTGGAAGCCCGAGACCGGCTTTCTGCCGTACCGCTACGAGGGATATGACGAAGGGCTCTTGCTCTACCTTCTCGCACTCGGCTCGCCGACTCACCCAATTCCGCCGGAGAGTTACAACGCGTACTGCGCCACCTATCAGTGGAAGGAAATCTACGGCCGCGAGCTGCTCTACTCCGGGCCGTTGTTCACACACCAACTTTCGCACCTCTGGATCGACTTCCGTGGCATTCGCGACGCGTTCATGCGCGAGCGCGCCAGCGACTACTTCGAGAACAGCCGGCAGGCGACCTTTGTGCAGCAGGAGTATGCGATCAGGAACCCGCTGGGCTTCGAGGGCTACGGGGAGCACTGTTGGGGCTTCACGGCCTGTGATGGCCCGGGCTGGGTCAAGCGCGCAGTGCACGGCGTCGACCGGGAGTTTCAGGGCTACATCGCCCGCGGCGCGCCGTTTGGCCCCGACGACGGCACTGTCGCACCGTGGGTCGTGGTCGCGTCGTTGCCGTTCGCGCCGGAAATCGTCATCCCGACCGCCCGACATTTCGCCCGATTGGACCTTGGAATGACCGCCCCCTACGGGTTCAAGCCGTCGTTCAACCAGACCTTCGCCGTGGAAGAGAGCCCGACCGGTTGGTGGGTCACGCCCTATCACTTCGGCATCGACCAGGGACCGGTCGTGTTGATGATCGAGAACTACCGATCGGGTCTCATCTGGGACATCATGCGCGGCTGCCCAGCCGTGATCGCGGGGCTACGGCGAGCCGGGTTCACCGGCGGCTGGCTGTGAAGCGGACGGTAGCGAGGCCCCCAGCGTCGTCTCCCAATGCGGGGCCTACACGCTGGAGGCAGAACTCGGAAATCATTCCGAACTCATTCGTCGAACCGGACTTCGACGGATGGGAAAGAAATGGTGCGCCCGGCGCGATTCGAACGCGCGACCTTTAGCTCCGGAGGGGAGAACGGGGAGGAGCTGAAGACGCCGGACGACAGCTCAGAGTAGACAGATCAAAAGGTTGGCGCAGGGCGTCTGCCGTCGACTGTCCTCGGCTCTCGTCGAGACACGGAGAAAACACGGAGTCTTCCGGGGCTGATCCTCCTGCGCCATTTCCGGTCCGGCGCAATCGC
Organism: uncultured Acidobacteriota bacterium; assembly: GCA_963782585.1. Classification (GTDB taxonomy): domain Bacteria; phylum Acidobacteriota; class Thermoanaerobaculia; order UBA5066; family Gp7-AA6; genus DAHUXD01. The sequence continues at coordinate 27,232 of CAWAKL010000012.1, forward strand.
CAGAGCCGAGCTCGACGCCGTCGCGCACGAGCTCGGCGCCGCTGCGGCCTGAGTCCCTGACTAGTTCAGGCCGAACGTGATCGCCAGGAACACGGCCATCTGGCCACGCGTCGCGGGGTTCTGCGGGCAGTAGTTGCCGCCACCGCAGCCGCCGGTGATGGATTCTGCAAAGAGCTGCTCGATCCAGTCGGCGAACAGGCTCGGGCAGGGCACGTCGGAAAACATGCCCGTGCAGGTCGGCGGTGTGTAGGACGAGCCGTGCTCGGCCTTCAAGAGAAACGGCGCCATCTGGTCTCGCCGCACCGGGTTGGCCGGGCAGAAGTTGCCGCCGCCGCAGCCTCCCGATATCCCCTCCGACGCGAGAGCCTCGATCCAGTCGGCAAAGGTGGAAGGACAGGGAACATCGCCGAACGTGCCCGCGCAGGGAGGTGGCGTGTAGCAGAGACCGTGCTTGCCCTTCAGAAGGAAGACGGCCATCTGCTGGCGCAGCGTCGGCTGGTCCACGCCGTAGTTGCCGCCTCCCGCGCCCGCGGTGATGCCGTTGGAGACGAGCTTGGTGACGTACGCGTAGAACTGGTGCGCTCCCGGTACGTCCAGGAAGTTCGCCACCCAGCCCTTGATGAGCGTGCCCGTCGTGGTGTCCGGTGTCGTGACCACGACGTCCTGGGCCGTGCCGGGGGCGAACGCGGGCATGGTGGCGTGAAGCGTGTGGTCGTCCGTGAACGTGACGCCGGCGGCCGGCGTGCCGCCCACCGTGATCGTCGTCGGGTCGGCGAAGTCGGTGCCGGAGATCGTGAAGGCCGTGCCCCCAGCGGCCGACCCCGAAGTGGGATTGATCGAGAAGATGATCCGCTGCGAGAACTCGGAGGTGTTCCCGGCCGGGTCGGTGGCCGTGGCCGAGATCCGGGCCCCGACCTCCGTGACGACCGGAAACGTCACGTCGATCGAGGCGTTGCCCGAACCGTCGGTCGTGACCTCGGAGGAACCGAGATAGGTCTGACCCTCGAGAAACTCGCGCGGGAAGTTTGAGCAGGCGGGATTCGAATAGAAGTCGAGGTCGAAGGTTGTCGAGGGGACGCTGTTGAGCTTGCCGTGGATCCGCGTGCTTCCCGAGCCCTGCGGTCCGAGATGCTCGACGGACTGGAGGATCGGAAAGTTCTGGAGGTTGTTTATGCCCGTGTCGGCGTCGAGGGGATCGTTGGCCGTCAGCCCGTTGCCGGCGAGATCGATGCCGAGGCCGTTGTCGTGGATCGAGTTGCCGCGTATCGTGTGGTGCGCGCCCTGCCCGACGAAGATGCCCTGGCCGAGGTTGTAGGCGATGTGGTTCGCGCCCGGCCCGCCCGGCGCGGCAGCGCCGATGATGTTGGGCGCGGTCCCGGGCGACCCCAGTTTGATCCCGTGTCCGTTGTTCGGAAGCGGCGATCCCGGAATCGTCGACGCCGACGGCGTTGCCCTGGACCGTCATGCCCTCGGCGAGCAGGTCCATGCCGATAAGGTTGCCCGAGACGAGGTTCCCCTCGCCCGCGCCGGTCCCGCCGATGACGAGTCCGGGTCCGCCCCCTTTGATGCCGGCGCCGCCGTTACCGAGCGCCGCGGTCCCGCTCACTTCGGTGCCGATGAAATTCGACTGGATCGTCACGTCGATGGCAGCCTCGACCTGGACCCCGCTGACCGTGTTTCCGGAAATCAGGTTCTCTCCTCCCGGTCCGCCGATCAGCACTCCGGTTGTTCCCGACCCGCCCAGCAGGCGGATGCCGATGTTGTTCGGGACCGCGATCGTGCCGGTGACGTCGGTGCCGATGTAGTTGTTCTGGATCGTGCCACCGGTGAAGGACCCGATGAAGATCCCATAGCTCGTGTTGCCCGAGATGATGTTGCGATCGGCTGGCGCTCCGCCAATCGTGAACGTGACGTGGGAGAGCGAGATGCCGGCGTTGTTCGGGACGGAGGTCGTCCCGTCTGGCCCGACGCCGATGTACGACGACTTGACGGTGATCTGTGGGCCCGGGCCCGCGCCGATGCCCGCGCCGATGGCGGTCCCGCAGCCTCCGATGGAGAGGCCCTGGATCGTCCCGGCGGCGGAGGTAAACGCGAACGCCGGAGACGGCCGTGTTGGCGCAGACGACGGCGATCAGCGGCGTGCCGGCATAGCCGGGCTGCGTCGTCCCGTCGACCGTGAGACCTCCCGTGGCCGAGGCGAAGGCCAGAGAGCTCGACAGTGCGATCGTCTGAACGCCGGAGCCGGTGATGTTGAAGGCGATCGTGTCGTCGCCCGGGTTGGCGTTGGCGTCCAGGATCGCCTGCCGGAGCGACCCGGCGCCGGAGTCGTTGGTGTTCGAGACCGTGAAAGTGGCTGCAGCCAGGGACGAAGCCGCGAGAGGGAGCAGGAAAGCGAGTGCCAAGCGCCGCATAAGACCTCCTGTCGCCATGGGGACCTGAGGCTCCAGACAACACGCGCCAAAGCCCTGGCGCGGGGATCACTGCGCTTCGGCCTTGTGGTCAAATCTCTCCAAGAGCCGACCGAGGCAACCGTGGAAAAGCAGTCCGGACAGGAGGTTACGGCGCTCCTCAAGGAGTGGGCCGCCGGTGACCGGGCTGCGCTCGAACGCCTGATGCCGCTGGTCTACGACGAGCTGCGCCGGCTGGCGGCTTCGTACCTGCGGCGCGAGCGACCCGATCACACGCTCCAGCCCACGGCGCTCGTCCACGAGGCTTACCTGAGGCTGGTCGGTCAGCGCTCGGTCTCGTGGGCCAACCGGGCCCACTTCTCGGCATCGCCGCCGCGGTGATGCGGCGCATCCTCGTCGACCACGCGCGCAAGCGTCGCAGGGACAAGCGGACTCCCGGAACGGTCTACCTGCGATCTCGCGACCGCGGAGGCGGGAGCCGCCGACCGGGGCCCCGAGCTTCGGCCCTCGACGACGCTCTGACCGAGCTCGAGACGCTCGACGCGCGGCAGGCGAGGGTCGTGGAGCTGCGGTTCTTCGCCGGGCTCTCGGTCGAGGAGACCGCCGAGGTCGCCGGCATCTCGACCGCGACCGTCAAGAGGGAGTGGAAGACGGCGCGGGCCTTCCTGCGACACGAGATCGGGCTCGAAGCGACGCCGTGACCTCCCGACGGTCGATGACGCCCGACGAGTGGCGGCGCGTCAAGGCGATCCTCGAAGGCGTGTTGGACCAGCCGGCGGAGGCGCGCGACAGCTACATCGACGTCGGCGTGCGCCGGCGACGCGACCCTCCGCGCGCGGGTCGACGGCTCTCGCCGCGGCCGCCGAGGGCGACGGCGGTATGCTGGACGCGTCGAACGCCGTCGAGGCCGGCGCGGAGGTCCCGGAAGCGCCGTCGCGCGCGGGCGAGCGCCTGGGCGCCTACGAGCTCCTCGAGGAGATCGGCCGCGGCGGCATGGGCGCCGTGTACCTGGCGCGAGCGCGCCGACGACGCGTTCGAGAAGCGCGTCGCGATCAAGCTGATGCGGCGCGGGCTTCGCCAGCGACCTGCGACTGCAGGCGCTTCCGGAGCGAGCGGCAGATCCTCGCCGTCCTCGAGCATCCGAACATCGCCCGCCTGCTCGACGGCGGCACCACCGCGCGACGGGCGCCCGTACTTCGTGATGGAGTACGTCGAAGGCGGCCCCCGACTCGACGCATTGCCGCGAGCGGCGGGCTCTCGGTCCGCGCGACCGGCTCGATCCTCTTCCGGCAGGTCTGCGCCGCGGTGCAGTACGCGCACCAGCACCTGGTCGTCCACCGCGACCTCAAGCCCGGCAACATCCTCGTGACGGCCGACGGCGAGCCGAAGCTGCTCGACTTCGGCATCGCGAAGCTGCTCCGGGAGGCGCGCGGTACGGCGTTCTCGGAGCCGACCGCGACGCTCGATCGCGCATGCTCACGCCGGAGTACGCGAGCCCCGAGCAGGTGCGCGGCGAGCCCGGTCACGACGGCGAGCGACGTGTACTCGCTCGGCGTGATCCTCTACGAGCTGCTCTCGGGCGAGAAGCCTTACCGGATCGACACCAGCGACCCGACCGAGCTCGTGCGCTCGTGTGCGAGCGGGATCCGGAGCGGCCGAGCACGCGGACCGCGGGGCTCTCGCGCGACCTCGACGCGATCGTGCTGAAGGCGATGCGCAAGGAGCCGGAGCGGCGCTACCCATCGGCCGCGGCGCTCTCCGAGGACATCGACCGCTATCTCGACGGGCGGCCGGTCGAGGCACGGCGGCCCTCGGCCGCCTACCGGGCGAAGAAGTTCATCCGCCGCCACCGACTCGGCGCGGCCGCGACGGTCCTGCTCCTGGTGGCCATGGCGGCCGGTGTCTGGGCGACGCTGCGCGAAGCGCGCCGAGCGAGGGCGGCGGAGGCCCGCGCCGAGAGGCTCTTCAACGACGACCGTAGGATGGCCAATTCCTTTCTCTTCGAGTTTCACGACGCGATCCGGGACCTTCCCGGCTCGACGCCGGCCCGGGCGCTCGTCGTCAAACGCGCCCTCGAGTACCTGGACTCTCTGGCGAAGGAAGCGAGCGACGATCGCGCTCTACGGCGAGAGCTCGCCGTGGCCTACCAGAGGGTCGGCGACGTCCAGGGAAATCCGTTCATGCCGAACCTCGGCGACCTCAAGGGCGCGGTCACGAGCTACGGCAAGGCCATCGCTCTCCTCGAGCCCGCGGTCGCGGGGCCGGGAGCGTCGGAGGCCGAGCTCGCCTCTCTCGCGACGGCGTATCTCGTGGGCGGGGGGCTGCGCCTGAACGAGGGCAAGCCCGACGAGGCGCTCGCCATGGCGAAGAAGGGTCTCGCGCTGCGGCAGGCGCTGGCGGCGGAGACTCCCGGCGACGCGGAGCGGCAGATGGACCTCTCCCAGGCGTGGCAGTACGTGGCCTTCTACGCAGCGCCCGCCGGGAAGTCCGCCGAAGCCGCGGAGGCGCTGGCGGCCCAGGCGACGATCCTCGAGGAGCAGCGGCGCGTGCGGCCCTCGGATCGCGCGGTACGTCGCAGTCTCGGACAGAACCTCTACCTCAGGGGCGAGGCCGCGCGGCGCGAAGGCGACTCGGCCGCCGCACTCGCCCGATTCCGCGAGGCGGTAAAAATCGAGGAAGAGCTCGTCAACGAAGAACCCAGGAGCGTTCAGTTCCGCCGCGACCTCGCCTACTCGCTTACGGAAGCCGGAAACACGGAGCTCGATCTGGGCAACACGACCGCGGCGCTGGAGGAATACCGTCGGACCCTCGCCGTCTTCGAGGCGATGTCGAAGGAAGACCCGAAGAGCACCGACCCTATTCTGGGGATCGCCATGAGCCACCACAACCTGGGCGAGGCTCTGGAAAAGCTGGGCCGCCGCGCGGAGGCCCTCCAGGAGTATCGGCTTGCCCGACCCAAGTACGAAGCCGTCGTGGCGATGTCGCCCTCGGGCGCGTGGGCGGCGGGAATGCTCGCAACCCTGTACGTCGAGATGGCGGATTTACAGTATTCGGAAGATCGCGCATCCGCCTGCGGGCTGTACGGGAAGGCGCTGGGAATCTTCGAGTCGTTCGCCGGGCTGAACAAGCGCGCCGACCTCCGCGAGCATCTCCTCCGCGCGAGGGACCGCCTCGCCGCGTGCCGAAGCCGGCCGTGAATAGCCGCCCGCGGGTATTTGCGTGGAAGGGATGGTGCGCCCGCCGCGATTCGAACGCGGGACCTTTAGCTCCGGAGGGCCCAGTGATTTGCCGCGGCCACGCGACTGCGGGTCGCAAATTGTGTCAGACCTCTCATCTTGCGCGATCCCCTACGGCTGCGATCTCGAACGACACCCGAAATCGTCGCGGCAGTTGGCAGCGTCACCGGTGTGATCGCTCGCCTGCGACCTCAGCTCGAAGGGGTGTAGTGGCCTCGCCCGATCTCGCGGAGGAGCCAGGCCTTCGCAGTTTTCCAATCCCGCATGACGGTCTCGGGGGAGACGTTCAAGACATGGGCTGTTTCGTCCACGGTCAGGCCACCAAAGAATCTCAACTCGACAATCTGGCTCATGCGAGCATCGTACGTCGCCAGCCCGCTGAGCGCATCGCTGAGCGCAACGACGTCGTGCTCCTTCGAGGCTGGCAGCTCTTGAACTTCATCGAGATTGAGGTGAACCGCACCGCCACCACGTTTCTGACGTCGCCGGTTGCGGGCGGACTCCACCAGGATCCGTCGCATCATCTGCGCCGCGACAGCGAGGAAGTGCGCGCGATCCCGCCATTCGACTCGATTGACGTCGATCAACCGCAGGTACGCCTCGTTCACCAGCGACGTCGCCTGCAGCGTGTGATCCGGCCGCTCCCGGCGCATATAGCGCCGTGCGAGACGGTGGAGCTCCTCATAGACCAGCGGGATCAGGCGGTCGAAGGCGGATCCGTCGCCCTGGCTCCACGCTCGGAGGAGCTCGGTGGGTCCGCTGTCGGAATTCGGCGACATGACAGTTTCACCGGTCGGATGGCGCCTTCTATAGATAGAGGACGGTATGGTACACCGCGGCGACGCGGTTCCAACCCCGCCTCCAGGAGTCCGACATGAACCAGGCCGTGATGGACCATTGGACGACGGTCAAGCGCATCCATCAGTCCGCTCTCGATGTCGACCCAGCGGTACGTGGCGCACTCCTCGACAAATCGTGCAGCGGTGACGAAGCGTTGCGACGCGAGGTGGAGTCCCTTCTCGCGTACGCGACCGCTGCCGAGACGTTCCTCGAGCGCCCGGCGGTGGACATCGCGGCCCTACCGTCGAGGGAGTCGACTGAGGCGACGCTCGTCGGCAGAACCATCAGTCACTATCAGGTCCTGTCGTTGCTCGGTGCCGGCGGAATGGGAGAGGTCTACCTCGCGCGCGATCCGCGACTGGACCGGACCGTCGCGCTGAAGATCCTGCCCGAAGAGTTCGCGGAGGACGCGGACCGCATGCAACGCTTCACGCGCGAAGCGAAGGCCGCATCCGCGCTGAACCATCCGAGTGTGGCCACCATCTACGATGTCGGCGAGAGCGATGGCATCCCATTCATCGTCATGGAGCACGTCGAAGGAGAGACCCTTCTGGCGAGGATCAGCTGTCGAATGACGCCGCCCGAGGTTGTCGACATCGCCGTGCAGGCCGCGGACGCGTTGGATCTCGCGCACGCGAAGGGCATCACGCACCGTGACATCAAGCCAGCCAACCTGATGCTGACGCACCGCGGTAACGTGAAGGTGCTCGACTTCGGCGTGGCAAAGCTGGCCCGCCACGACGAAGGCAGTCTGAATGGCGAGTGGACCGTCGAGCCTGTGACTGCCGTCGGCACCGTGGTCGGGTCGGCGCCGTACCTGAGCCCCGAGCAGATCGTGGGCGGCGACGCTGATTCGCGCAGTGACGTGTTCAGCCTGGGAGTCGTCATCTACGAGATGGCAACTGGGCAACTCCCGTTCTCCGGATCGACGCGGGCGGAACTGACGGACCACATCCTTCATGCCGCTCCGGAGCCGATGATGCGGCTCAACCCGGCTCTTCCGTCGGAGCTGGAACGGATCACGCTCAAGTGTCTCGACAAGCGACGCGACGACCGCTACCAGTCGGCGCGCGAGCTGTTGACCGACCTGTGGCCACTGAAGCGTCAGCTCGACGCGAACGCCGCTGGAGCGGCACCAGATGCAGTGCGGTTCGAGTTCCTGAGGCGGGCTGGCTCGTATCGAGGCGCCGCCGCCCTCAAACCCGCAGTCGCCGACGATGCCTCGATCACCGATGCGCCCCGTCCGTCGGAGGTATCGGAGCTCGTCGCCCGCGGTTGGGCGCATCTGCGCTCGGGGTCGTTCTTCGAGGTACCCGACGCGGAGTCGGCGTTTCAGGCCGCGACGGTGATCGATCCAACGTTCGCCGCCGCATGGGCCGGCCTGGCGCTCGCCAAGGTAGCGTCGGCGATGAATCGCAACGTGCTCGTCGAAGCGTATGGCGAGGCGAGAGCCGCCGCGCTTCGCGCGCTTGCGTTGGACGATGCAAATGTCCCGACGCACACGCGGCGCTGGGAGAGGTGATGCTCCTCGCCGAGTCGGATTGGATCGCCGCCGAGCGGAGCTTCCAGCGCGCTCTGGCCATCGACCCGAATCACGCTCACGCGTACCTCCGCTACGGCGACTTGATGGAAGCGCTCGGCGACCTGGAGCGTGGATTTCACCTGAAACTGCAGGGTCTGGAATGCGACTCGACGTCGGTGCTCGCTCACTTAATGATCGCAATCTCGTGCTGGAATCAGCGTCGGTACGACGACGTGATCGTGTGGGCCAACAAGGCACGCGATCGCGATCCACAACACCATTTCGCTCGTGAATTGCTAATAGGCGCGTACTGGAAGTTGGGCGATCTCGGGCGCGCGGGTGAGCTGGGTCGTGCCGCTGCGAACTCGATTCCTGTCAGGCCGGAAGGCACGGCACAACCCGATTATGGTTCGGAATTCGCGCTCGTGATGCAGTACGTAATGGCCGGAGACGTCGACGCGGCATTCGAGCTTCTTCAACGCTTGATCGACAAGCGTGAGCCTGCATTGATTCATCTCGCCGTGGCGCCTCAGTGGGACAGCTTGCGCGCGGATCCGCGGTTCAACCAGTGCCTTGCACGGATGAAATTGCGGCCGGCCTAAGATCGACCGGCGATGGGATGCGCGAACGTACGGGACCCCGGACGGCCCTTCCCTTTCAGAGTTCGTGTTCCATCAGGACGGAGTCCCGATAGGTGACATCCGAAAGGCCTGGGCCGCCGCCTGCAAGGCGGCTGGGGTGCCGGAGCTCCGTTTCCACGACCTGCGTCGCTCGGGCATCCGCAACATGAAACGGTCGGGTGTGCCGCCCTGCCGCGGGACGAACGCGGGGCTCCGTCCTCACTCCGATCGCAGCGCTTGGATGACGTCCACGCGCGACGCACGGACGGCGGGCAAGAGCGACGCGAGGATGGCCGCGGCCGCTAGAAGCGCAGCCGCTCCGGCGATCGGCAGCACGCCCGGCATCTGAGCCACGCCGAACAGCCGGCTCGCGACCCAGGCCAGCGCGATCCCGCCGAGGCCGCCGACCAGGATTCCCGCGGCGGCGATCGCAGCGCCCTCGCGGAGGACACGGGCCCTGAGCTGGCGCGGCTCGCATCCGACCGCGAGCCGGATGCCGAACTCACGGGTCCGAGCGCCCACCGAGAACGCCAGCACGCCCGCGACGCCGACGACCGCGATGAGCAGCGCGATGCCGCCGAAGGCCGAGAACACGAACGCGTTCAACCGCTGCGGCGTCAGCACCTGGGTGCGAATGTCCTCGAGCGTCGCCGGCCGCTCGACCGCCTGGTCGCCGGAGATGTCGTGGAGGGTACGCGTCACGGCCGGGACGAGCGCGTAGGGATCGGCTGCGGCGCGGACGAACAGGCGGCTCGGCTCGCCGAACTGTCGCCACGGGAGGTACACCGTCATCGTCGGCACCTGCACGACGTTCTCGTCGTCCACGTCGGCGACGACGCCGACGATGCGGCGCGGCTTGGGCTCGAGGCCGGTGCGGCTGTCGAGCCACAGGTGTCGGTTGACCGCTTCGCCCTTGGGGAAGAGCCGCTGCGCCACGCTCTGGCTGACGATGGCGACGGATTCGGTGTCGGGACGGTCCTCGTCCGTGAAGTCGCGGCCCGCGACGATCGGGACACCGAGCACGGCGAAGAATCGAGGCGAGACGGGCCGGAGTATGCAGGCCGGGTTGTCCTCGCCGTTGGCGGGCTGGTACCCCTCGAACCCGAACTGGAGCTTCAGGCTCCACTGGTCGCGCCAGGGCACGACCATCCCGGACGCGACGCCCTCCACACCCGGCAGCGCGCCGATCCTCCGCATGGCTTCCCGGAAGAAGTTGTCCGTCGCTTCGCCGCCGGCGCCGGGCGCTGCAGGCGGGACGTCGACCGCCAGGACCTGCCGCATGTCATAAGCGGTGTTTGCCGTCGACATCGCATTCAACGTCGCGACCAGCATGCCGGCGCCCACGAGCAGCAGGAAAGAGCACGCGATCTGCGTCGCTGCGAAGATCTTGAGACGGCGGTTCGTGCCCGGCGTGATCCGAATGCCGCCGCCGGCGGGGCTCAGAGCGCTCGACCGGTCGAAGGAGGGGAGCCGCGGCACATACGCGAGCAGCACCGCCGCCACCACGGCCAGCCCCGCGCCGAGCCAGAGCACGCTGCCGTCCACCGTGGCCTCCAGCGCGCGGACGGAGAAGCGCGCGGCATAGCGGGCCGCCACGGCCACGAGCGGCCTCGCGAGCAGCAGGCCGAGCGCGGCCCCCGCGACGCAGAGGACGAGGCTCTCTGCGAGCAGGGTGCGCCGGAGCGCGCCCCGGCTGGCGCCGAGCGCGGCGCGAAGCGCGAGCTCGGATTCGCGGCGGACCGACCGGCCCAGAATCAGGTTGGCGACGTTCGAGCACGCGATCACGAAAACGACCGCCGCCGCCGCCAGGAGCAGCAGGAGGATCGTCCGTGCGGGCGACGCGATCTGGTCGCGGAGCGTCTTGACCTCGAGCCCGACCCGGGCGCCCGCGGAGTAGGACTCCGGGTGGGCGTGCACCATCGACGCGTGGACGGCCTTCAGCTCGGCTCGGGCCCCCTCCAGCGTCGCGCCCGGCGCGAGCCGCCCGAAGAGCTCGGTCATGCGGTGCCAGCGTTCGTTCTGCATCGTCGCCCCGAGATGGTGCGGGCTCGTCACGACGTTCGCGATGATCTGCGTCTCGGCCGGGTAGGGCACCGACGGCTCGAGGACGCCGACGACCGTCGCGTTGCCGGGGCCCAGACGAATGACCTTGCCGACGACGGACGGATCGGCGTGGAGCACCGTCGTCCAGAACCGGTGAGTCAGGACCGCGACCGGCGCCGCCTTCGGCCCGTCGTCGCCGGAATTGATCAGCCGCCCGAGCGCCGGCCGGAGCCCCATGACGTCGAAGAACGATCCGTTGACCACGCCTGCCGTCACGACGCGAGGCTCCCCGCCGAACCCGATCAGCGTGAAGTCGAGGGTGGAGAAATCGCCGAACGCGGAGATCGACTTCACGCGCGACTCGAGGTCGCCGATCTCCGGCATGGAGAAGTTCATGTTCTCGGTCCCGATGCCCGGCGCCGACTGGCGGATGTAGAGCAGCCGATCCGCGTCCCGATTGACGAGCGGACGCAGGAGCACGCTCCGAACGACGCTGAAGATCGCCGCATTGGCGCCGATGCCGAGCGCGAGCGTCACGACCACGGTGATGGCCAGTCCCCGGGTGCGCAGAAGAGAACGCAGGCCGATTCGCATTTCCTGGAAGAGCAACAGCATGGCGTCGGACCAGCGGCTGTACCAGACCCGATGCATCGAGTCGCGGACGGCCGCCATGGACCCGAATTCCTCGAGGGCGGCTTGCCGGGCGGATTGTGGATCCTCGCCACGCTCGATCCGTTCCCGAATGCTCAGCTCCAGGGCGCTGCGGATTTCGTCCTCGAGGTCGCGGTCGTCGGGTCGCATGGCTGCTCGGCTATTCCTCGGCCGCCGGTGCGGGGTTCATGATCCGGCCGATCGCGCGGACGAGCTGTGACCAGCGGTCCTGCTCGCGGATCAGTTGGGCCCTGCCGGAGGGTGTGAGACGGTAGAACTTCGCCCGCTGATTCGCCTCGCTCACTCCCCACTCGGACTTCAGCCATCCCCGCTTCACGAGCCGGTGCAGGGCAGGGTAGAGCGAGCCGGTCTCGACCCTGAGCAACTCCTCCGACTGCCGGCGGATGGCCTGGCCGATCCCGTGGCCGTGCTGAGGTCCCCACCGGAGGGTCCGCAGGATGAGCATGTCGAGGGTGCCCTGGAGGAGCTCGAGGCGCGGATCGTCGGGGGTCCTGGTCATTGTCGTAGACCGTCTACTACCCTGTACGTAGAACGTCTACGGCTTGTTTCAAGCGCACGCCAAGTCGCTGCCGAAGGCAGCGCGGTCATACAGCCCTCCAACGAAGTCCCGATCCCCAAACAGGAAGAATCAGGGGTCCAAGGCGGGGAGGGATCAGCTAAAACATTGGAAAATATGGTGCGCCCGCCGCGATTCGAACGCGGGACCTTTAGCTCCGGAGGCTAACGCTCTATCCGGACTGAGCTACGGGCGCAAAGAACGACGCGAGAAAAACTTTGGGGTGAGTGGAGGGATTTGAACCCTCGACATCCAGATCCACAGTCTGGCGCTCTAACCAGCTGAGCTACACCCACCGTGGGGCGCGAAGTGTAACGCCCCGGGGGGGTGGGGTCAAACCGTCTGCTATGGTGCCGCGGATGCGATTTTCGCGCTCCAGAGCGCTCGTTCTGCTCCTTTTGGCAACGCTCGGGGGTTGCCGGCGTGAGGCGGAATCGCCTGCCGCGCCCGCCGCGAGGGCAGCAACCCCGGGGATTCCCGCCGCTTCCCTCCCGCCGGTCGAGACCGCCGATGTCGCCTCGCGTGAGCCGCGCTCGCCCTCTTCGCGCCCTCCGGTCATCTGGCTCGGGCTCGACGGGCTCGACTTCGAGCTTCTCGACCGGCTCGCGGCGGATGGAACGATGCCGAACTGGAAGAGGCTCGCGGCCGAGGGCTACACCGCCGCGCCTGTCGAGCGACTATCCGCTGATCTCGCCGATGCTCTGGACGACGGCGGCCACGGGAGTGGCGCCGGACGTCCATCGTGTCCTCGACTTCCAGGAGGTCGATCCGGAGTCGGGACGGAAGGTTCCCATTTCCGGACTCTCGCGCCGCGCGCCGGCCGCCTGGAACCTGGCGTCGGCGGCGGGCCGGAAGGTCGGCGTCGTGGGCTGGTGGGCAACGCATCCGGCGGAAGAAGTCGACGGCTACTTCGTCTCCGACCGGGCGAGCCCGATCCTCTTCCCGGAGCTCCCGCGCGCGGGCGTGGCGTTTCCGGCATCGCTCGAGGCCGGCGTGGCGCAGGTGGCCGGCCGCGACGGGCGCATCGGCGCCGCCGGAGCTCGCGCCGTATCTCGGCCTGTCCGAGCCGGAGATCGCGGCCGCCCTCGGCAGCGACGCGGGGATGAAGAATCCCATCGTCGCGCTCGGCCGGACGCTCGCCGCGACCCGCGTCGTCCAGCGCATTGCGCGCGATCTCTACGACCGCTCGCGGCCCGACCTCGCGGTCGCCTACTTCGAGGGGACGGACGAGGTCGGACACCTCTTCGCCTCCTTCACGCCGCCAAGGCTCGATTGCCGGAGCGTGACGGATGCCGACGTCGCGAAGTACGGGCGCGTCGTGTCGGCCTACTACGGAACCGTCGACCGGATCCTCGGCCAGTGGATGCGCCGCGCCGCGGAGGACGGAGCCGTTCTTCTGGTCCATTCGGATCACGGCTTCAAGTGGGGGAGCGACCGGCCCTGCGGGCTCGCGTCCGCGGATTGGGTGACGGCGGCCTTCTGGCATCGACCGGAAGGCGTGCTGGGCCTGTGGGGGAAGGCGTCCGCGGCGGCCTGCCGCGGGGGAGCGCCCGCCTCGTCGACGTCGCGCCCACGGTCCTCGCGCTGCTCGGAGTGCCCGGCGATCCGCGCATGACGGGTCGGCCGGTCGCCGCGGCCTTCGAGAAGCCGCCGCGCTTCACGCGAACGGGGACTCCGCCGCCGGAGGTCCGCCGTGTCGCCGATGCGCCGGCGTCCGAGGCGGAAACCTCCGAGTACGCGAAGAAGCTCCTCGCGCTCGGGTATCTCTCGCCCGGCGAGACGGCGGCCCTCGCGCCGACCGGCGGCGTCGAGCCCGGCCTGACGGAGGGCGCGTGGAACAACCTCGGAGCCTGGGAGCTGAAGACGCGCAAGAACCTCGGGGCGGCGCAGGCCGCCTTCGAGGAGTCCCTGCGCCTCAACCCGGATTACTACTCGCCGATGTTCAACCTCGCGGTGCTGTATCGAGAGCGGGGCGACACGCGCTCGGCCGAGGACTGGCTGCTGAAGGCGCTCGCGAAGGTCGAAGGGGATCCGTCGATCGCCGTCGTGAGCTGGGCACGCGAGTATGCGAAGACCCGCAAGCCCGCGGCCGCCTCGTCGCTGCTCGCGAGGGCGGCGGCTGCGTTTCCCGATAACGAAGGCATCGCGCGCGAGCGAGCGCGCTTTCTCCACGAGAACAAGGATTGTCGCGGGGCGGCCGACACGCTCGCGCGATTCGAGGGCACGACGACGACGCCGCAGACGCTGAACGACCTGGCTCTGTACGAGACGTGCCTCCAGAACCGGGAGACCGTCCAGAGGCTGTTGACCCGTTCGCTCGCGCTGGATCCGAATCAGCCGGCCGTGGCTCGCGCGCTTGAGCTCGTCCAGCGCGCCGCGACGGCGCCCTAGCCTTACTTCTTGTTCCTGGCCAGGTACTTGAGCTCGATCGTCGAAAGCCCGTAGGCCGAGCGCACGACGTCGCCGTAGACGACCAGACGCACCGGTCCCTCGTTCTCCGGCAGAGGCTCGCCGTCCTTGTCGGAGACGAGGTAGACCTTCGGGTTGCTGCGCGCGGCGAGCAGCTCGCCGACGGAGAAGGCGACCGTATAGCCGTCCCGGCCGACGGCGAGCACGACGGCCGCGGCCGTTTCCCGTTCGCCGGTCATCGTCCTCACGTCGAGACCACCCTTCTCCAGGACCTCGAGCAACGGACGGCCGTGGTAGATCACGACGTCGCCCTGCGATTCCTCGAGACGGACGTCGCGCTGGTCCCGGCCCAGGAGCGACTCCGCGGTCACCGGCTGGTCGGGCCTCCCCGGGACCTTGAGGTTGGGCGGCGCGGGAGAAGCCGCCGCGAGCGCCGCCGAAAGCAGGGCGGCGCCCGCGAAGGCCGAAAAGCGAAGCGTCATCTAGAACAGGAATGTAGCCGAAAAGGCGAATCTTCGCGACGCAGCGAACGACGTCCCCGCCCCGAAGTTGGGGTTCGGGTCGGTGTTGTCGTCGGAGAGCCAGAGGTCCTGGTTGACCTCGAGCGCGGGCTGCGAGTTGAAGAGGTTGAAGATCGCGCCCCTCGACGCGGATCGTGCTGTCCCCCCCGATCGGGATGTCCTGCGCGAGCAGGAAATCGAAGTTGGCCCAGGCCTCCGTCGTCCGGCTGCCGGCCGGCTCGGCGTACTGGTAGTCGGTCCCGTAGATCGGATCGAACTCCCGCGCCTCCCAGGGCCGGCCGCTCTGGACGCGGAAGTAGCCGCCGACGATCGTCCGGAAGGGGAACGTGTAGTTCGCGAAGATTTTGCCGACGTGCGTGCGGTTGCCGATGAGAGTGCCCGTCCGGTTGGGGTCCGTGACGTAGAGGCCGGGGCCGTCGTTGATGTACGACGACGAGTAGAAGAGCTCGGTCGCATAGTCGAGGTCCCAGTTCCCCGTCAGGCTCGAGAGCGTGTAGGAAACGTCGAGCGACCAGTTGCCTCCGTACGCCTTGCGGACCTGGATCGTTCCGCCTTTGTACTCCCGCTCGGCCGGGATGTTGCCGTAGCGGAAGTCGCCCGGATCGTCGAGCACGCCGGTGACCGGAAAGTCCTCGAAGATGTCCTTCGTCTTGCGGTACATGCCGTAGATCTCGGCCACCCAGCCGTTGCCGAACGGGCGCGCGTAGCCGGCCACGACCTCGTCGGTGAAGGTCGGATCGATGTTCGGGATGACGACCTTGTCGACGTTGTTCGAGCGCGTGACTTCCTGAAGAAAGGCTCCGGTCTCGAGGTCGAAGAACGCGTCCGTGCGATAGAGGCGGAGAGGCGCGGCCGATCGGGCGAAGGACTGGTTGTCCATGTTGTCGTAGCGCGCGAAGTTGGCGTAGAGCTTGTCGTGGACCGAGGGCGTCAGCTCGTACGCGACGCCGACCCGCGGCTGCCACTGCTTGGAGAACGGGAACACGTAGGTGTCGCGGTACGTGCAGGCTCGTGGATCGCGGTTGGGATCGGTGCAGGGGAGAAGATCCGAGTTTGGAACGGTCGGGTCGCCCTGGACGAACACGAACGTGCCATTGTCGTTGGGAATGAACTCGTCGCGGTTCACGAGAACACCGAGGTTGACGGTCAGGCGGTCCCAGGTCGCCTGGTCCTGCAGATAGATGCCGAACGTCCGGCCGCGGGAGATCTGGGCCGGCTGGTTCGGGTTGAAGCGCGCCCGGTAGCACGAGGGATCGCCGAGGCAGTTGGACGTGCTGTTGTTGATCGTGATCGAGCCCCAGCCGTTGGCGAGCGCGACCTTCGTCTCCTCGTTGTCGCTGTAGTAGGCGCCCAGCTTGAGAAGATGGCTTCCGCCGAGGAAGTTCGTCAGGTACGACGTCGTCACACGGTACTCGAGGCGCTTGATGTCGTTGACGTCGTTGCGCAGGCTCGCGACGCCCTCGCACAGCCCCCCGTCGCAGAAGTACCCGACGGTTCCGGGATGGACGGGGTCGAACGGGGGCTGGAACGCGATCGGGACGGTCGGGCTCGAGCTCTGCGGGTTGTCGTTGTAGTTGAACTTGAAGTCGACGTTGAAGTTCGGCGTCGCCGTCCAGTACCAGTTGAACACGCCGACGCGGTTGATCTCCTTGGTCGTCGAACCGGTCGTGGCGGTGGAGTCGAAGTCGATCAGGCGCATTGTCCTGGTCGATGCCCCGGTAGCGGAAGGAGGCGTCGATGAGCTGGTTCGCCACCGGAGTCGCCGACACCTTCAGGAAGTACTCCTGGATGTCGAAGTTCGAGTCGGGCAGCGGCCCCGTGAGGTTCGTCCGGTCCACCTCGTCCTGGTAGAAGAGGTTGACCGAGCCGTACGCGAAGAGGTGGTCCTTCCAGATCGGCCCGCCGACCCCGACGCCGGGCCGGAAGCGGTCGAACTTGGTCTGGATTTCCTCCTTGCTGTCGGCCTCGAGGCCCGAGGGCGAGTAGTCGAGGCGGGCCTCGCCGTGGAGGATGTTGGAGCCCGACTTCGTCACGCCGTTGACGATGAAGCCTCCCGTCCGGCCGTACTCGGGCGCGACGCCGCCGCGGGTGATGTTGACCTCCTGGATGTCGAGCTCGGCGAAGTCCTG
Organism: uncultured Acidobacteriota bacterium; assembly: GCA_963782585.1. Taxonomy (GTDB): domain Bacteria; phylum Acidobacteriota; class Thermoanaerobaculia; order UBA5066; family Gp7-AA6; genus DAHUXD01. The sequence continues at coordinate 44,188 of CAWAKL010000012.1, forward strand.
GTAGAGGTCGCCGAAGAACGGGTTCGTGACGTTGACGCCGTCATAGAGAAACGTGTTGTCCTGGCGTCCGCCTCCGGCGTTGATCCCGATGTTCGTGTTGGAGATCTCGACGCCGCTGTCGATGACGCCGGGGGCCAGCTGGAAGGTGCCCGAGAACGTCCGCTGGAGGGGGAGCTTCTCGAGGGTGTCCCGCTTGGTGACCTGCGAGACGTCCGAGGCCTTCGTGTCGACGAGGGGCGTCGCCGCCGTGACGGTGACCTCCTCGGCAGCCGTGGCGCGCACCACGGGCCAGACCTCCGTGACCTTCGAGAGGCTGACCACGACCTCCTGCTGGAAGGCTCCCATGCCCGCGAGCTCCGCGCGAAGCTGGTAGTTGCCCGGGATGAGGTTCAGGAACTGGAAGACGCCGTCCTGGCGCGAGGTCATGGTCCGCGCGAGAGGCATCTGGGGGCCGGAGACGGACACGGTGACGCCGGGCAACGGGCGCTCCAGAGTCGTCTTTGACGACCCCCTGGATCGAGCCGGTGGTTTGTGCGAAGCGCATGCGAGGCCAGAATCAGCAACACGAGGAACGCGAGCAAGGGAAACCGTCGTTTCATCGGCACACTCTCCTTCCCCAAAATATTCCGAGGCCCGAATCATTGAAGTGAATCTGAACGGATTCTACGACTCTTCGAGCCGGAGGAGATCCTCGAAATTTTCGCGGCGTCGGATTTTCCGCGCGGCGCCGTTTTCGACGAGCACCTCGGCGGGCCGATAGCGGAAGTTGTAGTTGGAGGACATCGCGAAGCCGTAGGCGCCGGCGTCGAGGATCGCGAACAGGTCGCCTTCCGCGGTTCGCGGCAGCTCGGCGTCGTGCACGAAGCAGTCCGCCGTCTCGCACACGGGCCCGACGACGTCGGCGCTGGATGCGGCCGCCGTCGCCGGGCGAGCACGCGCTCGATCGGGTGGAGCGCCTCGTAGAGCGCCGGGCGCAGAAGATCGTTCATCGCCGCGTCGACGATGACGAAGGTCTTCTCGCGCTCCCGCTTGACGCCGAGGACACGCGTCAGAAGCGCGCCCGCCGGTCCGACGATCGCGCGGCCGGGCTCGACGAGAAGACGCCCCGGAATGCCGTCGAGGGCCGGGCGCACCTTGCCGGCGTAGGTTTCCGGCGCAAGCCCGCCCGGTCCGATGCCGATCCCGCCCCCGATGTCGACGGTCTCGATCGTAAAGCCCGCGCCCGAAAGCTCGCGGGCGAGGCTGGCGAGGGCGCGCGCCGTTTCGACGAGGGGTTCCGCCTCCAGGATCTGGCTTCCGATGTGCGCCTGGACGCCCGTCATGGAGACCCCGGGGATGCCCTTCGCCTTCTCGAAGATCGCGCGGGCGCGTGACGATGTCGACTCCGAACTTGTTCCGTTTCAGGCCCGTCGAGATGTAGGGATGCGAGCGCGCGTCGATGTCGGGGTTGACGCGCAGGGCGACGCGCGCCGTCTTTCCGAGAGCCCTCGCGGCGGCGCCGATCCGCTCGATCTCCCGCTCGGATTCGGCGTTGAACGCGAGGATTCCCACCGCGACGCCGGCCTGGATCTCCTCGTCGGTCTTGCCGACGCCCGAGAAGACGATCCGCTCGGCCGGGAATCCGGACTCGATGCACGCGCGGAGCTCGCCGCCCGACACGACGTCTGCCCCGCGCCCAGCGCGGCGAGGCGTTTCAGGATCGCGAGGCTCGAGTTGGCCTTGGCGGCATAGCACACGAGGTGGGGGACGCTCGGCGAACGCCGCGTCGAAGCGCCGGTAGGCTTCCTCGATCTTCGGCCAGCTGTAGACGTAGAGCGGCGTTCCGAACTCCCGCGCGAGCTCCGTCAGCGACACGCCGTCGCAGCGCAGCTCGCCATCCCGCCGTTCGAAGCCCGTGCTCACGGGCGGGGACGATATACGATTCCTACCGCGAACCAGGCTTTGTGCGAATGAACCCGAAGTGGCCGCTCACCGCGGCCTTCGCCGTCATGACCGGAGCCCTCGTGTTCGGATCCACCTCCGGCTTCCCGATCTTCGCGGATGCTTGGGTGCCGCTCATCGTGCGGGAGCACGGCGCCGCAGCGCTCGCGGCCGACAGCTCGGATCGGCCGGTCTTCGGCTGGCTCCTTCAGACGTTCGTTTCGACCTTCGGATTCGGGCCTGCGCAATCGGCCATCCTGGCGCTCGCCTTCTGGCTGGTGTTCGCATGGCAGATCGCGCGCCTCTGGAAACGGGTGTTTCCCGAGCGTGCGGGCCTCGCCTGGCTTCCCGCGATGCTGGCGTTCGCGCCGATCGTCGTGCGGACGCAGTTCAAGTCGCTGACCACGCTTCTTCCCTGCCAGCTGCCCGTCGTGCTCGGTCTCGAGGCGCTGCTCCTGGGCCTGGGAGGAGCGGAGCGCCCCCGCTGGCGGCGACTCTCCGCCGCGGGTTTCCTCGCGGCCGCCGCCGCGGCGAGCAGCGAGTACGGCGTGGCGGCGGCGATTGCCGGAAGCGTCGCCGCTCTCGTTCTGCTGCGCCCGAGGCTCTCGGTGAGCCTCGTCGCGGGGACGGTTCTCGGCTCGCTGCTCTTTCGGCTGTGGGTCGACCCGTCCGCCCGCCCCGACACCTCAGCCGCGGGCGTTCTTCCGGAGCTTCTCGCGCATCCCGGGCGCCCGGTGGCGCGCGCTTTCTCGGGGCTCTGGTACGCGCTCTTCGGCGCCTGGGGCGATGCCGCCGGCCGCATCGATCCCGACACGCTCTCGAAGGGCTCGATCGTCGCGGCGTGCATGGGCCTGATCGTCGCCGCGCTCGCGGTCTTCGCCGTGAAGGGCCGGGACGTGCCGACTTCGCGCTCGCCGCGAGCAACCCTGGCGTTGCTCCTGGCCGCCGCGGCGGGCATCCTCCCGGTGGTGCTCGCCGGCCGGCCGGCCTCGATTGTGAGCACCGAGGTCGATCCTGTCTCGTCCCGGTTTCTGATCCCGATCCTGCCCTTCGCGAGCTGCCTGACCGCCGGCATGCTGGCGACGCTCGCGAATGTCCGCGGATTCGTCGCCGGCACGGCCCTTCTAGCGTTTCTTTGCGGCAACGCCGCCTGGCGCGAGGCGTTCGACGCGCGGAGGGCGCAGCGCCGCATGGACGCGCTCGGCGCCGCGCTGCGCCCTCTCGTCCGCACCTCGCCGGGCATCACGCTCGCCATCGTTCCGGACGAGCCCTGGCTCACATTCCCGCCCGTCGTGGTCGGAAGAGCCACCGTCGGCTGGCCCGCCGACGAGGCCCAACGCGTCTGGATCATGGCGCGCCACCTCGCGACGCCGATGCTCGGAAGCCGCCTCGAGTGCCGCATCCCCGAAGAAATCCGGATCCCGCGCGTCCGCCACTCGGTCGAGCGCGCGGGCCCGCTTGAGCGGATCGTGTGGGTGGAGCGGCTCCCTGCGGACGCAGGCGCCGTCGAGCTCGAGCCCTACTGCCTCGGTCGGCCGGCGGAGCAGGTCAGCCGAGGGCCTGGAACGCTTCGCTGAGCGTCAGGGGCTCGGCGAGCGCGTCTTCGACTCCGTCGATCTGACGGAATCGAGCGAAGGCGGCTTCGTCGAAATCCGAGACGATCGCTTCGACGCCCCATCCTCGCACGCGCACACCCAGAGCGTGGAACTCGTCGAGCTCGGTACCGAAGGCCGTGCGCGTCTCAGTCATCTGGTTGGCGTAACGGATGCGCCGAAGGCCGGGGAGTCTTCCGATGGGCGCATCGAGCACCAGCCGGCCGTTCTTGAGAATCCCGAGATGCGTCGCGATCGGTTCGACGAGCTCCGGAGCGCTCGTCGCGACGAGCGCCGTCACGCGCGGAGGAAGAGAAGGGGTCTCCGAGGGATCGTCCAGAACGAAGAGCTCGCCCTCGTCCCCGGCGGATGTCGCGATCCGTCTGGCGAGGCGTCTCCGTTTCTTCCGAGCGTCCTCGCCGAAGACGAGCACGCGGCCGGCGTCGAGCTCCTGCTGCCCGAGGAGGCAGCGCACGAGAGTCGTTTTGCCGGCGCCGGCCCGCCCCAGCAGGGCGTAGACGGTCCCTCGCGGCACCGAGAACGTCACACCGGCGCAGGCCACGATGTCGCCGTGCCGCACCGTGAGTCGCTCGACGCGGATGACGTCGCTGGCCGCGGGCTCCGCGCTCACGGCGGGTTGTCGGCGGTCCGGTAATCGTAGCGGCGCAGCATCGGCGCGGCGGCGGCGATCGCGGCGGTGATGGCGATCGTGGCGATGCCACCCGTGACGACGGAGACGGTGACGCCCACGACTGTGGACGCGAAGAGAGCGGCGACGAGGCCGGCCTCGAGCTCGCCGAGCTGGGGCCCCCCCATGAAGAAGATCATGTTGATCGAGGTCATCCGCCCGCGCAGGCGGTCGGGTGTGACGAACTGCCGGATGGTTTGTCGGATCACCGTGGAGATCGCGTCCGCGAGGCCGGTGCCGGCGAGCGCGACGAGCGTGAGCCAGAAGCTGCGCGAAAAACCGAACACGACCGTCGAGGCGCCGTAGGCGATGACCGCCCAGAGGAAGATCCGGCCCTGGCGGTCGGGGAGCGGCCGGATCGAGAGATAGAGGGCGCCGGCGAGCGCCCCGACGGCCGGGCGCGGCGGCGAGGATGCCGTAGCCCTTCGCGCCGACGTGGAGGACCTGGTCGGCGAAGATCGGGAGAAGCGACGTCGCGCCCGAGAAAAACGTCGCGAGGAAATCGAGTCCCATCGTCCAGACCATGATCGGCGTCGTGAAGACGAACCGCAGGCCTTCGGCGAGGGCCGCCGACATCTGGACCTTGCCTTCGGTGGGCTCGGGCGCTCCGGAGGTCCGCATCGTCACGAGGGCGAAGATCACGGCCACAAACGAGAGCGCGTTGAGCAGGTAGATCAGGTAGAGGCCCCGCGTCCCGGCGCCGGCCTGCGCGATCAGAAGCCCGGAGAGCGCGGGTCCTCCGATGAGCGCGGCCTGGAAGACCGAGAGGTTGAGCGAGAGCGCGCCCGGCAGATCTTCCGGCGGCACGAGGCGCGGGATCAGGGCCTGCCGTGACGGGCCATCGAAGGCGACGGCCGCGGCCCCCAGGGCGTTCAGGACGTAGAGGAGCCAGAGGGACTCGCGCCCGAAATAGGTTGCGCCGGCGAGGGCCAGCGCGACGGCGGTCATGGCCGTCTGGGTCCCGATCATGACGCGCCGGCGATCGTTGCGGTCGGCGATCAGGCCGCCCCAGAGCGAGAACCCGATGATGGGGAGAACGCGCGTCAGGCCCACGAAGCCGAGCGCGAGCGGCGACTTCGTCAGGAGGTAGACGTGCCAGTTGATCGCGACGACCTGCATCTGGGAGCCGGTCAGCGAGAGAAGCTGCGACGCGATCAGGCGCCGGTAGTCGCGGTGCGCGAGCGCCATGTACGGCGCCCGGGTGACGGCGGAGATCACTCGCGGGACACTAGACAGCGGTCACGGCGTGACGGCAAACTGGGGCAGCGGCGTCCGCGCGAACTGCACGCCCTCGAACGGGAACCGCACCCTCGTGTAGGCGCGCACGCGGTAGCCGTCCTTGCGCGCGGGCTCGAAACGCCACTGCTTGACGGCGGCCACGGCCGCCGCGTTCAGGTCCTCGCGGGCGGCGCGCTCGACTTTGATTTCGACGGGGTCGCCGTTCTGGGAAACGAGCACGCGCAGCACCACGACGCCGCGGACGCGGTCGCGAAGGGCTTTCTCGGGGTAGACCGGCATCGTCATCTCGATCGGGCGCGGCGGCGAGTCCACCTGCGCGGGAAGGAGGACCGTCGCGGGCGTGGTGGCCGCGGGCGCAGCGGCCGCCGGCGTCGGCGCGATGCGAGCGCCTCCGCGCGGTGTCGCGGAGGGCCTCGGCGTGCGGCTCGGAGACGGCGTGCGGCTGGGAGTCCGCGTCCGGGTCGGAATCTGCGTTCGGGTGTCGAGCGCCGTCCACGTCGGCAGGGGCGTCCAGCTGGGAGCAAACGTGGGAGTCAGCGGCCTGGGTGTCTTCGTGAAAGACGGTGTCCGGGTCGGCGGGAGGGGCGTCGCCGTGCGGGTCGCGGTCCGCGAAGACGTGGACGTTCGAGACGCCGTCTGAGTCCGGGTCGTCGTCGCCGTGCGCGTGTACGTCACCGTCCGTGTGAACGAGGGTGTCCGCGTCCCGGTCCAGGTGTGCGTCGGCGTCGCAGTGCCGGTCGTGGTGCGGCTGGCCGTGGCGCTCGCGGTCGGAGTTTCCGTCCCCGTGGCCGTGCGCGTCGGCGTCTCGGTCGGCGTGCGGGTCGAAGTCCGGGTCCGGGTGGCGCTGGGCTCGGGGGTTTCGGTGCTTGTGCTGGTTGCCGTGCGTGTCGGCGTCTGCGTGCCTGAAGCCGTCGAGGTGCGCGTCTCGGTGGGCGTGCGGGTCGAAGAACGCGTTCTCGTGGCGCTGGGCTCGGGTGTCTCGGTGTGCGTGCTCGTCGGCGTGCGCGTCCCCGTTGCGGTCACGGTGTGCGAAGCCGTCCGGGTGCCAGTCGGCGTCCGCGAGGGCGACCTCGTCGCGGTCGGCGAGGGCGGGCTCGTCTGCGTACTCGTGGGCGGCAGTGTGTGGGTCGGCCTCGGCGTCAACGTGATCGTGGGGCTCGGCCCGGCCGTCGCCGTCCGCGTCGGCGGGGGCGCCGTCGGGGGAAGCACGGTCGGGACCGGAGACGGGGAGGGCCGCGACGTCGGTGTGGGCGGCAGAACGGCGGCAGTCGCCGTCGCCGCGGGAGGCGCGGCTCCTGGCCGGGCGACGGGGGCGGTCGGCGTTCGCGGTCCCGCGGCCGGGACGCCGGGCGCCGCGGGGGCCCCGGCGAACCCGGGAATGGTCATGGCCTGCTCCCGGCCGAAACGCTTGACGAAGAGGGCCACGAACCGGTCACGGAGGTCCGGATCGAGGGACTCCAGCTGGAATGCCCGGTATATCCGCTCGGTGTCGCGGAACCGATCGAGGGTGGCGTCGCGGGAGGCGCCCTGGGCGGCGGCATCCTCGGCGAGCGCGAGGCGGGCGAGCACTTCGAGGTATTTCGGAGGGTCCTCGAGCGAGGAGAAGCGAGCGACGCGAAAGTCGTTGACCGCATCGAGGTAGCGGCCGGCCCGGAAGGCCTCCCGACCCGCCCGGAGGGCGGCCGCGCCGGTGTCCTCCTGTCCGCTCGAGGAGGCCACCAGGACGATCCACATCGCTGCTGCGGCCGCCACGCGGAGAAGGACGGTCACGCGGCGATGCTATCTCGCGGTGACAGCGGTTGTGGACGCCCCTCGAAGATTTCTCAGGCCGTGCGGACCGCCTTCCGCCGGCTCGCCCGCTCCTGCCAGTATCGCCGGGCGTCGAGCTCGTCCCAGGGGACGACGTCGTCGCAGGCGTGGAGCGCCGCGGCGAGCGCCTTCGCGCTTTCGGGCCGCTCGTCCGGGTTCTTCGCGAGACAGGACATGATGACGGCCTCGAGCTTCGGCGGGATCGGCTTGCCCAGCCGCTTCGAGGGCAACTCGGCCGGCGTCTGCAGCTGGTGGTGAATCACCTCGAGCGAGCCCCGTCCCGAAAAGACGGGCGTGCCCGTCAGAAGGAAAAACCCCACGGCGCCCAGGGCGTAGAGGTCGCTCCGGGCGTCGATCGAGTCGGCGTTGCGAATCGCCTCGGGCGCCAGGTACTGCGGCGTGCCGTGCACGACGTTCTCGGCGGTCAGGCGGGGATCGGCCGCGCCCGTGATCTCCCGAACGAGACCGAAGTCGAGCACCTTCGCGATGTCGGGGATGCCTCCCCGCTCGCAGAGGAAGATGTTCGCCGGCTTGATGTCCCGATGGATGAGGCCGATGCCGTGCGCTTCGGCGAGCGCCGCGCAGACCTGTCGCATGATGCGGACCGCGCGGCCCGGCTGCATGGGACCGCTCTCCTTCACGAGGTCTTCGAGATCGATCCCGTCGAGATACTCCATGACGTAATAGAAGAGGCCATCCGGAGTCCGCCCGTAGTCGTAGATCGACACGGTGTGCGGGTTGGTCAGTCTTGCGGTCTGCTGCACCTCGCGCTCGAACCGCTTCAAGCTGTCTTCGCCGGCCCGTCCTGGAGGCAGGAGCTTGATCGCCGTGGGACGGCGGAGCATCTCGTGCTCCGCCCGATAGACGATGCCCATCCCGCCCTCGCCGAGCTTCTCGCCGAGGGTGTACTGCCCCAGGCGCCGCGCCCGGGCGACGCTCTTACGGAGGCGGAACGTGACGAAGGAGGCGAGCGTCGACAACAGGACCGTGAGAATCGACCAGAGAAGCGCATAGGCCACGGCTTGGCCCCGCGAGACTTCCGCGGGCGCGCGGTCGGCGTAGATCATGGCCGCCAGAATCGGTGCCGGCGCGGCGGCCAGCGTCGAGATCCACGCGGTCCGGTGCGCGGGGCTCGGGACGAGCGCGGCGCGCGTCAGGAGGATCGTAATGACGATCAGGAGGAAGAGCATTTCGGGCCGCCACGCCGGCGGCATGGACGCGGCCATGCAGGCGTAGAGCCAGAGGGTCCCGAGCGTCCCGCCCGCGTCGAGGACGTGCAGCGCCGATTCGGAGAGGTTTGGTTGCCGGGCGGCCACCCAGACGAACAAGAGGAGTGCGCAGGTCGCGAGGTCGAACAGAATGTCCGGCCGCGCGAAGGTCCGACTCCCGCCCGAAAGCGGCGGCCAGAGCGCATCGATCGCAAAGCCCGCGACAAAGAAACCCAACGAAGCGAAAAACGTGATCCGCGCCCAGAGCGCGACGCGCTCGCGCAGGAAGTCGCGCTCGCCGGACGAGTCGAGCGGGACCGGCGCCATGTCTGTTTCGGCCCCGCGGCACTGGAAAAACTTGCGATTCGGTTCGCTGCTCATACATTCAGCCTCTCACGGATTCTCGATACGAATCTCCACCCGCTGCCCCAGCTTCAGGGGCGTCGTTTCCTGAAACGCGATCTTGACCAGAAGGACACGCGTGTCCTCCGGCTTGCCCGGGTCCTGGGGCTTCAGACGGCGCCCGACGACGGCGTCGGGGATCTCCTCGACCTCGCCCTTCCAGAACCGTCCCTCGTAGCCCTCGGCGGTGATGCGGACATGGTCGCGAAGCGAAACCCGTCCCGCGTCGAACTCGTCGAGCTCGGCCTCGACGCGGGTCTTCGAGAGATCGGCGATCGTCAGGAGGCGTTGGCCGGCCTCGAGCGTTTCTCCGGAGTCGGCGTGCCGCGCGATGACGACGCCGTCGATCGGCGAGACGATCCGCGTCTTGGCGAGGACCGCGGCCAGCCGGTCGGCCGTCGCCCTCGCCGTGGCGCGCCGGGCACGGGCGGCGTCGACGTCCCGCTCGGCCTTGTCGACGGCCTGGCGCGATCCGACGGCCTTGTCCCAGAGAGCCCGCGCGCGCTCGACCTCGGACTCGGCGAGGCGGATGTCGGCGTCCGCCTCGAGAACGCGGGCCCGGGCCTCCTCGAGCGCCGCCCGGTGGTCGTCGGAGCGCAGCTCGGCGAGGACCTGCCCGCGACGGACCTTCTCCTTCTCCTGCACGTTCAGTACTACGACCGTGCCGGCGAGGTCGGTTCCGACGACCACCTCGGCGCCCGGGTAGGAAACCACGCGCCCCTCCGCGGCGACCCCCAAACCGCTTGCGGCCGGGCCCGCGGGAGCCGCCGCGGCGGGCCTTCCCGGCGCCGGTCGTCACGGCCGCCCGGGCCTGCAACCCGACGACGGCCAGAAGCCCCAGGCCGAGAAGCGGCCAGAGGGCGCGATTCCAGAAGTTCTTCATGACTCCTCCAATGGGGTCAGGCCGCGAGGCCGTCGGCGGCCAGGCGGCCGTCGTGGATCCGCACCACTCGGTCGGCGACCGTGCGGACCTTCGGGTCGTGGGTGACGATGACGAGCGCCCGGTCTTCTTTCTTCGCGAGCGCGCGGAACATTTCGAGGACCTGGCCGCCGACTGCGAGTCGAGGTTCGCGGTCGGCTCGTCGGCGAGGAGGATCGGCGACGTTGCCGGCGAGCGCGCGGGCGATCGCGACGCGCTGCTTCTGGCCGCCCGAGAGGTCGCGCGGCAGGAAGTGCTGCCGGTCGCCGAGAGCCCGACGGCCTCGATCACCCGCTCGGCCTCGCGCCGCGCTGCCGCGCCCTTCTCGCCCTTCACGTTCAGCGCGTACTCGACGTTCTCGACCGCCGTCAGCGACGGAAAGAGATTGAACTGCTGGAAGACGAAGCCGATCGAGCTTCCGCGGATCTCGGCGAAGCCGCGCCGGCCGATCCGCGGCCGACCTCTTCGCCGTCCACGACGACGCGCCGCCGAGGTCGGCGTGAGGATGCAGCCGAGGATCGAGAGCAGCGTCGTCTTGCCGGAGCCCGACGGCCCTTCGAGCGCGACGATCTCGCCGCGGCGCCAGCGAGAGGTCGACGCCTTGAGGACCGGCACGATGTCCCGCGTCCTTCGCGGAAATCTTTCGACACGGCGCTCGGCCACGAGCACGGGTTTCATCGGACATCCCGCTTTCAGCCCCGGAAGACGAGCGCCGGGTCGATGGACGCGACCTTGCGGAACGAGATCATCGCGGCGGCCAGGCACAGCACGACCGCGCCGACGAACACGATGGCCACGAAGACTGCGGCGGGATGATGAGCTTCAGGTCGATCTTCGCCATCACCGGCCGCAGCGCGAACGCCATGCAGCGCGCCCAGCGACGAAGCCGGCGACCGCCGCGATCGTCGCCTGCTTGCCGAGGATCCGGTAGATGTCGCCGTTGCCGCCGCCGATCGCCTTGACGGTGCCGAACTCCTTGATGTGCTCCATCGTCGAGGTGTAGAGCGTCTGCGCGACGACGACGATGCCGACGAGGCAGCCGAGGAAGACCGTGATGTACATGTTCAGCCCGAGGCCGGTGGACTCGATCCAGTAGCTGCGCGAGCGCGCGGCCCACTCCGTCTTGCGTGTAGACGTCGTTGTAGGGCAGGCGCCGCGCGATCTCGGCGCGCACGGCCGCCGGCGTCGGCGCCGGGCGCGAGCTTCACGAGGATGTAGGTCGTGTTGCCGCGGAGTCGACTGCGGGTTCAGTGTCTGCGCCAGCGCGATAGTCGATGAAGGCGATCGGCGTGGTCGTGAACGAGCTGCGCGTCGCGCGTGCGGCCGATGATCTTCAGCCGCCGGCCCAGGACCTCGCGGTAGTCGCCGACGCGCGAACGCGCCCGAAGCGCTTGCTCCGCCGAGTCGTCGAGGAACATGTACGGGCCGCGCGCAGGTCCGCCAGGTCTCCCTTCGACCACGTTCCAGCGGGAAGTTCCAGCGCGCGAAGTCCTCGAGCGCGTAGACCAGCGATGCCCTCCTGCGCGCCCGTGGGCAGGTTCACGTTCATGAACCAGACGATCAGGTTGTCGGCGCGCTCGACGCCGGGGACCGAGCGGACGCGCTGGACGTACGTCTCGGGGAAGGTGTGCGCGAAGTCGACGTTCGGCGTGTTGCGCGAGGTGACCCAGAGGTCGGCGTCGATGTGCTCGATCGTGATCGAGGCGTTGTCGAGAAGGCCGAGGAAGAGTCCGACCTGGACGAACACGAGCGTGACCGCGAAGGCGACGCCCGAGACGGTGATCAGGAAGCGCAGCTTGTCGTGAAGCAGACTCTTCGTCGCGAGGTCGACCACGTCAGTCTCCCTGGCCGCCGCGGCGTGAGGCCGCGAATGAGGACTTCGATCATGGGCGTGCGCCGTCGTCGATCGGGTCGCGCCAGTCCACCCAGGCGTCGTTGCACTTGGCGATGTGGAGCGAGACGACGCCGTGCGATGCCCGGCCCAGACGATCTGCGAGACGAGGTCGGCGTCCGAGAGCTCGGGCCGGAGCCGTCCGGCGGCGATGGCCTCGGCCACGGTCGCCCTGAGGAAGGCGTAGGCGTCCTCCTCGGGGTTGCCGCGCGTCAGGCGGCTGTCCTCCGGCTTCATGTCCGCCGGGTGCGGCGTCATGAACATCAGCCGGTAGTGGTTGGGGTGCTGACAGCGCGAAGTCGACGTAGGCCCGGCCGGTCGGGCGCAGCCGCTCGATCGGGTCGGCGATCCTGGCGATCTTCTGGAACTCGCTGCGCGAGGGCGCGGAAGTCGTGGTCGCAGAGCTCGCGCATCAGCGCCTCCTTGTCGCGGAAGTGGAAGTAGATCGCGGTCGGCGAGTACTCGATGCGGTCGGCGATCCGGCGCATCGTGACCGCCTCGTAGCCCTCCTCGGCGAACAGCTCGCGGGCGGCGTCGAGGATCCGGGTCCGCAGCTCCTCTCGTTCCCGTTCTCGACGTTCTTTGGTTCCCAAAACGTGCCTCCGTGACTTAACAGCGTTAAGTAATAGACCGAGGTTCCAGTCCTGTCAATCGATTTTTTGCCCGGGCATAACTTCACGCGACCCTTCCGCGTATGTGATACAGAACTGACCGGTCAGTTTCGGAATAGCCGGACGGGAGCTGTCATGCCGAGGGTCAAGACCGAAGCAAAGGAGCGAGCCATCCTGGTTGCGGCGGCGAAGGTCTTTGCGACGAAGCCTTTCCACGGAGTCCTGATCGACGAGATCGCCTCCGACGCCGGAATCGGCAAGGGAACGATCTACCGCTATTTCGAAACCAAGAACGACCTCTACTTCGCGACCACGCTTCACGTCCTCGACCGGCTCGCGGAAGCGCTCTCGGAGGAGCTGGTGCTCGAGAAGTCGGGCTCCATGCGCCTCGAGCGCATCGCGCGCGAGACCCTGCGTTTCTACTGGGACCGGAGCTTTCTGTTTCCGTTCATCGAGAGCGACGGGATGCCCGGCCGCCGGGCGGAGCTCCTCAAGCGCCGCGAGGCCATCCTGCGCTTCGCCCAGGAGGCCATCCTCGCCGGCATCGAGCAACGGGAGCTGCGCGGAATCGACGCCCGGATCGGCGCCGAGCTCTTCATCGGTCTCGTCCGCGCGGCGTGTGTCTTTCGCCGGGACGACGACACGCTCGAGGACCTGGTCGTGCAGATCATGTCGGTCTTCCTCCAGGGCGTGGCGCGGAAGGAATCGTGACGCGGCGCGTTGTACCGCTCGTGCTCCCCCTGGCGCTCGCGGCCGGTGCGTGTTCCCTGCTTCCGAAGAACGCCGTGCAGAACGCCGTGGCGCCCGCGCCCCACGAGCCGTGGACGCCGCCTGCCGCGGCGCGCATGCCGGTCTCGCCGGAGCCGGCGGCGCCCCAACTGCCCGAGGAGTACACGAAGCCGGGCACGACGTTCGCGCTCGGCCAGCTCGTCGACATCGCTCTCCGCAACAATCCGGCGACCCGGGAGTCCTGGTTCGTCGCGCGCGCCGCGGCCGCGGAGGTCGGGTCGAGGCGTTCGGAATACTTTCCCCACGCCACGGCCATCGGCATTCTCGAGCGCCAGAAGAGATCCGAGGTCAACAACCAGTTCAACTTCATCCAGACGACCTACGGTCCGTCCATGGCGGTGTCCTGGCTGCTCTTCAACTTCGGCGCCCGCGAAGCCGACGTCCAGGAGGCGACCCGGATCCTCTACGCCGCCGACTGGTTCCACAACGCCGCGATCCAGGACGTCGTCCTCGAGACGAGCCAGGGCTACTACCAGTACCTGAACGCCAAGGCACAGGTCGTCGCGCGGCAGGCGAGCCTCGAGGAGGCGAAGCGCAACCTCGCCGCGGCCGACGAGCGTCACCGCGCCGGGGTCGCGACCATCGCGGACGTGCTTCAGGCCAAGACGGCCGCCTCGCAGGCCGAGCTGGCGCTGCAGGTCGTCGAGGGCCGGGTCCAGATCGTCCGCGGCGCGCTGGCCACGACGATCGGCGTGCCGGCCACGATTCCGGTCGACGTCGGGGAGCTGCCCGAGGAGCTTCCGCTCGACGCCGTGCAGCAGAGCGTGGATCAGCTCATCGCCCGGGCCGTCGAGGAGAGGCCGGAGCTCGCGGCGCAGCGCTTCCGGGCCCTCGCCGCCGAGAGCCGCATCCATGCGGCCGCCGTCGACGGGCTTCCGGCGCTCACGCTCGACGCCCTCGGCAACCGGACCTTCTACTACACGCCCGGCGCGCGGGACCCGTTCTCCACCAACTGGGCGGGCGCGATCACGCTGCGCATCCCGATCTTCCGCGGATTCGACACGGCCTACCAGGTGCAGCGGGCGCGCGAAGAGGCGGAGGCGGCGAAGGCGAGCGCCGACCGGACCGAGAACGACGTCATCCTGGATGTCTGGTCGAGCTACTACGAAGTGCAGACGGCAGCGCAGGGCGTCCGCACGACGCGCGATCTGCTCGCGAGCGCGGCGCAGTCGGCGGAGGTCGCGGAGGGACGCTATCGGGCGGGGGTGGGCTCGATCCTCGATCTGCTGACGGCGCAGTCGGCGCTCGCCGATGCGCGCACGCAGGAGGCGCAGGCGCGGTCGCTCTGGTTTCTCGCGATGGCCCAGCTCGCGCACGCGACCGGAGCGCTTTCGCCCGGCGGGCCGGTGGTGCCGCGCCTCGACTCCACCGCGACCGGGGGTGCCCCGTGAGGATCCGCATCGCCGCCGCCGCGCTGCTGACGCTGGCCGCCTGGTTGCCGCTCGGCGGGTGCGGGCGCAAAGAGGAAGTCGCTGCCGAAGAGGTCGTGCCGGTTCTGGCCGCGAGAGTCGAAAAGCGCGCGATGCCGATCGAGCTCTCGGCGATCGGCAACGTCGAGGCGCTCCAGACCGTCGCCGTCCAGGCGCGGGTGGCTGGCGAGATCGATCGCGTCGCGTTCCGCGAGGGACAGGACGTGCAGCCGGGCGATCTTCTCTTCACGATCGACCCGCGCCCCTACGAGGCGGCGGTCGCGGAGGCGCAGGCCAGGCTCGAACGGGACCGCGCCCTCGCGAAGAACGCGGAGGAGTCGGCCGCGCGTTACGCCGACCTCGTCCAGAAGGACTACGTGACGCCGGAGCAGTTCGAGCAGATGCGAGCCGCGGGCGAAGCCGCGCGGGCCACGGCGCGGGCGGATGAGGCGGCCGTCGAGAACGCGAAGCTGCAGCTCGCCTATACGCGGATCGTCGCCCCGATCGCCGGGCGCACCGGCAGCATCCAGGTGCACGCGGGCAACATGCTGCGGCCCAACGACGACCGGACGCTCGTCACCATCAACCAGATCCAGCCGATCGCCGTGACGTTCACGGTTCCCGAATCCTCCTTCGACGCGATCCGCCGCGCCCGGGCCGAATCCAAGCTCGTGGTCGCCGCTCGCCCGTCTCGCGGTTCGGCGGATCCCGTAGCGCCTGCGGCCCTCGGAGCGCCGCCACCGCCGGCCTCCGAGAAACCCGAGACCGGAGAGCTTTCGTTCGTCGACAACGCGGTCGACATGACGACCGGCACCGTCCGCCTCAAGGCGACCTTCGCCAATGCCACGGGAGCCCTCTGGCCGGGCCGTTTTGTCGACGTCGTGCTCACGCTGGCTCACGATCCCAATGCGCTCGTGATCCCGGCGGAGGCGATCCAGACCGGCCAGCAGGGTGCATACGTGTTCGTCGTGAAGGATGATTCGACGGTGGAGTCGCGCGCCGTGACCGTCGGACGCCGGCAGGGAGGCGACGTCGTGATCGCCAAGGGCCTGACGGCCGAGGAGCGCGTGGTGACGGACGGCCAGCTGCGCCTCGCTCCCGGAGTCAAGGTGGAGGTCAAGCCCGCCTCGGAGGTCCGCTCGTGAACTTCTCCGACGTCTTCATTCGCCGTCCCGTCGCGACCACGTTGATCATGCTCTCGATCCTTCTCTTCGGCGTGGTCGCCTACCGCAGCCTGCCGATCTCGGATCTTCCGAACGTGGACTTCCCGACCGTCCGGGTCGATGCGGGTCTGCCGGGCGCGTCCCCGGAGACGATGGCGGCCTCGGTCGCGACCCCGCTCGAGCGGCAGTTCTCGACGATCGCGGGTGTGGACTCGATGACCTCGAGCTCGGCCCTCGGCTCGACCTCGATCACGCTCCAGTTCAACCTCTCGCGCGATCTCGACGCCGCGGCGCAGGACGTCCAGGCCGCGATCGCCGCCGCCGGGCGCCAGTTGCCGCCCTCGATGCCGAGCCCGCCGACGTATCGCAAGGTCAACCCCGCGGATTCTCCGATCCTCTATCTCTCCCTCGCGTCCAACACGCTGCCGCTCGCGACCCTGGACGAGTTCGGCCAGACGATGATGGCGCAGCGCATCTCGACGGTGCCCGGCGTCGCGCAGGTGCAGGTCTACGGCTCCCAGAAGTACGCCGTCCGCATCCAGCTCGACCCCCGGGAGCTCGCCGCGCGCAACATCGGGATCGACGACGTTGCCCAGGCCGTGCGCAACGGCAACGTCAACCTGCCGACCGGGACGCTCTACGGCCGGCACCAGTCCTTCACCGTCGAGGCCGACGGCCAGCTCACCCGCGCCGAAGCCTACGGGCCCCTGATCGTGGCCTATCGGAACGGCGCGCCCGTGCGCCTCCGGGACCTCGGCCGCGCCATCGACAGCGTCGAGAGCGACAAGCAGGCCGCCTGGAACGTCACGGCGCAGGGCGCCGCCCGCACGATCACGCTCGCCATCCAGAAGCAGCCCGGCACCAACACGGTCCAGATCGTCGACCGGATTCGCGAGCTCTTCCCGTCTTTCCAGAAGCAGCTCCCCGCGGCGGCGACCCTGCGCGTCCGCTTCGACCGCTCGATCGCCATCCGCGAGTCGGTTGATGACGTGCGCTTCACGCTGCTCCTGACCCTGGGGCTCGTCGTGATGGTGATCTTCCTCTTCCTGCGGAACCTGTCGGCGACGGTCATCCCGAGCCTCGCGCTGCCGCTTTCGATCGTCGGCACGTTTGCCGTCATGTACCTGCTGGGCTTCAGTCTGAACAACCTGACGCTCATGGCGCTGACTCTGTCGGTCGGCTTCGTGGTCGACGACGCCATCGTCATGCTCGAGAACATCGTCCGCCACATGGAAAAGGGCGAGAAGCCGCTCGAGGCGGCGTTCCGCGGCTCGAAGGAGATCGGCTTCACGATTCTGTCGATGACGATCTCGCTCGCCGCGGTCTTCATCCCGGTCCTCTTCATGGGCGGGATCGTCGGACGCCTCTTCCATGAGTTCGCCGTGACCATCGGCGTCGCGATCCTGATCTCGGGCTTCGTTTCGATCTCGCTGACGCCCATGCTCTGCAGCCGGTTTCTCAAGCCGGAAAGCGAAGGGAAGAAGGGCGCCCTCTATCGGTGGACGGAGCGGGGGTTCGACGCCATGGTCGGCCTCTACGCCCGCACGCTCGGCCCGGCGCTCACCCACCCGAGGCTCGTCCTGGCCATCTCCGCCGTCGTGCTCGTCCTCACGGGATGGCTCTTCGTCAAGATGCCCAAGGGCTTTCTGCCGAGCGAAGACATCGGCCAGATCTTCGGCTTCACCGAGGGCGCGCAGGGCATCTCGTTCCCCGCGATGGCCGAGAAGCAGGCCCGGATCGCCGAGATCCTGGCGAAGAACCCGAACGTCGAGGCCGTCATGTCCAACGTCGGGGGGCGGGACAACTCGAACCAGGGGATCGTCTTCGCGACGCTCAAGCCCCGTCACGAGCGGAGCCAGGGGCCCGACGAGATCATCCAGGAGCTGCGCCCGAAGTTCGCCGAGATCCTGGGCATCCGCGTGTTTCTGCAGAATCCTCCGCCGATCCGGATCGGCGGAAGCCTCTCGAAGAGCCAGTACCAGTTCACGCTCCAGGGCGCGGACACCGAAGAGCTGTACCGGATGGCCCCGGAGCTCGAGGAAAAGATCCGCAAGCTGCCGGGGTTTCAGGACGTGACTTCGGATCTGCAGTTGAAGAACCCGCAGGTCAAGGTCGGGATCGACCGGGACCGCGCGGCGGCGCTCGGCGTGACGCCCGCGCGCATCGAGGACGCCCTGTACACGGCGTACGGTTCGCGCCAGGTCTCGACGATCTACGCGCCCAACAACCAGTACCAGGTGATCATGGAAGTGGCGCCCGAGCACCAGCTCGACCCGGCGGCGCTGTCTTCGCTGTACGTGCGCTCCGAGTCGGGCGCCCTCGTCCCGCTCTCGGGGCTCGCGAGCTTCACGCAGGACGTCGGGCCGCTCTCGGTGGCCCACCTCGGCCAGTTGCCCGCGGTGACGCTCTCCTTCAACCTCCGACCGGGCATATCGCTCTCCGAGGCGGTGACGCAGGTCGAGCGGCTCGCCCGCGAGACGCTTCCGGCGACGATCTCGACCAGCTTCCAGGGCACGGCCCAGGCCTTCCAGGATTCGACCCGCGGCCTCGGCATCCTGCTGCTCGTCGCGATCCTCGTCATCTACCTGGTGCTCGGGATCCTCTACGAGAGCTTCATCCATCCGCTGACGATCCTGACGGCCCTGCCGTTCGCCGGCTTCGGAGCCCTGGTGACGCTCCTCGCCTTCGGCGTCGAGATCTCGATCTACGCGTTCGTCGGCATCATCCTTCTCATCGGTCTCGTCAAGAAGAACGGGATCATGATGGTCGACTTCGCGATCGAGGCGCAGCGCACGGAAGGCGTGAGCGCGCAGAAGGCGATTTACGAAGCGTGCCTGGTCCGGTTCCGCCCGATCATGATGACGACGATGGCGGCTCTGATGGGCACGCTGCCGATCGCCCTCGGCGCGGGCGCCGGAGCCGAGTCGAGGCGCCCGCTCGGCCTGGCCGTCGTCGGCGGGCTGCTCTTCTCCCAGACGCTGACGCTCTACGTGACGCCGGTCTTCTACGTCTACATGGACCGCCTGCAGCAGCGGCTGGGGCGAGGACGCGGACCGAAGCGAGGCGAGACGATTGCGCCAGCCCCGGAGATCGAGCGCGACGAGCCGGTTCCCGCGAGCGCCGCGTTCCGGCTGCGCGACGTCTAATCGTCGCTGCGCACTGCGCTGCGGGTCTGCGCCTGCGGCGCACCGGCCTGCGGCTCGCCCGGGTGCGGGCTCGACCGCAGGCCTGACCCTCCGCTCCGCGCTCCGCTCCCGCGGCGCAAACCTCCTCCCTCGCTTCGCTCGGGAGACTATTTGCGCCGCGAACCAGGCGAGGGTGCCGCGGAAAAACTCGCAGGCCGTCGCAGCGTGAGTCTTACGACCGCGAGGCTCTCCCGTTGACCTGGAACGCCGGACGGCCGAGCAGGATAGCCCTGGCCGAATTCGATGCCGAGCTCGACGAGGGCCTTTCTCTCGGCCTCGACCTCGATGCCTTCGGCCACGAGCGTCGCGCCGATGCGTTTGCCGATCGCGTCGAGTGACGCGAGGATCTCGCGCTTGATCGGGTCGGCGTGGATCTTCCGCACGAGCGAGTCGGCGACCTTGATGTAGTCGGGCCGCAGGTGGAGGATCGTCTCGAGGCCCGAGTATCCCGAGCCGGCGTCGTCGATGGCGATGCGCATCTTCGCGCGGCGGACCTGCTCGAGGACGTCCTGGAAGGACGCGTAGTCGCGGACCATCTCTTTTTCGGAGATCTCGATCACGACGTCGCCGTGGCTGCGATTGATCGAGGCCAGGTTGCGCTGGTCGAGGAAGACCGGATGACGCAGGAGCATCGCCGAGGCGTTGACGAAGAGGCGTTTCTCGCCGACGGCCCGGGGAAGCCCGGCGAAGATCGTCTCGAGGCAGAGCGTCTCGAGCTCGACGTCCATCTCGTTCTCGTGCGCGACGGCGAAGAGGACCGTCGGGGGCTCGAGCGTCGAGCCCTGCGGTCCGCGGATCAGGGCCTCGTAGCCCATGATCCCGCCGTCCGAAAGACGGCGGACGGGCTGGAAGGCGGGGCGCAGCTGCTTGCGGCCGATGACGGACTTCAGCCCGTTGAAGAGCTCGAGCCTCTCGTGGGTCTGCCGCTGCGAGACGATCTTGATGGCCTCCTGCAGCGTCCGCACGACGTGGCGCGAGGGCCGGACGCGGGGATTGTCGAGGGCGGAGAGGCTCGAAGCGAGAATGCTCACGAGGTCGGCCGTCGTGCCGTCGAGGGTCTGGCGCAGCCGGCGGACGACCCCGGCGCGGAGCCTCGCGGCCTCCTCCTCGAGATCGACGGCGCGCCCGCGGCCCGCCGGTGGAAGGTCGTAGAGGACGAAAAAGCCGTCCGCGCCGGAGAAGCGGATCGCGTGGACGTACGGTGAAAGCCGCGACGTGCGCACGTCGTCCTGCAGCGCATCCGAAACGGTCGCGAGCACCCGGTCGTACGGCTCCCAGCCGAAGAGCTCCTCGAAGCCGAAGAACTTGCCGACCTGCAGGTAGATGACGCCCAGGTTCTCGATCCTCTCGTCGACGCGCTCGGGTGTCTCGAAGGGATGGATCGGAAGGTTCGTGATCCCGTCGTAGACGATGCGCTCGCGGCGGAGGTCCCGCTCATCCAGCTCCACGGCGGCGGCGGCGGGAGGCGCCCCGGCTTCCGCGTGGGGAAACGGAATCTCGACGACGGCGGTGTCGGTGCGGCGTTTGGCCCTCATCCTTCCTCCATGGTGTGCGATTCTTCGAGGAGCGACCGCACCTTCCGGCGGAGCTCTTCGGCGCCGAAGGGCTTCGCGAGAAAGTCCGAGCCGCCGAGCTGCATGGCCGTGATGCGGTCCTTGACCTCGGAGCGGCCGGTCAGAAACAGCACGGGAACTTCGCGGGTCGTCGTCTGGCGGCGGAGGATCGCGCAGAACTCCCAACCGGTCATGCCGGGCATGTTCACGTCGAGGATCACGAGGTCCGGAACCTCGCGGATCGTCTCGACGAGCGCGGCGCGAGGCTCCGCGGGCGTGTCGACGGCGAAACCCTCGGGCACGAGGAGATCGCGGACCGCGCCCGAGATCTCGCGGTCGTCGTCGACGACGACGATGCGTTTTGCGCCTCTCGGGTTCACCGGGCCCCCTTCTGGAAGGGGAGGAGGATCGTCACTTCGGAGCCGTAACCGGCTTCGCTCGAGAGGCTGATCTTGCCGCCGTTGGCCTCGAGGATCTCCTTGGTGACGGCCAGCCCGAGGCCTTTGCCCCGCCGGCCCGAAGCCACGGCGCCCTGGCCGCGGAACGCGTAGTCGAACGCCCGCGCGCTCTCCTCGGGGCTCATGCCCATGCCCGTGTCCTTGACGACGACGAAGGCCTGCGTCCCCGCGGCGCCCGCCCGGATACGGACCTCGCCGGCATCCGGCGTGTACTTGATGGCGTTGTCGAGGACATTGCGGAAGGCGCGCTGGAGCGCCACCGGGTCGGCGGCGACGGGAAGCTGCGGCCGCTCCGCGATGAACTCGATGCGGATGCGGCCGCCGTGCGCGAGCCGGTACGCGGTCGCGAGAGAGCCCAGGATCTCGACGAGGTCGGCGTTCTGGGGGGCCGGGAGCTCTGCGGGCTCGGGGGCGGGCGCCGGCGTTCCGACGAGCCGCTCGGCGAGCTCGATCTCGCGCTCCAGGTTGTCGAGATACTCGCGGTTGGGGAGCTCGCCGCGGCGCGCCGCCTCCTGGATCAGGTCCGTGTAGACACGGATGACGGAGAGCGGCGAGCGCAGGTCATGGAGGACCTCGGCCTCGCGGTCGCGCTCGACAGCGGGCGAGGGCGCAGGAGCGGGAGCGTTTTCCGTCACCCTCGGCGCCGCAGCGTCGCGCGTCTGCGGCTCGGCCGGGACGACGGAGGCGAACGCGGCAGCGGACGAAACCGACGAGCCGGCTCCGATCTCGAGAGCGACGAGAAGGGCCGGCGCGGCGAGGGCGACGCCGGCGAGGGCGAAGAGGGACGCGGCCGACCCGAGCGGAACCCGCCCGAGTGTCGCGAGCGCCGCCACGCCCATGAGCGAGGCGACGGCGAAGAAGCGCGCCGCGGGCTTTCCCGCGGAGTGCCAGGACAGAGCGACTCCCGCCGGCAGAAGCAGCGCGTACGGCGAGAGCGCGCCGCCCGTCAAAGACATGGCGCAGAAGAGAAGGCCGAGATCCACGAGCATCCCGAGGGGCGCGGCGAACTCGCCGAGCGCCTCCCGCAAGCCTTCGCGCGTCAACAGGAAGAGCGATCCGAGCGCGCCGCCCATCGCGAGGGCGAGAGGCCGGGCGTCGCCCAGCCCGAGAACGATGGCGATCAGGGTGAAGAGGGTGAAGAGACCGGAGGCGGCGGCGCGATGGGCGGCGAAGGCCCGCCGCCGATCAGACATAGGCGCAGCCGACGCGCACGCCCCCTCCGGGCATGGGCGCGGTGTTGAGGGCGCGCAGGCGGACGGGGTGTCGTTCCGGGTCGTTCTTCTGGAGGATCTCCGCCTTCCACCGCTTCGGCCACTTTTCGCTCTTCCGCGCACGAAACGCGAGGCCTTTGTAGCTGACGTCCACGACGGTGGCCGTGACGCCGCGGCCGTGGCCGTTCCACTCCATCCGCAGGCTCATCTCCTCCGGCGCGAAACGCGGGTGCAGCCGGCGCTCGCGGCCCTCGCCTTCGTACGCCGACTGCGACCGGCATTGATAGAGCCGGAGGTCCGCGACTTTGAGCAGGAAGTCGGTGCTCTTGCCGTCGTTGGGATACGAGGACACGCCGTAGTGGAGGTCGAGCGCCGGCGCGCCGGCGCGGCCCGCGAGCGGGATCGCTCCGACCAGCTCGCGCACGCGCTCGAGGACCGCCAGCGCCGAGATCATGTCGGTGTTCGGCAGGACGAGCACGAACTCGTCGCCTCCCCAGCGGCAGCCGGCGTCGACCGCCCGGAGGGATTCGCGCACGACGCGGGCCGTCCGCACGAGGACGCTGTCGCCCACCGGATGCCCCATGCGGTCGTTGATCGACTTGAACCCCTTCAGGTCCATCATCCCGACGGCGAGGATGCCGCCGGAGCGCTCGGCTCGCGAGATTTCGCGGGAGAGGTGGTCGATGAGGAAGCGGCGGTTGTAGAGACCCGTGAGCGGATCCGTGATCGCGTTGACGCGGAGAACCGCGAGATCCGCTTCGGAGACGAGGCGCGGTTCCTTCAGAAGGCCCGTCCGGCTGTGCAGGTAATGCAGGAGAACCGTCTGGAGCCCGAGCGGCGCCCCGATCTTCTGACGCAGCGTGGGCAGCAACCGTTCGATCTCGGTCCACCGCTCGAGGGCGTCGTCCGCCTCGAAGGGGATGCCTGTCCACTCCGCGAGCAACTGGCGGAGGACCTCGCCCCGATCCCCGTTGCGGGCGATCGAAGAGAGGCCCTTCGTGAACCGCGGAAGCGAAAAATCGCGCTGGCGACCCAGTCGCGCGAGTCCGCCGATATGTTGGCTCAAATCGTCCGAAGCGAGCCGCATCCGTCTCCCGTCGCACCCGGTGTGAAAATCATCGCCGCACGCCCGACTTTCCCAGACGTCGGGCGGAGCGGGAAGCCGCCGTCGAAGTGGAGAACTCGTTCCGCTCGGATTCGCGCGTGAGGCGCGCGACGGCGCCGGCCGCCTCGGCCACCGCGTCGCCGAGCGAGCAGACCAGCACGAGCTGGCCTTCCTTCAGAAGGTCCACGACCTCGCGATCCGACCGCGCCCAGAGAACGCTCGAGCCGACGACGAGCAGGCGCGCTTTCCCGAGATCGGCCGAGGGATCGAGCTTCGCGAGAGCGTCGGCGCAGCGGCGAATCCGCGCGAGCCCGACGCCCTCCGCCCGCAGCCTCGCGGCGACCCGCAGGCGCACCACGTCCGCGAACGTGTATCGCCGCGCGGAGCCGTAGCCGGACGCCTTTTCCGCCGACGGCCGGACGAAGCCCTGCCGATCCCAGTGATCGAGCTGCCGGGCCGAAAGTCCGGTCAGCCGGGCGGTCTCGGCCGTGGAAAAACTCCGGGCCACGACAGCGCTGAATTTCATGGGTGTAATTACCGGAAATGTTAGCACAGACGGCGGTTTTCTGCGCACTTCGCCGGGTCGGCCCGACCGGTGGAGTACGGTCATTTGCGCTGTTATTGGAGGATGCCAGGATGGCTTGCTTCGCTCGCCTTGGGTCTCGCGGCTAGGCGCCGCCGAAGTTGCCGAGCGGCTCCTACCTCTACCGGACGGACGCGTCTCCGGCAGCTCTCCGGCAAGCTTCTCGAGGTCGGCGGACTCTGGAAGCGCGGGCTGACCGGGCACGGCGCAGAGAGGCGACGAGCCTCCGATGCGCGATGCGGGACGGTCAGGGCGACCGCTCGGACCAGAGTGCTGCTCTTCCCGCGGGCGGCGACGCCGTCTACGCGTCCGGAACGATTCGCGCAGCCGGGCACGGACCAGGGGCGACGGCGAAGACGGAGTCGAGGTCGAACGTCGTCCGGAGGACGTGTCCTGGACGGAAGACGCTCTTCTCCTTCTTCGTAATCCGCTTTCCGAGGCGCCGCGGGGGCTCGACGGCCAGATCTTTCGGTCGGGATGTCGAAGAAGCTCCTGCCGCCGGTCCCGGCCGGCCAAGCCGGCGAATCGAGGCGTGCCTTTGCGACGCGGCGAGCGCGGACCCGCGGATCGGGCGCCCGTCTTGAAGCACTACGCCGCGAACGCCGACGGCCCCTGCCCGACGGCGGAGGCGGACCGCCGCGGGATCCACGATGTGCAGGGGTCGGCCGTGACGGCGGACCTTCATCGCCCTCCA
The DNA here is from genome assembly GCA_963782585.1 of uncultured Acidobacteriota bacterium. Classification (GTDB taxonomy): domain Bacteria; phylum Acidobacteriota; class Thermoanaerobaculia; order UBA5066; family Gp7-AA6; genus DAHUXD01. The sequence goes on from CAWAKL010000012.1 coordinate 68,617, forward strand.
CCACGAAACGGTAGCAATCGCGTCGAATAGCGGGCCGGCCTCGGCACGAACCCCGCCGTCCACGGAGATAGCATCACACCGCATTTCAGGAGGGCTGATGACACTGAATCGACGGTCGCTTCTCGTCACGGGGGGCGCGGCGCTGAGCGGGGCCGCTCTGAGCTCCGCGACCGCGCAGACGGCGTCTGCCGGGGTCGACGGGTCGAAATCCGCGGCGCTCTTCCTCAAAGACGACGACGGCCTCGCACCGGCGAGCTTCGACCGGCTTCCCCTCGAGTTTCACCAGGGCCGCGCGAAAGCGCTCCAGGCCCATCTCGTCGAGAACGGATTCGCGGGGGCGTGGCTCTCCGACCCGATGAACATCATCTATTTCACGGGCCTCTACTTCACGACGACGGAGCGGCCGTTCTCGGTCTTTCTGCCCGCCGACCGGCTCGCCACGATCTGGTTCAACCCCGGACTCGACCGCGACCTCGTGAAGACCTGGTGGGCGACGGAGTCGGACTACTACTTCGACTTCCAGCACGCCGACGGCGGCTTTCCCAACGAGGGAAAGGTCCAGCAGGGCGCGAAGGTGGATCTCTTCGAATGGGTCCTGAAGGGGTTGAAGAAGCGGGGCTACGACGGCAAGCGGATCGCCACCGACAAGGACCTCTCGGCGAAGCAGCTGTCGAAGGCCGGCACGGTCTTTCTGAAGGAGACGAAGTTCGACTCGATTTCCGAGCACTGCGAGAAGCTCCGGATGGTCAAGTCGCCCGAGGAGCTCGCCCTGTGGCGCCGCGCCTACCGCGTGTTCGACGAGACGCACGCCTTCGCGCGGGACCTCCTGCTCGCGAAGGGGACCGACCTGACCGACTACGAGCTCGCGATGGCGGCCCAGGAGTTCGGCATGGGCCGCCTCATGTCGGGCATCAAGCGCGACGGGCGCCCGCACTCGGCCGTCGGCATCGAGCTCGGCATCGGTGTGCGCTGCGGCGTCGGCACGGCGTATCCGCATCCGAACCAGATGCACTACAACAAGATCCAGAAGGGCCAGGCGCTCCAGATCGCCGGGGGCGTCGCGATCGCCGGCTGCGGCGGCGAGCTCTACCGCGCGTTTCTGCTCGCGCCCTGGACCGACCACCAGAAGAAGGTCTGGACCGTCGCGCGTGATTGCTGCCTCATGCAGAAGGACCTCTCCCGCGCCGGCGTGGCCTGCTCGACCGTCGCCTACCAGATTCACCAGCACCAGGTGAAGGAAGGGATGAAGGACTACATCTACCACCGCCCCGCGCACGGCATGGGCATGGAAGGCCATCAGCCGCCGTACCTGGCGCTCGGCGACTACACGATGCTCGAGCCCGGGATGATCTTCTCCGTCGAGCCGGGGCTCTACGATCCGCAGAACGGCTTCGGCGTCAACTTCTCCGACGGCTTCGTCGTGCAGGCGGGCGGTCGGCCCTCGCTTCAGATGTCGCGGCTGCCGTGGTCCGAGGAGTGGTGCCTGGTGAAGCTGTAGGACGTTTCAGGCGCTCGAGGCGTCCCCCGCCTGCGACCATCCGAAGGCCCGCCGCGCGGCGCGGCGTGCGGGGGAGTCTATCTCCCGGTCAGGCGGCCGAGGCGCGGCGGCGGCGTCGCTCGGCGAGCGCGTAGAGGATCAGGCCAGCGATGACGAAGCCAAAGGATCCCAGGGCGACCTGCATGAAGAAACCCATGCGATCGGTCGAATCCGCCGGAGGGATGAGCGCGAGCACGATCGCGACGAGCGTCGTCACGAAGCCGAGGCTGTTCCAGAACCAGCTTCCTGTCGCCCCGCCGGGGACCGGCACCGCGCCCGGCTGCCGCGCGATGTCGAGCCGCATCTTGATCGCGGCCGCGAACATGTAGAGGTAGGGGAGGAAGTAGACGATGAGCGTGGCGTTCACGAGCTTCAGATAGGCGTTCTTGACCGTGTCGCCCTGGGTCGCCGCGAGAATGAATACCGCCGAGAGGGCCGCCTGGAAGAGGAGAGCGAACCAAGGCGTCTTCCACTTCGAATGCGTCGCGCCGAAGATCGGGGGCAGGTACTTGTCGAGGCCGCCGACGAAGAGGATGCGGGCCGAGCCGATGAGCCACGCGCCGACGCCGCCGAGGCCAGCCAATGTCATGAGGAGCGCGGTCGGCGGGCCGAGCCAGGGCAGTCCGATGCGCGCCCCGGCCTTCGTGATGGCTTGGTTGACGCCGGAAATGATCGAGGTCTCCGACGGGGGCAGCGACCACAGAAGCGAGATCGTGCCGAGCAGGTAGCACGCCGCAATCGTGATCCCCGAGATCACGATCGCTCTGGAAACGTCCGCCGCGGCTCGACGACTTCTCCGGCCATGACCGGAGCGAGCTCGAGGCCCGCGAAGCCGAAGCAGAGGTTGGCGAAAAAGAGGATCGTGGGAAGCGCGGCGAAGTCGGGCACGAGCGATGAGACCGGCAGCGGCGTCGCCGAGCCGAACCGCGTCAGCGCGACGAGGCCGACGAGCAGAAGCGCCGCCGACGGGATCCACTGGGCGATCCCGCCGATGTTCTGCACCCAGCGCCCCGACTTCATGCCGACGATGTTGAAGACGAGCGCGATGCCGAGCAGCACGAGCGCCGCGCCGGCGGTGTATGTCCGGCTCTGCTCGAGGTGCGCGAACCTCACGCCGAAGACGTAGAGCGCGAAGACGACCGTCGAGAGCGTCAGCGTCGGAAAGTAGAGGATGTTGTTGGCCCAGTAGAGCCAGCCGGCCATGAAGCCGTGGCGCTCGCCGAAGGCGCGCTTTGTCCAGACATAGAGCCCTCCCTCCTCCGGGATCGTCGAGGCCAGCGCCATGACGGCGAAGCCCTGCGGGATGAAGAACGCCACGGCCGCAAGCACCCACAGGAAGAGCGACGACGGCCCGCTCGCCGCTGCAAGCGCGATCCAGCGCATGCCGACGATCGCCGCGACGTTGAAGAGGACGATGTCCCGGGTCTTGAGCGCGCGTTCGAGCGTCATGGGCTCGCCTTTCTTCCGCGAATATCCAGGCCGTTGACCACGTAGAGGTCGGACGTCGAGGCCAGGCTGTAGCTGTAAACGTAGGCTCGCGCGTCGGGCGTCAGCAGGATCGGGGCGATCTGGACGACGCCCGAGATATCTGCCGGGCCGAGCTCTTTCCAGAGCTCGCGCCGTCCGGTCTCGACGTCGACCTTGACGACCTTCGCGGGAACAGTGCCGATTTCCATGGCGAAGATAGACCGGCCGTCGGAGCTCCAGCGGATCGGATCTACCGTGTTCGATTGCGGAATCGTCCGGGGCTCGCCGCCGTCGACGGGAATCACGACGAGGTCCGCGTTCCAGTCTTTTCCGAGGGCGACGATCCGCCTTCCGTCTGGAGAAACGGGGTGGCCGATCGACGCATAACCCGGGGCCACCTTTCGCGGTTGTCCGGACGGAAACTCCTGGAGGTAGAAGTCGCCCGTCGGCTGACTCCCCGGCCCGTTCGCGAAAATCAGGACCTGGCGCGCGTCGTCGAGGAAGACGGCGTCCCCGATGCGTTCCCATTTGGCCGCGGGAAGGCTCACGGGGCTCCCCGTCCCGGCCGGCACGAGGCTCAGGCTTCGGTTGTCGTCGCTGCGAACGAGCACCCATTTCCCGTCCGGGGAGAGGTCGAGGGCGTTGCCTTCCCCGAGCTTGGCGGCCGGGGAACCGTCAGTCCGCCGCAGGTAAAAGGACTCCTTGCCCCCGCTCGCGTCGCCGCGTTCGGAAATCAGGACGGACGTGCCATCCGCCGAGAGGCCAACCGGCACCGAACCGTCGAACCACGAGATGTCGCGCTCCGTCGACGCGCCCGGCGCGAGGCTCGCGGCGCGGCGTCGGCTCGCGGCGCGTTCGATGAGCGCGCTCCCGTCGCCCGCGATGTCGTAGAGGAAGAGGCGGTCCGGGCAACGCAGCACGACTCGGGACTTTCCCGCGAGGTCGACTCCGACGATTCGGCCCTCTCCGGCGTCGCTGCGCGTGTCGACGAAGATCTCGTCTCCCGCCGGGGACCAGGCGAGCGTGATCCCCCGGATGCCCTCGGCGAGAGTCGTCGGCTTGCCGGAGATTTCCATGACACGCAGCCGGTCGGGCCGCTCGATGAACGCAATGCGATCTCCGCGCGGCGAAAAGCGCGGAGTGAACATGGCTCTGTCGGCTTCGTAGAGCACCTTTCCGATCGGGTACTCGAGCAGGTTCCGGCCATCGACGAATCGGACGATCGCGAGATCCTTTCCGTCGGGCGTCCAGTCGGCCCACTCCACGAACTCGAGCACCGGCCGCGGAACGCCTCCCCCCAGCGGCGCCCGCGCCAGCGTTCCCACGCCCGCGACACCGGAGAGGAAGCTCTCGCGAAGCGACAGGGCGAGCTCGCCTGTGGGCGACACGCCGAGCAGGTTCGCGTTGCGGTATCCGAGGGGTGTGGACTCGGGGCTGCCCAGGCGGGAGGCGTAGATCTCGATGGGCTTGCCTTCCCAGGAGGCGCCATAGATGGCGCTTTTTCCGTCGGGCGCGAAGCGGATCGCGCCGAGGTTTCCGCGGCGGAATGTGACCCGCTCCCAGGTCGGCTGGGAGACGGCGCTTTCCGTCTTCGAAAATCGGCCGGCCCCGAAGGCGGCGGCGACGGCGGCCAAAGCGCCAATCGCAAGCCACGGAATCCGGCGGCGGGTCGCGGGCGCTGCGCCGACCGCGGACGCGCCCGAGGTCGCCGACAGCGCCTCGAGGTTGAACGCGAGATCGCGCGCGGACTGGAATCGGAGCTCCGGGTTCTTCTCGAGGCTGTGGCGCACGATCCGGTCGAGCGCCGGGGAGATGTTCTGGTTCGTGACGGAGAGATCCGGCGGGTCTTCCTTCAGGATCGCCGACATCGTGTCCGCGGCCGAGTCGCCGTGAAACGCCCGTTTGCCGGAGAGCATCTCGTAGAGGATCGCGCCGAAGGAGAAGATGTCGCTGCGCGCGTCGGCGGGCTTGCCGCGCACCTGCTCGGGCGACATGTAGCCGAGCGTGCCGAGCACGACGCCGGGCTCGGTGCCGCGCGTTTCGGTCGGCAGGTTGGTTCCGGCGGACGCCGCGCCCTCGAGCTGCGTCAGCTTCGCGAGGCCGAAGTCGAGGATCTTGATCCGGTTGTCGGCGGTGACGAAGAGGTTCTCGGGCTTGAGGTCGCGATGGACGATCCCCTTGCCGTGCGCCGCGGCGAGACCCTGCGCGATCTGCAGCGCGTAGTCGGTCGACCTTGCGCGGCGAGAGGCGGCCGCCCGCGAGCGTCGCGCGCAGCGTCTCGCCCTCGAGCAGCTCCTGGACGACGTAGGGCGCGCCGTCGTGCTGGCCGATGTCGTAGACGGCCGTGATGTTGGGGTGGTTGAGGACGCCGGCGGCCTTCGCCTCCTGCTCGAACCGGCGCAGCCGATCGGCGTCCTGCGAGAACGACGCGGGCAGCACCTTGATCGCCACCTCGCGCCCGAGCCGCGGATCCTTCGCCCGGTAGACCTCTCCCATGCCTCCCGCGCCGATCGCGTCGAGGATCTCGTAGGGACCGAGTCGGGACCCGGCAGGGAGACTCACTTCGAGGCGCGCGCCTGCGCCGCGGTGCGCATCCAGATGTCGGCATTCTCGGTGACGCGCGCGGCATAGCAGACCAGGCCGCGGCAGGCGACGCTGCCGGCGCTCGGCGGACCCCTGGGAGAAGGGCGGCGACACCGTTCCGGTGGCCGGGTCGGCGACGTGCAACCCGTCGTTGTCGCGGTACAGAAAACGGGTTCCGATGGCCGCGCCCCGCCTCGCCCAGCCCTCGGTGCCGAAACCGGGAAAAGCGGACTCGAATCTCCGCGCGTCGGCATCGTAGAGGATGAGCCCGCTCGTGGTTCGACCGGCGAGCGTCACGACCGATCCGAAGACACGCTTCGAGTCGGGCGCCCACGCGAGCGGGAAGAAATACGTCTCCGGCGTGGGGCGCGGAATGGGCTCCTTGTTTCCGGCGGCGGCGCCGGCGCCATCGAGGGGGAGGACGTACGCGTTGTCGGAGGCCGTGATCGTCATGCGCTTCGCGTCGGGCGACCAGTGAGGCTCGATGACGGTGTGGCCCGTGGACTTCGTGAGCTGCGTGAGGCCGCTTCCGTCGGGCGCGATCGTCCAGATCTCGTAGCGCCCGGCCCGATCCGAATGAAAGGCGATGCGCCGTCCGTCGGGGGAGAAGCTGGGCCCGCGGTCCTTGTGCGCGTCGTCGAGGATCTGGCGCAGACCCGTGCCGTCGGTGCCGAGCATGAAGATGTCGTCCTGGGCGCCGCCCCGCGAGTCGAACGCGATGAGCTTTCCGTCGGGCGACAGGTCGAAGTCTGCCATCTCCTGCGAGCTTTCGTAGATCTCCTCCGGCCGGCCGACGAGCTGTCCCGCCGCGTCGAACGTCAGCCGGTCGATCGCATAGGAGGTCTGCCGGTCGACGTAGGCGATGTGCCGCCCGTCGTTCGCCACGGCGAGCCCGCCGACTTCGCGCGCCGGAAGCCGCTCCGGCAGCGGCTCGCCAAGTGTCTTGCCCGTGGCCTCGTCGATCGGAACGCGCCAGAGGTTCATCGCGCCGTCGCGATTCGAGAGGAAGTAGAGCGAGCGGCCGTCCGGGGCCCAGACCGGATTCCAGTCGATGGCGGCGTCCTGCGTCACGGGCACCGGCTGCTCACCGGCAGCGAGACCCTTGTAGGGAATCGTCCAGATGTCCCGCTGACTGCCGCCGGTGGGGAGGGCCCAGTACGCGATCCGCAGACCGTGCGGCGAGACGTTCGGCTGAACACCGTCCTCGGCGAGGACTTTGCGCGACTTGCCCGTGCCGACCTCGGCGGCCCAGAGCTCGCTGGTCGATGTGCGGCCGTACGGCCGGATGACCTGCTCGGTCGCGAAGACGATCTCCTTCCCGTCGGGCGACCAGGCCGGGTTGCTGCCGACGCTCGTCAGACGCCGCGCGCTCTCGCCGGTCGCGCCCATGACGAAGATCCCGCCGTCGCCGCAGAGCGACCGATAGGCGATGAGGCCGCCGTCGGGCGAGAAGGCGGGAGTGGAGCTCTCGCGCTTGCAATCGGCGGTGAGGTTGATCGGCCGACGGCTTCCGGCGCGCTGGACCCAGATGCCGATCGTCCCGTGAACGCGGTTCTGGAACGCCACCGTTTGCCCGTCCGGCGAGAGCGTCGGAAACTCCTCGGACCCCGAGATGTTCGTGATCCGCTTGAAGGTCGGCAGGCCCACCGAAACCGGACGGCGAGAAGTCCGCGTGGCCAGGAAGGCCGCTCCCGCGCCGAGAAGGAGACCCAGCAGGAGAAGTGCGGCCGGCAGGAGGCGTACTCGCTTCCGATGGACGGGCGCCAAGGCGGTCTGCATCGACGTCCCGGAGACCGCCTCCAGATTGAAGGCGAGATCGCGCGCCGACTGGAACCGCTGCTCGGGATTCTTCTCGATCGAGTGGCGGACGATCCGCTCGAGAGCGGGGGAGATGTTCTGGTTGGTGACGGAGAGATCCGCCGGATCCTCCCGCAGGATCGCGGACATCGTGTCTGCGGCGGAATCGCCGTGGAACGCCCTCTTGCCCGAGAGCATTTCGTAGAGGATCGCCCCGAAGGAAAAGATGTCGCTGCGCGCGTCGGCGGGCTTGCCGCGGACCTGCTCGGGCGACATGTAGCCGAGCGTTCCGAGCACGACGCCGGGCTCCGTGCCGCGCGTTTCGGTCGGGCAGGTTCGTCGCGCTCGAGACCGCGCTGTCGTTCTGCGTGAGCTTGGCGAGGCCGAAGTCGAGGATCTTGACGCGGCCGTCCTTCGTGACGAAGAGATTCTCCGGCTTCAGGTCCCGGTGGACGATGCCCTTCTCGTGCGCGGCGGCGAGGCCGAGGGCGATCTGCGTCGCGTAGTCGAGCGTGCGGCGTTGCGCGATCCGGCCGCCGGCGAGCGCGGCACGAAGGGTTTCGCCTTCGAGCAGCTCCTGGACGACGTAGGGCGCGCCGTCCGCCGCCGACGCCCCGATGTCGTAGACGGCCGTGATGTTGGGATGGTTCAGGACCCCCGCCGCCTTGGCCTCCTGCTCGAAGCGGCGCAGGCGATCCTCGTCCTGCGAGAACGTCGCCGGAAGAACCTTGATCGCGACCTCGCGCGACAGGCGCGAGTCTTTCGCCCGGTAGACCTCGCCCATTCCCCCGGCGCCGATCTGGCCGAGGATCTCGTAGGGTCCGAGCCTGGAGCCTGCAACAAGACTCAATCGACCTCCATACCTTCGACGACGTAGAGCTCCGACGTGGAGCGGGAGTAGCTGTAAGCGTAGCTCCGGCCATCCTCGGAAACGACGAAATTGTTCAGGATCTCGCCTCGATTGGCGTCCGCCGGTGCCACTTCTCGCCAGAGCTCGCGCTGGCCGCTCCCGAGATCCACCCGCCACACGCGAATCGGCATCCCCTCCGTCGAGTAGAGAAAGAGGAAGCGGCCGTCCTTGCTCCAGCCGCCGGGCCATTGCCCGGCCTCGTACGCTTCGACGGCGCGCGGCTCGCCGCCGTCGATGGGGTAGAGGAAGGCCCTGTTGTCACCTCGAACCGAGAAGACCAGCTTGCCGTCGGGAGAAACCGACGCCGGAGCGCCCATCGCGTCGGGATCCAGTGCCCGAAGCTTGCCGTCTTCGAGGTCTCCGACGAACAGTCGCAGCGGCTCGCCGGGCCGGGAGCCGGAGAGCAGGATGCGGCGCCCGTCGGGCAGGAGTTGGGCGGTTCTCAGGCGAATTCCGAAGTCCGGAAGCGTTCGGGCTTCGCCGGCGCCCAGGGGCAGAAGCACGACTTTCGGCGACGGGACCTGAACGAGGCTCACGACCCATTTTTCGTCGGGCGAGAAGCTGTCCGGGACTCCTTCCCCGAGCCGGATCGCGGGCGAACCATCGGTCTTGCGTACGTAGACCGCGGAGTTCTCGCCTCCGGCCTCGCCCGTTTCGCCGATGAGCAGGAGCGCGCCATCGCGCGTGATCGCCGAAAGATATGAATAGTCGAGCCACGACAGGTCGCGCTCCTGCGACTGACCGGGCGGCAGGCACATGAGCGTTCGCCGAATGGTTCGCTCCTCGAGCAGAAGGCGGCCGTCCGGTGCGATGTCGTGGAGGATCAGGCGGCCGGGCCCGGTGAGAACGCGCCGGAGCTTCCCGGAAAGAGAAACCGCATAGACGACGAGGTTGGCGCCCCGCTCGGCGGCGGCGAACCAGATCTCGTCGCCCGACGGGCTCCACGCCAGCCCGGCGGCGCTCGCCCATTCGGGCGTCAACACGGTTTTCCGTCCGTCCCGCGTCACGACGGCGACGGAGCCCCGGTCGTCGCCGATCAAGGGATGATCGAAGAAGGCCACACGCTCTCCATCCGGCGAGATCCGGGGGAAGCCGACGTTGCCGCCCGTCTGGTAGAGCGACTTGCCGACCGGGTACTCGAGCTTGAAGCCGCCGCCGATCCAGCGAACGATCGCCAGGGATCGTCCGTCGCGAGAGATGTCCGCGGCGCCGATGTTCTCGGCGACCTCCCGGGGCGCGCCGCCGGTCATCGGCACCCGTGCCAGCGTGAATCCGGGCGGCGCCCACAGAAGGACGGCCATCTCGCCCGATCCGGTGATTCCGGTGACGGCCATCGCGCCGGGGACGCGGATCGGGCGCGATTCGGGAAGCCCGACGCGCGCTTCGTAGAGCTCGCTCGGATTGCCCTCCCATCCGGCGCTGTAAATGACCGTCTGACCGTCCGGCGCGAAGCGCGCGGACTCGATCAACCCGCGGCGAAACGTCAGCTGACGGAAGGTGGGAGGATCGGCGGGAGGACGGCGCGACAGGGCGAAATAACCCGCCGCCGCGACTGCGACCCCGGCGATCGCCGCCCAGACCCACGCCCGGCGGCCAGTGCGCGCCGGAACCTCGGCGACCGCGGGGGTCGACACGCCGGTGAGCGCTTCGAGCGCGAAACCCACGTCGTGCGCGGAGTGGAAGCGCTGTTCGGGATTTTTCTCGAGGCAGTGACGGACGATGCGCTCGAGGCCGGCGGATACGTCCTTGTTCGTGACGGAGAGATCCGGCGGATCCTCCTTCAGGATCGCCGACATGGTGTCCGCGGCGGAGTCGCCCCGGAAGGCGCGCCGCCCCGAGAGCATCTCGTAGAGGATCGTTCCGAAGGAGAAGATGTCGCTGCGCGCGTCGGCGGGCCGGCCGCGCACCTGTTCGGGCGACATGTAGCCGAGCGTGCCCAGCACGACGCCCGGCTCGGTGCCGGCGCTTTCGGTCGGCAGGTGGGACTGCTCCACAGAAGGACGATCCGGCGCAAGGATCCTGGCCAGGCCGAAATCGAGGATCTTGATGCGGCCGTTCTTCGCGACGAAGATGTTTTCCGGCTTCAGGTCGCGGTGAACGATGCCCTTCTCGTGCGCGGCCGCGAGTCCGCTCGCGATCTGCGTGGCGCTCTCGACGGCCCGCCGCGCGGAGAACGGCCCGCTCGCCAGCTCCGCGCGCAGCGTTTCGCCCTCGAGCAGCTCCTGAACGACGTACGGCGCGCCGTCGTGCTGTCCGACGTCGTAGACCGCGGTGATGTTCGGGTGGTTCAGGACGCCCGCCGCTCGAGCCTCCTGCTCGAAACGGCGCAGGCGATCCGCGTCCTGCGAGAACGAGGCCGGCAACACCTTGATTGCGACCTCGCGCCCGAGCCGCGGGTCCCTCGCCCGGTAGACCTCGCCCATGCCTCCGGCGCCGATGGGAGCGAGGATCTCGTAGGGGCCGAGCCAGGATCCCGCGGCGAGCGTCACGTTGTCGGGATTCTATCCGGCCCGAACGGGCCCGGAGGGCTTTCCGGCATCGGCTACCATGGCGCCTTCACCTCAATGCAAACCAGCCTCTGCCTGCTCGTGAAGGACGAGGAGAACACCCTCACGGAGTGTCTCTCGCCGATCCGGGATCTGTTCGACGACGTTGTGGTCATGGACACGGGATCGACCGATCGCACGCGCGAACTGCTGCAGGAAAAGTTTGGCATCACGCCGCACCACGGCACCCTGGAAGAGCGCCTCTGCTATTCCAAGTGCGACGCGCGCAACCAGCTCCTCTCCCATGCCCGGCACCCGTGGGTGCTGGTTCTGGATGCCGATGAGCGCATCACGCGCGAGCACGCTCTCGCGATACGGAACCTGGAAGTGAATGATTCCGCGCGCGGCTATTTCTGCGCCTGGAAAACGTACATCAACGATGCGGTGATCGAAGATTACAAGCTCTCGCTCTTCCATCGAGACGTGCGCTACAGCGGGCTCGTTCACGAGAACGCGCAGCCGCACCTGCGGCGCTCGGGGGGATCGGCCGCATGGCTGAACGGGGTGACCATCGCGCACTACCCGGAGGCGCGCAAGCTCCCCGCCAAGAGGACCCTCTACAAGCGGCGTCTCGAGTGCGCGCTGAGCCATGACCCGGCGTGGTACCGCTACCACTGGTTCATGGGCTACATGTGCTTCCGCAGCGGGGAGAACGACGAGGCGGCTCGTTACCTCACGGCGGCCGTCCAGGCGGGCTCACTCGATTTCCCCGTCGAATGCCTCAACAGCCACATGTTGCTCGCCCACCTGCACGCGAGCCGGGGCGATGCGCGCTCGGCGGTCGAGGTCCTGGATCGGGCGCTCGGTTTCCACCAGCAGACGGAGGACGACTTCGAGGTGCGCGTCAATTTTCGGATCAAGCCGTGGCTGGACGAGGCGCGGCAGGCCTGCGTCGAGGGAGCCCTGGAGCGTGTCCGCGTCTACCCGTTTGCCTACTGAGCAGGCGCCCCGAGCCCGCTCCCCGCTCACCTACAATTGTCGCCCATGAGTGCGCGCGATCCCCTGGCCGCACGGGGCTACGCCGGGCCGATTCGCGTGCTGTCCCGGAGCGAGTGCCGGCGGTTTCTGCGCGAGGCGGACAACCTCGACCGGCCGCCGCCTTTGGAGTGGAACAAAGGGTGCGCCGTGACGTCCCGGCCGTTCTACGAGCTGGCGACGCACCCCCGCATCCTCGAAGCGGTGAGCGCGGTGCTGGGTGAGAACGTGATGCTCTGGGGCGCCAGCGTTCAGGATCGAGCTCCGGGAGAGGCCCATCCGTGGCATTCCGATGCGGAGTCCGCGGGGACGACCGGGCGAACGGTGTCGGTGTGGATCGGCCTGGAGAACACCGGCCGCGGCACTTCGCTGCGGCTCGTGCCGTACTCGCATCGCTTCGGAGTCACCGTGCAGGAGCTCCGGCACCGGTTCGGCGTGCGCCGGAACGAGGCGAACGACGAATTGATCACACGCTGGGCTCGCGAACGGAACCCGCGCGCCGGGCTCGAGGAGACCGACTCGACCGACGGCGAGGCGATCATTTTCGACGGCCGAATCTGGCACGGCTCCCGCAACGGTTCACGTAAGACGCGCCGGGCGTTGCTGCTGCAGTACGGCGCTCCCGACGCCGAGATTCGGATCCCCGACCTGAACCATCTCGACTGGCCGTTCCGGCTGTTCGATCTGCCGAAGCCCCCCTGCATTGTGGTGCGAGGCGACGACACCGCCCGGGTCAACCGGGTGCTTCCGGCGCCCATTGCGGCTCGCGCGGCCGGACCGCGGTTGTCGAGCCGGGTGTACCCGCTGGACTTGCCGCTGCCGCACGGCGGCGAGGAGGAGTGGAGGCCCAATTTTATTTTCAATGGCGCGACTGCGAACGTGAGCAAGATCTCGTGCCACGTCTCCACGCTGAAGAGCGGCTGCAGCCCGCACCCGCCGCACACGCACGACGACGACGAGATCCTTCTGATGTTGAAGGGCGAGGCGGACGTGACGCTGCCTCGCGCGGATCGGAAGGCGGATCGGCGGATACGCCTGAAGGCCGGCGACTGTACTTACTATCCTCCGCACTTTCCCCATACGCTCCGTGCCGCCGGCGACGGAGCCGCGAACTACCTCATGTTCCGGTGGCACGATCGGTCGGGCAAGCACGTTCCATCGCTGGTCTTCAAACGATTCCGGTTCGGGTTCGGATTGCCGGACGCGAAACGCGCCGGGGGCGGGAACGGCTTTCGCGTGCGCGTGGTGTTCGAGGGTTCGACCCCTTCTCTGAGAAAGCTGCATTGTCATCTGTCCACGCTGTCGGCCGGGTCCGGCTACGACGCGCATGTCGACGCCCATGACGTCGCGATCATCGTCCTGGAAGGCGAGGTCGAGACCCTCGGCCAGCGGCTGGGACCGCACGGCGTCCTCTTCTACCCGGGAGGCGAGCCCCACGACATGCACAATCCCGGCACGACAGACGCGAAGTACGTGGTATTCGAGTTTCACGGCCGCTGACCGGCGGCCGGGAAACTGCGGACTGCCCGGTCGGCCAGTTGTCCAGTTCCGTCCGCCGCCGGACAATAGGCGCACCGTTTTCGCAGGAGGAACCGTGGCAACGCCGAGCACTTTGCGCCGCGCCGCCCTTGGTCTCGCGGTTGTGTGGCTTCTGGCCATCCCCGCCGCGGCCGGGCCTGCGAAGCTGCGGCCGGCGAAGAAACGAAGCGCTTCGGTCGCGCTGAACGGCTGCACGGCCGGCGTCGTCCCCTACGACATCGTCTACGTCCACGCCCCGCGCTACGGCGACTCGTCCAACACGTCCTGGCCCGACACCACTCGGCCCATGCAGCCGGATCCCAACGCCGACCTGCGCCTTTTGCACCCGAACTGCACTGAGGAGCTGCTCTTTCCGCTGGCGGAGCACCAGGCCATCGTCGACGCGCCGATCGGCAACGGCGCCGTGTCCGATCCCAACGTCTCCTTCGACGGGCGGTACGTCGTCTTCGCGTACTACCACGACGAGTCGGAGATCAACCCGCAGCGAGGCCACAGCTACGCCGGCGCGGACATCTACCGGATCGACCTCTCGACGCGCGCCGTCGTCCGGCTGACGCAACAGGAGTTCACTCCGAATCTGGGCAACGGCTCCGACTTCTCGAACTGCGGCGGCAACCCGCAGGGCGCCAACTGCCCGCGCATCGGGGTCTTCAACATCGGGCCGGCGTTCGTGGCCCGGCAGGACCCGGCGCGGCCCGCGATCGTCTTCACCTCGACGCGCAACAACTTCCTGCCGCCGAAGCCGTTCGGCAGCGCGGGCACGTCCTGCAGCTCTTCCTGATGGACTGGAACGGAACGAACGCCGAGCAGATCGGTTATCTGAACGTCGCGCGCGCGATCCATCCGTTCCAGCTCGCCGACGGGCGGATCCTCTTCACGAGCTGGGAGAACCAGGGCCTGCGCGACGACCGGCAGTTCAACCTCTGGTTCATCGGCCCCGACGGGACGGACTGGGCTTCGGCCTCGGGCTTCGGCGAGATCGCGATCGGCCACCACTTCGCGACCCAGATGGGCAACGGCGACGTCGCGGTCGTGCGGTACTACAACTTCAACAACAACGGCTTCGGCGACCTCGTGCGCTTCCCGCTCGATCCTCCGGGGCCGGACTTTCTCCCGATCGAGGAGCCCGGCACGTACATCCCTTTCGAGCGGCCGGGCCAGATCGATCTCACCGACTGGGCCTCGTCGCTCTGGAACATGGCCGAGGATTTCCCGGCGCCCTGCACGCCGGGCGGCCACATGTACGGCGAGAGCGGGATCATCTGCGGAAACGGCAACGAGAATCGCGTGGGCAAGGTCACGCACCCCGCGGCGGCGCCGGGCGGCGGGATCCTCGTCGTCTACTCCAAGGGACCGGCCAACCACAACGGCATCTACGTCGGCGGCGGGAGCGCGCTGCCCTTCTACGACGGCGGCATCTACGTCCTGAATTCCGCGGCGGCGACGAACGGGACGACCGACCCGGCGGCTTTGACGCGGATCCTGAACGACCCGGCCGTCTCCGAGCAGTGGCCGCGTCCCGTCGCTCCTTACGGCGCGCTCTTTCCGGGCCGAGCGCAGCCGGTGGTCTGGCCGAGCTACTCGAACGTCGGCGACGCCGGGCACGGTCTGGCTCCCAACACGCCGTTCGGCCTCGTCGGATCCTCCTCGATGATCTGGCGGGACACCGCCCCGCGGCCGGGCGTTTACGGCGGCGATCCGGACCCGTTCAACGGCTCGCACGAGTTTCTCTACGCCTGGATCCATCAGGGGCCCGACGCCGGCCTCTACGCCGACGAGGACATCTGGGCGATCCGGCTGCTGGCGCTCTTTCCGGCGACGGACCGCCGCTATCCCAACGACGGGCCGCGCTTCTCGAACCACGCCTCCGAGAGGATGCGGATCCTCTCCGAGATCCCGGTGCGCCACGAGGGCACGATCGACCCTCTCGGGTACACCGACACGTCGTTCCTCGCGCGCGTCCCCGCCGACGTTCCCTTCACGTTCCAGACGCTCGACCGAAACGGCATGGTCGTCAACATGGCGCAGACCTGGCACCAGGTGCGGCCGGGCGAGGCCCGCTACGACTGCGGCGGCTGTCATGCCCACACGAAGGCGCCGCTCGCCTTCGAGCAGACCGTCGCCGGCCAGGACGGCTACCTGGCCTCGGACGCGGGCCTGCAGACTCTGCTCCTGCAGCTCACGCAACTTTCCGGTACTCCGGGAACGGTCACGGTCCCGCAGCCTTCTGTCACGGTCGAATATTTCCAGCACGTCCGGCCGATCCTCACGGCGAAGTGCGCGGGCTGCCATACGAACGACGTCAGCGACGGGGAGCTCAACCTCCACGCCGACGCCGCGTCGGTCTCGTGCTACGGAGAGACCTGGCCGGGGACGTACTACCGCCTCGCCGTCGACAACAACTCGAACACGAACCCGGGATGCTCCTTCGGTCTCGGCACGCCGGCGGGAACGCCGCCGTACTTCATCGGTCCGCAGCAGACGCGTTACATCCGAGGCTTCCAGTCGCGCGAGAGCCTGCTCGCCTGGAAGGTCCTGGGCGCGCGGCTCGACGGCCGCGCGAACGACACGCGCAGCGGGGACATCGACTACACGCCCGATGCGGCCCACGCGGGCTACCTCTCGTGGGACGAGAAAGCGACGCTGATCCGCTGGATCGACCTCGGGGCTCCGATCGACAACTGTGCGTGGCCGGGGCATCCCTGCGGAACTCCGACCTGGGGCTGGTACGAAGATGACCTGCGTCCCACGCTGTGGGCGTCGCCGACAGTCGAAGAAGCCCGCGCGGGTCCGATCTCGGCGATCACGGTCGCGGCCTACGACCTCGAGTCGGGCCTCGCCGCCGGAACGCTTTCGGTGACGTTCGACGTCGCGATCGGCGGGCAGCCGGCCGGGACGAACTTTGCGGCGGGCATCAATCCCGCGAACGGAGCCACGGTGTCCGCGCCGCTCCCCGCTTCCGTCGACCTCGCGGCCTCGGGCGGCACGATGACGGTCGCCATCGCCGACGTGGCCGGCCACGCTGACCCGCATCGTGCGCACGTACTCGGCGTCGGCGGGACCGGCCGTCCTGTCGATCGCGCCGACGTCGGGCGGCGCGACCGGAGGCACGCCCGTCGCGATCACGGGCGCGCAGTTCCTTGCGGGAGCCACCGTCACGATCGGAGGCGTCGGCGCCGGAGGCGCGAGCGTGGGCGGGCCCACGCAGATCACCGCCACCTCGCCGTACCTCTTTCCCGGAACGCTCAACGACGTCGCGGTGACGAACCCCGGAGGTTACGGCGGGATCCTGCCGCGCGGCTTCCTCGCCGACTTCACGGACGTGCAGGACGCGCACATCTTCCACGACTTCGTCGAGACGATCTTCCGCGCGAACATCACCGCCGGGTGCGGAGGCGGCCTCTACTGCTCGTCCTCGCCGGTGTCGCGCGGCCAGATGGCGGTCTTTCTCATCCGCGCGTCGTCGCCTCCGGGCTACGCGCCGCCTCCGGCGGCCGGGATCTTCGCCGACGTGCCCGCCGCGCACGCGTTCGCCCCGTGGATCGAAGAGCTTTACGCGCGCGGAGTCACGGCCGGCTGCAACGCGACGCCGCTTCTCTATTGTCCAGGCTCGGCGGTGACGCGCGCGCAGATGGCGCCGTTTCTGCTCAAGGCGTTTCTCGGATCGGTCTACGCGCCGCCGCCTGCGACGGGGACGGTGTTCGGGGACGTGACGGCAGGGTCGTTTGCCGCGGACTGGATCGAGGATCTCGCCTGCGCGCTGGAATCACCGGAGGCTGCGGCGGCGGAAACTACTGCCCGTCGGATCCCAACACGCGCGGCCAGATGGCGGTGTTTCTCGTCAAGACATTCGGTTTGTAACGCCTGGGTCGACGCTCGCCTCTCTGATACGCTGGCCCGACGTCGGAGGCTCCCATGACGCGCCGGCTTCGGGCCGTCTCACTCGCTCTTCTCGCCGCGGTCTTGTTCGCGACAGCGCTCTTCGCGGCGGATCCGTCCTATACGACGAGCTACGGCGTCCCCTACACGACGGCCGGCGGCGCGGAGCTGCGGATCGACATCGCGCAGCCGTCGATGGGGGACGGGCCGTTCCCGGCCGTGCTCGTCATCCACGGCGGCGCCTGGCACGAAGGCGGCCGCGAGGAGAACCACCGCTACCTCGCCGCACTCGCGCGGCACGGCTACGTGGCGGCCTCGCCGCAGTACCGCTTCTGTCCGAAGGACACGTTCCCCGCCCAGCTCGAGGACGTCAAGGCCGCCGTCCGCTTCCTGCGCTCGAACGCGAAGTCGCTCAAGGTCGACCCCGACCGGATCGCGGCGATGGGATTTTCCGCGGGTGCGCACCTCGCTCTCCTGCTCGGACTGACCGGACCGGCGGACGGCTTCGACGGGCCGGCGGCCAAGGGCGTGCCGAGCGCGCGGGTCGAGGCCGTGGTCGATTTCTACGGGCCGGTCGATCTCAACGCCGGCAACTTCTCGGATACGGCCAAGGGTTTCGTGGCGTGTTTGACCGGCGCGGCCGCCTCCGAAAAGCCGGACCTCGCCGTCCGGGCCTCTCCGATCACCTACGTCGGCGCCGGGGACGCGCCGGTGCTCGCCTTTCACGGAGCGAAGGACGACCTCGTTCCGCCCGCGCAGGCTTTCGCGCTCATGGAGAAACTATCCGCCGCCGGCGTCGCCGGCCGGTTCGAGTTTCGCTCGGCGCCGGGCATGGCTTTTCCGGGGACGACTGGGACGGCGCCTGGAAAGACGCGCTCGAATTCCTGGACGCGAACCTGAAGAAGCGCTGACGCGGGCTCAGCGCGGCCGCGTCGCCTTCTCGATCTCCTCCGCCGAATACGGCAATCCCGGCGTCAGGATCTCGTGGCCGTCCTTCGTCACGAGGAGCATGTCCTCGAGATAGAAACCCTGGCCTTCGACCGAGAAGATCGGCTCAAACGCGACGACCATCCCGGCGGCGAGAGTCTCCGGCGCTCCCTCTGCCGCCTCGAGGCCGACGCCGTGAATCCCCCAGAACTGCAGGCCATCTTTCGCGAGGAGGACATCCGCCGCCTTTCGCCCGAGCGGCGTGGTGAGAGCGGGTTGCCGTTTCCGGACCGCGTCGAGGCTCGCGGCGAAGACGTCCGTGGTCTTCACGCCGTCTTTGATGGAGGCCAGGCCGGCCCGGTAGGCCGCGATCAAGAGCTCCCACGTCTCACGCTGGCCGGCGTCGAAGCGGCCGGAGACGGGAGCGGTCCGGCCCACGTCGCCCTTGTAGTGGTCGGCGTCGCAGCCCACGTCCACGCGCGCGACCTCGCCCGCGCGCATCGCGCGATTGAGGTGCCGGTAGTCCGCCAGGGACTCGAAAGGCGCCGGGAAGGCGCTCGCCGGGCCGGTCATCACCCATGGCCAGAACGACGGCCCCTCCGCGCCCGCATCGAGGCAGGCGCAGACGACGTCGCCTTCCGCTTCGCGCTGCGAGCGTCCGGGGCGGACGGACGAGAGCCCCGCTCGAAGCGCCTTCGCGCTCGCGGTGGCGGCCGTCCGCAGCGCCTGGATCTCGGCCGGGCTCTTGACCAGACGCATGGACACGAGGATCGGGTCGGCGGATTTCAGCCGCTCGGTCGGCCAGAGCTCGGCCATCGCGTGGTTCCACGCCGCCTGCGGATCGTCGAGGGCGATGTCGAGCGGGAAGCCGTGCCCCTCGACCAACCCGGCCGTGTAGAGGTGGAGGCCCGGCGCCTCCTGCCGTCGCGTCAGAAACGCCGCCAGCTCCTTGCGGTCGACGACTCTGTCGAGGCCGAGGGAGGCTGCGGTTCTCTCTCCCGGTTCGACCTTCGGCCGTTCGAGCATCGTTCCGAGGAGCCCCGGGAGCTCCTTCGGGACGAAGAGCCAGCTCTCTTTCGCCGCCCCGTCGATCGCGAGGACGGCGCCCGAGGCGCTGGCGAGGCCCGTGAAGTAGTAGAAGTTGGGCCGCTGCTGAAAGCCGTGGAGGTAGAGCTGGTCGGAGGGGAACGTGAACGACGCCGACGGAAGGAGAAGGATCCCGTCGGGCATCCGCCGCATGACCTCCGCTCGCCGCGCGCGGAACTCCGATGCCGGGAGCTCGGCGGCCGGGGAGATGGCGCTCGACCCGAGACCGAGCGCGAGCAGGTACAGAACGTGCATTCGCATTCTCATCGGCGCCCTCCTCGAGAGGGATAATCGCACGCACCGTCGGAAGGAGCAGCCATGGCGAACTACGGGGGTCTTCTGCGCAATCGCGGCTGCGCCCGGCTGGGAATCGCGCTCGTGATCGCGGCGATCGGCGTCATCGCCTACATGAGCCGCACCGAGGTCAACCCCGTGACGGGCGAGAAGCAGCGCGTCGCCCTTTCCGTCGACCAGGAGAAGGTCCTCGGGCTCCAGGCCGCGCCCGAGATGGCCGCGAAGATGGGCGGCGTCGTGCCGGAGAGCTACGCGCAGGCCGCGCTCGTGCAGGAGGTCGGTCAGCGGATCGTCGAACGCGGGGACGCCGCCCGAAGCCCCTACGCCGGGAACTTCCACTTCTATCTCCTCGCCGATCCCGAGACGGTCAATGCCTTCGCCTTGCCCGGCGGGCAGATCTTCGTCACCGCCGGCCTCTACCGGCGCATGCAGAACGAGGCGGAGCTCGCCGGCGTTCTCAGCCATGAGATCGGCCACGTCATCCACCGCCATTCGGCGGAGCAGATGGCCAAGGGCCAGCTCGGCCAGATGATCGCCCAGGCCGTCGGCGTGGCGGCTTCGGACGGCATGGACGGCGGACAGCAGGCCGCGATGGCTGCCGCGATGGTGAGCCAGATGGTGCAGATGAAGTATGGCCGCCAGGACGAGTCCGAGTCGGACCGCTACGGCCTGGACGCGATGGCGGCGGCGGGCTACGACCCGAAGGCGATGCTGGAAGTGATGCGGATCCTCGCGCAGGCGGGCGGCGGAGAGAGGCAGCCTGAGTGGCTCTCCTCGCACCCGCTTCCCGAAACGCGCATCGCCGAGATCGAGGCGTACCTCCGGCAGATGCCCGCGCCCGCGGGGGCGGTCAGCGAGGGGCGGCCGCTGAACTAGAGCGCGCCGCGGCGCCTTCGAGCGTGAAGGTGTCGCCCGGTTTCGGCACGATCTGGTTCGTTTGCGGCGGGATCTTGTCGTCGAGCTTGTGGTGGTAGCACACGACCGTCCGCGCGTCGATCCGGCCCTTCTGCGCGGTGACCTTCCCGATGAGCCAGGGCGACACGAACGCGTAGTCGAGGTCCTTCATCGCGAGGAGCTGATCGACGCTTTCCGTGTCGCCGGTGAAGTAGAGCCGGAGGCCGTGCCAGGTGACCAGGTACGAGGCGTGGTCCACGTTGGCGTGCGCAGTCGGGAACGCCTCGATGGTGATGTCCCGATAGGTCATCTTCGGCGCGAAGGGGATGACCCGTGCGGAGGGCAGCGTCGCGGCGAGCTTCGGCGGCGCGATGACCTTGCCGTCCATCTTCGCGAGGAGCGCCGAGTCGAAGTGGTCCTTGTGCTCGTGCGTGATCAGAAAGAGCGCCCCGGGCGTCTTCGGGACCTTGGCGAAGTCGTACTTCATGTACCCGAACGCGCCGGACTCGTAGGGGAAGTCGGAGTAGAGCACCGTCTTCCCGTCCGTGATGGCAAACGCCATGTTCCCGATGAACTGCGCCTGGAGCATCTGTTGCGCCGGAGCACTCGCCGCCAGGGCGGCGGCCACCGCTGCGACGCCTACGGCGAGGACACAAAGAGCCGTCATCCTGAGCGCAGCGAAGGATCCCGGACTCGAAGCGCCGCGGAAAGCACGGGATCCTTCGGCGCTGTGCGCCTCAGGATGACGCCCTGCGGACGTCACTTCGTGATCCCCACTTGCGTCAGCTCGAAGGCATAGTCAAAGGCGACCTCCTTGAGCTTGTCGTAGCGCCCGGAGGAACCGCCGTGCCCCCCGGCCATGTTCGTCTTGAGGATGAGGGGATTCGAGTCCGTCTTCAGCGTGCGCAGCTTCGCGACGTACTTCGCCGGTTCCCAGTACATGACCTGCGAATCGTCGAAGGAGGTCTTCACGAGCATGGCCGGGTAGGCCTTCGCCTCGAGGTTGTCGTAGGGGCTGTAGGACTTCATGTAGACGTAGTGCTCCGGCACCTTGGGGTTGCCCCACTCCTCGAACTCGCCGACGGTCAGCGGCAGCGTCTCGTCGTACATCGAGTTGATGACGTCCACGAACGGAACGCGGGCCACCACGGCCTTGAAGAGATCGGGCCGCATGTTCACGACGGCGCCCATGAGCAGCCCGCCGGCCGACCCGCCTTCGATGACCAGACGGTCCTTCGACGTGTACTTGTCGGCGACGAGCGTGTCGGCGACGGCGATGAAGTCGGTGAAGGAGTTCTTCTTCTTGAGCATCTTGCCTTCGTCGTGCCATTTCTTGCCGAGGTCTCCGCCGCCCCGGATGTGCGCCACGGCGTAGACGACGCCGCGGTCGAGCAGGCTGACGAGCGTCGAGTCGAAGCCGGCGTCGTTGGAGGCGCCGTAGGAGCCGTAGGCCGTGAGCAGCATCGGGGCCTGGCCGTCGGCGACGAAGCCCTTCTTGTAGACCAGCGAGATCGGAACCTTCGTCCCGTCGGAGGCCGTCGCGTAGCGCCGCTCGGAGGTATAGCGGGACGCGTCGTAGCCGCCGAGGACCTCCCGCTGCTTCAGGAGCCTGCGTTCCTTCGTCGCCATGTCGTAGTCGTAGACGGAGGGCGGCGTCGTGAAGGACTCGTACTCGATCCGAAGGGTTCCGGTGTCGAACTCGCGGTTGTTCTGCGCCCCGGCGGAATAGATCGCCTCGGGGAACTCGATCCGATAACCGCCGGCCAGCGCGGCGTTCGACACGTGGATGCGGGGCAGCGCGTCCTGACGCTCGTAGAGCACGGTCCAGTCCTTGAAGAGGTCGTAGTCTTCGAGCATCACGTCGTCGCGGTGCGGCACGACCTCGGTCCACTTCGCCCGGACGGGATCCGCCACCGGCGCCGTGACGAGCCGGTTGTTGCGCCCCTTGTCGTTGGTCATGATGTAGAAGAGATCGCCCCGGTGATCGACCGAGTACTCGTGCTCGGGCTCGCGCGGCGCGACCATCCTCATCTCCGCCGTGGGCGTGGCCGCCGGCAGGTACCGCCACTCCGAGGTCGTGTGGCTGCTCACCGGAAAGAAGATGTAGGCGCCGCTGCGCGAGCGGTAGGCGCCGACACGGAAGCGCTCGTCCTTTTCCTCGTAGAGGAGGGCGTCGGTCGACGGATCGGTCCCGAGCGTGTGCCGCCAGATCTTGAAGGGCCGCTTCGCGTGATCGGTGGTCGCGTAGAAGAGCGTCTTGTTGTCCGGCGCCCAGGCGACGCTCGTGACCCGCTCGATCTTCTCGGGCAGCAGCTTCCCGGTCGTCAGGTCCTTGATCTGCAGCGTGTAGTCGCGGAAGCCCGTGTTGTCGGTCGTGTAGGCGAGCAGCCGGCCGTCGTCGGTGACGTTCCGGACGCCCACGCTCATGAAGCGCTGGCCCTTGGCGAGCTCGTTGACGTCGAGGATGATCTGCTCGGGGGCTTCGGGCGTCCCCTTCTTGCGGCAGTAGATCGAGTACTGCTTCCCGGTCTCGGTGCGCGAGTAGTAGTAGTAGCCGCGGTCCCGATAGGGCACCGTGAGATCGGTCTGCTTGATGCGCGCCAGCATCTCGTCGTAGAGGGCCTTCTGGAAGGCCTCGGTCGGCTTCATGAAGGCGTCGGCGTGCGCGTTCTCCTTCTCGAGGTACGCCCTGACGTCGGGATTCTCGCGCTCGCGCATCCAGTAGTAGGGGTCGACGAGCTCGTCGCCGTGCAGCTTTTGCATGTGGGGCACCTTCTTTGCGGTCGGCGCCGGGGCCTGGGCCCGTGCGGCGTCCGCGCCGAACGCGGGCAGCGCGGCCGACAGTATCCAGGTCACGACGGTCTTCGACTTCATCGAGATCTCCTCACAAGGTCCGGGGGGCGAATTCTACCGCGTGGATCAGCGGGCGGGCTTTGGAAAATCCCCCGCCTGGACGACCGACAACTTGCCGGGATCGAGATACTTGCGCATCGCGGCGACGATCTGGTCGGCGGTCAGGTCCTTCACCTTCCGGTCGAGCTCGGCGCTCCAGGCGAACGTGCGCCCGAGGTAGAGGTTGTTGGCGAGCGAGCGGGCGAGGGTGGCATCCTGGGCGCGCGCCGTCTCCCGCGACTGAAGCCACCCCGACTTCGCGTCGGCGATCTCCTTCGCGGGGAAGCCGTCTTTCAGGGCGCGCGCGAGCTCCTCCCGGAACGCCGCTTCGACCTTCGCGGTGTTCTGCGGAGCCGAGATGGCGTAGGCCGTGAACTCGCCCGAGGCCTCGAGGGGCGACGCCGAGAGCTGGGAACCGACCCCGTAGGAGAGGCCCTCCTTCTCGCGGATCCGGACGTAGAGCCTCGCCGTGTCGGACTGGCCGAGCATGAAGTTGCCGAGGACGAGCGGGGGATAGTCCGGATCGTCGTCGCGAAGCTCGAGATTTTGACCGGCGATGAAGATCGCGTTCGCCTTGTCCGGTGTCGCGACCGACTCGTGAATGGGCTTGGCGTCGTGGTACGGGCTCGGGATCCGGGCATAGGCCGCCGGGCTCTTCCAGTTTCCCAGGAGCTCGGACGCGAGGGCCGCGATCTCGGCTTCGGCGAAGTCGCCGACGACCGCCATCTGGCCGTTGGAGGTCCCGTAGAAATCGCGGTGGAACCCGGCCGCAGCTTCGAGCGTCGCCGACTGGTACGCCGCGAATGACTCGTCGAGCGTGTCGACGTGGCGCACGTCGCCCGGAGGATACGGGTTCATGTGCCGCTCGAAGAGGTTCGAACCGAGCGCGTCCGGATCGCTCTTCTGCTGCTCGATCCAGGCCAGGTACTCCTGCCGGAGCTTCTCGAACTCGTCGGCCGGAAACGCCGGCTCGCGGAGGATCTCGGCCGCCAGGCGCAGAACATCGGGGAGGTTCGTCCGCATGGTCTCGAAGAGAGGACCGCCTGGCCCGCGCTTCCGCCCACGGTGATGCGCGCCTTGAGGCGGTCGAGATCGTCCTGGATCTGCTGGCGCGACCGCTGTTTGGTTCCGCGCATCAGCATGTCGGCGGCCAGCTCGGCCGCCGTCGCCCGGCCCTCGAGGCTCTTCAGGTCTCCGAACCGGAGAATGACGGTGCCCACGACGGTCTCGCCGCGCGTCTTCTTCGGCAGGAGCGCGAGCTTCATGCCTCCGGGCAGCTCGGAGCGCCTCGTCCGCGAGTCGATGTTCGCCGGCGACGCGTCGAAGATTTCGCCCGCCGCGAGCGGAGGATCTCCCTTGTACCCCTCGACGAGCGCCGCGATGGACGGCGGCGGCGGAATCTCGGCGCGGTCGGGCGTCGCCGTCGGCAGGAACATTCCGACGGTGCGGTTGGAAGGCTTGAGGTAGGCCGCGGCGGCCGCGCGAACGTCCTCGACCGTCGCCGCGCGGACGCGGTCACGATTGAGGAAGAAGAGACGCCAGTCGCCCTGGGCGATGTACCCGGAGAGGAGCATGCCGACGCGCTGGGCGTTGTTGAGCGTCAGCTCGATGTTCTTGAGGATCGTTCCCCGCGCGCGCTCGACCTCTTCCGGGGTGATCGGCGTGGCGCCAGCCGCCGCGTCGAGCGTAGCGAGGAAAGCGGTGCGCGCGTCCGCGATCGACTGATCCTTGCGGACCTCGGCGGTGAACATCAGGTAACCGGGATCGTGGAGGTCCATGGAGTAGCCGCCGACCGAGGCCGCCTTCTTCGTGTCGACGAGGGCCTTTTCGAGGCGGCCGCCGGGCGTATCGGCGAGCACGCAGAGGAGAATCTCGATCGCCGCCGGAATCCGGGGCTGGCGCCGGAGGGGATGTGGTACGCGGCGGCGAGAGCCTGGACGTCGCCGACACGCTCGAGCGACGACCTGACGCTCGCCGTCCTGCGTCGGGTCGAGCGTGTAGATCGCGGGGAGCTTGCGCGAGGGCTTCGGGATCGCGCCGAAGGCCTGCTGCACCAGCGCGATGCGTCTTCGCCTCGTCGAAACGCCCGGCGATCAGGAGCACGGCGTTGTCGGGCTGGTAGTACGTCCGGTAGAACGCCTGGAGGCGATCGATCGGCACGTTCTCGAGGTCGCTCTTCGCGCCGATCGTCGACTTGCCGTAGTTGTGCCAGAGGTATGCGGTCGAGATGACACGCTCCTGGAGGATCCGAGGCCGGATCGTTCTCGCCCGCCTCGAATTCGTTGCGCACGACCGTCATCTCGCTGTCGAGGTCCTTCTTCCGGACGAACGCGTTCACCATGCGGTCGGCTTCGAGCTCGAGCGCCCACTTGAGGTTCTCGTCCGTGGCCTGGAACGTCTCGTAGTAGTTCGTGCGGTCGTACCAGGTCGAGCCGTTCGACTGCGCGCCGTGCGCCACGAGCTCCTGGTTGAACTCGGGATGCTTCTGCGTGCCCTTGAAGAGCATGTGCTCGAGCAGGTGCGCCATGCCCGTCTCGCCGTAGTTCTCGTGGCGCGAGCCGACCAGGTACGTGATGTTGACCGTGATCGTCGGCTTCGTCGGGTCGGGGAAGAGCAGCACGCGCAGGCCGTTCGCGAGGCGGTACTCGGTGATCCCCTCCACGGAGGCGACGCGGACGGGCCCGGCGACGGAGGGCTTCGCGGCGGCTGCGGAAGGTGGCGCGCTCTTCGCGGGCGCCTGGGCGAAGGCCAGAGGGGCCGCGAGGAGCCAGGCGAGGAGAGCGAGACCGGTGCGCGATCGCTGGGCCATGAGACACCTCCCGAGCCTGCGAATAGTAGACCGACGCAAATTAGAATCCTTGATCGGTTCTATGGAGGATTCTCATGAAGATCAGGATCCTGGCCCTCGCCGCCGCCCTGATGGCCATCGTTCCGGCCATCCTGGACGCCCAGCACGCGGACATGCCCGGGATGTCTCCACCGAAGACCCCCGCAACCCTTCTCACGGGGACCGGCTCGCATCAGCACCCGATCGCGACGACGAGCCCCGAAGCCCAGAAGTTCTTCGACCAGGGCATGGCCATGGCCTACGGGTTCAACCACGAGGAGGCGTACCGCTCGTTCGCCAGGGCGGCCGAGCTCGACCCGAAGGCCGCGATGCCGCACTGGGGCATGGCGCTCGTGCTCGGCTCGAACTACAACGACCCGGCGCCGGTCGACGAAAGGCTCCTGAAGGCGCGGGCCGAGGTCGAGAAGGCCCTGGCCCTCGGAGCGACCGGACCCGAGAACGAGCGAGCCTACGTCGAGGCGCTCGCCATTCGATACGTCGCCGACCCGGCCCATGCCGACAAGCCGAAGATCGCGAGCGACTACGCGGCGGCCATGAAGGCGGTCTCCTCGCGCTATCCGGACGACCTCGACGCCGCGACCCTCTACGCCGAGAGTTTGATGAACCTGACGCCGTGGAAGCTCTGGTCGCCCGCCGGCGAGCCCGGAGCGTACACGGTCGAGATCGTCGCCGTCCTCGAGTCGGTCTTGAAACGCGATCCAAACCACCCGGGCGCGAACCACTACTACATCCACGCCACCGAGGCGTCGAAGAGTCCCGAGCGCGCGCTTCCCTCGGCGAAGCGGCTGGAGACGCTCGTGCCGGCGGCCGGCCACCTCGTGCACATGCCCGCCCATGTCTACGTTCGCACGGGCGACTATGTCGCGGCGGAGAAGTCCAACACCCTCGCCGCCGAAGTGGACCGCGCGTACATCCGCGAGACCGGCGCGCAGGGGATGTACCCCGTCATGTACTACAACCACAACGTCCACTTCGAGTCCTATGCCGCGACCATGGCCGGCCGGCACGCGGTGGCGAAGCGTTCGGCCGACCGGCTCTTCACCGAGGTGCTGCCGGTCGTGTCCATGGATCAGATGCTCGAAGGCTTCCTCCTGCAGCCGGCCTTCGTCGCGGTGCGCTTCCGGAAGTGGGACGACGTCCGGAAGATGCCCGATCCGGGCACGAAGCTGCCGCTTCTGCGGGCGGGCTGGATCTGGGCACGCGCGATGGCCGCGGCCGGCTCGGGCCAGGTCAAGAACGCGGAGACCGAGCGCACGGCCTTCGCCGCCGCGCGCGCCGCCGTTCCCGAAAAGAGTATGGCCGGGCCCCAGAACAGCGCCGCGGCGGTGCTCGAATTGGCCGCCAACGTGCTCGACGCTCGCATCGCCGAGGCGAAGGGCGAGTTCTCCGCAGCCATCGCGAGCTGGCGCAAGGCCGTCGAGGCCGAGGACCGGCTCGCCTACGACGAGCCGCCCGGCTGGTACTACCCGACGCGCGAGTCTTTGGGCGCCGCGCTCCTGCGCGCCGGCCAGCCCGCCGAGGCCGAAGCGGTCTTCCGCGCCGATCTCGAAATCCATCCGCGCAACGGCCGCTCGCTCTTCGGCCTCGCGAAGAGCCTGGAAGCCCAGAAGAAGACGGCCGACGCGGCGTTCGCCCGCGCCCAGTTCGACACCGCGTGGAAGGACGCGGATACGCCCGTCCGGCTCGAGGATTTGTAGGGGGTCAGGCCTGGATTCTTGGGAGTTTCGGGAAAGCCAAGACAGCCAGCAGGTCTCGCGTCTTATGGAATTCGGCTTCCATCGAGCGCTCTAAGGCCGCAAACCTCGAATCGAGCGAATTCGAGAGGCCGACGATCCGTAGAAGCAGGTCGTCGAGCGTCGCATGAATCCGGGCCGCGCGCTCGTCCATGTATGACTTGATCTCTTCGGCGTCGGCGCTGCTCACACCCCGAGCTCCTGCGACGCCATGGCGTTGCCTTCGACGCGTGCCCGGACTTTTGGCGAAAGCCGTGTCGCGCGAGGTCGAGGTGTCGTCGCCGAAAGGCGAGAAGCCGCAGTCGTCGGTGGAGCCGAGGTTCGCCGGGTCGATGAACTTCGCGGCTTCGAGGATCCGGTCGCGGACTTCGGCGGGCGTCTCGACGCGTGGCGAGATCGGGTCCGTGACGCCGACGAAGACGCGGCGATTCGGTTTGGCCTTCGCGTGCGTGCCGAGGATCTTCAGAACGCGCGGCCGGTCGGCCTCGCTCGCGAGCTGGACGAAGAAGTTGCCTACGTCCGTACGAAAGAGCGCCGGCAGGAGCTCGGCGTAGTCGACGTCGGCGCTGTGCGTAGAGTCCTGGTCGCCGCCCGGGCAGGTGTGGATGCCGATCTTCTTCTTTTCCTCGGCCGAGAAGGCGGCGAGGACGCGGTTGTTCAGGTCCACGAAGGCGTCGAGCAGCTTCTTCGAGGGATCGAGCTTGAGGCACAGGCGTCCCTCGGTGAAGTCGATCTGCACCGTCGCTCCCGCGGCGAGACAGCGCCGGATGTCGATCTGCGCTTCGCGGACGAGGTCCTCGAGGAATTGCTCGCGCGGATATCCCGGCAGCCCGTCGGATGGATAGAGAAGCGACAGGGCCGAGGCGGAGATGACGGCCTCCTTCATCGGCCGGGTCGCGTACTTCAACGCGCCTTCGAGGTAGCTCGCGGCGTAAGTCGTGTACGCGAAAGGCCCCGAGGAGATCACCGGCAGCTGACGCGTGTGGCCGTCCTGGAAGGGGATCGTGACGCCGCCCGGCGCGAGGTTCGTCGCTCCGTGGATCGGATACGTCGCGAAGCTCGGCTTTCGCTGTTCGCCGTCGGTGACGACGGGGGAACCTGTCTCCTCGAAGCGGCGGAGCGTGTCGCGCACGGCGCCGTCGAAGAGAGCGTCGAGCGCTTCGCGGCCGATGCGGCCCGCGCCGAAGGCCGCCATGCCTTCGAGCAGCTCTTTGGGTCGTGGAATACTTCCGACGGGCTCGGTGGGCAGTGTCATGCCGCTAATCTATCGGAACTTCGGGAGGTCAACGATGCGTCGAGTCTCGAGCGCCGGGCTCCTTCTGGCCGCGACACTCGCGGGCGCCGCCGCGAACGCCCAGCCCATCGATCCTTCCCTGTACGCCGACCTCCGATGGCGGCTCGTCGGCCCGTTCCGCGCCGGGTGGGGCACGGTGGCCGAGGGCATCCCCGATGATCCCGCGAAGTACTACCTGGGCAACGCCGCCGGCGGCGTGTGGAAGACGGAGGATGCGGGGCGCACGTGGTCGCCGATCTTCGACCGCGCAGGCTCCTCCTCGGTCGGCGCGCTGGCGCTCGCGCCGTCGAACCCGAAGGTGATCTACGTGGGCACGGGCCACATCCAGGCGCGCTACGACATCGGGTCGGGCGACGGGATGTATCGCTCGGACGACGGCGGCGCCTCGTGGCGGCGCATCGGTCTCTCCGACTCGCGGGCGATCGGCCGGATCCTCGTCGACCCGAAAAATCCGGATGTCGTTCTCGTCGCGGCCCTCGGCCACATGTTCGGGCCGAACCGGGAGCGCGGCGTTCTCCGCACTGACGACGGCGGCAAGAACTGGAGACAGGTCCTCTTTCTCGACGAGAACACCGGAGGCGCCGATCTCGCCGCCGATCCGGAGAATCCGTCCATCGTCTACGCCGCGCTCTGGCAGGTGCGCAACTATCCGTGGCTCTCGTACTACAAGCCCATGGTCGGCCCCGGCAGCGGGCTCCACAAGTCCACCGACGGCGGCCGCACCTGGAAGCGCCTCACGGGCGGGGGCTGGCCGGCGGAGAGCCTCGGCCGTATCGGTCTTGCCGCATCCGCGGGAGGCCGCGTCTGGGCGCTCGTCGACGCCGCGGATGCGCCGGGCAAGCCCTCGGCCGCCGACGGGCTCTGGCGCTCGGACGACGGCGGCGCGACATGGTCGCGCGTCAACGACACTCCGGGACTGGGCTCGAGCTACATGAACCGGCTGACCGCGGACCCGCGCAACCGGGATGCCGTGTACGTGATGGGGCAGTCGATCCGCCGCTCCGAGGACGGCGGCAAGACGCTGCGGTTTTTCCGCGGCGCTCCGGGCGGCGACGACTTCCACTTTCTCTGGGTCAACCCGAAACATCCCGAGTACATGGTGACGGCCGCCGATCAGGGCACGATCGTGACGGTCAACGGCGGGAAGTCGTGGAGCGACTGGTACAACCAGCCGACCGGGCAGTTCTACCACGTCGAAACTGACGATCGCTTCCCCTACAAGATCTACAGCGGCCAGCAGGACTCCGGCACCGTCGGCGCGGCTTCGCGCAGCGATGACGGGATCCTGACGTACCGCGACTGGCGGCCGGTCGGCGGCGAGGAGCGGGGCTGGGACGTGCCGGACCCGAGGGATCCGGACATCGTCTATGGCTCGGGCCTCGGCGGAACCATCACGCGCTTCGACGCGCGGACGAGCCAGGTGAGGAACGTCTCGCCCGTGGCGGAGAGCACCTACGGGCGGCGGCCCGTGCCCGGAGCGTACCGCTGGGCCTGGGTCTTTCCGATCGCCATCTCTCCGAAGCCGCCTCACGCTCTGTATGCCGGCGCCCAGTACCTGCTTCGCTCGTTGGATGACGGCGCGAGCTGGGAGAAGGCGAGCCCCGATCTCACCGGGGCCGTGCCCGGAACGAAGGGTTGCGAAGGCGACGTCACGGTGGCGGCCGCGCGGCCCTGCGGCTTCGGCACGATCTTCACGATCGAGCTCTCGCCGCGCGATCCGCAGGAGATCTGGATCGGCACCGACGACGGGCTGATCCAGCGCACGCTCGACGGCGGAAGGTCCTGGAAGAACGTCACGCCGAAGGGGCTGCCCGCCTGGAGCAAGATCTCGACGCTCGACGTCTCGCCGCTCGAGGCCGGCGTCGTGTACGCCGCGGTCGACGCCCATCGCCTGGACGACTTCACGCCGCATGTGTACCGGACGAAAGACGGAGGCGAGAGCTGGCAGGAAGTCTCGGCCGGGCTGCCCCCGTTCGGTTTTGTGATGGTCGTGCGCGCCGACACCGTGCGGCGAGGCCTTCTCTACGCGGGCACGGACACGGGGGTCTTCGTCTCTTTCGACGATGGAAACCTCTGGCAACCGTTGCAGGCCAACCTTCCGGTCGCATGGGTGTCGGATCTGAAGGTCCACGGGGCCGACCTCGTGATCTCGACCCAGGGACGAGGCCTCTGGGTGCTGGACGACGTGACCCCGCTGCGCCAGCTCTCGGCGGCCGCGTCCTCGGCGCCGGCGACGCTCGTCGCGCCCGCCGTCGCGATCCGCGTGCGCGCCAACCAGTATCGGGACACGCCTCTGCCTCCCGAAGTCCCGTTCGCGCACAACCCGCCTCCGGGGGCGGTCATCGACTACGTGCTCGGGACACCCGCGAAGACGCCGGTCCGCCTCGAGATCCTCGACGCGAAGGGGGCGCTCGTGCGCTCCTTCCGGAGCGACGATCCGCCCGAGAATCTTCCCGCGCGGCGCTACTTCACGGACCTCTACCTGCACCCGCCCGCGCCGCCTTCGACGGCGTCCGGACATCACCGCTTCGTCTGGGATCTCCGCTACCCGCGACCGAGATCCGAACGCTACGACTACATGATCTCGGCCGTCGCGGGCGAGAACGCCCCCATCGAGCCGCGCGGTCCGCTGGCCTTGCCGGGCCGGTACACCGTGCGGTTGACCGTCGACGGCGCCGTGCACGAGCAGCCGCTCGTCCTCGAGATGGACCCCCGGGTGAAGGTCGAGCCCGAGGCGCTGACGGCGCAGCTCGGGCTCCAGCAGAAGCTCGTCGCGGCGATGAACGAGTCCTTCGCCGCGCTCGAGAAGGCTCGCGGCAAACCGTCGGAGAAATCGTTCGCCGCCGTCAACGAAGCGCTCGGGACGACTCTCGGGGCGCTCGACGGCGCCGACACGGCCCCCACGACGGTCCAGAGCGAAGCCTACACACGCGCTCGGGCCGACCTGGATCGGCTGCTCGCCGGTAAGTCGGCGCTCTTCCTAGAACTTTCCGAGGATTCCGCTCCCACGGAGCCTTAACCCTCGGGCCGTTTCGCCGTAAAGGCTTGCGAGGGCT
This sequence comes from uncultured Acidobacteriota bacterium, assembly GCA_963782585.1. Taxonomy (GTDB): domain Bacteria; phylum Acidobacteriota; class Thermoanaerobaculia; order UBA5066; family Gp7-AA6; genus DAHUXD01. Next base: position 100,874 of record CAWAKL010000012.1, read on the forward strand.
TTTCATGCCGAACCGCAAGACGACGCCGAACGCTCCGCCGCCGCCGGTTCACCATGCCGGCTTCATCCGCAAGTGCGACGAGGACGACTACTTCGACCGGCACCTGCCGGTGCCGACCCGCATCGTCTCGAACGAGGAGTACGACCCGCTGCCCCAGACCCCGGCGCAGCGCCGCGTCGAACGGCTGTTGCTCGCGTCGGCGGACGCGCACGCGAAGCGGCTCGGCATGGGGCGGCGCGAGTTCCTCCGGACCTCCTGCGGCATGGCGGCGGCGTTCGCCGCGATGAACACCGTCTTCGGGCGGTTTTTCCGGGTCGAAGCGGCGGAGCTGACGGAGGCCCTCGCCGGGGATTCCACGAAGTACTTCGTCTTCGACGTTCAGACGCACCACGTGGACCCGCGCCGCAACGCTCCCACGCCGGACCAGGATTTCCTCGACTACCTCGTGGCCGTCCGCGACTACGGGGCGAAGCTCAACCCGGCGCTCGCCGGCAAGAAGGCGTCGCTCGAGGAGCTCCACCGCCTCAACTACATCAAGGAGGTCTTTCTCGACAGCGAGACCGCGGTCGCGGTTCTGAGCGGCCTGCCGCAGATGACGCGCGAGACCTACATCATCAAGCCCGAGGAAATCGTCAGGACGCGGACGGACGTCAACGAGTTGTCGGGCTCGCGGCGCATCGTTGCGCACGGGACGATGTCGCCCGAGCTCGGCGCGCAGGGCTTCGACGCCATGCGCGCGCAGGCCGAGAAACTGAAGATCGAAGCCTGGAAGGGATACCCGGGCCAGCCGCTCGGGCCCAACGGCGCCGGCTGGTGGATGGACGACGAGAAGGTCGGTTACGCGGCGCTCGAGCTCTCCCGCAAGCTGAAGATCAAGAACATCTGCGCGCACAAGGGCCTGCCCGCGCCGGGATTCTCCGCAGAGCACTGCCATCCGAAGGACATCATGAAGGCCGCCGTGGACTTTCCCGACCTGAACTTCCTCATCTACCACGCCGGGTTCCGCGGGATCGACGAAGGCCTGATCAAGGCGATGGAGTCGGGGTTCACGACCTCCTCCGCCGTTCCGTGGGTGACCGAGCTTTGCGAATGGAAGAAGAAGAACCCGAAGGTGCAGAACATCTACATGGAGCTCGGCGCCACGTTCGGGATGACCGTCATCACCTTCCCGCTTCTCACGGCGCACATGCTCGGCATGATGATCGACGCCTTCGGGGCCGACCACGTCCTGTGGGGAACGGACTCGATCTGGTGGGGCTCGCCGCAGTGGCAGATCGAGGCTTTCAAGCGGCTCGAAATGCCCGAGACTCTTTCGAAGCGCTTCGGCTACAAGCCTCTGACGGTCGAGGTGAAGCGGCAGATCCTGGGCTTGAACGCCGCGCGCGTCTACGGCATCGACGCTGCGGCCCTCGTCAAACCGGTTCCGACGGACTACGTCGACCGGCTGCGGGCCACCTACAAGGAGTCCGGCCTCGCCGCCCCCAGCCACACGCAGTACGGCTGGGTCCAGCCCCGAGCCGACGCGGGTTAGCTCCGCCGCGTGCCGTAGATCAGCGCGCCCGCCGCGAGCGCGATGCCGCCCGCGATAAAGACCTTCCGCTCGACGGCCGCGACGAGAAACAGGCAAACGAGAGCGGCCGCGAACGGGATCGCCGGCCCCCCGGGCAGGCGGAGCGTCTTGGGCGTGGATGGAAGCCGGCGCCGAAGGATGGGCACCGAGAGGCAGGTCCCGAGATACGACACGAGCCGCGCGATGATCGAGATCAGGGCGAGCTCCTCGGCGACTCCGAAGGAGCCGGGCCAGACCGCGTGGACCGCCGCGTCGGTCGCGATGAGGGCCAGAGCCAGGCCGCCCTGCGCCAGGATGGCGATGTAGGGAGTGTGGAAGCGCGGATGGATCTTCGCGAAGGCCCGCGGAAGCCCGCCGCCCTCGGCAAGGGCGTAGAGAAACCGAGGTCCCGAGAGCAGCATCCCGTTGTTGGTTCCGAGAACCGAGATGGCGGCGCCCAGGGTCAGGAGAAAACCGCCGGCGGGGCCGAGCAGGACACGTCCGGCGTCGGAGAGCGGCGTCTTCGCGAAGCCGAGATCGGGCACGGTGCCGATGGCGACGAGCTGGACGAGCGTGTAGAGCGCCGTGACGATGACGAGCTGCGTGATCAGCGCGAAGGGCAGGTTGCGCTTGGGGTCCTGGAATTCGCCCGCCGGAGCGGAGATGCCCTCGAAGCCGGAGTAGGCGTAGAGCACGAGGAGCGCGGCGGGGCCGAAACCGCGCGCCTCCGGCAGGGGGATGGGAAGGACGCGGTCCCAGGGCAGGGCAAAGAGCCCGGCGAACACGAGGACGAGAAGAGGAATCAGCTTTCCGATCGTGAGGACGACGGTCGTCCGCGCTCCGAGCTTGACGCCGACGACGTTGATCCACGTCATCAGGGCGAGCTGCACGACGATCGTCAGGGCCAGTCCCGCCCCTCGGCCCGCGGCCGGCCAGAAGTACGCGAGAACGCGCCCGAAGAAGACCGTGAGGCTCGCGACGGCGGCGACGCGGGCGAGCCAGCTCATCCAGCCGACCTGGAAGCCGACGAAGTTGCCGAACGCCGCGCGCGCATAGAGGTACGCGCCTCCGGGCTGGTCGAAGTGGCTCCCGGCCTCCGCGAAGCAGAGGACGATCAGCAGAACGACCAGGCCTCCCGCCGGGATCGCCCAGACGCTCGAGGGCCCGAGAAGCTGCGCGGCGGCGACAGGGAGGACCAGGTAGACGCCGCTTCCGACGACGCCGTTCACCGAGATGGCCACGATTTCCCAACGGGAGACCGCGCGCAGGAATCCCGGGGCGGGGGGAGAAACAGGAGAACTCAAGCTTCGAGGATTGTAGAGGCAGAGGTTGGTCTGCCCGGGCGGATTCGAACCGCCGACCTACGGCTTAGAAGGCCGTTGCTCTATCCGGGCTGAGCTACGGGCAGCTCGCGTGATTATCCGTCATCGCATCGCGTGTAATCAGCAGTCGAGTTACCGCCGGCCTGCGGCCGGCGTTGCCTACCGCTTCGAAGTCTCCCTCTGGTGGCCGGCTTGACGTGGGTAACTGAGGAGCGTAGAACAGATTCGATAGGCCAAGCGACCCGGCCCTCTTTCGCAGGAGGTGAGCCTTGAGGACCTTGCCGAAGTTTCCCGCCGTTCTCGTTCTCTCTCTCTTCGCCGTTCCGGTCCTCGCCCAGACCTCCGCCGCGGACGAGAAGGACATCCGCGCTCTCTCGACGCAACTCCAGGAGGCGTGGAACAAGGCGGATGCGAAGATGCTCGCGGACCTCTTTCTGACCGACGGCGACTACGTGAGCTCGACAGGACGCACGGCGAGGGGACGGGCGGAAGTCGAAAAGGCCTTCGCCCAGCAGTGGGCCGGCATCTACAAGGGGACGAAGATCACGGTGACGATCACGACCGTGCACTTCATTCGCAAGGACGTGGCGATCGCCGACGGAGCCTTCGACGTGACGGGCATGCGGGACGCGTCCGGGAAGTCGCTCGGCCTCCGAAGCGGTCTCGCCACCGTGGTCGCCGCGAAAAAAGGAGACCGCTGGTACGTCGCCGCGCTGCGCGGAATGGTCCCCTCGGTTCCCGAGGGGCTCCCGAAGTAGGATCACCGCGATGAAACGGCTGCTCCTGCCTGCGTTCGTTCTTCTGGCTCTCGGCGGGTGTGCCTCCGGCGGCGGAGGAGGAGGCGGGGCGGCTTACATGGATTGTTATACCGACTACTGCGTCGAATACGACGCCGCGGGCGTGCAGCGGCTCTACCTCCGGACTCCCGCCGGTCCCGCTCTCGGGCAACGCGCGGAGGTCCAGACCGCGTCCGGACGCGGCGGCACCCAGGTCGTCACGCGGAATCCGAGCGGGAGCACGTCGGCCGCGCGCATGAACCCGATCTTCACGACACGTTCCTCTGCCCCCGCCCGTACCGGAAGCCGGCAGCCATAGCTCTTCCGATTCGGACGATGCTCCGCTGCAGGAAGATCGACTCGGAGGAGACGGCGAGAAGCATCTTTCAAGTGACGGAGCCGGATCTGCCCGCATCGGTCGAGAGCCTCGAGCGGGTCGCCCGCATCGCCGAGCTTCTGCTTCGCGAGAACGACCTGCCCGGACACTTCGTCGTCGCGGGGCCCGGGCTTCTCGCGCTCGAGCTGCCCGCGGCGCAGCGCACGTTCTTCCACAACGGGATCGTTTTCGCGGCGCTCGACGCCTACAACGATCCGGTCCGCAACCCGACTCTCAATCTCTCGGCCGACGGCTCGAGCTAGGGCTCGGCCGTCGCGTTTGGCGAGGCCGGCAGAAATCGCGCGGCCCAGAGCGTTCCGGCGACTCCGAGCGCGGCGGCCGCGAGGAACGTGAAGGCCGGACGGATCATCCAGAGCGCGCCTCCGACGGCGGCCGCGCCGGCGACGGCGAAGCCCCGGATCGCGTAATACGTCCCGACGGTCCGCCCCCGCGCCGCGGGATCGGCCAGATCCACGATCAGGGCTTTCCGCGCGGGCTCTCCGATTTCCCGCAGCCCGCCGATGGCGAACGCGAGAAGCAGAGCCTCGAATGATCGCGACGCAAGGACGGCCAGCGGAAAGAGCGTGAAGAACACGTAGGTGAGGATCACGAACGGCTTCTTTTCCGTTCGCCCGGCGAGCGTGGCGGCCGGCACGTAGGACGCGATCGCGGTCGCCATCAGGACCGAGGTCAGAAGTCCGAACTGCGCCGGCGACACCTTCACGATCTCGATCGCCCAGACCACCAGGAAGACGTCGGGCAGACCCTCGCAGAGGCGGATGAGGCAGTCCGCGACCAGGAGCTGGCGGAGGGCCGGCCGGAGCCGGACGCGCGGCCGAGGCTTCGCCGCCGCGGGCAGCTCCGAGGCCGCGGCGTCCCGCCGGAGCGCGCGCGCCAGAAAGACGAGCATCCCGATCGAAAGGACGATCGACACGGCGAACCCGATCCGCATTCCTCCGACGAGACCGTATCGCTCCAGCAGGAGTCCCCCGAGGGGCGGCGCCAGCACGATCGGCACGCGCTTGAGGATCGACTGGAGGGTGAAGCCGACCACTCGGCCTCCTCCCGCGAGTTCCTCGCCGACGAGCGAGAACGTCGCCGGCAGTCCGAGCGATGCCCACGCCATGACGAAGAAGAGAGCTACGAAGACGGCCGCAGGGGACGTCCACGCGAACAGCACCGCAAAGCCGACCGTCGTCATTCCGCCGAAGAGCAGGAGCGCGTTTCGAGTGCCCAGCCGGTCGGAGAGGACTCCCCCGGGGTAGGCGTAGGCCGCGTCGAGCAGATCCTTCAGGGTACCGAAGAGCCCGAGCCCGAGAGCCGTGACGCCGAAGGCCCGCAGGTACTCGGGAAGATATCGGAACCACAGCTCTTCGCCGAACCCGAAGACGAACAGGGCGACGGCGAGCGCGGTCGTCCGACGCGAGGCCATCGGGTCAATGTATCAACCGGAAGTTTCGCGAACCCGTGTCATGATCCGCGGCAATGTCGGCGAAAACGACCCGGAACCGGGCAGCCAGCGTTCCGCGCCTCTCGGCCGCGTGACGCCTCCGTCCAGATCCGGGAGCCCTCTTCGGGACTTTCTCGGCCGCTGGCCCGCCGCCATCGTCCGCTACCGGTGGGCAATCGTTGCGGCGTGGTGCGTGGTCGCGGCCCTGATCATTCCGCTCTCGCGCAACATCGAGAACCGCCTCGAGGTCGCCGCGCGCATGCCCGCCCGACAGGCGTCGGCCGTGCGAACGGAGCTCGAGGAACGTTTCCGTTCTCCGTTCACCGACCGGGTGCTGCTCGTAATGCAGGGGATTCCCGGGCCGCGAACCCGCGAAGGACGAGCCGCCCTCGAGGCGATCGTCGGCGGAATTCGGAACCTTCCGGGTGTCACCGGCACGCTGTCTTCGCTCGACACCAACAATCCCCTCTTCGTCGGAAAAGACGGCGGCGGCCTCATCATCGTCGGCCTCGAGGCCGGTTCGGCGCCGGTGGAATCGCTGCTGCCGCGCCTCAGGGAAAGAACGGCCGAGATCGCCGCTCAGCTCAAGACCAAATACCCCGGGATCTGGCTCGGCTGGACGGGCGAGGCGCCCCTCAACGCGGACCTGCGGATGGCCAGCGCGGCCGACGTCCGCACCGCGGAGGCCCGTGTCCTGCCGCTGTCTCTCATCCTGCTGCTTTTCGCGTTCGGGACCGTCGTCGCATCGGTTCTTCCGGTTGCGATGGGGGTCCTGGCGATTGCGTTTTCGATGGGCGCGGCCGCCTGGCTCGCGCAGTTCTTCACGATCTCGATCCTGATCCAGACGCTCGCCTCCATGATCGGCCTGGGACTCGGGATCGACTACGCGCTGCTGATGGTCAGCCGCTTCCGCGAAGCCTCTTCGGCGATGAGCACGTCGGCCGCCGCGGAAGAGGCCGCCCGGCGCGCCGGCTGGACGATCTTCCTCTCCGCCTTCCCTGTGTCGATCAGCTTCGCCGCGCTCCTGATGATCCCCCTCTCCGAGCAGCGTTCGATCGGTGTGGCGGGGCTCCTCGTCACGCTCTTCGCACTGGCCCTCTCGGTGACACTCCTGCCGGCCGTCCTCTCGCTCCTCGGCCGGAACGTCGACCGGCTCCGCATCCGGCCGAATCGGCCCGCCCGCGTCGCCGAGGGCTCGGAGGGCTGGCGCCGCTGGGGCCGTCGCGTGACGTCGCGGCCGCTCTTCGCGCTCGTCATCACGAGCGCGCCGCTTCTGCTGCTCGCGTACCAGGGCCGCCGGCTCGACACCACGATGCCCCGCGGCGACTGGCTCCCGAGAGGAACCGAAGCCGTCGAGGGCTATCACCGACTGAAGGGGATGGGTCGCGCCAACCTCGTCCACGGGATCCGCGTCGTGCTCGATCTGCCCCCGGGGGTCACGATCGAAAGCGAAGCGGGCTGGTCGGCGGCGACGCGGTTGTACGACAAGCTGGCCGCCGACAAGAAGGTCGAGCGCGTCGAGTGCGTCGTCTCGCTCGTCCGGGGACGCGACCCAAAGTACCTCGCTCTCATTCCTCCCGGCGTGCGGGGCAGCCTCCTCTCCACCGACGGCCGGGCGGCCCTCTTCGAGGTGATCCCGGCGACCCGCCTCGCGCCGGCCGAGCAGGTCGAGCTCGCCCGCGTCGTCCGGACGTGGAACGTGGTGCGCGTCACGGGCCTGCCCGGCACGACGATGCGCGTCGGCGGCCAGCCGGCCTTCGACGCCGACTACGAGGACGTGGTCTCCGAGTATTTCCGCCTCGTCATCGGCCTCGTCGTCGGATGCACCTTCGTCGCGCTCTTCGCCGGGTTCCGGTCGCTCATGATCGCGGTGAAGGCCGTCCTGCTGAACCTCCTGTCGGTGGGCGCGGCCTTCGGGGCGCTGGTCCTGGTCTTTCAGGAGGGCTGGGGCGCGAGCCTTCTGGGCCTCGACGGACCGACGGGAAGCGTGTTCCCGATCATTCCGGTCATCGTCTTCTGCATCGTCTTCGGGCTGTCCATGGACTACGAGGTCATCCTCGTGGCCCGCGTCGCCGAGGCGCGCCGGGCCGGTTTCGAAGAGTCGGAGGCCATCGCCGAAGGGCTGGCCCGCTCCGCGACCGTGATCACGAACGCGGCGGCCATCATGATCGTCGTCTTCGCCGGGTTCACGCTCGGCGAGTTCCTGCCCATCAAGATGCTGGGCTTTGCGCTGTCGGTGGCCGTGCTCGTCGACGCGATCGCCGTGCGCATGGTGATCGGTCCGGCGCTCCTGCGACTCGCGGGCCGCTGGAACTGGTGGCCGGGCGGCTTGCGGTAGTCGTGATCGGGCACTCGTCGGAGCGCGACCGGGCCGGCTGATGCGCAAGGCCGACGCGGGCGATCCAGACCCGGTCGGCGAAGAGATCGGGCGCGTCGCGAGCCTGGCCGTCCTGGCACAGCCGCTCGTCTGGGCCGGGATCGGGCGACGGTTTCCGTGGGCCCTCCTCGGGTTGGAGGAGGAGGCGAAGCTCGGTTGGGGAGTCCTCGCCGGGCTGCTCCTCGTCTTCGGCCCGGGTGCGGCGGGATGGCTGCGCGCGACGGCGGGACGGCGCGCCGCCCTGTCGCGCTACGCGGTGCTCCTTCTCTGGTTCTGCCCGGTCGTGACGGCCGGATTCGACTTTCTCTCGAGCCGGCACTTCGCCCGCTTCGGCTACGGGCCGGCCGGGCCTCTCCTCGCGCTGGACGCGGCTATTCTTCTCGCCCTCACTCTCTGGATTCGATCGCCGGCGCCGCCGGGCCGCGGCATCGTGATCGCGGCGATCGCGGCCGCCGCGCATCGCCTGGGCTCCGCGATCCTGTTTCCCCTCGACCCGCGCCGTTCCGACATGCTCGAGGTGGTGATGCGCGCGGCGGGCGTGGCGAGCGCCGGCGGTGAGCCGTACGTCGAGACGCTTCCGCAGGGCCTCAAATACCTCCCCGGAACCTGGCTCGCGCACGTTCCCGCGTTCGTCGCCGGAATCGACCCGCGGGTTCCAGGGGCGCTTCTCGTGCTCGGGATCGGCCTCGCTCTGGGCCGCTCTCTCCGCGGGGCGTCTGCGGAGCGCGCCGGTCTCGCCGAGCTCCTCACCATGCTCGTGCTCCTGAATCCCTATCATGCGTTTCGCCACGACCTGTACTTCGACACGTTTCTCGTTCTGACGGCGGCGATCTTTCATCTCGGAGCGCGCGGGGCGGAAACGAGTCGCGCATTGCTCGTGATGGCGATCCTCGTCGGACTGGCTATCGCGACGCGGCCGTGGGCCTGGGTCTACGGCCCCTTCGCGCTTCTCGCGGCGGCGATCGGCGTACCCGGCTCGGAGGCTTCGAAAGGCCGCCTGGTCGCGATCCTGAGGAGACTCGCCTTCGCGAGCACTGTCGCGGCCGCGGTCGCCGCCTCCGTCGTGCTGCCGTGGATTCTTCAGGACCCGGCGGCGTTTCGGAGGGGAGTGTCCACCTTCGCCGGCGAGAGCTTCAGCGAGATTTGCCTGGGCGTCGCCGGTCTCGCAGCGGCGGTCGGCGTGGTCCGGTTCCTGCCGATCCTTCAGACGGCCGTGTGCGTCGTGGGATTCGCGAAAGCATTTCGCCGGAAGAGCGGTCCCGCGGTGCTCGCCACCGGCTGGCTCGTCTGGGCGGCGATCGTGATGCTCAATCCGTTTCTCGAAAACTACTTTTACGTGAGTCTCGGCTTCGCGGCGGCCGCGCTCGCCACGGCGCGTCGCGTGTGAGCAAACGCACATGATGTGACGCGCGTCGCCAGGACCGCGCGCGCGCAAAAAGTGGCGGATCACCTCGTGTCGCCGCGCAGTTTCCGTCAGCGTCCTGCGCGTTTCCTCTGAAAACCGCGATAACTCGCGGATCGCGCACTGGCGCGGGCGTTGCACCCACGCCCGTCCGCATTGAATTTCATGGGCACGCGCGTGACGGAAGTGTGCCTCGAGTCGCGCGAGTCGCCTGAATAAGTGAAGGAGAGTCGATGACCGTGAGGGGTGTGCCGATGAAACGAGTCCTGGCTCTGGTTCTGGCCTTGCCGAGCCTCGTGCTCGGACTGACGAACGAAGACGTGTTTCTCTCCAACTGGTCGGCCCCGCCGTACTGGCAGGCCGAAGCCGAATCCGACGCGACCTTCGCCGCGAAGTCGGCGGATGGAAGCGTTGTGAACCCGGCTCCGGTTCCGTTCGTGTCGGTGGCGCCGTGTCGTCTCGCCGACACGCGGCCGGAGAACGGCTTTCCCTCGCCGTATGGTCCGCCGGCGATGTCGGTCCTGGTCGAGCGCGACTTCCCGGTCGCCGGAGAGTGCGGCATTCCGGTCGGCGCTTCGGCCGTCTCGTTCAACTTCACCGTCGTGCGCACGCAGGGACTCGGCTACCTCGCGCTCTTCCCGGAAGGGGGAGTCTGGGGCGGCACCTCGACGCTCAACTACCTCGCCAACCAGATCGTCGCGAACAACGCGGTCGTGCCTCTCGGCACCAACGGCGGCATCACCGCCTTCGTGGCCGGCGCGCAGGCCGATCTCATCATCGACATCAACGGCTACTACGGCGGCGACATCGTCTACACGCTCAACGGTCTCACGGGCGACGTGACGGTCGAAGCCGGCACCAACGTGACGATCACTCCGAACGGGAACACGCTCACGGTCGCCTCGACGGCGGCGCAGGGTCCTCCGGGACCGGAGGGCCCCGCCGGTCCGACCGGACCGCAAGGTGCGACGGGTGCGACGGGTGCGCAGGGCGTCCAGGGTCCGATTGGCCCCATCGGACCGATCGGTCCGCAGGGTACTCCGGGCGACATCGGTCCTCAGGGCACGCAGGGTCCCTCTTTGTCCTATGCCGGCGCCTGGGCTGTCGACGAGTCGTACGACGCGCTCGAATGGGTGAGCTTCGACGGCTCGGGCTGGGTCTCGCTGGTCGACGGAAACGAAGGCAACTCGCCCGACACGAACCCGGCGGAGTGGGCGCAGCTCGCGCAGAGAGGCGACGCGGGCGCCGAAGGTCCGGAGGGTCCGCAGGGTGAGCAGGGCCCGCAGGGCGCGGCCGGAGCCACGGGAGCCACGGGTCCGCAGGGCGACGCTGGTCCGCAGGGTTCGACGGGTGCGACGGGTGCCACCGGCGCCACGGGTCCTCAGGGCGCGCAGGGTCCCCAAGGGCTCACGGGCGCCACGGGCGCGACGGGTGCGCAAGGTCCTCAGGGACTCACGGGTGCCACGGGTGCTACGGGCGCGCAGGGTCCTCAGGGAGTCCCGGGCGCCACGGGTGCTACGGGCGCGACGGGCGCGCAGGGTCCTCAGGGCGACGCGGGTGCCCAGGGCGCTTCGATGAGCTTCCAGGGCGACTGGGATGGCATCACGGCGTACGACGCGCTTCAGGTCGTGACCTTCAATGGATCGAGCTACGTTTCGCTGATCGACGGCAACACCGGCAATCAGCCCGACTCGAGTGCCGACTGGGCGATCGTCGCCGAGAAGGGCGACACCGGAGCCACGGGCGCCGAAGGCCCGCAGGGTCCTCAGGGTGATACGGGAGCCGCCGGTGCCACGGGCGCTACGGGCGCTCAGGGTCCGCAGGGCGACCCGGGTCCGCAGGGTGCCACTGGCGCGACGGGCGCGACCGGTGCCACGGGCGCCACGGGTCCCCAGGGAACGACGGGCGCCACGGGCGCTCAGGGTCCCCAGGGAACGCCGGGTGCCACGGGCGCGACGGGAGCTCAGGGTCCGCAGGGAACGCCGGGTGCCACGGGCGCGACGGGCGCCACGGGTCCCCAGGGAACGCCGGGTGCCACGGGTCCGCAGGGTATTCCTGGTCCCCAGGGCGTGCCGGGCACGCCGGGCTCGATCGGTCCGCAGGGTATTCCTGGTCCGCAGGGCGTTCCGGGCCCGGCGGGACCCTCCGGCACCAAGCTGCTCTTCTTCTCGAAGCACTTCTTCGACCTCAGCAACAGTGCGTCGAACGAGTTCTTCAGCCCGGTTCACATCGAGGAGGAGAACACCGAGAGCTATGAAGTGGTCGGTGTGATCCCGGTGGCGTGCACGATGTCGACTCTTTCCGTCAAAGCGAGCGCGGTGGACAGCGGCGTCACGGTCACGTTCACCCTCCGCACGGGAGCCACTCCCGCGGCGATGGCGGACACCGCTCTCTCCTGTCCGCTCACCAACGCCTTGACCTTCTGCACCGACTCGGCGTCGATCGCGCTGAACGCCGGTGATCTCTTCAGCTTCCGGGTGGACTGGACCGCCGGCTCTGGCGGCAACGAGGACACCTTCCTGACCAACCTGATCTGCCAGTAGGTCTCGATCCGACCCGATTCGATCCAGCCGCCGCCCTTCGGGGCGGCGGTTTTCTTTTGTCGTGACGCGCAGCGATAGACTCCGCCGCGGCCCGTGCTGCTGCTCGTCGTCCGTTCGATCGTCGTCTATGCCGCGACTGCGGGTGTTTTCCTGTGGCTCGCGCATCGCTTCGTCCGGCCGCTGAAGCTCGGCGCCGCGGTGGCCCTCGCCGCGCTGCCATGGCTGTTCACCGGGCCGGCCACGTTCACCGGCGCCATCTACGCGCCGCTCGACATCGTCTACGACGCGTACCCGCTTCGGGCCCTGCGGTCCGAGATGGGCATCCCTCCGCTGCCGATTCCGACGCTGGGGGATGTCGTCTCCCAGGAGATTCCCTGGCGGAAAGCCGTCCGCGCCGCCGTCAAGCGAGGGGAGCTCCCGCTGTGGAACCCGCACGTGCTCTCGGGCGAGCCGCTTCTCGCCGTGCAGCAGCCCGCGGTCTTCCACCCCGGGACGTGGATCGGATTCCTGCTTCCGCTGGCGCAGGCCTGGACCTTCGAGATGTCGCTCCGGCTTTTCCTGGCGCTCGTCTGCGGTTACCTGTTCTTCCGGGACCTCGATCTCCGCGAGACGCCGGCGTTGCTCGGAGCCGCGGGGTGGGCCTTCTCGAACTACATGGTGTTCTTTCTGGGTTACCCGCTCTCACCGGCCGTCGCTCCGTTCCCGCTGCTCCTGCTCGGCCTGCGCCGGCTGGCCCGCGCGCCCGATCGCCGGGCGAGCGCGATCGTCGCGGCCTCGCTCCTCCTGATCGTCACCTCGGGGCATCCGGAGACCCTGCTTCACGTCGTCGCAGCCGCAGGCCTGTACTTTCTCTGGGAACTCTTCCGCGTGCCCGGATCCCAGGCCCGGCGCGCGGTTCTGCTTTCGCTCGGCGCCGGTGTGTTGACGCTGGGCCTCTCCTCGCTGCTTCTGCTTCCGCTCGCGGAAGCCCTCCCGCACACGATCGAGCAGCACATGCGGACGACGCACTACGCGCATCAGGGCCGGGCGAGGCCCTGGCGGGATGTCGCGGCCAGGGTGGGTTTCGAGGTGTCGCCGCTCGGCGCGAGCGTGGGTGGGCCGCGGCAGTTCAACGATCTGATCTCTGAAGCCTCGGGTTACTGCGGAGCCCTCCTGCTGCCTCTGGCTCTGACGGGTTTCGCCGGGCGCGGGCGCGACCGCTGGTTCTTCGCAGGGCTCGGACTGCTGGCGCTGTCGGTGTCGGCGTTCACGCCCACCGCCGACCTCATCGCGAGCCTGCCTCTCTTCGACATCGCGATCAACGACCGCTTGATCTTCGTGACGAGTTTCTCGCTCTGCGTCCTCGCGGCATTCGGGGCGAACCGGCTCCTCGAGGGACATGGGATGGGAGTCTTCGTCGCGGGATCGGCGATCACGCTCGCCGGCCTCACGTTGCTCTTCGTTCGCTACCGGAGAGCCTCGGAGAAGCTGGGCCTGCCGGATGCGGACGGGCGCGACCACTTCCTGATGCAGGTCGTCCCGGTGCTCGCGGCCGTCGCCGCCCTCATCCTGCTCACGCGCATGCGGCGCGGCCGCCTCGCGGTCCTGGTTCTCGTCGTCCTCTTTCTGGTCCAGCGTCGGCTCGAGGCTGGCTGGTTCTACCCCAGCTTTCCATCGCGGGCCTTCTATCCGCCCCTGTCCGTGCTCGACGGGATCCCGCGCGGCGAGCCCTGGCGTTTCGTGGCGCTCGGACACACCCTGATACCCAACGCCGCCGCGCTCTACGGTCTCGAGGACGTTCGCGGCTACGAGGCGATGACGTTCTGGCCGATGTTCGACACGTACCCGATGTGGTGCACCCACCAGCCCGTCTGGTTCAACCGTGTGGGTGATCCGACCACGCCCTTCCTGGCGTTTCTGGGCGCCCGGTGGGTGCTGATCGCGGGCGACCATCCTTCGCCCCCGGGCTGGAAGACGCTCGACGAGGGAGAGGGCACGCGTCTGGTCGAAAACCCGCAGGCCCTGCCCCGCGCGTTCGTCCCGCGATCGCTCTTCGCCGAGGAAGATTGGAAACGCCGCCTGGACGTGCTCGCGTCGATTCGCGACTTCGCGGATCAGGGAGTCCTCTCAGAACCCTCGACGGGCGACTGGATCCGCAATGGCGATGCGGACGTGGTCATCGCCGCGTACGCGGCCGACCGGCTCTCGCTCGACGTGCGCGCGCGTGAAGCGGCGCTCGTGGCGACATCGATTCCGGCGTGGCCCGGTTGGAGAGTTGAGCTCGAAGGCCAACCGATTCCGAGCGCGACCTACAACCATGGCTTCGTCGCGTTCCGCGTGCCGCCGGGTCGGCATCGCGTCGACCTACGCTATCGGCCGGTCTCGGTCATCCTCGGAGCCGTCGTCAGCGCCGTGTCGGGCCTGATTGCGTTCGGGATCGCGCTCCGACGTCGCGCCCCGGGCTGACTGTCGGGCGCCGTTCAGCGGTCCGGCGTCTTCTCGAAAACGAAGAAGTGCTGAACCGGAAGGAATTCGTAGAACTTCACGAGGCGGAATCCGGCCGGCTCCCACTCCTCGAGCACCTGTTTGGTCGACATGCGGTGCTCCTCCCGGATGTGCAGGGCGGTCGTGCCCTCGAGACGGTACTCCACGAGCGCGACCTTGCCCGTCGGCTTCAGGGCCTCGCGCATCTTCACGAGCGTCGCCTTCGGCTGCTGGAGCTCGTGGTACACGTCGACCAGCAGGATCCAGTCGAGAGAGCCCGGCGGAAGCTTGGGGTCGTCGTTCGTTCCGAGCACGGATCTCACGTTCCGAATCCCCGACTTCTCCACGTGGCTCTTCAGGATCTCGAGCATCTCGGGCTGGATGTCCACGGCGTACACCAGGCCGGCGGTGCCGACCGCCTTCGCGAGGCGCCGCGTGAAGTAGCCCGTGCCGGCGCCGAGATCGGCGACCACGTCGCCGTTCTTCAGGCCCATCGTCCGAACGACCTCGTCGGGCCTCTGTTCCTCGTCGCGTCCCGCCCGCTCGAGCCACTCCGCTCCCCGGATGCTGATGACCGGGGCCGGGCGGCGCTCGTCGCCGGCGCGAAGCGGAGCGGAAGCGAGACCCGCGGCGAGCAGGAGAAGCAGGGCCGGCAGCGAAGCGATTCGTCGCTCCCGCTGCACCCGGCGATGGATCGTTCCCGTCTTCGCGTTCACTGGATGGGACAACAACGAATCGGCCCGCTCCCTTCGCGATTTCTCAAGGGGGGAAGATGCGACGCGTCGGACGGGATGAGGTGAAGAAGGGTCAGTCCGAAATGCGGATTTCGAGGCGGCCGATATCCCGGCCGACGGTCAACGAACACTCCGGACTGACCCCACCGCGACTTGCTACTTCTCGGGAACGAGGACCTTCTTGAGGATCCCCGCGACTTCGGGGCCACCCTTCGTGCCGGCGTAGTCCATCACGACCGGTACGAACTGGCCGACCATGTCCGTCGAGAGCCCCAGCTTCTGAAAGCTCGAACCGAGACCGGCGAGGCCCGCGGCCGTTCCGCCGGCCTTGGCGACAGCGCTCCCGGCCGCCGAGGCGGCGGAGTCGACGACCGGCGCCTGCTTGACGAGCTCGGCGGCCTCGGGGAGGGCGCTCTCGACCTTTGCGTACTCGTTCGTCGGGAGCGCGCTCTTGGCGTAGCTGAGGATGGCTCCGGCGCCTCCGGCCGCCTGGACCTCCGTGACGCTGAGCTGCGAAGCGAGCGTCTGGACCAGGGAGGCTTCGTCCGCGGCCGACGCGATTGAGGCGATTCCGAGAACGACCAGGGAAGCGATCAGGATGCGTTTCATGGCAACCTCCTGGAAATCGAGTGGAGCTGCGTTCGCTCGAGTCGGAGGCCGCCGGCGGGGCGGGCTTCGTGCGCGGGTACCCGAGATTGAGACGGACACCGCGACAACGAGGGGCATAGGACCTGCTACCGATCCGGAGCCTATCGCCGGCGGCCCGGGAGCGCAATGCGAGCCGCTGCCGCATGGCCGCGGGTCGCTTCGCGAACTCGAAGACTTCTCCGCCATCAAGCCGGTCCTTGCTATCTTCGCCGAGCCCGAGTGTAGAAAAGGAGGTCGAACTTGAGCGGTTCTGTCGCCTCTTCACAGATTGTTCTCAAGAAGCCGGCATTTCTGGCCGGCGTTTTTCTGACCACCTTCTCGGTGCTGGTATTTCAGATCGTTCAGACACGCATCCTGTCGGTGCTTGCCTGGTACTACCTGGCCTTCTTCGCCATCAGCGTGGCCATGCTCGGGATGACCATCGGAGCGGTCTGGGTGTATCTCCGGCGTGACCGGTTCCTCCCGGAACGCCTGGCGAGCGATCTGTCCGGGTACGCGCTGGCCACGGCGGTCAGTATCCCGGCCTCGATGATGGCGCAGTTCAGCCTCATCACGACGCTCGCGCTCTCCCTGTCGACCATCGTCTCCTGGGGACTGCTGCTGGCAGCCATGACGGTTCCCTACATCTTTGCCGGTGTCGTGGTCAGTCTGGCGCTCACGCGAAGCCCGTTCCCGGTGAGCCAGGTGTATGGCGTGGATCTGCTGGGTGCCGCACTGGGCTGCGCCGTGGTGGTGCTGCTGCTCAACGTGCTGGATGGACCGACGACGCTGATCGTGACCGGACTCATCGCCGCGTCGGCCGCCTATTGTTTCAAACGCAGCGCCAGCGGCGTGGAGCGCCAGCAGCTCAACGCGCGCGTCTGGTGGCAAAGACCTGTCCCGGTGATGCTGGCTTTGCTGGCCTTGAGCCTGGTCAATGCCCTGACCCCGGTGGGCCTGCGGCCGGTCATGATCAAGGACAAGCTGGAGCGCTCCGGCCTGAATCGTTTTGAGAAGTGGAATTCCTACTCGAGGATCATCGCATCCTGGCCGGTTCAAACGACTCCGAACAACTGGGGAGAATCCCCGAAGATGCCGAAGGGTTTTCTCACCAAGGCGGCCAGAATGAGCATCGATGGTTCCGCCGGCACGGCCATGTTTCATTACGACGGTACGCGGGAGTCCATCGAATTCCTGCGCTACGACGTGGTGAACCTGGCCTATAACCTTCCAGGCATACGCAAGGCCGCGATCATCGGCGTCGGCGGCGGTCGTGACATCCTCGCCGCCCACTTGTACGGCGTGCCCGAGATCGTCGGGGTCGAGCTCAACCCGATCTTCATCGACATGCACACCAAGCATCCAATCTACAAGGCGCACTCCAACCTCACGACCTTGCCGAATCTGACTCTGCACGTCGATGACGGCCGCAGCTGGTTCGCCAGCACCGACCAGAAATTCGACCTGGTGCAGATGAGCCTGATCGACACCTGGGCCGCGACCGGGGCCGGGGCTTACAGTCTGAGCGAGAACGGGCTCTACACGCTCGAAGGCTGGCGCGCCATCCTCAAGGCGCTGGACGAGGGGGGCGTCTTCACCGTCAGCCGGTGGTTCAGCCCGAGCGACATCGAAGAGACCGGCCGCATGATCGGCCTGGCCACCGCCGCCCTGCTGGACGCAGGCGTGAGCGATGCGCGGCCGCATCTGGTCGTCGCGCACGTGGACAAGATCGCGACCCTGGTCCTGTCGAAATCGCCGTTTACCGCGGAACAGCTGAAGATCCTCAACGACGAGATCCAGCGGCTCGGATACCACGTGCTCCTGGCGCCGGGTCAGTTGCCGGAATCGCCGCTTCTGGCGGGCATGATCTCCAGCAAGGACATCGACAGTCTGAACGAGGTGGCGTCCAGTGCCCTGAATGACCTGACTGTGCCGACGGACAATCGGCCGTTCTTCTTCAACCAGCTGCGTTTTACGCGTATCCCTCAGGTGGCGATGGGCATGGTCGGCGGTCGCTCGTCCGCCGGCGTACTCGAAGGCAACATGCTGGCGTCCGTCACGCTGCTCCTGATCCTGTTCATTTCGATCATTGCGGTCATCAGCACCATCCTCGTGCCTCTGCGCAGCGCCGCGAAGAATTGCTCCAGGCCCCTGATCGCCGCCGGCAGCGCCTATTTTTCGCTGATCGGCATGGGCTTCATGTTTGCCGAGATCGCATTGCTGCAGTACTTCAGCGTCTATCTCGGGCATCCGATCTATTCGCTGGGCGTGTGCCTGTTCAGCCTGATCCTGGCAACCGGTCTCGGCAGTCTGGCTTCGAATCGAGTCCACATCGCTTCGTCGCGCGGCATGCTTATCTGGGGTCTGATCGTCGTGGCCTACCTGTTGTGCCTCCAACAGTGGCTGCCGGACGTCTTCCAGGCCACAACGGGACGCGCGCTGCCGGTCCGTATCGCCATCTCCCTGGCGGTGGTGATCCCGTTGGGCTTTCTGCTGGGATTTGCCTTCCCCACGGGCATGAAGCTGGTCGCGGCGGTGGACAAGGAGCCGACGCCCTGGTTCTGGGGAATCAACGGCGCCACCGGCGTTCTGGCATCGGTGCTGGCCGTCATGCTGAGCATGGGAATGGGCATCCGCGTCACTCTGCTGTTGGCCAGCGCGTGCTACGCGATGCTGATTCTCGCCAGCTTCCGATTGATGAGCCTGCGTGCGGCGCCGGCAGGGCGACCCGCGTGAAGGGTCGCCGCTGGCATCCAGTTGCAGCAGGCTGCTCGCTGCGAAGTTCTGAGAAAGCCGAGAGCGATCGTCCCGCCGCCCAGTTTTTCCGGTGGGATAATCACGCTCACGGGGCGTAGCGCAGCGGTAGCGTATCTGCTTTGGGAGCAGATGGTCGCCGGTTCGATCCCGGCCGCCCCGACCAACCATCCTCGTGCTGAACCGTCCCGCCAACGGTAGTGCGGGTTGTGGCAAGATCCGCCGGTCAACTCCCCGAAAGGAAGGCCCGTTCGATGCAGCGCGAATACATCGCCTGGGATTCGCCGGCTCTCGGCCGAAAGATGGATCTGCTCTGGTTCGGCCACGGCGGCGAGCCGATGATCTGGTTCCCGACGTCGCAGGGGCGCTTCTACCAGAACGAGGACTTCGGGCTGGTGGGATCGGTGGCCGACTTGATCGAGCATGGCGTGATCCAGGTGTGCTGCGTGGACAGCGTGGACGCGGAGAGCTTCTATGCGACGCAGAAGCATCCGGCGGAGCGGATCCGGCGGCACGACCAGTACGACCGTTACCTCGCGACCGAGGTCGTTCCGTTCGCGCGGAGCAAGGGGCACTATGCGGGCCGCCTCGGGACCCTGGGCTGCTCGTTCGGCGCCTACCACGCGGCGAACTTCGGCTTCCGCCATCCGGACCTGATCGACAAGGTCGTGGGTTTCTCCGGCAAGTACGACATCCACTCGTTCCTCGACGGCTACTGGGACGAGATGTGCTACTTCCACTGCCCGACGGCCAACGTCCCGAACATGGACCGCGACTGGGTGGCGCGCCTTTCCTCGATGGACATCGCGATCGTGACCGGTGAGACCGACAACATCCTCTCGGGCACGACGACGATGCTCGGCCTTCTCGACGCGAAGGGAATCCGCCATCGGGGCTCGGTCTGGAGCGCGCCGTTCGGCCACGACTGGAACTGGTGGAAGACCCAGATCCGGAGCTACGTCCCGTAGCGACTCCGGTCGGACGAGCGAAAAACTCTTCTAAGGCGTCGGTGCCGGGGTGGGAGTCCCAGGCGTCGGGAGGGGCGTGTCCGTGGCCGTCGGACTCGCGGGTGTCGGCGAGGGTGGCGTCGGCGTCGCACTCGCCGTCAACGTAACGGTCGCAGACGGCGGCGTCGGCGTGGGGGAAGCTGGCGTCAGCGTCGGCGATGGCGGCGTCGGCGTGGCGGAAGGCGGCGTCAGCGTCGGCGATGGCGATGGCGAGGTCGGCGTCGGGGAAGGAGGCGTCGGCGTGAGGCTCGCCGTCGGAGTGTTCGAAGGCTGTGGGTTCGGCATGGTCGGCGTCCGAGTGCGCGTGGGCGTCCGCGAGGGCGTCGGGGTGGGGGAGCCGAACGGACATTCGACGACGATGAGCTCGGGAGCCTTGTTCTCGAGCCACGGGTCGCCGCTGAACCGGCCGAAGACGTTGTCGTACCCGGCGGTTTCGGTGATCGTTCCGCCCGGCCCCTTCTGGTAGCTGTCGTGCGTGAGATCGAGCGTGTAGTTTCCGTTTGCGAGCTTCTGGATTCCGGTTACCGCGACGCAGTGGTTTCCGATCCCGATCTCGACGTCGCAGCCGGCACAAATGGCGTCGAGGACCTTGTCGATGCGGAAGCGGTCGACGACCTCGGTGGAGACGGCGATCCCGCGTTCCGCCAGATACTGCTCCTTCTTGTCCGGCCAGTTGTCGTCGTTGCCAGGGATGTCGCGCGACCAGCCCGTCGCGCCCTTCATGGCCTCGAGGGTGATCTCGTCGGTCGGGATGCCGAGGCCATAGAGCTCGTTCATCCAGTTCAGGCTGTTGGACGTGGCGGCCGGGACACATTCGTCCTTGGCGGCTTCCTGATTTGGGAAGCCCTCGTGAGAGCACGGCTCACCGGCGGCCGCGCCTCCCGCGAGATGCTCCGGAGGCGCCACGAAGGTAATCGGTTCGCCGCCGTACCCCGTGTCGATCACGTAGTCACGCCGCCTGACGTGTCGTCGAGCTGCGAGATCGGGCATCTCGGAGAGCGGTTGCGCCGTCAACGCGTAACCGTACTCGAGAAAGGTCACGCGATCGCCGGGCGCGTTGGCCAGGTTGAAATGAAAGGTCGTCGTCTGCCGCACGTTGGGACCCTCGCGCGAGAGGACCGGAAGGTTCTGGAGGCGCCAGACCGGCGATCCGGAGTTGCCCGAAAGAACCGTCAGGTTGAAGTAGAGAACCTCCTCCGAGCCGAGGAAGCGGAGATCCACGGAGCCCCACTGCGACATCGGATGCCGGTCGCCGTCGAGCTCGACGTCCAGCTGGGAAAAGGTGACACGCGGCAACCGCGGCGGGACGATCGGGCGTCGCTCGGCGGCCAGAGTGGCCAGGAGAGAGATGAGGACCAGGACGAGGACGGCGCACTTCTCCGCTTTCGAGCTCGTGAGCAGGCGGACCCGCGGGAGAAGCTGCCGGACGCTCATGGCGCAACGGTGGTGCGCCCCAAGCCTACATTAGCGGGAAGCCGCAAGCGGCGCTCGAGGGTCACTTCGGCCAGAAGTTCGCCGCCGAGCCGACCCAGGTCTTGTCCTTGTTGTAGTTGACGCCCATCATCTTTCCCTGCGACAGGCGGGCGAGGGTGATGACGGGGAACGGCGCTCCCTTGCGCCATACGAACATGACGCGGACCTCGACCTTGGAGAAGTTCCCGTCGGCCGTCTCGATCGCGGGCGCGTACTCGATCTTGCGCATGAGGATCCAGTGGGAGCGCTCCGCCGCGGGCACCGCCGCCAGATCCTCGGGAATGACGTCGATCTTGACGCCGGAGCCGGCGAAAGAGAAGAGGGGCTTGAGCACCCAGCTCTCGAGATCTTTCGGCGGAGTCTCGAAATCGGAAAGCAGCCGCGACTCGGGGACGGTCGGATGCGAGATCTCCGGCAGGCAGTGCTTGGACCAGCGGAAGTACCAGTTCGGATGCCCCGCCCAGGACACGTCGAGCCGGGACGTGAGATCGAAGGGGAGCTTCGTACTTTTGGCCTCGAGCTCGTCGAAGATCAGGCGGTTGTAGATCCGGCGGATCCGCGTCTTCTTCCCGTCCCGGTCGTACCAGAGCTCGCGTCCGCGCTTTTCGATCTGAGAAGGATCG
Organism: uncultured Acidobacteriota bacterium; assembly: GCA_963782585.1. Taxonomy (GTDB): domain Bacteria; phylum Acidobacteriota; class Thermoanaerobaculia; order UBA5066; family Gp7-AA6; genus DAHUXD01. The sequence goes on from CAWAKL010000012.1 coordinate 122,350, forward strand.
AGCGCCCGCACTCCCCAGAACTTCTCGGTGAACGCGAAGTCGATGGCGGTCTTCTGATTCGGCGGGTCCAGATCGAGAAGGATGACCTCCTCGGGAGCGAGCCCCGAGAGGATCGCATCGCCGACGACGCGTTTGTAGCCCGGGGCGTCGAGGCCGGAGAGGTACCAGTCGAGCCGGTGTCCGTCCGGGCAGATGTACGAGATCTCCTCGCACTGGGCGACCTGGAAGGCATAGAGCGTCGGGAACGCCTGGAGCTCGATCAGCTTCGGGACGAGCGCTCCGCCGGCGTCCTGCGCGACCGCGAAGTCCGTGACGGCGAAGACCGGCAGCTCGTCAGAGCCGGGCACGTCGAATCGCTGCGGCACCGCGGCGAGCGACCGCTGAAGCGCCTCGGGCGTGGAGAGCTGCCGGAAGATCTCGAGCGAGGCCTCGACCATCTCGTCCCGCAGCGCCGGCGGCAGAAAGACCGGCGTCTCGGCGAGCCGGAAGGGGATCTCCATCCCTCCGCGCTCCGCGAGACGCTTCGCGTAGGCGCGGTAGCGGTCGTCGGAGTATCCGGCGTTGTACGCGCGGCGGAGCTCGGGGATCACCTCAGGGAACCCTCGCCGAGACGAGCGCCGCATCGGCGGGAGTGTATCGGAAGGCGGCCGCGGGCTACTTCAAGCCCTCCACGAGAAAGAGATCCGAGCTCTCGATGCGGCTGTAGCTGTAGGCGTAGGAACGCGCGTCCGGGGCGAGAAAGATGTTGTCGATCGTGACGCCAGCGGCATTTGCCGGCTGGACCTGGAGCCAGGGCTCGATTCGACCGGTCGCGATCTCCCGACGGTGGACCTTTGCCGGCAGCCTATGCATGGACGCAATGAAGAGGTACCGCCCATCGCGGCTCCAGAGGATGATTTTTTCTCCTGGCACGATCGGCGGCCTTCAGGTCGCGGTGGACGATGCCCTGCTCGTGGGCGGCGGCGAGGCCGAGCGCGATCTCGCGGGCGATCTCCGTGGCGCGCCGGGAAGGGATCGCGCCATGGTCGAGCCGCTGGCGCAGCGTTTCGCCTTGCAGCAACTCCATGACGGCATAGGTCACGCCGTCGGAGGAACCATAGTCATGGATCGCGAGGATGTTGGGATGGGAGAGAGCGGCGACAGCCTTCGCCTCGCGCTCGAAGCGGGCCAGCGCCGTGGCGTCCTCGGCTGTGTCCGGGGGCAGCACCTTGATCGCGACGTCGCGGGCCAGCTTCGCGTGGCGCGCCCGGTAAACCCCTCCCATCCCGCCCGCGCCGAGAGGCGCGAGAATTTCGTATGAGCCCAGGCGCGAGCCGGCCGCCAAAGGCATGGGACTGTCGGAATTCTACTGCTCGGGCGAAAAAAATCGGCCGCCGGGGAACGGTACCCGGCGGCCGTGAGCGCAACCCCCAAGGGAGGCTGCGCCGCTGGCGAGCTGTTTGGGGGTTACCGCTTCGGGCCTTCCTGCCGGCACGGCACCGAGCCCGGGAGGCCGCACGGGAGGGGCGCCGGGGCGCACGGTTTCCTCCAGACCCGGCAGGGCGACGGGTTGGGCTTGGGCTGGGGCCTGGGCTGAGGCGTCGGGATATTCGCGCTGCCGATCTCCGCCACCGCCGCGAGGGCCAGAGCCGCGATCAGGGTTCCAAGACGCTTGTTCATGACTGCCTCCTTTTCTCAAGAGCACTTTCGCGCCGAGGGCCCCCTCGCGTCCGGAGGCGGACATAAGATGTTCGTGAGATTTCGAAGCGATATGGCGTATCGGTTCGGGCCCTTCCTCTACGACCCCGTCAGCCGTGGGTTGATGAAGGGCGGGGCAGAAATCCCGCTGACGCACAAGAGTCGTGAGCTGCTGCTTCTCTTCCTGCACAACCCCGGTCGACTCCTGACCCGCGAGGCGATCGTCGAGAAGGTCTGGCCGGACGTCGCCGTGACCGACGATGCCCTCCGGTTCCAGGTCGGCGAGCTGCGCAAGGCCTTTGGAGACAAAGGGGAGGACTTCATTCAGACCATTCGCCGCGAGGGCTACCGGTGGGAAGCCCCCGTGCGTCCCGCCGCGGATCGGCCCGTGCGGTCGGCGGAAGGCGAAGCGTCACCCCGGCCGGCGCCCCGATTCCGGCTCGTCCTCGAAACTCGGGAGGTTCAGCTCCTCGACGGCGAGAACATCATCGGGCGGGACCCCGACGGCGCGCTCTGGATCGACCATCCCTCCGTCTCCCGCCGCCACGCTCGAATCGTGGTCCGAAGCGGCAAGGCGACGCTCGAGGACCTCGAGAGCAAGAACGGGACGTTTCTCGGCGCCAAGCGCCTCGAAACGAAAGCCTCGCTCTCCGACGGCGACGAAATCCGAATCGGCCCCGAGACAATGATCTTCCGCGCGGTGTCGTCGGCCACGACGCGGACCGAGAGGCGCACATAACCAGCTCTCCAGAGTTTTCGCGGGACCTGCGTCCTGGGTTTCCGACGGGGGTTTTAGGCCGCGAGCGGCTGCCGGGAACGGCAAAGCCCGGTTTCGCCGGGTGAAGGCGGTCCGCCGGAGGTAGTATCCCGCCACGGTTCCGATGGAGGTCGGATTGGGAAGCGTCGCCGCACTCTCGGTCCTCGTGCTGACGGTGACGCTGTCGCTGTCCCGGCCTCGGATCGGCGCGCTTCGGATCCACCACGCGCAGGCCGGCCTGATCGGCGCGGCGCTGACGATCCTGCTCGGCGTCGCTCCGCCGGACATGCTGGTGGTCGCGGCCCGGATGCTCGCCCTTCCCGTCCTGACCATCGTCAGCCTCATGATCGTCACGCTCATCGCGGACCGGGCCGGTCTCTTCGACGTTCTGGCCCGCGCCATCGCCCGCGTCTCTCGAGGCAGCGGAGCCCGCCTGTTCACCCTGATTTTCGTGACCGGGACGATCGTCGGGACCTTCTTCACCAACGACGCCGCCGTCCTCATCTTCACGCCGCTCGTCTTCGGCCTGATCGAGCGTGTGAGCGCCGGAAAGTGGACGCTCGAGCAAAAGCTCCCGTTCTATTTCGCGGTTCTCTACGTCGGGAACCTGGTCGGGGCTCTCGTGATTGCCAATCCGATCAACGTCGTGGTCGCGAGCATGCTCAAGATCGGATTCGTCGAGTATGCGAGGTGGATGGTCCTCCCCGCGCTCGTGTCGATCGTCGTGTCGTTCGCGGGACTCTGGCTCTTCTTCGGATCTTCGGTGCCGAAGAGGTTCGACCCACCCGCCGAGGCGGAAGGTACGGACTCGACCCCGCGACGTCTGCGGACGGCTTGCGCCATCGCGTTGTCGCTGACGCTGCTCGGCTTCTTCGCCGAACCCTGGACCGCCATACCGACGTGGTCGGTCGCCCTCGCGGGCGCCGTCGCGATGCTTGCACTCCACACGACGGTGGGACGCCGCAGCGTGCGTCCGGTCCTGCGCGGAGTCGGGTGGGACGTCATCGCGTTCCTCTGCGGGATGTTCGTGGTCGGGATGGGCCTTCGCAACGCCGGGCTCACGGACGTCTTCGGAGATGCGATCCGAGACCTTGCGGCGGGCGATCCGTCACGGATGCGGATGGCCACCGGGATGATCGCAGCGCTCTGTTCGGCCGTCATCAACAACCACCCGACGGCGGACATCATGGCCTGGACGATCCAGGATTTCCGGCTGCCGGCGATGGAGACGAAGAGTCTCGCGTTCGCCGCGCTCATCGGCGGCGACCTGGGGCCCAAGATGCTCCCGATCGGATCGCTCGCGGCGTTGATGTGGTTCCGGCTCTTGCGGGACCGCGGTGTCGAAGTCCCGTACGGTCTCTACGTCCGGATCGGAGTCCCGGTCACTCTCGCAGCCGTCCTGGCGTCTCTCTTCGTCCTCGACTTCGAGCTCTGGCTGGCGCGCGCACTCGCGCCGTAGCGTCCGGAGCTACGGGAGCGCGAAACGAAACGCGCAGGTCGGATCGACCCGGTACTGCGCGTCGTCTCCCGAGACGAGCTCCACGACGTAAGTTCCCGAATCTGACAGCGCGTCGGACTGCAGGTCGAACTTCCAGTAACGTTCCGAGAACACGAAGCGTCCCTTCTTGCCGAAGTCACCGGCCGTCACGCGAGAGGTCCGGTCGACGTCCTTGCCCGACGCCGCCGCCAGGCGTACGCGGACGCGGGGCGGAGAGGGGACTCGGTCGGCGGAAACGGGAGCGCCGTCCGGGCCGAGCAGCGTCGCCTTCAAGGGCAGCGTCCGCCCGCGCTCGATCTTCATCGGCTCGGCGCCGCGAGATTGGAGCGGCGAGACGAATCCTTCGCAGCGAAACAGGGGCGGCGGCGCCGCCTCTTTCTTGGCCTGCGGCGCGGCGGACCGGGCGGCCATCGCGAGCGCCAGCACGGCGACCGTTCCGGGGACTCTGCGCGCGGCCATGGGGCAAGAGTGTAAGTCTTTCGCCGGTCGTTCGAGACGTGTCGGACGGCCGGCGGATGAAATTTCGTGTGTTAGCATCCCCGCAATTCGGGAAGCGGATTCAAAATAACAGCCGCATCCGCGAGGGTCGCGGCCCGGGGTGGGAAGCATGTCGAGCTCGGCCGACGTCATGGAAGCCGGAAGCGTTCGCGATGCGGCTCGAACCGCGCTCCCTTCGATCGCGCTCCCCACGGTGCCCCGCTCCTCCCTGATCTGGTCGCGAGCCCTCACGCTCGCTTCGATCCTGGTCACTCTCGTCACGCTCGATCAGCTCACGTACCTGCTGGGCGATTTGTGGCTGCTTCGGAGCCTGGGCTTCGAGTCGGTGTTCTGGGCAAATTTCCGTATGGGCGCAAAGCTCTACGCCGGCGCCTTTGTCGTCTTCGCGGCCGCCATCGCCGTGCCGGCGTTCCTCCACGACGTGGGTCCGAGGGCACGGGCCAAGATCGTCCAGACGGCCTTGCTGATCGCCTCGGTCGCGGCCCTGCTCGCGGCCCTCTACTACCACGAGTTTCTGCTGGGCGGCTCGGACCTGCTCTTCGGAAAGGCCGACCCCGTCTTTGGAATCGACCTGGCCTTCTACGTCTTCAATCTCCCCAACATCTGGGTCGCCTGGTCTTTCCTGATGGTGGCGGCGATTCTGATGCTGGGCTTCTCGATCGGGGCGGCCATCCTCGCCGGCCGCGACCGGGTGCCGGCGGCTGGTGCGACGCGCGTCGAAGCGGCGCTGTCTCGGATCGCGACGCCGGGGGTGCGGCTCGCGATCGGAATCCTCGGCGTCGTCGGCGCGGTCGGAGTCTGGCTCTCGCGCTACTCCCTGCTTCTGAAGGACAACTCGGCGTCCAGCGTCAAGCGCGGTGCCGAGTATGTGGACGTGACGGGTCTCTTCTCGAATCTGAACTACATCACCGTCACGACTTTCGTGCTGCTCGGCGTGACCGTAGCCTCCATCGTCGTCCTACGCGCCTTGCACCACGCGGAGCCGGCGAAGTCCGAAGCCCGCCGGCGCGTCCTGCGGCGGGCGCTGACGGTCCTCGTCGTGCTCGTCGCCGCCGATTTCGTCTTCAAGGGCGTCGTCGTGCTCCGGGATCTCGTCGCGGTCCGCCCCAACGAGCCCGTCGTGCAGCTTCCGTACATCGCTCGCCACGTGGATGCCACGCGGGCGGCCTACGGCCTCGATGCGATCGAGGAGGTCGAATTCACCCCGAACGGTCCCGGCGATCCGATCCCGTCGGCCCCGGAGCTCCTCGAGAGCCCGACCCTGAAGAACGCCCCGCTCTGGCCGGGCTTCTCGAGCTACCTGGAGCGCTGGCTCGACAAGCAGCACGCTCAGCGCGTCCTCCAGACGCAGGGAAACACTATGGTGTACGGCCCGACGCTCGAGCTCTTTCAGCAGCAGCAGAAACTGCGGACGTACTACAACTTCGTCAACGTGGACAGCGTGCGGTATTCGATCGCTGGGGAGCCCCGCATGTTCGTGACGTCCGTCCGCGAGACGCCGCTCTACGAGCCGGTTCCCTGGCTCGCGTACTGGGGGCAGCGCTTCATGCTCTTCACCCACGGCTGGGGCCTGGTGATGGCGCCGGCTGGCGAGACCGACGCGGCCGGGGAGCCGGACTACGTGTCCAAGGAGATTCCGACCGAGGCGCGGTGGCCGGAGATCGCCGTGGAGAACCCGCGCGTCTACTACGGCGAGGGGTCCGCGACGATGGCCTTCTCCAACGTGGACCGCATGAAGGAGCTCGACTATCCCACGGCGCAGGACCGCGCCGAGATCGTGCTTCCCGCCGGGGCACCGATCGGCGTCCCGGTCGATTCGCTGGTCAAGCGCCTGGTCTTCGGATGGCGCAGTGGAAAGTTCTTCGAGCTCGTCTTCTCGGACCTGATCCAGGACACGACGCGCGTCCACTATTACCGCACGCCGCTCGAGCGGATCGATCGCGTGGCGCCGTTCCTGTTTCTGGACTCGAACCCGTACGCCGTCGCCGTGGACGGGGGGATCCAGTGGATCGTGAACGCCATGACGACGACCGACCGCTATCCCTACAGCTTTCCCGAGGAGCTGGGGGACAAGTCCGACGAGCGCTCGGCGTTTCCGAGGCCGGAGCGGCTGGTCAACTACATCGAGGACTCGGTCAAGGCGACCGTGGACGCGTACACGGGCCGGATCCGTTTCTACAAGATCCGCAACTCTCCGATCGTGGACGCCTGGTCCAAGATCTATCCCGGCCTGTTCCTACCGGCGGAACAGATGCCGGCGGGCGTCGCGCGGCAGCTGACCTACCCGACCCAGCTCTTCCACATCCAGTTCGACGACCTCTACATCTACTACCACATGAAAGACCCGATGTACTTCTTCAACATGGAAGACATGTGGGACGACGGAGACGAGGTCCTCGGACCCATTCTCGACACCGGGAAGGCGATCACCTTCTCGATCGAGCCCTACACCTGGATGGCCGTGACCGGCCCTCCCGGACCGCTGCCCGCTTCGGCGCATCGCGTCCAGTTCGCTCTCGCCGCGCCCTTCACTCCCGAGAAGGCGCTGAACCTTCGAGCCATTCCGGTCGCGTATCAGGATCCGCCGGACTACGGGAAGCTGAGCGTGCTCCAGATCCCGAAGGGCCGGTTCGTCATGGGTCCCGAGCAGGCGGACGCGGCCATCGACCAGGAGCCCGAGATCTCGCAGAAACTTTCGTGGTGGAACCGGCGCGGCACCGAGGTCATCCGCGGTCACACGACCCTGCTTCTCGTCGGCCGGGAGGTCCTCTACGTCGAGCCGATCTTCCTTCGCTCGCAACAGAACCCCGTTCCCCAGCTGAAGAAGGTGATCGTCGTTTTCCGCGGCCGGCCGTTCATGGACGACACACTGGCTCAGGCGGTCGAGAGGGCGGTCCGCGAGACACGCGAGTCGTCCGCTTCGCGGCCCGAGGACTGGCTACAGAAGGAACAGCCCGGCAAGTCCGCCGCCGCGCCGCCCGGGCGCTAGAGAGGGAAGGAGCGTCGCCTTGGAGCCCACCTCCGTCGAGCTGAACGAATCGTACGAGGATCACCGCGCCTGGAACCGGGCGGGCGCCTACATCTTCTCCTACCTTCTCGGCGCCCTGCTGCTCGCTTGGCTGATCCACGTTTCCGGCGTCTGGAACTTCCTGGCGAACACGCGCCTGCTCGACTTTCTCATCCGAGTGGGGGTCGTCGAGTACCACGACGCGCAGACCGGCTTCATCAAGGGGATTCCGGACCTCGACTACTACCTGAAGTCGCAGGATCCGATTCACTGGGGACTGGTCGAGCTCGCGGGTCTGATCTTCGTCGCCTTCTGGCTGATCAAGGCCGCCCAGTTCCACGCGATCGCTCGCTTTTCGGGAGTCCCCGGCACGTTCACTCAGCACGCGCGCGCCTATCTGGAGGGCCTCGGGGTCAACCGTCTGCTCCCGTACAACGCGGGCAACGTCCGCATGGCGGCGAGCCTTCAGGTCCAGGGAGCGCCTCTGCCGCGCGTCGCGCAAACGATCTTCCTCTCCGAGATCTTCATCGTTTTCGAGATCGTCGTATTCGCGATGTTCGGGCTCTTCGTCCTCGGCTGGTCGACCTGGCTGGGTCAACTGTTCTGGCCTTGCCTGATCCTCGCGTTGTGCTACTTCCTCGTCCGTTCTCGGCGGGGGGAGCCGGGCGTCGGAGTCTTTCCGGGGAGCTGGAAGGAGACCGTCGCCGCGGTGCGCGCGCTGTCTCACAGGCCGATGGCGTTCACAAAGATCTCGGTGCTCTCCCTGGTCGCCTTCGGACTGGAGGACATCGCCGTCTACGTGATCGCCATGGCATTCACGGGGAACCACGTGATCCTCAGCGTGAACTTCTCGGTGCTGCTCATGGGGGTCGTCGGGGGCTACATCGCGCGGCTGATCCCCGTGACCCCGGGCGGGATCGGCCAGTTCGAGTGGGGTTTTGCGGCGGCGCTCTACGTCGGCGGCCTCGGGTTACCCGAGTGCGTCGCGATCGCCATCCTCGACAACTTCATCCGGTACGTGACGGGCACCCTGATGCTGCTCTGGGTCTACATCCTCCGCGTGGACTACTCCTTCGAGGTCCTCAAGCGGGTCGAATCGAAGCCCCTCGCGCGGACGGAACCCGCCGAATGACCGGCGGGTCCCCCGGCGGCATTCGGCCGATCCGCGGGTTCCGCCGGGCCGCCCGTAGTCTCGCGGCCGCCGGCTTCGTGTTGACGGGAACCGTCGCTTTCGCCTTCCCCACAGACGCGCCGCAGGGCGCGCCGGCGTCCGATGAGGCCCAGAAGCTGAGAGCGGACCCTTCGATCCTGCTCGACGGCAATCCGTTCCCGGCATTGGCGGAGGTCGAGACGGCGTTCCCCGTTCCGCGCCGCATCCTTTACGTCTCGGCGGAGGCCAAAGAGGAGGGGGACGGGAGCGAGGCGCGTCCGTGGAAGGATCTGGCCCGTGCGGTTTGCCGCCTGGAGCCGGGCGACCGCCTGGTGATTCTGCCGGGTCCCTACACGGCCGCGCTCTCCATTTCGGACGGTTGCCGCGCCGGAACCGCCGAGGCCCCGATCCAGGTGTTCGGGGAGGAAGCCTTCCTCCACGCCGCGGAGGGCTCCGTCGGCGTCACCGCCACACTTCCTTTCTGGCAGTTCTACCATCTGCAGATCGTTCTCGGCCGTCCGGGCTCGAGGGGTTTCGCCACGTCGGGGCCTCGGGCCACGGACATTCTGTTCGACCGCGGGCACGTCTACGAGGGCAACGGCGCCGCGATCCTCGTGGGCGCCGGAAGCGCGCGTGTGCGCATCACCAATACCCACGTCCACCAGAGCGGCGGCGTCCGGATCGAGCCGGGCGCGAAGGATGTGACGCTCGCCGGAAACAAGATCCACCACAACTTTGCCGGCGCGCTGGCCGTGACGGGGGGAGCTCCCGGCGCCCGGGTGGAGAACCTCGTCGTCACCGGCAACAAGTTTCACAACGATCTCGGAGCGGCCCTGTCGCTGTCGCAGTGCCGCGACGTGCGTTTCCTCGGCAACAAGGTCTACAACTCCCGTCCCGCCGATGCCTTCACCGGCGAAGCCATTTCGGTCGCGGAGGACTGCTCCGAGGTCGCGATCGAAGGAAACCACTTCGCGGAGGCGAGCCTCGCGATTCGCGTCGGCGCGGCCGGAGGAAAGGGAGCGGGAACGCCTCCAAAGGGAATCCGGATCCGGCGGAACTACTTCGAGAACCGGCTGACCAGCGACGCCGTGGCCGTCGCGCTCGTGAGCGGAGGCGGCGTCGACATCTTCAGCAACACCTTCGATCAGTACGCCGTCGGAATTCGGTCGGACGCGTCGCCGCCCGCGCTGTCCGGAGTCCGGATCGCGAACAACCTCTTCATCGACTGTGCCACACTGGCGCTGCAGCTGGCCGACATGTCCGCCGTCTCGGACCTCGGCTCCAACGCGTTCGGAACACGGGAGGGCAAGACTCGCGTTCAGCTCGGCGCCACGACCGCCGACGTCCGCGACGAATCCGCCCGAGCGGCCATGCCCGGCTCCCGGTCGGGCGTCGACGTCCGCATCCTCTCGAGAGACCTCGCGAACGTCACCGGGATCGCCGTGCGGGACGCCGGGCGACCCTTCGACGGTCTCCCCTACACGGGCGCGGCGCCGGACATCGGAGTGGCGGAGAAGTAGGGACTGTGGGAAGGCGCCGAGGGCGCGTCGTCGCCGCTCTGGCCGGCGGGCTTCTTCTGGCCGGCATTCTGTTCTTCCTGCCGATGTTTCCGAACCGCGGCGGGACGCCGCAGGACGCTTCGTCGGCCGCGACCGGAGCGGACGAGGCCGAGGAGGCTCCCGATTCGGTCCGGCCGGAACGCCCCGCGCCGCCGCCCGCGTTGCTCGACGGCAAGCCCTTTCCGCGCCGCGCGCCATTCGAGCCGTCATGGCCGGAGCCGAAGCGCGTCCGGTACGCCTCCGCTTCGCCGGGTTCCGAGGGAGACGGAAGCGAGGCGCGCCCCTGGAGTGATTTGCCGAAGGCCCTCGCGGCGCTCGAGCCGGGCGACCGACTGGTCCTCCTGCCGGGCCGGTACACGAGCCCGATTCGCATCGAGTCTCCGTGCCGGGACGGTGCCGAGGGCGCGCCGATCCAGGTGCTCGCGAGCGAGGGCGCGGTCTTCGCCATGGAAGGGGACGTCACGGCACTGTCGGTCCAGACAGCTTTCTGGAGCTTCCGAGGAATCGCGATCGAGCCTCGGGTGCCGAATTTCGGGGCCGGTATTCAGACGCTGGGAGTCGGGGCCCACGACATCGAGCTCGATCGGTTCACGATCGTCGGGGGCCGCGGTCCCGGCATTCGGGTCGGCTCGGGCAGCCGCCGCGTCATCATCTCCAACGGAGAGATCCGCGGCCTTCGGGGCGGAGGGTTTCGCCGCTCGAACGGGATCGAGGTCCACTCCCGCGTCAGGGAGCTGACGGTCGCGGGCAACCGGATCCACCACAATCAGGGCTCCTCGATCTACGTCGGCGGCTCCCGCGGCAAAGGGAAGGGGATCGAGAGCTACGTCGAGAAGCTGACGATCGTCGGCAATACCTTCCACGGCGACGGGATGCACGGCGTGAAGATCAAGGGAGGGAGCCGGAACGTCCGGATCGCCGACAATCTCATCTACGACTACCGGCCCTACCGCAGCTCGCGCGGCGCCGGGATCCTGATCTATCCGAACATCCGGGACGTGGTCATCGAGGGGAATCACGTCGCCGACGTCCCGATCGGCGTGCTGCTCGGGACGACCGAGCCGGGAACGGGCGTGACCAGCGACGGCCCCCGACACATCGCGATTCGGCGCAATTACCTGGAGTGCCGGCTGCCGTCCGAGAGCCACGGCGTCCTGGTCAACTCCGGCCAGGACATCCGGATCCGTCACAACGTCGTGGACGGCTGCGCCGAGGCATTCCGGATCCTGGCTCGCCCTCCCGGCGAGGGCATCTCGGTCGCCAACAACCTCGTCCTCGGCGCCTCGAGCCTGGCCTTTCTCGTGACCGACCCGCAGACGATCTCCGACTTCGACGACAACGTCTTCCAGGCGCCGGGTGGCGCCCTTCGGATGCAATTCGGCGAGGAAAAGGCGGATCTCCGCGGCTATCTCGCGCGAGGCCGAATGCCGAGGACGACGCTCGCTGCATCCGCCGCCGTGGAGGGCCGCGACGTCGGCCGCGTGACCGGGGTTCCGGTGGTGGACCGCGGCCGGGCATTCGAGGACGAGGAAGAAGAGCCTCGGGGATCGGCGCCGGACATCGGAATCGCCGAGCATTAGCCGAGCCGGCCTTGCGCCCGATTAACGCCGCGCGGAAACCTCTGAGAATTCGACTACTTGAGGAGCCGACAATCGCCTGCTGATCTATAGTACAGGCATCTGGCGGCGACCGCGCCGCGCGGTCGCCGGTTCCTGGGTGGGAGGAAGCATGGCGATGCGGCGGGCGAATCCCCGGCTGTTCATTCCCCTCCTGGCTGTGGTTGCTCTTCTGGTCGTGGCGGGAGCAACGCTTCCGATACTCCAGACCGAGGCCGCTGCACCGGTCGACGTGACCGAAGGCGGCTCGAAGAAAGGGCGCGGCCGCGGCGTGACGCAGAAACGCGGAGCCGGCCACGTGTTCGCGAAGGAACCGCTGGGAGCGAAGCGGCAATCGATCTTCGAGAAGTGGAAGGCGAGCCGTGCGCAAAGAGAAGCCGCCGCAGAAATGCCGCCGTGGCCAAGAGGATCGCCGACCCTCGCGTGCCGATCGGTCCCGGCTCCGTCGGCCGCAACTCCGTCGTCCTCAACGACGCGAACCAGATTCTCTTCTCCAAGCACTTCCCGGGAACGCCGTGCGATCCGGATCCCGGCCAGAACTCGGCCGGCGTCAACCTGCCGTTCTGGCAGCCGAACACGGCCTACGCGGTCGGCGCCCTCGTGCAGTCGAACACGCCGGGAGGCATGAACTCGCAGGCGACCGTCGCCGGCACCAGCGCCGCCGCCGAGCCCGCCTGGCCGCCGACGGTCGGTGGCACGATCGGGGACGGAACGGTGACGTGGCAACGCATCGCATTCGCGCCGGGCCAATTCACCGGCTGCCAGCCGATGCAGCTCGTCATCCGCGACTTCTCGGGAGCCCAGACGGTCATCATCACCGAGGGCCAAACCCTGCCCGACGGATCGCAGAGTCGGCGGATGGGGCGAGTTCTACGACATGAACGACGTCGGGATCGCCGCTTTCAAGACGGCGATCGTCGGGCCGCCCTGGTCTCCGGAAGGGGGCTTCGGAGGCGGCGCGGACGAGACCGGCGTGGCGCTCTTCACCGCCCCGCCGCTGACCGAGATCGCGCGGCGACGGGACCGTCGTCGGCACGCGCACGCTCTGCGGCTTCGGTCCCGATGATGCAGATCAACAACGCGGGACAGATCGTCTACGAGGGCATGTTCCTCGACGGCGCCGGCAACTGCGACACTGACAACTCCAAGGGTGTTTTCCGTTTCACGCCGGGCCCGGGCAACGAGTTCCTTTTCGGCATCGGGACCAACGTGGGCGGCGGCGTCACCGTGACGCAGTGGGGCGACTTCGGCGACGGCGACTACTTCGGCCGGCCTGAGCTCCGCCGGCGCCACGGTCGCCTCGGTGCAGCTCTCCGACGGCGATCAGGCGGTGTACCTCGTCACGGGCCCCGGCGCCTTCACCGAGGTCGCCCGCAGCGGCAACGCCGGTCCGGGCGGCATCTACGACTCGATCGGAGCCCAGGTCTTCATCAACAACTCGAACGAGATCCTCTTCAAGGCCTCCATCGGAGGCGATGGCAGCCCCGCCACCGGGGACGACGGCGTGGACGGCTTGCGTCTGTTCGTTCCCGGCTCGGGCGTCCAGACCATCGCCCAGATCGCGACACCCGTTCCCGGAGGCGGCAGCTATCAGGGCTTCGCGCCGTTCACGGGGATCAACAACAACGGCGACGTGGTCTTCCGCGCCGGCCTGAACGGCGCGCTCCCGGGCGTCGAGGACGACGAGCAGGCCGGAATCTTCGTCTGGACGCGCTCGAGCGGACTCTTCAGCGAGGTCCAGCGCGTCGGCGCGGGCAACTTCGGGCTCTTCACCGACACTCTCGCCATCAACGACGCCCGGGCCGTGGCCTTCGGCGTGCGCTCCTCGAGTGTCGGCTTCCCGCCCCCGCCCGGCTTCGACGATGCGGAAGAGCAGGAACAGAACATCCGGATGTGGACTCCCACGGGCGGGGTGACCACGATCGTGGAGGTCGGCAGCAATGTCGACGGCGCGATCTTGACCTCCGTCTTCGCGCAGCACATCCCGTTCGCGCGCCAGTTCAACGCGACCTGCGGATTCGCAAGCGCGGTCTACGCAAACAACGATCTGCCGGACGAAGCGCCGGAAGCCACCAAGAACGGCCGTCTCTTCGCGGTCTTCAACGTGCCCTGCGGCGGGCCGACCCCGACACCGACCTTCACGACGACGCCGACCTTCACGATCACGGCCGGCGGGCCGACTTTCACCGCGACGAGCACGAGCACGCCGACGAACACCCGCACGCCGTCGAACACCCCGGTCCCGGGCGGACAGCCCACCGACATCCCGACGCTCCACGGGCCGATGCTGGCGCTTCTCGCCCTGGCTCTTCTGGCGATCGCCCTCTACTTCGTCCGTAAGCCCTGAGGACTGCGCCGACAGGTCGGTCGTCGTGGATCGGGATCCCTCGGCCTTTCGGCCTCGGGATGACTGCTACGCCGTCGCGGAGCGACGGCTACGCGGTCAGATGAGGAACGTCCCGTCCTTCATGATCTGGTCCCCGTCGAACCAGATGCTGAAGCGCCGGCCGACGATGTCGATGTGCGTCGTGCTCCGCCACTTCGCACCGGTGTGCTCGGCATAGGGATGGCCGAAGGCGATGTGGAGCGTCGGGAGCTTCTCGTCCTGCAGAATGTTGCCGATGACGTCCGTGAGGGCGATGTTGGTGCCGATGGCGAACTCGCCGACACGGTCGGAGTTCTCGTCGGTCGCGGTGTACGCCCGGAAGTCGGCGACCAGGTCGGCGCGCTTGCAGGCGACGTCCACGATCCGGCTGTTCTCGATCGTCACGGAGAGGGGATTCGCCTGGAGATCGCCGTAGCGGGCGCAGAGGTAATCCCCCACGACGCCGTCGGCCACGTACACGCCGTCGACGCGCGCGGGCGAGGTGAGCACCTCGCCGCCCGGAAGGTTGCCCCACTTGGAGGTCGAGATGATCCCGGAAGTCTTCAGCCACTTGATGGACGTGTCGAAGGTCGCCTCGAGCTTCGAGCCGGAGGGCGAGGTCGCGACGATCTTCGTCGCCTTCTTCGCCCGCTCGAGCACCCGGGTCGAGATCGCGTCGACCTCGTCGAAGTTGGCGCGCATCGCCTCGGTCATGATCCGGTGGGAGATCGACACCATGTGGGCGTGCCGGATCTGGCGGCGGTCGATGATCTCCGTCATCGCCCGGCGGAACGCGAGCTCACCCTCCTTGGGCTGGCCGGCGTAGATCGAGACGTCCGTGCGCTCGAGGGCGGTGCGCACCGGCGCCGGCAGCTCGAGCATCGGGCGCGGCCCGAAGTCCTCCATGACGAGGGTCTTGCACGCCGCGCCGACTTCGCGCACCTGGTCGGCCAGGCTCGCGGCGATCTCTTCGGTTTCCCGATCGGTGATGATCGCGACGCTCTCGGTGGATCGCACCCGCAGGCACGTCCGGATGGCGTTGCGCGCCCCGGGGATCAGGTCTTCGGCGTAGGCGGTCAGCGTACCGGTCTCATGCGACATTCTGAAGGCGTTCCTTTGGAGCGAGGATCGGACCGGCCGTCAGCGGACGGCGGCCCGGACTGGAGCCTCGGCGGCTGGCAACCCGTAGCTCGTTTCCTCGCAAATGTAATCGACGACTTTCTTCAGGTCTCCGCCGGTCGCCTCGTAGACACGAAGCTGCCGGTCGGCTCCCGTTCCGTTCTCTAGGATCCAGTTTACCCCGTCGAAGACCTCGTGGCGAGAGCCGAGTTCGTCGACGACGTCGTCGACGAACAGGAGCATCTCGGCGACGAGATCGCGGAAAGGCACTTCGATCTCCTTGCCGAAATCGATGAGCTTCCCGTCGATGCCCCAGCGGCTGGCGCGCCACTTGTTCTCGAGAATCAGCGCCCGCCGGTAGCGGCGGAACCCGAGGTTCTGGAGGCGAAGCTTGTAAAGCTTGACGCAGATCGCCTGGAAGAGGGCCGCGAGGGTCAGGGTCTCTTCGAGGCGCATGGGAACGTCGCAGACGCGGAACTCGATCGTCTCGAAGAACGGATGCGGCCGGACGTCCCACCAGATCTTCTTGCCGTTGTCGATGGAGTTGGTCTTGACCAGGATCCGGACGAACTCGTCGAATTCGGCGGGCGTGTCGAAGTATTCGGGCATGCCCGTGCGCGGGAAGCGGTCGAAGACCTTGGTGCGGAAGCTCTTCAGTCCGGTGTTGCGGCCGAGCCAGAACGGCGAGTTCGTCGAGAGCGCCAGCAGGTGCGGCAGAAAGTACAGCGCCTCGTTCATGATCTGAAAGGCGAGCGCGCGGTCCGCGATGCCGACGTGGACGTGCAGGCCGAAAATGAGATTCGCTCGCGCCAGAAGCTGCATCTCCTGGACGACGGAATCGTAGCGCGGATCGGGAAAGATCTTCTGGTCCGCCCAGTTGGAGAAGGGGTGCGTGCCGGCCGAGGCGACGCGCATGCCGTTCTTGCGGGCGAGGCGGATGATCTCGGTCCGCATCTCGCCGACGTCGAGGCGGACCTCGGCGATGTTCTTGCAGATGCCCGTGCCGATCTCGATGACCGACTGGTGCATCTCGGGCTTGACGCGCTCCTTCAGAAGGAGCTTGCCCTCGTCGAGGATCTCCTGGACGTGGGAGCGCAGCTCCCGCGTCTCGGGATCCAGGATCTGGAACTCCTCCTCGACGCCGAGGGTGAATGCCGGCCGATCCATCGAGGACCTCAGGCGTCTCGCCGCGGCCGCGTGCCCGGGCCCGCCGACGGCTCCCGCGGCGAGGCCGGCTTCTTCGGGCGGCCGTTCGACTTTTTCGCCGGAGCGAGCGACTCGCCGCCGGCGAGGAACGTCTGCCAGCGGTAGTCGGCGAGGGGCTCCGCCGGCTGCTCGACCCGATCGAGGAGCCACTTCGTCGAGGTCTCGACGACCCACTGGAAGTTCTCCTCGCCCACGGACTCGACGGCGGCGTCGGGCGCGGGGTTGAGGAAGTCGATGGCGTAGGGAACGCCGTCCCGCACGGCGAACTCGAGCGTGCAGAAGTCGTAGCCCAGCGCGTTCATGAGCTTGAGGCTGTCGGTGCGGATCCTCTCCTCCATCGCCGGATCGAGCGGGCCACCGTCCTTGACGTAGCGCTCGTGGTGGGGGCGCCGCGGGTCGTAGCGCATGATGTGCACGTACTTGCGGCCGATCGCGTAGCAGCGGAAGTAATCGTCGAAGACGATCTCTTCCTGCAGCGTCATCACGTGCTGGCCGGAGTCGGCGTAGGCGGCGAAGAACTCCTCGGGATTGCTCACCCGGTAGACGCTCTTCCATCCGCCGCCGGAGTACGGCTTGAAGTACGCCGGGAAGCCGATGTACTGGAACATCTCGTCCCACTCGAGCGGGAAGACGAGGTTCGACATCGACTCGGACGTCGTGTCGGGCGGGTGCTGGTTCGAGGGGAGGATCACCGTCCTGGGAACGGCGACCCCGACCTGCCGCGCGACGACGTTGTTGAAGAACTTGTCGTCGGCCGACCACCAGAAGGGGTTGTTGACCACGATCGTGCCGTCGGCCACGGCTTTCTTGAGGATCGCCCGGTAGAAGGGGATGTCCTGGCTGATCCGGTCGAGGATGAGGTCGTAACGGCGCGGGCTGTCGAGCCCGATCCCGCCGACGACGAGCGGCTCGGCGATGGCCACCCGGCCCTCGCGGTTGATGCGCTCGACGAGAGCGCGGGGAAAGGAGCGTTCCTGTCCGAAGAGGATGCCAATGCGTTTCATGAGCTTCCTTCGCGTTTCTGGATTCGGGCCCCCGCCCGGAGAACCGCGGATTATGTCATGGGGAAAGCCACTGCTCCATCCAGGCGAGGGTGCGCTCGGCCACGTCCCGGACCAGGCGAGGCTCGCGGATGGCGTGCGGCTGGCGGGGGTAGGTAATCATCCTGGTCGGGACACCCTGTCGCTTCAGGGCGTTGTAAAGCTGGTAACCCTGGGAGACGGGGACGCGCCGGTCGTCCTCGCCGTGCTGGATGAGCGCCGGCGTGCGGGCGCGGCCCACGTGGTTCATCGGGGAGTGCCGCGCATAGCGGTCCCAGAGGTCCGGCTCCCAGAACTCGCCTCGAAAGTAGCTCGGGAGAAAGCCGGGGATGTCGGCCGTGCCCGTAAAGGAGACGAGGTCGGTGACGGGCGCCCCGATCGAGGCGGCCTTGAAACGGTCGGTCTGGGTGATGATCCACGCGGTCATGAACCCGCCATAGCTCCAGCCCGCCACGCCGAGGCGATCCGGATCGGCGACACCCATCGCGATGACCGCGTCGACGCCCGCCATGAGGTCCCGGTAGTCGCCGCCTCCCCAGTCCGCCTCGTTCGCCCGACGAAAAGCCGTTCCGTAGCCCGAGGAGCCCCTCGGGTTGGGGCGGAGGACGGCGTAGCCCGCGGAGGCGAAGACCGCGGTCGTGTATGCGCCGGGCGTCGCGACGTGGGTGAGCTTGAAGACACCGGCGGGGCCGCCGTGGATGACGAGCAGGAGCGGATACCGCGTTCCCGCCACGTAGCGGACGGGCAGCGTGAGGAGGCCCTCGATCTTCTCTCCTTTGTCGCCCGTCCACGTGATCACGCGCGTCTCGGGCAGCGCGTGTTTCGGGAGGCTTCCGTTCACGTCGGAAACGCGGAGCGGGGAAAACGGCGTGAGCGCGCTGGCGAAGGCCTCGGCGGGATCGGTCGCCGTCTGGCGGACGAAGCCGATCCAGGTGCCGCGGCTGTTGACGTTCGCGCCGCTGACGACCTTCCCGCTCTCGGTGAGCGCCCGGATGGCGCCGGTCGAGACGCTCTGCGCGTAGAGAAGGTCCGAGACTCCCTTCGCCTCGGAGAAGTAGAGCGTCGCTCCGTCGGCCGAAAAGCCCGCGAGCTTCGGCGATTCGTCGAACGAAGGCGACAGCGTGCGCGCCGGACCGGCCGAGGCATCGAGGGGCGCGAGCCGGATGTTCTCCTTGTGGGCCCAGTGCGGCGGGTCGTCGCTGACGACGTAGGCGAGAAACCGGCCGTCGGGTGTGAAGAGCGGGGATGTCTCCGCGGCGCCGGTCGCGGCGAACGGCCGCACCGCGCCGGTCTCGACGTCCACGAGCGAGATGTCCGCGGTCGGCCAGTCGTTGACGAGGGGGCGTGGGGTATGACTGAAGGCGATGGTCCTGCCGTCGGGCGACCAGGCGATCTCGGCGGCGTCGGCGGGATCGGGAAAGCCCCCGACCGAGAAGCCGGTGGCGAGGAGCTTGCGTCCCTCGAAGCGGCCCTCCGCGTCGGGCTTCACGCGCACGAGCCATAGCCGTCCGGGGCGGTCGTCTTCGTCGACGACGCGCGCGTCGTCTCTCTCTTTCTCGCGGCGCTCACGGTCGGCGGCCGGGCCGTCGGGCGCGATGTACGCGATCCAGGTCCCGTCGGGCGACCAGGCGGCTTCGCTCACGTCCGCGGGCGCGTCGGTCACGCGCTCGGCTTCGCCGCCCCCCGTCGGAAGCCGCCAGACATTTGCGGTCATCTGGCCGCGCTTGCCGATGAAGGCGAGCCACTGCCCGTCGGGCGACCAGCGCGGCTTCGAGGCCGACGACGGCCCCGAGGTGGCCTGCCAAGAACGTTGGACGCCGCCCGCGCCCTTCCCCGGGATCGTCGACAACCAGATCTGCGTCCGGTACTCGCTCTTCTCGGGCTCGAAGATCGAGTCGCGCACGACGTAGGCGACAGTCTTGCCGTCGGGGGAGACCTGGACGTCGGCGACGAGGCGGTACTTCAGCGACTCGAGCGGCGTCCACTGGCCGGGGGCGGCGGCCTGCGCGTGGAGAAGCGAAGAGCCGGCCGCGAGCCAGAAGAACGCCCGGGCGAGCCGCACGGCCGTCGCTACAGCCAGCCGCGTTTGCGGAACCAGGTGAGCATGCCGACGGCGACGGCGATGCAGACGCCCCAGAAGATCGGATAGGAGATCGCGTACGCGTTCTCGGGGATCGGCATGTTCATGCCGTAGACGCCGGCGAGGAACGTCAGCGGGATGAAGATCGTGCCGATGATCGTCAGGACCTTCATGACCTCGGAGAGCCGGTTGGACATCGAGGTCATGTAAGTCTCCGTGAGGCTCGTGCCGACCTCGCGATAGGTCTCGATGATGTCCATGATCTGGATGAGGTGGTCGTAGACGTCGCGCAGGTACGTCCGCGTGTTGTCGGTCATGCACTCGTGGGGCTCGCGCTGCATCGCGTTGACGACCTCGCGCATCGGCCAGACGGCGCGCCGCAGGAGCAGGAGCTCCCGCTTGACCTGGTGGATCTCGTTGATGGTGTCGCGGCTCGGCCGATCGAGCACGAGGTCCTCGAGCTCCTCCAGCCGGTCGCCGTAGTACTCGAGGACGGGGAAGCAGTGGTCGGTGATCGCGTCGAGCAGCGTGTACGCGAGGTAGCTCGCGTCCTGCTCCCGCAGGCGCGAGCCGGATTTCTCGATCCGTTCGCGGATGGGGTCCCAGATGTCGCCCGGAGTCTCCTGGATCGTGACGACGATCTGCTTTCCGACGAACATGCTGATCTGCTCGGCTTCGAGCTTGCGCTCGAAGAGCTGGATCATGCGCACGATGAGGAAGAGGTAGGGCGGTCGTCCGCCCTCGGCCGTATACGGCTCGAGCTTGGGCCTCTGGTTCGTCGACATCAGGTCTTCGATCGCCAGGGGGTGGAAGCCGTACTTGATCGCGAGCGCGCGGATCGTGGCCGGATCGTTCAGCCCGTCGATGTTGATCCAGCGGACCTTGACCCACGGGTCGCGCCGGCTCTGGATGAAGAGCTCGAAGTCCTGGGCCGTGATGCGCCGTGACTCGACGCGGTCCGCCGAATAGTCGATGCAGGTGATGGGGACCCGCACCTCGGGAACCGGCATCTCCTCGAGCTCGGCGAGGTCGATGCCCGGGCGCGCTCCCGGCTCACCCTTCTGGAAGCGGGTCGGAAGCTCGAGTCCTTCGCCGTCGAGCTCTTCGTCGTTGACTGTGGGAAAGCCCATCTCGCGGAAGAATATCGCCGGAAAGTGGAAAAGGGGCGGCTCGGCCGCGCCCTGCGTTCAGCGGATCGGACGGTCCGAGCCAGAGCCGGTCATCCTGAGCGGAGCGAGCCGACCACCAGAGGCAAGCCCACGGCAGTAGGCAACGCCGACCGGAGGTCGGCGGTAACGATCCCGGACTTGCTGGCAACGGCCGCGAGTCGAGCCGGGATCCTTCGGGCCTTCGGCCCTCAGGATGGTGACGCGCGGCGGACTTCGTCCGTGCGCGTCACCAGATCTGGCAGATGTCCTTCCGCACCATGGGATCGCCCGCCTTGCACGAGAAGGCCGCGGCGAACGCGGGCAGGTTCGACGGCGCGCCGTTGGCGCGGAACTCGGGCAGGGGATGCGGATTGGTGTTCATCAGGAGCTTCGAGAGCTCCGGCCGCACGTTCGCCGACCAGACCCGGGCCCACGCGAGGTAGAAGCGCTGGTCCGCCGAGAGCCCGTCGATGGGAGCCGGCTCGGGTTTGCCCGCGAGGGTTCCGCGGTAGGCGCGGTGCGCGATCGAGAGGCCGCCGAGGTCCGCGATCGACTCGCCCAGGACGAGCTTGCCGTTGACGTTCTGGCCCTCGAACGTGTACGCGTCGAACTGGCTCTCGACGCACTTCGCCCGCGCCTCGTAGTTTTTGGCGTCCTCGGCGGTCCACCAGTCGCTCATGTTGCCCCGGGCGTCGAACTTGCGGCCCTCGTCGTCGAAGCCGTGCGTCAGCTCGTGGCCGATGACCGCGCCCATGGCGCCGTAGTTGACGGCGTCGTCGGCCTTCGGGTCGAAGAAGGGCGGCTGGAGGATGCCGGCCGGGAACACGATCTCGTTGAGCTGCGCGTCGTAGTAGGCGTTGACCTCGGGCGGAGTCATCTGCCAGTCCTCGCGGTCCACGGGCCGGCCGACCTTGGCGAGCTGGCGGCGGAACTCGAACTCGGCCGCGCGCTGCACGTTGCGGACGTACGGCCCCCGGTCGATCGTGAGCGAGGAGTAGTCGCGCCAGACGTCGGGGTAGCCGATCTTGGGGCGAAAGGCGGCCAGCTTCTCGACCGCCTTCTTGCGCGTCGCGTCGCTCATCCACGGCAGCGTCTTCAGATCGTCGCGCAGCGCGGCGACGAGATTCTTGACCATCCTGTCGGCCGCCGCCTTGGCCTCGGGCGGGAAGTAATCCCGGACGTACGACTTGCCGAGGGCCTGGCCGATCGCGCCGTCCGTCGCGAGCACGCAGCGCTTCCAGCGGACCTCGTTCTCCGGCGTGCCCTGGAGGACCTTGCCGTAGAAGTCGAAATCCGCGTCGACGAACGCCTTCGACAGGCGGGGCGCGGCATCGTTCAGGAGCTTCCAGCGCAGATAGGCCTTCCAGCCCGGGAGCGGCGTCGCCTGCATTTCCCTGTTGACCGCCTCGAAGAACTTCGGCTGCGCGACGTTGACCGCCGTGGGCTTGAGGCCGAGCGCCTGGAAGTAGGCCGTCCAGGACCAGCTCGGCGTGAGGGCCGAGAGCTTCGCCGCGTCCATCCGGTTGTACGTCTTCTCGGGGTCGCGGCGTTCGACCGGCGTCATCGAGGCCTCGGCGAGCCGCGTCTCGAGCGCCATGATGGCCTTCGCGTCCGCCGCGGCCTTCGCCGGATCGTCGCCGAGAAGCTGCAGCATGCGCGCGATGTGCGCCACGTACTGCTCGCGGAGCGTCTTCGATTCCTCGTCGGTCTTCGTGTAGTACTCGCCCTCGGGAAGGCCGAGGCCTCCCTGGGAGGCGCCCGCGATGACCTCGGTCGAGGTCTTGCGGTCCTGCTCGGCCCCGAAGTCGAAGACGGCGTTGGCGCCGAGCAGCTGCAGCCGCGTGATCTCGGCCTGCAGCTCGGCGGGTGTCGAGATGCGCGCGATGCGCTCGAGCTCCGGCTTGAGTGGACCCGCCCCGGCGGCTTCGATCGCGGCCTCGTCCATGCAGCTCGCCCAGAAGTCGCCGATCTTGCGCTCGTCGCTTCCCGCGGCCGCGGACTTGTTCGCGGCGGCCTTCTCGAGCACCGTGTGGAGCTTGTCCCGGTTCTCTTCGAAGAGAAGCGAGAAAGAGCCCCAGTAGGACTGGTCGGCGGGCAGGGGGTTGGCCTTCAGCCAGCCTCCGTTGCCGAAGGCATTGAGGTTCACGCAGGCCGAGACCGAGCGGTCGAAGTCGGCGGGGTTGAGCCCGTGGATGGCGGGGGGTGCGGCCGCCTGCGCCTGCCCGGAGGCGGCCGGCGCGCCGCCGAAGGCGACGACCAGCGCCATGACACATGTCGCGAGGGCCGCCGGCCGGATGTTCGAAAGCTTCACAAGTCCTCCTCTGTCCACGGGTTTGCTACGTCCGGAAGGCGGCGGAGTTCTGAATTGTGCGGGCGGTGACCGGGCGCACGCATCGGAGCGGGGTGGGGACGGTAACCTCTGTGCTTCCAACAACCAACGCCGAGGAGGGTTCCCATGCGTCATCGGGTATGGCTCGTCGTGTCTCTCGCTCTCGCCCTGTCGGCGGCTGCACAGGCGCAGGTGATGGAGGCCTCCGGCGAGGCCACCGCCGCGGGTGGTCTGCAGCTCGCCCGCGTGATTCCCGCCGTCGCCTCGGCGCCGGGAGCCGGAGGCTCCTTCTTCAAAACGTCGGTCCAGTTGTTCAACCCGCTCGGCTTTCCGCTGACGGCAAGGCTCGTTTTTCATCCGGTCGGCCACTCGGGTTCCGTGACCGACCCGAGCATGGATGTCGAGATCCGGCCTCTCGAGACGGAATCCTTCGAGGACGTCGTTTCGGCGATGGGGATCACGGGGCTCGGAACACTCGACATCATGCTGCCGTCGCCGTCGAACTCGCCGATCGTCGTGGCGCGCGTCTACGACGACGCCGGCGCCGACGGGACCGCGGGGTTCACCCAGGAAGCGGTCAGTCCCAGCGACAGCGGGCACGCGGGACGCGTGCTGAGCGCCGGGACCGCCGGACATCTGATCATTCCCGCCGACACGGATGCCTTCCGTTACAACATCGGCATCCGGACCCTCGCCTCGAGCGCCAACGTCCAGTTTACGGTTCGGGATTCCTCCGGGGCCTACATCACGGCGAAGTCGCAGTCGCTCTCGTCCCACACGTTTCTCCAGTCCGAGGCGAGCGCCTTCCTCGGTGTCTCGCTTCCGCCCGGCGGAGTGATTCGCGTGAGCCTGACCGGCGGAAACGCCATCGTCTACGGCGCGACCGTCGACAACACGACCCAGGACGCGAGCGTCCAGTTCGCCCGAACCGGCTTCTGACGGGCGGGGCTTCCCGGCCGCGTTCTCAGCGCGGCGCCGGGGCCCCGAGGTGGTCGCGGAAGAACGCCAGCGCCATCTGCAGGATCTCGCGGGTCCGCGCGTCGTCGTCTTTGTGGTCGAACCCGTGCGCTCCGGTCGGATGGTTCACGAGCGTGAGCGTCAGGTTGCGCTCGAGCGCCTCCGAGACGAACTTGTCGATCGAGGCGTTGACTCCCGGGATGGCGTCCTTCCCGGCGCGCGCGATGAAGAGGGGCGGGAGGGACGTGGCGGACACGCTGGCTTCGAGAGCCGCGAGGGGCGAGAACGCCTGCGCGGTCTCCCTCGTGATCTCCGCCTCATCGAGCTTCACGTGCTCGGTGTCGAGAAAAGAATAGAAGCCAGCGAGCGCCCGGACGGCCGGGGGACGCTGCCGCAGAAGCGGCGCGAGCATGGGTCCGCCGCCCGAGAACGTCGCGACCGCCACCCGCGAGCCGTCGAGCCCGAGCGAGCTTCCGTCGCGGCGGAGAAGCTCGAGCAGCGCGCGCAGGTCCTCCGCGCCTTCGGCGTAACGGCGCTGCGGATAGCGGAGCCGGTGATTGAAGGGGACGGCGGCGAATCCCGACGCCGCGAACAGGCGCGCAATCGACGTGTAGGCGGCCCAGTCCTTCGTGTTCTCGGCGCCGCCGGCCTGGAAAACAACGACGGGCGGACGCGTCCCCTCGTCGGGCGGAAGGTAGACGTCCGCGTGCATCTCCGTGCCGCCCACCTTTTCGTAAACCAGGTTCCGGCGCACGCGGACGCGATCCATCCCCGGGATCGTCAGAACGACGGCCCGGGTGGGATCGGGCTCCGGCGCAGACGCCGCAACGACGAGAGCGAGCGCGAGACCGGCGATGCTCATGGCGTCCTCCGTGCGGCCGCTCGGGCGGCCGCCAGTCGGTCGAGGGGGATCTGGAGCGCGACGTAGCGAAGGGCGCGTCGCCGGTCGGCGAGCAGCGCCTCCCGTTCGATCTCGAAGGCGCGGCTGGAAGCGTCCTCGGCGAGAGCGAGGAAGCGCTCGAACTCGCGGCGAACTTCGCCGCGGCGCGCCGGGTTCGGGAAAGTAGGCCGGCTCGAGAAGCACGGACCAGAGGCCGGGGTCGGTTTTCCCCTTCCATGCCTGGAACGCCCGCAGACCCGCGGCCGTGAGCCGGCCGTCGTCTCCGGCGGTGTACATCGACGCGAGGACCGACTCGAAAGCGGCGCGCTCGCCCTCCCGGGCCGGACCCTCCCACGCCTCCGCGGCCGCGGACGGCGAGGCCAACGGCCGCTCCGGCGCACGGACATGGAGCCGCGCGAAGAGGGCGGCGTAAACGAGCGCGACGGACAGAGTGAACAGTTTCGCCGCGCGAAGGAAAGGCTGCCGCGCCCGCCGGCGGCGGCGGACGGAGCGGCCGATGAGCGCTCCGGCGGTCGCGGGCTCGCCGAAGTCGCGGAGCAGCTGGTCGAGCTCCCGCCCGCTCTCGAGCCCGTCTTCGAGGTGCGCGGCGAGCTCCGCGGCGATCTCCTCGCGATCCTTGCGGCGCAGGCGCGCGGCGTCGAGGCTCGCGGCGATGCGGTCGCTGGCGCGCGCGGGCAGAAAGCCGTTCACCCGCGGACCCTTTCGAGCACGCCGAGGCTCGCGAGAGCCTTCGTGACGGCGCGCCACTGGCGGCGGTGGACGTCGAGACGCCGCCGGCCTTTCGCGGTCAGCGCGTAGTACTTGCGCCGGCGCCCGGCGGGAGTCACGCGCCACGTCGCGCGCAGGAGGCCCTTGGCCTCGAGGTTGTAGAGCAGGGGATAGAGCGTCGCCTGGCCCATGTCCAGCGCGCCGCTCGAGCCGGCCGACAGCGCCGCGACGAGCTCGTAGCCGTACATCTCGCCGCGCCGCTCGAGCAGGGCCAGCACCGCGGCGGGCCCCGCGCCCCGCATCAGCTCCCGTTCGGCCCGGCGCCGCCTTCCGCTCACCGCGTTCCTCGCCGGGGTTCTGTTCGTTGTGTCTCATATACTATGTCAAACATAGTATACGGACGGGCGGCGGGCAGGTTGTGCCCGCCACCACTTCTCTTTCTTGGATTTTTACTGGGGAGTCGATTCGCCGGTCTGGCGCCCCGCGGACACGCCGTACGTCAGGCGTCCGTTCTCGAGGGCGGCGTCCCGCAGGGTCACGGCGAGGGCTTCGGCGAGCGTCGTCACGGCCAGGACCTCGACCTCGTCCCGCACTTCCTGGGACAGGTCCTCGAGATCCGGTCTCGTTGTCGCGCGGAATGACGATCCGCGTGATTCCGGCCCGGACGGCGCCGAGCATCTTTTCCTTCAGCCCGCCGATCGGCAGGACCCGGCCCGAGAGCGTGATCTCGCCGGTCATCGCGACGTCGTTGCGGACGGCGCGCCCGGACAGGGCCGAGACGACGGCGGAGGCCATCGCGATGCCGGCCGAGGGCCCGTCCTTGGGGATCGCGCCCGCGGGCACGTGGATGTGGATGTCCCGCTCGAAGTCCTTCTCGTCGATCCCGAGCAGCGGCGCGTGCGAGCGCGCGAACGTCCACGCGGCCCGGGCCGACTCCTTCATGACGTCGCCGAGCTGGCCCGTCAGGATGAGCTCGCCCTTGCCCCGCATCAGCGAGGCCTCGACGAACATGATGTCGCCGCCCGCCGGCGTGTAGTACATCCCGGTCGCGACACCCACCTGGTCTTCGCGGGCCATCTTCTCGGGGTGCACGTGCGGCCGGCCGAGCAGCGGCCGGACGTCCTCGGGGCCGATCGTCCGAGGTCTCGATCTCCCGCGCCGCGATGCGGCGGGCGACCTTGCGCGCGAGCTTTCCGAGCTCCCGCTCGAGCTGGCGCACGCCCGACTCGCGGGTGTAGCTCGCGATGACCTCGCGGATGGCCGGCTCGCCGATCCGCAGCTGATCGGCCTGCAGACCGTTCTCCTCGATCTGCCGCGGGAGCAGGTATGTCGTCGCGATCTGGAGCTTCTCCTCCTCGGTGTAGCCCGCGAAGGTCGACGATCTCCATGCGGTCGAGGAGCGGTCCCGGGATGCTCTGGACGAAGTTGGCCGTCGCGATGAAGAGGACCTCCGAGAGGTCGAACGGCACGCCGAGGTAGTGGTCCGTGAACGAATCGTTCTGCGCCGGGTCGAGAACCTCGAGCAGCGCCGACGCCGGGTCGCCCTGGATACGAGATGCCGAGCTTGTCGACCTCGTCGAGAAGGAAGACCGGGTTCTTCGTGCCCGCCTGCTTCATGCCCTGGAGGATGCGTCCCGGCATCGCGCCGATGTAGGTGCGGCGGTGGCCGCGGATGTCGGCCTCGTCGCGCGCACCGCCGAGCGAGATGCGGACGTACTTGCGTCCCATCGCGCGGGCGATGGACTTGGCGATCGAGGTCTTGCCGACGCCCGGAGGCCCCGCGAAAAGGAGGATCCGCCCCTTGCCGGAACGCTTCGACTCCTTCGCGCTCTCCTCTTTCTCCTTCGCGCTGGCCGTCGGCAGAGGCGGAGGCGTGTTTTTCTCGCGCTCTTCTCCGAGCTGGCGCACGGCCAGAAACTCGAGGATCCGATCCTTGACGTCCTTCAATCCGTAGTGGTCCTCGTCGAGCACGCGGCCGGCCTCCGGCACGTCGAGCTTCTCGGCGCTCCGCTCGTTCCAGGGCAGCTCGGCGACCGTTTCGAGGTACGTGCGGATGACCTGGGACTCCATGGACTCCCGGCCGATCCGCGTCAGCCGCTGCCACTCCCGGTCGACTTCCTTGCGGGCGTCCTCGGGCATGTCGAGCGCGTCGAGCTTCGCGCGCAGCTCCTTCAGGCTCTCGTCCGAGCCGCTGTCGGATTCGCCGAGCTCCTTCTGAATGGCCTTGAGCTGCTCGCGCAGGTACATCTCGCGCTGCCGGCTGCCGATCTCTTCCTTGACCTTGGACTGAATGTCCTCCTGCGCCGAGAGCACGTCGATCTGGCGCTGCATGTGGACGAGGACGCGGCGCAGCCGGTCCTCGACCGAGAGCGTCTCGAGCAGCACCTGCTTGGAGGCGGTCGGGACATCGAGGTATCCCGCCACGAGATCCGCCAGGCGGCCGGGCTCGTCGACCTCGGCGAGGATCTGCTCGACGGCTTCGTCGGGCAACCCGAGACGCTTGCCGAGCTCCGCGGCCCGCGCGCGCGCCTCGCGGTGCAAGCCGGCGAACGCCGCGTCCCGCGAATCGAGCGGCAGCATCTCCGTGGGCGTCCTGGACCGTCGCCTCGAGGTATCCCTGCTTGCTGGGCGCGAAGCGCAGGGCGATGCCGCGCGACTTCCCTTCGAGGACCAGGCGGATGCCGCCCAGCCCGCGCTGGACCGAGCCGATCGTGGCGATCGTCCCGATCGTGTAGAGGTCCGAGGGAGTCACGTTCTCCGACTCGCTGCGCTGGGCCACCGCGAAGACCCGGTGATCGGACGAGGCGAGCGCCGCCTCGATCGCCCGCAGCGTGCCGGCCCGGCCGGCGGAGATCGGGAAGGTGACGCCCGGAAAAAGCACGGCGTTCCGCATCGGAACGACCGGAAGGGGCTTGTGCGTGACGTTGGGATCGGACATCGAGGGTCCCTTTCTCTTTGCCGGTCAGCCTCTTACGAGATTCGGCAACAAACCTAACCCGCACTGAGCGCGGGCAATTCCAAGTACGTGAGTCCCTGTCGCGCAGATTCAGGGGAGCAGGGACCACGCCCGGAAGGAAGTCAGCCGCGCCGGACGATCGCGACCGAAACGTCGTCGTCGGGCGCCCCGCGGCCGCGGAAGGCGCCAAGGCTTCCGAAGATCGCGTCGGCTTCGGCCTGGGCGTCGTACCCGGCGAACTGTCGGAGGAGAGCCTCGATCCGCGCGTCGCCGAACTCCTCGCCCGCGGCGCTGCGCCCTTCCGAGAGGCCGTCGGAGTGCAGGAACAACACGGCTCCCGGCTCGATCCGTCCGGTCTCGACCGTCCATTCGAGCCGCTGGCGGATCCCGAGCGGATACGCGCCCTTGCCGACGCGGCCGCGGACTGTGCCGTCCCGATCCACGAGAAGAGGCTGCGGATGGCCCGCGACCGAGCCCGCGTAGGAGCCGTCCTCCGACAGAAGCAGGTAGACGCAGGAGAAGAACGCGCGGGGACCGCCGGTGCGGCAGAGGATCCGGTTGAGCGTCGCGAACATGGCCGGGGGCGAAGGATCGACCTCGAGCTGCGTCCGGAACGTCGCGTGCGCGACCGCCATCACGAGACCCGCCGCCATCCCGTGGCCCGACGCGTCGCCGAAGAGCACGGCGAGCCGCCCATCCGGAAGCGGGACGAAGTCGTAGATGTCGCCGCCGACCGTGTTCGCGATCTCGTTGCGCGCCCCGACCGAATAGGCCGCGGTCTTCGGGAGCTCTTTCGGGATGAGGCTCGCCTGCAGGTCGCGCGCGAGCTCGAGCTCGTCGCGGAAGTTGATCTTGTCGACGAGCTCCATCCCGAGCAGGAGTCCCAGCAGCACGGTCGAGATCAGGAGGAAGCCGCCGTCGAAATCGAGGCTGTACGAGGTCTCCCGCCGCACGCCCTCCTCGACGACTTTTTCGTCGGTCCAGTGGGCCTCCGGACCGCACATGGAGAGAAAGAGGCAGAGGAGGACGACGAGGAAGACGACGCGCCGCGCCGGCGCAAGACGCCGCGCGAGCCCGTAGAGGACGCGGTTGGTCGTCCGAAAGAACCGGCGGATGTTGCCGCCGCCGGTCCGGACCGGCTCACCGCTTTCGACGACGAGGGCCTCCTGCGCGCGGCGCCACTCGAGCGAGTAGAGGCCTGTCAGGTCTTCGCGCCCGACGGCGGAGAACGTGCCCCGGAGGAGCTCGGTCCACTTCTTGCGCGACGGCATGCTTCAGCTATACGCAGCGGCCCCGACAGGGATCCGAGGCAACCTAGCAGGTTGCTGAGAAAGGGTGTGGGATGGCGTTACGAGCGCCGCGGGATCAGATGCAAGGAAGCGCGACGACGGCGATGCCCGAGCATCGTCGAGGAGCGATGACGCCGCAGATGGCCCGCGCCGCCGTAACCCGAAGGGTGGCCGGCACTTTGCCCGCGCACGGGAGACAGCCATGAGGGTCCGAATGACAGCAGAGTCTAACGAGCGCGGATTGCAAAGTGCCGGACACGACGCCCGCATCCTTTTTCAGCAGCCTGCTACAGTCCGAGAAGCGCGAGATCGTCGAGGAGATTGGCCAGGCGCGGGTGGGCGGCGAGCTCCCGGTAGAGCCAGCCATGCTCGTCGCGAAGCCCTTTCAGACCCTTCCGCAGCGCGTCGCCGTCGCGCGCGGCCGCCGCGGCACGGAGCTTCTCGAGGGCGTCGCGTCCGGCGTCGTCGATCCGTCCCCGGACCTCGTCCTTCGCGTACAGCGAGTCGAAGGACTCGTGAACGTGGGACTCGTGTTCGTGACTGTTCTTGTCGCGCTCGTCGGCCATCGCCATCAGCCTACATCAGGGCCGGCGCGCTCGAGGAGGTTCGGAAGCTCCGCGAGCGACGCGAGCACGGCGTCGGGCCGTACGGCCGACCGCGCGAGATCGCTCTCGCGGAACTTCCCGGTTCGGACCAGGATGCCGCGCATCCCCGCGGCCTGGCCGCCGCCGACGTCGGACTCGAGGTCGTCTCCCACGACGGCGGTCTCGGAGGCCCGCACGCCCGTCGAGGCCAGCGCGGCCTCGAAGAACGCCCGCGAGGGCTTGCCGGCGAGGATCGCGGATCTTCCCGAGGCGTGCTCGAGGGCCGCGCAATAGGCGCCGACGTCGAGCATGAGACCGGCTTTCGCCTGCCAGTAGCGGTTGCGCGCGAGCGTCACGAGCTCGGCGCCCTCGACGAGCAGCCGGAAGGCGTGATTCAGCCGTTCGTAGGACATGCCCGAGCCGAGATCGCCGAGCACGACGGCCTCGGCCCCGGATTCCACGGGCGCGATGCCGTCGAAGTCCTCGAGGAGTGCCGGGCGCACGAGGAAGTGACAGCGCGTCCAGCCGCGCGCGGCGAGGATCTCGCGCGCCGCGCGCGCCCCCGTGAAGAGACGTTCCGGTTCGACCTCGAGGCCCATCTCCGCGAGCTCGCGGAGAATGACGGAGCGTGGCCGGCTCGTCGCGTTCGTCACGAAGCGCCATGCGACGCCGCGGCGCGTCGCCTCCGCGAGGGCCTCGGCGGCGCCGTCGATGAGGGCGCCGGACTGGAAAACCGTTCCTTCGAGATCGAGCAGGAGCGCGCGCAGTCTCATCCCTTCGGCGCCGACGCGGCGAGCTCCTCGTAGACCGTCAGGAGCGCCTGCGTTCCGTCCTCGCCGCGCCCGCGCGCTTCGAGCGCCGAGAGAAGCTGGTGGGCGAGCGCGACTCCGGGCAGAGGCACGCCGCTCGCGCGCGCGGTCGCGAGGACGATCGCGAGGTCCTTCTGCTGGTGCTTCACCGCGAACGCGGGCTTGAAGTCGCGGGCGATCATCTTCTGTCCGAGCACGTCCAGCATCCAGGAGCTCGCCGCGCCGCCCATCAGCGCCTCGTGAAGGTCCGGGAGGGGCAGGCCGACCTTCGCGGCAAACGCCATGGCCTCCGATACGGCGACCAGCGTTCCGGCGACGACGATCTGGTTGGTCGCCTTGCCGAGCTGGCCGGCGCCGGAAGGTCCGAGATGTGTGATCCGCTTTCCCATCGCCGCGAGGACCGGGCTGGCTTTCTCGAGAGCCATGGGATCGCCTCCGACGAAGAAGGTCAGCGTCCCCTCGGCTGCGCCCTTCTGTCCGCCGGAGACCGGCGCGTCGAGGAACGCGAGGCCCGCGTCTTCAAGCGCTTCCCGATCCCGCGCGCCGCGTCGGCGGCGATCGTCGAGCAATCCACGACGACCGGTCCCGGGAGCCGCTCCGCGCGCGGTGCCGCGGTCGCCGAGATGGACTTCCTCGACTTCCGGAGAGTCGGGCAGGCAGGAGACGACGACCTGCGAGGCGCGGGCGACATCCTCCGCCGACGTGGCCGCTCGAACAGATCCCCCGAGCTCCCGCGCGAACGCCTCGGCCTTGCCCGGGGTGCGCGTTGCGACCGTCAACGGGAAGCCCGCTTTCGCGAGATTCCGCGCCATGCCGACGCCCATCGTTCCGAGGCCCACGAATCCGACCGAAAGCGTCATGCTGCCCTCCGCGCAAGAACGTCGATTCTAGAATGCAGTCGGAGGCCGCATGACCGTTCCCCACGAAGTCGTCGTCCGCGAGGTCGGGCCGCGCTACGCGCAGGAGATTCAGGCCGGGCGGCACGCGCTGCGCGCCGACGAGCCGGTGACCTCCGGCGGGAACGACACCGGGCCCGATCCGTACGCGCTCCTGCTTTCGGCGCTGGGCGCGTGTACCTCCATGACGATCCGCATGTACGCCGACCGCAAGGGCTGGCCGCTCGAGCGCGTGACGGTGCGCCTGGGACAGGAGAAAGTCCACGCGAAGGACTGCGCCGACTGCGAGACCGACGGCGACAGCATGATCCACCGGATCACGCGGACGATCGAGCTCGCCGGGGCGCTCTCCGCGGAGCAGAAGGCGCGCCTCGTCGAGATTGCCGAGAAATGCCCGGTCCACCGGACGTTCATCGGCGTGAAACAGATCGTCACGTCCCTCGTAGAGGCGTGATGATGGCCTCCCGTTTCGCCGCCGCTCTGGCGCTCCCGCTTCTGGCCGGGGCGCTCGCGACGCCGCCGGGCGACACGACGCGCGCCGCGCGCGACCTCGTCGCGACGCTTCGGCCGGCCCTGCGCAGCGAGCTCGTGCAACCCTTCGCCGGAGAAGAGCGCACGAGCTGGAGCTACTTCCCTGGCCGCCGGCCCGGCGTGGCGCTCAAGGGTCTCCAGCCGCCCGAGCGCGCCGCCGTTTTCGCTCTCCTGGGCTCGGCGCTCTCCGCCCAGGGCATGAAGAGGACGGAGGGGGTCATCATTCTCGAGGGCGTGCTCCGCGACATGTCCGCCTTCGGCGGCCGCGACCCGGACCTCTACTACATGACCCTCTTCGGCGAGCCATCCGAGGATCGCCCGTGGGCGTTCCGGTTCGAGGGCCACCACCTCTCGCTTCACTTCTCGTCCGCGACCGGCCGCCTCGTCTCCTCGACGCCCGCCTTCTTCGGCGCCGAGCCCGCGAAGGTTCCGTCCGGGCCGCATGCGGGTCTTCGCGTCCTGGGCGACCAGGAGGACGCCGCGCGGCGGCTCCTCGACAGTCTCGACTCCTCGCAGCGGCGCGCCGCGATCATCGGCACCTCGGCGCCCGGCGACATCATCCTGCGGCCCGGCCGCAAGTCCGTGCCCGATCCCGAGGGGATTCCCGC
Source organism: uncultured Acidobacteriota bacterium (assembly GCA_963782585.1). Classification (GTDB taxonomy): domain Bacteria; phylum Acidobacteriota; class Thermoanaerobaculia; order UBA5066; family Gp7-AA6; genus DAHUXD01. The sequence goes on from CAWAKL010000012.1 coordinate 155,638, forward strand.
CTCGCAGATGTCGGACGCGCAGCGGAAGCTGCTCATGGACCTCGTCGCGGTCTACACAGGGAACCTGCGCGACGACCTCGCCCGCGCCCAGACGGAGAAGATCGAAAAGGCCGGCACGGCCTCGATCCGTTTCGCCTGGGCGGGAGACACGCGGCCGGGCGGCGTCTTCTACTACCGCGTCCAGGGCCCGACCTTCGTGCTCGAGTACGACGTCACGCAGCGCGACGCCGACCACGTCCACAGCGTCTACCGCGACCTCGAGAACGATTTCGGCGGCGACGCGTTGCGGCGGCACTACGCGGAGAGCCCGCACCACGCGCGCGAACGGCCGTCGGCCGGCAGCTAGCGCAGGTCGATTCCCGACAGGTGCGTCTCGAGCGCCGCGTCCTGGGCGTCGCGGAGCGCGGCGAGTCCGATCTTCGCCAGGGCGAGGAGCTCTCCGAGCTGCGCGTCCGAGAACGGCCGACGCTCCGCGGTGCCCTGGATCTCGACGAAGCTGCCCGACGCCGTGCCGACGACGTTGCAGTCGACGTCGGCCTCCGCGTCCTCGGCGTAGCCGAGGTCCAGGACCGCCTGGCCCGCGCAGATGCCGACCGAGATCGCGGCGACCGTCTCGCGCAGGGGCCAGCGCGGAACCTTCTGCTCGCGGACGAGCCGCGCGAAGGCCATGGCGAGGGCGACGCACGCTCCCGTGATGGCCGCGCAGCGGGTGCCGCCGTCGGCCTGGAGGACGTCGCAGTCGAGCGTGATCGTCCGCTCGCCGATGCCGCGCAGCTCGGTCACGCTGCGGAGCGAGCGGCCGATGAGCCGCTGGATCTCGTGCGTGCGGCCGCCCTGCCGGCCCTGCGCCGCCTCGCGCGCCGAGCGCGTGTGCGTCGCGCGCGGGAGCATGCCGTACTCGGCCGTGACCCAGCCGCTCCCGCTGCCCTTCAGAAACGGCGGCACACGCTCCTCGACCGAGGCCGCGCAAAGCACGTGCGTGTCGCCGAGAGCGATCAGCGCCGAGCCCTCGGCGTGGCGCGCGACTCCCGTCTGGATCGCGACCGGGCGCAGATCGCCCGGAGCGCGGCCGTCGGGCCGGGGCGTCATGGCGTCACCGTCTTTGCCGGAGCCGGCGCAGCGTCCGCGCCGTCCGCGGCCGGCGGCGTGATCGCCGGCTCGACGTCCGGAGTCGCGACGAGAGAGTTCAGGAAGAGCAGCGGCCGGGTCAAATCCACGTGGCCTCCGAGCGTTTCGGCGGGCTCGCCGTTGACCAGGATTCTCACACGGGACGTCTCGGCCACGTTGTGGAGCGTCGTATCGACGAGGGAGCCGACGATCGTCAGCTCCTCGTCCGAGCCGAAAGTCAGCGCCGCGTCGAGGGCCAGATCCAGCACCGCTTCGCCCTCGGGGAGGAGAAACGCGTTTCGCAGCTGCAGTTTCGGCGGAAGGACGGGGATCAGGCCCTCCCGTGTGGGCCCACGCTGGAGCTCGGCGAAGAGTGTCTGCAGGAAGGCGGCGCCCCCGGTGGGCTTGGGGACGTCGCGCTCCTCCCGGTAAAGGAGCATGCCGTGCTGATCGGGGAAGTAGAGCGTCACCCGAACCGTCTCGGGCGCCGGCATGGGCGTCGCCCCCGGCGGAGCCGTGACGATGGGAGGCGGCGCCGGCGTGACCCGCAGAAACGGGCGGGGCACGCGCTTGGTGAGGCGGGCGAGATCACCGCGGTTCGCCAGGATCAGGGCCGCGACGGCGGCCGCCAGCACCGCGAGCAGAATCGCGGCCGCGCGCCGGCTCATGTCAGGGCCCCGCGCGCGGGCTCGGTGTCACGCGGACCGCGGCCGGCAGTCGTTTGGAGTAGAAGCGCGCGACGGCGCGCGCCACGGCGTCCGCGACGGCCTGCTGGAACTCGGGGGTGCGAAGCCGCTTCTCCTCCTCGCCGTTCGAGATGAACGCGACTTCGACGAGAACGGCCGGCATCGTCGCGCCGACGAGAACGCGGAAGGGCGCCTGCTTGATCCCGCGGCTGGCGGTGCCCGACACGGCGTTCAGCTCGACCTGGATCGCCTCGGCGATCTCGGAGGACTCCTTCAGATGGGCGCTCTGCGCCAGGTCCCACAGCACGAAGTCGAGGTCGGGGTTGCCGGTGGCGGCCGTCGGGCCCGCCGCGCCGTGGCCGTTCGAAGCGTTCTCGCGGCTCGCGACCTCCTGAGCGACCTTGTCGGAGGCCTCGAGGGAAAGGTAGTAGGTCTCGGAGCCCTGGGCCGAGGCGGAGCGCGAGGAGTTGGCGTGGATCGAGAGGAAGAGGTCCGCCTTCTCGTGGTTGGCGATGGACGTGCGGTCGTCCAGCGGAAGCTGGATGTCCGAATCGCGCGTGAGCACGGCGCGGCACGCGAGCGAGCGCGGCAGCGTCGTCGCGATCCGCTGGGCGATCGCGAGCGTGGCCTCCTTCTCCTCGTAGCCACCCGGTCCGATCGCGCCCGTCTCGCCGCCTCCGTGGCCCGGATCGACCACGATCGTCAGGGGCGTCCCGCCCGAGCCCGGCGCGGCCGGCCCGGCATCCTGTGAGGGTGGCGGCGGCGCGCCTTCGGGCGGCGCTGGCGCAGCGGGAGGCAGTGCCGCACGCCGCCCGATTTCGACGACCAGGCGATCGGGGGAGCTCAGCGGGTAGGCGCGCGCGGCGAGGCCCGGCTCGCGGAAGTCGATCGTTGCGAGCTCTCCGGCGAATCGGACCGAGGCCACGAGCGGGTCCTCATAGCGCTTCTCGGGAAACGGCGGGTCGATCTTCGTGTCGGCGAAGCGGACCTGGAAGCTCCTCTCCGACAACGCGGTCGCCGTCTTCGGCGCCGCCGAGAGTCGAAAGACCACCTGCGTCGTCGGAGCGACGTGCACAACGGCGATCTCGATCGACAGCGGCGGCGGCCCCGCGGGAACGAGCGTCCAGGTCTTCTTCGAAGCGTCGTAGCTCCCGGCGGCCCCGCCGATCGGGAAGAGGACCTTCTCGAAGAAGTCGGGCGGCGCGTAGAGCGCGCCTCCGACCAGGCGCGCGGGCCCCGAGATCGGCACGATCCGCCGATCGACCGGAACCTGGGCCGTGCCCGGGCCGAGCAGCACCTGGTGGCCTCCCCCGGAGATCGTCAGCACACCTGTGGCTTTGTCGGAGGCGACCGTGAGGCCGAGCGCCCGGGCGGCGTCGGAGACGATGAACTCGCGTCCGCCGAGCGTGCCGATCGGGATACGTTTCGCCCTTCCAGAGAATGGTGGCGCGCTCCTCGGCCCGGACAGTGGCCGGAAGGGCGAGGAGCAGAGTGAAGGCCGCCGTCAGGAGGGCGGCCCGGCGGTCTCGGAACCGAGATTGGGCGCGTCTACGGATACGGGAAAGAGGGTAGCACGGCGGCGCTCAGCGAGGGGTCGCGGCGCGTGTCGCCGCGACGTAGATCTCGGCGGGACGCTCGGCGTGGTGGCCGCCGTACCAGAGCTCCGTCACCTCGAAGCCCGCCGTCGCGAGGATGTGACGCACCTCGGGTTCGGTGTACGCGCGCACGCGCCCGAGGCTGCGCGGGAAGGCCTCGGCGCTCTCCAGGAAAGCGCGGGTGTACTCGGGAGAGAGCAGGTGGGGGAACTGGGTGAGGAGCCGGCCGCCGGGCTTGAGGACGCGGTGCGCGTCGCGCAGGTACAAGAACGCGTCTTCGCGCTCGAGGTGTTGGAGCACCAGAAACGAAAAGACGAGGTCCATGCTCCCATCCGGAAAGCCCGACAGAAACTCCCGGTTGCCGACCTCGCGCAGCCGGACGTTCGCCAGACCCGCGAGCCGTTCCTCTGCGCGGTGGATCATTTCCCCGCTGATGTCGATCCCGTGGAGCTCGCGCACGCGCGGGGCGAGGTACTTCTCCACGCGCCCGACGCCGCAGCCGATGTTGAGGACGACGTCGCCGCCGCGCAGGTACTTCGCCACGAGCTCGGCGTCCCTCTCGCCGGTCTTCTCGAAGCTCTCCTCGGTCGCACCCGTGAGGATCGCTTCGTGGGCGCCGCGAAGGGCCTCCCAGTTCCAGTTCGTCTTGTAGTCGACGGGTTTTGGTTCCGCGAACGCGCGCTCGAAGAAGAAGCGGAGACGCCGGAGGCCGAACGGCATGGCGCGCGGATTGTAGCCCCACCGTCATTGGACGCCGGCCGCCTCTCGGGCCTTGGTCGCCGCCGCTTCGAGGTCGACGAATCCCGCAGGCCTCGCGCAGACGAGCCACCCGGAAGTGGGAACGCACTTGCAGGTGGAATGCATCGCGAAGAACTCCCCGTCTTCCTCCTTCTTTTTGATCAATCGGACGAGGATCGGGACCTCTTCGCAGTCTCCGTCGCACGAGAGGCGTTCGAGGAATTCCAGGGTGGGTATCCAGTCGAACTGGGATGCAGCCTTCTCGAAAGGGGCGGAATAGATGGAGATCCGCGACCAGCCGAAAACACAGCCATCCAACGCGACGTCGACGATCCAGTCCTGTGGACTCACCGGCGGATTCAGGATTCGCCATCGGATCCGGATCGGCTTCCCTTCCTCCGCGAGGACCCGTGTTCCGGGTTCGATCGCTTCGACCGCCGGCATGACCTGGTCGTTGCCTGTCGCCACCGAGGAGACCGTGGGCACGAGTGACACGAGGCTGACCAATCCGAGGGTTCTCACGAAACGCATGACTCCTCCATTTCTCAACACGCGTGACGTCACTGCAGCAACCGCCGGAAGCTCTTCATGTCGCTCGAGGTCTCGAAGAGGAGCTCGCCCGTCGCGACCGAGACGACCGAGTAGCGGGGAGACGGGCCCGGTGTCGAGTTCCAGGCCTCGATCGAGAGGCCGAGGCGCTGGCCGTCCTTCGAGAAGCCCGTGAGCGATCCCACGACGTGGGCGAGCGCGCGGTCGCGGAGGGGACGCCCCGAGGCAAGGAACGCGACCTCGCGCGCCGGCTCGTCGCGCTCGAGAGACGTCATGACGGGCAGAAGCTGCGACGGCCCGGAGACCTCGATCCAGGCGACCGAGCGGCCGTCCGGGGAGAGGCGGAGCGAGCCCGGCACGGGCAGGATCGGGACGGCGGCCTTCCGAGCCTGAGTCTCGCGCGTCGCGCCGGCGCGCGTTTCGACGGTCAGCGTGAGGGCGCCGAGCTTGCCGTCGATCTTGACGATGCGCTCTCGTCCGCCGCCGCCGACCTTGACCTCCTGAGGGAAAGACGCCGTGCCGTCACCGCGCATCGCGAACAGGATTGCCGCGCGCGAAGCCAGGCGCCGGCCGTCCGGGGTGTCCGGGGAGTGCTCCTGAACGCGCACGCTCGCGGCGCGCACCCGCGTTTCGAGCTTCGCGAGCTCGTCGAGCTTGCCGAGCGCCAGGAGATAGCGGCCGATCGCGAGCGACGACTCTCCCACGCGTTCCGCGGCCGAGCGCAGGACCGAAGCCTCCTCCGCCGTCTCGAGCAGCGTGAGCCACGCGTCCGATTCCTGGAGCAGACCCGCGAGCGAGGACGGCCGCTCGCGGTACTGCGCGCGGAGAACGCCCGCCTGGGCGCGCTCGCGGATGGGGCGCCACTCGGGATGCGCGTCTGCGGGCGACGAGCTCCGCCGCGCGCTGGAACGCGGACCCGTCATAGAAGCCGCGCGTGCCGGTCGAATCCGTCTTCTCCGAGAGGCCGAGGTCTCTTCGGAACGGCCCGCCGCTCGCCGCAAGCTCCTCGAGCGTTTCGCCGAGGAGAACTTCGACCTCGGGATCCGGCGTGTTCGCGTCCCGCAGTCTATCGGCGGCGTTGTTCAACAGGCATGCGGCGAGCAACCGGTGCGTGTCGTTCTGGGAGAAGGCGCGGCCGATGATTACGAGCTGCCGGGTCGCCTCCGGGCCCGGCGGAAAGACGACCGCGACTTCGCGCGCGATCCATCCGACGTGGCGCCCTCGGGCCTCGACGCGAAGGTACCCCTCGCGCGTCTCGATCACGTCGAGATGCGATCCTTGAGGGAGCTTCGCCACGACGCGCGCGTCCCGGGACGGCTTCTCGCGCAGGAGGGCTTCGCGTGGCGTCGTGAACCCATCCGTCATCGGCGGTCCTTCCGCCGCCGCGTACGTGCACGCTCCGGCGACTCCCAGGGACAGAATCAGGGCGAGGAAGAGACGAGGAACGAAGATGCGCGCGAGCTCGACGATCATGACGTTCTCCTTTTCGCGTTCTTGGCTTTCTTCGCGGCGGGCGGATTGGCGGGAGCGGGCGGCGGCGCGGCGGCTGCGGGTTGCCCGGCGAGGACGCGCTTGTAGACTTCGCCGGTGAAGGCGTCGCCCTCGATGGACGGCGTGAGGATGACCTGCACGTTGTCCGAGAGCCGGTCGGCAAACGTCTTCGGGATGAGCAGCGGGTTCGCCGTGATGAGGACAGCCTCGCGCTCGAGGCCCTCGAAGTCGGCCTCGGACTGCACGCGCGTCGCATAGGCCTCGGCGTCGGCCATCTCCCGGCGTCGTTCGGCGTCGGCCTTCGACTGGATCCGCGAAGCCTCGGCGGCGGCCTGGGCGCGCTGGACGATCGTCTGCCGCTCGGCCTCGGCCTCGAGCTTCTTCTGCTTGATCTGCTTTTCCTTCAGGGCGAGGACGTGCCGCATGGCGTCGGCCTCGCCCCGCGCGGCGATGACCCGCTGCGCCGCGGCGGCCTCGGCCTCCTGGACCTGCCGCGCCTTCTGGGCCTCGGCGGTCAGGCGCGTCTCTTCGACTTCCTTGGCCTTCTTCTTGAGCGTGACGTCGAGGCGCTCGGTCGACTGGACCTCGTCGACCATCGCGAGCCGCCCCTTCTCGAACTCGGGCGGCAGAACGAGGTCGCCGATCAGGACCTCCTTCAGGACGATGCCGCTCTCGGCGAGGCGCTTCCTCGCCTCGACGCCCGCGACCGTCGCGAGCTCCTCGCGTTTCTCGGAAATCAGCTTCGTGACTTCGTAGCGCGGCGCCGCGGCCCGGAAGGCCGCGAAGAGGACCGGCGCGACGAGCTCGACGTCCGGGTGCGGGGGGAGGGCGGCCCACTGCGAGAGCAGCCGCGTGCGGTCGATGGCCCAGCGCGCCTGGACGCCGACGCGGGCGATGACGCCCTCCTTCGTCGTGATCTGGAACTGTCCCTCTTCGCCCGAGAGGATCTGGTCCGAGATGCGGACCGGGTGGATCTCGTAGAGAGCGGGCGGGCGGAAGTGGGTTCCGGGCTCGAGCGCCTCGAGCGTGCCGGTGAACCGGTTCGCGCTGACGCCGACGAAGCCCGGGGCGACGCTCTGGAAGCTCTTCCGCGTCTCCCGCCAGGCGACGATCGCCGCGAGGATCAGCACGATGAGAAGGAGGGCGCGGCGTGCGGACGGAGACCTCCAGGGAATGCGAGGAGCCAGCTTCGGGACGCGCGCGAACGCGTCGCGGAGCGCCCGGGGCCATTCGCGGTGCGGGCCGCCGGGTTTCTCGGGCTCGGGTGAGAGGTCGAGATCGATGTGTTCCACGTCGGGCCTCGCTTTCCGTCCGCACGCCGCGGACTGGCGGTTTCGCAGTTCAAGGGGCGTGCCCGGAAAAGCGGCCGTTTCGCGGTGTCTATGCTCCAATTTGGAGATAACGGTTCCAATATGGAGTATTCTCGGCGCATGGCCGACGACGACCGGCGGGCCGCGGCCGCTCGCCTGCAGCACGACCTGGGCCGCTACATCCGTTTCTGGGCGCCCGAGGAGATGGAGGCGGACACCGAGGCGATGCGCGCGCGGCTGACCCGCGACGTCCTGTCGACCCGATCCGGACCGGACGGCTCCGTTCCCGCCGCGGACATCTTCGAGAAGTGGCTCGCGGAGGAGGGGCACCTCTTCGGCGGCGCCGGGGACGCCGCCACGCTCGCACGCCTGCGGGCCTCGATCGAGCAGGTGCGGGCCCTCGCCGCGCGTCTGCCGGTGCTCGCGCGTCCGGAGCTTCTGCAGCTCGATCGGCTCACCCGCTCCATCGCCGAGGACTGCCGCGGCCTGGTCCGATCCGTCGGAGCCCGGGGACGATGAAACCGCGGCGGGGCCGTCCGCGGATCCTCGTCATCGACGACCAGCCGAGGACGGCCGAGGCGCTCGGGCGGTTGCTCGCCGCCGAGGTGGAGCTCGTAACCGGGCGCTCGGGCGCCGGCTCCCGTCCCCACGCCCGCTCCTGGCGCGAGGCCGAGCCGCTGCTCGACGACGAGCGCCATCCGCTCGACGCCGTCGTGCTCGACGTGCGCTTCGATCTCCCCGACGAGGAGCTCCTGCCGGATGAGCGCCCTCTCGGCGACGATGCCGCTGCGCGTCGGCGCCGCAAGGAGCGGCGGGAGAGGCAGGGGATCTACATCCTCGAACGCCTGCGCCGCCGCCGGCCGGATCTGCCGGTGCTCCTGACGACCGCCTACGAGGACATCGCGTTCGAAGAAGCCGCGTTGACGCTCCGTGCCGACGCGTTCACGTACGCGATCGGCGAGGACGAGGCTTCGTCCGAGGGCGTCGTGCGCGCCCTGCGGCGGCTCCTCGAGGAGCGCGACGCGCCTTCCCGGACCGGCCGCTTCTACTGGGGGTCGAGCGCGGCGATGCGCGAGCTGCGGCGCAAGGTCTCGGCTCTCGCCCCCACGCCGATGCCGCTTCTGATCACCGGGCCGACCGGCACGGGCAAGAGCCTCCTCGCGCGCGACGTCGTTCACGCTCTTTCGGGCCGCTCCGGCGCCTTCGTCTCCTTCGACTGCGCCACGGTGCCCGAGGGGCTGCTCCAGGCGGCCCTCTTCGGGACGCTGCGTGGCGCGTTCACCGGAGCCATCGCCGACCGGGCCGGTGTTTTCGAGGCGGCCGCGGAGGGCACGCTCTTTCTCGACGAGATCGAGAACCTGACGCCGGACGCCCAGAAGATGCTGCTGACGGCGGTCAACGACGGGAGGATCCGTCGGCTCGGGGCGACCGCGGAGATCCCGCATACCGCGCGGCTGGTCGCGGCCTCGAACGCGGATCTCGGGAGGCGCGCGAAGGACGGGACCTTCCGCTCCGACCTTCTGATGCGGCTGAATCCCTCGCTCGCGCTCGAGCTGCCCCGTCTCTCGGAGCGGCGCGAAGACCTGCCGGAGCTCGCCCGGGCGACGGCCGGCGCGTTTTTCGACGACACGCGGCACCGGCTCGCGATCGCCGCGCTCGTCCGCGCGTCCGGCGGGCCCGAGCCGGCGGCGACGGAGGAGTTCGGGCTGGCGCTCTCGGAGGACGAGGCGCGGAAGGCGGCGGCCGCCGTGACCTTCGTCCTCCCGCGCAAGGCCTGGGCCGCGATGGAGAAGCATCCCTGGCCCGGCAACGTCCGGCAATTCGAGATGGCCGTAGCGGATGCGCTCGCGGCCGCCGTATACGCGGGTGGAGGGGCATCGATCGACCCATCGGGCCGCGCGCGCATCCCGCTCGACGCGCGCCTGCTCTTCGACCTGCTCGCCGGCGCGCGCGCCGCCGAGGCCGGGGCCGGTCCGTTCTCGCTCGAGCGGCCGAAGGCGTCCACCGTCGCCGGTTACCGGCGCGAGCTCGAGAAGGCTGCCATGCGCGCCCTCTTTCGCGACGCCCGGGGCGATTTCGAGCGCATGTCCGAGGCCATGACCGGCTCGCCGCGCGAGGCCCGGGCGGTCCGGCTGCGCTTCAACAAGATCGGGCTCTCGGCCCGGGAAGACCGTTGATCGCCGCGGCGGTGCTCCTGGCGCTCCAGCTGGAGCAGTCGGAGCCCATCGTCGGGGACTGCGCGCGGGATCCGGACGCGCTCGCGGCCCTCGCCGCGGAGGCGCTCGCGTCGGGACAATCTGAATCTGAACCCGAACCCGAAGCCGCAATCGCGCGCGCCCGCCAACATCTGCGTGCGGCCCGGCGCGTCCGGCGGTCGGCGGCCACGGATCTCGTAGCGGCGGATCTTGCTTTTGCCGCCGGCGATCTCGAGGAAGGAGGCGATCTTCTCGCCGCCGCCGCCGAAGCGGACCCGAAGGCCGCGCTGTCGGCGGGCGAGCTGTACCTGCTCGCGCGGCGGGCCGAGGATCGGCGTCGCTGGCGCGAGGCCATGTTGCGCTACGACGGGCTGCGCCGCGTGCTGGCGGCGGAGGGCGAGACGGCGCCGTGGATCGGGCCGCGCATCCGCGAGCTCGAGCTCGAGGCCCGCGCCGCGGCGATCGCGCCGCCGCCTTCCGGTCCTCCCGCCGAGGCCCGGCTGGCCCTCGCCGACGCGAAACGGGCGCTCGCGCGAGGCCAGCTCGGCGACGCACGCGCGAAGCTCCTCCTCGCGTTGAAGCTCTCTCCCGGCTACGCCGAAGCGCTCCTCGCGCTCTCGGCCGTCGAGACGCGCGCGGGACGGCCGGCCGCGGCGATCAAGGCGGCGCGCGAGGCGCTGGCCGCGGAGCCCGACCGCATGGAAACCGTGACCTCGCTCGCGAGCCTGCTCTGGGCGGAGCCGGACCGGAAAGCGAAAGAGGAAGCCCTCGCCCTCTCCGACCGCGCCGCTGCCCTCCGGCCCGGCGAGCCCGCTCTTCTCCGCGTCGCGGCCGAGCGCTATGCGGAGCTCGGCGACGCGCCGCGCGCGCTCGAGCGTCTCGATCGATACATCGCGAAGGCTTCGCCGCGGGAGCGCGCAGAGGTCGCCTCGCTCCGCGACGCGCTGTTCCGGCGCGCGGGCGGCGCCGAGGATTCGGACGCGGCCAGGGGCGAGGCCGGACCGCAAGAGCTCACCTCGGAAGCCGTGGACCGCTGGCGCAAGGCCCAGGTGCTCGTCGAGAGCGGCGACTTCGAGTCCTTCGCCGCCGCGCTCGACCTGCTCGCGGAGGCGGAGCGGCTGGATCCGTCCTTCGCGCAGGCCCCCGAGCTCGCCGCGGCGATCCACCGGCGGCGGGGCGACCGGGCGGCCGCCGAGGCCGCGCTCCTGCGCGCGATCCATGACGATCCGTCGCGCGCCGGGCCGCGGGAAGAGCTCGCGCGGCTCTACGACGAGGAGCCCGGAAGAGCCGCCGAGGCCGAGAGCGCGTGGCGCGGCGCCGCCGAAGCCGGCTCGACGGAGGCGCTGTTCCAGCTCGCGAAAGCCGCCGAAGGGCAGCGCCGCTCGACGGAAGCCCTCGCCCTCTACCGCCGCTACCGGGACGAGGCGCCGACCGGCCGGCACGCGTCGGAGGCAGTGGCGGCGATCGCGAGGCTCGAAGCCGCCCGGACGCGCCTTCTCGCCGCCGCCGCCGCGCTCGCGCTGGCCCTTCTTCTGGGCGGCGGGCTCTTCCTCTACCGGCGCCGCTCCGGGCAGACGCTCGAAGCGTGGCTCGCCGACCAGCCCGCGCGCGTGCACCGCATCCGGCCGGTCGTCGGCCGCCTCCGCCACGAGACCCTGAAGCATGGAGGGCTTCTGCTTCCGGACGCGGCGCGACGTCTCCGCGAGGACGATGCCGAGGTGCGACGCGACGCCGCGAAACTGATCGCGGCGCGCCTCTATGGCGAATCGGCGAAGCGCGGCCTGGTCGCCGAAGCGCGAGGGGCCGTGGCGGAGCTCGAGGCGATCGCCCGGGAGGACGGCGCGCGGCTGAATCTCGAGCGGCGCGATCCGGCCTTTTCCGAGCTCGTGCGGGGCCTCGACGCGCTCGAACGCGCGCGGCCGAGCCTCGAAAGAGTCGCGGCCGCCGACGACGCGAGCCCGCGCTCCGCCGAGCGGGCGGCCAGGCTCCTCGCGGAAGGCGCGCGGCGGTTCGGCCTCGCGTCGGGAGGCGGCATCGAGCGCATGCTCGATCGCGCGTCGGCCCTCCCGGTCCGAGTCGACGCGCTCCAGGAGCTGCTCTCGCGCGTCGCGGTCGAAGTCGACCTTCCCGCGCCGAGGCTCGAGCCACTGGGCGGCCTCGCGGACGACCAACGCCTGCCGAGCGTGCGTTTCGCGCCGCTCGACTGGGAGACGCTCTGGCGGAACCTCTTTACGAACGCGATGGCCGCGGGCCGCTCGCGCGTCCCGAATCCCGTGCGGCTCGGCCTCTCCGCCGAGACGCGCCGCGACGCGGCGACCGGGGAAGCGCGCCTGTTCCTCGTGCTGGCCGACGATCTTCCGAATGTGTCGGCCGAAGAGCTGCGGAGCCGGCCGGCCGAGCGCGGCTGGGGCGTGATCGCGGAGCTTCTCCGCAGGCACGACGCCGCGTTCGACGTCGTCCCTCCGCCCGCGCGCGGTTTCACCAAGGGCATCGCGCTGGATCTGCCGGCGATCGAAGGCGTCCCGTGAAGGGCAAGGTCCTGCTCGTCGTCGAGGACGGCACGGAATACGTCGAGGCCTTCCGCCGTCTCGCGGGCTCGGACGCCGGGCCGCCCGTCGAGCTCGTCCGCGCCGGCGACGCGGACGAGGCGAAGCGCGTCCTCGCGGAGCGCAGAGTCGACGGAGTCTTCCTCGACGTCGTGTTCGACCGGACGCCGCCCGAGAAGCTCTGCGGGGATTCGACTCGCGGCTCGGAGCACCTCGCGCGCCAGCAGGGTTTCTACCTGGCGGCCGAGCTCGCGGATCTTCTGCCCGGGGGCTGCCGCGTCGTGATCGCCTGGGACTTCACGGCGGAGCCGGGACGCCTCGACGCTCTGCGGAAGCGCATCCCCGCGCTCGAGGGAGTCGAAGAGGGGACTCCGCTCTCGCTCATCCTCGCGCGCCTGGTTTCGACGGACGCCTAGGCCCGCTCGAGCCAGGAGGCCATCGTCGCGCTCGGCACGAGGCCCGGCTGCTGGAAGACCAGCCGGCCCCCGCGAAAGACGGCGAAGTTGGGGATGCCGCGCACGCCGTAGCGTTCCGCGAGCTCCGGATGGGCTTCGGTGTCGACCTTGAGGACGATCGCGCGTCCGGCCGTCGCGGCGGCGGTCTTCTCCACCTCGGGCGCGGCCATCTTGCACGGGCCGCACCACTCGGCCCAGAAATCCACGAGCACCGGGACGCGGGCCTTCTCGGTGACTTCGCGGAAGGTTTCGGGGTCCGCGTCGAGCGGGCGGGCGACCGGCGAGATTGGCGTCTTGCAGCTTCCGCAGCGTCCCTCCTCGGCGAGCCTTTCGGCCGGGGACCGGTTCTTCTTGCCGCAGGAGGGGCAGGTCAGGATCATCCCGACGGCCCTCGCTTGCGAAACCTATGCCCCGGGCGGTCGTCCCTCATGGCAGCACGGAGGATTTCATGCGTGTCGCCACTGCCGTCTTCGCCGCCACCCTCGCCTCGTCGGCTCTCCTGGCCGCGCCGGAGCCCGCGCGGGCGGACGACCCCTACATCCTGGCCGTGGGCGACAAATGGACGAGCAGCAACATGGACCTCGACGACCTCGTCAAGATGCGCGACCGGCTCGCCGGCGACTTCCTCTGGTTCCGCCGCGGCGGGAAGGCGTATCGGGTCGTCGATGCTCCGACGCTCTCGAAGGCCGAAAGTCTGTTCGCGCCGATGCGCGCGCTCGAGCCGGAGTTCGAAGAGCTTCGCCGCCAGGAACGGAAGCTCGACGCGAAGGAGAACGAGCTCGACCGCGAGGGAGAGCTCATCGAGCAGGACCTCGAGGATCTCGACGCGGATGAAGAGGCCGGGATCGCGGTGGACGAAAACGCGCGCCGGAATCTCGAGACCCGCCGCGACGCCATCCAGTCGCGCATGCGGGATGTCGAGAAGGAGCAGCGTCAGCTCGAAACGGTCGAGAGCCGGCTCGACGCGCGCGAGGAATCCCTGGAGGCCGAGGCGGAGGCGAAGCTCCGGCGCCTGATCGACGAGACGATCAAGAGCGGAACGGCGGTCGTGGCGCCGCGCTGAGCTACTTCAGGCGCTCGTTCAGGAATTCCAGCGTCAGCGGCCACGCTTTCTGCGTGGCCTTCATGTTCGCGCCGTCGCGGGCCGACTGGTCGCGGAGAAACCCGTGCCCCGCGCCCTCATAGATGTTGGCCTCGTAGGGCTTCCCGAGCTTCTTCATTTCGGCCTCGGCGGGCGCGATAGTCGCGTTGACCCGCGCGTCATCGCCGCCGTAGTGGCCCTGCACCGGCGCCTGGATCGTCGCGAGCACGGCGGGGTCGGGCGAGCTTCCGTAGTAGACAACCGCGCCGTTCAGGCCGGGCTGCGCGCCGGCATACGCGAAGCTGCGGGCGCCGCCCCAGCAGAAGCCGAGCGTGACGGACTTTCCGTTGGCGGCCGGCAGCTTGATCGCCCAGTCGCGCACGGCGTTGAGGCGCTTCACCGCGTCGTCGGGCGTGATTCCGCGCGTGAGCGCGACGACGTCGTCGCGGCTCGACACCGATTCGGTTCCTCCGCCGCCCGGCCCCAGGCCCGAGACCATGTCGGGCGCGACGGCGATGTAACCCGCCTTCGCGACCTCATCCGCGACGCCCCGGAGCCAGTCGGTCAGGCCGTAGACCTCCTGGATGACGATGACGACGCCGGCCTTGTCCTTCCGCTCGGGGTAGGAGATCCATGTCTTGATCGGCACGCTGGCGCCAGGCATCTTCACGTCGATGTACTCGCCGTGACGCGGCGATTTCTCGAGCGCGGCCTTGGCGTTTTCGGCGGAGGGCGGGAGAGACGAGTTCGAGGTCTGGGCGAGAAGAAACGAAGCGAAAACCAGAGCGTGAAGCATCGCGGCCTCCTCTGGAGAATGGCCGGATTCTATCGCCCCTTACGCCGTCATCCTGAGCGAAGCGAAGGATCCCGGACTCGCAGCGTACCTCGCCGATTTCGGGATCCTTCGTCGCTTCGCTCCTCAGGATGACGGTGCGAGGGCCTCGGCCACGCCCTTGAGCTACCCCATGGCGTCAGTCGTTGTCGGTGATGGTCAGGATCGCACGCTTACCCTGGCCCAGGACAACGCCACCCGTGGGATTGTTGAGGGTGAGGTTCACGGACTCATTCCCGTCCTTTGCAGTGTCATTGATGATCGGGATGGTGAAGGTCCGAGTCGCCTGCCCGGGGGCGAAGCTGAGCGTGCCCGAGGCTGCCACGTAGTCCTGACCCGCGGTCGCCGTGTTGTTGCTGGTGGCGTAGCTGACCCCGACCGTATGCGTGGTATTTGCCGATCGAGTCACCGTGATTGTCGCTGTCGGCCCGCTCTCGGCGACCGTGAACGTGACGGTCTTGAAGTTGAGCGTGCCATAGGTGTCGTTGTCGGTGATGATCAGCAGCGCCCTTCTTCCAGCCCCCAACGTGCCACCGTTGGTGGGATTGCTGAGGGTCAGATTCACAGTCTCGTTACCTTCGACCTGGGTGTCGGTCAGGATCGGGATGTTCACGGTCTTCGACGTCTCGCCGACCGCGAAGCTCAGAGTCGTCGTCACCGCCGTGTAATCCGCTCCCGCCACGGCCGTGCCATTGCTGGTCGACACGGTGACCGACTGCGCAGCAGAGCTGCTCGTGCGGGCAACCACAATTGCCTTCGACCCGGTCTCCGGAGCGGGGGCCGCGTCGCTTTGGAATTTGAAGCCCGACGAGGACACGTCGTTGTCGACGATGGTCAGAGGCGCAGCGCGCCTGTTCAGGTCCAGAGTTGCGCCGCCCGTTGGGTTGCTCAGAACCAGATGAGCACTCTCGTTGCCTTCGGCCGCCGTGTCGTTGGTGATGGCGACTGTGAATGTTCGACTCGTCACGCCGCCGACGAATGTGAGCGTTCCACCGGGTGCAGTGAAATCGGTACCTGCCGTCGCCGTATTGGAGAGGGCGCTCCAGTCGACACCGACGGTGCCGGAAGTATCACCCGTCCGCACGACGGTGATGGTCGCCGAGGCGGTTGACTCATTCTTGCTGTAGCTGACGGCACTGAAAGCCACCTTGAGTGTGGGGGCTGCGTCGTCATCGGTAATGATGACGACGGCGTTGCGGTTGGTTCCCAGGCCGGCGCCGATGGGAGCGCTGAGAGTGACATTGAGCGACTCGTTGCCCTCCGCGAGGACGTCGTTCGTAATCGCGACGCTGAAGGATTTCGAGACTTCGCCCACCGCAAAGTCGAGTCTGCCCGAGACGGCGCCGTAGTCGGACCCGGCCGTTGCCGTGTTGTTTCCCGTCGCGTAGCCGACCGACATGGCCTGATTGCCCGTACGGGTGACCGTGACGGCAACCGAAGTGCCGCCTTCCGCGACCGAATAGGACGTGGCTCCGAACTTGACGATCCCAAAGACGTCCGTGGTTTGCGTCGACGAGTTGTTCGTGGCGTCGGTATCCGGTTCGTTGCTTTCCACCGTGGCCGTGTTGCTCAGAGTGCCGAACGTCGTCGCTTTGACGACGAGGGTGATGACGACCGACGCTCCATTCGCGATCGTGGGAGTCGTGCAACTGACGGTCCTCGTTCCGACGCAAGTCATGCCGCTCGACGTTGCCGATACGAATGTCCCTACGGGGACGGAGTCGGTGACTTTCACGCCGGTCGCCGGCCCGGGGCCGAGGTTCGTCACCTCGATGCTGTAGGTCACCTGGCCGTTTTGCATGACCGGATCGGGCGAGTCGATCATGCTGATCTCGACGTCGGTTGGAACCGGCGGCGTGCCTTGAATTCCATAGATGGCCCCGCCAACAGTGTGATCGGCGACGAAGAGCTCACCGTCCTCGGCTTCGCCAAACGACACAAGGGCCAGAGCGGTGTCGAGGAGAAGCGCAGTCTCCGGGACGCCACCCGGTTGAACCAATCCCCAGATCCGACCGTTGCAATAGTCCCCATAAAGGTAAACGCCCTGCATGCCGGGATAAGTGGCTCCCCGGTAGACGTAGCCGCCCGTCACGGAGCAGCCCTGGGAATGGTCATACGCGACAACGGGCATTGTGAGACCGGCGGTGTCGCACGTGCCGCCGCCGAAGCAATGAGCGCCTTCCATGATTCTCCAACCATAGTTCTCGCCGCCGGTGCTTGCCGCCGCTTGAGAGTTGATCTCTTCGTAGATGCTCTCGCCGACATCGCCCGTGTAGAGATCTCCGGTTTGCCTGTCGAAGGACATGCGCCAGGGATTGCGCCATCCCAGTTGCCAGATCTCGGGAAGATAACCAGGCGTGCTGACGAAAGGGTTCGTGGCGGGGACGGTATAGGTCGCGGGATTGCCGGTTTCGACATCGATGCGCAACGTCTTGCCCAGAAACCGCCCCGGGTCTTGCGAGGTATCGATGGGGTTGCTGGCGGTTTCGGTGCCGTTGCCCACGGCGGTGTACAGAAAGCCGTCGACCGGGCTGAACGCCGGGGGTGAGCCCGAATGTGAGCACTCTCCTGGCAGGTGTGTGAATGACAGAACGATTTGCTCGCTGTTGAGATCCGCGACATCGGGGTCGGCGGTCAGGCCGAAACGGGACAGGACGATGTTGCACGCCGCATCGGTGTACTTGACGTAGAAGTGCAGCTTGCTGGCGTAGTTCGGCGGAAACGCCACGCCGTGCACGTGGTGGCTGCCGACTCGAGTCGAGAGGTCCAGGAATGGCGTAGTCGACACGACACCGTTCTTGACGATCAGAATGCGACCATGCTCCTCCGACACGAAGAGACGCCCAGTGCCGTCCCCTGCGTTGGTGATGTGCACGGGCTCATTGAAACCGGTGATGGGCGGAGACAGCGAGATCGTCGGCCAGGACTGGCCATTGGCCGGGGCTGCCAATGAGAAGCTCGCGAGAACGGTGACCATGAGACTCGCCAGACCCGGAACGCGTCCGCTGAGCGACGGCATTTTACAAGCTCCTTGTCACCGCGGTGCTTGGAGGTGGGCGGGCCCATTGTCTTACAAGTTCGTTGTGTCCGGGGAAATTTTGGGTGGCTCGGCTCGCTGCGCTCAGGATGACGGCCCGGTTCCCGTTTCGACTTCCTTCCGAAGTTGCCCGAGGAACTCGCCCCAGCCGAACGGGTAGTCCGACAGGTCGGCCGCGCGAGAGAAACCTCCGTGGACGAGCGTCACCTTCGTCTTCTCGCCGACGTTCTCGAGCAGCCACGCGACGCGGGTCAGGCCGCGCTCGTCCTGGCCCCGCCAGTCGGTCCAGTCCGTGACGAGCCGTTCGTTCTCGACGTAGTCGAGGATCCTGGTCGGTCCGCCTATGACGTCGCGTTCGGCGTACTTGTACTTCCAGCCGTAGCTGTACGAGCCGCCGACGCGGGGCTCGACGACCGCGGCCGAGGCGATCCAGCGGTTCAGGGACGCCGGATCCATGAGCGCGCGGAACACGCGCTCGCGCGGAGCGTCGATCAGAATCGAGAGGCGGATCTCGGGGGAGGGATCCGTGTAATCCGGCAGGACGATGCCGGAGCCGCCGCGCAGGTGCGCATCGAGGTTGCCCATCGTGAGCTTCCAGAAATCCTCGACGAGCTCGTCCGACCATGCCACGTCGGGCCTGGCCGCGAACACATGACGCAGCGTGAGGGAGGTGGACGCCTCGGCGTCTTCGGCCGGCGCGAGCGCGATCGAGATTTCGGAATCCGCGCCCTCGAAGCGCCACTCGAAGGCGAGCGTGCGGCCCGGCTCGAGGCGCGTGATGCGGTGCACGGCCGCGCCGCGATCCGGCGCGCCGTAGGTGTGCTTGCCCCAGAAGCGGAAGGCGCCGCCTTTGCGCGCCTCGACCTCGACGTGGTCGGCGAACCAGCGCGAGAGCTGCGCCGGCTCGGTCAGCGCGGCGAACACGCGGGCGGGCGGCGCGGGAAGCGTGAACGAGGCTTCGTGGGTCCAGCTCATCGGCGTCCTTCCCCCTTCTCGACGTAACGCTTCAAATCGTGCAGCCGCGCCGCCCAGTGCACGCGGTATCCCGCGAGCCACCGGTCGATCTGCGAGAGCGGCGCCGGAACGAGCGAGTAGCGGCGCTCCTGCGCGACGCGCTTCTCGGTGACGAGGCCCGGCGCCGCGGAGCACCCGGAGATGACGCGACACCGCGGGCCGGCTGACCGGGAAGCGCGCCGCGATCGCGCCGGCCGGCAGCCCGTCGTGGCGCCGCAGAAGATCGAGGATCGCGCGGCGGGTTTCGTCCGAGACGGCGGCGAAGACGTCGGCGGCGGCCGCTTGTGTAACCATTCGGTTACAGACTATCGCGCGGCCGGCACTCCTGTCAACGCCTCGGCTGGCAGCTCGGACACGCGAACATCCGGCGGGCCGAGAGCGGGAACTCGCGAATGGGCGTTGCGCATCGGCGGCAGGCTCCCGCCTGATAGACATAGAAGACGTCGTCGTCTCCGTCCGGCCCGCGGCCGGAGAGCGGATTCGCCGGCTCGCGCGGGTCGACCGTGCGAATGCTCTCCTGCACGACCCCGCGGCGCATCAGCCGGCGAACGGTTTTCCAGAGGCCGTCCCACTGCTCGCGCGTGAGGCGCCCGGCCGGCCGGAGGGGATGGATGCCTTCCAGAAAGAGCGCTTCGTTGCGATAGATGTTGCCGACGCCCGCGAGCACGCGCTGGTCGAGCAGCGCGTCGCCGATCGCGCGGCGCGGACGCCTGCGAAGCGTCTCCCACGCCCGCTCGGGATCGAAGTCGCGGCGGAGCGGGTCCGGGCCCAGTCGCGCGAGCAGCGCGCGCCGCGCGAACTCGGGCATGAGCTCGCAGGTCGGCGGGCCGATGAGATCCGTCGTGACCGAGGAGGTGGCGAGGCGCAGGCGGACGGTGTCCTTGGGTTGAGGCACGCGGCGGGCGTAGCGATAGAACCAGCCCGCCATGCCCAGGTGCACGTGAACCACGAGCCCGCCGCTCCAGTGGTGGAAGAGATGTTTGCCGTATGCTTCCGCGCGCCGGAAGCGCCGCCCGTCCAGCCGCTTCGCCTCTCGCGCAAAGCGCCCCTGGGGCGAGGACGCGGCGACCTTGCGGCCTGCGAAGTCCCGATTGTGGATCCGGGCGAGCCGGTGGATGGTGTTGCCCTCGGGCACGCCGGGACTCTACTGCGGATGAAGTGGAACCGCTCTTGCTTGCGATAGGGTCCTCTCATGCGCCCCGCCGTGCGTCGCCTGCTCTGGATCGCCGCCGCCCTCGCGGGCGTGCTGCTGATCGCCCTCCTCGCGCTCCCGTACGTGGTGTCTCTCGATGCGATGCGCGCGAGGATCGTGCAGAAAGCCGAGGACGCGCTGCATCGCAAAGTCGAGGTCGGCAAAGTGCGGCTGCAGATTCTCACGGGCCTCGGCGCGGGTGTCGAGAAGCTCGTCGTCCACAACAAGACGGGCTGGGAGAGCCCGGCACTTCTGACCGCCGACGAAGTCTCCGTGAAGCTCGCCTTCTGGCCGCTGCTCTCGCGGCGCGTCGAGGTGCGCAAGATCGTGCTGCGCGAACCGGTCTTGACCATCGAGCGCGACCCCGAGGGAACGCTCAACATCGCCGATTTTCTGTCCGCCGGCGGGCGCGAGAGCCCGGCCGCGGCGCAGACCGCGGCGGCGGCTCTGCTCGTGTCGCACATCGAAGTGCTTCGCGGGCGCGCCGTCTTCGTCGACCGCAAGGTCGTGCCCGGGGAGACGGTCACGACCGCGCTCGAGGACCTGCAGGGCCGCGTCACGGACGTGGGCCCCGAAAACCCCCGCGCGCTTCGAGCTCGCCGCGCGATTTCTGGCGGACGCCGGCCGCAACCTGACGCTCTCGGGAACGTTCGGTCCGCCGCCGACGACGGGGGAGCCCGTGGGCAGCGCGCCGCTGAAGGTGGCTTTCGCGGCGAAGGACCTGGCGATCACGCGCCTCTCGCCCTATGCGAAGGCCCTCGCGTCGCCCGATCCGGGTCTTCTCTCCGCGAGCGGCAACGCCGACGGAGCGGCTCTCGGAACTCTCGTCGTCGTCGGCCGGGCGACC
Source organism: uncultured Acidobacteriota bacterium (assembly GCA_963782585.1). Taxonomy (GTDB): domain Bacteria; phylum Acidobacteriota; class Thermoanaerobaculia; order UBA5066; family Gp7-AA6; genus DAHUXD01. The sequence continues at coordinate 176,313 of CAWAKL010000012.1, forward strand.
CTCCTGCCCGGCGCGAGCTCGCAGATGGTCTCGGCCGACGGCACGTACCGACTCGTTTCCGACTGGCCATCGGGAGCCCTCGCGATCACCGAGACGCACCTGTCCGTGGGCAACCTCCCTCTGGATGTCGACGGCCGCATCGACGGACTCCGCAAGCCGAAGGAGGGGGAGCCGCGCGTCGAGCTGCGCGTCCGAACTCCCGGCGAAGTGGAAGTCGACGACGTCGCGGGGCTGCCCGGAATCGCCGGGAAGCTTCCCGACGACGTGAAGCTCGCCGGACGCCTCCGTCTCGAGGCGAAGATCGACCGGACCGTGGGCCGACCTCGACACGCAGGCCTCCGTCGATGCGGCTCCCATCTCCGTCGACGTCGGCGGGAGGGCCGCTGCTCGAAGCCGCTTCGGCGGGCGCGACGATGAGCCGTCGCGGCAAGGCGCCGATGGAAGGGAAGCTCACGATCCCGGCGGGGAAGCTCCGGAACGTGCCGTTCGAGCGCCTCGCCGCCGACTGGACATGGAGCGCGGGCGCGCTTTCGCTCGTCCCATCGGCCTCGGTGTTCGGCGGCACGTTGCGCGGACGCGTCGAGTCCAACTTCGCGAAGCCGGAGTCCGTCTCGCGGCTCATGCTCGAAGCCGAAGGCGTGCAGGCCCAGCCGCTGCTCGAATCCGCGACGACGCTGCGCGACGTCTTCTCGGGAGGTCCTGAACGGCCGGATCGCGCTCGAGAGCCGCGGACTGAGTTGGGACGCGGTCTCCCGCACGGGGAAGGGCGAAGGGCGGCTCTCCGTCACGGACGCGGATCTGCGCACGGTGAGGCTCATGCCCGAGGTCACGCGCGCTCTCTCGGCCGTCGGAACGGTCGCGGGGTTCCAGGTCCCGGCGAGCCTCGAGTCGACGAAGTTCTCGAAGCTCGAAACCTCGCTCGCGCTCGTCGGCGGCCGCGTGTCGACGCCGGATCTGACGCTCGAAAACCCCGACGTCTCGGCTTCGGCGAGCGGCTCGCTCGGCCTCGACCGCACGCTCGACTACACCGGGCGCATCGTCCTCGGTCCCGCGATCGTCAAGAGCCTCGGCAAGGCGGGCCGCTACGTCGCGGATGCGGAGGGCCGGATCGCCCTGCCGTTTCGGGCCTCGGGGCCGATCGCCTCGCCGAAGGTCGCGATCGACGAGAGCATCGTCCTCGAGCTCGGCCGCCGCGCCCTCGCCCGGCAGGCCGGAGAGAAAGTCGGCGGTACGGCGGGAAAGATCCTGGGCGACGTCCTCGGAAGCGGCGGCGCCAATTCGCCCAGTGCGGCGGACATCCTGCAGCAGTTTCTGAAGCCTCCGCCGCCGACGCCCACGCCTCGCCCTTGAAACAAGGAGGCCTCATGCACCGACACCTGGCACCGAGCTTCGCCGCCGTCCTTCTTCTCCTCACTGCAGCCTCCTTCGGCCAGGACCCGATCGACATCTCGAAGATCTTCAAGTCCGATCCGGCCTCGAAGCTCTCCAACGGCGACATCGTCGCGGGGCTCAAGGAAGCTCTGGAGGTCGGAACGACCAGCACGGTGGATCTCACAGGCAAGCTCGACGGCTACTTCGGCAACGCGGCGATCAAGATTCTCCTGCCGTCGCAGTTCCAGAACGTGGAGCAGGGGCTGCGCCTGCTGGGGCAGGGGCAGAAGGTCGACGAGCTGGTGCTCGCGATGAACCGCGCCGCTGAGAAGGCCGCGCCCGCGGCGAAGGACATCTTCTGGTCGGCCATCAAGGAGATGACCTTCGAAGACGCCCGCCGGATCCTCTCCGGCGGGGACACGGCCGCGACCGACTACTTTCGCGCGAAGACCACCGAGACTTTGACCGCCGCCTTTCGTCCGGTCGTCGACGCCTCGATGACGGAGGTCGGCGTGGTCCAGCAGTACAAGCAGCTTTTGAGCGCGTACCAGTCTGTGCCTTTCGCCTCGGCGCTGCCCTCCTTCGACATCGAGTCCTACGTCGTGAGCAAGGCGCTCGACGGCCTGTTCACGGTGCTCGGAGAACAGGAACGGAAGATCCGGACGGATCCGGCGGCCCAGGTGACGAGCCTGCTCAAGAAGGTCTTCGGCAAGTAGAAGCGCCTAGAATGCGCCCGTGACCCGCCGGCCGGCGCTCTTCGTGTCCCACGGTTCGCCCATGCTCGCGATCGACGACGATCCGTGGGGCCGGGCGCTCACCGAGTACGCTTCGCGCTCGAAGCGGCCGCGGGCCGTCGTCGTCGTCTCCGGCCACTTCGAGGCTTCGGGGCCGGTGCGCGTCACGTCCTCGCCGGCGCCCTCGACGATCCACGACTTCTCCGGTTTCCCCGAGGAGCTCTCCCGCATCCGGTATCCGGTCAAAGGCGATCCGGGTCTCGCGGCCATGATCGTGCGCCTGCTCGGAGAGTCCGGCTTTGCCGCGAAGCTCGACACCGAACGCGGCCTCGATCACGGCGCGTGGGTGCCGCTGCGGTTTCTCTACCCCGCGGCGGACGTCCCGACCGTCGAGATCTCCCAGCCGCTGCGCCGCAGTCCCGAGGACGGGCTCCGCATGGGCGCGGCGCTCTCACGCCTCCGCGACGAGGACGTCGTGATTCTGGGAACGGGCGGCATCGTTCACAACCTCTCGATCCTCGATCCCGGGGCGGCGCCCGGGCAGGCCGCGGACTGGGCGCGCGCCTTCGACTCCTGGTTCGCCGAACGCCTCGCGGCGATGGATTCCGCGGGAATCGCGTCCTATCGAACGACGGCGCCACATGCCGAGCGCGCCGTGCCCACGCCCGAGCACTTCGATCCGGTCTTCGTGGTCCTCGGCTCGGCGCGCTCGGGCGAGCGGCCGACGACGATCTACGAGGGCTTCCGCTACGGAACGCTCTCGCTGCGGAGCTTCGCGCTCGGGTAGGGGCGGCCAGCCCGCCCCTACTTCTTCATCGGAACGACCGTCAGGACGAGCCCGAGCGCGGCCAGGCCGAGCGACACCCAACGCGCGGTCTCCCAGCCTTCCTTCTTCGAGCGCTCTTCCGAAGAGAAGACCGACTTGATCCCGCCCTCGACCGTGTCGAACCCGGCTCGCTGGCTGGTCGCCAGCACGAAGCCCACCAGTCCCAGAACGAGAAGAATGATGCCTGCGCGTTTCATGTGTTACCTCTGAGCAAGCTCTGAGCAAGGACGATACCAACGCCCGCGGCCCGGCGATCGAAGAAGCCCCTCCCTCCCCGGAGGAGAGGAGAGAGGGGAAGGACGGAGGGCTCGCCTAGAGCGAGCCCAGGAAGGCGTAGAGAAGGTTCTTCTTCCAGGCGGGCAGCGAGGCGAAACGGTCGCGGGCCTTCCGGCCCTGCCCGTCGTGGGCGAGGATCGCCTGCTCGTACGTCGTCGCGCGGCCGTCGTGCAGAAACGTCGTGATCTTCCGCAGGCCCCAGAGCGGCGCCGTGCGCATGAGGTTCCCCGTGGCCTCGTTCTGCGTGATGCCGTCCCCGAGCGCGCCCATGTCGTGCAGGAGGAAGTCCGAGAAGGGCTGGTAGTAGACGCGACGGAGAGCCGGAACCGGGTTGGCCCCGGTGCGCAGCGTCGGCCGATGGCAGCCGGCGCAGCCGATGCCGCGGAAGACGAGCTCCCCGGCGATCACCGAGGAGTTGATTCTTCCGCGCGGGGGCGGCGCGAGAAACGTCATGAAGTCCGTGAAGCCGACGACGCCCTCGCCGTCGTCGTTCATTTCCGAAAACGGGTTGCAGGAGAGCGAGTCGCAGTTGCCGTTGGGGCAGTTCTCGTCCGGAAAGTCCGGGTTCGTGATGCCCAGCTCATTGACGTAGGCGTCTCCCGAGAACTGGAAGAGCGAGGGGTTCTGGCCTTTCCAGCCGAACTTGCCGACGGCGTCCTCGCCCGTGGCGATGTTCGCGACGACCGAAACGATCCCCGCGATCCCGTCGGGGTGGTGGACCTGCTCGGCGGCGATCGCCCAGAACGTCGAGTCGGGCGTGGCGTCGACGAGGCCGAGACCGAAGATCGGCGTCGCGCGCCGTTTGGCGACGACCGTGGCTTCGCCGGGAACGAGCTCGGCGAGGTAGTCGCAATCGCCGGTGATGCCGATGCCGTTTCTCTGGATGAGCGAGCCGCCGTACTCGGGCATCGAGTCGAAGAAGCCGTCGTCGCCCATCCGGCCGAAGCGCGTCTCGAGGAACTCGGCGCCGCCTCCGATGGCCGGTACGAAGTGGCAGGCGGCGCAGGCCTCGCCGTTGAAGACGGGGCCGAGGCCCTCCTCGACCGTCTCGACTTCGGAGAACTCCTCCAGGCCCGCTTCGAAGCGCTCGAGCTCCTCGTCGTTCAGACCGGCGAGCGGTTGTCCGAAGTCGGGCGGGGTATGGCCGTGAGGCGTGAAGGCGAGGGAGGCGAAGGCCGCTGCGAAGAGACCAGTCCGAACCGAAACTTTCGAGGGCATGGGGCCCCCCCTTTCGTTCGGCTCTCGGTTTTGTTCGGGCTGACCTCAGCCCGGAAATCGGGAGTCTGGGAGCGAATCTAGAGAGCGGCGGCAGGGCGCGCAATTGCTCGGAAGGCCAGAAATGGTTCAGGACGAAGGAGTTCAGGGAAGGTCAGGGCCCGGGCGCCCCGCAGGGTCAGGAGGAGGTCAGGGCAGCCATCTGGCCGCAGGTTCAGCGTCTCCGCGGGCGGACATCAACTGTCCGGGGGGCGAAAGCATTCTGAACGCGAGAGATGGAGATGGTGGACAAGGGCAAAGTTCTCGCGCCGGGCGTCTGGTGTCGCAACCGCGACTGCCGGGAAGGCCGGACCACGGAGCACGGCCCCGACGACGGGTGCTCCTGCCATCCTCGAGACGCGGCCGCCGAGGTCGTCCTCGAGGGCGCCGCGAGGCCGGAGCCCCGCATCACCGTGCTTCGGGCCCGTGCCATGCGCCTCGCCGCATTCGCCTGCCGCGCGTGCGGCGGCGCCGCGCAACGGATGGTCGAGTATCCGGAGCTCTTCTTCCGCTGCGAGCCTTGCGCGGCCGGGAATCGGTGGCCGGATCTGCGCAACCGCAACGCTCGCTGACGCTGCGCGATAGGCTTTCGCAATGCCGATGTCGCCGGAAATGTTCGCGACGCTTCTGCGGATTCTCGGAAAAACGCCCATCTCGACGGACGACCTGCACTGGATCGACGGTGGCGGACGCGCCTCGCGGAAGGGCTGAGAGGCTGAAAGGCCAGTCCCGTGCTGGTATCCGTTGAGTCCCTCGCCCGGCTCTACGCCTTCAATCGCTGGGCGAACGCGAAGACCCTCGAGTCGGTCGAAACGCTGACGCGCGAGGAGTACGAACGGCCGATCGGCGGCAGCTTCGGCTCCCTCCGGGGCACCCTCGTCCACCTCTACGGAGCGGACTGGGTCTGGCTGGAGCGTCTCCATGGCCGCTCTCCGCGCGCCATGCCGGAGGGCGAGGAGCTCTCGACACTGGAGGGTCTGCGCGCGAAGTGGCGGGAGGTCGAGGATGCCCGCGACGCGTTTCTTGTGCAGTTGACGGCCGAGCGGCTCGACGAGCCGCTGTCCTATTCGGGTTTCGACGGGAAGGGCTTCACCCGCCGGCTCGGCGACGCCCTTTTCCACGTGGCGAACCACGGGACATACCACCGGGGACAGGTGGCGACCCTTTTGCGGCAGCTCGGCAGGAAGCCCGCCTCGACGGACTTCACGCGCTACCTCGACTCGCCGAGCCCCTTCCTGACGAGCGGCTAGTTCACCGCGGTGGTCGCGGCCGGCAGCGGGGCCGCCGCGCCGAGCGTATTGGCGCTCTCGGGGCTGCGCTGCAGCACGTTCGCGCCGTAGCCTTTCTTCGTCAGAAACTGGAAGTCCACCTGATGGTAGGGGATGTTCTTCGGAAGAAGCTCCCTCCGGTAGTGCCAGACCTCCATCCGGTCCTCGCCGGAAGCGGCGGCCTTGATGGACGGACTGCTGTGCTTCGCCGCGTTGTTGGCTACGATCCTTGCGGAGCTCGGCGCCCTTCCGCCGGTCGCCCTCGCGGCCTCCCACGTCTGTGCCTCCGTGTTGGCGACGTCGTGGTCCGTCTGCGTCGAGAGCCCTGCGCTGTCGCCGGCGTCGTCGCCCGTGCGCAGCGGCTTTCGGCCGGCGTAGGTCGGAGGTCCCAGGAGGATGAAGACCATCCCGCGGTCGGTCAGGCTTCCGCGTTTCTCCGCCTCCACGGCGAGATTGGCGTCGGCGAAGGCCACGCGCCTCTCGAACTCCTGCCGGTAGGTGCGCCCGTCAGAGCCGGGAATGGCCGCCCGCGCCGTCCAGAACTCCTCCACGAACGCGACGCGCGCGTTGGGATCGGAGAGCCCGGTCCATGCGCTCTTTTCCGAGTCCGTCAGGATCCAGCGGGCCGGTCCGTCGCCCCAGTACTGATCCGCGGGGTCGGTCTCCTTCGCGCTGGCCGCCGGCTGAAACTCCTTGAATGCCTCGGCGAGCGACGGCGCGCGCGAGGCCAGCGTCCTTCTGCGCCTTCTCGAATGCGGCGACGGCCTTTTTCGAGTAGACGGCCGCGTCGATCGTGGCGCCGGGCTGCAGCTTGAGAAATGTCGTGAAGCTCGCGGCCGCCTCGTCCTTCTGGCCGAGGTTCGCGCTGCAGACGCCGCGGTAGAAAGCGAGCGGGCCCGCGAGCTGCTTCTGCGCGCTCTCGTTGCCGGGCTTCGCCGCCTCGGCCTCGAGCGCATCGAGGGTCTTCAGCGCGTCGGCCCAGGAGTCGGCCTTGATCTCCGCCTTGACCTTCCCGAAGAGCTCCGGGATCGTCTGGGCTACGGCGATGGAGAACGACGCGGACGCGAGGGCCGCGAGCCCGAGCCCGAGAATCCGGATTCTTCTCTTCACTGCGAATACCTCCATTCAGTGCCCCGAATTCTTTGCGGCCGCGAGCGCGTTGACCGACTCGGTCTCGCGCTGGAGAACGTTCGCGCCGTAGCCCTTCTTCGTCAGGAACTGGAAGTCCACCTGGTGGTAGGGAACTCCCGCGGGAAGAAGCTCGCGCCTGTAGTGCCAGACCTCCATGCGGTTGTTGTCCGAATCCACGGCGTTGCGGCCCGGGCTGCCGAACTTCGCGCTCTGGACCGCGAGCTTGCCCGAGGTCAGGGACCGTCCGCCGGACGCCTTCAGCCCCGCCTCCGCGTTGTCCGCGTCCTGTGAGCCGACCGTCGACATGCCCGCGCTGTCATTCGCGTCCTCTCCGGTCCGCAGCGGTTTGCGTCCGGCGTAAGTCGGAGCTCCGAGGAGGATGAAGACCATTCCGCGATCCGTCAGGCTGCCGCGCTTCTCGGCCTCGTCGGCGAGCTTGGCGTCGGCGAATGCCACGCGCCGCTCGAACTCCTGCCGGTACGTGCGCCCGTCGGCGCTCGGAAGCGCCGTCCGCGCCGTCCAGAACTCCTCGACGAACGCGACGCGCGCGTTGGGATCGGCGAGCGCCGTCCAGCCGGCCTTTTCCGACTCCGTCAGGATCCAGCGGACCGGTCCGTCTCCCCAGTACTGGTCCGCGGGGTCCGTCTCCTTCGCGCTTCTCGCCGGCTCGAACTCCTTGTAGGCCTCGGCGAGCGACGGCGCGCGCTCCGCCAGATCCTTCTGCGCCTTCTCGAATGCGCCGACCGCCTTCTTCGAGTAGACCGCCGCGTCGATCGTCGCGCCGGGCTGCAGCTTGAGAAACGTCGTGAAGCTCGCGACCGCCTGGTCCTTCTGGCCGAGGTTCGCGCTGCAGACGCCCCGGTAGAAGGCGAGCGGGCCCGCGAGCTGCTTCTGCACGCTTTCGTTGCCGGGCTTGACCGCTTCCGCCTGAAGCGCATCGAGAGTTTTCAGAGCGTCGGCCCAGGAGCCGGCCTTCACTTCTTCTTTGACTCTGCCGAAGAGCTCGGAAAGTGATTGGGCGGCGACGCCGCTGGACAGAATACCGAGCAGGACGGACACCGTGAGAACGACCCGCTTCTTCATGGACACCCCCCGGAGAGGAGGGTGCCCGGTGAACGTCCGGTGTTACGACCTTTCGCGCATGCGTTTGCCCGCAGACGAAACGGTGGACTCGTTCAAGGTATTGAACGGGCCGGGAACGTCAGCGAGCCTTGACGGCCGTCTTCGCGGCCTCGATCGCCGTGACCGTGTTGGTCTCCCGCTGGAGGACGCTCACTCCGTAACCCTGCTTCGTCAGAAATTTGAAGTCAATCTCCTGGAAGGGAAGGGCCGGCAGGAGCTCCTTGCGATAGTGCCAGGTCTCGACGGTGTCCGCGTTCGCTCCGAGAGCGGTTTTTCCGGGCCCGCTGAAGCCGGCGCTCAAGGTCGCGAGCTTGCCCGACGTCGTGCCTCCGGCTCGGGCGCCCCGCGACGCGTTCGCCGCGTCCTGCGAGCCGACGGTGGAGAGACCGTCGGAGATGCCCCGGTCGTCGTCGGTCCGCATGGGCTTGCGGGCGGCCCAGTTCGGCGCGCCGAGGAGGATGAAGACCATGCCGCGATCAGTCAGGCTTCCGCGCTTCTCGGCGTCCTGCGCGAGGTTCGCGTCCGCGAACGCGGCGCGCCGCTCGAACTCCTGCTGATACGTGAGTCCGTCCGAGCCGGGCAGTGTCGCCCGCGTGACCCAGAAGGCCTCGACGAAGGCGACACGCGCATTGGGATCGGTGAGCGCCGCCCAGGACTTCTTCTCGTCGGCGGTCATGATCCACTGGACCGGACCGTCGCCCCAGTACTGATCCACCGTCTCGGCCGTCGTCGGCGGCGGGAAAGCCCTGTAGGCATCGGCGATGGAGGGCGTCTTGTCGGCGGCCGCTTTCTGAGCCTTCTCGAAGGCGGCGACGGCCTTCTTGGAGTAGACCGCCTGGTCGATCGACGCGTTGGGCTGCAATTTGAGGAAGGCCCCGAACGCCTCGACGGCCTGGTCCGACTGTCCGAGGTTCGCGGCGCAGACGCCCCGGTAGAACGACAGCGGCCCCTCGAGCTGTTTCTGTACGGCCTCGTTGCCGGGCTTCTTCGCCTCGGCCTCCAGCGCGTCGAGCGTCTTCGAGGCGTCCGCCCACGAGCCGGCCTTGATCTGTTCCTTCGCCCTGCCGAAGAGCTCCGGGATCGTCTGTGCGAAGGACAGCGACGCCGAGAGCAGAAGTCCGATGAGGAAGACCCGTTTCATGGCACCCCCGAGCCGGTCATTCTACCCGCCGGGGCCCCCGTGCGAGACGATAGGCAAAGGCGAAGAGCAGAGCCGACGCGGCAATCAACAGGAGCGCTCCCCAGAAGACGCTGCGCGCCATGCCGCGCGCCCGGCCGGAAGCGTCTTCGATGGTTCGTTTGGCCAGTGCGTCGAGCCCGGCCAGGACGGCCTCGCGCTCCTCGGAAATGCTGGCCATGGCAGCCCGGCGCTCTTCGCTGAGCGCGGCGAGCGCCGCCTCGCGCTCCGCGGTGATGAATCCCGTCATGGCGAGACGTTCCTCCTCGACGGCCGCCAGCAGCTCCGTGCGCTGCTCATCGAGAAGCGCGAGGAGGGGCTCGCGCGCTTCGCGCACGGCGTCGGGCAGGTTGGTGAGCAGGCCGTCCGCGTGGCGCGCGGCCTGGCCGATGGCATGGACGTCGTCGAGCGTGGCGCTCAGGCTGTCGCGGCCCGTCATGTCTTCCGCGGCCAGCGCCGCCTGCCACCGCGTCACCTTCGGCAGAAGCGTGATGTAGGCGTTCAGTCGGAGGGAGATGTCGGCCAGAGTGTCCGTGGCCTGGCCGACCGCGGCCAGCGCTCCGGCGCTTTCGTCCGGGGCAAAGCGGGCGAGCTCGGAGAGGGCGGTCTCGCGTGCCAGGAAGGACCCCTCGATCGGGTGAGCGCGGGCGAACTCCTGGAGCTTGGCCTGTCGCCGGAGGTAGACCGCTTGATCGGTGTAGAGAGAGGAGGCCGTGCTTTCGGTGAGCCTCACCATCTGCCGGACCGCACCGACGGCGATCTCCTGCTGGGGGCCGAAGGCGTCTTTTCCGGCTCCGTCCACGAGGTAGTCCTTCATCTGGTAGACGAACACCGCGAGGTCGAGGCCGCCCACGAGGGGGTCCGGACGGAGGGCCGCGGCGTAGAGGGCCGGTATTCCGTCCGCTTCCCAGAGGAGCGCACGGCGCCGAACGGCGGGATCGGAGGAGGCCGCACGGATCTGGTCGGCCGCGATCTCGACGAGGCCTCCGAGCTGCTGCGGCAGCTCGTAGAGGCGGAGCCGAAGCTCCGTGGCGCTGATGCCGCCCGGCGTGCCGATCTTCTGCTGCAGCGCGGAGCGGTCGGAGGAGGACGTGCTGCCGCAAGCCGACAGGAGACCGCATACCGCCAGGAGCATCGCGACCCGGGTGAGCCGAGCACCGGATGGCATCAGCGCCTCCTCTCCGTCAGCTTTTCTCCGAATCCTCCGCCCGGTTCTGGACGAACTGCCAGCCGAAGCGGCCTTTGATGCAGAGGTGTCCGTTCGTCACGTCGTGGTCGAGCGGCGAAGTCACCCGGACGATCGCATTGTCCTGCACCCGGAGCTCCAGCGTGCAGCCCACGCCGCAGTAGGGGCAGATCGTGCTGGTGACGGTCTGCTTCGACTCGTCCCAGCGGCCCGCCTGCCTCAGGTCGTGCTCGCTCTTGAACATGAGCGCGCCCGTGGGGCAGACGCCGATGCAGTTGCCGCAGTAGACGCAGGCGGACTCGGGCAGAGGCGTCGCGAGCTCGGTCGAGATGCGGGCGTCGAAGCCGCGGCCGGCAACCGCGATGGCGAACGTGTTCTGGGCCTCGACGCCGCAGGCCTGCACGCACTTGTAGCAGAGGATGCATCGCGCGTAGTCGCGCACGTAGAGGTCGTTGTCGATCATGACGGGCTGGGAGACCGTGGCGGCGGCGCCCCCTTCGGAGGCGTGGTGGTGGCCGGGAAGCGCGGTATCGCGCTCTCCCGCTTTCGCCGCCGGGGCCGGCGGGCCGTAGCGGGCGGGCTTGGCTTCGTAGCGCTCCATCCAGCGGCGCACGTCGTCCGAGGCGCAGGAGAGGTCCACCGACGACGCCAGAAACTCCAGGACCACCTTGCGCGAGAGCCGGACGCGCTCGCTGTCGGTCGAGACCTTCATCTTCGGCTCGACCGGCCGCGAGCAGGCCGGCACGAGGACACGCGAGCCCTCGACTTCGACGACGCAGACGCGGCAGACGTTCACCGGCGTCAGGTTCTCGAGGTAGCAGAGCGTCGGGGTGTCGATGCCCCGCGAGCGGCAGGCCTCGAGAATCGTCGTGCCGCGCGGGACCGTGACCGGCGCGCCGTCGATCGTGAGCTCGACGGGCTGGCTCGGGTCGAGGCGCTTGTCGAGCGGGATCACGGCTTTGCGCTCCCGGCGCCGAAGACGCCGAGCTTTGCGATGGCCGACTGGATGGCGCCGGAGGCCGTCTGGCCGAGGCCGCAGATGGAGGCGTCCTTCATGGCCTTCGCCATCTCGTCGAGGAGAGCCATCTCGCGCTCCATGGAGCCGAGAGGTTTTCCCGACGCGATGCGCGCCACGAGCTCCTCCTGCCGCTGCGTGCCGACGCGGCAGGGAACGCACTGGCCGCAGGACTCGTCGCGGAAGAAAGACGCGATTCGCCGGACGGCGTCCGCAAGGTCCGCGCGCTCATCGAAGACGAGAACGACGCCCGAGCCGAGCGTGGCCCCGATCGCGCGCGTGCCTTCGAAGGTCAGCGGTACATCCAGGGCGTCGGGCCCGACGAAGAAACCGGCCGCGCCGCCGAGGAGGATTCCCTTCACGGCCCGGCCGCCGGGCACGCCGCCGGCCTCGTCCAGAAGCTGGCGGAGCGTCGCGCCGAACTCGACCTCGTAGACGCCGGGCCGCGCGACGTTCCCCGAGAGGCAGAAGAGCTTGGGTCCGGTCGACTGGCCGCTGCCGATCGCGGCGAACGCGGCGCCGCCGCCGAGGACGATGTGCGGCACGCAAACGAGCGTCTCGACGTTGTTGATGACCGTGGGCTTGCCGAAGAGACCCTTCTCGACGGGAAAGGGCGGCTTGTTGCGCGGCTCTCCGCGGAAGCCCTCGATCGAGTTGAAGAGCGCGGTCTCTTCGCCGCAGATGTAGGCGCCGGCGCCGCGGCGCACCTCGACGTCGAAAGCGAAGTCTTTGCCCGCGACGCGCGGGCCCAGGAATCCCCCCGCGCGGGCGGCAGCGATCGCGGCCTCGAGCCGCTCGATCGCGAGCGGGTACTCGCCGCGCACGTAGATGTAGCCGTGCGCGCAGCCCGTCGCATGGGCGACGATGGTCATCGCTTCCAGAACCGCGAAGGGGTCCTCCTCCATGAGGACGCGGTCCTTGAACGTGCCGGGCTCGGACTCGTCGGCGTTGCAGACGATGTAGTGCGGCTGTGCCGGCTGCTTCGCGACGGCTTCCCACTTGCGGCCCGCGGGGAACGCCGCGCCGCCGCGTCCCACGAGCTTCGACTCGAGGGCTTCGCGCACGATGCCCTCGGGACCGAGCGCGAAGGCCTTCTCGAGCGCGGCGTATCCGCCGTTCTTCCGGTAGTCCTCGAGGCTTCCGGGGTCGACGCGTCCGACTCGGGCGAGCAGACGCAGCTTCGCGCGGCGCGCGTCCTGCGTCTGGGGCGCGGACGGGGAGCCCGCACCCGGGCGGCCGTTCGACGCGTGCCGCGCGCCCGGAAGGGCGTCGGCCGCCGCCGGGGCGATCTACGTAGTCCCTCGACCCCGTCGCCCGACGTCTGAACGAGCGCCGCCGGTGCCCGCTCGCAAAGCCCGAGGCACGGAGAGGACTTCACGGCCCCATCGGACAGGCGCGGGCGGAGCTCGGCGAGGAGCTCCGGGCCGCCGGCGAGGCGGCAGGCGATGTCGTCGCAGACGTGCACGATCGTCCGCGGCGCCGGCGTGACCGAGAACATCGCATAGAACGTGGCGACGCCCCAGGCCTCGGCGGGCGCCACGGAGAGCCGCTGGCAGATGTAGTTGAGCGCGCCCGGGGAGATCCAGCCTTCGCGGGACTGCGCCGCCCAGAGGGCGGGCAGCAGGAGGTGCCGTTTCGCCCGAAGCGCGTCGCCGCCGGTCGCGACGTGGCCCTCGAGGTCCATCCGCCGCGTCCCGCCTTCCCAACCCGAGGCCGGCGGGCCGAGGACGGGCGTCCACCGCCGCGCGCTCCGCGGAGCGAGGCTTCCGCGCCCGGGATCAGATGCAGATCCACGCGGCCTACTCTAGCAAGCGGACGTCGCCGCCCTCAGGGCTTGACCTCGCTGCGCGCCTTCTCCCGCGCCTGCTCACGCTCCTTCTGCTGTTCCACGACGAGCTGGTAGGCCAGGTAGTACTTGTAGATGTTCGAGACGTAGGTCACCGTCTCGCGGCCGATCTTCTCGGCCGCGATGATCTCGACGTTGTTGAACCAGACGTTGGGGTTGAGGCCGCGTTCCTTCGCGATCTTGCGAAGCTGGCGAGATGCGCCCCGGTCCCGCGTTGTACGAGGCGAACGTGAAGAGGCCCTTGTCCAGGGGAGTCATCGGCTCCTTGCCGTAGTACCTGTCGAGCATGAAGCGCATGTACTTGACGCCGGCGTGGATGTTGGGATCGGTCTGCGTGATGTCGCCGACGTCCAGCTCCTTGCCCGTGGCCGGCATCACCTGCATGACGCCGACCGCGCCGACGTGGCTCTTGGCGTTCTGGTCGAGGCGCGATTCCTGGTAGCCCTGAGCGGCCATCAGGAGCGTGTCCATGTCGTACTGGTTGGAGTACTTCTCGAAGAACTTGACGAGACCGTTGAACTTGGCACGCTCCGCTTCGGACGTCGCGCTCTTCGCGTACTTCGTGCTCTTCAGGTATTTGTTCAGGAGCTGGTTCCGGGTGGAGGAGCCTTCGGGATAGCGGGCGAGAAACTCGTTGAGCTCCTTCTTCAGGTGTGGGCTGTTCTTGCGGAACATCCAGCCCATCTGTCCGCCTGTGCGGAGGGCCGCCTGCGGATGGAGCTCGATCTTGGTGAAGACCTGTTTCCAGAACTTAGCGCGGGTGCTGTCCACCACGGTCGCGGGCACCAGCCCGGCGTTGACCATCTCGAGGACGTCCTCCGCCTCGAGGTTGTCCGGCGCGATCCGGACCTTGACGGGAGGCTTCCCGGCCTTCTTCAACTCCGCGTTCAGCTTCTCGACGCTCTCGTAATAGGAGGAGTCCTTGCGAATGTAGACCTCGCGGCCCGAGAGGTCCTGGGGGGAAGCCAGGGGCGGTTGTCCCGGCGCCGTGACGACGATCTCGCTGATGTCGGTCGAGGTGGGATTCGAAAAGTCGATTTCTTTCTGCCTCTCCGGCGTAATCGTCAGGTAGCCCATGGCGACATCGCCGCGCCCTTCCTTGAGCGCGTTGATCAGGTCGCCGCGCGCGTCCGGGATGAAGAGGACGTGGACCCTGGACCCCTGGGGCCTCTTGAGGCGCTTGTTCAGGTCCTCCTCGAAGAGCTTGAACGCGTCGGCGGCGAGGCCGCGCGGCTGCCCCTTGTCCACGAAGTACAGCGTCTTCGAATAGGGCACGAGGACACGGATCCGGCGGCGGGGGTCGATCATGCCGTCGAGATCTCCGGTGAACCTGTCCTGGGTCCACTTTGCCTTTGCCGCCTCGGCCGGAGAGTGCGCCTCGGGCTTCGACGGCTGCGCCGCGGGTTTCGGCGTCGGAGCGGGGGATGCGGCGAAGAAGAGTGCGGCGACGGCCGCGAGTGGAGTGACGGAAGAGAACAACATGCGCCGGATTCTATGCCGACGCGGCCGCCCTCCCCAGCTTCTCGATCCGGATCGCCGTGGCCTTGAACTCCGCCGTTCCGGACTTGGGATCCGTCGCGTCGATGGTGAGCAGATTTGTCGCGACGTCGTCCTGAAAATGCAACGTCATGAAAGCGAGACCCGGCCGGAGCGTCGCGTCGTAGCGCGCCGGCACGTCGACGGCGCCGCGGCGCGATATGGCGCGAACGTTTTCGCCGTCGGCGATGCCCAGCCGCGCCCCGTCCTCCGGAGCGATGTCGAGCGTCTCTCCCCGCCGCAGCGGCGACGTGTAGCCCGCGGTCTGAACGCCGGTATTGAATGAGTCGAGCCGCCGGCCCGTGGTCAGGCGGATCGGGAAATCCTCGGTCAGGCGATCGACCGGCGGATCGTGCTCCGTGGCGACGAAGATGGCGAGGGGCTCCTCGGGCGGATCATGCCAGAGCCGTCCGTGCAGGAACGGGCTGCCGGGATGAGTCTCGTCGGGGCAGGGCCACTGCAGGCCGTTGTGCTCCTCGAGGCGCGCGTAGCTCATTCCGCCGTGCCAGGGGGAGAGCGATCGCATCTCGTCCCAGACGCGCTCCGCGACAGGGCTTCCCAGATCGGCGCCGAAGCGCTTCCCGAGCTCCACCAGAATCTCGAGGTCGGGCCGCGCCTGCCCCGGCGGATCGAGCGCCTTGCGGACCCGCTGCACCCGGCGCTCGCTCGAGGTGACCGTCCCCTCGTCCTCGCACCAGGAGGCTGCGGCCGGCAGAACCACGTGGGCCATCTCGCCGGTCTTCGTCAGGAACATGTCCTGGACGAGGATGAAGTCGAGCCCCGAGAGCAGCTTCATCGCTCGGGTCTGATCGGCTTCCGACTGCGCCGGGTTCTCGCCGAGGACGTAAAGCGCCCGGAACTTCCCGTGTTCCATTTCCTCGAACATCCGCGAAAGATGCCAGCCCCGATGGTGGGGAAGCGGGGCCCGCCACAGGCGCTCCCACTCGGCCCGCGACGCGGGGTTCTCGACATCGTGACCGCCCGGCAGCTTGTTGGGCAGGGCGCCCATGTCCCCGCCTCCCTGGACGTTGTTCTGTCCGCGGAGCGGGCAGACCCCCGAGCCCCAGCGCCCCACGTGCCCGGTCAGAAGCGCCAGGTTGATCAGCGCGAAAACGTTATCGAGAGCGTTGTGGTGCTCGGTGATGCCGAGAGTCCAGCAGAGCTGCGCTTTCTCCGCCTTCGCGTAGGCGTGCGCCACGTCGCGAATCGCCGCGGCCGGCACGCCGGTCTCCTGCTCGGCGTACGCGAGCGTGTACTTCTGGACCGTGTCCCGATACGACTCGAAGCTCGCCGTCGCCTTCGAGATGAACGCGCGGTTTTCCAGGCCCGCCTCGAGAATCTCGCGGCCCATCGCGTTGGCGAGCGCCACGTCGGAGCCGACGTCCAGGCCGAGCCAGATGTCCGCCCACTGCGCCGAGGGGGTACGCCTCGGGTCCACGACGATCAGACGCGCGCCGTTGCGGACGGCCTTCAGGACATGGTGGAAGTAAATCGGATGCGCATCGCGAGCGTTCGAGCCCCACAGGAGGATGACGTTCGCCTCCTCCGTCTCGCGGTACGAGCTCGTTCCGCCTCCCGCTCCGAACACCGTCGTCAGACCGACGACGCTGGGGGCGTGTCAGGTGCGGTTACAGCTGTCGATGTTGTTGGTGCCGAGCGCGACCCGGGCGAACTTCTGAGCGAGGTAATTCACCTCGTTCGTCGCCTTCGAGCACGAGAAGAGGCCCAGGGCCTCTCCGCCGTGCGCGTCGCGAACGCGGCGGAACCCTTCCGCGGCGGCGTCGAGAGCTTCGTCCCAGGACGCCTTCCGGAGCTTTCCGCCTACGCGAACCATCGGCTCGGTCAACCGCACATACGGTTTCATGGGAAAAGCCTAACACCCGGCGACTCAATAGGGCCGGTCCGATCCCGGCCGGCCGGCCCGCTCGGGCGCGGCCGCCGGAGCGACCTGCGGGATTCCGAGCTCGCGCCGCGCGACTTCCCAGATCGTCGGCAGCGTGTTCTCGCCTTCGCCGGTGTAGATCGGGCGACCACGGCTGTCGACGTCGTCCCGGCCGATTCTCGCCTCGAAGCTGTCGCCGTACCGCCGCAGCGTCGCCGCCACCATCGCCGGGACCCATGCGGGGATCGGGCGCTCGAGAAGGCCCGCCTCGACGACAGACGCGGCGGCGCGATCGACCTCGAGGTCGGCGTAGCCCTCGAGGAGCTTCAGCATCCTGAGGTCGGAGGAGTCGAGCGCGGGCTCGCGCGCGAAGGCGTCCGCGAGCCGGGCGAGCTCGGCCTCGGTCAACGTCTCCGCGGGTGGCTCTTCGAACTCTCCGGCCTCTTCGTCGACGGCGGGGAGCGGACGGCGCGTCATCCACAGCAGGGGAGAGAGCGATTCGCGGCGCGTGATGCGCCGCTCGGCGGCGGCGAGCAGCCACTCGCGCCGTGAGCTCTCGCCCGTCCGGGTCCGCCCGTTGGAGGCGGATGGCGAGCTCGACGAGCTCCTTCAGGCCGGGCCTGTCCGATTCCACGGGATGATCGATGTCGTTCCAGAGCGGTCCGAGGTCGAACCACATCCCCGCCGACCATTCCGCGAAAGCGCGGATCTCCTCGCGCCTCCGGACGGCGCCCTCCTGGATCTCGCGCAGCTCCTCGGGGTCTTCGACTTCCGCCAACCACTCGGCACCCTCGAGATCCGTGTCCCAGGCTTTGCGCGCGTTCGCGGCGCGAGTCTCGCCGCTTTCGAGGAAGGCCAGAACGACCTCTCCTTCGCGCAGCACCGCGAAGGGGCTCGAACGGAACTGCACGCGCACCTCGATCCGGGACTCGCCCTTCCAGGTCTCGAGGACGCGGAGAACGGCGACGTCGCGCAGGTAGGGATAGCCGGAGTCGTCGGAGTCCTCGATCGGTGGCGCGGTCTCGACGGATTCGACGCGCGCGAGGACGATCAGCTCCGCTTCGCCGACGAGCCCCCACAAAGTCGGGAGGACGGGGCAGGCCGGCGTGGGCGGTGGAAGAAAGACGGACCCGATGACGAGGAGTACGACGACGGCTGACGGCTTCTTCATGGCCCGCCTCCTTCAACAGGCGGGACACCGCCCGGGGGCGCGCGGTTCCGGCTTTACCCGCCGAGGAGCAAATCCAGGGATTCGCGGAACACGCGCGTGTGGAAGTCGATGTCCGCCTCCGTGGTCGCCGGCGAGACGAGCGCCATGCTGTGGAATGGCGTCAGGAGGATCCCGCGGTTGAGGGCCGCGAGGTGCATGTAGCGGTCGAGCTCCGGATCGATCGCCGCGGCGGCCTCCGCGCCGTTCCGCGGCGGCGTGGCGCGGAACCAGTATTCCGCGCGGCACCCGAGCTGCGCGACGTGCCACGGCAGTCCCAGCTCGGCGATCACGCCCTCGACCCCCTCGGCGAACCTGCGCGCCAGCGGAATCGTCCGGGCGTAGGCCTCCTCGGTCAGGACGCTCTCGAGCGTGGCGCGCATCGCCGCGAGCGAGAGCGCGTTGCCGGCGAGCGTGCCGCCGATGCCGCCCGTGTCCGCCTCCTCCGTACGGATTTCCAGTCGGCGTGCGACCTCGTCCGAGACGCCGTAGACGGCCGCCGGCACTCCTCCCGCGATGGGCTTGCCGATCGTGAGCATGTCGGGGGAGAGGTTCCAGGCGCGCGTGCAGCCGCCGGGACCGGCGGAGATCGTGTGCGTTTCGTCGAGGATGAGAAGCGTTCCCGTCCTGCGCGTGGCCGCGCGCAGCGCCGCGTGAAAGCCGGGCTCCGGATGGACTATCCCGATGTTGGTCATGACCGGCTCGGCGAGAACGCACGCGACGTCCCCTTCGGCGAGCGCGGCTTCGAGGGCGGGTAGGTCGTTGAACTCGACCACGCGCGTCGTCTCGGCGGGATGCACAGGAGGGCCCAGGTTTCCGGCACGGGGCTCGACCGCGCCGTCACGCAGAGTCACGAACGTCTCGTCCACCGTCCCGTGGTAGCACCAGTGAAACACCAGGATCTTCGGCCGCCCCGTGAGGTGGCGCGCGAGCCGGATCGCGAACCGGTTCGCGTCGGTCGCGGTGAGGGCGGCCTGCCAGTAGGGAAGGCCGAAGCGGCGCGCCAGCTCTTCGCCCAGCCACACGGCGTCCTCCGTCGGCAGCATGAACGTCATACCGCGGCGAGCCTGCGCGGTCACCGCCTCGACGGCCGCCGGCGGCGCGTGTCCCGTCATGGCTCCGGTATCGCCCAGGCACAGGTCGAGGTACTCGCGGCCGTCGACGTCGCGGAAGCGCGCGCCGGATCCCTCCGCCACGAACAGCGGAAAGCCTCCGGCCCATCGGACCATCCACGTCATCGGCACGCCCGAGAGCCAGTGGGCGCGGGCGCGCTCGGAAAGCGCGCGGGACCGCGGGTGCTCGTCGGCGAATCGCTTCTCCTCGAGCGCGAGCCGCTCCCGAAGGCGCCGGCGATCGGGGAACATCGCCGGAAGTCTACCGGGATCGGGCGGAGCTACATCATCTGGCCGAGCCTCAGCTCACGGCGGCGGAAGTGCTCCCGTTCGGGACGAGGAATCGGCTCGCCGCAACGCGGGCAGTGTGTGCGATGCGGCACGGACTCGAGCTCGGCATGCCAGCAGCGAGGGCATCGAAACATCCGTCGATCTTCCTGCGGCGTTTCCATGACGTCCTCCGCGCTTGCGGGGACGCAAGCCGCATGCCCGCGTTCGCTGGTCTGCCGATTGCAGAAATGACGGCATGGCTCGATCCGCCATTTCGAAGCCCGTCAAGCCCGTGAAGCCCGTCAAGCCCGCCCGGCGAGCCGGCGCCGCGCCTTTCATTCCCGACACGACGAGCCTCCGCCGGCTCGAGGCGGCGGTCGACCGGTGCCGGGGGTGCGATCTCTATCGCGAGGCCACGCAGGGCGTCTTCGGCGACGGCCCTCGCCGCGCCCGCCTCATGCTCGTTGGAGAACAGCCCGGCGACCGGGAGGATCTGGATGGCCGTCCGTTCGTGGGACCGGCGGGGGCGCTGCTCGATCAGGCGCTCGCGGACGCAAAGATCCCGCGTGAAGGCATCTGGGTCACGAACGTCGTGAAGCACTTCAAGCACACGCGTTCCGGCAAGCGCCGCATCCACCAGACGCCGGACAGCGGCGAGATCGAGGCCTGTCGCCCGTGGCTCTTCCGAGAGCTCGACATCGTGAAGCCGGTTGTGCTCGTCTGCCTCGGCGCGACCGCGGCGAAATCGGCGTTCGGTTCCGCGTTCCGCGTATCGAGATCGCACGGCCGCATTCTCGAGTCGTCCCTCGCCTCGAAGACTCTCGCGACGATCCATCCGTCGGCGGCCCTGCGCGCCCCGGATTCGGCCGGGCGACTGCGGCTCTACCGGCAGCTCGTTTCCGATCTTCGGGCCGCCGCGCGCACAGCCGGTTCCTAGGTTCCCCGGTCCCCGGCGGTGGCTTCCTCGAAATGCACGGCCGACCGTTCCGGCGCGGCGTACGGCTCCGCAGGCCCTGCCAGCAGTGATTTCGCGTCTTTTTCGTGCGTCCGGGAACCTCTGGTTTCGGCGCTTTGGCGGGGCGGCAGACCGACTCGCCACATAATCCCCGCTCGTGAGGACCTGGGCGAGCCCCAGCGGCCCCCGGACCGGGTCGGTGACGAGTCGGTTCACGACGCGGCGCCTCCGGTCGGTCCTCTCGATGTGGCGTGCCTCGATCCGGGGCCGCGATCTCTTCGTGGCGAGCATTCCCGCGACGGGTTCGCTCTTTCTCGCGGGCTACCTCATGTTCCGCGCCGAGTCGGCGGCGCGCCAGGAGTTCCAGCAGAAGGCGGCCCAGCTCCGGAGCCAGATGACCGAACGGCTCCAGCGCCCGGTCGAGAGCCTGCGCGTGCTCTCGAGCTTCATCGAGATTTCCGGCGACGTCACGCGCCAGCAGTTCCGGCTTCTCGCGATTCCGCTGCTCACGCGGCATCGCGCGGTTTCGGCGTTCGAGTGGCAGCCGTTCGTCCGCGCAGAGGGCCGCGCGGCGGCCGAGGCCGAGGCGCGCGCGGCCGGCCTGGTCGACTACCGCTTCTGGGAGACGGCTCCGGACGGAGCGCGTCGCGAAGCGAAGCGCCGGCCCTTCCACATTCCGATTCACTTCATGGAGCCTCCGGGCGCCGGGGCCCTCGGCTTCGATCTGACGAGCGACCCGAAGCGGCTCGCGAACGTCGAGAGGGCCCGCGACAGCGGACGCACCACGGCCTCGCGAGCCGTTTCTCCTCATTCAGGACACGGGTCGGCACGACGTGTCGCCGGCCGTCGTCGTGTACGCGCCCGTGTATGCCGAGCGCGAGCCGGCGACGGTGTCCGAGCGGCGCGCGGCACTCCTCGGATTTACCGCCGTCATCTTCCACGTCGCTCCCCTGATGGAGACGGCGGCCTCGCAGGCCGGGGCCTCCGGGGTCGCGTTTCTGCTTCGCGACGTCGAGGATCCCGGCGCGCCCGCGCTCGCCGAACGCCCCCTGCGATTCACGTCGTTGCCGCGGCGCTCGGGTTTCCAGTCCTCCGACGTCGTCAGCTTCGCCGAGCGCAAGTGGCGGCTGGACGCGGTCCCGCTTCCGGGGCAGTTCGTTCCGTCCCGGCGCGGAGCGATCGGCGTCGCCCTCGCGGGGCTCCTGACGGGCCTCTTCGGCCTCGTGCTGATCACCCTGCTTCGCGTCGTCCTGCGCTTGAAGCGCCAGAGAGAGAAGGTCGGGCCGTACCGTCTCGTGCGGCGGCTCGGGCACGGGGCCATGGGCGTCGTTTGGGAGGCGCGGCACGCGCTGCTCCGGCGGCCGACCGCGGTGAAGCTGCTCGCTCCCGGAACCGAGGGCGAACGGGCGCTCGCCCGTTTCGAGCGCGAGGTCCAGCTGACGGCGGGCCTGACGCATCCGAGCACGATTGCGATCTACGACTACGGGCGCACGGCGGACGGCGTCTTCTACTACGCCATGGAGCTGCTGCGCGGCCTCAACCTGCAGCAGCTCGTGACCTTCGACGGGCCAATGCCGGCGGGACGCGTCGTCGGACTGATGCGGCAGGCGTGCGGCGCGCTCTCGGAAGCGCACGCCGCGGGGCTCATCCATCGGGACATCAAGCCCGCCAACATCATGTTGTGTCTCTACGGCGGAATTCCGGACTTCGTGAAGCTGCTCGATTTCGGCCTCGTCAAGGACATCGCCGCCCCGGATGAGGCCGAGACGTCCCCGACGACGGACGGGACGGAAGACGGACAGCTCTCGCACGACGGATCGCTTCTCGGCACGCCTCTCTACATGTCGCCGGAGGGCATGAGCGATCCGGTCGGCCTCGACGCGCGCGCGGACATCTTCGCTCTGGGAGCGGTCGGCTACTTCCTTCTGACGGGAAAGCCACCCTTTCCCGGGCAACACCGCCATCGAGATCTTCAAGATGGAGCGTCACGGGCCCGTGACCCTTCCGATGGCGGCGGCGGGAGTGCCGTCCGCGCTCGTCGAGACGATCGCCCGCTGTCTGAGCTTCCGGAGGGATGACCGCCCGGCCTCGGCCGAGGCCCTCGAGGCTCTTCTCGAGGCGTGCCGCGTCACGCCCTGGAGCGTCTCGGAGGCCCGGGCCTGGTGGCAGACCCGGGGAGCCGAAGCGCTGGACGCGACCCGGCCCGAGCCGGGAGAGCGCGAAAGCGGCCATGCGCTTTTCCCGGCCACGGCGAGTGGCAGCCATTCTTGACCCGGCCGGCGCCCTTCCCGGCCATAGAATAGCCGCCAAACCAAGCGAGGACCGAGATGTTGAGCGTGGATGCCGCCTTCGACAGATTCGGATCGGCTCTCCGGGAACGGGGCTACAAGGTCGAGAAGGACGAGAGGCCGCCCGATGCGCCGGAAGATCGGATCGTCGTCTTCATCTCGCAGGACATGCACGTGCGCATCCGCTGGCACGCCAAGGCGCGCATGCTGACGCTCGACGTCCACGCGGACAACGAATGGGTCGAGTTCGCCCGTCGCAACTTCGGCCCCGCGGGCCTCGAGGACAGCTCCGTCGACGCTCTCGTTCGGAAGGTGCTGCTCGAGGTCGCGGAGACGTCGACCGACTCCGACTAACTCGCCGTCTTCTCCACGGCGTATTCGAGCAGAACGGTGCCGGTCTTCTCAAAGACGCGGCGGGCGGTCAGCCGAAGCCGCGTCGGCGCGTAGTTCCCGGGCAGAAACGGCACGCCTTCGCCCAGCATCACCGGAATGACGGCCGGCTCGACCGTGTCGACGAGCCCGAGGTCGAGGAGACTCCGGAAGAGCGCACCTCCGCCGTAGAGCCAGATGTCCGTGCCGGGCTCGGCCTTCAGCTGTTCGACGCCGCTGCGGAGGTCCGTTGCGAGAATCGTGACATTCGGATGGTCCTCCGGCCGCAGCGTCCGCGAAACGACGACGGTCTTCTTGCCGGGAAGAGAATCGTGGCCGAAGGCGCGGGCGACCTCGAACGTGCGCCGGCCCATGAGCAGCGTGTCGAAACGCGCGAACATCGCCTCGAAGTCGACTTCGGGGTCCATGACGATCCAGTCGTACTCACCCTTGGGCCCGGCGATGTAGCCGTCGAGGCTCATGGCGACCTGGTAGCAGAGGCGGCGCACCGGACCGGGATCATAGATCCGATGCGCCGCAGTGTCAGACCCGGGTTTCCCGATCCAGGACGGCGATCGCCCCTGCGTAGATGGACTCCGCCTCTTCGGGGCTGCCGCCGATGGCCGTCAAGCCGACCTTGCCGTATTGCGACAGCGCTCCGATCATGTGGAAGAGCGCGCCCGACTCGGTGCCGTGGCTGTAGTGCAGGCGATTGATCGTCATGATGTCGATCAGGTCATCGGGACAGAGTCCACGATAGGACGGCGACTGCAGGTTGTCCGTCGACCGATAGAACTTGGGACGGCCGTCGGGCGAGAAGAAGTGGCCGGATTCGGAATCCAGTTCTCCTCCCGTCAGGAACTGAAGCGCAAGAAAGGGATGTGTCGTCCCGCCGATGCGAAGGTTGATTTCCAGCGCGAACGTCTCCCAGGACGCGTCCGGACGCCGGCCGGCAAAGAAGTCGACGCCGAAGCGGCTGACGACGCCCCGTTCGGAGAGGACCCGGCCGATCGCGCGCGCCGCGTCCTGAATCGAGCGACGGTACGGATCCGCGGCCGGAAACCGGCAACCCTGGTACACCTGGCCCGAAACACCGCCGAGAATCTGGTCGTGGCTCGAGAGCAGCACGACCTCCCCGTGAGGGTCGATGCGCAGCTGCACGCTCGGCGAGGCCGCCTCGGGATACTCCACGAATTCCTCGACGATGCCGCCCATCCGTTCGAATTTCTGGCGGTAGCTCTCGGGTGTCTCCTCGGGAACCGCGCAGGAGAGTCGCGCGAGCGCGCTGCGAATCGCCTCGCGGCCCTCCGCCTCAGGATAACGAAAGACGGCGTTGCCTTCCCCGGAGAAGCTGTCCTCGAGCTTCAACAGCGCGCGGCGGATGCCCGGCTTCCGAACACGCAGCTCGTCGAGCGCCTCGACCGCGTCCTCCTCGCAGCGGAGATCCTCAAAGCCCTCGGGGAACTCGACGCCGGCCTCCCGGAAGATCTTCCGGCTCCCCGACTTCGTTCCGAGGTTCGCGAGTGCCGGATCGACGCCGTTCAACGGAATCCCGAGCAGGACCGACAGCCGGCGCTCGAGCGGCGTGGCGTTGAAGCAGGTCATGAACGCCCGCGACCGGTCGGCGATCCCGTATCGGATCCGTTGGATCAGCCGGGGTCGCTCGAGGATCTTTTCCGTCAGCGAGCGCGACGAGTCGTCGTAGGCGCAGAGGAGGGTCAGGCGCGACCGGGCGTGGCTGGCGGGAATTCCGGCCAGAAATTGAAAGTAGTACTCGAGGATCAGGGGATGTACGGGCTGCGAGGTCACGTAGACCATTCGGGCGTGAGGGTTGCGCAGCCGAATGAGCAGGAACAGCAGGCGCTCCTCGTAGAAGCTCGCAGCCTCGAGTTTGGAGAGCTCCGCCTGGTTGAGCGTGAGCGAGGGGATCACGACGGAGGTGTACGGCTCCTCCTCGCGCGCCGACAGCGCGCTCCACAGGCTCTCGAGACGGGGCTTCAACCGCTCGAACTCGGCAATTTCGAAGGTCTCGGAGAGGTCGCGGGCAAACGGAGGTTTGGGTATCAATCGGCGTCGCTCACCACACAATTACGTCCTGCGGCCTTGCCGGCGTAGAGGGCTCGATCCGCGCGCTCGAAGAGATCCCGCGCGCTGCCCCCCGCCGCCGTTGCGATGCCGATCGTAACCGAGATTGGGCGTTCCCTGGACCCCACGCGGAGGGGGTGAGCGCGCAGACGCTCGACGATCGCCTCGGCCTGCCGCCGTGCGGCGACGACGTCGGCTCCGCGCATGAGCAGAGCGAACTCGTCGCCGCCCCAGCGCGCCGCGAGGTCGTCCTCCCGCTTGCACTGCTGGAGAGCCTCGGCGACGCGGACGAGCGCCTGGTTGCCGGTCTTGTGTCCCAACGCGTCATTGATCCCCTTCAGCCGGTCGACGTCGATCAACAGGAGAGACAGGGGCTCCCGGTAGCGTGCGGAGTGCTCGACCGCGCGGCGCTGATGCTCTTCGAAGGCCCGTGCGTTTGCGAGCGCCGTCAGCTCGTCGTGCTCGGCGAGATCGCGGTAGGCGTCGCGGCTCCAGCGGATGCCTCTGGCGCGGCGTCCCTCGAGACAGCCCGCGAGCCCGAAGACGAGGCTCGTCGCGACGAGAGCATAGAGATAGAAAAACGAGTTCACGGCGATCTCGGCGGAAATGTCTCGAACGCCGCCGAGCAACCGCAACAGAAGAGCTCCGGCAGGCGCTCCCAATCCGAGCAGCGTGCCGACCAGCGTTTCGCGCCACGGGCAGCCCGTCGGTCGGACGCCGCGGGCCGAAGCGCGTCCGGTACCGCGCCGGGTGTCGAATCGCACCGAGTCCCTCTCGATCGTGTCGATCACGGTCGTCTGTCCTGTAACCCAAATTCTTTTCCCCGGCTCCGGATCCGTTGTGATGCAAGCGCATCAGACGCGAGCGGCCCGCGCGATGACAGGCGCGGCCTCGTGACTCCTCTGACCTTCGGTGCTACCGAAATGATGCGTCCGACCCATGCACCCGAGCCGGGTTCGGGTGGATCGTTCCACCGTGGGAAGTTAAAGGAGGAAGTCATGAACCTGATTCGTTACGAGCCGCCCGCCTTTCCGCTCTTTCGGGAAATGGAGGAAGTCGCGGACCGGCTGAACCGCTTCTTCGGAGGCCGGGTTCGGAACAACGGCGAGAAAGAGTCGCTCGTCGTCACCGACTGGATGCCGGCCGTCGACATCCAGGAGACGGACGCCGAGTACCTGCTCAAGGCCGAGCTGCCCGAAGTCCGGAAGGAAGACGTGAGGGTCACCGTCGAAAACGGCGTGCTGAGGGTCGAGGGGGAGCGCAGGCAGGAGAAGGAAGAGAAGGGAAAGAAGTTTCACAGGATCGAGCGCTCCTACGGGACCTTCCTGCGGACCTTCACGGTACCAGCGGACGCGGAGGAGACCAAAGTGGCGGCGGACTTCAAAGACGGCATCCTGAGGGTGCACCTGCCCAAGACGGAAATGCCGCGGCCAAAGGCCATCGAAGTGAAGCTCGCCTAGCTCCTCCGTCCCGGTTTCCGGCGCCGGTCATACGGCGCCACGCGACCGGCCGAAGGGCCGGCCGCATCCTTGTGTCATGGAGGACCCTGCGGGCATGCAAGAGTGTGCGCCGAGTTCGGCGCCACCCGGGGCCCTAGCGCGTCAGCTCGCGGCAGGAGAGCGCGAGGTTCGCGTCCGTGAGCTCGTCCCAGCCGCGGCAGGCGCCCGGTGAAAGGGCCGCGGCGTCGCACGGGAGAGCCACGCCGTGCTGCAGCTGCTCGGAGAGCTGCCAGATGTCGGCGAAGGCTTCCATCTGGACGCGCGTGAGGTGCGTGCTGGCGCCGATGAACGGCCGGAAGCGACGGTGGAATTCCCGAGCGGGCCATCGGCGGAATCCCCGGCAGAAGATGCCCCGCTCCGCCGCGACCCGGCAGAGGGACTGATCGGCGCCGCACAGTTCCCGGAGGACCGGGCGGAGGCGGGCGATCGCCTCTTTCCGCGCCCATGTCTCGGGCGGGCGGACGTCACTCGACGACGGCGTCACGTCCGGTCAGGTCCTTGTACGTCCGAGCGAGAAACGCGTCGTCGAACATGTTCCAGCCGTCGCAGCCGCAGTGCTCGCGCGTCTCGACATCGCAGCAGAGCTCGAAGCCGCCGAGCTTCTGGCGGGCGACGTGATAGAGGCTGATCAGCTTCTCGAGCTCGTCCCGCGAGATGCCCGGCCGGCTTCGGGCGATCCAGTCGAACCGGCCGCGCAGGGCGGTATCCGAGAGATTCCGAAATCCCTTGCAGAAAACGCCGAGGTGGGCCGCGGCCTCGCAGGCGCAGTGCTCGTCATCGCACATCGCCGCGAGGCGCTCCCGGATGGCAGCGATGGCCTGGGGGCGGGTGAAGTGCATCGGCCGGAGCGGCAGCAGGTTCGGGGCGTTCATGACATCTCCTCCTTCCCGCGCTCGGACGACTGGACCGCCCGAAGCGCATCCTGCGCCCGGAAGCGATAGTGCCCGCCGGGAGTGCGGATCGATGCGACGAGGCCGGAGCGTGCCCAGCGCGTGACCGTCGAGGCCGAGACGCCGAAGAGCCGGGCGACCTCGCCGCGGGAGAGGAACTCGCCCACGGGAGCAGGGGCTTCCACCGTCCGATCCTGTGCGTTCGGCATCCTGAGAATTCGCTTTGCGTCATTCATGAGGGCACTATCGAGCCGCCGGCGGCCGTCCGGAATGATGCAAACGAATCAAAATGACGAAGTCGTCGTTTTCGCCCGGCGCTCGGCCTCCCGCCGCACGGCCGGCAGCAAGAGCTTGCGGATGAGAAGGATGCCCGGGCTGGTGAGCCTCCAGTAGCGGCGGAACCTCGCCCGGGCCGTCTCGTCCGTGGCCGCCACCCGCGTTTCGGTCGCGAAGCGCGTCCAACCCGATTGCTCCGGATCCGCCTCGAGCGTCCAGGCGATCTTGACGCAACCCGGCTCCGCGTACGCGGCGAAATCCGCCGGCGGGAGAGAGCGGAACTCCACGTCCGCGAGCCAGGGCCGGCATGCGGCTCCGGCGCAGAAGTAGCGGCCCTCCTCCTCGTCCAAAACGCCCCAGCCGAGGCGCTGCGTCATTTCGACGAGCCCCGCCGGTGCCGGGCGCGGCCGGCGGGAGCCGAGGACCCACGCCCTCGCCGCGAAGATCGCGCGCACCGCCGGTATCGATTCCGGATCGAGCTGCCGCGCAGTCTCGAGAACGAGTGCCGGCGGCGCGTGGACCCGGATCTCGTGTCTCTCGCGCACGTCGGGGCGCGGCAGAAACCGGTCGAGCCGGGGTGCGGCCGCTACGCGAGGGCTCATGCGGGCGAATGTAGCGAAGGGCGCGACGGCGAGATTTGATTCAAGTGCATCATCCCGGCCGCCGTCTTCGCGGGGAAGACTGTTGTCCATGACGGTGGCTTTGCAGGTCCGGATGGATGAGGTCGCCGACGCGCCGCGGCTCGAGAGAGAAGTGGCAAGAGGCCTCGCTCGGCTCGAGCGTTGTTCCGACCAGATCGAGCGCTGCCAGGTGTGGATCCAGGCTCCGCACGGGCGGCACCTCCAGGGATGGTCCTTCGCCGTCGGGATCCGCGTCACCGTGCCGGGCGGCGAGATCGTCGTGAGCGATCCGCTGCATGCCGACGACCCGCACACGCTCGTTCGCCGCTCTTTCGAGGCGGCGCGGAGTCGGCTCCAGGAGTACGTCGAGTCGAAGCGACGGAAAGTCACGCGAAAACGCGCCCGAGGGCGCAGGACCAGCAAAGGAGAACACTGAGATGCGACTGCAGGAGAAAGCCGTGCCGCGCCCGGCCGAGGTGCGCGACCTCATGACGGATCGGGTGTTCACGCTCGGTCCGGCGGACGACCTCGAATCTCTCTACGACTTGATGGACGCCCACCACGTGCGCCACGTTCCGATCGTGGACCGCGACGGCGACCTGGTCGGCCTCGTGACGCAGCGCGACCTGGCCCGCAGCGCCCTCAGCGCTCAGGAATTGCTGCCCCTCTCCGTGCAGCAGGAGATCCTGCGCCGGCGGAAGGTCCGGGAGATCATGGCGACCGAGGTCGAGACCGTCGAGCCCGACGAGAGCCTCAAAGTCGCGGCCGAGATGCTCCTCGAAAACAAGATCGGCTGCCTGCCGGTCGTCGAGGGCGAGCATCTCGTCGGGATCCTGACCGAATCCGATTTTGTCCGACTGTATGTGGAAAGGAGCTGACCATGCGTTCCCGAGTGAAAACGGTCCTGTCTCTGGCGGCTGCCGCGCTGGCCTCGGCCGCCCTCGCCTCGGTCGGTCTGGATTCGATCGACCGGTTTCATCGCATCGACGCCCGCGTGGCTCTCGGCGGACAGCCCACGCCGGAACAGATCTCGCTGCTCGCGGACGCCGGGTTCCAGGGGGTCGTCAATCTGCGGGAGGAATCCGAAGAGAACGACGGGTTCCACGTCCGCGCGGCCCGGCAAGCGGGGATGCAGTTCTATCGCGTCCCGGTCTCGCCGGTATCCCCGTCGGACGCGGCCGTCGCGAAGTTCCTCGCGGTCACCGACGACGAGACCCTCTATCCCGTCTACATCTACTGCGGAACGGGCAACCGCGCAGCGGCTCTCTGGATGATCCGCCGCGTCCTGCGCGACGGCTGGACGGTCGAGAAGGCCGAAGTCGAGGCGGCCGCCGCCGGGCTGACCAAGGAACCGCTGCGGGACTTCGCGCGCGGCTACATCGAGCGCCACCCTGCGGCGCCGGGAGGTGCCCGTTGAATCCGATCCGACGCATTCTCGTCGCGACCGATTTTTCTGCCGCGTCGAGGCCGGCATTCCGGCGGGCCGTCGCGTCGGCCGCCGAAAGCGGCGCGGCGCTCTGGATTGCCCACGTCGCGTCCCCGCCGTTGCCCCTCTCTCCCGACGGGTATGTCCTGCCCCGCTTCTACGAGGACATGACCCTGGCGATTCGACGCGACGCCGAGAAGAGGTTGCGGGCCCTCCAGAGCGAGGCGCGAAAGGCCGGTGTGACCGCCCGTTCGCTGATTCTGCGGGGATCGCCGCACCAAGCCCTGAATCGCGCGGCCCGCCGCCACCGCGCGGACCTGATGGTTCTCGGCACGCACGGGAGAACGGGGCTGAAACGGCTGCTGGTCGGCAGCGTGGCCGCGCGCGTCATCGCATCGGCGCCCTGTCCCGTGTTGACGGTCCGGGGCCGATAGGCGCTTCTAGTAGGCGATCCGCCGCGACGGCGGAAGGCTGACGCGGCGTTCCACGCGGACCCGCGCGTCGACGACGCGGACCCCGCGCGCGAGCACCTTGACGGGGTTCAGATCCATCTCGCGGACCTCGGGGCACGACTCCGCGAGGACGGAGAGCCGCCTGAGCAAATCTCGAAGCGCGACTTCGTCCACCGGGGCCGCGCCGCGATACCCCCGCAGCAGCGCGGTTCCGCGGACCTCTTCCAGCATGGCGTCGATGTCCGCGTCGGCCAGCGGAGGAAGGCGAAACGCCACGTCCTTCAGCAGCTCGACCAGCGTGCCGCCGCTGCCGTAGACGACGAGCGGCCCGAAGCTCGGGTCGTGGGTCACTCCGGCGATCACCTCGACGCCTCCGGGAACCATCGTCTGGACGAGGAAGTCCGTCAGATCGGCCCCGAGCCTCTTCTTCAGCGCACGGGCTTCCCGGGCGACCTCGGCGGAATCCGCGAGGTTGAGGCGCACTCCGCCGACCTCGGTCTTGTGAAGGATCGCGGGGCCGATCGCCTTCAGCACGACGGGAAATCCCAGGCCGCGGGCCGCAGCGGCCGCGGCCGCCGGCGTTCGCGCGACGCGCGCCGGCGCCATCGGGATCCCGAACGCCGCAAGGAGCTCCTCGGTCTCGGCCGGAGTCAGCCAGCCGCCCCCGCGCTCGAGCGCCCGCTCGATGACGGCGCGGCCGGCAGCCTCCTCGATTCCGCGCGGTTCGGAGACGGGGCCGACGGGCCGCCGCCGCCACTCGCCGTAGGCGGCGGCGCGGGCGAGCGCGATGACGGCCGACTCCGGGAACGGGTACGCAGGAATCGGGGCGAGGAGCCCGGGCGCGCCGCGCGCGCTCATGAAGGTCGAGATCACGGGCTTGCGGGCGCCGGCGGCGCCCTCGACGATCGCCCGGGCGACCTCGTCGGCGTTCGAGGCGATCGGAGGGATGAAGATCACGAGGAGGCTGTCGATCGCGCCATCGGCGAGGAGGATCTCCTCGGCTTTCCGGTAGTGCGCCGGCGACGCGGAGGCCAGCATGTCGACCGGGTTTCCGACGCTCGCCGCTTCGGGGAGAAATGCGCGGAGCGCCGCCGCGGTCTTGGGCGCGAAGGCCGGAAGCTCCAGCCCCTGCGCCTCGCACGCGTCGGCCGCCAGGATTCCGGGTCCGCCCGCGTTCGTCAGGATGCCCACGCGCCGCCCGCCCGGCACCGGCTGGTTCGAAAGAAGCATGGCGACGTCGAAGAGCTCTTCGAGCGTCCCCGTCCGGATGACGCCGGCCTGGCGGAGCAGGGCGTCGACGACCCGGTCGGACTCCGCGAGGGCGCCGGTGTGCGACGACGCGGCCCGCGAGCCGGCCTGCGAGCGGCCGGACTTGACCGCGACGATGGGCTTGCGGCGAGCGACGCGGCGAGCGATCTTCGCGAACCGCACCGGATTTCCGAAGCTCTCGAGGTAGAGGAGGATCACCTCGGTCCGGGGGTCCTCCGACCAATACTGGATGAGATCGTTGCCCGAAACGTCCGCCTTGTTGCCGACCGAGACGAACGTCGAGATGCCGAGGTTCAGCTTGGAGGCGTAGTCGAGGAGGGCCAGGCCGAGGGCGCCGCTCTGCGAGGAGAGAGCGACCTTGCCCTCCGGCGGATAGATCGGACCGAAGGTCGCGTTCAGCTGGAAGCGCGGATCCGTATTGAGAAGGCCCATGCAGTTGGGCCCGACCATCCGCATGCCGGCGGCGCGCACCTTCTCGAGCAGCGCGGCCTCGCGGCGGCGTCCCTCGGCGCCGGTTTCGGAAAATCCCGCGGTGATGACGACGGCGCCCGAGACGCCCTTGGCCGCGCAGTCGTCGATCACGGCCTCGACGCCGGCCGCCGGCACCGCGATGACCGCGAGGTCGACGGCGCCCGGCACGTCCGTGATGCGGGGATAACACTGCTCCCCGAGGATCTCGCCCGCGTGCGGATTGATGGGCACGACGCGGCCGCGAAAAGTCCCGTGGAGGTTGTGGAAGATCTCGGCGCCGATCTTTCCCCTCTCCCGGCTGGCGCCGACGACCGCCACGACCGACGGCTCGAAGAGCCGCTGCATGGAAGCGTACGCGGCTCGGGCCGAGCGCTCCGCCGCGTGCTCTTCGAAGGCCGGCGTGACCGCGATCGAAAGCGCGATTCTCTCGACGCCGCCCTCGAAACGACGCTCCGTCGTTTCGAAACCGCAGTTGCGGAACACGTCGATCATCCGCCGGTTGTGCCCGAGCACGTGAGCTTCGAACGTAGTGACTCCCCGGGCGCGGGCGATCTCGGCCAGCCGCTCGAGCAGGCGCGTCCCGACGCCCTGGCCCTGGAGAGCGTCTTCCACCGTGAAAGCGACCTCGGCGCGCTCCGGTCGACGGGGGAGCCGGAAGTAGTGCGCGACCGCGACGATGCGCCCGGCGGTCTCGCCGACCAGCGCGAACTGCTGGTCGTAGTCCACGCGGCAGAACCCGGCCGCCCGCTCGGCGTCCACCTTGGGTAATGAAAAGAATCGAAAGTAGAGACTGTCGGGGGAGAGCCGCTCGTAGAAGGCCCGCAGCGCCGGGGCATCCTCCGGACGAATGGGACGCAGGCGCAGCGTCGATCCCGAGCGCAGGACGACGTCCCGTTCCTCCTCT
The DNA here is from genome assembly GCA_963782585.1 of uncultured Acidobacteriota bacterium. GTDB lineage: Bacteria > Acidobacteriota > Thermoanaerobaculia > UBA5066 > Gp7-AA6 > DAHUXD01. The sequence continues at coordinate 209,030 of CAWAKL010000012.1, forward strand.
CGCGGATACGCGTTCTTCCGGGGCGGACGGGGCTCGCTGGTCGGCAAAGGCATTCTCCTCACGGAGGTTCGCGCCGCCGAGCGGGCGCAACCTGATGCAACCGAATCATAGGTTGCACCGGTTCGCGGCGGGGGGCCGGAGACCTGATGCGGGCGCATCAGGCGGCGCACGCCGGTGGCTGGTACAAGAAAACAGCTGGAACGACGGGAAAAAAGACAGGAGAAAAGCATGCGAATCATGGTCGCCACCGACGGCTCTCCCGCGGGAGTCGCCGCGGTGAAGTTCGGTGCCAGGCTGGCCCGCGTGGACGGGCAGCTGATTGTAGTGACCGTCGAGCAGAACGGCGTCGAGAAGGCGTCGCGCGGCGGCTCCGAGGCGCAGAAGATTCTCGAACGCGCCGCCCGCCGGCTGCGCCAGGGCGGGCCCGAGGCTCGATTCCACGTCGTTCGGGCGCGTCGCGCGGACGAGGTGCCCGAGGTCATCTCGCGCGAAGCGGATCGCCTTCGCGCGGACATGGTGGTGGTCGGAAGCGAGGGCCGTGACACCCTGGCCGAATGGGTCGTGGGCGGCACCGCCCTGCGTCTGATCTACGTGGCCAGGCGTCCCGTCACGGTGGTCCGGGCGCCTCGCCGGCGCACCCGCTGAAGCGGAGCGAGAGCCGAAGGTGCTAGGCTTTCTGGCCCGAACAGCAGGTGGCGCCGTGGCCCAAACCGACGAGGCCCTCGACCGAATCGCCCGGAGCGGAGAGGCCGTCTTCGCGATCGACTCCTCCGACCGGATCATCCTCTGGAACAAGAAGTGCGAGGAGATGCTCGGCCGGCCGGCGCGGGCGGTCCTCGGCAAGAAGTGCTACGACGTGATCGCCGGACGGGATGAGAACGGCAATGTGTACTGCTACCGGAACTGCCCGGTGGCGCATCAGGCCAGGGAGATGCCGAAGGAGCCGGTTCACCACTTCGAGCTCTCGGTGGATGGCGGCGCACAAGGGCGGGCGAAAGACCGTCGACGTCTCGCTCTTCGCGATCCCATCCTTCCACCCCGCCCTCTCCACGGTGGTCCATGTCCTGCGCGAGGGGCGCCGCGCGCCGACCGCTCTGGAGCGGAGCCTCGCCGCGGAAGCCCAGGTGCGGGAGCCGTTGTGGCCGATGGAAACGAAGTTGGGGCAGCCGATCATCCTGACCTCCCGCGAGAAGGAAATCCTGCGCTGCCTCGCGGAAGGTCTCTCGACGACGGCGATCGGCAAGAAGCTCTTCATCGCCCCGGTCACGGTCCGCAACCACATCCAGAGCGTCCTCCATAAGCTCGACGTCCACAGCAAGCTGGCGGCGGTGGTCTTCGCCTATCAGCACGGCCTGATCTGAGGCCGGCCCGGTGCCCCCCTCAGGGCGCCGGCCGTCGCGATTGATGCAAGTGGATCATGGCCGGCGCTCGCTCCCCGGGGAGGATGAAGCTCGAAGGGGGTGCACGATGACCCGGTACCAGAGAATCGTGATGGCGACAGACTTCTCGCCGGCCTCCGAAGCGGCGTTCGAAGAGGCGGCGAGGATGGCCCGCGAGTGGGGCGCCCGTCTCTACCTCGTTCATGCCTACGAGACGCCCGCTGAGGCTCCGGTTACCTACCTGCCGGCGAGCGGCTTCTTCGAGACCCTCGCGGCGATCCGCGCCCAGGCGGAGCAAAAGCTCCAGGCCTTGATCTCCCGCGAGTCGCTGCGCGGCGTCAACGTCCGGCCGCTCGCGGAGAGGGGTGTTCCGCACAACGCGATCGTCGACGTCGCTGCTCGCGAGAACGCCGACCTGATCGTCATGGGCACGCATGGCCGGCGCGGCGCCGCGCGGCTTCTTCTGGGAAGCGTCGCCGCTCGCGTGATCGCGATGGCTCCCTGTCCGGTCCTGACGCTCCGGAGCCATGCTGCCGCCGTTGCCCACGTGGCGTAGTCGATACAGGGAAGCCGGGAAGGCGGCCTCGTCCGCTGATGCCGATGCATCGGAAATGATGCAAACGCATCACCCCGGCTGTTCGGCATGGGGTCCACGATGGCGCCAGCTCAGACAGGAGGCGCGATCATGGAGCCCCTCGAAGACACCCTCGATCGAATCTCTCGCAACGGGGAAGCGGCCTTCGCGATGGACGGCGGGAACCGCATCACCCACTGGAACAAGGCGTGCGAAAAGCTCCTCGGCAAGCCTGCGCGCCAGGTTCTCGGAAAGCACTGTCAGGACGTCATGTGCGGCCGTGACGCGAACGGGAATCTCTACTGTCACATGGCCTGTGCCGTCGCCCACCAGGCGCGCGCTCTGGCCAAGGACGATCCCGTGCATCCTTTCGAGCTCGACGTGGCGGTGGGGGACGGAAGCCGCCGCCGGGTCTCGATCTCTCTCTTCGCGGTTGCGTCGTACCACCCGGCGCTCACCGCGGTGGTTCACACGCTGCGGCCGGCGGCCGAGAAGCCCGTGGCGTTGGAGACCGCCGCGGAGGCTCCGCGACCGGTGAACCCGTCCGTCTCGAGCTTCCAGGGCGCCGCCGCGGCGCTCACGGCGCGCGAGAGGGAGGTCCTGGGCTTGCTGGCGCGCGGGCTTTCGACGCCCGCGATCGCAGAGGAGCTCTCGGTCGCACGGGTCACGGTGCGCAACCACATCCAGGGTCTTCTCCAGAAGCTCGGTGTCCATTCGAAGCTCGAGGCCGTCGTCGAGGCGCAGCGAGCCGGAATCGTGTGAGCGGTTGATCGGGTCACGCGCTCCGCGGTCGACAGACGGCCGCTCGTCGGAGCATGTCTTCCTCGGCGTATCCGCCGAGCCTGAACGCCCGCAGCTGCCTCTCGTGAAGGCCTCCCAGAACCGCCTGGGACGTCACCGCTCCCAGGAGCCCGAGCAGCATGTCCCATTGCGTGTCCCAGACGTCTCCCTGGATGGCCAGGAACGCCGCCGCTTCAGAGCCCGTGAGCGCGGCTGCCAGCCACTCGAGGAGCTCGTAGGCGGCGCTGCCGCCCAGGCATCCCAGGGAGACGAGGAAGAAAAGCCAGCCGCCCGGGAGGAGCGGTGTTCGCCTTCGGAGCAATTCCCGGGCGACGATCGCCGAGGACACTCCGCCGACGAAGTGTACGACGCGGTCGTAGGGATTGCGCGACAGATCCAGAAGATCCTTCAGCCAGAGCCCGCCGGGCTGCAGCGTGTACGTCGTGTGGCTGCCCACCACGATGAGCAAAGCGTGGACGAAGATCAGACGGTACGCCAGAGGGGTCAGCGGGAATCGGCGCCGGGTCAGAAGGAGGATCGGCAGCCCGACGAACAGGGGAACCTCTTCGAGCAGCCAGGTCGGACGGCTCGTCGGCGAGATTCCCGAGAGAACGATGGCAGCGACGAGGATCGTAAACAGGACCCGGCTCTCTTTCGTCGGCGACCACGAGGTCTCCCTCGGCTCTTCCGGACGAGCGGAACGCTCATTTCTCGTCATCTGCTCTTTCTTCTCCGGCTGAAAACGTAACGCGCCAGAAGACCGTGGCCGTGATGCAAACGGATCACGGGAGGAGTGCCGCCCCTGCGAAGCAGGCGGGTTTGAACGAATCAGGAGGCCGCGCCGTCGTTCCGGCGCCGGCGGCCCAGCCACTCGAGCCCGAGAATGCTCGCGCCGCCCGCCGCGATCCCCAGGACCGCGTCCGCGATTTGGATCTGCGAGAAGCGGAAGAGCTCGCGAAGGCCGGGGAGGGCGAGGACGAGGACGAGAACGAGGCCGGCGAGGCCGACGATCCACCAGAGCGCGGGGTTCCGTCGCGAGAACGACTCGAGGAGCGTTCGCGACTGCGACCGGTGGACGAGGATGAGACCCAGGTTGCCGATGATCAGCGCTGCGAAGGCGGCGCCCCGGGCCGCACCCACGGGGTGCTCCAGGAAGAGACCGCCCGCGTAGACCGCGAGGACCACGGCCAGGACGCCGGCTCCGCGGAGGACTGCGAGGCCGAGGCCTTTCCTCGAGAGCAGCGGCTCGTCCGGATTGCGGGGTGGCCGCCGCATCACGTTCTCCTCGGCCGGCTCCGTTTCGAACGCGATCGAGCTCGCCGGGTCGATGATGAGCTCGAGAAAGACGATCTGGATCGGCAAAAGCAGCAGCGGCCAGCCGAAGAGAACCGGCAGCAGCGCCATGCCGGCGATCGGGACGTGCACCGCCACGAGATAGGCGGTGGCCTTCCTGAGGTTGTCGAAAATCCTCCGGCCGAGGCGCACGGCCCTCACGATCGAGGAGAAGTCGTCGTCGACCAGAACGAGAGCGGCGGCCTCGCGGGCCACGTCGGTTCCCCGGCCTCCCATGGCGATGCCGACGTGCGCCGCCTTCAGCGCCGGAGCGTCGTTGACGCCGTCCCCGGTCATGACGACGACCTCGCCCTGGGTCTTGAGCGCCTGCACGAGGCGGAGCTTCTGACGCGGCACCACCCGCGCGACGACGGAGATCGATGCGAGCCGGACGAGGAGGGCGCGGTCGTCGAGGGTCTCGAGCTCGGCTCCGGTCATCGGATCCTGATCCGGCAGCTCGATCTCGCGGGCGACCCGCGCGGCGGTGACCGGGTAATCGCCGGTGATCATGACGACACGGATGCCCGCGGTCCGGCAATCCGCGACGGCGGCGCGCGCCGTGGGACGGACGGGATCCTCGAGGCCGACCAGTCCGAGCAGCTCGAAGGAGAAGTCGTGCGGGCGTGCGGGGAGCGCGGCGCCGGAGTGCCGGGCCTTCGCGACCGCGAGCACGCGGAGGCCGTTGCCGGCGAGCCGCTCGACGCGGTCGAGGAGCCGCCGGGCGCTCGCGGGGTCGAGACGGCAAAGCCCGGCGATGGCTTCGGGAGCGCCCTTCGAGGCGACGACGACTTCGTCCCGGCCGTGGACCTTCCAGGCCTGAGACACAGCCAGCAGCTCGGGCGAGAGCGGGTACTCCCTCAGAAGCTCGCGGCCGTCGTCGAGGATCGGCGAGCGGGCGAGTCGCGCGACGGCGAACTGGTGGATGGCCTGCTCCATCGGATCGAAGGGCGTCCGCTGGCTCGCCAGCATCGCGAACTCCACCAGCTCTCGGAAGTCTCCGGTCAGCTCGGTGACGTCGGCGGCTTCGAACGTCGCGTCCGCCGCCACGAGCCGCGAAACCGCCATGCGATTCTCGGTGAGGGTCCCGGTCTTGTCGACGCAGAGGACCGTCGCGGCGCCCAGGGACTCGATCGCGGGAATCCGGCGCGTCAGGACCCCATGGCGGGAAATGCGCAGGGCTCCGAGAGCCAGAAAAACGGTCAGCACGACCGGGAACTCCTCGGGCAGGACGGACATGGCGACGGCCAGGCCCGCGAGCAGCCCTTCGAGAAGGCCGCGGGAACGCCCGTAGAAGATCGCGACCAGGATGCACACGGCGATTCCCGCGGCGGCGAAGCGCCGCACGAGCCGTCCGATCTCTTTCTGCAGGGGACTCTTCTCGGTCTCGATCGTCTCGAGAGACCGGCCGATCCTGCCCATCTCGGTCGCCGGGCCCGTCGTGGCGACCTCGACATGGCCCTGCCCCGAGGTCACGAGGGTCCCGGCGAACACGCGCGTCGCGGTATCGCCGGGCGCGGTGCCCCCTGCGGACGCGCGCTTGCTCACGGGGATCGACTCTCCCGTCAGAAGCGACTCGTCGACCACGAGGTTGGATTGCCAGAGGATGCCGCCATCGGCGGCGACTCGGTCTCCCTCCGACACGATCAGGAGATCGCCCCGGACGACCTCGCGTCCTGCGATGCGCCTCGGCTCCCCATCGCGGATGACGCGGGCCCGGGGGCTCGATAGGTCACGTAGCCGTTCGAGAGAGTGCTCGGTTCTCCGGTACTGAAAGAGCGAGATCCCCACGACGGCCACGATCGAGGTCAGGAGAATGACGGCATCGCGGGTCTCTCCCAGCCCGAGATAGATCGCCCCGGCGGCCACGAGCAGGAGGATCATCGGCTCCCGCAAGACTTCGGCGGCGAGCGTCGTAAATCCGCGGCGCCCGGCGGAGGGGATCTCGTTGGGCCCCTCACGGCTCAGGCGCTCCGCCGCTTCGGCGGAGGACAGGCCGTGCAGGGATGGGCCGCCGGGGCTGCTGGTCACGAGTTTTCCGTCGAAGGATTGCTTTCCGGGTGCGTCACGGCTTGATGCGGATGCATCATACGGCGCGCGCCGGAGCCGGTTAGCGTCGAAGCATCGGAGGCGACGATGCGCAACCGCCTGGTGCCTCGAAGCGAGTGGTTCTACTTCTTCGAAGAGTTCAGCCGCCGTCACGACGGATGGCTGGTGACCGTTCGAGTCCTCCATCCCAGTATCGGGTCTCAAGTCGAGGCGCGCGACCTCCCTCTCGCGGGAATTGTGTCGAGCGCCGACGCCTGGGGGCCGATTTCGGTACACCTCGGCGCGACCGCACAGAGAAACGTTGAGCACGAGATTCCTTCCCCGACACAGGTGTGGGTGGAGCTCTCGGATCAAGGCGCGGAGGAGGCGCTCGGCGTGACGTCCGAGGACGGGACCGAGACGATCCTCGAGTTCCGGGCTCGGGCGTTGCCGGAGGAGGTCGACGGGGTCCTCGGTCCGCAGTTGGCGCGCAAGTCCGATTCATGACGACAGAGGAGGTCCCATGCGAGTCCAGGACATGATGACGCGAAGGGTCCAGACGATCGGGGTGACGGAGCCGGTCAGCGCCGCCGTCGAGCGCATGCGCCGGAGCCGGATTCGACATCTCGTCGTGATGCGCGCCGGAGACGCCGCAGGGATCGTGTCGGCTGGAGACATCCGGACGCATGGTCCCCTGACGGACTGTCGTGTCGAGGAGATCATGACGGTCTCCCGCCGTCACGGCCACGCCGGACATGACCCTGCGCAAAGCCGCCAACCTGCTGCGCGGCCGCAGCATCGGTTGCCTCCCTGTCTCGAGGGTGGACGCCTGGTCGGGATCGTGACGACCAGCGATCTCCTCGAGCGTATCGGGCGCGGCGTCGAACGACCGGTCTCCCGCGGGAAGCGCTGGATCCTCAAGGGCCGTGGACCGCGCCGCAAGAGCGTCGTGGGACGCCGGGATTTCGCCGGCCGCTAGACCGTTCGACCCGAAAGGAGCCGCGATGCGCATGCGCAACATTCTGTTCGCCACCGACTTCTCTCCCGCGTCGAGGGCGGCATTTCGGCGGGCGCTCGCTTTCGCTTCCCCCGGCCGCGCCACGCTCTGGATCGGTCACGTGATCCCGGCGGCACCTCTCGCGGACGTCCGGTCCGCCGTCCCGCGCGTCTACCTCGAGATGGACGAGTTCCTTCGGCGCGACGCGGAAAAGAGGCTCGGAGCTCTCGCGAAGACGGCACGGCGTGCGGGTGCGCGGACGCAGACCCTGATCCTGCGCGGCGTTCCGCACGAAGCGATCGGCACAAGCGGCCCGCCGGTGCCGGGCCGACCTCGTGGTCCTCGGCACGCACGGTCGCACGGGCGTGTCGCGCCTGGTCGTCGGGAGCGTCGCGGCGCGGGTGATCGCGACTGCCCCATGTCCCGTGTTGACCGTGAGGTCTCGCTGAGGCCGGTTCTGCGTCGACCTCCCTAGAAGATCGCCCACGCCGCCCAGGCGGCTCCGATCACCAGGAGAAGCCCGGGGAGGACCTCGAGGGCGAAGGCCCGATCCCGCGACAGCACAGCCAGGGTGGCTTTCGTGATCGTGTTGGTCGTGAGGGCAGCGAGGATCGGGATGACCGCGTCGGCAGGGGGGATCCGTCCGGATGCGGCGAGAGAAGCGGCCCCGATCGCGGCCGCGTGGGCGTCGGCGAACCCGGCGATCCCGGCGGCGAGGACGAGGCCGCGCTCTCCGAGCCAGTGGTGGATCGCCGCCGACGCGAGCGTGACAGCCGCTACGAGCGCGGCGAATCCGACCGCCGCGGGCAGGTGGAACGCGTGGCCCTTGTGCTCGCCGGAGCGCGTCCGGTGCCGGGCTCCGCGGACGACGAAGAAGACGGCATATGCCGCGGCTGCGACTCCGGCGAAGACCAGAGGCCATCTCAGCGCCCACAGTGTCTGCCGGCTGGTGGCGGCGAGGAGCAGGGCCATCTGGACGACCGTCGCCACGGTCGACAGCACCGCTCCGGCGACGGCCGCCGGCCGCAGGGAGGGGTTCTCGCGCGCCCTCGCCCCCATGGCGGCGATGGTCGCCGAGCTCGAGACGAAGCCCGACGCGAAACCGGAGAGGGCGAGGCCGATTCCCGGTCCCAGCAGGCGGAGCCCGATGTATCCGGCACCCGAAATCGCCATGAAGATCACGACGAGCCGCCAGACCGTCCGGGGATTGATGACCGACAGCGGACCTACCGCACGGTCGGGCGCCAGCGGAAGCACGACCAGCGCGGCGGCGGCGAGCAACAGCGCGTCGTGAAGCTCCTGCTCGGTGAGCACGCGCTTCACGAACCGGTGCAGGCGCGTGCGCGAGGCCAGCAGGATCACGACGACGACCGCGAGGCCCGAGGCGAGCATGGGCTCGCGGATCGCGAGAGCGCCGAGAAGGACGGTGGTGAGCAGGGCAATCTCCGTGGTCAGACCGGGGTCGCTGGTCCGGGAGCGCGCGTAGCTGACGGCAAGCAGAGCGCCGATCACGACGGTCGTCGCCACCAGAACGACCTCGCTCCCGAAGGCGAGGCTCAGCCCCCGGCCAGCGACGCCGACGGCGAACGTCCGGATCCCGGCCGGCGCGCGCGCCGCCCCCCGAGCCCTTGCGCCTCTCGCGCTCGACGCCGATGAGCAGGCCGATGCCGAGCGAGATCGCGAGCCGGACCGCGAGTCCTTCGGTCATGCGGCGGCGGCGTTGCCGATCTCGCCGCCGGTCACGAGAGTTCGGCGCACGGGAGTGCGATCATAGTCGACCGCCGCCCGTGGACTCAGGCTTGGCCGAGCTTGAGCTTGAGGTACTCGCCCACGACGATCGACGCCGGATAGAGCACTTCCTCCTCGAGCTGGGCGTGCAGGATCAGCTTCTGCGCCAGCCGGGCGTAGCCCGTGTGCTGTTCGGCGGTGGCCGCCCGCAGGAACACCTGCAGCGCCTGGACGATCAGTTCGTGCTCGTGGAGCATGCGCGGCAGCTCGGCCTTCAGCAGCTCCGTCCACCTCAGCACACTGGCCATGTCCGGCGTGACCTCGCCTCGTGCGAGCCGGGGCAGAAGCGAGAGTGGAGGGATACCGAATTCCTCTTCGAGCAGGACGTGGGGGAACAGGACGCGCACCACGGCTTTGGCCGCGGTTCCGGTTTCCCCGCCCAGCCGGGTCGCCTGGACCATTTCGTCGTGCAGCTCCTCGTGCGCCATTCGCAGAACGCTGGGAAGCTCGGCTCGCGACATACGTTCTCCCTGAAGTTCGCCCGCCCTCGCTGCGGGCGGATTCACGATACCGCGGCGTCGCAATCCGGGAGTGATGCGATTGCATCGGCCCGGCTCGGGAACACCTCGTTGCGCTCGCGACTGCTGTTTCTGTCATCGTGCGCACTCGGAAGGAGCGAGCCATGACGGAGAAGGCCGGAAAGTTCGCCGATCGCGTGGCGCTGGTGGCGGGCGGCACGGGGGCGCTCGGGCGGGCGGTGAGCCTCGCGTTCCTCGAGGAAGGTGCCGCGGTTGTCGTGACCTGTCGGCGGCCCTCGGAGCTCGATGCTCTGCGCTCGGCCGCCGGCGCCGCCGGCGCGAGGCTCTTCGGCGAAGCCGTCGACGTCACCGACGAGGCGGCGGTCGCCCGGTTCCTGACCGGGATTCGCGAACGCCATGGGCGTCTGGACGTGCTGGTCAACTCGGTCGGCGCTTACGCGGGCGGCGCGAAGCTCTGGGAGGCGGACCCGAAGGTGCTCGACCAGATGCTCGCCCTGAACCTTCGCTCCGGCTGGGTGCTCGCACGGGCGGCCGCGCCGATGATGCTCGGGGCCGGACGCGGCACCATCGTGAACGTCGCCTCGCGCGCGGCCGTCGTGCATGGGGCCGGCGAAGCCGCCTATGCGGCGTCGAAGGCCGCGGCGCTCGCCCTGTTCGACTCGCTCGCCGCGGAGCTGAAGGGCACGGGCGTGCGCGTGAACTCGGTGCTGCCGAGTCTCATCGACACCGAAGCAAACCGAAAGGCGATGCCGAAGGCGGACTTCTCGAAGTGGCCCAGGCCCGAGGAGATCGCGCGCGTGATCCTCTTTCTCTGCGGCGAGGACGCGAAGCTCGTCCACGGCGCGGCGATCCCGGTGTAGGGCGCGGGCGGAAACCCGGCCGTTTCAGAACGAGAGCGGCAGGTCGAGCTGGACGATGTTGTAGTCCCTGCTCGTCAGGGGGTCATCCAGGTATCGGGAGTACGACAGGCCGGGCCGGAACCACGACTTCTCGCCGACCTTGAAGTGAAAGCGCGGACCGATGCCAAAGCTCTGCTGCTGCCTCGCCGCGGGGTCGTTGACGACCGTGGAGGCGTTCGAGATCCAGCGCTGAACCCGGAACTCGGCGCCGAGCGAAGCGGCCGGCGAAAAGAAGTGCGCCGCGTGGATGCCGCCCGTGAAGTTCGTGCGCGAGGAGTCCTGGGTCTCGGGCCCGCGCACGCGCGTGAGCTGGAAGAAGGTGGCCTCGACCTGGAGAGAGATCCAGGGAGACACGTACGTCATGTCGAGTCCCGCGAGCACGGTCCAGTAGTTCACGGCGAAGAGCGAGCCCTCCATCAGCGAGCGCGCGTTGTTCGCGAACGTCATCGCCGCCGCCGCTCCGGGATCGGGGTTGTCGCCGCCGCCGCTGCCCCAGGGGATGTTCGAGGCGAAAAAGCCGGTGAAGCGCCAGCCGTCTCCGAACGGGCAGGAGTAGGTGACGCCGAGGAGTCCGTTCGAGAATCCATCTCCGGACGGGTCCGGCCCGCCTTCCGGAGCGTCGTTGGACACCCAGGATTCGCGAAAAACGATTCCCCAGTTCGGCGCGAGCTTGTAGGCCGCGTGAAAGCTCGTCACATAGGTGACTCCCGAATTCCCGGTGACCGGGTCCTCGTAGAAGCCCACGGTCTCGTCCAGGCGCAGAACGGTGCCCGGGATCGCCGGTCGCAGCAGCCAGGGCAGGGAGTAGAGAGCGGGTTTCGGCGGCTCCTCCGTCGGAGAGTCCTGCGCCTGAACGGGAGCGACGGGGGCGAGAACGAGACCGAGCACCACGAGCCAGCCCTCTCATCCGCCATCGCCGCGCGAACCGCATGAGCGTGTCTCGGAACATTCACTCGCCAGTACACGCTCCGATTTGTGGATTGTCAATCTGGAAAGTTCGTGGACATGCGCGTTCTCTAACGCGCTCTCGGACTAATCCTCAGGGCGCGGGCGAGGGCTTCGGCGCCGCCACCCGCACTTCTTGGCCGTCGAGGATCGCGTCCGGCGGGCTGTCGATCACGGAGGCATCCGGACGCAGCCCGGAGGTGATCTCGAGCTGCGTGCCGAGGTCCCGACCGAGAACGACCGGCAGCAGAGCGACCTTGTTGCCCTCGACGACGGTTGCAATGCGCGGGCCCTCGGCGCGGAAGAGCAGGGCGCTCACGGGGACGAGCAGCGCCGGAACCATGTTGTCGAGCTTGAGATGGACCTGGGCGTAGGCGCCCGGCAGGATCTCGCCGTGCGGGTTGTCGAGGTCGACCTCGACGCGAATGGTGCGCGTGCCCGGATCGATGGCGCTGGCCGTGCGCGTGATCGTGCCGGGGTACCGCTTCCCCGGCCGCTCGGCGAGAGTCAGGTCGACCGGGACGCCGGGCTTCGCAGCCGTAGAGTCGACCTCCGGGACCTCCACGAAGACGCGAAGCTTCTGTGTCGCGGCGATCCGGAAGAGCTCCTTTCCCGGGCCCTCCGCGCTCCCGGAGTCCACGAGCTGGCCGACGTCGGTGTTGCGGGCGGTGATGGTGCCGGCGAAGGGCGCGACGATCCGCTCGAAGCCCACGAGCTGCTCGAGGCGTCCGACGTTGGCCTTCGCCGAGGCGCTCTCGGCGCGTCGCGCCGCATACGCGCTGACGGCGTTGTCGTACTCCTGCCGCGAGACGGCCTGCGAGCCGACGAGCTTCGAGTAGCGGTCGGCGGTGACCTTGGCCAGCTGCTCGTTGGTCTGCGCCAGACGGAGATCCGCCCGGGCCTGCTGGAGCTGCTGATCGACTTCGGGAGATTCGATGTCTGCGAGCTTCTGTCCCTTCTGCACGACCGTTCCGATGTCCGCGTACCAGGCCTTCACGTATCCGCTGGTTCGCGCGTAGATCGGAGCGTCGGTGAACGCCTCGACGTTGCCGGGCAGGACGAGCTCGCTTCCGGGATCGCCCGCGATCGGGCGGATCACGTGGACGATCGGGCGCGGCGGCCTGCAGGGTCCGCTCGCGCAGTGCGGCGCGCGCCCGCACGCGCGAGGCCACGCCCAGCGCCGCGACGAGGATGGCGGCGGCGGCCACGACGATGAGCACGAGGAGGCCGACACGGGAGCGAGCGGGCGGGTCGGTCATGCTTTTCCTTCCGAAGTAGGCGCCGCGGGCTGCGGATGTTTCCGGCCGTGGACCAGACCGAACACCACCGGCACGAAGAAGAGCGTCGCGAAGGTCGCGAAGAGGAGCCCGCCGATGACGGCGCGGCCGAGCGGGGCGTTCTGCTCGCCGCCTTCGCCGAGGCCGAGGGACATCGGGATCATGCCGATGATCATGGCGAGGGCCGTCATCAGGACGGGACGGAACCGCGTGAAGCCGGCGATCGCGCGCGGCCTCGGCGGCGCTCCGGCCCTCGGCCAGGCGCTGCTTGGCGAAGCTGACGACGAGGATGCTGTTCGCGGTCGCGACGCCCATGCACATGATCGCGCCGGTGAGCGCCGGCACGCTCAGGGGCGTGTGCACGAGGAAGAGGAGCCACACGATCCCGGCGATCGCCGCCGGCAGCGCCGAGATGATGATCAGGGGATCGAGCCACGACTGGAAGTTCACGACGATCAGCAGGTAGACCAGGACGATCGAGATGATCAGGCCGGAGAGCAGGCCCCGGAAGGAGTCGCGCATCGTCAGGATCTGTCCGCGCGTGGTGATGCGCGAGCCGCGGGGGAGCTCCTTGCGCGACGCCTCGACCAGGCCCGCGATCGGGCCGGCGACCGAGCCGAGGTCGGTCCCGTCGACGCCGCCGTAGATGTCGATGACGGGCTGCGCGTTGTAGTGCGACACGGTCGCGAGCTCGGAGCCCCGGGTGATGGTCGCGAGGTTCCCGAGAATCTGCGTGGGACGGCCCGACGGACCCGCCACGGGAATGCCCCGGAGGTCTTCGATGGACTGGATCCGGTACTGGGGCGCCTGGACGGCGATGGGGTAGGTGACGCCGCTCTTCGGGTCGAGCCAGTAGGTCGGCGTCGTCTGGGCGCTCCCGCTCAGGGCCACGAGAAGGTTCCCCGCGACGTCGCGTTGCGTGTAGCCGATTTCCTCGGAGCGCGTGCGGTCCACGGCGACGAAGAGCCGGGGCGCGTCGAAGGACTGCTGGATGCGCAGGTCGACGATGCCCGGCACCCGCCGCATGCGGTCGAGGAGCTTCTCGGCGAACGCCCGGTTGCCGGTGAGGTCGTTGCCGACGATCTGAACGTCGATCGGCGCCGGCAGGCCGAAGTTCAGGATCTGGCCCACCATGTCCGACCGGCAGGAAGTAGAACGTCGTGCCCGGAAATTCGTGGATGAGCCGGTCGCGCAGCTGCCGGGTCACCTCCTCGACCGGCCGGTGGCCCTCCTTCATCGTGACGAAGATGTCGGCGTCGGCGGGCCCGATCGGCGCCGAGTTGCTGTAGGAGAGGTTGATGCCGCTGTAGGGCACCCCGATGTTGTCGATGATCGTTCCGAGCTCTGCGGGAGGGATCACCGTCCGGATCACGCCGTCGATCCGGTCGCAGAGGCGGGCGGTTTCCTCGATGCGCGTCCCGGTCTTCGCGCGGACGTGGAGCTTGATCTGGCCGCTGTCGACCGACGGAAAGAAGTCCCGCCCGAGCCAGGGGAAGAGGAGAACCGACGGACCCGGCGCAGAACGCGAGAAACACGACGGCGAAGAGGGCCGGGTGCGCCATGACGCCTTCGAGCCGGCGGCGGTAGGCCTCGCGCATCCGCTCGAAGCGCTCCTCGAAACGCCTCTGCAGCCGGCCGAAGAAGCTCGACGGGGGCCGGCCCTCGTCGGAGCTGCCCTTGTCGGGCCCGCCGCGCAGGAGGAAGCGGGCCATGGTCGGCACGAGCGTGCGCGAGAGGAAGTAGGACGAGAGCATCGCGAAGATGACGGCCTCGGCCAGCGGAACGAAGAGATACCGCGCGACGCCGGTCAAAAAGAACATCGGCACGAAGACGATGCAGATCGAAAGCGTCGAGACGAACGCCGGCACCGCGATCTGGGCGGCGCCGTCCAGGATCGCCTGCTGGATCTCCTTGCCCTGCGCGAGGTTGCGGTTGATGTTCTCGATCTCGACGGTCGCGTCGTCGACGAGGATGCCGACGGCCAGGGCGAATCCCCCGAGCGTCATGATGTTGATCGTCTCGCCCAGCGCCGAGAGGATCGCGAGCGACATCAGGATGGACAGCGGGATCGACACCGCGATGATGAGCGTGCTCCGCCAGCTCCCGAGAAAGAGCAGGATCATCAGGCCGGTGAGGCAGGCCGCGATCAACGCCTCCTTCACGACGCCGTCGATCGACGCGCGGACGAAGAGGGACTGGTCGGCGATCGGCGTGATCACGAGGTTCGGCGGCAGGGAGTCCTTCGTCCGGGCGAGCGTGTCCCGGACGCTGGAGATGATGTCGAGCGTCGAAGCCGCGCCGGTCTTGAGGATCGTCAGGAGCGCGGCACGCTGACCGTCGACGCGCACGATGTTCGTCTGCGGCGGAAAACCGTCGCGGACCTGCGCGACGTCACGCAGGAAGACCACGGCCCCGCCCGAGGCGCGGACGGGCAGATCGTTCAGCGCCTGGATCGTCGTCGGGCTGCTGTTGGTCTCGACGGCGTACTCGTAGGCCCCGATCTTGGCGGTCCCGGTCGGCAGGACCAGGTTCTGGACGCTGATCGCGTTGACGACGTCGCTCGGCGCGAGGCCTTTCGACTGGAGGGCCGCGAGGTCGATGTCGACCTGGACCTGACGCTGCTTGCCTCCGTACGGGTACGGGATCGCGGCGCCCTCGACCGTGGCGAGCTGGGTCCGGATCGCGTTGGCGCCGAGATCGAAGAGCTGCTGCTCCGAGAGGCCCTGGCCCGAGAGCGCGAGCTGGAGGATGGGCACGCTCGAGGCGCTGTAGGTGATCACGAGGGGAGGCGTCGTGCCCGGGGGAAGCTGCCGCAGGATCGTCTGGGCGATGGCCGTGACCTGAGCGACCCCGGCCTCGATCTTCGCGTGCGGCTGGAAGAAGACCTTGACGACGCCGACGCCGGCGAGGGTCTGCGACTCGATGTGCTCGATGTCGTTGACCGTCGTCGTCAGGGCCCGCTCGTAGCCCCAGACGATCCGGTTCGTCATCTCCGGCGCGGACAGGCCGCCGTAGCTCCAGACGGTGCTGACGACCGGAATGTCGATGTTGGGGAAGATGTCGACCGGCGTCCGCCGGATGACGATCGGCGTCATGAGGAGGATCACGATCGCGAGAACCACGAAGGTGTAAGGCCGGCGCAGCGCGAGACGGACGATCCACATGGCTTGTCCGGCTGTGAATCTATTTCCGAGGACGGGGGCAACGCGAGCGCTGCTCGTCGTCGAGAGCTCTTTATCAACGCCCGCCCGAGCCGGAAGAGGAGCCGCAGGGGCCGCTTTCCTTCGAGTTTGCGGCGAATTGTGTGCGCCCCTCGACTATCCTGCGTCCAGCCGAGCCGACGTGGATACCGTGACCGAAGACGAGATGCCGCCGGGTTTGAGCCGCGGGGACCGGCGGTCGTATCTCGTGGCCGCACTCTTCGTCGTCGCGATCGGAGCGGCCATCCGCGGCCACGCGCTCGGGCGCTTCTCGCTCGGCAACGACGAGATTCACGAGGTCCGCTGGTCGCGGCTTCCGTGGGGCGAGATGCTGGACGCGGTGAAACGCGAGGGCGTGCATCCGCCTCTCGACTACATCGTTCAGACCCTGCTGGACCGTGCGCGGGTGGAGGAGTGGGCGCGGCGGTTGCCGAGCGTTCTGGCCGGCGTCGCGACGATCGGTCTCACGATCTTTCTCGCGGGCCGCTGGTTCGGGCCCGTGGCCGGCATCGCCGGCGGGCTGCTGCTCGCATTTTCGCCGATCCACGTCCGCTACTCGCAGGAAGTGCGTCCCTACGCGCTCGGGCTGATGTTTCTGATGGCGAGCCTCGCGGCGTTGGAAGCGTTTCGCGAAAGGCCGCGCTCGGTGTATGGCATCGCCTGGTTTCTGAGTGTGCTCGCCGCCGGCTACACGCTCTACTTCGCCGGACTGATCGCGGCGCTCGCTTGCGTGGCGTTTCTGTTCGCGTTTTGCCGGACGAGCCTGCGGCCGCTTTGGAGAATTTTTCCGATTGCCGTCGTCGGATGGGTCCTGCTCTACATTCCCTGGCTTCCGGTCGTGTTCTCGGCCGCCGGACGGACGCCACCCGGCGTCACGGCCGAGCGGCTCGATCGCACCTGGGCGGTGTCGCGTCTCCAGGCTTTCGGTACTGGCGACTGGCGGATCGAGCCGGTGTCGATCGGGTCGTGGGCGTTCTGGCTGCTCGTCGCCGCCGGCCTGCTGCTGGCCCGGCGCTCCAGGCTCGCGGCCGTCGCCGCATTCTGGCTCGTTGCCGGCGTCGTGCTGCAGCTCGCGATCCTGCAGCTGCGGCCCCACTACCCCGCGCCGCGCTATCTCCTTCCGTCCTGGACGGCGGCGGTCCTGCTGGCGGCCGCCGCCGTCGGCTTCGCGCGCGCACGGCGGCTCGTGTCGTACGCGGCGCTCGGCGCGCTCGTTCTGGTTCTGATTTTCGACGTCCGCACTCTCCGTGCGTACTACGCGGAGGGACGGCCGCAGTGGAGAGAAGTCGCGGCGTTTCTCCGGGAGCGCGTCCAGCCGGGGCAACGTCTCGTCGCCGCGAACTCCTGGGCGTTTCGCAACCTGGGCTTCTACTGGAACGAACCCGGGGCGCCACCGCCCGCTGTTCCACTGGAGCACAGCCAGATGGAAGTCGCCGGACCCGCCTGGATCGTGCTGGCCGTCTGCCCGGCGAGCCCGGAGGCCCGTGCGCGGCTCGACGCGTTGCCTTTGTCTGGCGAGTTTCCGCTCACGAACCACTGCGAGATCCGATTCGTCCCGGAAGGCCGGACGCTGCCCGTCGGGGGGATTTGCGGCAGCCTGCCCGAGGACTTTGGAGGCCCGAGCAGGCCCGTCCCCAAAGCGAAGCGCCGAGCGTAAGATCGCACCCGGGATGGCCGCCGCGTTTCCGCTCGTGCCCTCGCTGTCCCTGGATACGTTGTGGTTCCAGGTCGCGGGAACGCTCTGTAACCTGGCCTGCACGCACTGCTTCATCGCCTGCTCTCCCACGAACCACGCGCATGCGATGCTGACTCTGGAGGAGATCCGCCCTCTCCTCGACGAAGCCGAGCGTCTCGGCGTGCGCGAGTACTACTTCACGGGCGGCGAGCCATTCATGAACCCCGAGCTCCTCGCGATCACCGAGGAAACGCTCCGGCGGGGACCCGTCACGATTCTGACCAACGGCCTCTTCCTGACCCGGCAGCGGTGCCTCCGGCTGCGGGACCTCTTCGACGCAGGCGCGTACTCGCTCGACATCCGGGTCTCCCTCGACGGCTGGGACGCCGCGGGCAACGATCCGATCCGCGGCGCGGGGACCTTCGACAGAATCCTCGAGGGCCTGCGCAACCTGGCGGAAGCGGGCCTGAACCCGGTCCTCACGGTCACCGAAGCCTGCGACGGCGCGGCGGCGGCTTCGGGGCGCGAGCGCTTTCTCGCCTGGGCCCGCGACATCGGTCTCTCGCGGCCGCGGCTCAAGGTGCTCTCTCTCTTTCGGATCGGCGCCGAGGAGCGGCGTCTGCGCGGCTACTCGCCGCACGAGACGCTCGCGGGCCGGACCCTCGCGCCGGAGGCGCTCGAAGCGCTGCAGTGCTCCTCCTCCCGCATGGTCACGTCGCGCGGCGTTTACGTGTGTCCGATCCGGATCGACGAGCCTCGGGCGCGCATGGGAAAGACTCTGACGGAAACGCTCCGATCGTTCCCGCTCGACTCGGGCGCGTGCTACACCTGCCACGAGTATGGTGTGACGTGCCGGACGTGACGCGGCTCGCGTTCTTCGGAGGCGTCTACGCGAACTCGCGGGCGCTCGCAGCGGCGGTCGAGGACGCGCGGCGCTGGGGCGCGGAAGGGCTCTACGCGCTCGGCGACTTCGGCGCCTTCGGTCCGCACCCGGACCGGGTCTTCCCGATCCTGATCGAGGATCGCATAGAGAGCATCCAGGGGAACTACGAGGAGTCTCTCTCGACGGACGCGGAGGACTGCCACTGCGGTTACGTCGATCCGCGTGACAACCACTTCGCGCAGATCTCCTACGCCTACACGGCCGCGAAGACTTCTCCGGAGTGGAAGCGCTGGATGGGAACGCTTCCGAGGATCCGGAGGCTGGTCGTGGGCGGCCGGCGCCTCCTCCTCGTTCACGGCTCTCCGCGGAGGATCAACGAGTTCCTCTGGGAGTCGACGAGCCCCGTCGCCTTCCTCGAGAAGCTCCTCGAAGATCACGATGCCGACGTCCTCCTGTGCACGCATACGGGTCTGCACTGGCAGCGCCGGCTCCCCTCGGGCGGCCTCGTCGTCAATTGCGGAGCGCTCGGCCGGCCCGCGAACGACGGCCGGACGAACGTCTGGTACGCGCGCCTCGCGATCGACTCCGGCGGCGGGGTTCGCGCGGACCTGACGCCGATCGCGTACGACTTCGAGGCCATGGCGCGCGAGATGGAAGCGGAGAGGCTGCCCCCGGAGTTCGTCGAGACGATCCGAACCGGCTGGTGGACGACCTGCCTCGAGATCCTTCCGGCTCGCGAGCGCTCGCGCGGACGGTACTGAAGGCCGCGGACACATCCTGTGGCGCATCCGGCGCGGTCCATGACCCGGCGCATTCCTGTCTGTGTCTTCGCGAAGCCTGCCGTGCCGGGCCGCGCCAAGACGCGCCTGGCTCCCGAAGTCGGCGCGGAAGCCGCGGCGCGCCTCGCCCGCGCCTTCTTCGACGACACCTGGGCGGCGGCCCGTCGCCTGCCGTGGATCCGGCCGATCCTGGCGACGACGTCCCGCAAGGGCCTGGACCCGCCCGGGGGTGCCGAGGTCTGGCTTCAAGGCCCCGGAGATCTCGGTGACCGCCTCGCCCGGATCCTGCGTCGGGCGCTTCGCCGCTCACCGTGCGCGGTGGCCGTCGGTGCGGACTCGCCAGGCCTGCCGGCGTCGCGGCTGGAGGACGCCAGGCGGGCGCTCCGGGACCACGACGCGGTCCTGGGGCCCAGCGCCGACGGCGGCTTCTACCTGCTCGGCCTGACCCGCTGCCCGCCCGGCCTCCTGCGCGGTCTCTCGTGGAGCGTCGAGGACACGTTTGATCGGACGCGGGAGCGCCTCGCGATCCGCGGCCTGTCGACGGCGATTCTGGGGGAATGGTTCGACGTGGACGGATTCGACGATCTCATGCGTCTGCGGCGCATGATCGCACGGGGCCGTGTGTCCGCGCCGCACACCGCGCGCGCCCTGGCGGCGCTCGGCGGCTTTTCGCGCGGGGGACGTTAGCGGTTCAGCGGTTCCGGTCGCCGCGCCCGCACACTCCCGTCGAGCGGGTTCCAGACTGCGGCGGCGGCGCCGGGCAATGCAATGGGCTTCAGGATGTATGCGTCGCGGCGGGCATTGTGCTCGCACATCGAGACCGGCCCGTCCTCCGTCATGACCATGAAGGAGCAGTTGCGTATCCGCTCCGCGTCGAGTGCCGACGCATCCATGAAATTGTGGATGAAGAAGGTGATCTTCCCGATGCGCCGCCGCCTCAGAAGCTGCCTCCGCACGGACCAGAGCTTGCGCGCGAGAAAGGCGCCTCCGCGCACGAGCCAGTAGGGGTTGCGGAAGGCGGCGACGATGACGCGGCCCGCCGTCGCGCGGACGTCGCGCCGGTCGAATGTCACGTGTCGAAACTCCTGAAGGAACCGCTCGTAGAGCGAACGGTCCGTCAGGACGTCGACGGCCTGCTCTCCCACGGTCGCGAGCATGGAACCGCGGTTGCACGCGGGATGGCCCACGAGCGCGGTGTCCCAGGCGAGCGCCGGCAGGCCGACCCCGAGTCGGATCCGCTCGGCGATGGTGTCGGGAGTGACAGCCGGATCGCGGCCGCGCCACTCGCCACGACCCGTCTCCGCGCGTACCTGGAACGAGGCCATACCGACGACGTCGGAGTGCTGCATGAAAAAGCGCACGAGCTCCGGAATCTCCTCGAGGTTGCCGGCGTGAACGGTCGTGTTGAAGACCACGGCGACCTTCAGTCCGCGGGCGCGCTCGATGTACTCGCGGCGCAGAGTGTTGAGGGCCGCTTCGGTCGGGTACTTCTTCAGGCGCTGCGTCGTATCGACGTGGAAGGCAACGTCGAAAAGCCCGACTCCCGCGAGCTCCGAGAGCAGGTCTCGGGTCGCCCGGATTCCGTTGGTGAAGAGAGAGGGCCGCAGGCCTCTCTCCGACACGCGGCGAACGATCGCGACCAGATCCTCGCGGCGACGCATGGTCGGATCGCCGCCCGTGACCTGGACACTCACACCGGGACCGTATCGGTCCCGGATCGCGTCGATGCGCCGGAACAGGACTTCGAGCGGTACGTCCTTCACCGCCTCGGAGCTCTCGGAGAGGTAGCACAGGGTGCAGTCGAGGTTGCAGCGCTGGGTGATCTCGAGCGCCACGCATCCGACCGTCGAGCGGCGTCCGAGAACCTGGTTCGGCGTTCGGAATGCGGTGTCGAGCCGATTCCAGGTCTCCGCCAGCCGCTGCTCGCGCGCCGCGAGGTCGGAATGCACCGGAAGCCGTCGTGCCCAGTTCGTCATGTCCCGTCTCGGGACTCCCTTCGATGCCCATCGTAGTTCCGGGTTACGGCCCGGACAACGGGGTGAAAGGCCGACGGGGGCTGTATCCTCGAAACCGGCCGGCCTGTCGCGGCATCTCATGGAGCGGGAGGATTGCGTCTCGATGGCCTACTCGAGCGTTGGCGATCAGGCATCCGCGAGCGCTTCGAGACCCGTACCGGTACTGGGGTGCGTCATGGCGTGGATCGGCAAGGCCTGAGCCGCGTGCCTTGGGAGAGACGGACGGCTTCAGGCGCGCAGGCGCCAGGGGTCGGCGCGCGACGGCCGTTCGCGCGGTCCTCCGTCGGTCCGCGCCCAGTCGTCCGGTTTTCCGTCGAACGGGAGCGCCAGGACCTTCGCGAGCGTGATGTCGCGCGGATCCTGGTAGGCGGCGACGCCGATCTGCACTTCCCCCTGGGGAATGTCGAGCCGGACCGTCCGGTGAAGGTAGTCCCAGGCCGACAGGATGCTCGACCAGTTGCTGTCGGTCTCGGCGCGATAGTCGGAGTGATGGATGCCGTGCATGCGCGGCGTGACCAGCACCCGGACGAGTACGCGCTCGAGGCCGACGGGCAGCCGTATGTTGGAGTGGTGAAAGAGGATCGAGGCCAGCAGTACCGTCTGCCAGACGGCGACCGACGCCGGTTCCGCGCCGATCACGACGATCTGGAGCGCCCGATAGCCCGCCGACAGGACGAGCTCGCCGAAGTGAAAGCGCAGGCCCGTGGAAGCATCCATGTCGCGGTCGACGTGGTGGACGCGATGGAAGCGCCAGAAGAACGGCACGCGGTGGTTCAGGAAGTGCCAGATCCAAAGCGTGTAGTCGAGGAGCAGGAAGGCGGCGATCCCGCGCGGAAAGAAACCGGAGGGGAGGCCCCCGAGCAGGCCGGCCTCGTGCGCTTGCGTCCAGATCGAGACCCGCACCACAAGAACCACCTGCAGAACCCCGGCGGCCGCCAGGCCCAGGGCGGCGAGCGTCAGGTTGCGGCCGGTCCGCACGGCGCGCGGCTCTCTCTGCAGGCGCAAGGGAGCGAGCGTCTCGGCGGCGGCGATCGCCATGCCGCCCGCGGCCAGCGCCAGGACGGTCCAGGGCGTCATGGTGTTCATCCTACGGCGGGAGCGGCTTGAGCGCGGCCGCCACCTATAACGTCGTCGTTCTTGGCGGCGGGACGGCCGGCCTCGTCACGGCGGCGGCGGTCGCCGGCCTCGGCGGCCGAGTCGCGCTCGTGGAGCGGGATCGGATGGGCGGTGACTGTCTCAACACGGGATGCGTGCCGTCGAAGGCCCTCATCTCCTCGGCGCGCCTGACCGATCGGATCCGGCGGGCGCAAGAGTGGGGCATCGCGGTCGGGGAGCCGCGCGTCGAGCTTGCCCGGGTGCTCGCGCGGGTGCGAGAGCGGCGGGCGAAGATCGCACCCAAGGATTCGAAGGCCCGGTTCGAATCGCTCGGGGTCGAGGTGATCGAGGGCTCCGCTCGCTTCGTGTCGCCGCGGGAGGTCGAGGTCGCAGGCCGGCGGTTGAAGGCGGTGAGCTTCGTGATCGCGACCGGGAGCCGGCCGCTCGTTCCCGCGATTCCAGGTCTCGCCGACGGCCCATTCCTCACCAACGAGAACGTCTTTGAGCTCGACTCCAGACCGGAGCGCCTCCTCGTCCTCGGCGGAGGCCCGATCGGCTGCGAGCTCGGTCAGGCGTTCGCGCGGCTCGGATCCTCCGTCACGATCCTTCAGCGCGCGGCGCAGCTCCTCGAGCGAGAAGACGAGGACGTCGCGGCCTGCCTGCGCGAGCGCCTGGAGTCGGAGGGCGTCGTCATCCGGACCTCCGCCCGTGTCGGTCGCGTCGAGCGCGCCGCGGGCAGTCTGCGCCTCCGTCTCGAGACCGCATCGAGCGCGGCGGTCGAGGGCGACGCGATACTCGTCGCGGCGGGCCGGGTGCCGAACGTCGAGGGCCTCGACCTCGAGGCGGCCGGCGTGGCTTTCACGAAGAAGGGGATCACGGTCGACTCCTCGATGCGGACCTCGCAGAAGCACATCTTCGCCGCCGGCGACGTCGTGGGCGGCCTCGCCTTCACGCACGCGGCCGACGCCCACGCTCGCACGATCGCTCGCAATGTCCTGCTGCCCGCCTTCCCGGCGAAGTTCGACGTCACGGCGATTCCCTGGTGCACGTTCACCGATCCTGAGGTCGCCCGCGTCGGCCTGTCGGAGCGGGATGCCCGTGCGCGCGGCATCGCCATCGACGTCTTCGCGGAACGCATCGAGGAGGTCGATCGCGCCGTCGTCGAGGGTGAGGAGGCGGGCTTCGCGAAGGTGCTCACGGCGAAGGGCACGGACCGGATCCTCGGAGCAGCAATCGTCGCGGAGCGCGCGGGCGACCTGATCGCGGAGCTCGTGCTGGCGCTGAAGGCAGGCGTCGGCCTCGGGAAGATCTCCGGCACCGTCCACAGCTACCCGACCTCCGGCGAGATCGTGCGAAAGCTCGCGGACAAGCAGCAGAAGAGCCGGCTCACGCCCCTCGCGAGGAAGGTCTTCACCGGCCTCTTTCGGAGGCGCTTGCGGAGGCTCGAGCGGTGACGGCCCGCAAGTCGATCCCCTGGAAGTGGCTCCTCGCGGCGGCGCTCGCCGCCGGGCTCGTCCTCGCGGGTCGGCTTCTGCCGCTGAACGAGTGGCTGTCGGCGTTCCAGCGTTCGATCGCAGGGCTCGGATTCGCCGGCGCCGTCCTCTACGGCCTCGTGTACGTGGTCGCAGCGCTTCTCTTCGTCCCGGGGGTCCTTCTGACGCTCGGCGCCGGGGTCGCTTTCGGCCTCGCGTGGGGCACGGTGCTCGTGTCGGTCGCCTCGACGACCGCCGCGGCCGCGGCGTTCCTGATCGCGCGCTACGCCGCTCGTTCGCGGGTCGAGGCCCTGGCCCGCCGGAACCCTAAGTTCGCCGCCATCGACCGCGCCATCGAGAAGAACGGCTGGAAGGTCGTCGCGCTGCTTCGGCTTTCGCCGGCCGTTCCGTTCTCGATCTCCAACTACCTCTACGGACTGACCCCCGTTCGCTTCGTGCCGTACCTCGTCGCGAGCTGGGCCGCGATGCTGCCCGCGACGTTTCTCTACGTCTACCTCGGCGCCGCCGGCGCCAGTCTCGGACAGGGGAAGGAGAAGAACCCCTGGGAATGGGTCCTCCTCGCCGGCGGCCTGGCGGCGACCGTGGCGGTGACGGTGATCCTGTCGCGTGTGGCTCGGCGGGAGCTCGAGCGGGGAAAGGGAAAGGATTCATGACGACGAGGACGTTTGCCGCGCTCCTGCTCGCGGCCGTCGTCGCCTCGGCCCCGGCCCTCGCGGAGAGCGCCGTCCGGGTCGAGATCCGTTCGGGGATCGACCACGGACCGTGGAACCGGCTCCTCGGAAAGTACGTAGACGAGAAGGGCCTCGTCGACTACGCCGGCTGGAAGGCCTCGGCGCAGGACCGCGAGGCGCTGGCGGCGTACGTTCGAGAGCTGGCTCCCGCGGCGCAGCCGGCCGCCTCAGGCGACGAACGTTCGGCTTCCCTGGTCAACGCCTACAACGCGCTGACGATCGCGTGGATGCTCGGCCACTACCCGATCGCCAGCATCCGGGCGACGTCCCATCCCTTCGACGGACGGCGGCACGTGGTCGGCGGGCGGAAGGTCTCGCTCGACGACATCGAGCACGGGACGCTGCGCCCCGACGTGGGTTACCGGGTCCATGCCGCGGTCTCCTGCGCCTCGCGATCCTGCCCGCAGCTCGCGCGTGAGGCGTGGGAGGCCAACGCGTTCTCGGCGCGACTCGACGCGGCGATGCGCCGCTGGCTGGCGCGGGAGGACTTGAATCGCTTTCAAGCGGATCCGCGCAAGGCGGAGGTCTCGGCGATCTTCCGCTGGTACCGCGAAGACTTCGAGAAGGCCGGAGGGCTCGAGAAAGTCCTCGGTGCGTTCGGGCCGGAGCGCGACCGCGGCTGGCTGGCACGCGGCGGATACTCGGTGTCGTACCTCGGGTATCACTGGGGCTTGAACGATCAGGGCAAGGAAGGCCGCGACTACGGCGGGCTGCGCTCCCTGCTGGACAGGCTGTAGACCCGTGATGCGCTCAGGAGCCTCGATACCAGCGCGCGAGGCGGACCGGATCGACGCCCAGGCCGTAGCCCGCGAGCACCCGCCAGACTCGCAGCGTCTGGGAAAGCGGTCCCCTCTCGAGATAGGCGCGCGGCGACGCGAGCATCGGCTCGGGGAGGACCACGAACCGGCCGACACGCTTGAGCCGGCGCACGATATCGAGGTCGTCGCAGATGGGGAGGGCGCGGAAGCCGCCCGCCGCGGCGTACGCTTCGCGACGGCAGAAGAGGCCCTGATCGCCGAAGGGCAGACCCAGCCAGCGGGAGCGAAAGTTCGCCGACTCGGCGACGAAGCGGAGCGTGCGGTCGGCGCGCGCGCCCTGGAAGGCGAGCGAGAAGGCGCCGGCGGCCGCGCCCGACTCCAGCGCGTGAAGCGCGAGGTCGAGCGCGCGGTCGGGCGGGCGGCAGTCGCCGTGGAGGAAGAAGAAGATGTCGCCTCGCGCCTCCTGCGCGGCCCGCGCCAGCCGCTCGCCGCGGGTGCCAATCGCCTCGACGATCCGGGCGCCTGCCTTCCGGAGCACTTCCGTGGCGGGGCAGCCGGCGCCGTCCGCGACGAGCAGCTCCGAGTCGGTGCTTCCTCGCCACCAGCCCGCGAGCGCCTCGCCGATAGCCGCCGGCTCGTCGCGGAGCGGCACGATCACGGAAACCGTCGGCACGTCCGTCATCTTTTCACGGCGGCCCTCGCGGCCCTGGCCTTGACGGCGGGCTGCGCGGTGAACGTCGCGCCGCCGAAGACCGCCGCGCAGGGACTTCCTCAGGCGCAGGCGGCTGCAGCCTGGGGCCGCGTACTCGCGGCGCACGTCGACGAGCGCGGGCGCATCGACTTCGCGGGCATCGCGAAGGCCCCGGCGGACCTCGACGCCTACGTGGCCTGGATCGCCGCCGTCGACCCCGAAAACTCGCCGGGCTCGTTTCCGACTCCCGAGTCGCGCATGGCGTACTACTTGAACGCTTACAACGCGCTCGCCATGTACAACGTGATCCAGTCCGGGATTCCCGAGAGTCTCGGCTCGATGAAGTTTCGGTTCTTCTACCGCGACCGCCTCGTCATGGGCGGTCGTCGGATCTCGCTATACCGGCTCGAGAACGCGATCGTCCGCCCGCTCGGCGATCCGCGCATCCACTTCGCGCTGAACTGCATGGTGCGGGGATGCCCCCGCCTCCCGCGGGTCCCTTTCGAGGCCGCGCGCCTCAACGAGCAGCTCGACGAAGCCGCGAGGCTGTTCTTCTCGGAGGGCCGCAACGTCCGTCGCGTGCCCGACGAGCAGGCCGTCTATTTCAACGAGATCCTGCGTTTCTACACGAAGGACTTTCTGGCGAAAGCGACGACGCTCACTGCCTACGCGAACCTCTACGCCGCAAGCCCGATCCCCGAGGGCTGGAAGGTCCGGTTCACGCCGTACGACTGGACGGTCAACAAGCAATGAGGCGTGCGGCGGCGCTGCTGCGCTGGCCGACCGGCCTCATCCTCCTCGCGACCTCGGTCGGGAAGCTCCTGGACGTGCGGGGCTTTGCCGTGGTTCTCCGCTCGTACGATGCGTTGCCGGAGTTCCTCGTCGGACCGCTGGCCGCCGCCGTGCCGCTCGCCGAGTTCGCGCTCGCCGTCTGGCTCTTTTCCGGACGCCGTCTCGCAGCGGCGGCGCTCACGTCGGCCGCCATCCACGTCGCTTATGCAGCCTGGGCCGCGGCTGCACTCGCCCGCGGGCTCTCGCTACCCAACTGCGGCTGCTTCGGTGTATTTCTGGCGACGCCTCTCACGTGGCGGACCGTGGCCGAAGACGCCGTGATGGTCGGGCTGTCGCTCGCGCTCTTCGCCGCGGTGCCGGGACGCGCACGATGATGGGAACGGCGGTTCTCGCGTTGCTGGCCGTCCTCGCCGAAGGGGAGATCTTCGCGCCGTGGGTGGTCGAGGAGGGGGTCGAGGTCTCGATCGCGCGGCGCCCGGAGGGAGCTCCGTGGGTTCGCGGCGTCGCGGAGCTGCCCGTGCCGGCCGAGCGGGTGTTCGAGGTGCTCGAGGACTATGCCGCGTACGCGGCCCTGCTCGCGCCGGTCGTGCGCCGCTCGGAGGTCCTCGAACGACTCGGTCCCGCGGCGCGCTTGCATCTTGTCTGGGACTATCCGTTTCCGTTTCGCAATCGCGACGCGATCGTGCGCTACGAGGCACAGCGCGTTCCCGGCGGCCGGTTCGAGATTCGTTGGAAGGATGATGCACGGCCCGGTGATCCGTCGGAGGGCGTGCGAATTCGGAAAGTCGCCGGAGAGACACGGATCGAGCCTCTCGGACGCGAACGCTGTCGTATCACCTACACGTTCCTCGGCGAGCTCGGCGGTTCGTTCCCTCGCGCGGGGGAGGAGAAAGCCTGGAGGCGTGAGCCGGTCGTCTACGTGATCGCGCTGCGCCGCGCGCTCAACCTGCCGGAGACCCGCGCGGAGTAAATGCGAGTCCTACGCGGGTCTCACGGTCCAGCACCGAAACCGTGGCCTGGACTCGACTTGTGACGAGAACGCACTCGCGGGTCGTTGACGAATGACATGATTTTGCTTCCGGGAAATCAATCTTCCGCCCTCATCGCGAGGCGTCCTCTCGCCGCCGCCGCTCGCTCCCCCTCATCATTTCGTTCAAATCCGCCGCCGGACGGATCTCGACGGTTCCACACTTCCACTTCACTCCCGGATGTTGGGAAATGAGCTGAATCGCGTGATTCAGATCTCGCGCGTCGAGCACCTGAATCCCCCCCAGATGCTCCTTCGTCTCCGCGTAGGGGCCGTCTGTCACTACAACCTTTCCGTTCGCCCAGGACACGGTCACCGCCGTTTTGGCGGGCTGGAGAGGTTCCTCGGCGACTAGATGTCCGTTCCTCCGCAGCTCGTCGCTGTAGCCGAAACACTCGTCCAGCATGGCGTTGCGGTCGCGCTCCGACATGTTGTCGAACGTGCCGGGCTCGACATAGCCCAGGCAGATGTATTTCATCCGTTCCTCCCCGGGTCCTCAGGCCTGACCGATCCCGGGGATCTGCTGGTTGTCTTCCTCGGTTCGCGGGAGGAACGGGCGCACCTCGATCGTCGTCCGACAGGCGAGGGCAAACTTGCGCCCCCACGCCAGTGCCTCGTCCAGGTTCGCGGCTTTCAGAATGATGAAGCCGCCGATGTGCTCCTTGGTCTCCAGGTACGGTCCGTCGGTGACGAGCACCTTGCCATCGGGCTGCGCTCGCAGGGACTTCGTCTCGCTGGCCGGGAAGAGGCCGGCACCGAAAATCCTGGCGCCGGCAGCGACCAACTCTTCGTTCATCACGTCGATATCGCGGATCATCGCTTCGGTCACGGTGGATGGGTCGAAATTGTCGGGGAGGAAACTCGAAGCCAGATATAGCGGCATGATTTCTCCTTCTGGTGTAACGGTCTTCTTCCTCTCACGGTCCGGCCGGTTGCCCTGCCTTCACGAGATAGTCGAACGGCCGGGCCGGAATTCGACAACGCGTACGAGAAAGTTGTCCTTTTTATTTCAACTGCCGAATCCGCTCCTGCAGGAATTGCCGCTCCGGTTCCTGTTGGGTCAGCGCCAGAGCTTTCTCATAAGAGGACCGGGCCTCAGCTGTCCTGCCGAGCCTGCGGTACATATCTGCACGGGCTGAATGCGCCAGGTAGTAATTTGCCAATTCGCCATGTTCCAACACCGCGTCGATATGCGTCAGACCGGCCTCTGGACCATCGCACATCTGCAATTGCCACGGCACGATTGAGCTGTACAACTGGCGAAGGCTGAATTCGTAGCAATCGGTCGTAAAGCGCAACAATCTGCCGCCAGTCGGTCGCAGCGACCGATTCCGCCTCCGCATGAACGGCCGCAATCGCAGCCTGCAGTGTGTAAGAGCCGAAGCGGTGGGACTTCAGGGCTTTCTCCAGCAATGCCACTCCCTCCGCGATCTGCTCCCGGTTCCAGAGCGAGCGATCCTGGTGCTCCAGCAAAATCAGCTCTCCGGTCGGCGAGGTTCTCGCGGCGCGACGGGATTCCTGTAGCAACATCAGGGAAAGCAGCCCGATGACTTCCGGCTCTGGCTGGAGTTCGGTCAGCAACCGGCCCAGTCGAATCGCCTCGCCGGTTAGCTCGGCCCGCGTTACCTCCGCTCCCGCCGCAGCCGAATAGCCCTCGTTAAAGACGAGATAGATGACGTGAAGCACCGCGCCCAGTCGCTCCGGCAATTCCTCGCGGCGTCGGCACCTCGTACGGAATCGGTGTCTCTCGAATCTTTGCCTTGGCGCGCACAATGCGCTGCGCCAGCGTACGCGGAGTGGTGAGGAAGGCCTTTGCGATCTCCTCGGTCGTCAGCCCGCACACCTCACGCAAGGTGAGCGCAACGCGCGCTTCCGGCGCGAGAGATGGATGACAGCACGTAAAAATCAGGCGCAGCCGATCATCCTCAAGGCTGTCCTCTTCGTTGGACCTTTCCGCCGAACTCCATTGCGCTTCGAGATGTCGCACGAGCTCGTCTTGAGACGCATCAAATCTTGCCCGTCGACGCAGAGTATCAATGGCTTTGAATCGGGCCGTCGAAATCAACCATGGTCGCGGGTTGCCGGGTACTCCACTCTTCGGCCACAGGCTCAGCGCAGCCGCAAAGGCTTCGTGCATCGCCTCCTCGGCAAGATCAAAATCACCGAGCAAGCGGATCAGAGTTGCCAGGATTCGTCCCGAATCCACGCGATAAAGGGAGTCGAGCAGTTCGCGTATCTGCTCGGTGGGAACGCTCGGACATGACGACGACCTTAGCAAACCAGCGATCCCGGGAGCGGCGGCCGGGAGCCAGACGCCCTGAAAGGAAAAGGGCCGAGAATCTCGGCCCTGACCTCGAGGAAGCTAAGTTGGTGGAGGCGGCGGGAGTTGAACCCGCGTCCGGAAGCGCGACGGGAGAGGCCACTCCATGCTCAGCCTCTTCTTGATTCTCGCCCCGCCGCCTCGAGAAGAGGCAAAACGGCGTCAGGGCAACCCCGGATTTGTTTCGCCCCTCCGTCCGGGGGACCGGAGGGGCTACACCCGAATTTCGCGACGTCAGGCGAGGCGCGTCGGGTGCGCTACACGCCAAACGAGGCTACTTAATTAAGCAGCCAGAGCGAAGTTGCTGTTGTTCGCAGCTACTATTTTTCACCCTGCTTTTACGAGGAGGGGTGAGACCTCGGCATGCAACCTCTCGCGCCATCGTCCCCGTCGAAGCCGTTTCGCCCCCACGGTGGTCTCGATCGCGAGACTCAAAGATCGAGGGCGAAGTGTAACACCCGCCTCCCCGCCTTTCTTCCCGTACCCGCTTGACTCCCGAGCCCGGTCGCGGTCCAATCCGCGCGGTGGCAGTCGATAAGTCCCTGATGGTGGTCGTCACCTCCGTCGGCACGGAGGAGCAGGCGCTGGATGTCGCTCATGCCCTCGTCCGCGCCCGGCGCGCGGCCTGCGTCAACATCATCCCCGGTGTCCGCTCCATCTTCCGCTGGAAAGGGAACGTGTGCGACGACAGCGAGATGCTGCTCATCATCAAGACGCGCGCGGCGAACTTCGAGCTCGTCCGCGAGACGATCAACCGCGTCAACACGTACGAGCTTCCCGAAGTCCTGGCCTACCGCGTCGACTGGGCGTCGCCCGGCTTCACGGAGTGGATCCAGAAGATCACCGGGTCCCCGCGTCCGCTGACGATCCGCAAGACGGTGCGATCCAAGTCCGGCCCCGTCGCGAAGCTCCGCCGCAAGCCCGCGTGAGGCTCCTCCCACGACCGCGTCGGTCGCCTTCCTGTCGCTGTTTCTCGGGCTGACCTCCGGCGATCAACAGGTCCGTCTGGCCGTTCAGGGCCGGGTCGCGGAGGTGCAGCTGCTCCTCGACGGCGAGGAGGTCGCCCGTCTCGACACGCCGCCCTGGATCGCTCCGATCGATCTCGGGCCGCAGCTCGCCCCCCACGAGCTGGTCGCGCGCGCCCTCGATCCCGAGGGAAAGGAAGTCACCCGCGCCCGGCAGTGGATCAACATGCCCCGGCCGCCGGCCGAGGCCGGGATCCTGCTCGAGCGGGACGCCGAAGGCCGCGCGGTCGCCGCCCGCATCGCGTGGCAGAACGTCATGGGCGAGGAGCCGGTACGGGTCACCGTGAGCTTCGACGGCCGCCCGCTTCCGCTCGACGCTCTGGGCCGGGTCCGGATCCCGCCGCACGCTTCCGAAGTCGTCCACGTGGTGACCGTCGAGCTCGACTTCGAAAGCGGACTGCGGTCCCGCGACGACGTGGCGTTCGGGGGCGGCGCCGGCGACGCGGCGCAGAGCGAGCTGACGGCCGTGCCGATCCGCATGACGAAGAAGCGCAAGCTCGCGCCGGCGGCCTTCCAGGGAGTTCTGCGCGTGGGCGGGACGCCGCTGCGCATCGCCACGGCCGAGGAGGGGCCGGCCAGCCTCTGGATCGTCCGCGACGAGAGCGCGACCGAGGCGTACGGAAAGCTCTCGGGGCTCGGCGAAGGCCCGCGTGCGCCGGCCGCACTGCCGCTTGCGAAAGCCGACGAGGTCAGCTTCCTCTGGCCGCGGGCGCGGGCCGTGCGCGCCGGTTCGGTTCCCACGGCCTTGTTTCCTTCCGCGGGCGGGCTCGGCCGCGCGGATGGCGGACTGACCTTTCTTCTCTCGCACATCGCGAACGCTTCGCCCGAAGGCCTCTTTCCGATGTACGCGGACGCCGTCGCCGTTTCGGGGCTGAACGCTTTCGAGAGTTTCGGCCGGCGCGCCGTCCTGCTCGTTCTCGGCCGCTCGGCCGAGGACGCCAGCACCTACAAGCCGGCCGTCGTCAGGCGCTACCTCGAGCTTCTGCGCGTTCCCCTGTTCGTCTGGAGCCTCGAGGACCGCCCCCCGGAAGGCTCCCCTTGGGGCAATGTGGACGCCGTCGGAACGCGCAGCGGGCTACGCTCAGCTTACGCCCGCCTCCGGGAAACCCTCGACGCTCAACGAGTTCTGTGGATCGAGGGGCGGTACCTGCCCCAGGAGATCGAGCTCGCGCCGGGGGTGTCGGGAGTCGAACTGGTACGCTGACCGGCCGGCCGGGTGTAGAACTGGCCCAAGGAACAGGTTGGCCGGGGAATGCCCGGCCGTGGCGTCGAAGTTGCAGCGGCTGGGTGGCCTGGATGGATTGCATCGAAAACACACGAGGAGGAGGACTCCGATGAGAGCCTGGCAATGGGGGTCGGCTGCGTCTGCAGGGATCGATGCGTCGTCTGGCGACCTGTCGCTTCTCGCGAACAGCATTCGTGAAGACGAGTCGGCCCTCTGTCTGGACTGTCGCGTGACGTTCAACATTCGAAACCGCGCGTGCCCCAAGTGCGGGGGCGATCACTTCTGGCTGACCGCCAAGTGGAAACACGAAATGACCGAGCCCGTCGCTCGGCCGGAGTTCCGTGTCGCTCCGCTGCCCGTCGTGCGCCGCCGCCCGCTGTCGCTGCGGCTGCGGCCCGCCGGCATGTCTGTGGCCCGCGCCTAGAGCACCGGCGTCCTCAGTCTCCGCAGGGTCTCCGCCCCTCGCGCCACGTTTGCGCGTACGGGCGGAGCCACGGCATCACTTTTGCTTTTCATGAGCGGTGGAGGAAAACATGGACAATAAAGACGTGAAGATTGACTCGAATCCCGCAAATCGCGACCCCATCACCGATGAGCCTGGTTCCCACCCCGTCGGAACAGGTGTCGGGGCGGCGGGCGGGGCCGCGGCGGGAGCGGCCGCCGGAGCGGTCGTCGGAGGCCCGGTCGGAGCAGTCGTCGGGGGTGTTGCGGGGGCCGTTGCCGGTGGAGCCGCCGGACATGCCGCGGGCGAAGCCGTCAACCCGACCGTGGAAGCCGCGTTCTGGCGCGAGAACTACAACAAGCGCCCGTACTACGTGACGGGGAAGGCCTACTCCGAATACGAGCCGGCCTACAAGTACGGCTGGGAGAGCGCCGCGCGTCCCGAGTACCGCGGCCGGAAGTTCAACGAGGTCGAAAACGATCTCGAGAAGGGCTGGGACAAGGCCAAGGGCACGACCGGACGAGCGTGGCACGACGTCAAGGACGCCACGCGGGACGCCTGGGATCGCATCCGCGACTAGCCCGCGTTTTTCGTAGCGACCGTTTCTAGCGCACCGCCTCGAGCGCCTGGTCCAGGTCGGCGAGCAGATCCTCGGCATCTTCGATGCCGACGGAGATGCGGACGAGACCGGGAGTGACGCCGAGGCGGTTTCTTTCTTCTTCCGGAATCGAGCCGTGCGTCATCGAGGCCGGGTGGGAGATCAACGTCTCGACGCCGCCGAGGCTCTCGCCGAGGGAGCAGACGCGAAGCTTCGGAAGGAAGGCGCCGGCGTTCTCGAGCGATCCCAGGTCGAACGAGATCATCGCGCCGAACCCCTTCATCTGCTTCTTGGCCAGGGCGTGCTGGGGGTGCGTCGGCAGCCCGGGATAGTTGACCAGCCGGACCTTCGGATGCTTCGCGAGATGCTCGGCGACCTTCCGGCCGTTCGTCTCGTGCCGCTCCATCCGGACGACGAGCGTCTTGATGCCGCGCAGGATGAGAAAGGAATCCATCGGCGAAAGGATCGCTCCCGAGCTGTTCTGAACGAAGCCCAGCCACTCGACGTGCTCCTTCGCCTTCGCGACGGCGATTCCCCCGACCGTGTCGGAGTGGCCGCCCAGGAACTTCGTCGTCGAGTGCATCACGATGTCCGCCCCGAGGGCGAGCGGCTGCTGGAGGTACGGCGAGCAGAAGGTGTTGTCGACGACGACGATCGCGCCGACCCGGTGGGCGAGCTCCGAGAGGACCGGGATGTCGGCCAGCCGCATCGTCGGATTCGTCGGCGACTCGAGGTGGAGCATGCGCGTCTCCGGCCGGATGGCCCTCTCGACGGCTGCCGGATCCGCGGTGTCGACGAAGTCGAACGTCACGCCGTAGTTCGCCAGGATCTTCGTGTAGTAGCGATACGTGCCGCCGTAGGTCATGTTCGAGCACACGACGTGGTCACCCTGCTTGACGAACGTGGAGATCGCCGTGATCGCCGCCATGCCCGACGCGAAGGCCCGCGCGCCGGCGCCCCCTTCGAGGACGGTCATGTTTTCTTCGAGGCGCGAGCGCGTCGGATTCTGGGTGCGGCCGTATTCGAAGCCCTTGTGCTGACCGAGCCCCTCCTGGACGTACGTGGATGTCTGGTAGATGGGGAAGGAGACGGAGCCCGTCGCGGGCTCGGGCGCATTACCGGCATGGATGCAGTCGGTCGAGAAGCCCATAAGTTCCTTTCTGGCTGCGGGAGCGTGAAAGTCGAGAGTCTAGGGTCCAGCGTCGAGAGTGGATAGCGAGAACGGGGTCGGCTCCGAACCCTTGACCCTCGACTCTCGACCCTCGACTTTCATACGTCGAAGATGCCCTGGTCCGGATAGCGCTCGGCGCCGTCCGGGAACAGCGTGACGACGGTTTTCCCCGGCCCGAGCCGGCGAGCGATCTGCAGGGCCGCGTTGGCGGCGGTACCGGAGGAGCCTCCCGCGAAGAGGCCCTCGCTGCGGGCGAGCTCGCGGCAGGTCTCGAAGGAGGGCGCATCGGGAACCGTGATGATCTCGTCGATGAGGCTGCGATCGAGGATCGGCCAGATCTGCGAGAGCCCGATGCCTTCGACCGCGTGCGGTCCGGCCGCGCCTCCGGTCAGGATCGAGCCCTCGGGTTCGACGGCGACGCGGAGAATTCCGGGAAACCGTTCCGAGAGATAGCGCGCGACGCCGCAGAACGTGCCGGTGGTTCCGAGGCCGGCGACCCACGCGTCGACGCGTCCGCCGATCTGCTCGGCGATCTCGGGTCCGGTCGTGTCGAAATGTGTTCTGGGATTGACGGGGTTGGTGAACTGCGAAGGCACCCAGGCGCCGGGAGTGGAGGCGGCGATCTCGGAAGCGCGCGCGACGGCCGCGGCCATTCGATCGTCCGCCGGCGTCCGCACGAGATCGGCGCCGGCGGCCGCCATGAGCTTCGCCTTCACGGCGCCGTAGCCCTCCGGCATCACGATCACGCAGCGATAGCCTCGCGAGGCCGCGATCAGCGCCAGGGCCACGCCGGTGTTGCCCGAGGTGGCTTCGACGATCGTCCCACCCGGAGCGAGCAACCCCCGGGCCTCGGCGTCGTCGACCATCGCGCGGGCGATCCGGTCCTTGACGCTTCCACCGGGGTTGAACCATTCGAGCTTCGCGAAGAGCCGCGCGGCGCCTCGGGCGAACCGGGGCAGCTCGACGAGGGGCGTGGCGCCGATCGCCGACGGGACGGATCCGGCGGGGCGGGGGGCGGTTTCGGGCGGCGACAGCTTGGCGGCCAAGGTGTGAGCTCCGCTCGACGATAACAAAAAAAGCCCCGGCGAATGCCGGGGCGGAATTGGATACGGGAAGTGTTCGAGCCGGCTCAGTAGGCCTGCTGGGAGCGGCGAGCGGAGTAGCACTCGCGGCAGTAGACCGGCTTGCCGTTGGTCGGATTGAAGGGAACCTGCGTCTGCTTGCCGCAGCCGTCGCAGGTCACGTCGTAGAAGGTGCGCTCGCGGCCCTCTCCCGAGGACATCTTGCGCTTGTCGCGGCAAGGCTTGCAGCGCTTGGGCTCGTTGGTGAAACCCTTGCGCGCGTAGAATTCCTGGTCGTCGGCCGAGAACAAAAAGGTTCCCCCACAGTCGACGCACGTGAGGTTCTTGTCCGTGTATTGCTGCATCATGAAACTAACGATCTCCTGGGTTTAATCCCCTGCCGGACGGTTGTCCGCACCGGCTAAAAAAATGGTGAATCGGATACACAACTCGAGGGAAACCCGGCGTCACGCGCCGGGATCAAGCTCTCTCTAGGACCGACCCCCTTTCGAACGCGCGCACGCCTCCCCGCAAAAGGGCGTACGGATGGGGGATGGAAAGCATAAAAGGCGCGATTGGGGTGTGCGGGGTTTTCGTAAAAAAGCTGGCGGAACGTAGCATGGCGCTTGAAATCTTTGCAAGAAGAATCTGGCCCTACGGACAGGGTGCCGACAACCCCTATGCCTGCTTGCGGTTAGCTTGCCGCCGTCCAGCGGCGCGGGCGGACTCCCTACGACCCGATGACGCCCTGGATCGGCGAGGAGGCGGTGGCGTAGCGCTTCTTCGGGATACGGCCGGCGAGGAATGCGTCCCGGCCCGCGCGGATGGCGTCGCGCATCGCGGCGGCCATGCGCACCGGATCGCCCGCGCCGGCGATCCCGGTGTTCATGAGGACTCCGGCGGCGCCGAGCTCCATCGCGACGCATGCGTCCGAGGCCGTGCCGACGCCCGCGTCGACGATGACGGGCACGTGCGCGCGCTCGAGGATGATCGCGATGTTGTTGGGATTCTGGATGCCGAGGCCCGAGCCGATGGGCGCGCCGAGGGGCATGACCGCCGCCGCCCCGGCGTCCTCGAGCTTGCGGCAGACGATCGGGTCGTCGGAGGTGTAGGGAAAAACCACGAAGCCTTCGGCGACGAGCGTCTTCGTCGCCGAAAGCAGCGCTTCGTTGTCGGGCCAGAGCGTCTGCTCGTCGCCGAGGACCTCGAGCTTCACCCAGTTGGAGAGTCCGACTTCCCGGCCGAGGCGGGCGGCCCGCACGGCGTCCTCGGCGTTGTAGCAGCCGGCCGTGTTGGGCAGGAGAGTCATTCCCTTGGGGATGTAGTCGAGAAGTGATTCCTTCGAGCGGTCGGTCAGGTTCACCCGGCGCACGGCGACCGTCACGATCTCGGCCGCCGAGGCGAGAAGGGCCTCGCGCATCAGGGGGAACGTCGCGTACTTGCCCGTGCCCACGATCAGGCGTGAGGCGAACGGACGCCCGCCGAAGACGAACGGGTCGGCGGCCGCGGTGGCGGCGGGCTCGAGTGTGGTTTCGGTTGCCATGGAGGTTCCTGTTTAGTCCCCCGTGTCCCTCGGGTCAAGCAGGAAAACGTTGTCGATCAGCCGCGTCTTCCCGAGGCGCACGGCGGCCGCGAGGGCGACTCCGGGCCGGACCTCCGGAGCCCGCGCCATCGTCTCGGCGTCGACGGCCTCCACGTACTCGACGGCGAGGCCCGCCGCCTCGAGCTGTCGCAGCGCGTCGGCCTCGAGCGCCCGCGCGTCCCCCTCGCCGTGGCGTGCGCGCGCCCGGGCGGCGAAGAGCGTCCGCGAGAGATCGCCCGCGCGGCGGCGCTCGTCGGCCGAGAGATACGCGTTCCGCGACGACATCGCGAGGCCGTCCGGCTCGCGCACGGTCTCTCCGACGACGAGGCGGATCGGAATGTCCAGATCACGGAGCAGCCTCCGCACGACGGCGACCTGCTGGAGATCTTTGCGGCCGAAAACGGCGACGTCGGGCAGGACCTGGAGGAAGAGCTTCGTGACGATCGTGGCGACGCCGCGGAAGTGTCCGGGACGCCGCGCGCCTTCGCCACCCTCCGAGACGAGCCCGACTTCAACGTGCGTCGAGAAGTCGCGGGCGTACAGGTCCCGGGAGAGCGGCTGATAGAGCACGGTGACGCCCTCCGCGGCGAGCAGGCGGGCGTCGTCTTCCTCGCGCCGCGGATAGCGGGCGAAGTCTTCGGTCGGGCCGAACTGGAGCGGGTTGACGAAGATCGACACGACGACGAAAGGCGCGTGACGTTTGGCGAGCCGGACGAGCGAGAGATGTCCTTCGTGCAGGGCGCCCATCGTCGGCACGAACGCCACGGTCTTGCCGGCGGCGCGCGCGCCGCCCACGGCGGAGCGCAGCGCGTCGAGCCCGGTGAGGGTGATCATGGCGCCGGAC
The DNA here is from genome assembly GCA_963782585.1 of uncultured Acidobacteriota bacterium. Taxonomy (GTDB): domain Bacteria; phylum Acidobacteriota; class Thermoanaerobaculia; order UBA5066; family Gp7-AA6; genus DAHUXD01. The sequence goes on from CAWAKL010000012.1 coordinate 246,912, forward strand.
GAATCAGGGCTTCTTGCGGAGCGTCATCTCGAAGAACTTCTGCCAGGTCGCCCCGTCGGCGCTCCGCTCGCCGATCTCGAACCACTGGTCCGCCGTGAACTTCGTCGTGTAGCGGATTCGCATCTGGGGTGTCTGCATCTCCCACTGCCAGCCATCCGCAGTCAGCGTCAGGTCCCGCTCGCCGAAGTTTCCGGTCGCGAGCCACGAGTCGAAGCGGTACTTCGAGGTCTTCCCGTCGAAGTAGATGACGCCGAGCGTCGTGTGGACGGGCCCTTCGACGTCCGAGGTGCCGAGCTTGCCCGTGAAGTCTCCCTCGACGACTAGGGCCACGCCGCGCAGCTTCCTCTGGACGGTCTCGCTGCCCCGGAACGTGTGCCGCCCGCCCATGTCCATCCAGCCGTCGCCTTCCCAGCGGCCGGCCATGTAGTCGAGCTTGGCCATGGCGGCCCGCTCGGCGTCGCCGGTCGGCATGCCGCGGGGCGCCTGGGCGATCGCCGACGCCGCCAGGGCGAAGAGGGCGGTGGCCAGCACGGCCCGCTTCAGTGGACCCTCCGCAGACCCGTGGGCCGGCCGCCCGTGAAGGACTCGCTCTGCGACGGGAAGGACCCGCTCTTGACGTCCTTCGCGAAGGCGCGGGCGGCGTCGCCGATGACGGTCGACAGGTCCGCGTAGCGCCGGACGAACTTGGGCCGCAGGTCCCGCGTCAGCCCGACGACGTCGTGAAAGACGAGAACCTGGCCGTCGCAGTGGGGCCCCGCGCCGATTCCGAGCGTCGGCACGGAGATCTCCCGCGTGATCTCGGCGGCCAGCGTTTCCGGCACGCACTCGAGCACGATCGCGAAGCATCCCGCGTCGGCCAGAGCCTTCGCGTCGTCGCGGATCTCGCGCGCCGAGTCGGCCTCGCGGCCCTGCACCTTGAAGCCCCCGAGTTTGCGGTAGGACTGCGGAGTCAGGCCGACGTGCCCCATCACCGGAATGTCCGCGGCCAGGATCGCCTCGACGGCGGGAAGAATCCGGCGGCCGCCTTCGACCTTGACGGCCGCGGCGCCGCCCTCGGCGAGGAAGCGGCCCGCGTTCGCGACCGCGCGCGCGGGTTCCGTCTGGTAGGAGAGAAACGGCATGTCGCCGACGACGACGGCACGCCGGACGGAGCGCGAGACGGCCCGGGTGTGGCGGATCATCGTGTCCATCGTGGCCGTGAGCGTGTTCGGCTCGCCGTAGACCGTCATCTCGACCGAGTCGCCGACGAGCAGGATCTCGAGGCCCGCCTCATCCAGCAGCCGCGCCGATGGCGCGTCGTAGACGGTCAGCATCGCGAGCTTCTCGCGACCCTTGGCCGCGACGATCTGGGGGATGGTGAGGGGATCCCGTTCCGGAAGGTCCGTCATCGTTCGCTCCTTGCCTTTCGGTCGACGTCCCGAGACGGGATCGCCGCCGAGAAGGGCGAGATGGGAATTATACGGCTTGGGGAGGGTACCGGGCGGTTATCACTCCTGGGCGTTTTGCCGTCATCCTGAGCGCAGCGAAGGATCCCAGACTCGAAGCGCGGCTTGCCTAGTTCGGGATCCTTCGTCGCTGCGCTCCTCAGGATGACCGCTACGGCGGCTGGCGCCGCCTGCGCGGTCACTTCGGCGCGCTGGCCGCGGGCACGTAGTACTGGACGCCCTTCTTCGCCTTCTGGATCTGTCCGACGAGGTCCTCGAAGTCCCCCGGCCGGTTGACGAAGTCGATCTCGTTCGTGTCCACCACCAGAAGCGGCGTCTCGTCGTAGTGGTAGAAGTAATAGTTGTAGGCCTCGATGAGCTGGGCGAGGTACTCCGGCGTGACGGCCTTCTCGAGCGTCCGGGTCTTCTTCTTGATCCGCTTGAGGCACGTCTCGATCGAGCCCTGCAGATAGATCACGAGGTCGGGCTTGCGCACCGATTCCGACAGGAGCGTGTACAGCCGGTCGTAGATCAAAAGCTCCGAGTCGTCGAGATTGATGCAGGCGAAGATCTTGTCCTTCGGAAAGTGGTAGTCGGCCACCACGAGGTTCGTGAAGAGATCGATCTGCGCGATCTCCTGCTGCTGCTGGTAGCGCGAGAGCAGAAAGAAGAGCTGCGTCTGAAAGGCGGAGCCTTTCTTCTTCTTGTAGAAGTCGCCGAGAAACGGGTTGTCGACATCCTCGAGGATCTTGGTGCCCCGGAACCGCCGGGCGAGCAGCTCGACGAGTGAAGTCTTGCCGACGCCGATGGCGCCTTCGATCGCCAGGTGGCGCAGCTTGACGTCCCCCTCGGTTGGAATCATCGGACGGATTCTAATGCGAACGCGCGAGCACGTCCGCGATGCCGCAGGCGGCGAAGGTGACGGACACGAATCCGTTCGCGGTGAAGAAGGCGGCGTCCACGCGCGAGAGATCCCCGGGACGCACGATCGCGTGCTGGTAGACGAGCGCCGCGACCGTCGCTCCGACGCCCGCGAGGAAGAGCCAGCCGCCTCCCGAGAGTCGCCAGACCGCGAAAAGCAGCGCCGCCATGACGACATGGAAGAGCGCCGAGATCCAGAGCGCGCGCCGGGCTCCGAAGCGCGCCGGAATCGACCGCAGGCCCGCGCGGCGGTCGTGCGCCTCGTCCTGCAGGGAGTAGATGACGTCGAACCCGGCCGTCCAGAAGAGGACCGCGAGCCCGAGCAGGACCGGCAGCAGCGCAAACTCGCCTCGCACGGCGATCCAGGCGCCGACGGGCGCGATCCCCAGGCAGAGGCCCAGGACGAGATGGGAGAGCGCCGTGAAGCGCTTCGTGTACGCGTAGAGAAGAAGAAGCCCCAGGGCCACGGGCGAGAGCAGGAGCGTGAGCTGGTTCAGGCTCGCCGCGGCGGCGAGAAAGACGGCGATCGACGCGGCGAGAAAGATCCGGACGAAGGCGGGAGAGAGAGCGCCGGAGGGCAGCGCGCGGGAGGCCGTCCGGGGGTTTTCCGCGTCGAGACGGCGGTCGGCGAGCCGGTTGTGGGCCATGGCCGCGCTCCGCGCGCCGACCATCGCGATCAGGATCTTCACGAGCGTCGCGCCGGGCGGCCAGCCGCCGGCCGCGAGGACGGCGGAAAGCAGCGCGAAAGGCAGCGCGAAGAGCGTGTGTGAGAACTTGATCATCTCGAGTGTCGTCCGGACGGACCGGAGGACGCCCGAGGCGGGATGCGAGGCGCTCACCGCTTCGGGCGCGCGGGGCGCCGGGAGCGCGGAGAGGACTGTCCCGTCCAGCGAAACGCTTCGCCGCGCGGCCGCAGGCCGAGCAGACGCGCGGCGCGGACGCAGTAGGCGTCGAGAAACCTCTCGACGGACGGGGAATCGACGTAGAAGGCCGGAGTCGGCGGCGCGACGATGGCGCCAGCGAGCGTCGCCGCTCGCATGTTCTCCACATGGACGAGGGAGTACGGCGACTCCCGGAACGCGAGCACGAGCGGGCGCCGTTCCTTCAGGCACACGTCGGCGGCGCGCTGCAGCAGGTCCCGCCCGATGCCGTGGGCGATCGAGCCGAGCGTCCCGCCGCTGCACGGGATGACGATCATTCCCGAGACGGGATAGGAGCCCGAGGCGATCGAGGCCCCCACGTTGCCATTGTCGTGAAGGACGAGCCGCGACCGCTGCGCCTTCGGCGCGTCGAGCCCGGCGATCCAGTCCTGCGGCGTCGCGATGTTCCCGGCCATCTCGCTCCGCGCGACGTCGAGGGCGGGGTCCGAGAGGACGAGGTGCAGCTTCGCGAGCCCGACGGAGGCGAGAGCGATTTCGACGAAGCGCCGGGCGAGCTGAGCGCCCGAGCCGCCCGAAACGCCGACGACGATTTCTTTGCCGGCGATTTTTTCCGCGCCCACGGCGGGCAGTCTACATGCGGGTCCGACAAAAGATTGGACAGGTGTCCTGAGTCCGTGTCGGTCGGGCGCCGGCCTTGCGACTCAATGGCTTGACGTCTCGACTCCGCGCGGACGCGGCGAACTTGTTGTCGCCGACAGGGAGCGCGCGCGGCCGCGCCGCCGCCGCTAAGCCGCTTGGCCCGTTCGACTTCCACTCCCGGCCAGCCGGGGGCACGGATCTCGCCATCTCGGCGACTCCGAAAGGAGGTGCCGATGGAGAACGCCTGATCGTGACGACTCGATGAGGACAAGAACGCTCAACGCTTCGAACCCGCTTCTCACCCGGTATCCGCCTCGTGTTCCGCAAGCCCGGTGATCTGAACCCCGGTGATCTGAAACCCGGTGACCTGAAAGGAGTCTCGATGCTCGCATCCAGGATTCGTGTCTCCGCAATCGCCACCCTGGTGACCCTCGGCGCGGCGGCTCTCGTCTTCGGCGAAGGAGCCGATGCGCCCGCGCCCGAAGAAGGTCAACATCAACACCGCCTCGCCGGTCGAGCTCACCTACCTGCCGCGCATCGGCGCCCGTGTGGCCGAGCGCATCGTCGAGCGCCGCAAGGAGAAGCCCTTCGCGCGCGCCGAGGAGCTCATGGAGGTCAAGGGCATCGGCGAAAAGCTCTTCCTCACGCTCAAACCGTACGTCTCCATCACGGGACCGACCACGCTCGATTCCAAGGTCCGGCTCTCGACGTCTCCTTCGAGTCGCGCTTCCTCCCCGGCGCCGGCCTCGAAGGAGAAACCCGCCAACGCCGTCCCGGTGGGCAAGGGACGGTGACCCCCACGCCCGCCCGGGGCCCTCTGGGCCCCGGGCCTTCCTCCAGGAGCTCCGGCGTGACAGCGCACGAGCTCGTCGTCTGCATGCTGCTCGGCGGGTTTCTTTCGCTGCTCGCCGTGCCCGGCGCGATGGCGCTGCGGGAGTCGGTGTCGGTTCGAAATGCGGTCCATGAGACGACCGTCGCGTTCTACCTCGCGCGCTCGTACGCCATCTCCCGGGCCCGCAACGTCGGCCTGAAGTTCCGGCGCAACGGCGACCGATACGAATGGGCCCTCTACGCCGACGGGAACGGAAACGGCGTCCGCACGGCGGAGATCGCGAGCGGCGTCGACCGTTTTCTCGGGATCACCTACCCCTGGTCGCGCAACGACGTGCGGCCCGCCATCATGACCGGCATCCGCGTGCCCGATCCGAGCGCGCCGGGCCGTTACCTCGATCGGATCGACGATCCGATTCGGTTCAACAACTCCGACATTTGCTCCTTCACGCCCCTCGGAGACGCGACGCCGGGATCCGTCTATCTCTGGGACGCGCACGACCGGATGGCCGTCGTGCGCGTCTTTGGCGCGACGGCGAAGGTGCGGACGCTCTACTACCGGCGGGGAGCGAGAGGCTGGACGCGATGAGAGTTCCAATCGAGTCTGAGAAGGGATTCGCCGTCGTCGGCCGCGAAACGCGCTCGCCGAGGAAGGACTTCGAGCGCCGGGCGGAGGAAATCGCCCGCGCGGCCGAAGTCCATGTGCGGCGCATGGTCGAAGAGGAGTCGCGGGTGCTTTGCGCCGACTCCGGCGCGCCGAACGGGTGGGCCGTGGATCCCGAAAGCCTGGACGCGATTCCGTTCGGCCTGAAGCGCCGGGTCGTCCTGCGCATTCCGGTCTTTCGAAAAGGCGAACAGGAAGACGACCTGCGGCGAGTGCGCGGTCTCATGGCGCAGCTCGCTCTGGATTTGATCGCCCAGGTGATCGAGATCAACCGCTACTTCGCTGGCGGCCGGGCTCGTGCAGGCCCCGGAAGCTCAGCGCCCGCCGGAGTCGTCCAGGAACACCATGTCCGGCGGAAGCGCGGGATCTTCCTTCCGGCGCCGCGCGTAGAGCTCGGCATAGGAGTACGGAATCGACTCGGATGGGTCGAGCCCGAGAAGCGCGACCACGCGCCGGATGGTCGTCGGGTCGCCCTCGACCTCCACGTACAGGCCGACGGGCGTCTCGTCGAGGGCGACCACGCTGCCCTCGCAGTCCCACTCCTCGCGTCGCTTGTCATACCGGAACCGCGGCACGAGGCCGAGACCGGCGAGAATCGCCTGCGCCTCCTCCGGGTCGGAAACCACCGTCTCGCGTTCCTCGCGCGTCTTGGCCCCGTCCTGGAAACGCGCCGGGCCCTTGTAGGTCAGGATCGCCCGCCCGGCGGCGCGGCGCAGGCGCACCGTTCGGCCACTGCCCGAAAGCCGGCGCTCGGCGTCATCGAAGAGCACGTTCGATTCCGCGTGGGCCGCCGCGCGGAGGGCCGCGCCGGAGGCGTGCAGTTTCTCGCGGACGGCCGTCAGGCTCTCGACCGGAATCTTGACCTCGATCTCTTCCCGGACGCCCGTCGCGCCGCCTCTGGCCGCCGTCATGGCAGCAGTCGCCGGGCGATCTCCTGGGCCTTCTTTCCGTCGACGCGGCCGCGTTGAGCCGCCATGAGCTCCTTCATCGCGAGGCCCACGTCCTTCGAGGTCGAGAACCCCTTGTCGCGGATGATGTCTTTGAGCGCCGTCTCGATCTCGGCGTCGGAGAGACCCTTGGGCAGGTATTCCTCGATGATCGCGAGCTCGCGGGTCTCGGCGTCGACCAGGTCCTGACGGCCTCCGCGGGCGTACTGCTCGATCGAGTCGCGGCGCTGCTTGACCGCGCGGCGGAGCACCGCCTCGAACTCGTCGCCGGTCAGCTCGCGCTGCGCCTGGATCTTCTCGTTCTTCAGCGCGGCCAGCAGCAGGCGGAGCGTCGCGACCCGGGGCTTGTCGCCGGCCTTCATCGCGGACTTGAGGTCCGTTTCGATGCGCGCCTGCATGCGATCCCGAGGCTATCATTCACCCCCGCGCGCGCGGGCGGAGAGGGGATACCCTTCGCACCGTGAAGCGGTTTCTCGTCGGCACCGCCGGCCACATCGACCACGGGAAGACGTCGCTGGTCAAGGCGCTCACCGGAATCGACGCGGACCGCCTGCCCGAGGAGAAGCGCCGGGGCATCACGATCGATCTCGGATTCGCGCACGCCGAATGGGACGGCGTCCGGGTGTCGTTCGTGGACGTGCCGGGGCACGAGCGATTCGTGCGCAACATGCTCGCCGGCGCCGGCGGAATCCAGTCCGTGCTCCTCGTCGTCGCGGCCGACGAATCCGTGATGCCCCAGACCCGGGAGCACTTCGAGATCGTTCGCCTGCTCGGCCTCACCTCCGGCGTCATCGCGGTGACCAAGTGCGACCGGGTTTCGCCCGAGCTCGTCGAGGTCACCGCCTCGGACGTCCGCGATCTCGCGCGCGGCTCCTTTCTGGAGAACGCTCCGATCGTTCCCGTCTCGGCGCGCAGCGGGGAGGGTCTCGACGCGCTGAAGGCGGCGCTCGTCGGCCAGGCGATGGGTAGCCTCGTGCCTCGCGACGAGGCCGAGGCCATCGTCCGGCTGCCGATCGACCGCGCCTTCCTGATCGCCGGCTTCGGTCCCGTCGTGACGGGGAGCCTCGTGTCCGGGAGCATCCGCAAGGACCACCGGCTCGAGGTCCTCCCGGAGCGGCGTCCCGTTCGCGTCCGCCGGCTGGAAGTGCACGGGCGCGAAGTCGACGAGGCGCGCGCGGGGGAGCGGGTCAGCGCGAATCTGGTGGGCGCCGAGCTCTCGGATCTTCGGCGCGGTCTCGTTCTCGCGACGCCTTCCGCGCTGGCAACCTCCAAACGGCTCGTTGCCCGCCTCGAGCTCCTGCCCGGGGCACCGCGGGTGAAGAGCGGCGACCGGCTCTCGTTCCACCACTTCGCCTCGGAGGCCACCGCCGCCGTGCGGGTGCTCGAAGAGCGCGAGATCCCGCCGGGCGGATCCGCCCGCGTCGAGTTGCGTTTCGGGAGCCCGGCCGCGGCGACGCCGGGGGACCGTTTCGTCGTCCGGAGGCTCTCGCCCGTCTCGACGATCGGCGGCGGCGTCGTGCTCGACCCCCGTCCATCGGTGTTTCGCGGGCGCGACGAAGAGGCCCGCCGCCGTGCGCTCGACCGTCTCGAGAGCGGCTCCCTCATGGAACGCCTGGTCGTGTGGATCGAAGAGGCCCGCGAGCACGGAGTCGAGGACGAGGAGCTCGCGCGGCGGGCCGGCACGGGCGTCGCATCCGTCCGCGAAGCGCTCACGGAGCCCCTCGCGGCCCGGCGGATCCACGCTCCGCGGAAGTCGCCCGACCGCTACGTCACGGAGGCGGCGCTCGCGCGCCTCGCCGCGCTCGCGTCCGCCGAGCTCGCGAAGCTCGCGGCGGAAGGCTCGGGAACCGTGGGTGTGCCGCGCCAGACCCTTCTGAAGCGGATCCTCCCCCGGGCCGACGCCCGCTGGGCCGAGGCGGTCGAGGCCGCCCTCGCCGCCCGCGGGGCGCTCGTGATCGTGGGCGACGAGGCCCGGGCGCCCGGACGGAGCGATCTCGCAGGCTCGGATCGAGAGCTCTCGGAAAGGATCGCGGACTTCTTCCGACGCCGTGGTCTCGACCCGCCCTCGCCCTCGGAGACCGCCGTGGCGGTGCACCACCGGCCGAAGGTCGTCGAAGGCCTGATCGGCTACCTCGTCAAGACGGGAGCGCTCGTGCGTCTGCCGGGCGGCTGGATCGTCGCGCGCGAGGCCGTGGACACGGTCGTGGAGCGCGTGCGCGCCCGGGGAAAGAAGTCTCTGGATGTCGCCGAGTTCAAGGAGATGTTCGGCCTGACGCGCCGGCTGGCGATTCCCCTGCTCGAGTATCTGGACGGCGCGAAAGTCACCCGCCGGATCGGCGACCGCCGCGAGATCGTCTAATCGCGGCGAAGAAGGCTAGGGACCGATCGCCCGTCGCAAGGCCGAGATCTGCTTGATCTCGTCGTCGAAGGAGATCGTTCCCGACAGCGTCAACTCGTTCCACGACTCGACCGGAGCCCCCTTCGCCTGCGCGGGACGGAGCCCCCAGCCGCTCATGGCGCGCCGGAAGTACGCGAGCAGGACCGGATCGGTGACGTCGAGCGGGATCGCCTTTTCGATGCGGCCGTTCTTGTCGACTTTGATCCACCACTTGGCCGAAAACGGGCCCTTGAAGGAGTCCGCGGTCCAGGGTGTCTTCGTCGGGACCGGCGCCGTGTCGACTTCGAGAATCGAGACGGTGCCTTCGGGCGTCGGCCCCGGCTTGCGGCTCTCGAGCCACTCGGCTTCCGCGGGCCACGCGAAAGGCGCGGGCAGTGGAGTCTGCGGCGTCACGGCCGTCAGCGTCGAGGTCAGGATCTTCGGCGAGTCGATCTCGACCGCGAGCTCGAGTCGGTACGCTCCCCACGTTTCGACCGCCTGGCCCGAGCGTCGCGCCGGAGTGATCGTCCAGCGCTGGATCGACCGCATGCTCTCGGCGGCGACCGAGGGAATCGGGTCCCGGTCGCGCCGGACCGAGACGGGCTTCCCGGCCGGATCCACGCGCACCGACACGAAGAAGGTCGTCGTCAGCGCCGCGTCGGTGAAGACGAGTTTTTGCGGCAAAGCGGCCGGCGTCTCGAACGGCAATCCGAACGGGTTGCCGGTCGGCAGTTTCGCGATGGCGATCGACGGCGCGTCCACGATGCGGGACGCCGGAATGGCCGGGGGCGGTGGCGGGGCGAGCGCAGCGGCGGCCGGGACGGGCGCATCGGCGGGAACGGGTTCGGGGGCACCCTCCAGCGGAGCCGCCGAGACGGGGGAATCCGCAGGCGGCGGCGTCGGAACGGGTGGGGGCTCCTGGGCCGACAGGCCTCGGCTCGCCAGAGCGGCGAGAACGACCGCGACCGAGAAGACTCGAACGACGAAACGCATGGGTTTTTCGGAAAGTATATGGGAAGTGACCCGCGCGTGTGCGAAGCAGGCGCGCGGGTCATCCTGAGCGCAGCGAAGGATCCCAGACTCGAAGCGCCATCGGCTTGCCACGCCCGGGACCCCCCGGCCTTCGGCCCCGGGATGGCCCGCGGGGGCGCTTCGCGCAGGATTCCGCTGCCGAGTCCGGGATCCCTCGTCGCTGCACTCCTCGGGATGACCCGCGGGAGCGCTCCGCGCGCCGCGGGTCACTTGGCTTCGAGCCAATTCTGCCCCGAGCCCACGTCGACGGCGAGTCGAACCTTGAGCTGTGCCGCCCCTTCCATGACCTCGCACACCAGCCGCTCGACGGCGGGCACCTCGCTCTCGGGCGCGTCGAGAACGAGCTCGTCGTGGACCTGGAGCACGAGCCTGGCAGCCAGGCCCTCCTTCGCGAGTGCGGCGTCCAGCCGGATCATCGCGATTTTGATGATGTCCGCGGCCGTCCCCTGGAACGGAGCGTTGAGGGCCATGCGCTCGGCGTTGGCGCGTACCGCGCCGTTGGAAGCCGCGATGTCCGGAATGGGTCGCACCCGCCCGAAGAGCGTCGTGACTTCCTTCGTGCGGCGAGCCTCTTCGAGGATCCCATCGAGGCAGGCCCGCACGCTCGGGAACTGGTTGAAGTACGAGTCCACGTAGGTCTTCGCCTCCGACGTCGAGACCCCGAGCTCCTTGCCCAGCGTGAACGCCGCCATTCCGTAGAGGAGCGCGAAGTTGATTCTCTTCGAGGCGAAGCGCATCTCGGAGGTGACGAGGTCGGGCGCCACGCCGAAGATGCGGGCCGCCGTGGCGCGGTGGATGTCCTGACCTTCTGCGAAGGCCTGGATGAGGGCCGCGTCCCCCGAGAGGTGCGCCAGGATCCGCAGCTCGATCTGGGAGTAGTCCGCGACGACGAGTCGAAAGCCCGGCGGCGCGATGAAGGCCTTCCGGATTTCGCGCCCGGTGGCCGTCCGGATCGGAATGTTCTGGAGGTTGGGATCGGATGAGGAGAGGCGCCCGGTCGCCGCCACGTTCTGCCGGAACGAGGAATGGATGCGCCCTTCCTCGTCCGCGAGCAATGGCAGGGCATCCACGTACGTGCCCTTGAGCTTGGAGATCTCGCGGAACTCGAGGACGAGCTTCGGAAGGCTCAGGCCCTGCTCCGCGAGCTCCGTCAGGACCTCGAAGCCGGTGGAGGAGGAGCGGGTCTTCGCGGTCTTCTTGAGGACCGGATACTTCAGCTTCTCGAAGAGGATCTGTCCGAGCTTGACGGGGGAGTTGACGTTGAATTCCTCGCCGGCCTCCGCCCAGATCCTCTGCTCGAGAGAGCGCAGCTCGCCCTCCATGCGCCGGGATATCTCGCCGAGCAGGGGAGAGTCGATCGCGACGCCGGCCCCCTCCATCCGGGCCAGAACGGGCGTGAGCGGACGTTCGATCTCCCGGTAGAGACGATCCAGGGTCGGACGGGCCGCGAGCTCGGCCGAAAGCAGCGGCCCGAGCGCGGCGGCCGCGGAGGCGCGCTCGGCCAGCCACCGGTCGGCATTGGCGATCTCGTAGGCCTCGGGCAGCGCACAGGCGGAGATGCCGGCTTCCTTGTCGGGCAGCAGCCGCTGGCCCAGGCGCTGAAAAGCCATGGGCTCGAGCTCCGCGCTCGCGACGCCCGGAGACAGCACGTACTGCGCCAGGCAGACGTCGAAGAGGTCGCTCCGGACCTTCTCGCCGTGGCCGGCCAGCAGCGCGTCGAGCGGCTTGGCGTCTCCCATCGCGAACGGGCCGCCGGCGGCCTCGAGCGTCTTCCAGCGGGCCGCGATGGCCGCCGGGTCTTCGTCGGCGATGAACGTCTTCTCTCCGTCGCCCACGGCGAGCAACGCGTGATCGCCGCTCTTGAGCAGCGCCACCCCGGCCCGGCCGGCGATCTTCGGAAAGGGTTGCCCGGCGGCGAGCCGTTCGGAGGTGAGCTCGGGCGCCACGGCCGCGTCCCCGTGGATCTCGGCCGCGAGCGAGTGGAACTCGAGTCGGACGAAGAGCTCCTTCAGCCGTCCGAAGTCGGGCTCCGAGCGCCGCAGGAGCGTGGGATCGAAGGGCACCGGCAGATCGACCGGAATCTCCACGAGCCGCCGCGACAGCAGCGCGTCCTCGCGATGCGCGCGCAGGCTTTCGCCGACCTTGCCCTTGATTTCGTCGGCGTGCTCGAGGAGCGCCGCCAGGCTCCCGTACTGCGCGATCCACTTCTTGGCCGTCACCGCTCCCACCCCCGGCACGCCCGGAACGTTGTCCACGCTGTCGCCCATGAGGGAGAGGACATCGGCCACCTGCCCGGGCGGTACGCCGAAAAATGTCGCCACGCCGGCGTCGTCCAGGAAGACCTCCTTGCCGGTATGGAAGACCCGAACCCTTTCGCCCGAGACGAGCTGCAGCATGTCCTTGTCGGCGGTCACGATCACGACGTCGTAGCCCTGGGATTCGGCCTTCTTCGCGAGCGAGCCGATGACGTCGTCGGCCTCGTAGCCGGGCAGCTCGATGAGTGGGATGCGGTAGGCCGCCAGCGCCTCGCGGATCTCGGGCAGCTGCGAGGCGAGGTCGTCCGCCATGGGCGCCCGGTTCGCCTTGTAGTCGGCGTAGGCCTCGTGACGCTGCGTCCGCTGCGGCCCGTCCCAGGCGGCGGCCAGCAGGTCCGGGCTGTGCTCGCGGACCATTTTTCGGAGCATCGTCACGAAACCGTAGACGGCGTTGGTCGGGCGGCCGGCGGAGGTCGAAAGGCGCTGGATCGCGTGATACGCCCGGTGGATGTTCGACATCGAGTCGACGAGATAGAGGGTGGGGCGGGCCGAGGGCATCGGAACCGGATTCTATGCGGCCCGCGCCGAGGCTCTTCGGCTCGCGGAAAGGGCCCTTTGGCGCGCCTTTCGTGAGCAGAGGGGTCCGGCGCGAGGGGGAATCGGCAGGGCGTTCCGGCGACGAAGCGGAAACCGATCAGGAGGTTGCGTCGAAACGGGTGGGGCGCAAAAACAAAAACGCGCGACCCGTTGCCGGTGTCGCGCGATTCAATGTTCCTATTCTAGTAAACGGGCACGGCACTGTCAAGAAGATTCTCTCGAAAAACGATTCGCGTGGAAGCTCTTACCGGTCAGGAGGATGAGGAGCGCGGAGTTGTCAGAAACGCTTGCGAACGAGCGCGAGAACCTGCGAACGCAGCCGCTGAGACTCCTCCTGGAGGATCGCGGTCTCCCGCTGCATCTCGGCCACGAACGCGGGGTCTTCGATCGAGGACAGGTTGATTCCGACGTTGAGAAGGGCGCCCTCGACGCACGCGTCCAGAAGCAGGGAGGCCGCGCCGACGTCCGAAACCGCGTTGGGGTTGCCCTTCTCGGCGAGCTCCGGCAGGGCGGCGAGCAGGCGCACGGCCGCGCGGGCGGTGCGCATCGGGATTTCCGCGGCCCGGCGGTTGGCGAGAGCGATCCGATGCGCGCGGGCGGCTTTCTGGGCATCCGTGTCTTTCGGCGAACGTCTCGCGGCGACGACTTCGTCGTACGCGGCGGAATCCTCGCTTGCGAGCTCCAGAAGCTCCGCGCGGGCGAGCTCACCGGCCTCGGCGATCGGGCGGACGGCGTCGTGCGAAGCGGCGTACTTCTCCTTCGAGAGCGTCAGCGCCGCGACCATGATCGTGAGCGAGGCGCCCATGGCGCCCGCGGTGGCCGCCGCCGTTCCTCCGCCGGGCGTCGGGGCGTCGGAGGCGAGGGCATCGAGAAACCCCTGAAGCGAAAGCTCTGCGAAGTTCGTCACGTCCGGCCCTTCACGACGCGGCCGCGCAACACGACGGCGTCGACGATGTTGATGCCCCAATGATAGATGAGGTGGCGATCGTCGGGGGCGTCCAGGACCAGCAGGTCGGCGGCCTTTCCGGCCTCGAGCGAGCCCACGTCCCCGGCGAGGCCCAGCGAGGCGGCCGCGTTCAGCGTCATGCCCGTCAGCGTTTCCTCGACCGAGAGCCCCGAATCGAGGCAGGCGTGGGTCGCGACGGCCGGGAGCGACTCGGTGCAGCAGGTCCCGGGGTTGGCGTCCGAGGCCACGGCCACGGGCACCCCGGCTTCGACGAGGTCCCGGGCGGGCGCCCGGCGCGAGCGCATCCACCAGGCGGTCCCGGGAAGGATGACGGCGACCGTGCCGGAGCGCGCGAGGGCCGCGATCTCCTCGGCCTCGATGAAGAGCAGGTGGTCGGCCGAAGCGGCCGAGAGCTCGGCGGCGAGCATGGCCCCGCCCGAGCGGGCGAGCTCGTCGGCGTGGACGCGGAGGCCCAGCCCGGCGCGGCGCGCGGCCGAGAGAATGGTCCTCGATTCCTCGACGGTGAAGACGCCCTGCTCGCAGAAGACGTCGCAGAAGAGGGCGAGATTCTCCCGGGCGGCCCGCGGCACGATCACTTCGGCGACGATCCGGATCCACTCGGCGCGGTTTCCGGTGAACTCCGGAGGAACCTCGTGGGCGGCGAGAAGCGTCGGGACGAGGCGGGGCAGGTCCGGGTCGCGCGAGAGCTCCCGCAAAAGCGCGAGGGCCCGGATCTCGTCGGGCTCGGTCAGTCCGTATCCCGACTTCGCCTCGGCCGTCGTCGTCCCATGGTCGCGCATCGCCACGAGGCGCTTGCGCACGGCGGAGGCCAGCTCGTCGTCGGAGCCCGCGCGGGTCGCCCGCACGGTGGCGTTGATCCCGCCGCCTTCCGCCGCGATCGTGGCGTAGCTTTCGCCGGCGAGGCGCCGCGCGATCTCGGCGCCGCGGTCGCCGAGCCAGACCGGGTGTGTGTGGGCGTCGACGAGGCCGGGAACGACCGCGCGGCCGCCCGCATCGAGAGTGACATCCGCGGGACGGCCGGCGAACTGCCGGGCGTAGTCCTTCTCCGTTCCGACGAACACGAGCCGGCCATCCTCGGCGCGCACGGCGGCGTCGCGGAGGCGCAGGATCTCGCCCTGAGCCTTGCCGCGGCGCGCCTCGCGTCCGAGAGGCGTCGCCAGGCAGCCGATGTTCCGGACTTCGAGAGAGGAAGGCAGAGCGTCTCCTCAGGGCGCTGGGCGCGGCGTCGGCGTGCGGGAGTCTTCGACGAGCACGTTGCGCGCGTCCGCCGGGGGAAGGATCGCTTCGCGCCGGTCGCAGTCGAGGGGCGGCGCGAAGACGTACCAGTTCATCCGAGTCCGCTGGACCAGCCGGCGCGTGGTCTTGCCGGTCTCGCGGTCCGTCATGGCGGCCTCGAAGCGGCCGTCCGTCGACATCAGGGCGTGCCACTCGACCGGAGGGGTCCGCAGGCCCGCCCGGGTCGCGTCGATGTAGTTCGTCTGGATCAGGGCCGGCGCGAGCTGGGCGACCACGTCGCGCCCGCCCATGATGTTCGTGAAGCCCGCGTCCGAGAACTCTTCGACCGACCAGTTCTCCTGCGAGCTCGTCTCACTCCAGCCGACGCGCACCGGGCTGCCCCTCCGGATCGAGGCGAGCAACGCGGTCCGGCTGCCCTGAAGGTCTTTGCCGTTCGCGTCGTTGGCGAAGGCGAACTGCCAGGAGGAGGGTCCGCAGGGCGCCGCGGCGGCCGGGCTCGGTTCGGGAGCGCAGCCCGCCGAGAGCCCGCCCGCGAGGAGGGTCGCCAGGAGGACGAGGCCGCCGCCGCGCATCCTCGCCCTAGCCGGCCGTCTCTTCCTTCCCGGCCTTGCGCGTCATGTAGGACAGCGGCCGGTCCTTCTCGTCCTCGTCGCGGTCGAAGTCGAGCACCGTTTGGAAGAGCTCGATCATCTTCTGAAGCTGCAGCCGGAAGTTGGCGCGCTGGACCTTGAGCTCCGCGATCGCCTTCTCGATGTCGGCGGAGCGCTGGAGGGCGTTGTGGGTCAGCCGCTCGGCCGAGCCCTGCGCCTCCCGGACGATGAGCTCGCCTTCCTTGCGCGCCGTCGACCGCATGTCCTCGGACGCCTGCTGCGCGGAGAGCAGCGTCTGCTTGAGGATGCGCTCGCGCTCGCGATGCTCATCGTTTTCCAGCTCGAGCGCCCGAATCCGGGTCTCCAGCTCCATGTTCTCGCGGGCCAGGGACTCCATGTCTTCGGCGACGTCCGTGAGGAACGTCTGGACTTCGGCGGGGTCGAGGCCCTTCCAGCGGCGCGAGAACTCGCGCTTTTGAATCTCGAGCGGACTGGATCTGGGACGCATGGAGACCTCCTTAGGACGCGAGCTGGGCCGAGTAGGCCAGCCTCGTCAGGAACCGGATCAGAAGAAAAATGATCAGCAGGACGAGAATCGGCGAGAGATCGATGTTGCCCGTGCGCGAAGGCGGCAAGAGGCGGCGGAAGGGACGGAAGAGCGGCTCCGTGACGCCCCAGAGGAATCGGACGATGGGATTGCGCGGGTCGGGGTTCACCCAGGAGACGAGCGCCGCGATGATGACGATCCACTGCAGGCCCGTCAGAAGCCAGATCAGGGCGTCGAAGATGGCGCCGCCCGCCGAGCCGCCGACGTTCACGCGTGTCCCCTCGGCCCGAACAGGGCCGTCCCGATGCGCACTTCGGTGGCGCCTTCCTCGACGGCGACGGCGAAGTCGTGGCTCATTCCCATCGAGAGCTCGGGCAACGGCCGGCCGAACCGTCGGGCGAGGCCGTCGCGGAGGCCGGCGAGCTTGCGGAAGTACGGCCTCGACTTTTCGGGATCCGGATCGTACGGCGGGACCGCCATCACGCCGCGGACTTCGAGGTGCGGGCAGGCCAGGGCGGTCTCGCAGAGCCGCTCGGCCTCCTCGAGCGGGATTCCCGCTTTCGAGGCCTCGCCGCCCAGATTGATCTCGAGAAGCACCGGCAGGGTTTCTCCCGTTTCTACGAGCATCGCCTCGAGGCGCGACGCAAGTCTTTCCCGGTCTATTGTTTCGACGACTCCGAACCATTGTAGCGCCGTCCGGGCCTTGTTCGACTGCAAAGGTCCGATCAGGCGCCATTCCAAGCCGGGGAACTCGGGGGAGACGGCGGCGATCTTGGCGACGCCCTCCTGGACGCGGTTCTCGCCGAAGCGCACGATGCCGGCGCGGGCGGCGAGAGCGACCGTCTCGGCCGGCTGCGTCTTCGTCACGGCCATGAGGGTGACCTCGCCGGGGTGTCGTCCTGCCCGGGCGGCCGCTTGCGCGATCTTCGCCAGCACCTCTTCCCGGCGCCGAGCGATCGGCCCGGCGTTGGCGCTCATCGCTCGCGCGTGAAGGTCTCTCCGGCCATGGCGCGCTCGCTCGCGTCGGCGCCGAGGTTGGCGAGCCGGTCGGCCTTCTTGTTGTCCTCCCGCGGGACGTGGGCGATCGCGAATCGGCGGAAGGACTTCGCGCGCCGCAGGGCATCGGCGAACAGCGGCTGGAGATGGGGCGCCTTCACCTTGTATCGGCCCAGCATCTGCTGGACGAGGAGCAGGCTGTCGGAGGCGATCGAGACCTCGTCGGCCCCGCGCTCGGCGGCGCGCTTGAGGGCGAGCAGAAGCGCCCGGTACTCGGCGACGTTGTTCGTCTGGTGCCCGAGCGCCTCGAAGTGCTCCTCGGCCGGGAGGTTCTCCTCCGCGGACACGTAGGCGCCCGCGCCGGCCGGTCCGGGATTGCCGCGCGCGGCCCCGTCGATGAACGCCCGGAAGCGCATAGGAAACCTGTCAGCTCTCAGCTGTCAGTTCTCAGCCGGGCCCCGTCTGGCTGACAGCTGATGGCTGATAGCTGACCGCTCGTCCTCACGAGCTCTGCGGCTCGTAGTACAGGATCCGCTTGCAGCTGTCGCAGTAGATGATCTCGCGCCCCTGCTTGAGGATCTGCATCGCGGCCGGCCGGATCTTGACGTGGCACGCCGAACAGGCCCCGGACACGGCGAGGACGACCGCGAGACCGTGCTTCTTGTCGATCAGGCGCTGGAACTCGGCGCGGTCCCGCGGAGGGATCCCGGCCTCGAGCTGCGCGATCTCGTCCTTCGCGCTCACGAGCTCCTCGTTGATCGTCTTCTGCTCGACGCGCCAGTCCTTGAGCTTTTCCTCGTGCTGCTCGGTCTCGGCGGGGAGGTTCTTCTCCCGGCTGTCCAGATCGGTGCGCGCCGTCTCGATTTCCTCTTCGAGCTCGAGGAACCGGTCCTCGGTCGTGCGGATCGACTTCTCCACGCCGTCGATCTCGTTCAGCGCGGCGGAGTACTCGCGACTCGACTGGACGTTGCGAAGCTGCGTCTGGTACTTCTTCAGCTTCTCCCGCAGATCCGCGAGCTCGGCCTCGGCCCTCCGCTTCTCGAGCTCGGCCTGGGTCAGCCGGGCCTTGAGCTCGGCGACGGCTTCGACCTTGGTCCGGTACTCCCGGTCGACTTCGATGAGGTCGGGCGGGACCGTGTCGCGCTTCTTCTCGCGCTCCCGGACGAAGAGGATCCGGGTCTGGAGCCGGTAGAGCTGGCCGAGGAGGTCGCTCACGGCGTCCTCCCGGAGATGAAAAAGGGTGTTCCGGTTGTGGAACACCCTTGCGTTGCCCGCGAGTTTGGATTTCGGTCTCGGATCAAACGCCTCAATCTTCCGTCCTCGTTGGTGGGTCCACCCGGATTCGAACCGGGGTCTGACCGGTTATGAGCCGGTGGCTCTGGACCGCTGAGCTATGGACCCCGATGAATATAACAAAGGGGGTCCGTTCGACAACCTCCGCGGGATGCCGGCTCAGCGAATCGTCTCCAGGAAGGGCTTCAGCTTCTTGGCCCGCGAGGGGTGGCGGAGCTTCCGCAGCGCCTTCGACTCGATCTGGCGGATGCGTTCACGGGTCACGTTGAAGGACCGGCCGACTTCCTCGAGGGTGTGCTCGGAGCCGTCGCCGACGCCGAACCGCATCTTGAGGACCTGCTCCTCGCGGGGCGTCAGCGACTTCAGCACGCGGCGCGTCTGGTCCTGCAGGTTCGACACGAGCACGGCGTCGATCGGCGAGAGGACCTGGCGGTCTTCGATGAAATCGCCCAGATGCGAATCCTCCTCCTCCCCGATCGGAGTCTCGAGCGAGATCGGCTCCTGCGCGATCTTCATGATCTTGCGGACCTTGGACACCGGCATGTCCATGCGCTTGGCGATCTCCTCGGCGTTGGGCTCGCGGCCGAGCTCCTGCACCAGCGAGCGCGAGGTGCGCGTGAGCTTGTTGATCGTCTCGATCATGTGGACGGGGATGCGGATCGTGCGCGCCTGGTCGGCGATCGCGCGGGTGATCGCCTGGCGGATCCACCACGTCGCGTAGGTCGAGAACTTGTAGCCGCGCCGGTGCTCGAACTTCTCGACCGCCTTCATCAGGCCGATGTTGCCCTCCTGGATGAGGTCGAGGAACTGGAGCCCGCGGTTGGTGTACTTCTTCGCGATCGAGACGACGAGCCGCAGGTTCGCGACGATGAGCTCGTGCTTGGCCTGGTCGGCCTCCTCTTCGCCCTCCCGCACCATGCGGAGCGTCTTCTTGACGTCCTCGTGCGAGACGCCGAACTTCTGCTCGAGCTCGCGGAGGTTCTTCTTGTACTTCGTGATCCGCCGCCGGTAGAAGTCGAGCCGCGTCGGGTTCTTCTCCTTCTTCAGGGTGTTCGTGTCCTGGCGGATCGTGATCTCGGGGCCCGACATCTGCCGGTCGATGTCCTTGAGGATGTTGATGGCGCGGTTGAGCACCGCCGGCGTGAAGTCCGCCGCGCGGATCAGCTTCGCCATGTCGGCGATCTTCTTGTCGATCGAGGCTTCGATGCGCGCGAGGGTCTTCGTCCCCTTCTTGATCGTGCGCGCCTTGAACTTCATCCGCTTGATGTCTTTGTCGAGCGCGCCGATCTTCCGGAAGCTGGCGAGAATCCCGTCGATCCGGCGCGTCGAGCGGTCGTCGAGGGTCGCCTTGACCTCCGGCTCGTCCTCGTCGTCCTCGTCCGGGGCGTTGACGAGCTCCTCGACGATGCGCGTGTCGCGGCCGGCGTTTTCGAGGAGCTTGAGGATTTCCTCGAGCACGATCGGGTTGTTCGCGAGCGCCTGGTAGATCTTGGCCTCGCCCTGCTCGATGCGCTTGGCGATGCGGACCTCGCCCTCGCGGTCGAGGAGCTTGACCGTGCCCATCTCGCGCAGGTACATGCGCACCGGGTCGTTGGTCTTCTCGACCGCCTCGCGCGCTTCGTCCGCCGTCTCCGCGGCTTCCGCCGCTCGGCGCCGGGCGGCGCGGTCCGGGTCGGTCACGATCTCGATGCCGACTTCGAAGAACCGCGCGTAGATCCCCTCGAGGTCCTTCGGCGCGGCCGTCGCCTCGTCCGAAAGGATCGTGTGGATCTCTTCGTAGAGGATGTAGCCCTTCTCGCGGCCGGCCTTGAGCAGCACCCCGACCTCGGGGAACTTTTCCTCAATCACCAAGTTCGTTTCCTTTCCATCGCGGGGTCCGGCCAAGCGCAGCTTTCCGCCGCATGATTTCCTGCTTTCGGCGCATCAACCCCGCCAGATCTCCAGACCCCTCACCCGCCCGATCGATTGCCCGCTGAATCTCCGCGCTTTCCCGCTCGAGGTAGTTGCTTTCGAGCCTTTTGAGGAGTTCCTCGACGCCCTTCGGGGTCGGCTCAGACTCTTCGAGCGCGAAACCGGAGATGAAACTGCGTTCTTCCTCCGTAAGGTGTTCGATTTGCCGTTGAAAATCAACAACTTCCGCCCCTCCGGAACCCTTCCGGAGGGCTGAAACCACCTTCCGGACTCGTTCGTCGGTGAGGTGATCCGTGTCCAAAGTGCTTAGAATCAGAGAGTTGAGCTCTCCGCCCGCCATGAGCGCCTGAAGCAACTGCTTTTCTGCGCCGGGCAGGACCACAGCCGATAACGCAGCCGCATTCCCGGGCGTTCCCGGGACCCCCGGAGTCTGGTTCCCCACATCTTTAGAACGCGTAATCGGCGACCGAAGGTTCGCCTTGTCGGCCCCCCAAAGAATGTCGACGGGGACCGAGACGGCCTCCGACACCTTCCGGTACTCCTCGTAGCGGAGGATCCGGTCCGGGATCGCCGCCAGTGTCTCGAGGACCTTCGCGACCCGCTCGCGCTTCTCGGTCGGGGAGAGCCCGGCCGCGCCAGGCCGAATGTCCTCCAGAAGCCACGTCAGAAAGTCCGGCGCCTCGTCGATCCGCTTCGCGAGCCCTTCCGGGCCTTCGCCCCGGAGCAGGTCGTCGGGGTCCTCGCCTTCGGGCAGCCTCGCGACCCGCGCCTCGAACCCCTGGGCGAGCAGCAGGGTGAGGGCGCCGCGCGTCGCGTTTCGCCCGGCGGCGTCCCCGTCGTAACAGACGATCGCGTTGCCGGTCAGCCGCCGGAGCCGCTCGGCCTGCTCGGGCGTCAGGGCCGTTCCCATCGAGGCGACCGTTTCGGCGACGCCGGCGCGGAGGAGCGCCAGGTGGTCGAAGTAACCCTCGACGAGAACGACGCGGTCGTGCTTGCGGATCGCCTCGCGCGCCTGGAAGAGCCCGTAGAGCAGGCGCTTCTTCGAGAAGATGGGCGACTCGGGCGAGTTCAGGTACTTCGGCTCGCCTTCGGGCGAGAGGGCGCGTCCGCCGAAGCCGACGGCGCGTCCGCGTTCGTCGCGCAGAACAAAGAGGAGTCGGTCGCGGAAGCGGTCGTAGGAGCCTTTGGTCTCCGCCCGCGGCTGGAGGAGGCCCGCCTCGATCAGGAGGGCCTCCGGAAACGCGGGGGAGAGCGCCCGGCCAATCGAGTCCCAGGCATCCGGCGCGTGTCCGAGCGTCAACTCCTTCCAGAAGTCCTTCGGCACGGCGCGCTGCTCGAGATACTTCGCGGCCGGGTTGCCCGGCTTGTCGAGGCGCTCGCGGTAGAAACGCTCCGCGGCCGCGACGGCTTCGAACATCCGGTCGCGCCGGTCGTCGCGCGGGCCGCGGCGCTCGCGGCGCGGAATCGTGACTCCGAAGCGGGCGGCGAGCGCCTCCACGGCCTCGGGAAACTCGAGGCGGTCGATCTGGCGGACGAAGTGGATCACGTCGCCGCCGGCACCGCATCCGAAGCAGTGGTAGAGCCCCTTGTCCCGGTCGACGGTGAAGGACGGCGTGCGTTCGTTGTGAAACGGACAGAGGCCCTTCCACGAGCGTCCGGCCTTCTTCAGGCGCGTATGGTCGCCGATCACTTCGACGATGTCGGCGGCTCCGCGGAGCTCCGCGAGGACGCGATCGTTGATGTCGAGCTCGGACGGCATGCGGCCCGCCAGAAAACCGAGAAGCTATCTCAGTTCGAGAATCGTCGCGCCGTTGCCGCCCTCCGTCCGGCCCCCCGAGCGCAACGACGCGACGGCTCCGTGCGAGCGGAAGTGCTCGCGGATGCCTTCCCGGAGCCGGCCGGTGCCGTGGCCGTGGATGACGCGCAGGTGGGAGGCGCCCGACACGAGCGCCTGATCGAGGGCGCGCTCGACGGCTTCGAGCGCTTCCTCGACGTGCTGGCCGATGACGTTGATTTCGACCGGAGCGGAGGTCGAGGGTTGAGAGTTGAGGGTTGAGGGTTCGGACGGCCGCGAGGGCTTCTTCGCCGCGTGCCTTCCGCCGGCCGGCTCCAGATCGGAGCGGCGGACGCGGATGCGCTTGCCGCGCGCCTCGAGCTGGGCCCAGTCGCCGTCGAAGGCGACGACGCGGCCCTCGCTGCCGAGGCCGCGGATGCGGGCCTGCTCTCCGACCTCGACGCCGCGGGAGCGCCGTTCCTCGGCCTCGCGGGCCTCGGCGATCACGGTCTCGGCTTCGGCCGCCCGCTCGGCTTCTTCCAGGACGCGCGCGGCAGAGGCCTGCGCCAGGCGCGTGGTCTCGTGGCGGGCGAGGTCGAGCTCCTCGGCGACTTTTCGCGCCAGCTCCTTGCGCGCCCGTTCGAATCCGGCGAGCCCCTCGGCCAGCATCTTCGCTTTCTCCTCGGCCAGGCTTCGCCGTTCGGTTTCCAGCCGCTCCGCTTCCCGCGCGGCGTTCTCGCGTTCCCGGGCGAGATCCGCCTCCAGCCGGCGGAGCCGCTCGAGGGCCTGCTCGGCGTCGTTCTCCGCGCGCTCACGCCGTTCCCACGCTTCGCCGAGAATCTGGCGCGAGCGCTCGAGAACGGCCTCCGGAATCCCCTGCTCGCGCGCCACGGACATGGCGCGGCTGCGGCCCGCGAGGCCCGGATGGAGGCGGTAGTTGGGCCGGCCGGTCTTCTCGTCGAACTCCATCGCCGCGCAGAGGGCGTCCGGCCGCGAGCCCGCGAAGTTCTTGACGCCGGAGAGGTGCGTGGTCGCGAGCGCGCGTCCGCCGCTCTCGAGGTACGCCTCGAGGAATGCGACCGCGAGCGCGCTGCCCTCCTCCGGGTCCGTCGCGCCTCCGATCTCGTCGATCAGGGCCAGCGTGTCCGGGTCCGGCCTCGGCGAGGATCGCCGCGAGCGTCTCCATCGAGGAGGAGAACGTCGAGCGGTCGGAGAGGATCGCCTGGGCGTCGCCGATCTCGGTGCGGATCGCGCGAAAGACGGGCAGCCGCGTGCCGGCCTCGGCCGGGATCGGGATGCCGCACTGAACGAGGAGCGAGAAGAGCCCGGCCGTTTTGAGCACGACGGTCTTGCCGCCGGCGTTGGGGCCCGAGACGACGAGGAGCTTCTTCTCCGCGGCCAGCTCGAAGTCGAGTGGAACCGCGTCGCGGCCTTCGCGCGTCTCGCCGAGAACGCGCCGGCGCAGGGCCTGGTAGCGGGAGTCGAGCAGCGGGTGGCGCGCGCGCCGGAGCACCCAACCGTCGTCGTCCGAGATCTCGGGGAGGCGTCCGCCGCCCATCTCGCCGAAAGCGACCTTCGCCTCGAGCGCGTCGAGAGCCGCGAGGCTCTCCACCGCGTCGTAGAGCTCGTCGGCCTGGGAGAGGACCTCGCGTCCGAACTCCGAAAGCAGCCGCTCGATCTCGCGTCGCTCCTCGGCGGCGGTCAACGCCAGATCGTTGTTGGATTCGATGACTTCGAGCGGCTCGACGAAGACAGTCTGGCCCGAGCCCGAGCGGTCGTGCACGATCCCGGGGACGCGGCCGCGCGCCGAAGCCTGGACGGGCAGGCAGTACCGGTCGTTCCGCAGCACGACGAGGGCGTCGCCGAGGGCCTCGCGCCGGTCGTCGAGGAGCTTCTCGAGCATGCGCGACACCTCGCCGCGCCGCCGACGCAGGCGCGCGCGGATCGCGGCGAGCTGCGGCGAAGCGTCGTCCTTGAGCCCTCCGTCCTCGCCGAAGAGCTTCGCGGCGCGCGTGACCAGGGCCTCGAAGGAGGGCAGCCGTTCGCGATGCGCCGCGAGGATGGGGCCGTCCGCCTTCGCGAGCGCGCGGCGAACGGCGTCGGAGGCGCGCGCCGCGCGGACGATGGGCCGGAAGTCTTCCGGCGCGCCGCTCCCGCCCGTGCTCTCGAGGGACTCGAGGGCGGGACCGACCTCATCGAGACCGGCGAGGGGAAGCCTCCCGTGACGGGTCTGAAAGGCCGAGGCCTCCGAGGTCTCGGCGAGGAGGGCGGCCACGCTCGAAACCTCGAGCGCCGGGGGCCAGAGACAGAACCGCCGCCCTTCCGGGCGGCGTTCGGGCCAGAGAGGAAACGAGCCGGAGGACGACGCCGAACTCGAGCGAATCGAAGTCGGCGCCGTCCCGGTCTCCCGTGGTTACGGCGTCGCTCGACGCTCCTCCGACAGTTTGCGGAGCATCTTCTTGCGAGCCTGGATCATCTTGCGCTTTCTCTTGGCGCTCGGCTTCTCGTAGTGCTGCCGCTTCTTCAGCTCGGAGAGGATGCCGGATTTTTCGCACTTTCTCTTGAAACGCCGCATCGCGTTCTCGAAGGACTCATCTTCTTTGACATGGACCAGAGGCACGGACACTCACCCCCTTACCCGCGAGATACAAAGAGCAGGGTATCTTAGAGATGCGGGTCCGGGGTGTCAACGGGAACGAGGGTATCCCCAGTCGGCAGAGAAGCTTAGGCTAGACCCCTGTTAGAGGTTCGGCTTTGCGAATCGCGTCTCTGCCCCGATAATGCAAACAGTGACCGATTCCGGGACCAAAGACAGGGCGAAGATGCTCGAGACGGAAATCGAGCGCCGGCTGGCGGAGAGGTTTGCCGCCCTCCGCGACGAGTTCGACCGTTTGCGCATGGAGGCCGACCGCCGCTGGTTCGGATTCCTCGAGCGCTTCGACCAGGACCTCAAGGGGGTCGTCCCGGCCGAGCTCGTCGACCCGGGCGTGCCGCGTGCCGGCGGTCCGGCCCGGCCCGGTTCGGTCGGAATCGAGGCGGCCCGCGGACTGGACCTCGCGGCGACACAGGTGGACGTGCTCCACCGGTACCTCGACGAATGCCGACGCCATTGCTCGCGCGCGGCGCTGCTCGTCGCCCGCGGCGGCTCGATCGGAGCGTGGAAGGCCGTCGGATTCACGGCGCACGGCGCCGACGATGACGCGGTGCGACAGCTCGCGCTGCCCCTGACCGACGGCGGGCTGCTCGCGCGTCTGATGACCGGCACGGCGATGCGGCTGCCGGCCGCCAACGAAGTCTCGACCCTCCTGCGCGCCGCGCGCGTTTCGGAGGCGATCGTCATTCCGATGGTCGTGCGCGAGAAGATCTCGGGAGCTCTGTACGCCGACGCGGTTCTCGGGGAAGAAGAGACCGTTCGATCCCGAAGCGCTCGGCCTGCTGACCTACCTCGCGGGTCTCGTCGTCGATCGGCTCGCCGCGCGCAAGCTCAAGCCCGCGCCCGCGCTGCGGGTTCTCGAGGTCGTCAAGCGGCCGGAGCCCGCGGGCATGTGGATGAACGAGGGCGCCGCCGCCGTCGAGGAGCTGCCCGAGGCGGCCGAAGCCAGCGAGTCCATCGAGGTCGAGCCGGAGGTTCCGCCCGCCGCGGCGCCGCGGGCCGCCGAAGAGCCCAGGCCCCAGGTGGAGGAAGCGTCCGACTCCGCCATGACGAAGGCGATCTCGATCGAAACGCCGGCGATCCCGATGCCCGAGCTCACGCGCCGTCTCAGCGGGCCGCTCGCGCGTGGCCGTCGGCGACGAGCGGCACGAAGAGGCGCGGCGGTTCGCCCGCCTGCTCGTCTCCGAGATCAAGCTGTACAACGAGCGCGCCGTTCTCGAAGGGCGCGAGGCCGGAAACCTGTATCGCCGCCTGAAGGATGACATCGACCGCAGCCGGCAGATGTACAACGACCGGATACCCGCCGACGTCCGGACCGCGACCGACTTCTTTCAGGAAGAGCTCGTGCGCATCCTCGCAGACGGCCGACCCGACGCGCTCGGATCGTAGACTTCGGCCAACAACCCACTTCGATGTGGCTCGCGTGAGGCGTTTCCCGGTTCTTCGCCGCCGCCTTCTGGCTCCTGGCCTCCGCCGCCTCGGCGGAGCGGGCCTTCCCGCGGGCCGCCACGGACTTCGAAGCCGAGTTCGCCCGCGCCGCGGATCTCCTCGAGGAGGGCAAGCGCGAAGAGGCCGATCGAGTCCTCGCGACCCTCCTCCAGAACGCGGACCAGCAGGCCTGGAACGCCCGGGCGGCGATGCTGCTCGGGGCGGCCGACGCCCGGCGGGAGGACTGGGCGGCGGCGGTGCTCGCCCTCGATGGCGCGAGCGCCGGACCCATCGGGCTCGAGGCCTACCGCAACCTGCGGCGCGCCGAGGCGCTCGAGCTCTCGGGCCTTCGGGCCGAAGCCATCGAGCCGGCTCGCCTGGCGTTCGAGGCGGAAGGGCGCTTCGCCTTCCGGATCCGCGCGGCGTCTCTTCTCGCGCGGCTGCTCGAGCGGGAGCAGCAGCCCGAAGAAGCTGCGCGGGTGCTCGCGCTCGCTTCCGAAGCCGCCACGACTCCGGACGAGAGCGCCGAGGTCGCGATCGAGCGGATCCGTCTCGCCCTGGCGCGCGGCGACCGGCTCGTCACGCAGTCGGCCGCCCGCGATCTGCTCCTGCGCGCCCCGACGTACGACGCGCACTCGCGAACGCCCGACTTCGCCCGCCGCGCGGCCGCCGAGGCCGAGAAGACGCTCACGCCGGCCGAGCGCGGACGGCGCGGCCGTGCGCTCGTCGCCGCCGGAGACCCGCGCCGGGGAGTCGTTCAGCTGTCGCGGAACCGCCCGCAGGAGTGGCCCGAGGGAGAGCGCGGATCGAACCTCCTCGCGCTCGCGCGCGGTCAGTTCGCGCTGAAGAAGATCCAGGCCGCCGAGGAGACGGCGGCGCGCGTGCCCGACGATGGAACGCTCCCGGCCTACGAGGCACGGCTCTTCCGCTGCGACCTCGTCGTGGCGCGGCTCGGGGCCGGCCGGAAGGGCGCTTCCTCCGGCGGTGACCCGCGACTCGACGCCGTGATCCGCACCCTCGAGGGCCTTTCGTTCCCCGACGTGCCCGCCTCGGTTCGGAAGGGCGCGCGCGAGCGTCTCCTCCGCTACGCCGCCGAACGCGAAGACTTCGACGCCGCTCTCGGCTTCGCGCGTGAGCTGTCCCGGGAGAACCCCGGCGGGCTCGACGGCTTCGAGCCGCTCTGGCGGATGTCGTGGGGGCTCTATCGGACGGGCGATTTCGCCGGCGCACAGGCTCGCTTCGAGTCGCTCGGCGAGGTGTACCACGGCGTCTCGGCCTCGCGGCGCCTCGCCTACTGGAGGGCGCGCTGCCTCGAGCACGGGGGGCGTGATCTGGAGGCGCAGCTGCTCTTCGCGGAGCTCGCCGCGGCCGAGCCGCCGGACCTCTATGCGCGCTTCGCGACCGCGCACGTCGAGCGGCCGGCGCACCGGGAGACGCAGGCGGAGCTCTCCGACCCGTCCACGGCGACCGCGGCCTTCGCGCGGGTCGACGAGCTTCTGCGCCTGCGCATGTTCGAGGAGGCGGCCGCGGAGGCGCGCATTCTCCTGCCCTCGCGCGGACGCGACCTCCGCATCGCCCAGGCGGACTTCGCTCTGGGCCGCTTCCTGACGGCGGCCACCTCGATCAAGCGGGCGCTGCCCGAGATCGGAACGGCCGAGGAGAGCCGCGTGCCCGACGCCTGGCGCCGCCTCTACTACCCGATCGAGGAAGGGGGGCTGCTTCCCGAGCGGGCGCGGGAGTTCTCGCTGGACGCAGCCGTGTTGCGCGGCCTCGTGCGGCAGGAGAGCGTGTTCGACGCGAACGCGAGGTCGCGAGCGGGAGCGATGGGCCTGATGCAGCTGATGCCCGCGACCGCCCAGAGCCTGTCGCGCTCGGTCCTCCGCGCCCGGTACCGGCGCGCCTTCCTCTACGATCCCGGCGTCAATACGCGTCTGGGCGCCGCGTACCTGCGCAAGCTCATCGACCAGTTCGACAACTCCACGCTCCTCGCCCTGGCGGCCTACAACGGCGGGCCGACCCGTATCGCCCGCCTCATCCGGGAGAACCCGGGCCTGGCGGAGGACGAGCTCTACGAGTCGATTCCGTTCTACGAGACGCGGGACTACGTGCGGCGGGTGTTGCTGTATGCGGAGTCGTATCGGGAGCTGTATCCGTAGCGCACGTCATCCTGAGGAGCGAAGCGACGAGCCGACCACCAGCGACGGACCCACGGCAGTAGGCAACGCCGACCGCAGGTCGGCGGTAACGATCCTAAACGACTCTGGGATCGCGCTCAGGATGACGGCGTAGTCGCTACCAGCTCCCCTCCGGCACCACCAGAATCGAGCAGCCGCAGACGCGCAGCACCTGGCGCGTGACGAGGCCGCCGGCGCCGATGACGACGAGATCGGTCGGCTGCTCGCGCATCTCCTCGAGAATGCCGCCGACGGGCGCTTCCGACTCGCGGAAGGAGAACCGGGACGGCACTCCGAGCTCCCGAAGCGTCGCGACGCCGCGCTCGAGGTGCGCGCGCGCGAGGGGCTGCGGCGCGCGGCCCGGGGGCGTGACGTGCAGGAGCGTCACCGCGGCGCCGAGCCGACGCGCGAGCCAGCCTCCGGCGCGCACGTCGGCCTTTCCCGGTTCCCCGATCGCCGTGCAGATGAGGATGCGCTCGAGCTTGCGGGGCCGCCCGCGCGCCGCGAGCAGCGGGATCTTGGTTCGCGACGCGAGCTCCTCGACGAGGCTCGGGGATCCGCGCCGGCCCTTCAGCGACTCGACCTCTCCGGCGCCCGCAATGACGAAATCGTAGGGGGCTTCGCTCGTCTCGATGGCGATTTGCTCGGCCGGATCCCCGCGGCGCACGCGGATTGCCGCCGGCACGAGGCCCGCCTCGGCGGATCGACGCCCGAGAGTTTCGCGGAGCGCGTCCTGCGACCGCGCGTCGGGCGCGACGCCGACGACGGTGGCCGCGCCGTCGAGAGCCGCGAGCAGCGGCGGCACGAGCTCGAGCGCGGGGGCCAGTCCCTCCCCGGAATCGCACACGAGCAGTCGCGGCGTCGGCTGCCGCAGGATGTGCCATTCCTGCAGAACGACCCACGGGTCGCCCGGCGGAGCGGAGACGTGGGCGGGGAGGTCGACGTCGAGGAGGATGGATTCTTCGCCGAACGGAAGCGGCGGGACGACCTGGCGGACGCCCGAAAGCGGGGGCAGCCGCACGCGGAGGCGCCGGCGCGCGCCGGTGAAAGTCTCCTCGACGATCTTGCCGCGGCCGAGGGTCGGGGCGGGGCTCGCCGGTTCCTGATCCGTGAGCGTGATCTGCTCCGGGCGCACGAGGACGCGGACGCGGTCGCCCTCGTCGTGGGGAACTTCCGGCGGGATCGGCAGCGACAGAGCTCCGAGCTCGACGCGGTCCCCGCGCGAGCCGCCCACGAGGATGGCGCCCGCTCCCAGGAAGGTCGCGACGAAGAGCGAGCTCGGGCTCTCGTAGAGCTTCTCCGGCTCGCCGATCTCGAGCAGGCGACCGCGCTCGATGACGCCGATCCGGTGGCCGAGCTCGAACGCCTCCTCCTGGTCGTGCGTGACGAGGATGGTGGTCACGCCGAGCGTCTTCTGTATCTCCTTCAGGCTCTGGCGGAGCTGCCCGCGGATCATGACGTCGAGGGCGCCGAAGGGCTCATCGAGGAGCAGCACGGTCGGCTTGTAGGCGAGCGCCCGGGCGAGGGCGACGCGCTGTCGCTGGCCGCCGGAGAGCTGGCTCTCGTAGCGGCCGCCGAGGCCTCCGAGGCCGACGAGGTCGAGGAGCTCCTCGCGGCGCTGCTCGCGCGACGCGGTGGCGACCTTGCGGACGCGCAGACCGAACTCGATGTTCTGCGCCACCGTCATGTGCCGGAAGATCGAGTAGTTCTGGAACACGAAGCCGACGTCGCGCGCCTGCGGCGAGAGCCGCGTGACGTCCTTGCCCGAGACGCGGATGACGCCCTCGTCGGGAGCGGAGAGGCCCGCGATCATCCGCAGGACGGTGCTCTTGCCGCTGCCCGAGGCCCCGAGCAGGACGAAGAGCTCGCCGGCCTGGACCTCGAGCGACACGCGGTCCACGGTGACCAGCTTTCCGTATCGCTTGGTGACTTTTTCGAGAACGATCGACATGCGGAGGGCCGAGGATATCGCCTTAGAATCCGCCCGTGCCCGTGCCCGCCGAGTTTCGTGTGAAGACGTCGCGAAAGATCGAGCGCCTCGACATCACAAAACAGGTCGAAAAGCTGGCGCGAGCGGCCGGACGGGACGCCGGCGCTCTGCTCGTTTCCACGCCCCACACGACCGCCGCGGTGACGGTGGGCGAGGCCTGGGACCCCGATGTCACCGGCGACATCGAGCGCGCGCTCGAGGCCTGGGTGCCCAACGTGCGGTTCGACCACGGCGAGGGCAATTCACCGGCGCACTTTCTCTCCGAGGCGATCGGCAACTCCCGGCTCGTGCCCCTCGAGGGCGGCCGGCCCCTGCTCGGCCGCTGGCAGGGCGTTTTCCTGATCGAGCTCGACGGGCCGCGCGAGCGGACGGTTCGCGTCGCGGTCCTCGGCCCCTAGGGGCGCCCGAGCTCGCGCTCTTCCTTCGCCGTGTGCGCGTCCCAGCGGCGTGCGAGGTTCCCGAAGAGACGTTGCGCCCCGGTGAGGTCGCCGTTCTCGACGACGAGGCGGAGCATCATCCCCGAGAGCTCGCGGATCTGCACGTGCTCGAGCCGGAGCTCGCGCGAAAGGCGGGCGGAGTCGGTTTCGTCCTCGGGCGGCACGAGCCTGCGCTCCGGAGGCGGCGCGAACAACCGATCCTCTTCGTCCGCCATGTGGCGGCGCAGCGCCGCGTCGAACTCGGCGATCGATTGACGGGCCGCGTCGAGCTGGCCGGCGCTCGCGGCCGCGAGGAAGCGGCCGAGGAGGTCGTCCAGCGCCCGGTGGGCCGCGATCAGGTCGGAGAGGTTTACGGACACGGGCCGGATTCTAGGCCCGCAGCGCGGAATACAATCGCGGGCTGGCCGCGGGAGGGGCCGTTCCGCAGTGGTTCAGCCGGGCACGCTTCTCGAAGGCAAGTACGAGATCCTCGACAAGATCCGCGAGGGCGGCATGGGCTCCATCTATCGGGTCCGCCACCGCCTTCTCGAGGAGATCCGCGTCGTCAAGGTGATGAAGCCGAGCGTCATCGCGGACGAGGATCTGCGGCGCCGGTTCGTCGAGGAGGCGCGGACCGCCACGCGGCTGAAGCACCCGAACATCTGCACGATCCACGACTTCGCCATCGACGACACCGGCATGGCCTATCTGGTCATGGAGTTCATCGACGGCGTCAGCGTGTCGGATCTCCTCAAGCTGCACGGGCGGCCGGGCCTGCCGCTCGCCCTCGAGATCGCCCACCAGTCGCTTCTCGCCCTGGGGTTCCTGCATCGCAAGGGCATCGTCCACCGCGACGTGGCGCCCGACAACATCATGCTGACGCGCGACGAGCAGGGCGGCGCCCTGGTGAAGGTCATCGATCTCGGCATCGCGAAAGTCGCCGAAGCGCCGGTCGAGGCCACCGCCACGGGTGTCTTCCTCGGCAAGCTGAAGTACGCCTCGCCCGAGCAGTACGGGTCTCTGCCGCGCGGCCACAAGCTCGACGGCCGAAGCGATCTCTACGGTCTCGGCATCGTGCTCTACGAGCTGCTGACGGGTGTGCTGCCCTTCGAGGGCGACACGGTCGTCGAGCTCCTGAAGGCCCACGTCTTCTCTCCGCCGCGGCCGTTTTCCCAGTCGGATCCCGACGGCCGCGTGCCGACCGAGCTGCGGGGCGCGGTGCTGAAGTCGCTGCAGAAGAAGCGCGAAGACCGGTTCGCGAACGCCGAGGAGTTCGATCGGGAGATCCTCGCGATCCGATCCCGGTACAAACGTCCGGAAGACCAGGAAGAGATCCGCGCCGAGCTCGTCCGGATCCGCCCGAGCGGCGGAATCCGCGTGGAACCGGCCACGCCGAGCGCGCAGAGCGAGATCGATCGGCAGTTCGCGGCCCTTCGGACGCCGACGCCGTCGCGCAAGATCGAAGAAGCGCGAACGGAGGTGGCGCCCGAGCCCGTGGCCCTGGTCCACCCGAGCGGGTCCGTGGACGTCCGCCGGTCGCTCGTGGCGACGACGCCGATTCCGCGGCCGCGCTCCCGGACGATTCCCGTCTGGGTCGTGGCGGCCGGCGCGGCCGCGATCGCCGTCGCCGCGTTTCTGTGGATGACGTCGCTTCGCCGGGAGCCGCCGCCCGCGGTCGCTCCCGAGCCGACGGCGGTCGCCGCGATTGTTCCGACCGCTGCGGCCGCGCCCGAACCGAGCGCGACCCCCGCTCCGGAGCCGACCGAAGAGCCCGCGGCGCCCACTCCGCCTCCGCCGACCGCCGTTCGGCGCGAGCCGACCCGGGTCGCCGCCGCGCCGCGCGTCGAGAGGCCTCCGGCCGCTCCGGTCCAGGTTCCGACGCAGGCCGCCCTGGTGGTGGCCCCCGTTTCGGCGCCCGCGGCTCCGGCGCCGCCCACTCCGTTCGCCGAGCTCGCGCGGCCCACATCGCCTGCGCCGACGGTTCGCCCCGCGCCGACCGAAGCGGACCGGATCCGCGAGACGGTCCGGCTCTACGAGACCGCGCAGAACACGCTGGACCCCGACCTCTACGTCCGCGTGTTTCCCGGCGTCGATCGCGTGCGCATCGAGCAGGCCTTCTCGAGCTTCCGCTCGCAGTCCGTGACGTTCGAGGTCCGCAAGATCGAGGTGGGACCCCAGGCCAGCTCGGCGCAGGTCTTCGGGTTCGAGACCCGGGTGGCGGTGCCCAAGGCCGGCAACGATCTCCGCGTCACCGCCGACCGCGTGCTTCAGCTCGAGAAGCGCGGCGACGCCTGGGTCATCGTCTCCGTTCGCTGACGTCTCAAAAGCTGTAGTCGATCCCGATCAGCGGCGTGAAGCCGTCCTGCAATCCCTCGCTGTTGAGCGGGAAGAGGCCGTTGAGCGTCAGCAGAAAGTTGCCGAACGGGTTGATCTTGACGCCGACGGAGCCGAGGACCTGGTTGATGTCGCCGGTCTCGGTCACGAGGCGCGGCAGCACCGCGGAGACGATGTTCGGCGGATCCGCGGGGTTGGTCGTCGTGTTCGCCGTGAAGAGGGTGTCCTCGACGCGGATGTTCTGCGTATTGAGGAACGTCCGCCCGATCGCGTCGAAAACGAACGTGAACCGCGGCCCGACGGAAACGTCGAAGCCGGCCGTGAAGTTGATTTCATCCGCGATGGTGATGTCGTCCGAGCCCTCGAGCGACCAGGTGTAACCCGCGTTCAGGTGCGGGTTGAACCATCCGAAGTGCCCGGAGCCGACCAGGAAAGCCTTCAGCTGCGTGGCACCCGTGCCCAGCAGGTCGAGCTCGTCCCCCGTCGGCAGCCGCGCGTCGAGGGCGAGAGCGAGGCCGGTCCGGGAGCAGTCGATGAACCGCCACTTCGTGCGCAGCACGACGTCCCCGAGGCCCGAGGCGCTGCCGCTCTCGCTGAACGTCTCGGTGCTCTGGCCGTTCTGAAATCGATGGATGCCCGGGGCCGTCGTCCCGGTCGCCAGCCGCTCGATCGCGGCGTCGGTCTGGGCCTCCATGTCGACGCTCACGATCGGGACCGCGAAGCCGACGTCGAGATTGTCGAGGATCCCGTAGTCGAAGACGAACGCGGCGATGTCCGTCTTGATCTTCAGGCGGAGCGCCGCCGTGATGATGTCGCCTTCGAAGAAGAGGGCATGAGTGCTCCCGTCGTGGTTCGTGTCCTCGTGCGTGAAGACCAGCCGCAAGTCTCCTTCCCGCAGCGACAGCTCGTTGATCTTGTCGAAGGTGAAGTGGCTGTAGTTGACGCCGAGGTTGAACCGCCCCCGGCCGATCGTGTCGGCGCGCTCGGCGTAGATGGGACCGAAGCTGTCGGTCACGCGCGTGAGCACGCCCAGCGCGGGGTCGAACTGGTAGACGAAGCCGCCGGACGAGGACGCGAGCGGAAAGGACGAGAGCTGGGAGGCGATGAGCGAGTTCAGCTGCTCGACGGCCCGAAACTGCGGCGAGTCACTGCCGATGAAGTGCGCCGAGTGGCTCGGGAAGCCCTCCGGGGGCGGCGCCAGCGTGATGCCCTCGCGCAGGAAGTCCGTCAGCATGTCACGGAGGTTGAAACTCTGGGCGGCGAGCGGAGCGGCGGACACCGTGAGGAGAATCGCGAGGGGCAAACGACGAAGTCGCATGAGCATCCTCCAGAGGCAACGCGAGCGACGCAAGCCTATGGAGAGGAGGGCGGGCGGTCAAGGTTCGGGTCGCGAAAAATCGCCCTAGAGCGCACAATAGACCGATGCGAAAACACGCGGCGGCGTCGATCCTCGTGTCGCTCATCCTGCTCGCGTGCGCGAAGAAGGCCGATCCCATCCGCGAGGCGATCGACGCGGTCGTCAAGGCGGCGAACGCCCGCGACACGGCGGCGTTGATGACGCGGGTCGCCCCCGACTTCGAGGCCGCCGACGGAGCCTCCCGGCTCGACGTCGAGGTGCGCCTCAACCAGTATTTCGCGGCCTACGAGATCTTCAACGTCACCGTGTCCGACGTCCAGATCGAGCGGGGCGAGGGCGCCGCCCTCGTCCGCCTTCGGGCGCAGCTCTCGGGCCAGCCGCGCGCCGTCGGCGGGCTCAGCGGCCTGCTGCCTTCGGAGGCGAAGTACGACTTCGAGATGCGCCTCATGTACGACGGCGAGGCCTGGAAGATCACCTGGGCGGCCTGGAAGCCCGTCTCCTCGTAGAAGGAGCGCGGGTTTGACTCCCCGGGCCGATGTCTCTATCCTTCCCGGTCCGCTCTGCTCCTCAGTAGCTCAATGGCAGAGCATCCGGCTGTTAACCGGAGGGTTGTAGGTTCGAGTCCTACCTGAGGAGCCAAATCCTCGCTTCGGTCCAAGCCTCCCCGGGTCGCTGAAGATGTCTATTCGGCGCTGAATTTCGAGTGCCGGAGTTCGTGCATGATCTACGGATGGCTGCGCCTCCGCGCATCCTGATCGTCGGCGCCGGGATCGCCGGCCTCGCGCTCGGCCGGGCGCTGCGGCAGCGCGGCTTCGCAGCGGAGATCATCGAACGGGTGGCAGCATGGCCGACGGGCGGCACGGGCCTGTACGTCCCCGGCAACGGCGTTCGCGCGCTCGGGGCGCTCGGTCTGGCAGAGCCGGTCCTGGCCCGAGCGGTCCG
The DNA here is from genome assembly GCA_963782585.1 of uncultured Acidobacteriota bacterium. GTDB lineage: Bacteria > Acidobacteriota > Thermoanaerobaculia > UBA5066 > Gp7-AA6 > DAHUXD01. The sequence goes on from CAWAKL010000012.1 coordinate 282,088, forward strand.
CATGTCGCACCAGCGAATCCTGGATCGCCGAGGCCGACGCCTGGCGGAAATCGAGCTGGCTCCGTTCTGGGGCCCGGTTGGTCCCTGTGTCGGCATCGCGCGCGCCGAGCTTCATCGCATCCTCCTCGAGGGCGCCGCCGGCGTGCGGATACGGCCAGGCGTCACGGTGACGTCGCTTCTTCCTGAGGATGACCACGTCCGCGTGGTCTTCGCCGATGGTTCGACCGGCACGTATGACCTCGTGGTCGGCGCCGATGGGATCCATTCCTCGATTCGACGGCTCGTCTTCGACAACATCGCGCCGCGGCATCTCGGCCTGGTGAGCTGGAGGTTTCTCGTCGATCACGCCGGCGCGGTCGACACCTGGACGGTGATGCTCGGCCCGGGACGGGCGTTTCTGGCGATGCCCGTCGGGGCCGGTCGTCTCTACTGTTACGCGGATCTCGTCTCTGTCACGACCGGGGATCCGACCGGCCGGGATCCGGCGCGGTTGCGGACCCTCTTCGCGGACTTCGCCGAACCGGTGCCGGGCATCCTCGGCAAGCTCGAGGCGTTCGACTCGATCCATTTCTCGCCGATCGAGGAAGTCGCTCTCGACGCCTGGGTGCGCGGGCGGGTGGTGCTCGTCGGCGATGCCGCGCATGCGACGTCGCCCAGCATGGCCGAGGGGGCCTCGATGGCTCTCGAGGATGCGCTCGTGCTGGCCCGGATGCTGGAAGAGCACGGCGTGTCGGCCGCGTCCCTGTCGGCCTTCCGCGAGCGCCGGCGGGCTCGAGTCCGCTGGGTACAGCAGCGAACGCATCGACGGGATCGCATCCGGGCCTTGCCGGCCGCCCTTCGCGATCTCGCGCTTCGTCTGGGGGCGGGAGCGCTCTACCGACGCGACTACGGTCCGATTCTCGAGGAGCCATAGAAGGGAATTCCGCCGCGAACGGGCGGTTGAATTGCTAAATGGGTTCGCAAAGACGGGTCATCGCGGTGGCCGCTCTGATCGGGTTTCTCTCCTGTTGTGCCTGGTCTGCCGGGCTCATGGCATCCGCTTGCTGCTCCGAGACTTGTGAGCCGTGCCCCATCGTCCTCTCCAAAGGCACGGCGGTCCCGGCGTCCTCGAAGGCGGACATCCTGCTCGCGCAGCCGCCTTCCGTCGGCTTTCCGTTCGTTCTCTCGCCCGCTGGCGCCCCGGCGACCATCGCCTCCCGGTTACCCGTCTTTCCCTCACACGGTTTTCGCCGACCGATGAGAAATTGATCCACGCCTCCTCTCGCTGTCGCTCGAGTTCACAACAACTGATGGAGGATGCGATGAAACGGATCATCGGAACCCTGGCGCTCGCCCTGGCGATCGCCGCTTCGGCTCTGGCGTCGACGGGCTCGGGGGCTTGCTGCGAGCCCGGCTTGCGACGATTGCGCGTCGTGCTGCAGCGGTCAGGCGGAAGTCGCGGCTTGCCCCCTCTCGCAGGCGCAGGCTTCGGCGCCGAGCTGCAACTAGTTTCGTTTCTCGGGCGCCGGGCGGGCAATCGCCCGGCGCTTTTTTTTGGTTTTGGTCTTCGCAACTTCCCGCAGGACTCATCTCCTCTTCATCCTCCGGCCGTAGCCTCGGCGGCATGGGGGTGCCCTCCATGCTCGACGAGTCCCCGAAGAGATTCCCGATTCGTTGCCGCTGGTGCGCGGAAGGTCTGATGATCGATGTGCCGTTCGACGTGAAGGCGCAAGCCGGCCATGCCGAGTGCAGCCGCGGGCATGTGACGCGGTATCACTACGATGGTGTCACCGTGGCCATCGAAGAGCGTCGATGGAGCGCGCGCATGCCATATCCCTATGGAGCCGTGCTGCGGCGCTCGCACGCCGACTGAACCCGGGTCCTAGGGCAGCTCGAAGGCCTTCGTGAGAAACGCCGCGATCTGACCCCGCGTGACGGTCGCGTCAGGACAGTAGAGCCCGACGCCGCAACCGGCCGCGAATCCTTTCGCGGTGAGGTCCTCGATCCAGTCGGCGAAGGGGCCCGGGCACGGCACGTCCACGAACGCGCCTCCGCAGGGAGGCGGGACGTACGACTCGCCGAACCGGGCCTTGAGCAGGAGGACGGAAATCTGGTCGCGGCGGAGAGGTCCGTCGGGGCAGTAATTCCCTCCGCCGCAGCCCGGCCGTGATGCCGCTCGCGGCGAGCGCCTCGATCCAGTCGGTGAACGGTCCCGGACAGGGCACGTCCGGGAAGACGCCGGTGCACGGCGGAGGAACCTCGCAGACGCCGTCACGGGCGCGAAGCAGCAGAGGCGCGGACTGGGCCCGGGTGACAGGATTGTCGACGCAGAAGCTCCCGGATCCGCACCCGGCGGCGATGCCGTTGACCGCGAGCGTCACCACCGAGTCATGGAATAGGTGCGCCGGCGGCACGTCGAGAAAATCGGAAAGACGCGCGTACGCCAGGGTCCCGCCCGGCCCGCCCGCGCTGGCGACCGTTACGGTCGCGATCGTTCCCGCGGCCTGCGGCGGCGACACGGCAGCCAGGGTCCCCTCATCCACGAGAAAGCTCGAGACCGGGACGCCGCCGACGAAGACGGACGCGTCCGCCGCGAAGTCGGTGCCGAAGACGACGAAGGCCTCGCCGCCCGAGGCGCTTCCGGATCTGGGGGAGACGTCGAAAACGACTCCGGAGGAGACCTCCGACGTGCTGCCGGTCCCGTCCGTGGCCGTCGCGGTCAGGACTTCGTCCGGGGCGAGCGAAACCTCGAGCGTCACGTCGAAGTGGATCTCGCCTTCGTGGAGGGGCGCCTCCTCGGGGAGCGAGACGTCGGCCTCGCCGAGGTGGACGCGCATCTGGGGAAGGGAGCGGGGCCGGCGCGTGCAGGCGGAGTCGGCGTAGAAGTCGAGCGTGTAGATGCCCGGCGCGGCGCGCAGGGAGCCCACGATGCGGATTCCGCCCGAGACCGGTTCGACCGACTCGATCAGCGGAAAGTTCTGCAGAAGATTCGGCCCCTCATCCCCATCGGCTTCGTCGTTCGCGGTGTGCCCCTGGAGGAACCCTCCTTCGAGGAGGTCGATCCCGAGACGGCCGTTGGAGTGGATCGAATTGCCGCGAACGGAGTTGTCGAGCCCGCCGGAGATGACGACGCCGGAACCGGTCTGAAACGCGATGAGATTCGCCTCGCCCGCGCCGAGGCCGCCGATCATCGTGCCGACGGCCTCGCCGAGCCGGACTCCGACGCCATTGGGGATCGGGACCGCTCCGGTGGCGTCCGTCCCGAGGCGGTTGCCCAGGACGAGATTTCCGACTCCCTGGATGACGATGGCGCTGCCGCCGTTTCCGGAGATGAGGTTGCCGGCTCCGGGCTCGGTGCCTCCGACGAGGACGCCGTTGGCGCCGGCGATGCTGATTCCATTCGCCGTGTTGGGAATCGCGAGCGCGCCGTCGGCATCCGTTCCGATCCGGTTCCCCTGCAGGACGCTCCCGTCGGAGCCGGCGGAAATGTGGATCGCGTCGCCCTGGTGCCCGGACACGACGTTGCCTTCGCCCGGGCCGGGGCCTCCGATCGTCGTCGCCGGCGCGAGGACGTCGATGCCGAGGCTGCTCGCGGTCGAGATTCCGTCGACACGAAGCCCCACGAGATTTCCCAGCACGGCGTTTCCGGGCGTCGCCGAATCGATCGTGATTCCGATCGTCTGCCCGGCGATCACGTTGCCCAGGCCCGGCGCGGCGCCCCCGATCCGATGCGCGCCCGCGGTGACCGCGATGCCGGAGAGATGGTTGCCGCGCGGGATCGTGCCGGAGGCGTCGAGACCGACGAAGCATCCTTCGACGGCGCTGCCGGCCGCGCCCGAGAGTCGGACGCCGTCGCCGCGAAACCGCCCGATCGCCAGCGCCTTGAGAGTGCTTCCGCCCGCGACATCTTCGAGACCGTCGGCACCCAGTCCCGCCTGACCGCCGTCGAGCTCGATCAGAGGGAAGTCCGCGTAGCCGGGCTGGGTGCTGCCGTCGATCGTGACGGCGTCCGTGATCGGCGGAAGCGCGCTCGTCGGCGCGATCGTCGCGAGCCCGCCGCTCCCGATCGAGAAAGCAATCGTGTCCGGCCCGGCGGCCGCGTTCGCGTCGAGGATCGCCTGGCGGAGAGACCCGGGGCCGGCGTCGGCCGTCGTCGTGACCGTGAACGTCGCCGCGAGCCCGGCCGAGGCACAGAGCCCCGCCACGAGCGCGATCCATGTCCAATGTCGAGGCATAACGGGCGGATTATCGCCTACTCCAGGGGGTGGGTTGTCGGCGCGGGGCACGAACCTTGCAACTTTGGCGGTCCGAATGAGGCATACGGGTCGTCGAACCCGTTTTTTGAAAGGAGCAATCATGAAGTGGAGAACTTACGTGGCGACGCTTGCGTTCGCCGCGGCGACTGCCGCGCTCTCGGCGCAGGAGGTCGTATCCCAGCGGACCACGTCGTCGACGACGGTCGTGACCGGCTCGGTCGTCCAGTACGCCCCGGGCCAGACGATCGTCATCCGCGGCGCGGACGGCAAGATGGTCACGTACTCGATCGGCTCCGCGGTCCAGGTTCCGGCGGGCATCCAGGTCGGAAAGACCGTCAGCATCTCGAGCGAGCCGGCTTCCGACGGATCGGGCCCGGCGACGGTGACGCGCATCGAGACGACATCGATGGACGCCTCGGGTCAGACGACGACCACGACCGAGCGCACCGAGCAGAGCGCTTCCGGCACAACCAAGACGACGACCACCAACTACGGAACGGTCACCGCGTACGTGCCGAAGAGCTCGATCACGGTCGAAGGGCCGAACCGCGAGCTCGTGACCTACACGATCGATGCGACCTCGGAGCTTCCCCAGGACATCGCCATCGGAAAAGTCGTGACGATCGACACGCGCACCGTGGAGGGCTCGAAGTCGCCCGTCATCCGGCGCGTCGTCTACAAGAAGGTCGAGAAGACCGAGACGCACCACTGAGGCATTCGTACGGTCTGAGGAAGAGGGTCCATCCGGACCCTCTTTTTTTAGCTTCCGCCAACGGCCCGGGAGCGCAGCTGCGCGAGGCGGATCCCGCCTCCCGCCCACGCGCACGGCAGCGCGATCGCGACGATCGCAATCGAGTACCACAGCGGCCCGAGCTCGGGTCCCTGTTTCTGAGCGAAGACCAGGCCCGCGAGGCTCAGCACGAGGCCGATGACTCCGAGCGACCATGGCGTGCGCCATGGGTCGGTCGGGTGCGAGCCGCGCGGTGACCCAGCATCCGACCACGCCGTAGAGGATGCGATAGGCCGTCGCGAGTCCGAACAGGGAATCGGCCATCGTCTGTCCCCACGGCGGATAGACGCCGGTCGCGTGGAGGATCCCGTCGGTTCCGAGTGAGAGCACGAAGATCACGACGAAACCCGCGAGCACCGCGAGCACGCTTCTTCCCCGGCCGCGGGAGCGCGGCCCGGCGCTCATGACGTCCTCCCTTCCGAAATCAGCTGCGAGGCGAGGATCTCGTCGAGAGTGGCGTAGCCGGGGACGAGCCCCTGCTCCATGCCGGAGTTGAGGATCGCATCACGGACCTCCGTCGTGTCGCAGAGCGTCGTCACCGTCATCGTCGTGCGTCCGCCGCGCTCGGTCAGAACGGTCGTGACCACGACTTCCCCGGGAAACCACGGGTCGTCGAACGCCTCGGTGGCGACGATGCGCTCGGGGGGAGCGATCTCGCGAAATACGCCGTACATTCCCATGCGCGCCTCGTCCGGACCGCGCCACACGTAGCGGTACGCCCCGCCCACCCGGAGGTCGACCTCGCAGCGGTCGAACGACCATTCTCCGAAAACCCCCATCCAGCGCTGGATCAACTCGGGCCGCGTCATCGCCTCGAACACGAGGTGCCGCGGAGCCTGGAAGCTCCGCGTGATGACGACTTCGCGCTCGCCGCGCGGCTCGACTTTCAGATCTCCTGCATTCTTCATCGCCGTTTCCCTCCACGTTTTTTCTTGTCGGGCTGCATCCGCTCCAGAAGCGCGTCCAGGTTCAGATAGCTCTTTTCCCAGAACTCGCGGTAGCTCTCGAGCCATCCGCTGGCTTCGGCCAGCGGCGCGCCCTCGAGGCGGCACGGCCGCCGCTGGGCCTCGCGGCGGCGGGAGATCAGCCCCGCGCGCTCGAGCACCTTGAGGTGCTTGGAGATCGCGGGCTGGCTCATCTCGAACGGGTCGGCCAGCTCCATGACGGTCGTCTCGCCGGAGGCCAGGCGGGCCAGGATCGCGCGCCGCGTGGGGTCCGCGAGAGCGGCGAAGACGTGGTCGAGGGCAGCGTCATTCATAACCAAATGGTTATATACAACTCTCCCGGCAATGCAAGTCAAGGCCTCTCCGTGACCTCACTTCGGCCGTATCGTTTCGGGTGGGGGAGGGAAGCGCATGACGACCCGTGCCCGTACCCGAGCCGCCGTCGTTCTCGATCCCGGTCAGGGCCGCTCGTATCCGATGGGGCGCATCCGCGCCGTTTTCAAGGCCGACGGGAAGGAGACCCGCGGCGGCTACTCCATCACCGAGTGGTCCCTGGAGCCCCACACGCAGGGACCGGGCGCCCATTCCCACGCCGAGGACGACGTGTTCTACGTGATCGAGGGGACGATGAGCGTTCTCGTTCGGGATCGCTGGGTCGACGCGTCCGTGGGCTCCTTCGTCCTCATCCCCGGCGGGATGACGCACGATTTCGAGAACCGGGGATCGGTCCGGGCGTCTGTGCTCAACTTCTCGGTCCCCGGCGGTTTCGAGGAGAGCATGCCGCAGATCGCGAAGTGGTTTGTCGAGAACCCGCCGAAGGACTGTTGAGGAGCGCCATGCCCGCAACGCCCATGTACGAAGACCTGGTCGGCTCCGAGGATCCGCTGGAGCTGTTGGCCGCGACGCCGGAACGCATCGCACGGCTGGTGCGGCCGTGGCGACCCGCGCGCTGGAAAGCCAGCTACGCGCCGGGAAAGTGGTCGGGGGCGCAGATCGTTCTGCACCTGGCCCAGGACGAGATGAGCTGGTCCAAGCGCGTGCGCCTCGCGCTGAACGATCCCGGGTATGTCGTGCAGCCGTACGACGCCGCGGTGTGGGTCGAGCGCGAGACTCCCGTGGACGCCCTGGCGGCGCTCGAGGCGTACCTCGCGCTTCGGAAGCTGAACCTCGGCCTCTACCGCGGTATCGGCGAGGAGGAGCGGCTCCGTCTCTTCCGTCACCCGCAGTATGGCGAGATGTCGATCGACTGGATCCTGCGGACGCTCGCGGGCCACGATCTGCATCACCTGCGGCACCTCGAAGCGGTCCGGCCGTGAGCCGGGCGCTGCGCCGGCGCGGCTAACCGCGAGGCAAAGGCGGGGGTCGGAGCGGAACCGGAGAGGACTGGACGATCGACGTCGTCGTCTGCCCGTACGCGAGAAACCGATCCAGGATCTTTTCGATGAGCGTGACTTCGGCCACGTGGATCTTGAGGAGAAAGCAGTCCTCTCCGGTGATGCGGTGGCACTCCACCACGTCGGGCGTGCGCTGCGCGAGCTCCGCGATCTTCGAAAGCTGGCCCGGTCCCGGCCGGACACGGATGTAAGCCGTCACGGGCAGACCCAGCGCCTTCGGATCGAGGTCCAGCCGACAGCCGGCGATCACGCCGGCCTCGCGCAGGCGTGCCACGCGCTCGGCCACGGCGGGCGGCGACATCCGGAGACGGCGAGCGAGCTCGGCCGTGGGCAGCCGCGGGTCGCTCTGGAGCTCCCGGAGTAGCTGAATGTTCACCCGGTCGAGAACACGGCTGGCGGTTCTGAAGGTCGATGCCCCTGCGGCCCTTCGTTTCGACGACAAAATCGTCACCTCGCTTTAATCATGCCATGTACAGCCCTCGCGCGGCAGACGAGGATGGCGTCCATGGGGAGGGCCATGACGAGTGCGGGCGGGGCGCGACTCGAGGCGGCTCCCCGATGCGAGCCGTATCGCTCGGTGCCGCCCCACGCCTTTTTTCTCGTCAGCGCCGTGTTCCATTACCTCGGACCGGCGTTTGCGGTTCTTCTCTTCCGGCGCATCGACGTTCTCGGCGTCGCGTGGCTGCGCATTGCGAGCGCCGGTGCGGTCCTGGCTGTATGGCGGGCGCCCTGGCGCGTCGTCCGCGACTTGCCTCCGCGCGCGAGGCCGACGATCGCGGCCCTCGGCGTGGTTCTGGCGGCGATGAACGTCTGCTTCTACGAAGCGATCGCCCGCCTGCCTCTGGGGACCGTCGCGGCGATCGAGTTCCTGGGCCCGGTGGCCCTGGCCGCGGCCGGGGCGTGGTCGCGGCGAAATGTCGCAGCCCTCGCGCTCGCGGTCGCCGGTGTCTGGCTTCTCACCGACGTGCGCTGGTCCTCCGAGCCGGTCGGCCTGCTGTTCGCCTTCGCGAACTGTGCCCTGTTTTCCCTGTACGTCGTTCTGGGTCACCGAATCGCTCGCGACGGCGGGCGGAGCGGCATCGACGGCCTCGCGGTGGCGACCCTCGTGTCGCTCGCGGTGATCACGCCCATGGGGATTGCGGGCGCCGCACCCGCGTTTCGAGACGTTCGGCTGCTGGCCGCCGGAATCGGCGTCGGCGTCTGCTCCTCGGTGGTCCCGTACGTCTGCGATCAGCTCGCGATGTCCCGGCTCTCGAGGCCCACCTTCGCGTTCCTGCTCGCTCTGCTTCCGGCGACGGCGACGCTGGTCGGCAGCGCGGTTCTCGGCCAGATCCCCTCGGCGGGAGACGCCGCTGGCGTGCTCCTCGTGATCGCGGGCGTCGCCACGCACGAGGAGCGGGCGAGCGACAAACCGGAGGAAAGCTGATGCGGTACGCCCTTCTCGGTGGCACCGGTATCCGGGTGTCGCGGCTGGCGCTCGGGACCATGACGTTCGGCGGCGAAGCGGATGAGACGGCCTCCGCCGCGATCCTCGGTCGGGCGCTCGACGCGGGGGTCAACTTCGTGGATACGGCCGATGTCTACAACGACGGGCAGGCGGAGCGGATTCTGGGCCGTCTTCTTCGGGGGCGCCGCGACGAGATCGTGCTCGCCACGAAGTCGTTTTACCCGGCGGGTCCCGGCCCGAACTCCCGCGGGAACTCGCGCTACCATCTCGCGCGCTCGGTCGAGGCGGCCTTGACGCGCCTGGCGACGGACCGAATCGATCTCTATTACCTCCACGGCTTCGACGCCGACACCGATCTCGGCGAGAGCCTGCGCGCTCTGGACGACCTCGTCCGGCAGGGGAAGATCCTCCACCCCGCCTGCTCGAACTTCGCGGCGTGGCAGGTCGCCCACGCCCTCGGCCTGTCGGCCGTCGAAGGCCTCGCGCGGCTCGCCGCGATCCAGCCGATGTACAACCTCCTGAGGCGCCAGGCCGAGGTCGAGATCCTTCCGATGGCCGGCGCGCTTCGCCTCGCCGTCGTCCCGTACGGGCCGACCGCCGGGGGATTGTTGACCGGCAAGTACGCGGTGGGTCCCCCCGCGAAAGGCTCGCGCTTCGGCGAAGACGCGATGTATCAGGCGCGCTATGCGGATGGGCCGAGCTGGGATTCGGCCGAAGCTTTCGCGAGGCTCGCCGGAGAGCTCGGCCGACGGCCGGCGACGCTTGCGGTCGCGTGGGTCGCGTCGCATGCGGCCGTGACCTCGGTGTTGCTCGGAGCACGGACGGCCGCCCAGCTCGACGAAACTCTGGCGGCCGCGGATCTCGAGCTGCCTTCCGACGTCCGCGCGCGGGTCAGTGCTCTGGTGCCGGCGCCGGCCCTGGCCACGGACCGGACCGAGGAACGCGAGGTTTCCATGCCGGTCGCGTGAAGGCGAGACGGGACGCACTCTCGCAGCGAACCAGGAACTCGCATATCGTTCGCAGAACGTTTCCCGAACCAGGAGGTGGACGATGGTTCCGACGATGTCCCTCTGGGCCCCGATCCTTCTCTCGGCGGTGTTCGTGTTCGTGCTCAGCTCCCTCATCCACATGGTGCTCGGCTATCACGCCGGCGACTACGGCAGACTTCCCGCGGAGGACGAGGCGATGGCCGCGCTGCGAAAGCTCGGCATCCCGCCAGGCGACTACGTCTTTCCGCGCCCGAGCGGGGCCAAGGACATGAAGAACCCGGAGTTCCTGAAGAGGGTGCGAGCTCGGGCCCCTGGGCTCTATGACGATCATGCCGCCTTCAGGCTTCGCGATGGGCAAGCGGCTCGTGCAGTGGTTCATCTATTCGATCGTCGTCGGAGTCGTCGCGGCCCACGCGGCCGCGCCCTTGCTCGGTCCGGGTACGCCGTACCGGACGGTATTTCACACCGTCGGCCTGGTCGCCTTCGCCGGTTACGCCCTCGCCCTCTGGCAGAGCCCGATCTGGAAGAGCACGAAGTGGTCGACGACGCTCAAGGCGACCTTCGACGGTCTTCTGTACGCGCTGGTGACGGCTGGAACGTTCGGATGGCTCTGGCCGAAGTAGAGCGCGTTCAGGCCCGGGGCGGGATCTCGTCGGGTCGTTTCCCGCGGTTGCCGGGATCGCGGCGGGCGTGCTTGCGCGGGTCGAAGGCCACGGCTTCGTAGCAGATCGGGCACTTGAGTCGGCCGTCGCGGGGGATCGGCGCGAATCGCGGCGACCGGCAACCCGCGCAGAACCAGCGAGCGAACCGGCGCTCCTCGCCCTCGAAGCTCATCTGCGGGGCATGTTAACGCCGAACCGCGCGCTGCAGCGGCATGCTCCAAATCGAAGCACCCCTCGCGAGCGCCCTCCGGCGCGAGCCTGTTCACGGCGCGCGGGAGCCCGTGATTTCGCGTTTTTGTGCAATAAAAGCGGCCCTTCGGCGTGGCATGGATCCTGCTCTCTACTCCTTGCGGTGGGCGCTCAAGGCGATCACCGAGGAAAGCAAAGACAAGGAAAAAGGAAAGGACATGGAAAGGAGAAAGCGATGCGATCCATGAGTCGATTCCTGCTCGTCACCGCTGCGGTGCTCGGCATCGCAGCTGGTGTGGCCCTGGCACAGGAGCCGGTCCCCGCGCCCGAACCGAGCCCCGCTCCGACGGAGCAGACTGCGGAGCCGATTGAAACCACCGACGCTCCTCCGGCCCCCGTCGAGGAGCAGCCCGTACAGGAGCCGCCCGTTCAAGAGGCGCAGCCCCCGTCGGAAGTCCCGCCTCCGGATGCCACCGACGTCCAGACGCCGCCGACGGATGCGGCGCCCGCGCCGGTCGCCCCGCTTCCGGTAGAGCCCCAGGCCGCACCGCCGGAGAAGCCGGTTGCGCAGCCCGTGGATAAGCCGGTCGTCAAGAAGAAGACCGAGAAGAAGCCGGTCAAGCCGGTCGAAGAAGTGAAGCCCGAAGTCGTGAAGCCCGAAGCGTCCGCCTCCACGGAGGCCTCCGGATGCCGCGGCCGCCGGAGCGGCCGCGAGCGTGAATCCGCCCTCGACAGGCGATGGCGCCGCTCCGCCTCCGGCTGTCCGCGGAGTCCGCTGCGCCTCCGGCCGCCGCTCGATACGACGGGCGCCGGCAACGTCGCCGCCGCCGAGAAGACGGAAGAGCAGGCCCCGGTTCGCGACTCCTCGCCGATCGGCACCGTGCTCATGATCGCCGGTCTCGCCGTGGGGCTCTTCATCGTGGTGCGTCTGACGATGCGCCGCCGCCAGGACGAGGAGATCTCGATCTTCGATCGGTCGCCCGGCGCCGCGCGCGCCGCGTCCCCCGATCGCCCACCATCCGTAAGCGTTCGCCGACCTTTTCGCCGAGGCGGGCTTTGGCCCGCCTCTTTTTTTGTCTTCGCGAACGGCGAGAAAACGCGCCAGCAAGAATCGTCAAGAATCCGTGCGTCCGCATGCCTATCGTCCTCAGACGAGGAGGTCATGTATGACGGACGAAGCGTTTCGCGGTGGTCGTGGCCCGCGGATTCGATGGGTGTGGGCCGTCGCCGGGCTGGTGGGTCTCGAGGTTGTGGTGATTGCCGCTGCGTTTGCCTGGGTCGCGGTCTATTCGTACGTGCTCGAACCGGGCCGAAGCCTGGCGGACTATCAGGCATACGCGCGCTCCGCGAGCCCCATCGTCTCGCTGGTCGTCGGAATGCCGGCCTTCTTCGCGGCCGGGCGCCTGTTGAGGAGACGACTCGGCGCCGACGCCGGGCGGACCGCGGCGGCGCTTGGAGGTCTCTATCTCGCCTTAGAGCTCGGTGTGCTCCTCGTCTTCGGCGGAGATCCGGAGTACAACCTCGGACTGGTGGCCGCCAACGTTGCGACCAAGCTCGCCGCCTTCGTGGCCGGAACGTCCGCCGGGCGAGCGGCGCTTTCGCAAGGGCGAGGCCTTGCAGCCTGAGGTCCTCAATCAGGTCCTCGTTCGAGTCCAGTCGCGGCTCGACGAGGATCTCTCGCTCGGTTCTCTCTCGCGCCTCGCGGGCCTCTCCCGCTTTCACTTCGAGCGTGAGTTCACTCGCGACACCGGCGAGACGGTCAAGCAGTACACGCAGAGGCTCCGGCTCGAGCGCGCGGCGTTCCGGCTGCTCCTCCAGAGCGCGAGTATCCTCGACGTCGCTCTCGACTGCGGTTTTCGTAGCCACGAGACCTTCACCCGGGCGTTCCGGCGCCGCTTTGGACTATCCCCGCGGGACTATCGCCGGCACGGTTTGCCCGGAGAGCGCCGCGGCCGTCGGCGAGCGCCGCCGGCGACGGTCGACCTCGCGTACGCCCTGTCGGCGACGCGCGTCGTCGTCCTCGCCGACGTCCACGTCGCGTTCGTGCGCCACGTCGGTCCCTACGAGAGCGTGGACGATGGGCTGTGGGCCGAGCTCTCCGACTGGGCGAGGCGGCGGCGTCTTCCGGAGCCTCACGTGCTCATGGGTATCGGGCACGATGCCCCCGGAATCACGCCGCCCGAGAAGCTACGCTTCGACGCCGCGCTGCGCGTTCCGGCGGAGTTCGCCGCTCGCGGGCGGATCGGGCATCAGATCGTCGAAGGAGGGGCGTTCGCGTTCACCACGCACGTGGGCCCGTATGCGACGCTGCCTTCGGCGTACGAGGAGGTTTTTCCGCGCGCCGCCGGGCTCCGCGGCTACCGGATGGTGGGCCTGCCGTGCGTCGAGGTGTATCACACGACGGTCATGCGGTCGCGGTTCGCCTTCAACCACACCGACATCGCCATCCCCGTCGCACGCGCGCCGGGCCGGGCCGGAGGCTGAGTCCGCTACTTGGGCGACCAGAGCTCGATTTCGGCCTTGAGGTAGTCGTCGATGCCGGCGGAGGACTGCGGCCGACTGATCCAGTAGCCCTGCATCTCGTCGCTGCCGTACTGCTGCAACAGCTGGAACTGGTCCTTCGTCTCGACTCCCTCGGCGATCACGTTGAGTCGCGAGCCGTGCGCCATCTCGATGATCGCGCGCACGATGCCGGCGTCGGCCGGATTGATCGGCAGGTCGGTCACGAAGGAGCGGTCGATCTTCAGCGACGTCACGGGGTAGCGCTTGAGGTAGCTCATGGAGGAGTAGCCGGTCCCGAAGTCGTCGATGGCGATGCCGACCCCCATGTTGCGGAGCACGTTGAGGTTGGCGACGACGATCTCGGCGCCCTCCATCGCGATGGACTCCGTGATCTCGATCTCGAGATGCTTCGGCTCGAGGTTCGATTCGGCGAGCGCCCGTTCGACCATGTTCGAGAGATTGCGCTCGCGGAACTGGCGCGCCGAAAAGTTGACCGCGACGCGTAGGCCGTCGAGCCATTCCTTGTGCCAGCGGCGGAGCTGCGTGCAGGCGGAACGAAGCACCCAGTCGCCGAGCGGCAAAATCAGGCCGGTCTGCTCGGCGACCGGGATGAACGTCGTCGGGCCGACCATGCCCTTCTGCGGGTGCTGCCAGCGGACCAGCGCCTCGAGGCCGACCGTCCGGCCCGTGACGATGCTCGTGATGGGCTGGAAGTGGAGGATGAACTCCTCCTTCTCGAGGGCGAGACGCAGGCCCTTCTGGAGGTCGAGGTGCTCCGCCGCCCTTTCCGTGAGCTCGCGCGTGCAGAGCTGGAAATTGTTGCGGCCGAGCTCCTTCGCCCGGTACATCGCGGCATCGGCGTTGCGCAGCAGCTCTTCGGGCTCGGTGCCGTCCTCGGGAAAGCTCGCGATGCCGATCGAGGCGGCGATGTGAATCGTCCGGCCCTCCAGAGAGAAGGGCTTGCCGATCAGGGCCAGGAGCTTCTGGGCGATGCTGGCGAGGTCCTCGCTCTGCCGCAGCTCGGGCACGAGGATCACGAACTCGTCCCCGCCCATCCGCGCCACCGTGTCGGCCTCCCGCACCGAACGCTTCAGTCGCAGCGCCAGCGATTGCAGGAGGTTGTCGCCGAGGCTGTGGCCCCAGCTGTCGTTGACGTACTTGAAGAAGTCGATGTCCACGTAGACGACCGCGAGCTTGCGCCCGTGCCGCTTGGCCTGGGCGAGGTCCACGTCGAGACGGTCCAGCAGGCGGGCGCGGTTGGGCAGCTTCGTCAGCGGGTCGTTGTACGCCTGGGCGACGATCTGCGCTTCGGCCCGGCGCCGCTCGGTGACGTCCGAAAGCGTTCCGACGATCGCGGGCCGCCCGTCGAGCTCGATCGCCGCCTCGAGGACCTCGACCTCGACCGGCCGCCCGCTTTTGTGGATCGCGTGGAACGTGTAGGGCACTCCGTCCTCGTTGCCCTCGAGCGTCTGGCGGACCCGCGAGAGCACGAGGGCGTGGTCGTCGAGGGCGACGATGCTGACGACGGAGTCGAAGGCCAGAATCTCCGCCTGTGTGTACCCCAGCGTCGCGGCGAGCCGGGGATTGGCGTAGCGGTAACGGCCGTCCTGGAGCACGTACATTCCGACGACGGACTGCTCGACGAGGCGCCGGAACTCGGGCGCGATCGGAGCGGACACCTCGGCGACCATGCGGCGCGCCGTCACGTCCCGGAAGGCGCCCACGACCCCGCGGATTCCACCGGCCGCATCGCGGTGCGGCGCGAAGACCGCGGAGAGCCATCGCTCGACGACCGTCTCCGAGGACGACCATACGAAATCGTCGGAGGTCACCGTCTCGCCGGACAGAGCGCGCTCGAGCAGGCCGGTGATCTCGCCGTGCCGGGTCGGAGGGAAGATCTCGACGACCCCCCGTCCGAGAGCGGCGTCCGGAGAGACCCCCGTCAGCTCCTCCATCCGAGGGTTCCAGACGGTGTGCTTGAGATCGCGGTCGAAGGCGACGAGGCCGTCGCCCGCGCTCGTGATGAGCTCCTCGGGCTGGATCTCGACCCGCGCCGGCCGCATCTTCGCCGTCACCGGCGCGGCCTTGGGCAGATCTCCATCGGACCTACCGGCTCGCGGCGGCACAGGGGTCCCGCTTCCTCCGGGAGTGCTCATAAAAATAAAGCTGTCAGGGGTCTGACAGCTGATTTTAGCAGCGATCCCGCCGAAACGAGAGTGAGGCGGGTTACCTCGCCATTTTGACGGCCGCGCGGATGGCGGCATCGACACCCGATTTTGCGCGGATTCGACGCACCCGGACGCGCGCCTGGCGGGAGAGCTTTCGGATGGCACCGAGGTACCGACCCTGGGCCTGACGCGCCCGCCGCTGCGCCTGGGTGATGGCCCGCCGGGCGCGGGGGGCTTCCCGGGCCGCCGTCTTCGCGACCGACGCGGCGACATCCTCTCCGAGGGCGGAAAGGCGCGCGCGGAGCTCGCGGATGGTCTTTTCGCGTCGCTTCAAGGCCGCCGCGACATCCTTCGCGGCGATCTTCCCGTCGTCGACGAGCATCTGAAGCGCCAGCGAAGCATGGTGGGCGGAGAGTCTGAGAGCTTTCTTGGTCTTTCGTCTCACGT
The DNA here is from genome assembly GCA_963782585.1 of uncultured Acidobacteriota bacterium. Lineage (GTDB taxonomy): Bacteria > Acidobacteriota > Thermoanaerobaculia > UBA5066 > Gp7-AA6 > DAHUXD01. The sequence goes on from CAWAKL010000012.1 coordinate 297,855, forward strand.
TGTTTCCTTTCGGGACGCATCATAGTGCGAAAGCGCCGTATGAAACGGCGTCTGTGAACATACGGCACTGCCGGCGGGAGCCGTGTAGTATGTGCGCCCTCCATGAAGTCCCGAAGGTCCGCTCGTCCGCTGTCTCGCCGTGTCCGCGTGATGGGCGCCGCCGCGCTGGCCGCGGCCGGCGCCGCGACGTTCGCGTTCGCGAAATCGACGGAGTGGTTCCGCGCCTTCGGTGGACGCTCCCAGGGAGAACGCCTGGTCCGCGTGCGCGCGTCGCCGCAGTGGAAGGGCGGCCGCTTCCAGAACTCGGTCCCGACGATCACGATCGCGCCGAGCCGGATTCTCGAGACCCTGCGGCGACAGCTCGCCGCCGGGGAGACCCGTTACCCGTCCCGGCCGATTCCGGTGATTCGGCCGACGCGTGCCGAGCTCGCGTCTCCGCCGGCGTCCGGCCTGCGCGTGACATGGCTCGGGCACGCGACCGCTCTCGTGGATCTCGACGGGGCGCGCATCCTGACGGATCCCGTCTGGAGCGAGCGCGTGTCGCCGTCGGAGTGGATGGGCCCGAAACGATTCTTCGCGCCTCCGGTCGCGCTCGAAGACCTGCCGGACGTGGATGCGGTCGTCGTCTCGCACGATCACTACGACCATCTCGACATGGCCACGGTCGTGGCCCTGGCGGCGCGGGGCGTGCGCTTTTTCGTTCCTCTCGGCGTCGGAGCGCACCTCGAGTCGTGGGGAGTCCCGAGCGCCATGATCGAAGAGCTCGACTGGGACGAATCGCGGGCAGTCGGTCCCCTGACGCTCACGCTCACGCCCGCCCGCCATTTCTCGGGACGTGGCCTCACCGACCGCGACGAGACGCTCTGGGGCTCGTGGGTCCTCGCCGGGCCGGCCCACCGCGTGTACTACAGCGGCGACTCCGGAGACTTCGGCGGCTTTCGCGAGATCGGAGCGGCGCACGGCCCCTTCGACGCGACCCTCATGAGCCTCGCCTCCTACGGCCCGACGTGGCCGGACGTCCACATGACGCCGGAGGAGCTCGTGCGGGCACACGTCGATCTGCGCGGAGGCGCGCTCGTGCCCGTCCACTGGGCGACCTTCAATCTCGCATTTCACGACTGGAACGAGCCGGTGCTTCGTGCGGAGGCCGCGGCACGGGAACGGGGCGTGCGCCTCATGATCCCGCGTCCCGGCGAGATGCTCGAGCCGGGTGCGTCACCCGATCTGCCCGACTGGTGGAGAGAGCGCTAACTCGCGCAGCACGTCCCGGGCTCGCACACGGCGTCGGCCTCGGCTCGTTCTTCGATCACGCTGTAGACCTCCCACCGGTTCCCGTCCGGATCCGAGACCCAGAATTTCTCCTGCAGGGCATAGCAGCAGTCCTCGCGTGTCTCGGCCTCGGCAGGAAGGCCTCGTTCGAGGAGCGATTTCCGCCACGCGCGCACGGCGTCGGTGGTTTCGACCCGGATCCCGAGGTGGGAGAGGGCGCCTGCCCCCGCGCCGACCCGGCCCGGCATGAGCGCGAGGTGGATCTCCGGGTCGCTCGCAACGAACTTCGCGTAGTCGCTCTTGAGCTTCTTCGGCTCGCCGAAGAAGCGGCGGTAGAAGTCGGTCGAGCGGGAGAGATCCGAGACGTTCAGGGAGATGTGGACGGCGTTCGGCATGAGAGCCTCCTTTCAATGGATCGAAGAAGTTCGATCTATTACGCCAAAAAAACTCGATGTCACACGGCTTTCGCGACGGCCTCCGAGACGCGGGCGAGGGCCGCCTCGTTGCGGCGATAGAACATCCAGCGGCCGCGCTTCTCGGCCTCGACGAGGCCGGCCCGGCGGAGCAGTCCCATGTGGTGCGACGTCGCCGCCTGCGAGAGGCCGATCGCCGCTTCGATGTCGCAGGCGCAGAGGCCCCGCTCGTCGATCGTCACGAGCTCGCAGCACGACTTCCCGCGGGCGCGCAGCAGGTCCAGGATCTTCAGGCGCGTCGGGTCGCCGAGGGCCTTGAAGGCCAGGACGAGGTCGGCGGGAGGGCGCATATATCGACAAATATAGATATGCTGTTGTATGCTGTCAAGGCCCGCACCGCGAGGTAGGCGACGCGCGTAGTTGGCTTCGAAAGCGAGGCTCCATGCTTCAGATCCGACGCTCCGCCGAGCGCGGCCACGTCGACCACGGATGGCTCGACACCCGGCACACGTTTTCCTTCGGCGACTACCACGACCGCCGATTCATGGGATTCCGGGACCTGCGGGTGATCAACGAGGACCGGGTCCGGCCCGGCCAGGGATTCGGAACGCACGGCCACCGGGACATGGAGATCCTCTCGTACGTGCTGGAGGGCGGGCTCGCGCACGAGGACAGCCTGGGCAACGGGTCCGTGATCGTACCGGGAGACCTCCAGTACATGAGCGCCGGCACCGGCGTGCGCCACAGCGAGTTCAACGCCTCGAAGACGGAGCCCGTCCACTTCATGCAGATCTGGATCCTGCCGAACGCCGAGGGCCAGCCTCCGCGGTACGACCAGAAGCGGTTCGACCCGGAGGCCGGGCGCGGCCGTCTGCGCCTCGTGGCCTCGCCCTCCGGCGCCGACGGCTCGATCGCCGTCCGCCAGGACGTGAACGTGTACGCCATGCGGCTCGAGCCCGGACAGACCACGGACCTGTCTCTTCCGGAGGGCCGGCACCTCTGGGTGCAGGTGCTGCGCGGCGAGGTCGACGTGAACGGCAAGGCTCTCTCCGCCGGCGACGGCCTGGCCGCCTCCGAGGAAACCTCCTTCCGGTTCTCCGCCGCCGTTCCCGCCGAGCTTCTCGTCTTCGACCTCGCCTGACCGCCGCGGCGCTTGTGACAAGCTGACCGGAATGTCGGCTTCCGCGGTTCCGGAATCCCCGGCGCGCTGGCGCGCGCTCGTCCTCATCGCCGCGGCGGAGCTGCTCGCGATGTCGCTGTGGTTCTCGGGCTCGGCCGTCGCGCCCGCGCTTCGGGCCGAGTGGGGCCTCTCCGAATCCGGCAGCGCGTGGCTGACGCTCGCGGTGCAGCTCGGGTTCGTCGCGGGGACGCTCGTGTCCGCGTTCGGCAATCTCCCGGACGTGTTCTCGGCGCGTCGCCTCTTCGCGGCGTCGGCCCTGCTCGGCGCCCTGGCCAACGCCGGTGTCGCCGTCGCCGCGCGCGGGCCGGCGAGCGGCCTGGCCCTGCGCTTCGCGACCGGGTTCTTCCTCGCCGGGGTCTATCCGCCGGGCATGAAGATCATGGCGAGCTGGTTCCGGCGCGGCCGCGGGCTCGCCCTCGGAGTCCTCGTCGGCGGAATCTCGCTCGGAAAGGCGTTTCCGTATCTGGTCAACGCCGTCGGAAGCGAGAGCTGGCGCGTCAACGTCCTCGCGGTGTCCGGCCTCGCCGTCCTCGGCGGCGCGCTCGTGCTCTTCTTCGTCGAGGACGGGCCGTTCGCGGCCCCGGCGGCGCGCTTCGATCTCGGGCAGGTGGCGAAGGTGTTCCGCAACCGGGGAGTGCGGCTCGCCGACTTCGGTTACTTCGGCCACATGTGGGAGCTCTATGCGATGTGGACCTGGTTTCCCGTGTTCGTGCGGGAGAGCTTCGCCGCGCGCGGGCTGGCCAAGCCGGCGCTCGCCGAGCTGATCGCCTTTCTCGTCCTCGGCGCGGGATTCGTGGGCTGCATCCTCGCGGGGCTGGCCGCCGACCGCATCGGCCGCACGGCGGTCACGTCCGTGGCCATGGCGATCTCCGGCGCCTGCTGCCTCCTGATCGGATTCCTCTTCGGCGGCAGCCCCTGGCTGCTCTTCGCAGTGGCCGCCATCTGGGGCGCTTCGATCGTGGCGGATTCGGCGCAGTTCTCGGCCTGCGTGACGGAGCTCTCGGATCCGAGCTACGTCGGCACGGCGCTCACCGTGCAGACCTGCATCGGGTTTCTCCTGACCATGGCCTCGATCGAGCTCATCCCGCGTCTTGTCGAGGCCGTCGGCTGGGAGTGGGCCTTCGTCGCGCTCGCGCCGGGGCCCTTCCTCGGCATCCTCGCCATGCTGCGCCTGCGCCGCCTTCCCGAGGCGGCGCAGATCGCGCAGGGACGGCGGTGACGGACGTTAGGGAGACGACTCGAGGAACGCGCGGCAGAAACGTCGCCATCTGCCCGCGGAGGACGGCGCCGGTCGGGCAGTAGAGCAGCGGGGTGACGCAGCAGCCTCCGGTGATGCCCCTGGTTGTAGAGGTCTCTTGATGAAGTCGGCGCCGAAGGAGCCGACGGGGACGTCGTCGAAGATGCCGTGGCCGACGGGGGAACGTAGCCGGAGCCCTCGCTGGTCTTCAGCAGGAAGATCGCCATCTGGGCTCGGGTGACGGAGCTGTCGGGGCAGTAGTTGTCGCCACCGCAGCCTCCGGTCACGCCCTCGGCCGCGAGCTGCTCGATCCAGTCGGCGAAGGGTCCGGGGCAGGGGACGTCGTCGAAGACGCCGGCGCAGGGCGGCGGCGTGTAGTCGGAGCCGTGCTCGGCCTTCAGAAGGAAGACGGCCATCTGGTCGCGCGCGGACCGGGTGGCAGGGCAGTAGTTGCCGCCGCCGCAGCCGGCGGTGATTCCGCCGTCGCGATCGCGAGGATGTCGTCGTGGAAGGGATGTCCGGCCGGCACGTCGAAGTAGTCGACCGGCACGTCGCTGGCCCCCGAGGCGGTCCCGCATCCGGGGGAGCTGTACGCCGTCACGTCGAGCGTGATCGCGCCGGGGATCCGTGTGAAGAACGTGATTTGCGACGTCCCCTGCCCGGATGTGATGACCGCGCCGGTGTCGCCGCCGATGATCCACGTGTAGGCGCTTCCCGGCACGTTCGTCACCGACGCCGTACCGGCGACGCCCGGGGCCGGCGGAGCATCGATTGCGATCACGGGAGTGGCCGGAGGAGATGTGACGACGAACGACGCGGCGTTGGACGTCACCTCGCCGCATGCGTCGGTGACCACGACGTCGTAGTCGCCGTCGTCGGCCGTTGTCGCCGGGTCGATCGTCAGATTCGCCGACGTCGCGCCCGAGATGTTCCCGCCGTCGGAGAGCGGCACGCCGCCCTTGCGCCACTGGTAGGCGAGGGAGCCGAGTCCGGAAGCGTACGCGTGGAGCGTGGCCGACGCTCCGTCGCAGGCGCCGGAGGCGGCGAGAGGCCCGACCGCGAGGCGGGTGTTGACGAGAAGCGCGACCCCACCCAGCCCGCGCGTGTTCCCGATGACGACGTCGGGGGTTCCGTTCGCCATGAGGTCGATCACGAGCGCGGGAAGAGGGTCGGCTCCGACACCGAAGGTCGCCGGGCTCTCGAAGCCTCCGTTGCCGAGGCCGGCGAGAAGCGTCGCATTGTCGGTCTCCCGGTTGGCCGTCACGATGTCCGCGAAACCGTTGGCGTCGAAGTCCGCCGCAGTAATCGAGGACGGTCTCCAGCCCAGACCGACGAGCCCTGCGTCCGCGAAGGTTCCGTCGCCGCTACCCGAGAGAATCGAGACCGTTCCGTCCGCATTCGCGCTCGCCAGATCGAGGAGCCCATTTCCGTCGAAATCCGCGGCCGCAACGTCCACGGGACCAACCCCGGTCGGATACGCGGCGGGCACGCCGAACGTTCCGTCGCCCACCCCGAGCGCGACCCTGACCGTATTCGCGCCACCGCTGCAGCATTCGATGCCGTTGGAGACGGCGACGTCGGGAGCGCCGTCGGAGTCGAAGTCCTCGACCACGACGCCGCTCGCGCGGCCCACCGCCACCGTTTCGAGTGGCTCCTGGAACGTCCCGCTCCCGTTGCCGAGGGAAACCCGGATCGCCTCGCTCCCCTCGGGAAAGAGGGCGAAGTCGAGCTTGCCGTCCACGTTGTAGTCCGCGACCGCGAGCTGGGTGTGCGAGGGGCCGGTGCCGGCCGGGACGGGGTCCTCGAACGTCCCGTTTCCGAGCCCCGGGTAGAGGAAGACCTCGTATCCGTTCGAGGCGAGGAGGTCGACGAGGCCGTCGTCGTCGAAATCGCCGGTGCCGATCAGTGTCGTGCAGCAATACTGGAAGGGAATCGTCTCACCGAGCACGAATCCCCCCGAGGGAGTGGCGCGGAGAATCCGGATCGACTGTTCGCTCGCCGCGGCGAGGTCGGAGAGGCCGTCGCCGTTGAAGTCTCCGGGGCTCATGTCGTGGGGAAAACTCCCGACGGCTTCGATGCGCACCGCTTGCAGCGTGCCATCTCCGTTGCCGGCGAGGACGGCGACTTCCTCTTCGTTCCCTCCGGTCGCGGAGACGTCGAGCAAGCCGTCGTTTCCGAAGTCCGCCACGGCCAACGCGGTGAGGTTCAGCGAGGCGTTGTAGATCGGGCCGGGCTGGAAGCTGCCGTCCCCGCCGCCGCGGAGCAGCCGGACGACGGCCGGCCCATCACCGGCCGGGCTGGCCGCGGCGAGGTCCTCGAGGCCGTCGCCGTCGAAATCGCCGATGTCCACATAGCGCGGCGCCGGTCCCGCCGAGAACTTCCGCGACGCCTGGAACGTGCCATCACCGTTTCCAAGCAGCACGCCCGCGTAGTTGGAACACGCGACCGCGAGGTCCAGATCGCCGTCCCCGTCGAGGTCGCCGAGCTCGACGTCCCAGAGACTTCCCGTCACGAACAGAGCCGGCGCGCCGAGAGCCCCGTTGCCGTCGCCGAGGAGGACCGCCGCCGCGTTGCCTCCGCCGGCCACGACGTCGAGATCACCGTTGCCGTCGACGTCGCCGACGGCGATCGAGTAGGCGGAGCTCGAGGACGCGAACCAGGCGGGCGGCTGGAACGTGCCGTCGCCGTTGCCGAGGAGAATCGCCACGGCGCTCCCGCCCCCCGCGAGATCGAGGTCCCCGTCGCCGTTGAAGTCGCCGGTGGCGAGCGGGTCGGGCATCGGAGTCGGAGCGGGGAAGGTCGAGTCGACCGGCGGCGCGAAGGTCCCGTCGCCGAGACCGGCGAGAAAGGCGATGCGATCGTCGCCCAGGCTGACGACGAGATCCACGGTCGGGCCCGGATCGAACTGCCCGGCCGCGAGGGCGAGGCCATAAACGATGCTGCCGGCGCTCAGCGCCGGCTGGAAGGTGCCGTCGGCGTTTCCCAGCAGGATCGAGATGTTGGAGCCGTAGTAGTAGTCGCCGAGCGTCGCGACGTCGGGAAACCCGTCGCCGTTGAAGTCCGCGATCACGAGCTCGGTGGGATAGATGCTGGTGACGGAGTAGGTCGCCGCGGCGATGAAGACGTCCTCGCCGCAGTCGACCGCATTCGCGGGCGCGGTTGCAGCGAGAGTCAGCAGTCCGAGAAGGATCGAGAGGGTGCGTTTCGTCATGTCTGCTCCTTCGGGGAGGTTCCGTGGACGCGTTTCCGGCCGGCAGGCGGGCGCGCCACGGGAACACGCGCGCGCGTGCACGCCAAAACTGTCGTCATGAATTCGAGCGGTGTGCTTCCTCGGGACAAAAGCGTACCGCGTCCGCCCCGAAGTTCGCAAGATGCTCTTCTCCGGAGCGGTGGACTCGAAGCGTTCCAGGGGAAGAGGTTCCGACCAGAAACATCGCCATCTGCTGTCGGAGGACGGCGCTGCCGGGGCAGTAGAGCAGCGGCGAGACCGAGCGCCGGTGATACCGCGGTGGTCGAGGTCCCTCGATCGGCTATCGTTGGCGGGTGAGACGTCGAGAGATCGGTTTCCTCGCCGTGCTGGCTCTCGCTTCCGCGACGAGCACCCTCGCCCAGACCGCTCCGGCACCCTCCCGCGCCGTGCTCTCGGATCTCTCCTGGATGACGGGACGCTGGGTGGACGACTCTGGGGGCAATCTCTCCGAAGAAATCTGGAGCGCGCCGTCCGGCGACTCGATGATGGGGATGTGGCGGTACGTCGCCGGCGGGCAGGTGCGCATCTTCGAGATCCTCACCATCTCCGTGGAGCCGACGGGCATCGTCATGCGCCTGCGTCACTTCGATCCGGACCTGGTGGCGCGCGAGGACAAAGGGACGCCCGTCGCGCTGGCGCTCGTGGGCTGGAAGCCGCGCGAGGCCGCGTTCGAGGGGCCGGCGGTGGGCGCGCCGGGAACTGTCCGACTGACATACCGGCGTCCGTCCGAGGACACGCTGACTTCCACGCTCGAGAAGGACGGCAAGAAGCAGGAGTTCACCTTCCGCCGCGCGAAGCCCGAGTCCGAGAGGACTGCGGCGCCTTGAAGCTCTCGGTCGAGGTGCCCTACGGCGACATCGACGCCATGGGACACCTGAACAACGTCGCGTACCTGCGCTACCTCGAGTGGGCGCGCCAGAAGTACTGGCTCGGAATGCGCGGCTCGATCGACTTTCTCGACATCGATTTCGTCGTGGCGCGGTGCGAGATCGACTACCGCTCCTCGTCGTACATGGGAGAGCTCCTCGAGATCGAGATCCGCGTCTCGCGGATGGGCAACTCGTCCTTCGACTTCTCCTATCGGGTGACGGGCGCGGACGGCCGCCTGATCGCGGAGGCGACGACGACCCAGGTCTGCTACGACTGGCGGGCGAAGCGCAAGGTCACGCTTTCGGAGGAGAGGCGGCGCGAGATCGCGGCCTTCGAGGCGGGGCCGCAGTAAGATCCGCCCCGTTCGGAGGTGCCCATGCGTTCTCGGCTTCTCGTGTTTCTGGCTCTCACCGCGATCGGGACGGCATCGGCGCCGGCCGCCGACGCTCCGGCCGATCCGCGCACCCGGGTCGACGAGATCTTCCGCGAGTACGACCGATCCGATACGCCCGGATGCGCGCTCGGGATCTATCGCGACGGGAAGATCGCCTACGCCCGCGGCTACGGCATGGCCAACCTGGAGCTCGGCGTCGCCAACACGTCCCAGACCGTCTTCGACATCGGTTCGACGGCGAAGCAGTTCTCGGCCTTCGCGATCCAGCTGCTCGCGCGGGAGGGCAAGCTCTCGCTCGACGACGACGTCCGCAAGTGGGTCCCGGAGATCCCGTCCTACGGAAAGACCGTGACGATCCGCCACCTCCTCCACCACACGGGCGGCCTGCGGGACTACATCGAGCTCATGAGCCTCCAGGGTGTGCTGGAGCAGGACCTGACGACCGATCAGGACACTCTCGACATCATGGCGCTGCAGAAGGCGCCCAACTTCGCGCCGGGCGAGGAGCACCTCTACTCCAACACGGGCTACTTCCTGCTGTCGACCATCGTGAAGCGGGTGACCGGACAGTCGCTGCGCGACTTTGCAGCGGAGCGGATCTTCGTTCCCCTCGGGATGCGGCATACGCAGTTCAACGACTCCCACACGCGGATCATCCCGAACCGGGCGACCGGCTACGCCCGGCCGAAGGGCGGCGTTTTCGGAATCAACATGTCCGACTGGGAGCAGAACGGCGACGGCGGGATCCTGACGACCGTCGAGGATCTCTTTCGCTGGGACCAGAACTTCTACGAGCCGAAGGTCGGCGACGCGGCCGTCCTCGAGGCCATGCAGCAGGTCGGATCGCTCAACAGCGGCAAGAAGCTCGAGTACGCGTCGGCGATCTACATGAGCACCTACCGCGGCCTGCCGACCGTCAGCCACGGCGGCTCGTGGGCCGGGTACCGGGCGCAGCTCCTCCGGTTTCCGAAGCAGAAGTTTTCCGTGGCGTGTCTCTGCAACAACGGAGGCGTCGCCAATCCGAGCCGGCTCGCCCAGAAGGTCGCGGAGGTCTACCTCGGGGATCTCATGACGCCGGCCGAGGAGAAGAAGACGTCCGAGCCGGCGGCCGCCGCGCCGGCGCCGGCGGGCGCCTCGGCGTGGACCGGCGCCTACCGGAACCCGGAGACGGGTCAGCTCGTCACGCTCTCGCTTTCGGAGGGCGTGCTCGTCGCGGACGTCAATGGCACGCCCTACAGGATGACGCCGACGGGCGCGAACCGCTTCCGCATGGTGAACCCGCCGAGAGAGTTCGTCAGCGAGACGGAGTTCGAGCCGGGGAAGGGCGGCGCGCGTCCCCGCATGGTCGTGACCTCGACCTACGAAGACGGCGACGTCGAAAAGGAGACTTTCGAGCCGGTGGACCGCTGGTCGCCGACGGCGGCCGATCTCGCGGCTTTCGCCGGGACCTACGCCAGCCGGGAGCTCGCCACGACCTGGCGGCTCGCCGTCGAGAACGGCAAGCTCCTGGTCCGTCATCGAGGGATCCCCGCGGCGCCCATGTCTCCGACGGTGCGGGACGCCTTCACGGTGGAGGGCATCAATCTCGTCTTCCGGAGATCCGGAGGCAAGGTCGCGGGCTTCGTGCTCGAGGTCGGCCGGGTCCGGGGCGTCGAGTTCACGCGCGCGTCGAACTAGCAGGCTGCTGAAATGGATGCGGGCGTCGTGTCCGGGGCTTTCGGCCGCGGGCGTTCGCTTCGCGAACGGCGGCCGAGAGTCTCTGCTACCGGGGCCCCTTATCCGCATTGCTGCAATCCGAGGACCATTCTCCGCTCCCGTCGGGCGCGTCGAGCGCCCGCTCAAAGGGCGTCATCGCTCCTCGACGATGCCAGGGCATCGCCGTCGTCGCGCTTCCTTGCATCTGACCCCGCGGCGCTCGACACCCGACCACCGAAGGCAAGCCCGCGGCAGTAGGGAACGTCGCGTACTCGCGGCGTTTACCCATCCCACACCCTTTTCAGCAACCTGCTAGCCCGACGGGACCGTCCGGGCGAGTTTGCCCCTTGCAACGGCAAGGGTTGCGGGCGGAGAATCGCCCTGCCCATGGCCGAGCGCCGTGCTTTCGCGCGCAAGAAGCGGCGGTTCCTGGTCGAGTTCAGCCTCCAGGGGGCCGCCTGTAACGGGTTTACCTACGACGTATCCCCGACGGGCATCTTCGTGCGGTCCATCCGGTTGCCGAACCCCGGCACGTTCCTGACCGCGAACCTTCATCTGCCCGAGGGCAGGCGCATTGCGGTTCGCGGCAAGGTCGTGCGCTCCTTCCGCGTTCCGCCGGCCCTGTCGCGCCTGATCCCGAGCGGTTTCTCGATCCGCCTCGCCGACACGCCAGAGGACTACTTCCAGTTCCTCTCGACCCTGTAGATCCGGCGCCTACACGCCCCAGGTCGACCGGACCATCCGCTCGACCGTGACGGCTTCGGGCTCGCGTGCGACGAGCGCGATCGAGTCCCCGGCGCCCAGCTCGCCCTCCTCGAGCACCCGCAGGTAGAAGCCGGTCCGGCCGCTCTCGAGGAAGGCCTTCGGAAACTTCGGCCGCTCCATCTTGAGCGCGAGCTTGAAACAGGGAGAGCGGGGCTTGCTCACCTGCAGCAGGGCGCCGCCGACCCGGTAGACATCGTCGATGCGGACCTCGGTCTCCGGCATCCCTTCGACGGTGAGGTTCTCTCCGAACTGGCCGAAGGGAAAATCGACGCCGAGCTCGCGGCGCCAGTGGGCGTAGCCGGAGAGGTCGTAGGCGTAGACCGCCATCTCGGGGCCGCCGTGCACCCGCCGGTCGGCCTGGACGTCCCCGTCGAGACCGAGGCGGCCGGCTCGGACGCGGAAGAGCACGGGCTCCTTGTAGATCCCCGTGCGCACCGACCGTCCGCGGTGCTCGAGGGTGCGCGCCTTTCCGACCTGCACCGACGCGAGCCTCATGCTGTTCGCCACTGTAACCTCCTTATGGCGGCTTCATAGGTTACATATGGTCCGAGAGCCCAGCGAGGTTCGCCTTTTCTTCCTCGAAAGCAGGACCGCCCTTTTTTCGGGCGCGAAAGCGGGGATCCCGTCCTACCGGATCGAGACGGCGACCCCGTTCTCAAAGACGACGGTCTTGCCGACGCTGCGATAGGTCCAGATCTCGCGGGCACCCCCGGCGCCGGTCGTTTCGGTGGCAACGTCATCGGGAGTGCCGAGCAGGGCACGGACCTGGTCGGGCGTCATGTTCTCGGACACGGAGCCCGTGAAGGGCTGGTCGGCCTCGCGCGCCACGGCGCTGCCTGCAGACGTGCGCGCATCGCTCGCGGCGGCGGCGGAACGGGCGCGGTCGATGGGCGTGCCGCTCGGGTCCGCGGCCGTGGATTTCGTCAGCAGCCCCTGGGTCTTGACGAGGTAGACGACGATGCCGACCGCTGCGAGCAGAAGCAGAAGTCTCTTCATTTCTCGGATGATACGCTCCCCGCCCCGTGAGCTATTGCCGCTTCGCGAAGGGGCACGCGCTTCACGGTCCGTACCACGACCGCGAGTACGGCTTCCCGATCCGCTCGGACCGCGCCCTCCTGGAACGTCTGGCCCTCGAGATCAACCAGGCCGGACTCTCCTGGCTCACGATGCTCCAGAAGCGGAAGGGCTTCCGCCGCGCCTACGCCGGCTTCGATGTCGCGAAGGTGGCCCGCTTCGGCGCGCGTGAACGGCGGCGCCTTCTCGCGGACGCCGGCATCATCCGCAACCGCCTGAAGGTCGCCGCCGTCATCGAGAACGCCCGGCGCATCCTCGCGATCCGGAAGTCGCACGGCTCCTTCGCGAAGTGGCTCGACGCCCATCACCCGCGGAGCGCCGCCGAGTGGCAGAAGCTCTTCAAGCAGACGTTCGTCTTCACCGGCGGGGAGATCGTCCGCTCGTTCCTTCTCTCGACCGGCTACCTGCGCGGAGCGCATGTGCCGAGCTGCCCGGTCTATGCGCGGGCGGCAAAGAAGAAGCCGGCGTGGATGCGCGAAGCGGCGGCGCCGCAAGTAGCCGTCATCCTGAGCCGCGGCCAAGGATCCCGAACTCGCAGCGCCGCGATCGAGTCTGGGATCCTTCGCTTCGCTCAGAGACCGGCGCGCGCTAGCGCGCCGCGTGTCACTTCAGCGGACCGAACGCCTTCAGCTGCTCCTCGATGAGCTTCCGGTCGCCCACGACGACGATCGTGGCCTTGTCGTCCTGGAGGTACTTCTTCGCGACTTCCTGGACCTGGGCCGGCGTGATCGCGTAGATCCTCTCGACGTAGCCGTTGAGGTACTCGGCCGGCAGGCCGTGGAGGTCGACGAACTCGAGCTGCCCGATGATGCCGCCGCGCGACGAGTTCTGCAGGACGAAAACGCCGGCCCGGTAGTTCTGGAAGTCCTTGAGCTCTTTCTCCGACGGCGCCTCGGACTGGAGCCTGTCGACTTCGCCGAGGATCTCCTTGAGCGCCGGCCCGGTCACGTTGGTCGTCACGTCGGCGACCTCGATCCAGTACGCGTCCCGGTAGCGGCTCGAGAGCTGTCCCTGCGGGGAGTACGTGTAGCCCTTCTGCTCGCGGATGTTGGAGGTGATGCGTGAGGCGAACGAGCCTCCGAGCAGCACGTTCATCAGGTAGAGGCGGTCCCAGTCCGGATTCGACGGATCGATCACCGGCATCCCGATGTTGATCGTCGACTGCGGGGCTCCCGGCCGCTCGATGAGGTACACCGCGCGAGCGCTCTTCGGGGACGGTTTCGTCGTGTTCGGCGCCGCTCCCTTCTTCCAGTCCGCGAAGGCCTTCCGGATCGCGGCCTCGACGGCTTTTGCGTCGAAGCGGCCGACGACGTAGATGCGCGAGCGGGCCGCGCCGAAGTTGCGGTCGTAGAACCCCTTGACCTGGGCGATCGAGTAGCTCTGCAGCATCGCCTCGGTCGGGAAGAGGCGGCCGTAGGGGTGATCGCCGTAGACCACGGCGCGGAACTTTTCCTGCGCGAGCGGCTGGGGCTGGCTCTTCGCGATCGAGAGCTCGCGGGCCTTGTCGGCCTTCAGTCGCGTCAACTCCGACTCGGGGAACTTCGGATGGAGCGCGACGTCGGCGACGAGGGCGACCATCTCGGGGCCGAACTCGGAGAGGACGTCGCCGCCGATGTCGATGCGGTTCTCGCCGACGACGACGTCGAGCGAGCCCCCCATGCGCGCCGCGTCCTCGGCAATCTTCGACGCGCTGCGCGTCGCCGTGCCCTCGGAGAGCATCTCGCCCATCACGTCGGCGAGCCAGACCTCGTCGGCCTTCTCGTCGATGTTGCCCGTCCGGACGGCCAGATTGACCGTGACCTTCGGAACCGTTCCGTACTGGACGAGCGTGACGCCGAAGCCGTTTTCGAGGGTCAGCGTCGTGGGTTTGGGAACCGAGAAGCCCCGGGGAGTGCCGGGCGCCGGCGGCGCCTGCTTCTGGGCGAAGGCCGGGGCGGCGATCAGCGCCAGAGCGAGCGCGAGGTTCGTCGTGTGTGTCTTCATGGCGTCTCCTACGACCCGCTCTTGTCGGCGGGCGCCTTCGGATCGATCACGAGGATCGTGCGATTGCCGGCGCGCAGATATTCCTGCGCGGTCTTCTGCATCATGGCCGGCGTGACTTTCCGGAACTCCTCCTCGATCCGGTTGATCCGGGACGGGTCGTCGTCGAACAGCGCGAAGGAGGCGAGGAGGTCCGCCTTGCCGAAGCCGACGAACCCCTCCATCTTGTCGTAGAGGCTGGAGCGCACCTTGACGAGCGCGCGGTCGAGCGTGGCCTGGTCGATCGGCGTCGCCTTCACCTTCTCGATCTCGGCGTCGAAGACCTTGAGGATCTGCTCGGAGGTCTTGTCCTTGTCGTAGTAGAGCGAGACGTCCCAGAGCGTCGGCCCGTTGATGTTGTACATGTCGCCGAGGCCGGAGTTGATGCCGCCCTCGACGTCGCCGGTCAGGCCGTTCTCCTGGACGAGCGCCTGGTAGAGGCGGCTGTCGTTGCCCTGCACGAGCACCTGGTCCAGCAGGCCCATCGCGTAGTACTCGGGCGTGTTGCGCGGGGGAGCGTGGTAGCCGATCGCGATCGCGGGCCGCGTGGCGAGCTTGTCTTCCTTGGTCGCGCGCTTCTCCTTCTCCTGGCGAGGCTCCGAGATGTCGGCCTTCGGAGGCAGCGGCGAAGCCGGGATCGGGGCGAAATACTTCTGGATCCAGGCCTTCGTCTGCGCCGCGTCGAAGTCGCCGACGATGACGAGGACGGCGTTGCTCGGCGAGTAGAAGGTCTTGAAGAAACTCGCGACGTCGTCGAGGGTCGCGGCGTCGAGGTCGTCGAGATCCCCGTAGAAGTTGTGCGCGTTGTACCAGTTCGTGTTGGCGTACTGCGGGAGGTCCAGCCAGGGGAATCCGCCGTAGGGCTGGTTGAGGACGTTGACTTTGACCTCGTTCTTGACGACCTCCTGCTGGTTTTTGAGGTTGTCGGCGGTGATTGCGAGGCCCTTGATCCGGTCGGCCTCCGCCCAGAGCGCCGTCTCGAGCGTGTGTGCCGGGACGACCTCGAAGTAGTTGGTGAAGTCGAAGCGCGTCGAGCCGTTCAGGACTCCGCCGTTGGCCTGCACGAGCTTGATGAACTCCATCTTGCCGAGGTTCTCGGAGCCCTGGAACATCATGTGCTCGAAGAGGTGGGCGAAGCCCGTGCGGTCCTTGGGCTCGATGCGGAAACCGATGTTGAAGTACACCGCGACGACGGCCACCGGGGCGGTGGTGTCCTTCGAGAGGACGACCTTCATGCCGTTCGGCAGCTTGTAGTAGTCGACGGGAATCTGGAGCGGCGCGGCGGCGGCCGCGGCGGCTCCCCGGGCGGTCCCGGCGGAGATCGCGAGCGCGCAGAAAAGGGCGCCGAAGGCCGCCAGGGCCCGCGGGCGCGGGGCATGGTTCATGTCATCCTCCTCGTTCGGACGGCAGAGCTTACGTTAGAAAGGCTGGAAGGTTCTCCCGGAACCATGAACTCCGACGGACGCCGCTTCCGCCCGGCCGGCTGGTTGCCCGGTCCCCACGCCCAGACCGTCTGGGGCCGCCTGACCCGCTCGCGCCGCCTCGTGCCGATGCGCCGCGAGGCTCTGACCACGCCCGACGGCGACGAGCTGCTGGTCGATCACGTCGATGGGCCCGCGGGCAGCCCGCGGGTGGTCGTCCTGCACGGCCTCGAGGGCAGCTCCAATTCCGTCTACGCGCAGGGTCTCCTGTTCGAGGTGCGCCGACGCGGCTGGCGTGGCGCGGCGATGAACTTCCGTTCCTGCGCCCGGGACCCCTCGGATCTTTCGCGCATGCTTCCCAACCACCGGCCACGGATGTACCACTCCGGCGAGACCGGGGACCTGGACTTTCTCGTCCGCACACTCGCGGCGCGCGAGCCGACGGAGCTCGCGTCGATCTTCGCGGTCGGCGTCTCCCTCGGCGGAAACGTCCTGCTCAAGTGGCTGGGCGAACAGGGACGCGAGGCGCCGCTCCGCGCGGCGGTGGCGATTTCGACGCCATACGATCTCGCGTCGAGCGCCCGTCACCTCGACACCGCGGTCGGGCGCGCGTATACGCAGCGGTTCCTCATCACCCTGAAGAAGAAGGCGCAGGACGCCGCGCGCCGATTCCCCGAGGTGGCCGCAAGAATCGATCTGCCGCGGACTCTCGCGTCGCGGACGTTTCGCGAGTTCGACGACGCGGCGAACGCTCCGCTCCACGGCTTCGCGGGCGCCGACGACTATTACCGGAAGGCGAGCTCCCTCGGCTATCTCGGACGCATTGCCCGGCCGACGCTGTGCCTCTCTTCGGAAGACGACCCCTTTCTCCCGCGCGAGGCGCTCATCCGGGCGCGCGCCGCGGCGTCGGAGACGGTCGAGTTTCTCGTCACCCCGCGCGGCGGGCATATCGGCTTCGTCGGAGGATGGGCGCCGTGGAGGCCGAGCTACTGGGCGGAGGCGTTCGCCGTGGAGTGGCTGGCGCGAGCGGAAGGCCGTGCGGTGAGAAAAGAGTGAGCCGGGGAGCGGCGTGACCGCTCTCCCGGCTCGGTTGAAGTTACGCGAATAAGTCCTTCTGAAAGGGGGGTGATGAGCCCCGGCTCAGTAGGGCTTCTTCGCGCTCTTGATGTCGATCGACGTGGCCATCATCTTTCCACCCTGATCGGTGGTCTGGAGGGCCACCATCGAGCCCGGCTTCAGGTCGCCGTTGACCTTGGTCGCCGAATCCCAGTACACCGTGACTTCCTTGGCCGAAGCCTCATCCTTGACGATGAAGCTCTTGCCCGACTGATCGACCGAGACGACCGAACCCTTGATGGTGGTCGCCTGGGCCTGGGACGTCGACTGTCTCGCCTCCGGCTGCTGGGCCGGATCCATCGGCTTCTCCTGCGGAATCGCCGACGCCGCCACCGCGAGAGCGGAAGCGATCGCCGCGGACAGAATGACTCTCTTCATTGAGACCTCCTTTGATTACCGGGGTGTCCTCACCGAGAGGCACCCTTCCCGCTTCAACACTGCAATCGGTGGGCCAGCCCGCAAAAGCCGACACGCGGGGAAATCGGGTCATCCTGTCCCACCGCTCTCGCGGCGGCCCGGGCTCAGGACGAGACGGCGGCGGTCTTGCGCTTGCGGCGCGGGGCCGAGAACTGCTCGGCCGTCACGTCGGTGTGAATCACCGTGCCGCGGCGCACCGTCGCGCCGTCGGGGATCTCGGCGTTCTTGCCGATCATGGTGATGGCGGCGCCGTCGACGGATTTCTCGCCGCGCGCCGCCTTGCCGATGCGCGCCTTGCGGCCGATGCGCACCGACTTGTCGACGATCGTCCGCTCGACGCGGGCGCCGGCGTCGATCCAGGTGTCCGTCAGGATGATCGACTCCCGGATCCACGCGCCGGGGCCGACGAAGACGCCGGGCGAGAGGATGCTCCGATCCACGCGCGCCCCCGAAGAGATGACGCATCCATCGGTGATCATGCTGTCCCGCACGATCGCGCCGTCGTGGATCGCGACCGGCGGCCGCTCCTCCGAGCGCGTGTGCACGATCCAGGCCCGGTCGTTCAGGTCGATCGGCGAAGGCGTCTTGAGCAGCGCCATCTGCGTCTCCCAGTACGCCTCGGTCGTCCCGACGTCCACCCAGTAGCCCTGGAACGGATACGCGAAGACGCGCAGCCCCGCCGAGAGCATGCGCGGAATGATGTCCTTGCCGAAGTCGTGCGAGGAGTCCCGCCGGCGCGAATCTTCCGTGAGGACCTGCGAGAGCATGGGCCGGCCGAAGATGTAGATCCCCATCGACGCCAGCGTCCCGGGCGGATTTGCCGGCTTCTCGACGAACTGCGTGACCCGCTGATCCTCGTCCGTCGCGAGGATGCCCATCCGCGTGGCCTCCTCGCGCGTCACGTTCAGCGTGGCGATCGTGCAGTCCGCCTGCTTGTCGAGATGGAAGGCGATGAGCCAGCCGTAGTTCATCTTGTAGATGTGGTCGCCCGAGAGGACGAGAACGATGTCGGGCGAGCCGCGCTCGACGAAGGAAAGGTTCTGGGCGATCGCGTCGGCCGTGCCCTTGTACCAGTCCGTCACGGAGCGACCGCGGTAGGGCTGGTAGATCTGGATGCCTCCCGTGAAGGTGCGGTCGAGGTCCCAGGGCCGACCGGAGGCGATGTGCTCGTTCAACGAGTGCGGCCGGTACTGGGTGAGGATCATGACGTCGGAGATCCCGGAGTTGACGCAGTTCGAGAGCGTGAAGTCGATGATGCGGTACTTGCCGGCGAAGGGGACGGCGGGCTTGGCGCGCTTCTCCGTCAGCACGCCCAGGCGCGAGCCTTCGCCGCCGGCCAGGATGACCGCGCGGGCCCTCACCGGCCCCGCCCTACGCGGCTGAGCGCGCCGCTCGCGCGCGTTCGTAGAGATCGGCATACTCCCGCGCCGACCGCGACCAGGAAAAGTCGCGAGCCATGCCGTTGTCCTGCAGCTGACGCCATTTGGCGGGTTGAGCGTATACCTTGAGGCACCGCTCCAGAGCGTCCCACAGGGCCCAGGGGTTGAACTCGTCGAACATGAGGCCGGTGCCCCCGGGGTCGCCGGCGTCGGTAATCGTGTCCGCGAAGCCTCCCGTCCGGCGGGCGACCGGCACGCAGCCGTAGCGCATGCCGATCATCTGCGCGAGCCCGCAGGGCTCGTAACGGGAGGGCAGCAGGAGGGCGTCGGCCCCGCCGTAGATCCGGCGGGCGTAACGCCCGTCGAAGCGCAGCCGGACGCTGGCCCGCCGGGGATAGCGCATCTCGAACTGGGCGTACTCGTGCTCGAGGGCGGGGTCGCCGGTTCCCAGCAGCACGAACTGTCCCCCGCGCTCCAGCCATCGGCGCACGGCCGGCGCCGCGATGTCGAAGCCCTTCTCCTTGACGAGGCGCGAGACCACGGCGAGCAGCGGCATGCGCGCGTCCGGCTCGAGCCCGGCCTCCTGCTGCAGCGCCGTCTTGTTGTTCGCGCGTTGATCCAGCGTGGCCGCATCGAAGCCCGACGCGAGCTCGCCGTCCGCCGACGGATCCCAGGACACGACGTCGATCCCGTTGAGGATGCCGGCGAGGTGGTCGGCTCGCAGCCGGAGAATTCCATCGAGACCCCGGCCGCCCTCGACCGTCAGGATCTCGCGGGCGTACGTGGGCGAAACCGTGGAGAGATAGTCCGCTCCGAGGATGCCGAGGGCCATGAGCGAGTCGCGGAACGGCTCCGGAAGGATCTGGACCGCGTCGGGGCGCCGGATCTTGTAATCGCCCAGGGCGCCGCTCGCGCCCTGCGCCGCGTAGGGCAGGTTGTGGATCGTGAAGACCGACGCGACGTCGCGGAAGTACGGGTTCTCGCGGCCTTCGGTCGCAAGCCACCAGGCCGCCGTTCCGGTGTGCGAGTCGTGCGCGTGCACCACATCGGGTTTCCAGGACAGCGCCTCCGCCGACCAGAGGGCCGCCAGCGAGAAGAACACGAACTTCGGGCCGTCCTCCGCGATGGTGCGGCCGTAGATCCAGCGGTCCTGGGGGATCGGCGGGCCGGTGACGAGATACACGGGAGTCCCGTCCGACTCGGTCTGCCAGACCTCGGCGAGCTGCGGGCCGCCGAGCGTGTGGACGGGAAACTGCGCGACCTTCACCGGAGCGTACCTGGGCCAATCGATCGAGCCGTAACCCGGAATGACGACGCGGACATCGTGGCCCAGATCGGCGAGCGCGCGCGGCAGCGATCCCACGACGTCCGCGAGACCGCCGACCTTGGCGAGCGGAGCCGCCTCGGCCGCCAGCATCAGGATCCGCATGGCGGGGCATTATGGCGCAGGGCTCCTCCGGCGTTCTGTGACCTTTGACCGCCGCCGGTGCATACGCGAGAATCCGTCCGGTGCGCTCCGACACGCGTTCGTACGCGCTTCTGCTGGCCGCCCCGCTCGCCTTCCACGCGCCGGCGAGCGGGCAGGAGACGCCGAGCCCCTACGAGCGTTACCAGCGCGGGATGGCCGCGCTCGAGGCGAAGGATCCGGCGCGCGCGATGCCCGATCTTCAGGCGGCCGCTCGCGTCTTCGAGCAGGATCCCGACGTCTTTTACGCGCTCGCGAAGGCGAAGGCACTCTCGGGCGATCCCGATGGCGCCATCGCCGCGCTTTCCCGCGCGGTCGCCTTCGGTTACGGCGCGGGGGCGGACACCGATCCGGCGTTCGCGCCGCTCCGGGAGAATCCCGCGTTTCGCGCGCTCGGTCCACGGATCGTCGAGAACGGGCGGCCCGTGGCTACCGCCAAAGCGGCGTTCACCCTCTCCGAAAAGGACCTGATTCCCGAGGGGATCGCGTGGGACCCCGGGAGCCGCACGCTCTTCGTCGGCAGCCTCGCGAAGAACAAGATCGTGGCGATCGCTCCGGACGGCCGCGTCCGCGACTTCGTGCCGTCGGGCCGCGACGGCCTGCACATGGTGCTGGGACTCAAAGTCGACGCGCCGCGCAAGAGTCTCTGGGTTTGCAGCGCCGAGGCCGACGTGGCGGGCGGCAACACGACCCGCGCGTCGGCGCTATTGCGTTTCGATCTCGCGACCGGGAAGACGCTCCAGCAGATCGCGTCGCCCCCGGGAGGAAAGCATCTCTTCAACGACATCGCGATCGCGAAGGACGGCGGGCTCTTTCTGACCGACAGCGAAGAGGGAACCGTGTTCCGCCTGCGCGCCGGCGGGAAGCGTCTCGAAGTCTTCCAGCCGCCCGGCCGCCTCTTCTATCCCAACGGCATCGCGCTCTCCGACGACGAACGCTTCCTCTACGTCGCCCACGTTCTGGGAGTCGTCGCGTGGGAGCTCGCGTCGGGACGCTCGTTCGTGCTACCGGTCTCCGACGATGTGACCCTCGCCGGGATCGACGGCCTGTCGTTCTACCGCGGGACACTCGTGGCGATCCAGAACGGCATGGAGCCGAATCGCGTGGCGCTCTTTTCCCTGGCGCCTTCCCTCGACCGCGTCACGGAGGTGCGGGTACTGGAGCGCGGCCACACGGCGTTCGAGATCCCGACGACCGGAGCCGTCGCCGGCGATTCTTACTATTTCATCGCGAACTCCCAACTGCGGGCTCTCGGTCCGGACGGGGTGAAGGACCCCGAGAAGCGCCGGCCCGTCGAAATTCTTAAGATCGATCTCCCCCGTTAGGCGGCCCCAGGCCTCGGGGGGCGCGTTTGGGCGTGATATCCTTTTAAGGTTCTCGTCCGCTCGCCCCGTCCTGCAATTCCGAACGGTTGAAGCGAGAAGGCGTGAGGGTGCTTCGGCGCGCCCCTACGTCCGAGCATCGCCGAGAGTCGGAAGCGAAAGGGCCCGCCATGAAGCTGTACGTGGGGAACCTCTCTTACAACACGGGCGAGAACGATCTCAAGGATCTCTTCTCGGCCTACGGGACCGTGGATTCGGTCGCCGTGATCACTGACCGCGACAGCGGCCGCTCGAAGGGCTTCGGCTTCGTCGAGTTCGGAGACGATGCGCAGGCGCAGGCGGCCATCGCCGGCCTGAACGGCAAGGAAGTCGGGGGCCGCGCGCTGACGGTTTCGCCGGCCCGGCCGAAGACCGAAGGCGGCGGCGGCGGAGGCGGCGGGGGCCGCCGCAACCGCTACTGAGTCGAGGTGCGGTGCGGCCCGAAACGGGCCGAGGGGAGCTCTCATGAGCCAGGATTGGAAGATTCGGGTCCAGCCGGCGGAACGCACGCCGTTCGCCTTCAAGGCGACGTTCGTGGCCCGCGCGACGGATCGCGACGAGCGCGCGCTCGATGCCCGGTATCTCTATGGAGACGGGGATCTCGCCGTTCTCCTCGACGACCTGGGTGCGCGCGCCTCCGAGATCTACGGCCTGATTGAGACCCTGCAGAAAAGCCAGAGCGCCGAAATCTCCGTCGACGTGACCGAGGAAGCCATGGAGGTCCTGGCGCGCGGCGTCCGGGGCCGGGGAGTGGGGCGCGCTTGACCGATCCTCGCAAAAAAGACTGGGTTCGAATCGCCTTCTTCGTTCTCTCCCCGGTCATCGGCATTCTCGGAACCGCCGCCTGGGCGGTGGCGTTTGGCGTGCAATGGTGGCAGCCCGTGCTGTTCCTCGTTCTCTACGCGGCGGTCGGGGTCTCGGTCACGGCCGGATACCACCGCCTCTTCGCCCATCGCAGCTACGAATGCCACCCGGCGATCCAGACCTTCTATCTCTTCTTCGGCGCGATGGCGCTGCAGAACTCGATCCTGGCCTGGGGCTCGGACCATCGCATCCATCACCGCTACGTGGACCGCGACTGGGATCCCTACAACATCAAGCGCGGCGGCTGGTGGGCGCACATCGTCTGGGTCTTCTACAAGGGCCCGGCGGATCGAAAGTATGACGACGTTCCCGATCTTCAGAAGAACCCGCTCGTCCGCCTCCAGCACCGCTTCTCGAGCCTGATCGGCATCGTCGGCGGCCTCGGGATCCCGACCGCGATCGGCTGGGCCTTCGGCGACCCGCTCGGCGGGCTGCTCTGGGGAGGGTTTCTTCGCGTCGTGATCATCCACCACACGACCTTCTTCGTGAACTCGATCGCTCACCTCTACGGCCACCGGCCCTACTCCGAAGAGACGTCGGCGCGCGACAACGCCTGGGTCGCACTCGTGACCAACGGCGAGGGGTACCACAACTTCCACCACCGCTTCCCGACGGACTTCCGCAACGGCATCCGCTGGTACCAGTGGGACCCGAGCAAGTGGTGGATCCGCGCCCTCTCGGCCTCGGGCCTCGCGTGGCGCCTGCGCCGGACACCGCAGCTCGTCATCGAGCGCACGCGCCTCCAGACGGCGCTGGGCCGCGCCGAGGGCGTGACCGCGCCGACGCATCTGCAGGCCGCCATCCGGCGCCAGCTGGATGCGGCGCACGCGGCTCTCGAGAGTGCCTCCGCCCACTGGCACGAGATCCAGGAGAAGCGCCTGCAGGACTGGAAGGCCTATCGCACTCACCTCGCCGAGGCGCGCAAACACTCGCGCGAGGCGCGGCGGCTCCTGGCCCGGGTTCCCGACGCGGCTTAGGGCCCGGGGCCCACGGCCGGCAGCCTTCTAGCGCGAGCGTTCGGCCACGAGTCCGACGGCGGGAAAGCCCGCCTCCTGCACCGTCTGGATCACCCTCTTGACCTCGGAGTAGGGTAGCCGCCTGTCGGCGCGCAGGACGATTTCGCGCCGCGGATGGCCGGCGCGGATCGCCCGAAGCAGCGTTTCGAGCGCCGGAAACGAAAGCGGCCCGGGGTCGTTGTCGAGCGAGATGCGGGGCGGATCGCCGTACTCGACCGTGATTTTCGAGCGCTGCGGCGCCGCTGGCCAGGTCTCCGGCTCCGTCGCCTGCGGCAGCTTCACCTCGCCGGCGGCGAGCGGCGTGATGACCATCATGATGATCAAAAGCACCAGACAGACGTCGACGAGCGGCGTGACGTTGATCTCGGCCCGGAGCGTGGGACGCATGGGGCCCTCCCTTTGTATGGGAGGGACACCGGGCCCGGCCGCCCGGTTCCCGCCGGAAGGCGGGGGGGTCAGGGCGCTTGCGGGGAGTACGCGGGGAGGCTCGGCCCGTCGCCGGCGCGCCAGGCGTTCATCTCGGGCTCGGTCTTCAGGAGGTCCTTGACCGTGAGCTTTCCGAGAAGCTCGTCGACCGCGTGCTGGACCATCCGCCAGACCGAGCGGATCGAGCAGTCGGGCATGTGCGTGCAGCTGCGCGCGAGGCCGGAATGCCCGTCGCAGAACGCCGGCTCGTAGAGCCGGCCGCCGAGCGTGGCGAGGACGTGGCCGATGACGATCTCTTCGGCCGGCCGCGACAGCGCGTACCCGCCGGACTGCCCGCGCGTCGACGTCACGAAGCCGCCGCGGCGCAGGATGCGCATCATCTTGGCGACGTTGGGCTCGGAGATCCCCTCGGCGCGCGCAAGCTCGGGAATGGTGACGCTCCCGCCGGCGCCTTCGCGACCCACCCGGAGGAGGCAGCGCAGTCCGTACTCTTCCTGCGACGTCAGTTTCATGAGCGGGTTCTCTCCTGAGCGTCTTCGTAGGGGCGGCCCTTGCGGCCGCCCCGTTGAGGGAGGGCGGGGACAAGCCCCGCCCCTACGACCGCGGTTGGGATCATTTCGTCTTTCATCACATCATCCCGAGCTGGAGCTTCGCCGCGTCCGACATCATCTGCATACTCCAGGGCGGGTCGAACACGACCTGGACGTCGGCATCGGTGACGCCCGGAATCGTCATGAGCTTGCCCTTGATGTCCTCGCGCAGAACGTCGCCCATGCCGCAGCCCGGCGCGGTCAGCGTGAACTTGACGTCGACCTTGTTTCCGCCGCCCTCGACCGGCGCCAGGGCCAGCGCGTAAACGAGGCCCAGGTCCACGATGTTGACCGGGATCTCGGGATCGAAACAGGTCCGCAACTGATCCCAGGCCAGCTCCTCGGTCGTCTTGCCCTCCTGCGCGGCGGCGTCGACCGTGGCGACTTCCTCGCCGATCGCGTCGGCATCCTTGCCGTCGATCCGCGCGAGGAACCCGACCGGCGTGACGACGGTGTAGCTGCCCCCGAGCGACTGCGTGATGACCACCGAGTCGCCGGCGCGGAGAGTGATCGGCGTTCCGCTCGGGATCTCCCGCGCCGGGACGTCGCGCGAGACGGTCGCTTCTTTCTTCATCTGCATGGGATGACCTCTCTCAGGCTCCACCGGACTCGGCGTGGGGCCCTTCCGACTCCGTGGAGATGACCTTCTCGCCGGAGCCCTCGGACTGGAGCGCGGCCTTCAACGTGTGCCAGGGAAGCGTCGCGCACTTCACGCGCACGGGATACTCGCGCACGCCCGAGAACACCTCGAGCTTTCCGAGCTCCGGGCGATTCGCTTCCGCGGTCTTCGATTCGCCGTTCTTGCCGGTGATCAGGTCGTGAAAGCGGGCGAAGAGCGCCTCGGCCTCGCCGCGCGTCTTGCCCTTGACGCTCTCGGTCATCATCGACGCCGACGCTGTCGAGATGGCGCAGCCCGCGCCCTGGAAGGCGACGTCTTTCACGCGATCGCCCTCGAGGACCACGTAGACGGTCTCCCGATCGCCGCAGAGGGGGTTGTAGCCCTCGGCCCGGCGGCTGGCGTCGGCGATCGCATGGAAGTTTCTCGGCCGCTTGCTGTGGTCGAGGATGACTTCCTGGTAGAGGTCGCGAAGCTCGGACATCAGCGGAACATCCCGATGACTTTGTGGATCCCCGCGGCGAGGGCATCGACCTCTTCGCGGGTGTTGTACAGCCCGAACGAGGCGCGCGCCGTCGCGGGCAGGCCGAAACGGTCCATGACCGGCTGCGCGCAGTGGTGGCCGGTGCGGACGGCGATCCCCTCGCGGTCGAGCACCGTGCCGATGTCGTGCGGGTGGATGCCGTCGAGCACGAAGGACAGGACGCCGGCCTTCTCGCGCGCCGTGCCGACGATCCTCAGTCCCGGGATCGCGGAGAGCGACGCGGTGGCGTACTCCAGCAGGTCGTGCTCGTGCCGGGCGATCGCGGTCAGGCCGAGTCCGTTGACGTAGTCGAGCGCGGCGCCGAAGGCGATGCCGCCCGCGATGTTCGGCGTGCCGGCCTCGAACTTGTAGGGCAGGTCGTTGAAGGTCGTCTTCTCGAACGTGACGGAGCGGATCATGTCGCCGCCGCCCTGGTACGGCGGCATCGCATCGAGGAGCGCGGCCTTGCCGTAGAGCACGCCCACGCCCGTCGGGCCGTAGATCTTGTGGCTCGAGAAGGCGTAGAAGTCGACGTCCAGCGCCCGCACGTCGACGGGCATCCGCGGCGCCGCCTGCGCTCCGTCGACGAAGACCGGGATGTTCCGGGCGTGCGCCAGCTCGGTGATCCGTCGCACGGGCAGAACGGTCCCGAGGGCATTCGAGAGGTGGGCGATCGAGACGAGGCTGGTCTTCGGGGACAGCATCTTTTCGAAAGCCGCCAGATCCAGCTCGCCGGCGTCGTCGATCGGCGCGACGGCGAGCCGCGCGCCCCTCTCCTCGCAGAGGAACTGCCAGGGCACGATGTTGGAGTGGTGCTCGAGGGTGGTGATCAGGACCTCGTCCCCCGGTCCGACACGCTGGCGGCCGAGCGTCTGGGCGACGAGGTTGACGGCCTCGGTCGTTCCGCGCACGAAGATGATCTCGCGGGAATCCTCGGCGTTCAGAAACGCGCGGGCCTTCTCCCGGGCCGCGTCGTAGGCGTCGGTCGCGTGGACCGAGAGCCAGTGCACTCCCCGGTGGATGTTGGCGTAGAGCGACTCGTAGACCTTCTGCTCGGCTTCGATGACGGCCGAGGGCTTCTGCGCCGAGGCGGCGTTGTCGAGGTAGACGAGGGGCTTGCCGTAGACCTTCGTGGAGAGGATCGGGAAGTCGCGCCGGATCGCTTCGACGTCGTAGGCCGCGACCGCGGGGGTCTCGCGTACGGCCGTGCTCATGCGGCCTCCCCGGAGGAGGACGCCGCGCCCGGAAGGCGCAGGCCGAGCTCGCGCTCGACGCGCCGGCGCACCGACTCCACGCGGATCCTCTCGGCGACGTCGGCCGCGAAGGCCCAGGTCAGCAACGCCTTCGCCTCGGCCTCGCCGATCCCGCGCGAGCGCAGGTAGAAGAGCGCGGCGGCATCGAGCTGGCCGGTCGTCGAGCCGTGCTTGCACTTGACGTCGTCGGCGAAGATCTCGAGCGCCGGCGTCGAGTTGACGAGCGACTCGCGGGAGAGCAGGAGGTTCTTGTTGGTCTGGACGGCGTCGGTCTTCTGCGCGTCGGGGCGCACGACGATCGTCCCGTGGAAGACGCCGCGCGACGCGCCGTCCATGATGCCCTTGTAGAGCTCGCGGCTCGTCGTATGCGGCGTCGCATGGTCGATGATCGTCCGCGTGTCGAGGTGCTGCTTGCCGCGGCCGAGGAACAGACCGTTCAGCGCGCACTCCGCGCCCTCGCCCGCGAGGAGGGTCGAAAGCTCGGTGCGCGCAAGGGCGGAACCAAGCGCGATGTTGTGAGAGGTGAATCGGCTGGAGCGGGACTGGATGACGGCCAGCGCGTGCACGTGCCGTGCCTCGAGGCCCTCCTCCTGCAGCTTCGTGTGCTCGAGGATCGCGCCGGGGAAGAGCGCAATCTCGGTCACGGCATTCGTGAACGTCCGCCCCGCGCCGACGTACGTTTCGACGACCGCCGCCTCCGACCGCTCGCCTGCGACGATCAATACCCGCCGATAGACGGTCTCGGGTGTCGTGGAGTCGCCCGCGTCGAAAACGATCTCGATCGGCTCGGCGATCACGGCGCCCGGGCGGATCTCGAGAAGGAGCGCGTCCTCGAAGAGCGCCGTGTTCAGCGCGGTGAAGGGACTCTTCTCGAACCCGGCGATGCGTCCCAGGCGGCCCTCGACCTCGGACGGCGAGAGGAGGCGGGCGCCTTCGGGAAGGGGCTTCGCGAGGCGCGTCGCGCGGACGACCCGGCGCCAGGCGGTCTCGGTGATCGGCTGCAGGCCCGTGTAACGCCAGGCTTCGTCCTTCGCTGTGGGGAACCCGAGGGACTCGAAGCGCGCGAAGGCATCGCGACGGAGCGTCTCGAGCCAGGCCGGCTCTCCGGAGAAGGCCGGCGGCTCCGGGGCGAAGGTCGTCGCGCTCTTCTCGACGGCGATCGCTTCCATGGCCCTAGCGCGCTCCCGCGGGCGCGGACACGGACGGAGGCGGCTCCTTCTCGAGCCACGCGTAGCCCTTCTCTTCGAGCTCGAGCGCCAGCTCCTTGCCGCCGGAGCGCGCGATGCGGCCCTCGACGAGGACGTGGAGAAAGTCGGGGACGATGTAGTTGAGCAGCCGCTGGTAGTGCGTCACCACGATCATCGACCTCTCGGCCGAGCGCAGCTGGTTGACGCCGCCGGCCACGATGCGCAGCGCGTCGATGTCCAGGCCCGAATCCGTCTCGTCGAGAATCGCGAGGGTCGGGTCGAGGAGCGCCATCTGGAAGATCTCGTTCCGCTTCTTCTCGCCGCCCGAGAAGCCCTCGTTGACGGGCCGCTTGACGAGGTCCTCGTCGATCTCGACGAGCTTCGCCTTCTGCTTCACGAGGGTGAGGAACTCCATCGCGTCGTACTCCGGCAGGCCCCGGTGCTTCCGCACGGCGTTGACCGCGGCTTTCAGGAAGTAGACGTTCGAGACGCCCGGAATCTCGACCGGGTACTGAAACGCGAGGAACACGCCCTCGCGGGCCCGCGCTTCCGGCGCCATGGCGAGGAGGTCCTGGCCCTTGTAGAGGACCTCGCCGCGGGTGACCGTGTAGCCCGGACGTCCGGCGAGGACGTGGGCGAGCGTGGACTTGCCCGAGCCGTTCGGGCCCATGACGGCGTGCACCTCGCCGGGGTTCACCGTGAGGTCGACGCCGCGGAGGATCTCGTTCCCGCCGACGGAGGCGTGGAGATCGCGAATTTCGAGAAGAGGCGAAGTCATCCCACCGATCCTTCCAAAGACACGCCGAGCAGCTTCTGCGCCTCGACGGCGAACTCCATCGGGAGCTCCTTGAAGACGACCTTGCAGAAGCCGTTGACGATCATGTTGACGGCTTCCTCCGGCGCGATGCCGCGCTGCTGGAAGTAGAAGATCTGATCCTCGCCGATCTTGGACGTGGACGCCTCGTGCTCCATCTGCGCGGTCGAGTTGTTGACCTCGATGTACGGGAACGTGTGCGCGCCGCACTTGTCCCCGATGAGGAGCGAATCGCACTGCGAGTAGTTGCGTGCGCCGTCGGCCTTCCCCAGGATCTTGACCATGCCACGGTAGGTGTTCTGGCCGTAGCCGGCGGAGATGCCCTTGGAGACGATCGTCGACTTCGTGTTCTTGCCGATGTGGATCATCTTGGTGCCCGTGTCGGCCTGCTGGCGGTTGTTGGTCACCGCCACCGAATAGAACTCGCCGACCGAGTCGTCCCCCTGGAGGATGCAGCTCGGGTACTTCCAGGTGATGGCCGAGCCCGTCTCGACCTGCGTCCAGGAGATCTTGGAGCGGCGCCCGCGGCAGGCCCCGCGCTTGGTCACGAAGTTGAAGATGCCGCCCTTGCCGTCCTTGTCGCCGGGATACCAGTTCTGGACCGTCGAGTACTTGATCTCGGCGTTCTCGAGTGCGATGAGCTCGACGACGGCGGCGTGGAGCTGGTTCTCGTCGCGGATCGGGGCCGTGCAGCCCTCGAGATAGCAGACGTACGCGCCCTCTTCCGCGACGATGAGCGTGCGCTCGAACTGGCCCGTGTTCGCCGAGTTGATGCGGAAGTAGGTCGACAGCTCCATCGGGGAGCGGACGCCCTTCGGGATGTAGCAGAAGGAGCCGTCCGAGAAGACGGCGGAGTTGAGCGTGGCGAAATAATTGTCGGTGTACGGCACGACGGTGCCGAGATACTTCTTCACGAGCTCGGGGTGGTTCTGGACCGCCTCGGAGAAGGAGCAGAAGATGATCCCGACCTTCGCGAGCTGCTCGCGGAACGTCGTCGCGACGGAGACGGAGTCGAACACGGCGTCGACCGCGACGCCGGCCAGCTTCGCCCGCTCCCGGAGCGGGATGCCGAGCTTCTCGTAGGTCTCGAGGAGCTTCGGGTCGACTTCCTCGAGAGACTTCGGGCCGTCCGTCTTCACCTTGGGGGCCGAGTAGTAGACGATCGCCTGGTAGTCGATCTTCGGGTAGTGGACGTTCTGCCAGGTCGGCTCCTTCATCGTGAGCCAGTGGCGGTAGGCCTTCAGCCGCCACTCGAGGAGCCACTCGGGCTCCTTTTTCTTGGCGGAGATCAGCCGGATGACGTCTTCGTCGAGACCCGGCGGAACCGACTCCGACTCGATGTCGGTAACGAAGCCGGCCTTGTACTCACGGTTGGTGAGCTCCAGGATGGAGGCGTTATCGGTAACCATCAGAGGCGCAGCATATTCGAATCTGTACAAGAAAGTCAACTATGGGGTCAGCTCTAAACCCTTGATTCCATGGCACTAAATCAAGCGCCCGCCAGGGGCGGGCGCTCGGAAGGCTGGGAAAACCGATCGGTGGCGCCGGCGACTAAGAGTCTCCCTGCGTTGAGGGCTTGGTTGGCTCGGGCTTGGGCGTCGGCCGGCTGCGCCCGCGCTCCGGTGAAGACGACGAGCTCGACGCCGCCTGCTTGTCTTTCTGCTCCTTCTGAGACTGCGTCTGCTCCGTCGGAGCGTCCGCGGCCGGTCGAGGGGTCGGTCGGGAGCGCTGGGATGTCTCCCGGACAGACTGCTGCTTCTCGGCCTGCTCTCGCTGAACCTGCTGCTTCTCGGCCTGCTCGCGCTGAGCCTGCTGCTTCTCGGCCTGCTCGCGCTGAGCCTGCTGCTTCTCGGCCGTGCTCGCGCTGAGCCTGTTGCTTCTCCGCCTGCTCGCGTTGCGCCTGTTGCTTCTGGGCCTGCTCGCGCTGAGCCTGTTGCTTCTCCGCCTGCTCGCGTTGCGCCTGTTGCTTCTGGGCCTGCTCGCGCTGAGCCTGTTGCTTCTCCAACTGCTCGCGCTGAGCCTGCTGCTTCTGGACCTGCTCTCGCTGGTCCTGCTGCCTCTCCGCCTGCTCGCGCTGCGACCGCTCGCGGGCCTCTCGCGCGGCCTCGTCGCGGGCTTCCTGCGCGTCCTTCTGAGAAGTCTCCGGCCGGGTCTCGCGCTCCACCGCCCGGCTTCTCTGCGCCGAGCTCTCCCGTGACGGCGCGACGGGCTGCTCCTTCGTCGCGAGCTGACGCCCGCGCACCGGGGCGACCGGTTCGGGCTTCGGCGTCTTCGCGCTCTCGTTCTTCGGCGCGAGGGTGACCCGCCCGGACTCCGACGAGGCGGGGCGAACGGACCGCGTCGGCTTCGCCGCTTCGCGGCCCTCCCGCGTGACGATGCGCTCCGCCTCGACCGTCGTGACCGGGCGTCCACGGTTCTCGCGGATCACAGCCGCCTTGGTGTCGAAGCGCGGAGGCGCGGGCGGAGGCGCCATCCGCGTCACGACCGCTCTCGAGGCCACGGCGGCCGGCGGCCGCGGGGCCGCCGCTTTCCGCGTGGTGACGCGGATCGACTCGCGCGTCGGAGCGATCGGGATCGCGCCGCGGACCACGGGAGCGCGCTCGATGCGATTGACGATGGACTTGTCGCGGACGTAGTTCGTCGTCACCACCCGGCTCGACACGAAGGTGTTCTGGTTGACCACCGTGACGTACGTCCGGTTGACGTAGGTGATGTTCGTGACGTTCACGACGGTGGTGGCCGGCCGGCCCCACCAGGGAATCAGCGGGTCGCGCGGCGCGAGCGGAAACCAGCCGATGTAGTCGGTGCCCACGCCGACGGAGACCGAGAAGCCGGGCCCTCCGCCGACGAACGCGACGAGTGCCGGGCTGTAAGTCACGACCGCGACCCGCGGCGCGACGGGCACCCAGTACCAGCGCGAGCTATGGACGACCCAGCGGCCGTAGTGATACGGCGCCCAGCCCCAGGGCTCCGACGACACCCACGTCCAGCCCCAGGGGTCCTGCCAGATCCAGCGGCCGACGCGGTAGGGCTGCCAGCCGACGGCGACCGAGGCCGGCGCCCAGCACCAGCCGTAGCTCGGGACCTGATGCCAGCCCCCGTACCGGTCGAGATCTTCGACGCCGGCGATGTCCGCCGAAACGTATTCGTAGGAACGGACGTTGGCGTAGCGCGCGTCGCGCTCCGCCACCCACCGGTCCCAGCTGTCCGGAGCGGCGAGGCCGATCATGTCGTAGCGAGGGGGCTCGTAGCCCTCGATGAGCATCGCGTCGCCCGATCCCAGCGAGACCTGGCCGCCGCCGGAGGCGACGGTCGCCCGGCCGCGGCGCACCTGGAGCCGCGTGCCGCCGTTGGGCCGCACGTCGATGCGGTAGTCGCCCGTGCGCTCGAAGGTGATCGCGGCGTTGGGAGTGTCGACCTCGAAGACTTCGTCGTCGGCGAGACGGCGGATCCGGAACGAGGCGTGGCCCGCCGAGAGCGAGAACTGCTTCGTGTCTTCGGTCAGGTTGAGCGCGGCCAGGTCCGTCGTCGGCGCGAGACGGATCAGGTTGCCGCCGTGCACCTGGAGCTCGAGGCGGCCGCCGGCCGTCCAGGTCCGGTCGCCGAGAGTCATCGGGATGTTGGCGTCCGCGGGCTGCCAGTCGTCGGGATCGTCGCCGCGGGCGAACGAAACGTCACCCGAGATGTAAGCCACCCGCGCCACGGTCTGGCGGATGTCAGGGTCGGAATAGCCGTAGCCGTAGTTGTCGTCGTCGTAGTCGTACTGCGCGCGCGCCGCACCGGCGCCGGCGAGCGCGATCAGGAGAGCGGCAATAGCCGCCTTTTTGGCTCAGTGTGGACATCGTTGTCCCCCTTCGCGCGGATGTGAGTGCAAAGACCCTGCCGCAATTGGAGCGGTCGTACACTTCCGTAACGTGAGCGAGATCACTCGGGTGGCGAGCCCTCCGGAGCGTCCGCTCGCGATTTTCGACGGAGATTGCGGTTTTTGCCGCCTGTGGATCGCGCGGTGGAAAGCGCGGACGGGTCCGAAAGTGGACTATGCGCCCTCGCAGGAGGTCGCCGAGCGATTTCCGGAGATTTCGAAGGAACGTTTCTCCCGCGCGTTCCAGCTCATCCTTCCCGACGGACAGGCGCTCGGCGGAGCGGAAGCCGTCGCCGCGCTCGCCGGCCGCGAGCCGGGCGCGGGCCTGCCGCTCGCGCTCTACCGGCGCGTGCCCGGAGCAGGACCGCTGCTCGAGCTCGCGTACCGGCTGGTGGCGAGCCATCGGCCCGCCGCCATGGCCGTCACGCGTTTCGCCTGGGGGAGCACCGTCCTGCGGCCGACGTACTTCGCCGGCTCCGCGCTGTTCCTTCGGCTCCTCGGCCTCTGCTATCTCGCGGCCTTTCTGTCGCTCTGGGTGCAGATCGACGGGCTCGTCGGGTCGAACGGCATCCTGCCGATCGGGCCGCTCCTGGACTGGGTGCGTACCGACGGAATGCCCGGCGCCGGACGGTTCTGGACACTCCCGACGCTCGCCTGGATCTCGCCGGGCGACACGGCCCTGCACGTCCAGTGCGCAGCCGGCGCGGGCGCATCGCTTCTGCTTCTCGCCGGGCTCGCGCCCGCGTGGAGCGCGGCCGCGGCGTGGCTTTTCTACCTCTCGCTGTCCGTCGCCGGGCAGACGTTTCTCGAGTTCCAGTGGGACTTCCTGCTGACCGAGACGGGGCTCCTCGCGGTGTTCCTCGCGCCTCTCTCGAGGCTCCGCCTTCGCAGCGGCCTCTTCTCTCCGCGACTCGCCCGGTTTCTGCTCGTCTGGCTGCTCTTCCGCCTGATGCTGTCCTCGGGTGTCGTCAAGCTCGCGAGCGGGGACGCCGCATGGCGGAGCCTGACGGCTCTCCGTGTCCACTACGAGACGCAGCCTCTGCCTCCCTGGACCGCCTGGTTCATGCACCAGCTTCCGGCCTCCTTCCAGACGGTCGCGTGCCTTTTCCTCTTCTTCGTCGAGCTCGCTGTTCCCTTTCTCTACTTCGCCCCGCGCCGGCTGCGTCACTTCGCGTGCGGCATGACGATCCTTCTGCAGGTGATCGTCGCTGCCACGGGCAACTACGCGTTCTTCAACCTGCTGACGATTTCGCTCGCCGTGCTTCTCATCGACGACCGCGCCTTCCCGGCGCGCTGGCGGGAGGCCGCGGCGGCTTCCGCCGGTCGAAGCGGCTGGCCGCGTGGGATCCTCGTCCCGGCGGCGGTGGTCCTGCTCTCCGCCTCGGCGGTGCCGTTTCTCGCCTCCCTCGACTTGCGCGGCGCGATCCCGCGACCGCTCATCGCCGTCTATCGCGCGATCGCGCCGCTGCGCAGCGCCAACGGCTACGGCCTCTTCGCGGTGATGACGATGTCGCGGCCCGAGATCGTGCTGGAGGGGAGCGCCGACGGTGCGACATGGAGACCCTACGAGTTTCGTTGGAAGCCGGGAGATCCGCTGCGCCGGCCGCGTTTCGTGGCGCCTCACCAGCCGCGGCTCGACTGGCAGATGTGGTTCGCCGCGCTCGGCGACTATCGCGCGAACCCCTGGCTGACGAGCGTCATGGCGCGGCTCCTCGAAGGCTCGCCGTCAGTGCTCGGCCTCCTCGCGACGAATCCCTTCCCCGAAGAGCCGCCGCGGTTCGTGCGCGCGCTCCTCTATGACTACCGCTTCACGAACGCGGACGAGCGCCGCCGCACCGGCGCCTGGTGGAAGCGCGAGCTCCGCGGCCTCTATGCGCCGGCCGTCGGCGGCCGCTGAGCACGAGTTCACTATGATGGGCCGGAGGTCCGCTCCACCCTGATGCTGACGAACCCACAATTCGACCCGGAACGTTTGGCTTCGACGCCGTGACGATCGCCCGGCGCCTCGTCCTCCTGCTGGCCGTTCCGCTGCTCGTGCTGTTGGTCCTCGGGCTCATTTCGCTGCAGAGGCTGTCGCGGATCGAAGAGCGCAGCCGTTTTCTCGCCGACGACGAGATCGAAAGCCTGGCGGCGCTCGGCAACGTGTCGCGCACGTTCGCCGAGCTGCGTGTCAACGCCCGGAGTTTTCTGCTGAGACAGGACGCGGCGGGGCGGAGCCGGGCCCGCGCGCTCTTCGACGCCGACAAAGAGGAGCTGTCCCGCCTGCTGCGGCTGTACGCGGATCGGCTCGTCTCGAACGACCGGGAACGGAGGTTCCTGGACGAGTACCGGGAAATGAGCTCCGCGTGGATCGCGGCCGTCGAGGGTTACATGGTCCTCGCGGAAAATGGACGACCGGAGGAGGCCATCGCGGCTCTCGACGGGCCGGTCGCCGAGCTCGCTTTGCGGTTGAGCAAGTCGTCGAGCGATTGGATCCGCTACAACGAGGACCTTGCACGCACGGCCGGCCGCACGGTCGTCGAGGCGACGCAGCGCACCCGGCGGGCCATTCTGATCGCCTTCGCGCTCGCCCTCGCCCTCTCGGGCGGGCTCGGCGCCCTGACGTTTCGCCGGATCGTTCGGCCGATCCGAAGCCTCCAGTCGAGCGTCGAGGCG
The DNA here is from genome assembly GCA_963782585.1 of uncultured Acidobacteriota bacterium. GTDB lineage: Bacteria > Acidobacteriota > Thermoanaerobaculia > UBA5066 > Gp7-AA6 > DAHUXD01. Next base: position 332,986 of record CAWAKL010000012.1, read on the forward strand.
ATCGCCGGAGGCGACTATCAGAGAACGGTGCCTTTCACGAATGCGGCCGACGAGACCGGCGAGCTCGCGCGTTCCATCGACGTCCTCAAGCGGGGCGCGATGGCCATGGACGAGCAGCGCTGGGTCAAGACGCATGCCGCGGGGATCACCGGAGAGCTCCAGGGCGCCACGACACTCGACGAGTTCGGGTCCCGCCTCGTCTCGACGCTGGTCCCGGTTCTCGGAGGAGGCGTGGCGGCCTTCTATCTCATCGAGGGTGAGGGCGAGGAGCAGGGGCTGCGCCGCGTCGCGGGCTACGGACTGGCGGCGGGCGCTCCGGAACGGTTGCGCTCGGGGGAAGGGCTCGCAGGTCAATGCGCGCGGGACCGGAAGCCGGCGAGCCTCGCGGGCATCCCCGCGGACGCTCTGCGCATCGTGTCGGGCGTCGGCGAGGCGGCTCCGGCCCAGGCGACCGCCTGGCCGGTGATGTCTCAGGACGAGCTTCTCGCGGTCCTCGAGTTCGCGTCGTTTCGCCCGCTCGCCGGAAACGAGAAGGCGCTGATCGACGAGCTGCTGCCGCTCGTGGGGATGAGCCTCGAGATTTTGGCCCGCAACATCCGGACGCAGGAGCTCCTCGGTCAGACGCAGGAGCAGCAGGTGGAGCTCGCGGCCGCGCGGGAGAAGGCCGAGGAGGCGACGCAGCTGAAGTCCATGTTCCTCGCCAACATGAGCCACGAGATCCGGACCCCGATGAACGCGATCATCGGCCTCTCGCACCTCGCGCTGAAAACCTCGCTGACTCCCAAGCAGCGGGACTACATCGGCAAGGTCCACAATGCCGGCACATCGCTGCTCGGGATCATCAACGACATCCTGGATTTCTCGAAGATCGAGGCGGGGAAGCTCGACCTCGAGACGATTCCGTTCCAGCTCGACGAGGTGATCTCGACGGTCACGACGGTGACCGGGCAGAAGGCGCACGAGAAGGGACTCGAGTTTCTGGCCGACGCTCCGGGCTCGGTGCCGCAGGGCCTGCGGGGCGACCCCCTGCGCCTCGGCCAGATCCTGACGAACCTCATCAACAACGCCGTGAAATTCACCGAACGGGGAGAGATCCGGCTGAGGGCGGAGCTGCTCGAGCAGACCGGCGAGCGGGTCAAGCTGCGCTTTTCGGTCCGGGACAGCGGCGCCGGCATGACGCCGGAGCAGGCCGCGCGTCTCTTCCAGCCCTTCACCCAGGCCGACATGTCGACGACCCGCAAGCACGGGGGCACGGGCCTCGGTCTGACGATCTGCAAGCGCCTCGTGGAGTTGATGGGCGGCCAGATCTGGCTCGAGAGCGAGCCCGGCGTGGGGAGCACGTTCTTCTTCACTGTCTGGCTGGGCCTCAGCACCGAGGCGCCGCGCGGCCGGTTCTACCCGAGCGAGCTGCGGCACCTGACCATGCTCGTCGCCGACGACAACCCCGCCGCCCGCGAGATCCTGGCCGACGCGTTGAGGGACGTCAGCGACCGCGTGGACGTCGTCGCGTCGGGCGAGGAGGCGGTCGCGGCCGTGAAGCAGCACGACGCCTCCGGCGCCTACGACGTCGTCTTCATGGACTGGCGGATGCCGGGCGTCGACGGGCTGGAGGCGACGCGGCGGATCAAGAGCGATTCGACGCTCCACAAGCCGCCGGCCATCGTCATGGTGACGGCGTTCGGCCGGGAAGAGGTGCGCGAGGAAGCCGAGAAGCTCGACGTCGCGGGCTTCCTGTTGAAGCCCGTCACGAAGTCCATGCTGGTCGACGCGCTCGTCACGATCTTCGCGCCGAAGTCCCGGGAGGAAGGCGCCGGACACGCGGCCGGCGAATCCGCGCAATCGAACCGGCTGGGCGGCGTGCGGATCCTGCTGACCGAGGACAACCTCATCAACCAGCAGATCGCCGTGGAGCTTCTCGAGGGCGTCGGGGCCCGGGTCGACGTCGCCAACCACGGAGGCGAGGCCGTCCGGATGCTCCAGGGCGTCGCCTTCCCGCCTCCGTACGACGTCGTCTTGATGGATCTCCAGATGCCCGAAATGGACGGTTTTCAGGCGACGGCAAAGATCCGCTCGGATCCGCGCTTTGCGAAGCTCCCGATGATCGCCATGACTGCCCACGCGACGATGGAAGAACGCCAGCGCTGCCTGGACGGCGGCATGAACGACCACGTGTCCAAGCCCGTCGACCCGGACGCTCTCTACGCGACGCTCGAGCGCTGGGTGAAGCGGCCCGTGGAGGTCGAGTCCGCGGAAAGCGCCCCGGCCCGGTCCGCCTCGACGAGTGCGCCGGCGGATCTTCCCCCGATCGAGGGCATCGACGCAGCCGACGGGCTCGCGCGCGTGGCGGGCAACGCGCGCCTCTTCCGGAGCCTGCTCGAGCAATTCGCCGGCAAGCAGGCGGGCGCCGCCGGTGAGATCTCCGGAGCGCTCGATCGCGGCGACCGCAAGGCGGCCGAGCGCGTCGCGCACACCATCAAGGGGGTGGCCGGAAACCTGGGGATCCGGCGCATTCAGGCGTCGGCCGAGAAGCTCGAGCGGGCGCTTCGCGACGGGGACGCGGCGTCGCCTGCAGCGCTCTCGGAGTTCGCGGTCCTGCTCGGGTCGCAGATCGAGGCCATCCGCCGGGCTTTCCGTTCGAGCGGTTCGGGCGCGGGGCCGGAGAAGACCGCGGCGAAGCCCTACGACGCCGCGGCGGGCCGCGCGGCGATCGGCCGCCTGCGGAAGCTGCTCGCGTCGAGCGACGGGGGCGCCGCGGACGCCTTCGCCGAGGTGTCCGGCGCGCTCGGGGGCGCGGTCGGCCAGCCCCGTCTCGAGGCCCTCGGCGAGGCCATCCACGAGTTCGATTTCGAGGGAGCGCTGTTGCAGCTGGACGCGATCGCCGGAGAGTGCGGCGCGGCCGAGGAGTCGGCATGAGCGAGACCGAAGGCCGCAGGACCCTGCTGCTGGTGGACGACGCTCCCGCCAACATCCAGGTCGCCAACTCCATCCTCAAGGACGACTACCGGGTCCGCGTTGCCACCAGCGGCGCGAAGGCGCTGGAGCTCGTGCAGGAGAAGCCGGCGCCCGATCTGATTCTCCTCGACGTCGAAATGCCGGAGATGGACGGCTACGAGGTGTGCCGGCGCCTCAAGACGGATCCCGAGACGCGCGAGATCCCCGTGATCTTCCTGACGGGAAAGACGGAAGCCGAGGACGAGACCCGCGGCTTCTCCGTGGGCGCGGTGGACTACATCCACAAGCCGTTCTCGCCCTCCGTCATGAAGGCCCGCGTGCAGACGCACCTGGCGCTGCGCGAGACGCGCGAACAGCTCGCTCGCCAGCTCTCGGCGATCCAGAACGAGCTCGAGATGGCGCGAAAGATCCAGCTTTCGATCCTGCCGCGCGAGGTCCCGCGTGTCGAGGGGCTCGAGATCGCGGCGCGGTACGTCCCGATGACGTCCGTCGCCGGGGACTTTTACGATTTCATTCCGGTCGACGAGAAGCGCTTCGGAGCGCTCGTGGCCGACGTGTCGGGGCACGGCGTGCCCGCCGCGCTCGTCGCCTCGATGCTCAAGATCGCGTTCGCCGCCCAGAGCCCGCACGCCTCGGACCCGGCGCGGGTCCTGGAGGGACTGAACCTGGCGCTTTGCGGGAAGTTCGAAAAGCACTTCGTGACCGCGGCGTATTTGTTCGTCGACACGGAGAAGGGGACGATCGACTATGCCGGCGCGGGCCATCCTCCCCTCGTGGTCTGCGGGAAGTCCGCCGGAAGCGCCCGGGCCGTCCGGCAGAACGGTCTCTTCCTCGGCATGTTCCCGCACGCCCGGTATTCCGCGATCCAGGTGGCGATCGCCCCGGGTGACCGCTGCGTCGTCTACACGGACGGCGTGTCGGAAGCCTGCAACCGGGCGGGCGAAGAATTCGGGACCGAGCGGATCCAGAGCCTGCTCGAGGCGTCCCGGGACCAGCCGGCCGGTCCCTTCGCCGACGGGGTTCTCGACACTCTGAACGCGTGGACCTCGCGGCCGCCGGGCGAGGGACACGACGACGACATCACCCTTCTCGTGATCCGCGCGAGCTGAGTCTCCGCGGGCTCTACGCTCCGGTACTCGGAGGCCCCGCAGCTTCTGAGCCGAGAACCGCGGTCAGAATCTGCGGCACTCGCTCGAAGTGCGCGTCGCGGGTCACGAGCTGGAGGCTGTGCTGCATGGCTGTCGCTGCGATCCAGACGTTGTTCGTCGGGATCGGCGTCCCGGCGGTGCGCAGGAAGTCGAAGATGACGGCATAGCGCTCCGACGTCTCCTCGTCGATCGACGCCAGCCGGACTCGCGGTGAGTCGATGAACCGCGCGAGCATTCGCTCGTTTTCTTTTCGAAGCCTCCCGCGACGAAAGCCCGTCTTCAATTCCGCGAGGACTACCGGGTTCAGAAAAACCTCTTCGGCCCCCTGGAGGAGGTCTCGGACATCGGCCCCGCCCCCGAAGAGCGACGAGATCGCCGACGTATCGAGCAGGAGGCGGCTCACTTCCAGAGATCCGCCTCCACGCGCCTTTGCTCCGCGAGATCTCGATCGAATTCGTCGGCCTGCTCGGCCGTCCAGGTCCCCGAGAAGCGGTCGAGGTCGTGGTGCCGCTGGCGCGGTGGCCTGCGAGTCAGGCCAGCCGCTTGCTCGAGCAGTTCGATCACGACGCGGTTCAAACTCTCTCCGGACTGAGCGGCGCGCCGGCGGAGAACGCGCTCGAGTTCCGGCGCGATTCCTCGAAGGGTGATCGGTTTCATCGAGTGAATCATACTATGCATCGATATGCATCATCGTCAGATGCATTTCATCACGGCGAGATCACTGTCGCGTGCTGGCTCTCGTTATGGATCACGGTCACGAAAGCCCATAGCTTCAGCCCTTCCGTCGCCGGCTCGATCTCGATGCGAAGGGATTCTGCGTCGCCGAGGGGAGCGATCGAAGAGAGATCAGTGATCTGCGCGTAGCCCGGGTTCTCGATGCCAAAAATGCCCGGTTCCTGGAACGCGAGGTCCGTCGTCGTTTCCCCGAGGAGGAGGTCCGGCGTCCCGTTGGGTTGCCCGATCGGTGCGGCAGAACGGTACAGCCGGATGTGCACTTGCGCCTCGCGCACTGTTCCGTCGAGCTCGTAGATCCGCAAGGTTTGCCGGAAACCCTCCTCGATGGGAACATTGAGGAGAGAGAATCCCGTCGATCGAAATTCCGTGTCGCGGGGCATCGGGAGCTGTGTGCCGGCCGTGGTCGCCTGGCGACTGAGATCGCGAAAGCGCAGCTCGAAACCCACGAATTCGGAGCCCGCGAAGTCGAGTCGGAGCAAGGCTCCATGCAGGGCCCCGACGGATCTCGGTGCGCTCATGAACGAAAGGCCCGGGTTGATCGGCGCCGCGCCGCATTGCGGGAGAAAGCAGTCCCACAGAAGGCCGTCGACCTCGACGACCTCGGCTCCCCAGTTGGCCGCCCACAGATCGGTCGTCCAGGATGACCCGTTGACCCCCGTCAGCGGCTCGATCGCGTACACAGGTACGAGCACAACCCGTACAGCGTCCTCCGCGGTAAGGCGAGCGGCGACGAGCACTACCGCGGCGGCCGTGGCGGCGAGTCTGCGCATCGTGAGCATGGAACCTCCATTCGGCGTGCGAAAAGTCTACGGCAGCTCCGGGTTGCAAACGGCGTTTCCCGATCGGAAAACGAGCATGGAGCTTCCGTTGGGCGGGTCGATCGGCGGTGAGACGATGGTCGCATCGGTCTGAAGGCGACTCCAGACCTGTGTCGGAGTGAGCGAGGGGATTGCCTGGAGCATGCGAGCGACGATTCCCGAAACAACCGCCGCAGAGAAGGACGTGCCCGATTTCGTCGTCGGGTGGGTGCGGACGCAGGTCGGGCACTTGATGTGAGCCGACTGGAGATTGTGCCCCGGCGCCCAGACGTCGACGATGGGGCCGAAGTTCGAGCCGGCGAAGACGGAGCCGTTGCATCCCGTTTCGCTGTAGCACTCGCTTCCGGCGCACTGCCAGCGTGTGTCGGAAGCGTTCGTGGCTCCGGCCGATATGACTCGGCCGGGACTTGCGAACGCCGTGTTGCGGTACGCCATGCGCGCCGGCGTCGAGCAGGCCTGGCTCGTGTTCTGGTTGTTGGCCGAAGCGACGACCGGGATGCCCGTCCAACCCGTGGAGTTGAGGACCAGCCCGTTGATGACGCTTTCGAGGGCGGATACGAACGGCTGATTCGTGGCCACACGGAGGCTGATGTTCACGAGCGCGGGCCGGTGGTTGCGGTTCGGGTTCGACGGGCTCCGGATCCAATCGAGCGCCCAGCACATGTGCTCGATGCTTCCGTTGGTACCCGCGCAGGTGTATACGCGCAGAGGCACGAGCCGCGCCGCCTTGGCGACGCCAAACGTCTTCCCGGCGATGAGGGACGCGACCGACGTCCCGTGCCCGCCGAGGTACTGGTCGGTCCATGCGCCGCACGGATACGTCCCGTAGTCGTCGGTCTCGCCCGGCCAGACGTGGTGATCCGATGCGAATTTGACTCCGTTCAGGACCCGCGACTGGCCATTCGGGAGCAGGAACTCCTGGTGCTTCTTGTTGATGCCCGTGTCGAGAACGTAAACAATGGTCTGGCTCGCCTTCTCGCAATAGCGGTATTTGTCGTTGCCGGAGTCCACGGCGGTGCGCTGGTCCACCCGGTCGAGATGCCAGAGGCTGTTGTCGGCCGGCAGCGACTGTTCGCTCGAGAGGTACGCGCGTGCGTTTTCCTCGACCAGTCGCACGCGGGGATCCCTTGAGAGCCGCAGCGCCTGCTCCTCCGTCAGGTTCGCGGAGAACCCGCGCGCGGCGTTCCGCAGATGGACGCGGGCCGTGCCGCCGTGTGTAGCGAGCAGGTCCTCGGCAAGCGTCGGAACCGAGTCGCCGGGCAGGGTGTCGTCGTCCAGGATCACGATGTACTGACCGGGAATCCGATCGCGAGGGTCGGCGCGAATGAGCCGCGGCCGATCCTCCGGCTCGGCGGCGGCGAGGCCTTTGGCGAAGGCGGTCATCCAGACGATCGCAACGAGAACCAGTCGGGCCGGGTCTTTCCGGAAGTGGAGCATCTCTTCCTCCTCTTCGGGTCAGGCGCCCGGGCGCGCTGTCCTCTAGATACTCATTGTCGCGACGAGGGGGCAGCCCGGCGGAGGAGCCTCGCGGCGATCGCGAGGGCGGCGCAGGGGAGCCAGATCCAGACGATCTCGCTCGCGAGCACGTGGAGGCCGCGCGCATCGAAGAAGCCGGTGACCGAGATCGGCGACACGCGAATCGGCCGCCACGGCAGGAAGTAACGCTCGTTGGAGAAGGGTGCGAAGTAGGCGACTCCGAGCCCGCCGTCGGTCAGGCCGTCCAGGATTCCGTGGGAGGCGGCGCACGCGAAGAGGAAGACGAAGACCGGAAGTGCGCGGCCCGTGCCGCCGAACCTGCGGAGCAGGAAGAGAGCCACGGCCGCGAGCGCCGCCGCGAAGGCGAGCGAGTGGGTGAGGCCGCGGTGGCCGAGGGGCGCGCCGTAGGGGATCCCGAGCCAGAAGCCGATAGCGTCGGCGTCGGGCAGAACCGAGAGGAGCGCTCCGGCGGCGACGATGCGCGCGCGAAGCGGCGAAGGCGGGCGCGAGCGCGAGAGCGACGGCCGGGTGCGAAATGACCGAGGCCACGCGAAGCCGAGACCGAGAGCTAGACCCCGAAGGTCTCGGGGTTCCAGGTCAGGCCGAGCTCGGAGGGAGGCGCCATGTATCCCGCGACCGCCGAGGCCGCAACGACCGAGGGGCTCGCGAGGTAGCCCTCGCCTCCGACGCCCATGCGGTTCTGCCAGTTCCGGTTGAACGACGTGATCGCCCGCTGACCCGGTGTCAGCGCATCGGGGCCCTGGCCAAAGCACGGACCGCACCAGGATTGCCGGATCTCGCCGCCGACCGATCGGAAGACCGCGGCGATCGACTCGCCCGACAGGCGCGGATCGGATTCTTCGATCCGGCGCCCGACGCCGCCCGAGCCGGGGAAGATCGCGAAGGGACGCGAGACCTTGCGGAACCCGGCCTCGCGCGCCGCGCGGAGGACGAGCGCTGCCGAGAGCAGGTCGTCGTAGCTGCCGTTCGTGCACGAGCCGATCATCGCCTTGTCGAACGTGATCCGTTCGCGCGCGACCTCGTCGGCGGGGAAGGCGTTGCCGGGCGAGAAAGGCTTGGCGATCATCGGCTGGACGTCGGGCAGCGCGAGGTCCTCGTCGATCTCGTAGCGGGCGTCGCTTCCCGGCGCGACACGCGGGTACGGGAGGTCCAGGATGCCCTTCTCGCGGTACCAGGCCTCGGTGATCTCGTCCTGCGCAAAGATGCCGTTGAGGGCCTCGGCCTCCGCCATCATGTTGGCGATGGTGTTGCGGTACGCGATCGGCAGCTGCCGGTCCGCGTCGACGAACTCGACCGACATCCCCTGCGACTGCTTCGCTCCCCAGCGCCGCAGGAGCTCGAGGACGATGTCCTTGCCGGAGACCCACGGGCGGAGCTTGCCGCGAAAGACGACACGCCGCTGCCGGGCGAGCGTGAAGTAGATGTAGCCGGTCGACCAGCCGAAGCCGAGCGTCGTCGAGCCCACGCCGAACCCGACGGCGCCGTACGCTCCGTAGGCCCGGCTGTGGGAATCGGCCCCGGGGATGAACTGGCCCGGCAGGACGAGGCCCTGCTCCGGGAAGTAGAAGTGGAAGATCCCGTCGCCCGGCGTCGCGTAGTACGGCTTCTCGAGGCCGTGCAGCCGCGCGAACTCGCGGCCGATCGCGGTCTGGCGCGCGTCGTCCTCCCGCCCGGTGAAGACGAAGTGGTCGTTCGCGATGGCGGCCTGGCGGGGATCGATCGCGTGGCCGCCGGTGATCTGGTTGAACGTGTGGATCGCGAAGGGCGCCGTGCCGTCGGAGGCCGGAAGCAGGTCCGCGTAGACACGGAGCGTCGCGCCGGGCGCCACGGCGGCGTCCTTGTCGACACGGTGCGCCCACACGATCTGCTCGGTCGTCGTCAGTCCGCGCGCCGTCTCGGAGTCGGGGAAACGGACCTCGGGGCGCGCGCGGACGGAATCGCGGAACTCGCGCCTTCCGACGGCGAAGATCCCGCCGGACACCCGGATCTCCTCCTCCTTCGGCGAGAGCGGCACGGGCGCGTAGGACTTGCCCTGCGTCTCGTTGGTCAGCCGCCGCGTGACGGGATCGAAGGCGAACGCGTCGCCGTCTTTCGCGTCCTCCACCGCCTCGGGTGACTGGACGACGTGCAGCCCGAGGTTGAAGGAGTTGCGCCGGAAGATGTCTCCCATGTTGTGGCTGCACACGACGACGAGCTCGAGGCCCTTCTCCTCGGCGACGCCCTTCAATCCCGCGGGGCTCATCTCGCGCGACGAGCCGATTGCGAACCGCTCGCCGGCGATCAGAAACGTCTCGCCCGCATGGACCCTCTGTCGGAAATCCGGCATCAGGTGGCGGAACGAGCCGGCCTTCCAGCGTTCGTCGAGCGTGTCGAGACTCTCGGAGACGCAGTCGGCGGCGGGAGTGATCTGGTCGGTGTCGATCGCGTCGCGTTTCTTGCCCGGCCGGGCGGCGTCCCAGAAGATGAGGGCGCGGCCGCGCACAGTCCGCGGCGCGCCGCCGGTCGCGGGTGTGTCCGAGGGTCGAGGTCCGGGGAGGTCTTCCGGCCGAACGCCCGGCTTCCGTCGCGCCGGCTCGAGGGTGTTTCGTTTCACCGGGCGGTAATCCTACCGTGCCCGGGTGCGGCGGACGGGAGGCGGATTCCGGCCTACTTGGCCGGAGCGAGCTCGGACTGGCGCACGCGTTCTTCCCAGGTCAGCTCACGCGCCTGCTGGAAGAGACGCGCGGCGCGGCTGAAGGCGAGCTGGGCCGCCTGGTAGTCGCGTTCGCGCAGCAGCCGCTCGCCTTCCTCTTCGCTCGAGCGTCCCGCGCCGAAGATGTCGCCCGCGGTCTCCTGCGCGTTGAGACGATCGGCTTCGATGCGGGCGAGCGCCGCGCGCAGGCGCAGGTCCTCGGCCGGCTGGCGAAGCTCCTTGCGGACTTTCGGAGCCGTTCGGACGCTCGCCGCGCGGGCCGCGGCCGGAGCGGGAGCGGGAGCGACGGGCCGCGCCGGCCGAGCGACGGCGCTCTGCAGCGTCGGGGGGGCCTGCGGCTCGATGGGCTCGACGGCGTCCGGAGTGCGGGCCGTCGTCGCCGCCGCTTCGACCGCGAGCCGTCCGGAGGCGATCGCGAGCTTCTCGGACGCTGCGGCGCCCCGGATCGAGTGGATCTGACTCACGACGAGGAATGCGCCAACGGCGAGCGTCGCCGCCGCCGCGAGCGTCGCGGCCGGTCGGGCCCACGCGCGGGCGAGGGGCGGCAAGGACGGTTGCGAATGGTTCCGCGCCTCCGAGAAGCGGTCTCCGTACTCGTCGATTCTTGCCTCGGGAGCATCGGAGGCGCCCGACGGGGCCGCCATCGCGACCGTCACGGCGGCGGGGGTGTCGGGAAATACATCGTCCGAGTCAGCCGCCGAATCCCCCCGGCGCCGCCTGGGCGAGCCCGGCAGGGGCGGGGGAGAGGCCGCCGCCTCGTCGGCGGGCGCCGGCAGCGCGCCGTGGACCACGACGGGGTTCGTCGAATCCAGATCCGACGCCGGAGCCGTGTTCTGGCTCTCGGGATTGAGCAGCTTGTAGAGAAAGAGCGCGAGGTTGGCGGTGTAGAGCGAGAACGGATTGGCCGTGACCATCTGCTGGAGCGCCCGGTGCGCATCGACCGCGGACGCGAAACGCGTTTCCGCCGAAGCGAGGCACTTCCGAAGGAAGGTCTCGAGATCCTCGGAGCGGGGATCCCCCGCCCGGAGCTCGCAGCTCGGGGTGTCGAGCGAGGGCCGGCGACCCGTCAGAAGCTCCAGCAGGATGGCGCCGAGCGAGTACACGTCGGAGTTCTCTCCGGCGATTCCCACGGCCCGAACCTCGGGAGCGACGTAGGGCCCGATCTCCGCGAGCAGCTTCGGCGAATGCAGCGACGGCAGGACGGCGTCGGCCATGCCGAAGCCGCCCACGCGGACCGCCGCGTCGTGGGAGATGGAGACGAAGCCGGGCCAGAGAAGTCCATGCGCCGTCGGCCGGCCGTCGGGCGACGCGCGAAACGCGTGCTCGAGGCCCGCCGCGATCCGCTCCGTCACGAGAAGGGCGTACTCCGCCGGAATGCGGATGCCGAGCGTGCGCACACGCGCAAGCATCGAGTCGAGCGTCCAGCCGGCGGTCTCGTCCCAGGTCAGGTACGGGACGCCGTCCACCGTGTCGAACTGCGGGCGCGAAACGATCGCGTCGTGCACGAGCGGCTCGACGCCGGAGTGATCCTGGATGGCCCGCTCGATGGCGTCGGCGGACAGCTCGTCCGCCTGGAGAATGCGCAGGCGCACGAACCGACGCTCGTCCGCGACGCAGAGTGCCCGGTAAACGATGCCCAGCGAATCCTCGGAAAGCTGGGCGACCAGGAGGTATTCGCCAAAGTGCCGGGAAAGAAACGGGGGCGGAGAAGTCATCGCCTCACCCGTTCCGCAAAGCGGCTGACGAGGAAAAAGGAAGGCTCACGCCGGCAGTGATTCGCCATCGTTGTTTTGTGTTTCGCCTTGGTTTGAAAGAGTTTAGCAGCTTCCGTGCCGTCGCCCACCGAGGGGGGCGACGACGCTAACCGCTTGAAATCAAAGGCCGAGCGAACAGGCGCGGAGGCTGGCCGGATGGCCCGCTGACAAAAAAAAGGCGGAAGCGCCGGTGGCGCCTCCGCCTGTTTGTCCAGTTTGTTGCGGACTACTTGACCGCGATGAGCTCGACCTCGAAGAGGAGCGTGGCGTTGGGGGGGATCGGCCCGCCAGGGGTCCCGCGGGACCCGTAGCCGAGTTGCGGCGGGATGAGGAGCGTCCGCTTGCCGCCGACTTTCATCGTCGAGACTCCCTCGTCCCAGCCCTTGATGACGCGGCCCTGGCCGATCGGAAACTCGAACGGCGTTCCGCGGTCGACCGAGCTGTCGAACTTCTTGCCCTTCGCTCCGTCGACCCAGAGCCAGCCCGTGTAGTCCATGACGCACGTCTGGCCCGTCTTGGGCGAGGGGCCCGTGCCCTCCTTCGTGTCCGTCCACTGAAGACCGCTCGGAGAGGAGTTCATTTTCGTCTCGCTTTTCTTTTCCTGCGCGGGTTCCTGGGCGATCGCCGGAGCCACGGCGAGGAGCGCCGCGAGCGCCGCCGGGAGGAGCCTGTGGATTCGCTTCATCTTTGTGCTTCCTGTCCTTTCTGGTCGATGCGACCGGGAGGCGGGAGTTTATCGCACGAGCCAACGCCTTCCGAAGACGTATGAGAGATTCCCCCGCGTGCGCACGGCACTGGAACGCGCCGGCTACTTCGCGATCGGCCTGATCTACGTGGCGATGGGGTTCGTGTCCGCGCGGATCGCCGTCCTCGGCGCTCGCGACCGGGACCACGGGGTGCTCGGCGCTCTGCGGTTCCTGCTCGACCGGCCGCACGGCGCCTGGGTGCTCGGCGCGGTCGTGGCCGGCCTCGCCTCGATCGCCTGCGCGCACCTGGTGCAGGCGGTCCGGGGACCGGGCGGGGCCGCGCACCGGATCGGTCTCTTCGTCAACGGGTTCAGCTACGCGGTGCTCGCCTGGACGGCGACCCGGCTGCTGCTCCACGTGCGCGTGGGTCCGACGGGCGGAAGCGCGTCGCTCGAACGCGAAGGAGTGTCGTGGCTCCTGTCCGAGTCCTGGGGTGCCGCGGCTCTCGAGCTCGCCGGGGCGGCGGTCGTCCTCGGCGGGCTGTGGGAGATCGGACAGGGTGTCGCCGGCAAGCTGCCGTTTCGCCGGAGCGCGCTGCCGCGGCGTCTTTCGAGGATGTTCGCCGGCGTCTCGCGTTTCGGCCTGGTCGCGAGGGGTGCGACGCTCGCGGCCCTCGGATACTTCCTGATCCGCGCCGCGGAGGAGCTCGATCCTTCGGCCGTGCGGACGGTCGGCGGTGTCCTGGACGCGTTCGCCCATACGCCGTTCGGCCCGGCGTTCATGGCCGTGGCCGCCGCCGGGCTCGCGGCCTACGGCATCTACATGATCGGGTCGGCCTGGCTGAGAGCTCCGCGCTCAGCGTAGTCCGAGCCACTGGCGAAGGGTGCGGCCGACCTTCTCGGCGGAGGGCGGGTCGAGGTTGGAGAGAACGACGATGGTGTACCCCGTGTCGAGGTCCATCTCGAGCGTCGCGTTCACGCCCAGCGTGCCGCCCGCGGCGCCCCGGCCGCCCGCGAGCTTTGGCGGAGGTCCGGGCGTTTGTGGTCCGGAGGGCGGAGCGGTGCGATCGGAGTAGAACCACACGGTCCAGGCCGGCGAGAGGAGCTTGCCGCTGCGCATCGCGAGGTCGAAGCGCAGAAGGTCCTCGGCCGTCGAGTATCCGCCGCCGGCGGAGCTGCCGCGGCCGGGCAGAGCGTAGATGTTGGTGCGCGGCTCGGAAAGCCGCTTCTCATTCTCGTCCTCGGAGGTGTAGCCCGTGGCGCGGTCGGGCACGACGGCGTCCTGGGGATAACTGTCCGAAGCCTTCATCCCGGCCGGGACGTAGATGTTCTCGCGGACATAGTCGTAGTAGCTCTGCCCCGACAGCTTTTCGATGATGAGCCCGAGGACGATGTAGCTCGCGTTCGAGTAGCGGCGGCTGGTTCCCGGCTCGTAGAGGAGGGGATCCGTCGCGAAGAGCCGGAAGTAGTCCTCGAGCGTTCGGATTCGCGCCTTGGGCGTCGCGTCGTACTTCTCACCGAAAAAATCCCCGAGGCCCGACGTCATCGAGACGAGCTGCTGAATCGTGATGCGGTCCGCTGCCGCGAGAGGGTAATCGGGCAGATGCTTGCGGATCGTGTCCGAGAACGAGAGCTTGCCCTTCTCCGCGAGCTGCGCGATCGCCGTCTGGGTGAAGATTTTGTTGATCGAGCCCAGGTTGAATTTCGTGTCGGGCCGATTCGGCACGTTCAGGCTCCGGTCCGCGAGGCCGTAGGCCTTGTGGAAGAAGGGTTGTCCCTCTCTCGCCATCAGGACGACTCCGGAGAACTCGCCCGCGGCCGCGAGCTTCGCGAGGTGCGCGTCGGCCGCCGCGGCGACCTCCGCGTCGGAGCCCTTCCGGCCCTCCTGCGGCGCACCCGGATCCGGCGCCTCTTCGAAGCGCAGGCCGCGGATGCCGTAGGGCTCCGCGGCTTCGAGCCGGATCGCGATTTCGAGAGCGTCGCCTCCTTTTCGGGAACGGGCCAGGAAGACAACTTCCTCGGACGTTCTCCGGACCACGCTGTGGAATTCCAGCGGGCCCGTCTCTCCGGCCATGCCCAGGAGGCGCTCGGCGCGCTGGTCGGCCGGCATCTCGCTGAGGGCCCCGGCCGCGAAGTTGCCGGCGACGAACGCCTTCATCGCCTCGGGAGTTCCGGCCTCGAAGGCCTGGAGGAGCGCCCGGATCCTCCGCCCCGCGGGAGTGTCGGGAGGGCCGGGTGTGGCGGCGCCGAGCGGCGACGCCAGGCAGAGAAACAGCGCGAGGGCGGACGCGTAGCGAGGCTTCATGCCCCTTTCTACGCCCCCGCCCTCGCGAGGTTACGCGGGATGCGCTACGCCTTCATCTTCGCCAGGATGTCCTCGATGCGCTTCTTCTGCGTGGCGTCGGAGGTCATCGAGAGGGCTTTCCGATAGTTCTCGATCGAGGCCTTGGTGTCGCCCTTCTGGGCGAGCGCCTCGCCGAGGCTGTCGTATGTGTTCCAGGAGTTGGGGTAGTCCTTGATGTTCTTGCGGAACACGGCGATCGCCTCGTCGTACTTCTTCTGCCCCAGCAGTGAGTAGCCGTACGCGTTCATGTCGGCTTCGGTCGCGATCTTCAGCGCCTGGGCGCGGAGCGCCTCGGCCTGACTGGTGTCGCCCTTCTTCTCGAGGATCGCGGCCTTCGTGCGCAGGTTCCCGAAGGTCGTCTGCGTCTGGATCGACTGGTCGGCCCACTTCAGGCCCTGGTCGAGATCGACGTCGTTGGTGAGCGAGTACTGGGCCGCGTTGTTCCAGGCCTGCCAGCCGAAGCGCGGCAGTCCGCGCAGCTGCGCCTGCAGGCTCGCCATGACGACGGATTTAGTGTCCACGGTGATCGGAAACGAAACCGCCAGCTTGTCCCACCCCATGACGACGTCGACGGAATTGTCCGTCGGATTCTCGAAGCGGAATTCGAGCCGTTCTTCGAACTCGGAAGGCTTCGGCGTCGCGGAGACGCGCACGACGTCTTCCTTCTCGTCGTAGCTGAAGCTGCCCCACGCCGTCGAAACGCTCGAGAGGATGACGGTCCAGTTGCTCTCCGTGGGCAGCATGTGGAGGCCGTACGTCCCGGCGGGGATCGTCTTGCCTCCGATCGAGACGGGCGACGAGAATTCGATCGTCGTGTTCAGGTTGGCGCCGGCGCGCCAGACCTGGCCATAGGGAACGAGATCTCCCCAGACCTTCCGTTTGGCGACGGCGGGCCGGTTGTACTTGATGGTGATGTCGGTCAGCCCCACCTGCTGGAAGACCGACGCCTCCGGGCTGGCCTGGGGGAGATCCAGCGGCGGCAGCTGGGCGACGGCCGCCCCCCCGGTGAGCAGGAGCCCCGCCAGGGCGAGCGAAAAGAAATACCTCTTCATACGACCTCCTTCGAGTTCCTGGAGGTCTTTACGGCGGAGGAGCCGGGGAGTTTATCGGGAGATCTTCAGGCCGCGCTGGCGCCGGGGACCGAGTCCTGGGGGGTCTCGCCGTCCTGGGTGCGGCGGGCCGGGCCGTTCTTGAGCGCGCAGAAGAGAAGATCGGCTCTCCGGCGCACGCCGTGCTTGTTGAGGAGATTCGATACGTGGAACTTCGCCGTCCGCTCGGACATGTGAAGGCGGCGGGCGATTTCCTTGTTCGAGAGGTTGTCGAGCACGGCCTCGAGCACCTGCCGCTCCCGCCGGGTCAGACCCTCGAAGCCGGTCGCGTACACGCGCAGGGGAACCGTGCACAGTGCCGTGTCGACGAACCGCGAGAGCAGGGCGCGCCCGACCCAAAGGCCTCCCGTCGTCACGGTCTGCAGGGCGGTCATGAGCGACCGGGCCGTTTCGGAGTAAGTCAGCAGGCCCTTGATCCCGAGCCTCAGCAGGGAGAAGGCCGTCTGGTCGACGAACCTCTCCGAGAGCACGAGGATTCGGGCCGTGGGCTGGCGGGCGTGGATGCCGGTGACGACCGCTTCGGTCACAGGGAGTTGAGGATGGGCTTCGACCACGTAGGCCTGGGCCCGCGGCACCACCACGTTCTCAAAGTCCGGGATCCGGTTGGCCTCGAGGCGCCGGGCCACCAGGCGATGGCCGGCATCCGAAACGAGACGTTCAAACTCCGGCAGGACGAGCGGATGGAACCAATACAGACCAACAGGCATCGAACGAGGAACGGTCACTAATTTGGAGGGTAACGGATAGTCGTTGCCGAGGGCAACCCCCCAATTTTGGGGGGTTGTCCTCCTCTCAGGTCTACGCTCCGGCCTCTGACCGGCGGTTTTCCTCGCGCGCCGGAATGGGCGTCGCATCGGCGTAGACCGGGTGGCACCAATTCCGGAACTCGGGCCGTTTCCCGCGCACGACGTCGAAGTAGAGATCGCGCAATGCGGCCACGGTCGGACCGAGGCGCCCCGATCCGATCGGCCGGTGGTCGACGCGCGTCACGGCGGCGATCTGGACCCCGGTGCCGCAGAAGAAGGCCTCGTCGGCGAGCGTGACTTCCGTCCGATCGATGGACCTTTCGACGACGGGCACGCCGAGCACCTTCGAGAGCAGATCCATGACGGAGCGGCGCGTGATGCCCTCGAGCACGTTGTCCGTGACGGGCGCCGTGATCGCCGTTCCGTTCTTGACGAGGAAGAAGTTCTCCGCCGAACCCTCGGCGACGTGGCCGTCGTGGTTGAGGACGATCGCCTCGTCGAAGCCGGCGCGCTGCGCGTCGGTCTTCGCGAAGGCGGAGTTGACGTAGGAGCCCGTGATCTTGCCGCGCGCGGGGATCATGTTGTCGTCCACGCGGCGCCAGGAAGAGATCGTGGCGTGCACGCCTTCCTCGTTCTCGACGTAGCGGCCGTAGGGCATCGCGACGATGGACACTTCCGGCGTCAGGTTGTGCAGGCGCACGCCGATCGACTCGTCCGCGTAGAAGGCGAGCGGCCGCGCATAGCAGTCCTCGCGAAAGAGCTCGGTCCTCAGAAGCGACAGCAGCGCCTCGGTCAGGTCCGCGACCGAGTAGGGCAGCGTCATGTCGAGCAGCCGCGCCGACTCGAGGAAGCGGCGGAAGTGGTCGTGGGGCCGGAACACGAAGAGCTCCTGCTCCTCGGTGTTCCAGTAGCCGCGGATTCCGGCGAAGCAGCCGGTCCCGTAGTTCAGAGCGTGCGTCAGGACGCCGACGCGGGCCTCGGCGTACGGAACGATGCTCCCGTGGAAGAAGGCGTGACGCGGGAGAGGCATGGGAGACCTCCTCGAACGCTCGGCGGCGGGTTCAGTCGGCGCCAGTCCACTTTTAGAGTCCATCTCGGGTGTATGCTCCAAGTGGACATCAACATGGACCGGAGCGGGCCGCGAATCAATAGCCACCCAGTCCCGAAGTGGACTGCGCCGTGACGCCTCAGGCCTTCGTCGGAGCGCTCGGCCGATGGGTGGATGGTGGCGCCGGGGCCCCGGTGTATCGCCGGCTCGCCGGAGCGATCCGCGCGGCGATCGAGCGCGGCGAAGTCCGACCGGGCGAGCGGCTCCCCTCGGAACGCGCCCTCGCGTCGAAGCTCGCCATCTCCCGCACGACGGTCGTCTCGGCCTACGAGGACCTGCGCCGCGATCAGACGATCGAGAGCCGCCGCGGCAGCGGAACACGGGTCCGGGGCGCGACGCCGCGTCCCCCGGCGCTGCTGCTTCGCGAGGACCCCTCGGGCTCGTTTCGTCGCCACCCCGTCTGGCGGAGCTTCACCGAGGGCCCGGGAGGCACGATCGAGTTTCTCGGCGCGCACCTGCCGGCTCCCGACATCCTCGCGCGGGAAGCCGCACGGATCGACGAGAAGGCGCTCCGCGAGCTCGCGCGCAGCCCCGGCTATCTCCCGATGGGGCTCCCGGCGCTGCGGCAGGCGATTGCGAAACACCTCGTGGCCTCGGGGCTCGAGACGACGGAGGACCAGGTCCTCGTGACGCACGGGGCGCAGCAGGCGATCGGTCTCGCGGGCGCGCTGCTGGTCGAGCGCGGCGAAACGGTCGTCGTCGAGGACCCGACGTATCTCGGCTCGATCGACATCTTCGCGGGGCAGGGCGCGCGCCTGGTGACCGTGCCCGTCGGCGGCGATGCCGCGTGGATGACCCGGCTGCGCGAGACCGTGGCGCGGACGGCCCCGCGGCTCGTGTACCTGATGCCGACGTTCCAGAACCCGACCGGCGCCGTGATGCCGGAGAGCTGCCGGCGCGCGCTCGCGAAGCTGTCACGCGAGCTTCGGCTGCCGATCGTCGAGGACAACACGCTCGCCGATCTCGCGTTGACCGGCCGTCCGCCCGCCCCGATCGCGGCCTTCGATCGCGAGGCGCCGGTCCTGACGATCGGCTCGCTCTCGAAGCTCTTCTGGGGCGGCCTGCGCATCGGCTGGATCCGGGCCTCCGAGGAGATCCTCCTGCGCATGACGCGGTTGAAGATCATGGCCGACCTCGGCGGCTCGCTGATCGGCCAGCTCGTCGCCGTGCGGCTGCTCGCCGAGGCCGAGCGCGTGCGTGCCATCCGGAGGCGCGAAATGCGCGAACGGCTCGAACGGCTCACGAGCCTGCTCTCGAAGCACCTGCCCGAGTGGAGCTGGATCGAGCCGGCGGGAGGGCTCACCCTCTGGGTCAAGCTTCCGCGGGGGACGCCAGCACGTTCGCCCAGGTCGCCCTGCGCCACGGCGTCGCCGTCGTGCCCGGCGCCCTCGCGTCGCCCGGCGGCGGCTGCGGAGACCGCCTCCGCATGCCCTACGTGCTCGAGGCGGGTCCCATGCGCGAGGGCGTCGAGCGCCTCGCCCGCGCCTGGGATGCCTACGCCGGCGGCGAATCGAAACGCCGGCGAGCGGCGGGAGTTCTCGTTTAGGCCGCGGCCTTCGCCTTCGTGCCGCCCCTCAGGTACTCGTCGAGGAACCGGAGGATCGCGCTCCAGCCCTCGATCTGGTTCTTCTTCTTGGTGAAGCCGTGCCCTTCGTCGGGGAAGACGACGTACTCGACGGGCACGCCGTTCTTCTTGACCGCCGCCACGATGTCGTCGGACTCGGTGCGGATCACCCGCGGGTCGTTCGCGCCCTGGATGACGAAGAGGGGCTTGCGGATCTTGTCGGCGTGGAAGAGCGGCGAGGTCTCCTCGAGGAAGGCCCGATCCGCCTGCGGATCGCCGACTTCCTTGTAGAGCGCGGCGCGCTGCGCTTCCCACCACTTGCGGCATCGACTCGAGCGTGCGCAGCCAGTTGGAGACGCCGAAGATGTCGACGCCGACCGCGAACTCCTCCGGCTTGAAGGCGAGCGCGGAGAGGACCATGTAGCCGCCGTAGCTTCCGCCGATGATGCCGATGCGGCCGGGATCCACGTAGGGCAGGCTCTGGAGGTACGCCTTGGCGGCGACACAGTCCCAGAGCGGCTCGCGCCCGTGCTTCTTGTCGTCGGCCGTATAGAACGACTTGCCGTACCCCGAGCTGCCTCGATTGTTGATGCCGAGGACGACGTAGCCGTGGTTGACGAGGTATTGGATGTAGGGGCTGTACTGCTGGCGCGTCTGTCCGCCGGGCCCGCCGTGCACCCACACGAGCGCCGGGGCCTTGGCCTGGGACGTGGCCTGCCAGGGCTTATAGAAAATGTTCGGGATCGGCATCGCGTCGAACGACGGAAAGCGCACGACCTCCGCCTCCACGAGATCCGCCGGATCGATGGCCTTCGACATCGTGTCGGTCAACCGGAGCGGGGCCTTCGCGCCGAAGGCATAGACGTAGAGGTTGTTGGGGCCGCGGTCCGAGTCGAGCTGGAAGGCGAGTTTCGTCTCGTCGTTCGACACGCGCACGGCCGAGACCTCTCCGGCCGGAATGCCGTGCAGCGCAACCGGGGCGCCAGTGCGGCCGTCCCAGACCTTGAGGACCGTCCGGCCGTCCTGATTGACCGCGGACAGCCGGTACTTGCCGTTTCGCGAGAAGAACGTCCAGGCGATGTCCCAGTCGGCCTTCTCGACGTCCTCGGATTTTCCGGTCGCGAGCTCGTAGCGCCGGACCCTCATGAACTCCGAGCCGTCGTTCGTCGTGTAATAGAGCCACTTCGAGTCGACGTCGAAGGCTTCGGGCTCGTACGTGGCCGTGCCCGCGTGTTTCGAGATGAGGGTCATGGTCTTCGAGCTCGCGTTCCAGAGATAGATGTCGCTGTCGGCCGTCGTATTTGTCTTCTCGAAGGCGAGCCATTTCCCATCGTCCGAGATGTCACCGAAGTCGTAGCCGACCTCGTCCTTGTAGATCATCGTCCGCGCATAGGTCTTCGCGTCGTAGCGATAAACGTCGAAGAACCGGGCGTCGCGCTCGTTCGAGGTGACGTAGAACGCTCCGCCATCACGCGTCCACTGCTCGAAGGCCGCCTTGAGCTTCTCTCCCGGCGTCAGGTCCTTCGTCTCGCCCGCCGGCGTCTGGACGAAGAGGTGGTGGAGCTCATTGCCGCCCTGGTCGTGCGTGAAGAGGAAGCGGTCGTCGTTCGGGAAGTAGGACACCGAGGTCGTGGTGTCGGTGGATTGCGTCAGCGGAGACGCCGCGCCGCCGGCCGTCGGGACTGTCCAGACGTTGCGGACACCGCTTCCATCCGAGGAGAAGAGGAGCTTCGACCCGTCGTGGGAGAAGGACGCCTGCGCTGATCGCCGTCGTGGCCAGAAACTGCTCGATCGAGTATTCCTTCGAGGGGCGCCCGGGCGAGGCGGCCTCCGCTATGGCGGCGGCGCCGACGAGCAGGCCGGCGGCGAGTCGAGTCCGAACCTTCATTTGAGTCCTCCGTCGGCGCAGCCTATCCGGCGCGCGTGCCGTTGGGAACCGGCCGTTCGGGGACGGCCAGGGCCGGAGTGACGCCGTCGGCGTAACCGAGGTCGAAGAGCATGCCTTCCGAGACCTCGCCCAGCATGCGGCGCGGCTCGAGGTTGACGACGAAGAGCGCCTGGCGCCCGACGATCTCGGACGGCTCCGCCCGCTCCTGCTTCATCCCGGCGAGGATCCGCCGAGTCTGGTCCCCGAAGTCGACGGTGAGGCGGAGGAGCTTGTCGGACTTCGGAACCTCCTCGACGGAAAGGATCGTGCCGACACGCACGTCGACGGCTTCGAGCGCGGAGAAGGGGATGAGCGGCTTGATGGGGGCGGGTGTCATGGACGTCTCCTCACGCTTCCTCGGCGACGGCGGCGCGAATGTCCTCGAGTCCCTGCTCCATGCGTTCGTGATGCGTCCGAAAGGAGAGAACGCAGATGCGGATCGCGAAGCGTCCTCCGACGACGGTTCCGGTCAGGTAGATGCGCTTGCGCGCGTTGATCCGCTCGAGCAGGCGGCGGTTCTCGCGCTCGAGCGCGGCCTCGTCCAACTCCGGGCCGGACTCTTCGGAACGCGAGGATCGAGAGCTGGGGCTCGGCCACCATCTCGATCCCGGGGATCTCCTTCAGCCGCTCGGCGGCCCACCGGGCGAGCTCGAGCTTCTCCTCGAGGTTGCGCCGGAAGGGGCCGATGCCGTGCATGCGGATCGGCAGCCAGATGCGCAGCCCGCGAAAGTCGCGGGACAGCTCGGGAGAGAGGAGGTTGAAGTCGGTCAGGTCCGCGTCCTCCTGCATCGAGGGCATGTACTCGGCCGACAGCGCGTGCGCGCGCTTCAGCGCCTCGCCGTCACGAACGAGGAGGGCTCCCGTGCCGTAGGGCAGGAAGAGTCCCTTGTGGGGGTCGAGGACGATCGAGTCCGCGCGCTCGATTCCGGCCAGGATCCGCCGGCCGCTCTCGGTCAGCAGGAAGAACCCGCCGTAGGCGGCGTCGACGTGGAACCAGAGCTCTTCCCGCGCGGCGACGTCCGCGAGCGCCGGGAGATCGTCGACCGCCCCCGTGTTCGTCGTCCCGGCGTTGCCGACGAGAAGAAACGGCGTCCAGCCGCTCGAACGGTCCGCGGCGATCGCGGAGGAGAGCGCGTCGAGGCGGATCCGGAATCGCTCGTCGGTCGGAATTTCGCGTACGCGGTCCTCGGGGAAACCGGCGAGGATCGCGGCCTTCTGGACCGCGTGGTGCGTCTGGTCCGAGACGTAGATCGTGCCCGAAAGGAAGTTCTCCGGCAACCGTCGGCGGCGGGCGGCGACGAGGGCCGAGAAGGTCGCGAGCGACCCGCCGCTCGTCAGGATGCCGCGCGCCTCTTGCGGAAGTCCCGCGAGGTCGCAGAACCACCGCACCACGTTTGACTCGAGCTGCGCGAGGCCCGGAGCCGCGGCGAAAACGCCGACGTAGCGGTTGGTCGCGTCGGAGACCAGGTCCGCGACGGCCGACTGCGGAAGCCCGCCTCCCGGGATGTAGGCGAGGTAGCCCGGCCCCGCGGTGTTGAAGCTCTTCGGGATCACGCGCTCGAAGAGAAAATCCAGAAGCTCCTCGGCGGGCCGGCCCGTCTCGGGAAGCGGCTCGACGAGCGATCGCGCGAGGGCGATTCCCCCCTGGACGTCTGCCGAGGGCTGCCGGGGAAGCGAGTCCACGTGGGCCACGACCCGGGCCGCCGCGGCGTCGATGAGGCGCCGAAGCTCGTCTCCGGTCAGCTCCAGCGTGCGATCCTCGGCCGGCGGCACGGCGTCATTGAATCACTCTCGCGCGCCGGGAAAAAAAAGGCCCCGCGCGGGGCGGGGCCGGGGAGGGGATCCGAGCGCGGACGTCTTCCGTCCGTGAGTCTCCTATCGGGACTGCCCGTCGTGCTTCTGGTGGTAGATGCCGCGCGAGATGCGGTCCTGCCGCTTCTCGATCCGGTAGCGCTCGCCGCGGGTCAGATCGCCGTCGCTCCGCAAACGCCGGATGGAGCGGTTGAGACCCGCTTCGCGGCGCTCGAGGCGCGCGGTCTCGCGCGCGGTCAGCTGTCCGTTCGCGACTCCGCCGGCGATCCGCTGCTGCTGGCGTTCCTGGCGCTGGCCGATGCGTCCGGCTTCGGCGGGCGCCGCGAAGGCCAGAGTCAGGACCGCCGCTGATCCAAGTGTGAGGACGAAACTCGATTTTCTGTTCATGTATCTTGCCTCCGGAACTTTTGACGATCGCCATGCCGCGCGGTTTACGGGAAAAGGTGGGCGGCCCCCTCGTCGCCCTCGCGGCGGTGCTGCTCCTGCTTCGCGCGCACCCTCTCATGCGCGCATACGCCGACAAGGTGCTGCACATCGCAATTCGTGGTCACCACGGTGGCGTTGGGGGCCGTCGCGGCGTTTCTTCTCTTGTGGCTCGCCGTACGGCGGCGTCCGAGCGTCGCCGCCGCGGCGCTTGCCGCCGTCGCCCTCGCGATGGTGGTGCTGTCGGGGAACGCTCCGGCCGCGCTGGCCGCGGCCGCCATCCTCGGTGTCACGGCCCTCCTTGGGGACGGGGTGTTTCGACTGTTGTCGGGCGCGGAGGCTGGGGACGGCGACCTCCACGCCGTCTTCGCCGTCGGACTCGTGTCGGCGGGCACGCTCGTTCTTCTGCTGGGCGAGGCCGGTGTGCTCAGCCGTACAGTGCTGGGCCTTCTTGCCGCCGCGTTCCTGCTCGTGCGCCGGCGCCGAATCGCGGCGCTCGGGAGCGAGGCTCTTCGTTCCGTGCGATGGCCGCTCGGCGATTCGCTGCGGGGGCTCGAGGCCGGCTGGCTCGCGCTCGCCGCGCTCCTGCTTCTCGCGACATGGGCGGGAGTCCAGGGCCCGGACGTCTCGTGGGACGGACTCGCGTATCACCTGCCCGAGGCCCGCGACATCGCCGAGTCCGGGCGCGTCCGGGTGCTGGCGGATCTGCACCCGCAATCGCTCCTCTGGCGCGGGCACGACGCGTATCTCGCGCTGGGTTTTCTCTTCGGCGGCGAGCGCGTCGTCCAGTTCCTGCAGTGCGGCACGGGCCTCTTCGTGTTCGGTGCGGCGCTCTCTCTCGCGCGGCGGCTGGGCGCCGGCGGGTCGTCGGCGTTGATCGTTCTGGCCCTCGCCGCGTTTCCGACGGCGATGCTCCAGCTTCGTTCCGCCTATGTCGACTGGCCCGCCGCGCTCCTGGTGACCGCGGCCGCGGCGCAGCTCGTGGCTGTACCGGCGACGGGAGGTCGGCTGCGAGCCGCCGGTTTCCTCTTCGGCGGGGCGGTGACGGTGAAGGTCTTCGCGATTTTTGCCGCTCCGGCCCTTCTGCTGCTCGCGCTGCGATCCCGGCCCGGAGCACTCCGGCTGTCGGCCGCTGTCCTCTGCGCGCTGCTCCCGCTCGCGCCCTGGATCGCATGGAGCCAGGCGCGCGCCGGCTCTGTCACGGCGCCGTACGCTTCCTCTCCGGGCGAGCTTCTGAAACGCGTCGCGGGCGGGCACTACTTCACGCGCTCTCCGGCGACGGGAGAAGCCCGGCCGAGCGCCGGTCCGTTCGATCGCGCCGCGAGCTTCGTCCGCCTCCCGTACGATCTCGTGTTCCACTCGAGCCGCTTCGAGGCCAACGGCGACGGCTACAACGGCCTGCTCGCCCTGCTGCTTCTTCTCGGGCTCGCGGGCTGGGACGCGCGCCGCAACCTCCTCTTTCTCGCGGCGGCGCTGCCTTTCCTCGTGCCGTGGTCGCTTCTCTACCTGCCGTCCATCCGCTTTCTCTTTCCGGTCTACCCGCTTTACGCGGTCTCCACGTGCGAAGGACTGCGCCGGCTCACCGGGAGCTTCGCGGGCGTCGGAGGCCGGGCGGCGGGCCTCGCCGTGCTCGCGGCGGCCGCGGCGTTTCCGGTGCACTTCGGCTCGAGCGCGCTCTCGTGGAAGGCCGCGTTCGGGCTCGCGACGCGAGGCGAGGTCCTCGCGGAGCGCCTTCCCTCCCTGGCCTTTGCGGATCGACTCGGGCCCGGGGACCGCGTCGTGTTCGTCGGCGAGAACGACCGGTTCCACTGTCCGGCGAGTCAGGTCTGGCGGGCGGAGTTCTCGCCGGTGGCCGGCTGGCGAGACGATCCCGAAGCCTGGCGGCGCGGTCTGGACGGCCTCGGCGTCACCGCGGTGGTGTGGCGCTCCGACCGCGCCCCGTTCGCCGCCCGCGAGGGTCTCGGCGATCGCCTCTCTCACGTCGCAGATAACGGACCGGCGAGGCTCTTCCGGGTCGTTCGGCCGGCTTCGTGAGCATTGCAGGACGCGGGTGTCGGAGCATGGACCCGTGGCGGTTCGATCCGACGACGGAGCGTTGCTTCCGGATCGAGAGGGCCTGTAAGATCGGACGCATCGAGGACGCACGCCTCATCGGCCTTCGCGAGACGACCGGGTCTTCTCCCGGGTCGGGCGACCTGAACGAGTCGCTGGCGCTGCGTGTCGACCCCTCCCGCCGGGTCCACCTGCGCTTCACTCTCGACCTTCCCGACGCGAACGCTCTCGAAGCTCTCCGCTACGCGCGCCGCGCGATGATCCGCGAGGAGCGCACCCGGGGACTCGAATGGGACGAGCCCTCGATGGAGGACCCGACTCTTTCGGGCGCCGAGATCCGCTGGTTTCCGCTGGCCGCGCAGGCGCCGTGGTGCCGAAGGAAGCTCGACGAGCTCGTGGACCGGGCGAACCGGGCCCTGGTCGAGATCCGTGCGGGGCGAACGCGTTACCGCCGGTAACGTTTTTCGGGAGGGCCGATCCGGCGTTCCATCCACGGATCCGCCGAATGCGCACTGTTTCGAGGACTTTACGCCGCGCCTCCGAGGTTGGCCCACGGTTCGCTACTTTTTTGACCATATGCCCCGTCTCATCCGGTTCTCCGAGATCGAGGAGTCCGCGGACCCGGCGCCCTTCAACGGGAACTCCGCGGCGCCTCGCCTCGCCGAGTCGACGGTCACGCTCCGTTGCCGGCTGCTGACGACCGACCAGGACAGTCTGGAAGCTCTTCGCTATGCGCGCCGCGCCATGCTCCGCGAAGAGTGGACGCGGGGCATCGAGGAGGACGAGCCGTCGCTCGAGGACGCGGTGTTCTCGGCCTTCGAAGTGAGCTGGTCCGTCCGCGCCTCCTCGGCCGGATTCGGCCGCGCGAAAATCACCGAGCTCGTCGAGCGCGCCAACCGGGCGCGCGGCGAACTTTCCGCCCGCAAGTGAGGATCGCCGTACAATCTTCTCGATGAGCGGCCGGAAATTCAGAAATCTCGTCCTCTTCGCCCTCGTCGCGGGGCTGGCGTGGTGGATCTACAAGGATCGCCCGACGGTCTCGGGCATGATCGACACCATCACGGATCCGCTCCTCGGTTCGCGCGCCGCGGTGAAGAGCTCGGAGCGCAACCGCGTCGTCGGCGACGCTTCGGCCGCGATCAGTGAGCAGGTCGATTTGCCGGTCGGGTCGCTCCGGGAGGGGATGAGCAAGAGGGAAGTCGTCGATCTGCTCGGAAAAGCCGATTCCGAGGAGCCCGAAGTGGTCGATGGCGTGAAGCGCGTCCGCTGGACCTACAGCCGCGCCCGCCGTGTCCTGACGTTTCAGGAGGAGCGGCTGGTCTCCATCGCCATCACCCGGTAGGCCGCGGCCGCGGCGCCGATCAGGCCGAGCCCCGTCTCCATGACCACGCGCACCGGGATCGTCGCGAGCAGCCCGTCCATCGGGCGCTTGTCCTGAAACGAACGGAGAAACGCGGGCCGGCGCAACGCCGGTAGGATCTTCGGCGCGATCCCTCCCGCGAGAAAGACGCCTCCCGTCGCGCGGTAGGTCAGTGCGCAGTTGCCGGCTTCCGAGCCATAAATCGACACGAAGAGGTCGAGGGCCCGTCGGCAGAGGGCGTCGCGCCGCGACAGGCCGAAGCGGCTGATCACGGCCGCCCGATCGTCGGCTTTCTCGAGCTCCTCGCGAACATGGCGGCTCTCTCGCGCCGCCTTCTCGGACTTGAAGAACGCGTAGAGAGACACGAGCCCTCGGCCGGAGAGCACCCTCTCCCGCGTGGCGCGTCCGGACTCGCGCCGGAGGAAGGCGATGAGACGGTCCTCGAGCGGATTGCGTGCGGCCAGATCCGCATGACCGCTCTCGGACGGAACGACCTCGTGATGATCTCCGGACGGAACGAGACAGGCCTGACCGAGGCCCGTGCCGGCGCCGAGGATTCCGATCGGCCCACCCGACTCGGGGCGGCCCCGCGCGAGTGTCACGACCTGCCGGCCCTTGAGGAAAGGAAGCCCGCGGGCGTTCGAGACGAAATCGTTGAGCAGGACCACCCGGCGCATCCCGGTCGCGCGCGCGACCCGCGACTCTTCGATCCGCCACGGAAGGTTGGTGATCTTGGCCGCACCGTTGCGGACCGGCCCGGCGACACCGAAGCCGCCCGCCGACGGTGCGGGCTCGCCGCGCAGAAAGATCTCGATGATCTCTTCCAGGCCCGGGTAGTCGGCGCTCGGATAACGCTCCGAGCGCACCAGCGTGCGCGTCCGCGGACCGATCTCGAAGATCGCGAGGCTCGTCTTCGTCCCGCCGATGTCGCCCGCGAGAATTCGCATCGGCGACAAACCCTAGCAGACGCCCGTCCGGCCCGCGTCCTGTGGCCGGCATGGATGTGGCTTAGGCACCGTGCGGCGGCCGAAACGGGTGGAAGCCGGCTCGTTTCGCGGGCAAAAAAAAGCCCCGGGTCGGGGTGGGGCCGCCCGGGGGGCGAAAGGAGGAGGTTGAGGTTCCTTTGCTCGCCATTCGGGAATAGCAATCGCGCGGCCAAGCCGAGTCCTGAGAGTTAAGTCTTGTTTCACAGAGAGCTTGCATCCTGACCGAATCCGGCGCACTGACGAGAATTGTCAGGGCCGAAGTACAGGTTTCTGCCTCAATTTTGCGCGGCGCGGCCGCGCTGGCCTTCGCCTTCGGCTCTCCCTCGGGGACGCGCCTCCGCGATCGCTCGCTGCCGCTGCCTCGTCCGCGATTTGCCCGCGGCGGCGGACCGCGACGACCGCGGAAGTCGCGCGACACCATGCTCGAGGTCGAAACGTCTGCTTCTGCGCCCGACGCACAGAGTTGCTCGTCGCCGTTGCCCCACGCGGAGTGACGTGAAGGTCCTCGTTCCTGCGGCCGCAAACAACTCGGTCCGCGAGTCGTGGTCGCGAATACGGATGCTGTCCGGGATTCTCTCGCTGCGCTCCAGGTTGACGCCGGAACGGCCGCCGCGTCGATTTTCGGACTCGGGTTAGGATCCCGCCGATGCTTCAAGGCCTCTTGCCGCTCGAGCGGCCGCTCGTCGTGTTCGATACCGAAACGACCGGCACGAACTCGCGTTCGGACCGCATCATCGAGATCGCGTGTCTGAAGATCCATCCTGACGGCCGGCGCGAGGACTGGGTCCGCCGCTTTCAACCGGGCATTCCGATCCCGCCGGGGTCGACGGCGATCCACGGAATTGTCGACGCCGATGTCGCGAACGCGCCCCGGTTTCGCGAGGCCGCCGCCGAGCTCGCGGCGTTTCTGGACGGCTGTGACCTGGCCGGGTACAACATCGCCGGGTTCGACCTGCCGGTGTTGCGCGCCGAGTTTCTGCGCGCGAACGTGCCGTTCGAGGTGACCGACCGGCGCCTCGTCGACGCCCAGCGGATCTTCTTCTCGCGGGAGCCGCGTCACCTCGCGGCCGCCGCCCGCTTCTACTGCCAGAGCGACCACGACGGAGCCCACGGCGCTCTCGCCGACGCCGAGATGACCCTGCGTGTCTTCGCCGGCCAGCTCTCCCGCTACGCGGAGCTGCCCCGGTCGGTCGGCGAGCTCCACGACATGTTCTGCGCGGGCATCGACCAGGACCTCGATCCCGAGGGCCGGTTCCGCCTGGTCAACGGCCAGCCCACCGTCAACTTCGGCAAGAATCGCGGCCGCCTGCTCCGAGACATCACCCGCGAGGAACCCGGCTTCCTGCGCTGGATCATCAAGGGCGACTTTTCGGAGCCGGTGAAACAGATCGCGAAGAAGTACCTGCCGGAAGGCGGGTAGTCGAGAGCAGTCGACTACTTCTTCGGTCCCTTCACCGTCTGCGTGAATCGCAGCGTCTCACCGCTCTTGAGGCTGCGCACGCGGATGCTCCCGGGCTCGAGCTCCACCGCCCACTTTCCGACGGCGCCCCGCATGGCCAGGGCGCAGGCCGTGATGCCGAGCGTGTCGCCCGCGAACCCGTCACCCGCGGGCTTCATCGTGAAGCTGCACGCGGACGTGAGCTCGCGCTCGGTGAAGCTGCCGACGTCCTGCGACAGCACCGTCACGGAGGGATCGAAGTGCGGAATGTACGTGAAGTAAATGTCCTGGCCCTGCGACTCGAGACGGATGACACCCTGCTGGCGGACGATGTCGTTCTCGTATTTCCCGGTGACCTGCACGAAGATGTCCCAGGGATGCGAGGGATCGATGGTGATCGTGCTCATGTCGAGCTGGAGCTTGTTGCCCGGCGTCGATCCTTCGAAGCGGCCCTGCAGGATGGCCGCGATCTCGTAGATGCGGTCCGGCGTCGCGGCCGCGAGCGGCGCGCTCGTGAGGGGAAGCGCGGCGGCGAGGCCCAGCACCAGGATGAAGCTGCGTGTTGCCAAGGACGTTCTCATGATTCCTCCGGGAGCCAACGAGTTGCGAGATCCGTTCCACAGCGCCGGGCGGAGGACCCGGGTCGCTTCGCGGCTCGAAAGAGCCTGCTCCTCATCGGTTTACGGCGGCCCCGCGAGGGACCCGGCAGCCGACTCCCGGGCCAGCAACGTCCCCTCCGGGGGACGAGTTGACCCGAGACGCTGCATCGACGCCAGGCCCTTGACCGTGCGCTGCAGTGCCTTTCGAAACGCCTCATTGAGGGCTTCTTCGTCGGCGCCGCTGTAGGCGGGGCGCGTCTCTTCCTCGTTCGCTTCGAACTCCGTGAGCGTGCTCCCGCCCGGATTGGTCGCCGTCACGGTCCATTCCGCCGCGGCGTCCTGATAGCGATCGTGCTCCTCGACCCCGAGCCGGTGGATCGTGATCGTGATCGTCGGAGCGCCCTCGCCCGCCGCGCCGGCAGTCCAGCGGCAGCCCGGAAACGAGCTCTCGATGCCGCTGCGAACGGACGCGACGGCTTTCTCGCTGGCTTCGGGAATCGCGCGCCGATCCACGACGTCGAGCCTCCAGGAGATCAGTCCGGCGGGACAGGAGACCTCGGGATCGGGGAAGGACTGCGGCCGGATGGGCGCGGGCCCGCACCCGCGGCCGGCGAGCGCGACGCCTGCGAGACACACGAGGACGAGAACCGTGTTGAAGGACTTCATCGTTGCCTCACGAACGCCGGCTTGCGCCGGACTTCTTCCGGTTTCCGCCCGCGGTGGACGCGGGCGGTTGCGCCGATCCGCCGGCGTAGGTCCGGACCAGCGCCTCGGCCTCCGAGCGCATTTCCTCGACGAGCTCCGGCGGGGAGAGGACCTCGGCATGGCGGCCATATCGCGAGGATGAAACGCCGGGCTTCGCGCAGCGCTTCCACCGGCAACTCCAGGATCGCCCGGCCCTCGGCGTCGGTCTCGATCTTCTGCTTCGGATGCCAGACCATCTCACGGATCTCGCCGGAGACCTCGGGTGAGAAGCGGACGCGGAAGCGAAACGCGCGGTTGCCCTTCCCGACGAAGAGGCCGAACGTGTTGCGGAAGAACGCGTCGGCGTCGAAGTCCTTCGGGATCGCGTAGCGCTCCGCCGTCACGCGGGCGCTCGCGATGCGCCCGAGATAGAAGTTCTTGATCTGGGACTGATCCTCGGCGAGGACCATCCAGTCGCTGCCGGCGAGCACGAGGGCGTAGGGCCGGATCGTGCGGGGCTCGCCCGGAGGCTCGCCGGGATGCCGGTAGCGGATCGCGAGCGCCACGCCCTTCTGCAGGGCCTCCGACACGGCGACCCATGTCTCTTCGGCCACCGGCCGGAACGCGGCCGCGCGCAGCGTCAGCATCTCCCGCACGATCTCCGGGCGCAGGCGCACGCTCGGCGGCATCAGGCGAGCGAGCCGCCCGTAGCAGGACGAGAGCGTGCGGGCGAGGGGAGTGCCTCCGAGAAGCTGCAGCACCTGCGCGGCGACGCCGATCGCGAAGAGGTCCGCGCCGTCGACGGGAAGAAACGGAAGCACGTAGTCCTCGCGCGCGTACGCGTAGCCGTTCTCCTCGCGGCGGAACTCGATGGGCGCTTCGAGCTCGTCGCGCAGGTAGTCGAGGTCGCGCTGGACGGTCTTCGTCGAGACCGAGAGCTCTTTGGCGAGCGAGCTCGTGTTGGGAAAGCGGCCTTCTTTGATCGCGTGGTGGATCGTCTGGAGGCGCCGCCAGAGCGGCCTGTCCTTGAATGCACCCTCGCGGCCCACGGAGCGGATTCTCTCCCGCCGACAGGCCCCTGTCAGAAATTGTCCGCGATGTGGCTCCCGGCACATCCCGGACTGTCACGAAGGACCAGTCCACGGCGCGTAAACGTCGCTCCATCAGTCGTTTGGAGAGGGCTGCCTCGTGGCTCGTCGCTTGCACCTCTTCCGGGCATCATGCAAATCCCCTACGACCTGGAGTTCGTCGAGAATCGGCCCACGGTTCAGGTGAGGGCGGTTGCGCTGGACGAAACCTACCCGTTCGGCCGCTCGCGCACGGCTCGGCCCGAGGGGGACGCGTTCGACGCGCTGCTCCGCTGGGTCCACCGCATGATCACGCGGCTCGACCAGCGGTCCTAGCCGATCGCAGTCGCGCGGAGGGCGGGGACTCAGTCCCGCCCCGGCGATCACTTGAGGAGCGGCAGAAGCTCCTTCACCGTCGCGGCTTCCTTTCCGTTCGGGTCGAGCTCCAGGTACTTCTCGAAGTGCTCCTTGGCGGGCGCCTTCTTGTTCTGGTTGAAGCACGCCATCCCGAGCAGGTAGTGCGCATTGGCGAAGTCGGGCTTCGCGGCCACGGCCTTTTCGAGCGTGGCCTCGGCGTCCTTCATCTTGCCCTTGTTGTACGCCTCGACGCCCTTGTTGTAGAGGATCTCGGGAGAATCGGGATTGGCGTCCGCGTACGCCGCGGAGAACTCGGCGGCCTTCGCCTTGTCGCCCATCTGCGTCGCGGCCGACCCCATCATCTGGTACAGGTTCGTGAGCGACGGATCGAGATCCGTGGCCTTCTGGCCGTACTCGATGACCTTCGCCCAGTCCTTCTTCTCGTAGGCGAGCTGTGAAAGGGCCTGCCAGCCTGCCGGAAGGTCCGGGTTCTTCTTCACGGCCTCGAGGAACTTCGTTTCCGCCGTGGCCTTGTCGCCGGCCTGCAGGGCTTCGACTCCGGAATTGAAGGACGTGACGGCCTGCTCGCTCGTCGACATCTTCGGGCCGGCGGCGGCGGCGGCCTTCGCCTGCGCCTCGGTCTTGCTCGTCAGCTTCGCGTCGATCGTCGCGATTTCGCCGATCGGGATCTTCTTGTCCATCTCGTAGCTGAGGTAGCCGTCCTTTTCGAACTTGAAGTGATACGGCATGGTGCAGTCGGGCAGGAGGTTGCCGTACTTGCCCTTGGCGTCCGTCTTGACCGTGAGGTTGAAGGTTGTCAGGTTCGGCGTCGTGACCGTGACTGTCGCCTCGGGGACCGGCGCGCCCGTGGTGTCGGTGACCACGCCGCTGATCCGGCACTGGGCCCCGGCCTGAAGGTAGCCGGCCGTGAGGAGCGCGCCGACTGCCATCGTCCATCGTTTCGTCGTGTTCATGGTTCTCCTTCGGGCGGCGCGCCGTCCGGCCGGTCCGCCGACCCCTGGTCCGGATTCTATTGAAGTCCGGCCCCCTGGAAAACGAGCGAATGCGGCGGGGGATTCCGAAGAACCGGGCCGCTGGACGGCTCAGGCCGGCGTGCGGGGCTCGGCCGCCCTCTGGCGGGGAATCGACTGGAGGAGCTCGCTCGCCATCCGGTACTTGCCCATGGGCATGACGTGGATGCCGCGGGCGAGACGGGCGATCCCGGCGGCGAGCTCGCGGGCGATGTCGAGGCCCTCGGCCTTTTCGTGCTCCGCCCCGCGCTCCGCGGCGCGGCGCATGCGGTCCTGAATCGCGGGCGGCACGACGATGCCCGGGACCTCGTTCGCGAAGAAGAGCGTCTGCTTGAGCGAGAGCAGGGGAATCAGCCCGATGAGGATCGGGATCGCCCGGGCTTCCGGGCGCTCCAGGAAGCGCGCCAGGGCCTCGAGGTCGTAGACGGGCTGCGTCTGCGCGAACGTCGCGCCGGCCTCGATTTTCGCCCGCAGCTTCGAGAACTCGATTTCCTGGTCCTTGGCGGCGGGATTCGCGGCGCAGGCGATGGCAAATCGCGTCGGGACGCCGATCGCGTTGCCTGCGAGG
This sequence comes from uncultured Acidobacteriota bacterium, assembly GCA_963782585.1. Lineage (GTDB taxonomy): Bacteria > Acidobacteriota > Thermoanaerobaculia > UBA5066 > Gp7-AA6 > DAHUXD01. The sequence goes on from CAWAKL010000012.1 coordinate 366,442, forward strand.
TCGGCGCCCGAGTTCAGGCCCTTCGCCATCCGAAGCAGGCCGAGGACGTCGACTTCCGAGACCTGCTTGGCCTGCGGATAGTCGCCGATCTTGAGCGGATCGCCGCCCAGGCAGAGGATGGCCTTCAGCCCGAGGCCGGCCGCGCCGAGCAGATCCGACTGCAGGCCCAGCACGTTGCGGTCGCGCGTCGTGATCTGCACCACGGCCTCGAGCCCCGTCTCCCGCTGGATCAGCGCGGCCACCGCGATCGAGGACATGCGCAGGCGCGCCATGGGGTTGTCCGTCACGTTGACGGCGTCGACGCCGCCGGCCTTCAGGAGGCGTGCCCCCTCGATCGCCGTCGCGCCGTCGGCGCCCTTCGGGGGCTCGACCTCGGCGGTCACGACGAACTCGTCCGTCTCGGCGAGCTTGCGCTTGAGGCGGGAGGTCTCGATCTCCGGCGCGGCGGTGTGCTCGATCTCGGCGTCGAGGACGACCGAGACCGGCCGGGCCGGGTTCGTGCGCTTGCGGCCCGCGACCTCCCGGGCCATGGCGCGGATGTGCTCGGGCGTCGTGCCGCAGCAGCCGCCGACGATGGCGGCGCCCGCCTCGACGAACGCCGCGGCGTACTCGCGAAGGTAGTCGGGCGAGGAGAGGTAGACGTTGCGGCCGTGGACGAGGCTCGGGTAGCCCGCGTTCGGCATCACGCAGAGCGGCGCGGACACCGAGGCCGCGAGCTTGACGAAGAGATCGTGGGTTTCCTGGGGCCCGAGCGTGCAGTTCATGCCGACGGCGTCGGCGCCCGCGAGCGAGAGGGTCGAGAGGGCGTGCGAGACCGATTCGCCGAAGGCCGTTCGGCCGTCCGCGAGAAACGTCATCTCGGCGACGAGAGGAATCTCCGCCGAAAGGGCGCGCACCGCGCGGACGGCTTCGGCGGCCTCGAGCAGACTGCCGAAGGTTTCCAGCAGCACGAGATCGACGCCCGATTCCAGGAGCAGTCGCGCCTGCTCCTCGAAGATCTCGCGCACCTGCGTGAGCTGGAGGGAACCGTACGGCTTGACCAGAGCGCCCAGCGGCCCGATCGATCCGGCGACGAACGCGAGCTCGCCGGCCGCGGCCTCGCGCGCGAGGCGCACGCCCTCCCGGTTGATCTTCTCGAGCGAGTCGGCCCACTCGTGGGACGTCAGCTTCACGCGGTTGGCGTCCCACGTGTTCGTCGTCAGGATCCGCGCCCCGGCGTCGAGATAGTCCTCGTGGACCTCCCGCACGGACTCCGGGTCGGACAGATTGAGCGGCGAGCGCGCCTGCTCGGGCGTCGCGCCGCGCGAGGTGAGCAGGGTGCCGATCGCCCCGTCGGCGAGCAGCACCTCCTCGGTGATGGCCTTGCGGAAGTCCTTTTTCATTTTCCGGGCAACAAAAAAGCCTCTCGATGAGAGGCGCCCGGTCCGTTTGGATCGGTTCGCGGCGCCCTCATCTTCTTCTTCGCCTCCGAAGAATCCGGATTTGGCACCTGTCGATCCGCGCCGCGATGCGCGGTCCGGTTGCCGTGGGGTCTCGGGGCCGGTCCCTCGCCCACTCTCGATGACGTCAAAGAGCCGGGGAATAGCCTAGCACGGCGGAAACAGGTAAAGAGGGTCGGTTCCGGTTGTCCGACTACCGGTCCTGCTACACTCTCCCGGTCCTCATCGCCCGTCCGGGCGTCCCCATCGGCTCCTCGAAAGGAGCCGAAAATGCTGCCGGTCCTGCTTCTGCCTCTGCTGTTTCTCGCCCCCGGTCCCTCCCCGTCGGAAGACCCCTGGATCGAGGTCCGCCTCACGATCACGCGCGACCCCTACTCGTCGAGCGACCATGTGACCCTCTGCCGCGTCCGCGCGGTCAACCACGGCAGCCGCCGCTGGCCGGGCCGCTCGCTCGCCTTCGAGGCCCGCGCGCGCGGGGGAGGCGTCACGGTGCGTGAGCGCGGCCGCTTCGGCCTGGAGCTTGCGCCGTACGGTTCACTCGAAACGCTCATCTCCCTGCCGGGCCGCCACGACTTCGTCGAAGTGACTCCGATTGCTCCGGGCGACGACACGCGCGAACGCCGGCCGCGCGCGTCGGGTTCCGGTTCGAAGAAGCGGAAGCGGCCGCGCTCGTGAGTTCCGGCGATACAATGCCGGCCAGTGAAGATCCTCGTGATCGGCAACGGCGGGCGCGAGCATGCGCTGTGCTGGTCGCTCCACCGCAGCCCGCGCGTCGAAGAGATCTTCTGCGCTCCCGGCAACCCCGGCATCGCCGAGGTCGCGGACTGCCTCCCGGTCGCGGTCTCGGACATCGTCGAGATCGCGGAGCTCGCCGAGAAGCTCCATGTCGATCTGACGGTCGTCGGACCGGAGCTCCCGCTCTCGCTCGGGATCGCGGACGAATTCATCAAGCGCGAGCTCCCGATCTTCGGGCCCACCCGGCTCGCGGCGCAGATCGAGTCGTCGAAGGTCTTCTCCAAGGAGTTCTTCTGGCGCCACCAGATTCCGACGGCCGAAGCGACCGTCTGTCAGTCGGCCGACGAGGCCCGGCGGGCGATCAAGAAATACGGCTTCCCGGCCGTGCTCAAGGCCGACGGCCTGGCCGGCGGGAAGGGTGTCCTCATCCTCGATTCCGAGGAGGAAGCCGAGCGCGCCCTCCGCCTCTTCTTCCAGGAGCGGGTCTTCGGCGCCGCGGGTGACCGGGTTCTCGTCGAGGAGTTCCTGCGGGGACAGGAATCCTCCTTCCTCGCCCTCTTCGACGGGGAAGTCTGCGTTCCGTTGCCGACGGCGCGCGACTACAAGAAGGTTTACGACGGTGACCGCGGGCCCAACACCGGCGGGATGGGCGCCCATTCGCCGGCCGGTGTCCTCAACGCCGAAACGGCGTCCCAGGTCCTGCGGGACATCCTCTGGCCCACTTTCCGCGGCCTGCAGGCCGAAGGGCGCGGCTTCAAGGGCGTCCTCTACGCCGGGCTGATGGTCACCGAGTCCGGCCCCAAGGTCCTCGAGTACAACGCGCGCTTCGGCGACCCCGAGACCGAGGTGATCCTCCCGCGGGTGACTTCCGACATGGCCGAGGTGCTCCTCGCGACGGCGTGCGGGGGCCTCGACCGTTTCCTGCCGCTCGAGGTCAAGAACGAAGCCTGCGTGGGTGTCGTGCTCGCGGCCGGCGGCTACCCCGGCAACTACGAGCACGGCCGGCCGATCCTGGGCCTCGCCGACGCGGCCCGGATGCCCGGGATCGAGCTCTTCCACGCCGGCACCGCGCGCGACGGCGATCGGCTCGTCACTGCCGGCGGCCGCGTCATGGTCGTGACCGCGACCGCGCCCTCGATGACCGAAGCCGCCGTGCGGGCCTACGAGGCCGCGGACCGGATCAAGTTCGAGGGCAAGCATGTCCGGCGGGATATCGCCGCCGGAGGAGTGCGGCCGAGCCGGATATAGAAAACGGGCGGGCCCGCCTGGAGCCCGCCCGTCAAAGCGCCCGATTCGCGGAGACTACGGCGTCAGTCCGCGCAGCCGTCGGTGTCCGCGCACTTCAACTCGAAGTACGCGCCGTCCTGCGTGTTGTCGTCGAGGACGTTGAAGTAGCCCTCGATCGTCGGAAAACCGGGGGTGTTCACGACGTCGACGTACGCAATGCAGGACTCCACGCTGGCGGGGATCCCCGCCACACCCCAGATGTTGTTCCTCTGCTGAACCTCTCCGGGCTGTAGGCCGTTGATCGCGATGATGCTGCCCACGCGCTGGCCGTTCGTGGCTGATCCCTCCGTGACGTCGTAGAAGGAAATTTCGACGTTGACGTTGCCTTCGAGGTTCAGGTCCGTGTTCGTGACGCCCAGGTTCGTGCGCAGAGAGCCCGCATCGGTCGGCGCCCCGCCCGTGTCGCGGATGGTTCCGACGAGGGTGGTGTTCGCCGATTCGAAGAAGAGCGAGCCGGGGTAGGCGATCGCGACGGTCCCGAGCGCCGGGTTGGCCTGGTCGTAGGGGCTGTAGGTCCTCGCCGAGACCGTGCCCTCCCAGCCGAGGTTGGAAGGAAGGTTTTCGAACGTCACGAGGAGCGTGCCGAACGCTTCGATGCCCGGAGTAATGACGCCTTCCGCGCCCAGGAACTCGACCATGTCGTCCGTGTGGAAGTTGTCGATCGAAAGCAGCCCGATCTCCAGGCGCGGCGTGCATCCCTGAAATGCGCCGCTCGCGTTGTAGCAGAACTGAACCAGTGCGACGACGCCGTCGGTTTCGGTGTTGTTCGTGATGTCGATGGCCGTCTTGAAGAAGGACGACCCCTGCACGCGGGTGACGATGTTGACCTGCGCGGAGTAAGCGGCGGCCCCGGCCTTGCGCTCGAAACGGGGCGCCCGGGCCTCTCCGGCCGAGTCGCGGCTGACGACCCGCGTCCGCCGGCCCGACCCGCTCTCGGCCAGCAGCGTCGGCGCTGTCAGGGCCAGGACGATCGACGCGAGAATCCAGGTGCTGAGTCGCTTCATTGCTTCATCTCCTGTTTGCGGACGTTCCCGACCCGGGAGGAACATTAGCAAATCCCGGTCCAGGCCGCTGCACGTGGTTTTTACGAATCTCTGAGTCGAAACGTCCGATCTGCGGGACGGATTGTCCTGAAAAGGGGATCCCGGCGAGGCGGTAGACTCCGGGCCCGTGCGCACGGCCGCCGTCGTTCGAATTCTCACGGGCGTCATGCTGATCGCCCTGGGCTGGGGCAAGGCCACCGGAGAATTCGTGAAGACCGGCTTCGCGCAGGACACGAAGGCGATCGCCGGCGAGACCTGGCCCTATGTGAGGACCTTTCTCGAGCACATCGTCCTTCCGAACGCGAACACGTTCGCCTGGCTGCTGGCCCTCTCGGAGATCGCCGTGGGCATCGGGCTCGTCCTCGGCCTTCTCACGCGGGTGGCGGCGGCCGGAGGCGTGGCGCTGATGCTGGCGATCCTCATGGGAACTGGTCGGGGCGAACCGGGCGCCACCTGGGACCAGTGGGTGACGGCCGGGATGACCGCCAAGTTCACGCTGCTGTTGCTGCTTCTGCTCTGTGCGGTCGACCCCGGGAAGGTCTGGGGACTCGACGGGGTGCTGCAGCGGAGAAAACGCTCGCCGCGCAGGTCGCCTACTTGAGCAGCTCCTTCACCGCCGCCTCGAAAGTGCCGTACGACTGCTTTCCCGAGAGAACCTTCGCCTTCTTACCGTCGCGCGCGTAGAGGACCGTGAACGGCAGCTCGCCGCCCCAGTTCTTGTCGATCGATTCGATGAAGATCTGGTCGTCGCCGCCGCTCGCCTTGCGATAGTTGGGAAAGTCTGGCCTCATCTTCGCCAGGAACTTGTCGACGGCCGCGAGGTCTTTCGCGGAGTCGATCGAGATACCGAGGACCGCGAGCCCTTTTCCCCGATACGCCTTCTCGAGCCGGGTCAGGTCCGGGTACTCCTCGCGGCACGGCACGCACCAGGTCGCCCAGAAGTTCACGAGGACGACGCGGCCCTTCTCCTTCGCGACCGCCGCGGCGTAGCCCTTGACGTCGACCTCGCCCGCAAGCTTCGAGGCCTCCGGAGCCGCGGCGATGCTCGAAGCTAGGAAAAGGGCGGCCACGGCGGCCGCCCCCAGCTGATAGCTGACAGCTGAACGCTGACAGCTTCTAGGCACGCTTGATCGTGCAGCCGAACGCCTTGGTCTCGGTCTTCGCGACCGGCTGGCCGGCCAGGATCTGATCGAGCGCGTTCTTCAGGTCGGGCGAGGTCACCTTCGTGGGCTCCTCGTAGTTCTCGTCGATGCGTCCGTGATACACGAGCTTTCCGTCCGCGCCGACGATGTAGACCTCGGGCGTGCGCTTCGCGTCGTAGAGATCGGCGACCTTGTTGCCCGGATCCTTGGCGATCGTGAAGTCCCACTTGTTCTTCGAGGCGTGCGACTTGACCTCGGCCTCGGGCTCGGTGTTGTTGCTGTTGATGCCGACGAAGAGGATGCCCTTCTTCGAGTAGTCGGCGGCCATCTGGCGGAGCCGGTCGTTGTACGCGTTCGAGTACGGGCACTTGGTCGCGATGAACATCAGCACCACGGCCTTGTTGGCCTTTTCGGCGTCGGCGAGGGAGAAGGGCTTCCCGTCGACCGTCGTGAGCTGGAACTTCGGCGCGGGGGCTCCGATCGCGGGCGCCTCGGCGAAAGCGGTTCCGGCGAGGGCCAGGGTCACGGCGAGACACAGGGCAATCTTGAGTGTTTTCATGCGATTACTCCTCTTCCTATCGGGCCTGAAATTCCGCCAGCCGGTCGAAAATTCCCGCTACCGGAGCGCCGTCTGGCTTCGCCCTTCCAGCCAGCCGCTCGGCGGCGGGGCGGCTTCGAGCGCCGCATGGTCGGGCCCCGGGCCTCGAGGATAACCTCGACCCGCCTCTCGGGTGGAGACGGCCAGACGGGTCCCTGAGGCGTAACCAGCCGATAGCTGAAAGCTGAGAGCCGAAAGCCTCTTACACCGCGAACAGAGGTCGTTGTACGACCGGATCGAACTTCCAGACGTATTTGTACGCCCCGTTGAAGAAGTCGATCGTGATGACGTAGTGCGCTTCGACGACGATCAGCTCGCGGGACTTCGTGATCTTGAGGTTTTCCTTCTTGATCGGGAGCCTGAGCTGCTCGGCCTTCCTGAGGATCTCGAACTCGATGAATTTCGGATCCTTGATCGACCCGAAGGCGGCCTGCTCCTGCATCGTGTCGTAGAACTCGGAGGTGGCGATCTTGACGGGCACGATCTTCCACATGAGGTAGGCCACCACCCCCAGCAGGACCAGCCACACGATGCATCCGAGATTGGTGCTGCGGCGACCCACCTTGGCTCGTTCCATCCATTGCCTCCGGAGATCTGGCCGATTTTAACCTGTATGGCCCGCTACCGCACCGGAAGAAACGTCCGATCCCAGCGCGTGCGCGAGAAAGCGCCGGGGCCGTCCGTGCCCGCCGGAGTCAGGGACCAGTAGACGAAGAGCGCGCGGCCGACCAGATTCCCTTCCGGGACGGGGCCCCACTCCCGGCTGTCGCTCGAGTCGTCGCGGTTGTCGCCCATGACGAAGTAGGCGCCGTCGGGGATCCGCGTCGGCCCGAGCTGATCCCGCCGCCGCTTCTCCTCCGGAATGTCCGGGTCGTCCGGCCAGACGCGGTCGTCGGCGTGGAACACGTAGGGCTCGGCGAGCGGCCGGTCGTCGACGAAGACGGCTCGGTCCCGGATCCTGACGGTTTCACCGGGAAGTCCCACGACGCGCTTGATGAAATCGCGCGAGGGGTCCTGCGGAAAGCGAAACACGACCACGTCGCCCCGGCGCACCGCGCGTGCCGGCAAGACGCTCCCGAGCGGCTTCGCGAGCGGAGCGTAGAGGAACTTGTTGACGAGCAGACGGTCGCCCGCGAGCACGTTCTTCTCCATCGACGGGCTCGGAACGGCGAAGGCCTGGAAGAGAAAGGTGCGCGCGAAGAGGGCGAAGACCACGGCCGCCACGAGGGGATCGGCCCGATCGCGGAGCGGCCGTCCGGGGGACGGCCCGGCCGTCAGCGCACCACTGTGAACATTCGGTCCCATCGCGTCCGCGAGAAGAAGTGGATCGCCACGTCCAGGAGCTGGCGAAGCTTGGCGATCGGCCCCTTCCAGATGTGGGAGTTCGGCTCCGCCTCGTAGGACCAGTACAAGACCGAGGGGCGCCCGAAGATGTTGCCCCGCGGAACCGCTCCCCAGTAGCGCGAGTCGAGCGAGTTGTCGCGGTTGTCTCCCATGCCGAAGAACGAGCCGGCAGGAACCGGGAACGGGCCGAACTGGTCGCGGCGGCGCGCCATGTCCGGCACGGACGGATCGTTGGGGTAGGTCTCCGGGTCGATGTGCTGGACGGGGGCGTCGTCGGAGGGCTTTCCGTTGACGAAGAGGCGCTTGTCCCGCACCTCGACGGTGTCGCCCCCGGCGGCGACGGCGCGCTTGACGAGCACGTTTCCGGGGTTCATGTCGTCGCCCGGCTTCTTGAAGACGATGATGTCGCCCGGTTTCACGTCCCGGTACGGCAGGAACTTCGCGATCGCCGGAAGGCGCGGCGCGAAGGCGAACTTGTTGACGAGGAGATGGTCCCCGACCAGGATCGTGCGCTCCATCGACCCGGTCGGCACCTGATAGGTCTGCACCACGAACGTCCGGACGAAGAGGACGAAGACGCCGGCGACCAGGAGCGACTCGTACCACTCGCGCGCCGTCGAGTGGCGCCTGGCGTCCTCGGCGTCGTCGGACTTCTCGGACTTCTCGGACTTCTCTTTCTTCTCTCATTCGACCTTCAGCACGGCGAGGAACGCCTCCTGGGGGATGTCCACGCGGCCCACTCGCTTCATGCGCTTCTTGCCTTCCTTCTGCTTCTCGAGCAGCTTCCGTTTCCGCGTGATGTCGCCGCCGTAGCACTTGGCCAGAACGTTCTTCCGGATGGCCGAGACCTGCTCCCGGGCGATGATTTTGGAGCCGATCGCGGCCTGGATCACCACCTCGAACATCTGCCGGGGGATGATTTCTTTCATCTTCGCGGTCAGGAAGCGGCCCTTGAGGACGGACTGTTCGCGGTGGACGATCAGAGACAGCGCGTCGACCGGATCGCCGTTCACGAGCAGGTCGAGCTTCACGAGGTCGCCCTCACGGTAGCCCTGGAACTCGTAGTCGAAGGATGCATAGCCCTTCGAGATCGACTTGAGCTTGTCGTAGAAGTCGAGGACGACCTCGTTCAGCGGGAAGTCGTAGGTCAGCACCACGCGGTTCGCCGCGAGGTACTCGAGCGACTTCTGCGTGCCGGAGCGGTCCTCGCAGAGCTTGAGCAGGCCGCCGAGGAAGTCGTCGCGCGTGATGATCGTCGCGGTGATGTAGGGCTCCTCGATCCGCTCGATGTAGTTGGGCGCCGGCAGGTGATTCGGGTTGACGATCTCGAGGATCTCCCCTCTCGTCGTCGTGACGCGGTAGTTCACGCCGGGCGCGGTCGTGATCAGGTCGAGGTCGAACTCGCGCTCGAGGCGCTCCTGGATGATCTCCATGTGGAGCAGCCCGAGGAAACCGCAGCGGAATCCGAAGCCGAGGGCGGTCGAGTTCTCGGGCTCGAAGGAGAACGACGCGTCGTTCAGCCGCAGCTTCTCCATCGCGTCGCGGAGGTTCTGGTACTCGTCGGCGTCGGTGGGGAAGAGGCCGGCGAAGACCATGGGCTTCGCCTCGGCGAAGCCCTCGAGGGGCTCCGCCGTCGGGCGATGGACCTCCGTGATCGTGTCGCCGATGCGGGTCGAGTGGAGGTCCTTGATGTTGCCCCAGAAGGAGCCGACCTCGCCGACGGAGAGCGACGGCACGTCCTCGGGCTGCGGCCGGAAGACGCCGAGCGCCTCGACGTCCGTTTCGAGGCCGGTGCCCATCGCGCGGATCTTCATGCGCCGCTCGAGCTTGCCGTCGACGATCCGCACGAGCGAGGTCACGCCCCGGTAGGGGTCGTACCAGGAATCGAAGAGGAGAGCCTTGAGGGGCGCGTCGGGGTTGCCCTTCGGCGGCGGGATGTCGCGCACGATCCGCTCGAGGAGCTCCTCGATCCCGATGCCCATCTTCGCGGAGGTCAGCACGGCGTCGTCCGCCGGAATGCCCGACGACCTGTTCGATCTGCTCGCGGGCCTTTTCGGGCTCGGCGGACGGCAGATCGATCTTGTTGATGACCGGGATGATCGTCAGGTTGTGGTGCGTCGCGAGGTAGGCGTTCGCGAGCGTCTGGGCTTCGACGCCCTGCGTCGCGTCGACGACGAGGATCGCGCCCTCGCAGGCCGCGAGCGAGCGCGAGACCTCGTAGGAGAAGTCGACGTGGCCCGGCGTGTCGATCAGGTTGAGGATGTACTCGTGCCCGTCCTTCGCCTTGTAAAGGAGGGTGACCGCGCGGGCCTTGATCGTGATGCCGCGCTCCTTCTCGAGCTCCATGTCGTCGAGCATCTGCGCGTGCATCTCGCGGGCGGCCACGGCCCCGCAGGCCTGCAGGATGCGGTCCGACAGCGTCGTCTTCCCGTGGTCGATGTGGGCGACGATCGAGAAATTGCGGATGTAGCTTGGGGTCGGTCATGCGGCGAACGGGGGAGTTTACCTGAGGGGACTAGGAGCCCAGCGGCCAGCGCGAGCGGGCCGTCGGCCACCGGCGGGATCGCGCCGGCCCGATGCCGCAGGAGGCCGGCCCACGCGATCATGGCGGCGTTGTCCGTCGTGTAGGACCGCTCGGGCAGATGGACGGGCACGCCGCGCTCGGCTCCCCAGGCCGTGAGCGTGGCGCGCAGCTCGGTGTTCGCGGCGACACCTCCGGAGAGGGCGAGCGCGCGGACGCCCTCCGCGGCGTGGACCTCGTCCACCCGGGAGACGAGCGCCGTCACGATCGCCCGCTGGAAGGACGCGAGCAGGTCCGTCAGCTCCGGGTCGAGCGTCTCCGGGTCGAGGGGTGAGCCGTCGATGCGCCGCCGCTGGAGCTCGCGGAGCATCGCCGTCTTCAGGCCCGAGAACGAAAAGTCGCGCGAGCCATCCACTCTCCCGACCGGGAAGGGGAAGCGGTCGCCCCGGCCGCGCGTCGCGATCCGATCGATCACCGGCCCGCCGGGGTAGCCGAGTCCGGCGCGCCGCGCGATCTTGTCGAAGGCCTCGCCGGGCGCGTCGTCGCGCGTGCGGGCGAGCGGGACGATCCGCATGCGGCCGTCCTCGACGCGCACGAGCTCGGCGTGGCCGCCGGAGACGACGAGGCCGTGGAACGGATAGGCGATCGGCCGCGGCGCTTCGCCGCGCGGTCGCAGGAACGCCGAGAAGAGGTGGCCTTCGAGATGATTGACGCCGACGAGCGGAATGCCCCGCGCCCAGGCGAGCGCCTTGCCGGCCGAGAGGCCGACGAGGAGCGCTCCGATCAACCCCGGACCGGCCGTCGCCGCGACGAGGCCGGCATCCTCGAGCCGGACGCCCGCGGCTTCGAGCGCCTCCTCGAGCACGGCCGGCAGGTTCTCGAGGTGGGCGCGCGCGGCAACTTCCGGAACGACGCCGCCGTAGCGCGCATGCGCGGCGAGCTGCGAGGAGATCACGTTCGAGAGCACCCGGCCCTCGCCGTCGAGGACGGCGACGGACGTTTCGTCGCAGGAGGTCTCGATGCCGAGGACGATCACGGCAGAACCGTGAAGCCCTCCCGGCGCGCGGCGTCGCGCAGCCGGTCGTCGAGGCAGACGAAGGGGAGAGTCTCGGGACGGTCGTTCGAAGCGACGATCGCCGCCGCGAGCTGCAGCGCGTCGGCGGCTCGCAGGGCGTGCGTGCGCACCAGACGCAGCGCTCGACCCCGAACGGGCTCGAGCGCCGTGATCGGCCGCCAACGACCGACCAGCTTGGCGAGGTCCACGCGTGCCGCTTCCAACGGCGCGCTCCCGAGGCCCTCGCGCTCGCGTCGCGCCAGAGCGGCCTCGATCTCGACCTCCGTGAGGCACCACACAGACTGCTCCGGATCCTCGTCGCGCATGGCCCGCAGGCTGCGGGTCAGTGATTCGTCGACGACGAGCGACACCAGGGCGGAGCTGTCCCAGTACTTCATCGACCCGTGCGCCGCTCTTCGAGGAGCGCCTCGAGGATGGAGAACTTGGGATCGATCTTGATCGGCGGCCCGAGGACGATGGGTCCGGTCTTCTTCGGGGGAGACATGATGCCGCGCCGCTCAGCTTCGCGCACCCATTCCGGAAGGTTCTCGTCCGATGGCGGGATCGGCTCGATGCGCGCGATCGGGCGTATCCCGGTCGTACACGATGATGGTCTCGCCCTTCCGGACCCGGGCGAGGTAGTCCGAGAGGCCGTCCCGGAGCTCAGAGATTCTGGCGTTCTTCATGACGCCATTATAGCCAGATTGCGCTCAGGCGCTTCCGGTCGCAGCCCGCCGCAGGCTCTCGTCATACGGGGGGCGGCAGATGGCGCGGTCGGTGACGATCGCCGAAATGTAGCGCGCGGGCGTGACGTCGAACGCGGCGTACCGCGCGGAGACTCCCGCCGGGGCGATGGACTGTCCTGCGAAGGAAAGCACCTCGCTCCCCGCGCGTTCTTCGATCGGGATCGCCCCGCCGTCCGCGCACGCGAGGTCCACGGTCGTCGTGGGCGCCGCCACGTAGAAGGGAATGCCGTTCTCCTTGGCGAGGACGGCGAGCGCATAGGTTCCGATCTTGTTGGCCACGTCGCCGTTGGCCGCGATGCGGTCGGCGCCGACGACGACGGCCTCGACCTCGCCGCGGGAGAGAAAGTGCCCGGCCATCGAGTCGGTGATGAGCTCGACGGGGATCCCATCGCGCGAGAGCTCCCAGGCGGTCAGGCGCGCGCCCTGGAGAAACGGCCGCGTCTCGCACGAAAGGACGCGGATCGGCTTGCCCGCCTCGATCGCTCCCCGGATGACGCCGAGCGCAGTGCCGTAGCCGGCCGTGGCGAGGGCGCCGGCGTTGCAGTGCGTCATGACCGCCTTCTCGCCCCGGAGCAGCTCCGCGCCGAGGCGGCCGATGCGCCGGCAGGCCTCGATGTCTTCGGCGGCGATCGCGTCCGCTTCCCGGAGGAGCGTTTCTTCGATCGCCTCGGGCGACGAGCCCGCGACGTCGTCGAAGGCCTTCTGCATGCGCTCGAGCGCGGCAAAGAGGTTGACCGCCGTCGGGCGGGTCGAAGCGAGCAGCCGCCGCGCCGTCCCGAAACGCTCGGCCGGAGGCGTCGAGGCGCCGCTTCGCATCGCGAAGGCGGCGCCGTACGCCGCGGCGACGCCGATCGCTGGCGCGCCTCTCACCGCCATGTCGCGGATGGCCAGCGCGATCTCCGGGGCCGTCTCGAGCGAGAGCCACACTTCCGCCCCCGGCAGGAGGCGCTGGTCGAGCAGGGAGAGCCGGCGTCCGTCCCGGAAGAGCGGCCGGAAGACTTCCCCGGCCGTCACCGGGACCCCGCGACGCCGGCGCCGCGGGCGCGGACCACGAGCGCGGCGCCGCCGCCGCGAGGGTCCGCCACCGAATGGAGCGTGCCGTTCGGTTCGACGGCGATCGCGTGGACGCGCCCGATCTTCTCCCGCTCGAGGATCTCGTGGCCCATCGTCCGCAGCTGCTGGATCCACGCGTCGTCGAAGCGCCCGCGCTCGATCTGGATCGCATCGGGCAGATCCTGCTGGTGGAAGCGGGGGGCGGCCACGGCCTCCTCGAGCGACTGGCCGCGGAGCCGGCTGTGGAGAAGAACCTGCAGGTTCGTCGTCGGGATCGTGGAGCCTCCGGGTGAGCCCCAGACGAGGACGATCTTCCCTGCCGTGGATGCGATCGAGGGGCACATCGACGAGAGCATGCGTTTGCCGGGCGAGACGGCGTTCACCTCTCCCTGGACGAGGCCGTACAGGTTGGGCTCGCCGGGCCGTGTGGCGAAGTCGTCCATCTCGTTGTTCCACAGGAAGCCGAGACCCGAGGCGACCCGGGCGCTGCCGAAAGAATCGTTGAGCGTCGTCGTGACCGACACCGCCATCCCGCGGCCATCCACGACGGAGAAGTGCGTCGTCGTCGGTCTCTCGCCCGGCAATGACGAGAGGGCGGCCGTCGGGGTCGCGCGGCGCGGGTCGATCGTCCCGACGAGCGTAGACAGGCGCGGGCGGTTGCGGAAGGGGCTCTGGCGCACGCCGGCGAAGGCGGGATCGCCGAGCCAGCGGTTGCGGTCGTAGAACGCGCGTTTCTCGATTTCGGCCAGCCAGTGCATGGACTCGACGCCGGGCGCGCGGAAGAGGGAGGGCCCCGCGATCTCGACCATCAGCGCCATCTCGGCCAGAACCGGCCCCGAGGAGGGCGCCGGCATCGTCACGACGTCGACGTTCTGGAAGCGGAAGCGGAAGGGCTTGCGCAGCTTGGGGACGTATTGCGCGAGGTCGCCGCGCGTGATGATGCCGCCGGAGCGTTTCTGTTCGTCCTCGATGGCCCGCGCGACGCGGCCGCGATAGAACCCGTCGGACGCGCGGTCGCGGATCGCTTCGAGCGTGCGGGCGAGCTCGGGCTGTCGAAAGAGGGTCCCCGGAACCGGCGGAGCGCCGCCGGGCAGGAAGATACGGGCCGCGGCCGGATCTTTGGCGAGACGCCCGGCCTCGCCGGCGATCGAGTCGGAGACGGTCTGCGTCATGACGAAGCCGTCGCGCGCGAGACGCACCGCCGGCTCGACCACGCGTTTCCAGGGAAGGCGCCCCGTCCGGCGATGGGCGAAGGCCAGCCCCGCGACGGATCCCGGAACGCCGGAGGCGAGGGCTCCTTCCTGCGAGGAGGGCGCGGGGCCGCCGTGGCGCGGCGGCAGGAAGAGGTCGCGCCGGGCGCCGCGGGGAGCGGTCTCGCGAAAATCGACGGGCGTCACGACGCCTTTCGCGTCGCGCGAGATCCAGAAACCTCCGCCGCCGATGTTGCCGGCCTCCGGCCACGTCACGGCGAGGGCGAACGCCACGGCGACGGCGGCGTCCGCCGCGTTGCCGCCCTGCTCCAGGATCTCGATCCCGACGCGGGCGGCGTTCTCTTCCGCCGCCGAGACGGCGCCTCCCTCGCCTCGCGCGGACTGAGGCGCCCGGGCGGGCGCCGGAGCCTGGGCGAGCACCGCCGCCGAAAGCGCGAAGGCGAGGCCGAGGACGGCGGCGAGACGCCTTTTCACTGCGCTATTCTACCGGCCCGATGAAGTCGATCCGCGACCTGGCGCTTTCGGGCCGCCGGCTCTTTCTTCGCGTCGACTTCAACGTTCCCCTCGACGGCGGCCGGATCGAAGACGACACCCGCATCGTCGAAACGCTTCCCACGGTGAAGTTCGCGATCGAGCGCGGCGCGCGCGTCATCTGCGCGTCGCACCTGGGGAAAGCCAAGGGAAAGCCGAAGCCCGAGCTGTCTCTGGCTCCGATCGCCGTGCGCTTCGCCGAGCGCCTCGGCCGGCCGGTGCGGTTCGTCGACGACTGTGTGGGTCCCGAGGCCGAGCGCGCGGCGGGCGCCCTCGCGGACGGCGAAGTCCTTCTCCTCGAGAACCTCCGCTTTCATGCGGGTGAAGAAGCGAACGACCCGGCGTTTGCGAAGGCCCTCGCCGCTCTCGCCGAGGTCTATGTTGACGACGCCTTCGGCGCGGCGCACCGGGCGCACGCCTCGGTCGTCGGCGTGCCGAAGCTCGTCGCCGAGAAAGGGGCGGGCCTTCTGCTCGAGAAAGAGGTTCGCGAGCTCTCTCGCCTCCTCGAGCCCGAGCGTCCCTTCGCCGCGATCCTCGGCGGAGCCAAGATCTCCGGAAAGATCGATACGCTGCGCGTCCTCTCGCGCCGTGCCGATTTGCTGCTCGTCGGCGGCGGGATGGCGAACCACTTCGTTCGGGCGATCGGGCTCCCGGTCGGCAAGTCCCTGCTCGAAGAGGACAAGGTCCCGCTCGCCCGCGAGATTCTCGACTTCTGCAAAGAGTCCGGCAAGATGATCGCGCTGCCGTCGGACTTCGTCGTCGCGAAATCGCCCGACGACGGAGCGGGAGCGAAGACGGTCGGCATCGACAGGATCCCGGCGGGCGCGATGGCGCTGGACATCGGCCCGAAGACGCTCGAGCAGTTCCGCCGGCTCCTCGGCCCCGCCCGCACGATTTTCTGGAACGGCCCGATGGGCGTTTTCGAGAAGCCGCCCTTCGACAAGGGCACGCGCGCGCTGGCGGAGCTCGTCGCGGGCTCGGAGGCCGTGACGGTCGTCGGCGGCGGCGAAAGCGTCCAGGCCGCGAAGGAGTCCGGCGTCGCCGAAAAGTTCACTCACGTGTCGACCGGCGGGGGAGCGTCGCTGGAGTTTCTGGCGGAGGGCCGGCTGCCGGGAGTCGACGCCCTCGCCTGAGCATGCGCCTCATCGTCGCCAACTGGAAGATGCACAAGACGCGCGCCGAGGCGGCGGCGTTTGCGGCGGAGCTCTCCGAGCGGATCGACGACGGCATCCCCGGGCGCGAGCTCGTTGTGGCGCCGACCTTCACGGCGCTCGCCGAGGCGCGCGATGCCCGCGGCCGCTGGTCGCTCGCCTGCCAGAACGTCGCGGCGGAATCCGAGGGCGCGTTCACCGGCGAGGTCTCCGCGAAGCAGGCCGCCGACGCCGGATGCCGCTATGCGATCGTCGGCCACTCGGAGAGGCGACGGTTCTTCGCCGAGGATGGTCCGACGCTCGCGAAGAAGCTGGCCCGCTGCCGCGAGGCGTCGCTCACACCGATCTACTGCCTGGGGGAGACGGCCGAGGAGCGCGACGCGAGCCTCACGGCGTCGACGCTCGTTCGCCAGGTCGACACGCTCGCGGGCGATCCGCCGGATCTGCCGCTGGTCGTCGCGTACGAGCCGGTCTGGGCGATCGGGACGGGCCGGGCGGCCACGCCGGCGGACGCCGAAGCGGCGCGCGCGCACCTCGCCTCGCTCCTGGCCGCGCGCCGCTCCGTGCGCATCCTCTACGGCGGATCCGTAACCGCCGAGAACGCGGCCGCCCTCGCCCGGACCGGCATGGACGGCTTCCTGGTGGGGGGCGCGAGCCTCTCTCCGGCGGCTTTCGAGCTCATTGCCCGCGCTTGACGGCCCCCGCCCCGGCGCGTAAACTTCCGCCCCTTTTGCACCCTACGGAGGCCCCGTGCTCTATATCGCCCTGGTCGTCCTGTACGTCATCATCTGCTTCTTCCTGATCCTCGTGGTCCTGCTCCAGCAGGGCAAGGGGGCCGACATTGCCGGCGCCTTCGGGGGCGGAGGAAGCCAGACGGCCTTCGGCGCCCGCGGCGCGACGACCTTCCTGCACAAGCTCACGACGGGCGCTTTCGTCGGCTTCATCCTGCTGTCGGTCGTCCTGTCGATCATGGAAGCGCGGCCAAGAAAGTCCGTCATCCAGACTCTTCCCGCGCAGGCAGCCGGCGAGAAGGCCCCGGCGGCTCCGGCTCCCGTCGTGCCCGCTCCGGCCGCGCCGGCCCCGGACAGCGCCCAACCCGCCCAGGGCGCCGCGCCATCCGCCACCGAGCCCGCGAAGCCATAAAATCGTCCCCCCGTGCCGTCGTGGTGGAATTGGTAGACACGTACGTTTGAGGGGCGTATGGGGTAACCCATGCCGGTTCGAGTCCGGCCGACGGCACCATTTTCCAGAGTTGAAAGTTTGTTGAAGGGTTGAAGCGGGGGAGTAATCCCTTGCCTCCCCCGCGCGTCGGATCTGCAGGAGGTCCTGATGCGCCGCGTGCTGCTGTCGCTCTCCGCGCTCCTGCTCCTCACCGCGAACGGTTTCGCAGCCTACTCGCCCTCGACCACGAACGGCTGGCTCGTCACGTCCGGCCGCGTGGCGGGCGCCGGCGGCTCTCTCTTCCGCACGGACGTGTGGCTCTTCAATCCGGACGAGGCGGAGACGGCCACGGCGACGCTGGTGCTTCATCCGGCGGTGACGAGCGGCCAGGCGGCGGCGGAGGAGGTCTCCTCCGATCCGATCACGCTCGCGCCGCGGGAGACGCGCTTCTTCGCGGATGTCACGCTCGACACCGTGCCGGCGGGAGACGGCGTCGTGGGGGCGCTCGAGTGGCGGTCCGACCGGCCGCTCATGGCGGCGGCCCGCATCTACACGTTCACGCCGACCGGCACCTACGGGTTCTTCCTTCCCGCGCTCCCGCTCTCGGAATCGATGACGGCCAAGACGAGCGACGGCGATCTCGCGCACGCGCTCCAGATCTACGGCACCAACTCGGGCGATGAGAACTTCCGGACGAACCTGGACGTCACGAATACGTCGAGCGTGACGCTCCCGATCGAGGTCCGCGTAATCGACGGAACATCCCAGATCCTCGGCGGCACGCGGACCTACAGCGTCGCTGCGGGCTCGTTGCTTCGCCTGGGGCAGATCTTCGAGGCCGTGGGGGCGCCGCTCGAGGACGGGCTCCGCGTCACGGTCGCGATCGCCGCGGGGACTGCGGTGCCCTCGGGCGGCATCCTCGCCGCCGCCTACACGCTCGACAACCGCACCCAGGACGCCTTCGCGTTCGTCGGGCAGCGGCAGACTCCCTAGCAGCCGTCATCCTGAGCGAAGCGAAGGATCCCGAACTCAGTCTGGGATCCTTCGTCGCTACGCTCCTCAGGATGACTGGCAACTACGGAACCGGGTCCGCCCCGCCCTCCGCCCACGGGTGGCAGCGCAGGATCCTGCCGGCCGCGAGCCCGAAACCTCTCGGGCTGCCGTAGCGAGCGATCGCCTCGCGGCCGTAGGCCGAGCAGCTCGGCGTGAAACGGCAGCGCACGAGGCCGCTCGAGGCGAGCCCGGGCGAGAGCGCGCGGCGATAGACGTCGATGGAGGCGACGGCGAGGCGGGAGATCGCTTGTCGCTCCGGGGGACGGAGAGCGTCGCCGACGACGAGACCCACGACGGCGGCGAGGATCATCGGCGCGAGGGAGGCGCGCGGCGCCGCCGGCGGCGGCTGAGGCGCCTCAGCGCTCGGCGCGGTTGGCATAGCGCGACAGGCCGGGGATGATCAGCCGCTGCCCGCTCATCCCCTTGACGGTCGCGAGCAGAGCGATCATCACGTAGAGCAGGCCGGCGATCGCCATCGTGACGCCGTAGACACACGAGAGCGACGGCACCAGGATGCCGACGAGCGTGGCGACCGTTCCCACCGCTGCGAGCGCGAGGAAGAGCGCGAGCCCGTTTCTCGCGTGCCACCGCACCTCCGCGTCGCGCCTGGCGAAGAAGAGGGGAAGGACTCCCAGGAAGCCCGCGTAGCAGACCGGCATGAGCCAGGCGCGAGCGCGGTGGGGAGTCGCCAGGCTCTCGGAGCTCATCCGGAGCCGAGGATATGCCGGGCGGGCTACTTCGCGAGCAGCCGGATCGTGCCGTTGACGGTTTCGCAGCGAAGGGCTTCGCCGCCGCCATTGAGCTTGCCGCGGGCTTCCTTGGGCCCGAACTTGCCCTCGACCGCCAGAGCGAAGTCGCCCTCGATTCTCCCGTTCACGGTCTCGAGCTCGTAGCTGATCGGCGAGCCCTTGTCGAACGCGATGTCGATCGAGCCGTTGACCGTCTCGACGCGGCTCTTCTTGAAGGGCCCGCGGAAGCTCAGTCGGACCGATCCGTTCACCGTCGAGGCGCTCGTCGGCCCTTCGACGTTCGCGAGCTCGATCGAGCCGTTCACGGCGTCGCCGGAGAGCGAGCCCAGAAACCCCGACGCGAGGACCTTCCCGTTGCAGGTCTCAAAGCGCACTTCCGTCCGGGCCGGAATCTGGAGCGTGTAGTCGACGTCGGCGTTCGAGCCTCCGAAGTCGAGGAACCCGAAGAGACGTCGCCGCTTGGGATTGATGGTCTCGACGCGGATCTCGTCGCCGACTTTCGTGACGCGGATCTCGGTGAGGCGAAGAGTTTCGTCGGCGCGGCCGCCGGTGGCCTTCTTGACGGCGCGGACCTTGAAGACGTTCTTGTCCGAGGCGGTGGCCTCGATGTGGCCGTTGACGTTCTCGATCGAAACCCGTGTGACGCCTTCCATCGAGTACGTCTTCTCGAAGACGTCCTGCTTGCTGCCCGCGAGAACGGGAGCGGCGAAGGCGAGAAAGGCGGCGGCGAGGAAGAAGACTTTACGCATGGCTCATCTGGATCTTAACTAACGGAAACGCGGACAAAAGGTTCATCGGATGGGACTTCCGGGGCCGGGGCGCCTCCAACCCTCATGTGGACCGCGAGATACGGATTCCCGTGTGCCGGTCGGAGCGCCGGGGAGCCTCGCCGTCGGCCCGGATGGGCCAGGCGTCGTAGAGGTTCCAGAAGGGCACGAGGAGCGGCAGGTTGCGCCGGATGGACCCCCAGGCACCGGGGGGCCGGCCGTCGGGGCGCCGGGCCTCGAGAGCCAGCCAGCGGCGGGCCCGTCCGCCCCGCCGGTCCCGCAGCAGGAAGGCCGCGACCGCACCGAGGCCACACGCCGCCCAGATCCACGGAACCGCGGCGAGTGCCCCGGGGAAGTAGCGCCAGATGACGAACGTCAAAGCCAGGCCGGCCGCGTCGGCCGCGAGGGCGCAGACGAGAACGTCGAGAAAGAAGGCCAGCATTCGCATCCGACGCATATAGTTGGGCTTCGTCGATTCTGAATCCCGGTCTTGCGCCTGTGAAGCCCGAAAAGCCAGAAAAGCCCGATTCGCCCGAATCTCCTTCTCCGCCGACCCGGCGTCCCCGCGGCGTCCTCGCGGACTGTCACCTTCACTTCGAGGGAAGCCTGCCTCCGGCGGAGATCCAGCGGCTCGCCCGCCTCGCCGGGCATTCGTTCGCCGACGCCGCGGCCTTCGAGTCCGCCCGGCGCGACGCCCGCGACGCGCCGGGCTTCCTCCTGCTCTTCGCCGAAGTGTGCCGGCTGTTCCGGCGGCCCGAAGACTACGTCGGCGCCGCGCTGGCGGTCGCCCAGTCGCTTGCCGACGACGGCCTGCGGTACGCCGAGATCTACGTGTCTCCCGAGATTTCGGCAAGGTTCGGGCTGGACCCGGCGGCCTGCCTCGAGGCGATCGACGTCGGCTTCCGCGAGGCGCTCGAGACGCACGGCATTCTCTGCCGGATCCTCCTCGACGGCGTTCGCCAGTGGGGTCCGGAGTCGGCCGACCGAGTCCTGGACCTCTACGAGCGGATGCCGCTGCCCTCGATCGTCGGCTTCGGGCTCGGCGGCGACGAGAACTCCGTGCCGGCGGCCGCGTTCGGCGGCGTCTACCTGCGCGCGCGGGCGCTGAAGCTTCGGACGTCGGTGCACGCGGGCGAGTGGGCCGGGCCCGACTCGGTGCGCGAGGCGCTCGACGCGCTGCGCCCGGACCGGATCGACCACGGAATCGCGGCCGCGGCGGACCCCGACCTCATGGCGCGCCTCGCCGGCGAGGACACGATCCTCTGTGTCGCGCCGAGCTCGAACCTCGCCACCGGCGCGGTCGCCCACGTCTCGGCGCATCCGCTGAAAACGCTGCTCGACGCCGGCGTGCGCGTCGCTCTGTCCGCCGACGATCCCGCCCTCTTCTCCACGACGACGTCCGGGGAGTACCGCTTTGCGCGCGAGAAGCTCGGGCTCGAGGAGGACACGCTGCACAAGCTCGCGGGCAACGCCTTCCACGCCGCGTTCTGTTCCCGCGAGGAGCGCGACGCGGGATTGAGGGGAGTCCAGGGACTCACGTGGTAGGCCGCAGGTCGTAGGCGATTCGCTCCTCGGTCAGTTTCTCTCCGCACCGCATCCACCATCGACCGCCGGACCTCGAGCTCCAGCACCGGCTCGGGGTCGAATCGCTCCGCCGCGAGGCGCACGTGCGGCGGATCGAGGAGCCGGCGGACGACGCCCGCGCGCGCGTGCGAGGGACGCGCCTCGATCCGCAACGTGTCGTAGACGGTAACGGCACCGCAGGCCGCGAGAGCGAGCTCCGCGGCCTCCCGGTAGGCGCGCGCGAGGCCGCCGGTGCCGAGCTTCGTCCCGCCGTAGTAGCGCACGACCGCCACGGCAACATCGGTCAGGCCCGAGGACGTGATCGCGGTCGCGATCGGCCGGCCCGCCGTTCCCGACGGCTCGCCGTCGTCGGAGGACTTGAGCGACTCGGCGCCAGCGGCTCCGCGCGCGATCTTCCAGGCGAACGCGACGTGCGTCGCGTCGTGATACTCGCGGCGGAGCTTCTCGATCCACCCCTCGGCGGCCTCCGGCGTGGCGGCGGGAGCCGCGAAACCGAAGAAGCGCGAAGCCTTCTCGCGCACCTCGCCCCGGCCCTCGCGAGCCGGAACGCGGCGGGAGTCCTCCGCGGCGTCCAGGCTCACCCCGTGAGCGTCTTCTCGTAGAGGGCGCGGTAGCGGGAGACGAGGCCGTCGGTCGGGAAGTCGTTCTCGGCGCGCCGCCGGGCCGCGGCGGAGAAGGTCTGCCAGACCGCCGAGTCCTCGAGGAGCCGGAGCGCGCCGGCGGCCATGCCCTCGACGTCGCCGACCGGCCGCAGAAACCCCTCGACGCCGTCCTCGACGACCTCGGGCAGTCCTCCGGCGGCCGTGCCGATGACGGGCACGCCGCAGGCCATCGCCTCGAGGGCCGCGAGGCCGAACGACTCCGCGTCCGAAGGCAGGAGCATCACGCGCGCGGCGGGAAGGATCGTCTCGATCGCCGCGACGTTGCCGAGAAACGTCGTCCGGTCCGCGAATCCCCCTTCCCGGGCCAGGCGCTCGGCGAGCGAGCGGTCCGGACCGTCCCCGATCAGGAGGAGGCGCGCCGGCATCCGGCGCTGCACGCGCTCGAAGATCCCGAGCACGTCGCGGATCCGCTTGACCGGCCGGAAATTGGACACGTGCACGAGCAGGGCTTCTCCCGGCCGGGCGAGCGTTTGCGCGAAGGCCGACGAACCGCCCGGACGGTAGACGCGCGTGTCCACGAAGTTGGGCACGACCTCGATTTCGCGCTTCACGCCGAACTCGCGGACCGTGACGTCCTTGAGGTATTGCGAGACCGCCGTCACGGCGTCGCTCTGGTCGATCGACCACCGCGTGATCGGCAGGTAAGAGCGGTCCTGGCCGACGATGGTGACGTCGGTGCCGTGGAGCGTCGTGACGACTTTCAGCCGGACGCCGTTCCCGTTGCCCATCTCGCGGGCGAGGATGGCCGAGACCGCGTGGGGCAGGGCGTAGTGGACGTGCAGCAGGTCGAGGTGCGCGTGCCGGGCGACCTCGGCCATCTTCGTCGCGAGGGCGAGCGTGTAGGGCGGCGAGACGAAGAGGGGATACGAAGGCGCCACGACCTCGTGGAAGTGGACCCGCTCGCGCGGCAGCTCGAGGCGCGAGGGCAGCGCGTAGGAGATGAAGTGGACCTCATCGCCGCGCGCGGCGAGGGCGATGCCGAGCTCCGTCGCCACGACGCCGCTTCCGCCGAAGGTCGGGTAGCAGGTGATTCCGATTTTCATGGGGTGAGCAGTCTGTCTGCTAGAAGCCGGGCTCGTTTCCTTCGAAGGCTTTCACGAGGTCGTCGATCCGGGGCGGCCGCTGGGCCAGAAAGCCCTCGGCGAACTCGACGTTGATCATCGCGCCGTACTCGCGGGCGCGCGCCTCGATCATCTCGAGAAACGACTTCTGCGCCAGCATGGTCGGCGGCTCCGTCGAGCCCTCCTTGTGGAACTGGCTCTCGAAGGCCCGCATCGCAGCGCGCCGCACGTCGATGACGTCGGTGACGTCCACCAGAAACTGCGGCTTCTGCGAAACGAACGTCGAAAAGTAGATCGTCTGCTGCGGCCGGTGCGCCGGGTGCTTCGTCTCGATCTTGCGGGTGCCGGCGTAATAGCAGGCGTCGGTCACGAGCTGGCCCGCGCGGCGGTGGTCGGGATGACGGTCGTCGGGGTAGGGCGTGAAGACGATGCGCGGCGTCTCGCGGCGGATCACGTCGATGACCGCGAGCTCTTCCTCCCGCCCCCGCCGCAGGCCTCCGTCGCCGAGGTCGAGGGCCACGCGGAACTCGGCGCCCAGGATCTCCGCGGCGCGCTTCGCCTCGCGGGCGCGGATCTCCGGCGAGCCCCGCGTGCCCATCTCGCCCCGCGTGAGGTCCACGATCCCGAAGCGATAGCCGCGCAGCTTCAGCTTGTGCAGCGTCCCTCCGCACGTCAGCTCGACGTCGTCGGGGTGGGCCGCGATCGCGAGGACGTCAACCGGCATGCGCTTCTCCTTCGGAGAGTCCCAGCTCGACGACGGCCGCGCCGGCCGCGCCCGTGCCCGCGACCCGGCGGAGCGGGTCGAGGACGCCGTCCCGTCCGTACGCGAGCATCGCCGAGAGCGGCGTGTAGATCCGTTCCGCGGGAACCGAATCCAGAGAGGGAAGCAGGGCCCGCGCGAGCTTCTTGCGTCGGTTCGACTCGACGTCGCCCTTTCGCTCGACGGCCTTGCGGGCGCGCTCGGCCAGCTGCTCGAACTGGTAGGCGATCTTCTTCGCCGCGTTCTCGAGGGCTCCGGACAGCGTGGGGTCGATTCCCTCGAGCTGCGGGGCGAGCGCGGCGAGCTCGCGCGACGTCGTCTCGGAGAGGCGCGTGACGGCCTCGGCCTGCGGCACCGGCTGCGGCGTCTCCGCGACGAACGGCTGCAGCAGGTCTTCTTCGGGGATCTGGAGCTGTTGGGCGAGGCGGCGCTCGGCCGGTCCGCGGGCCACCAGATGCGTGCGGGGGATGAGCACCGGCGGCGTGACACCGAACAGGGGAAATATCGGGAGACTCTGGGCGTGGTACGCGATCTCCGCCGCTCCGAGCACACTCGCCGCCATGGGGAAGAGGTACGACTTCAGGACCGGCCGGGTTATGACGTCGGCGGACGGAAGCGCCTCACCGGCCTTCACGCGCTCGACCGCCGAACGCAGATCCGTCACGCGCCGCCGGCCCTCGGCGTCGATCAGGAAGAACGAGAACCCCTCCGGCAGCGGCGCCGGCACCGGCTTGCCGGCGCGCTCGAGACGGGCGACGGTGTCGCGAAGCACGGCCGAGAGCGCGTCCGCCTTCTCCGCGGCCTCGAGAAAGAACGCGACGGTCGCCGGCCGAACCTCCGGCGCGAGGGGCTCGATCACGAGAAGCGGCTCGGGCTCCACCAGATCGAGGAGCGTCTCGATGAAGGCTTCCCCGTAAGGAACGCCCGGAGCGCTGCGCGCGGCGAAGGCCTCGAGGATGCGGTCGGCGTCGGCGTGCGCGTGCGCGGAGTCCTCGCGGAAGGCATCGACGATTTCGCGGACGCGCTCGGGGATTCGCAGCCGGCCGACGGGCTGGCGGTTCTGTCGATCCGCGCCCTCGAGCACGAGCTCCTGCGGTCCGTCGTGCGTGGGACGCGCCGTGCGGGCGATTTCCTGGAGATCGTGGTCGTCGGTCAGCGCCCAGAAGACCGGCACGGCCGGCACACCGCGGCGCGACAGCTCGTCCGCGATTCGGATCGCGTCGAGAGCCTTCATGAGCGTGAAGGCCGGTCCCGTGAAGAGGCCGACCTGGTGGCCCGCCGAGATCGCCACGGCTCGTCCGGCGGCCAGGTCCTCGGCCATGCGCGCCGCTTTTTCGCCCCGGTGGCGAAACGCCGACGCGGGGACGCGCGCCCGGGCGCCCCCGGCGAGGAGCTTCCGGCCGCGCGTCGGCCGCCGCGTCGAGCGTCGGCGGATCCGGAAAAAACTCCGGGAGCCCCGCGAGGAAGTCGTGGAAGAGCGGCGAGAGGCCGGGATACTTCGTGAAAGGAATCACGCGAGACGTCCTTTGGCCGTCGTCGATCCGGGCCGGCGCGCGAGAACGATCAGCCGGGGAGAGTCCGGGCCGGCGGGCGACCCGTCGAAGTCGCCCCACGTCGCTTCGACCGGCAGACCCGCACGGCAGAAGAGCTCGACGAGCTCGTCCCGGTCGTACGCGCGGACGCTCTCGCGAAAGATCTCGGTCGAGCCCTCGCGGCGGACCTCGATCTCTTTCTCGATCCGCTGCGTGTCCGGGTTCCAGAAGCGGCGGATCGTGTACTCCTTCTCGCCGCAACATCGATGCTCCTCGGGGACGAGCCTCTCGAGGACCCAGTCGCGGGCGAACGTGTCGCAGAGAAACGCGCCTCCGCGGCGGAGCACCCGCTCGATCTCGGCGACGACGGCGACGTTCTCCGATTCGCGGACGAAGTAGCCGAAGCTCGTGAAGAAGTTGACGACGGCGGCGAAGGTGCCGTCCGGAAAGGGCAGGGACCGCATGTCCCCGCGCACCAGTCCCAGGCCGGTATGGCGGCGCCGCGCCAGATCCAGGAGCGGCGCCGAATAGTCGAGTCCCACCGGGGGGACTCCCGCCTCGGCGAAAGGGACCGAATGGCGGCCCGAGCCGCAGCAGAGGTCCAGCAGCGGCGCCCGCGTCCCGGGCAGATGCGCGAGGGCGAAGCCGACCTCCCGGCGCGCCGAATCGACGTCCCGGTGGGGGTAGAGGTCCAGATATTCCTCGCCGAACCAGGATTCCCACCAGGTCATGGCGCGCGATTATGGCAGAGGGGTCGGAGGCGTTAGAGTTGCGCGCGATGAAGCACATGGCTCTCCTTCTGGCCTTTTTCGTCGTCGGAATGGTGGTGTCGGACGCCGTCTCGGCGCAGGTCCGGCGGTCGCGCGCGACGCCGACTCCGGCGCCGACGCCCGGGCCGACGTTGCCCCTGCGAGTCGTTGCGCGCAAGGAACGCGTCGATCGCTACCTGCTCGCGGCGATGCGGCGTTCGGGCGTCAACGCCTGGCTCGTGCTCACGCGTGAAAACTCTTCGGACCCGATCGCGTTCGACGTGGCCGCCGAGCACGCCGTCGGCCGCGCGATCTGTCTCTTCGTGGACCGCGGCGAGAACCTGGACAGCGTGGCGATCGTCGCGAGCTTCGACACCGACGCCTTCGAGAAGTCCGGGATCTACGACCAGGTCATCCCGTACGGCAAGGAGGGCCCCGGAGGCGTTCTCCTCGACACGATCGTGAAGTACGGCCCGAAGACGATCGCGGTCGACCAGTCGAAGGACGTGCCCCTCGCCGACGGCCTGACGGCCGGCAACCTCCAGTGGTTGCGCGACTCCCTCGGCCCGGACTTTTCGAAACGCCTCGTCTCGGCCGAGGCGCTCCTCGTCTCCTATCGCAGCCGCAAGACGCCGGCCGAGATCGCGAAGATGCGCGAGGCCGTGAAGAAGACCGAGACGATCCTCGCCGAAGCGCTCACACCCGCGGTGATCGTCGCGGGCAAGACGACCGAGAAAGACGTCGCGGACTTCATCCGCAAGCGCCGCCGCGACATGGGGCTCGGCGCGTCCTGGGGCGACGAGCACGATCCCAACGTCACGGCGGGACGGGCGCGGGGCCATTCGGGCGCGACCGACGCCGTCATCCATTCGGGAGCGGTCGTCCACATCGACGCCGGGGTCGACGACGCCGGCTACAAGACCGACGTCCAGCGCCTCGCCTACGTCCTGCGGCCGGGGGAGACGTCCGCGCCGCCGGAGGTCCAGAAGGCCTTCGACACGGTCAAGGCGGCGAACCGCGCGGCGGCCGCGGCGCTCAAGCCGGGCGTGAAGGGAACCGAGGTCGACACCGCCGGCCGGCGCGTCATCACCGAGGCGGGCTACGACGAGTTCATCCACGCCACGGGGCACCCGATCGGCTTCTACACGCACGACCTCGGCCCGCTGCTCGCCCCGAACTGGCCCGAGCGGTACGGCAAGCTCGGCGGCTACGTCATCGAGCGCGACCAGACCTTCGCCGTGGAGCCCAGCCTGACCACCGAGCTTCCGTGGCTGATGGGCGAGAGAGTGGGATTCGGGCTCGAAGAGGACTACGTCGTGACCGAGAAGGGGAGCGAGCCCCTCGGCGCGCCGCAGGAGACGCTCATCCTGATACCGAGCGCGCCGTGAAATTGCGCAGATCCTGCATCCTGCTCGCGGTCCTCGTCGTGGCGGGCTGCGGCGGCGGCGGCCTGAAGACGATCTCCAAGGATGGGTACACCGCGACGCTCGCGTACTCCCCTGAGGAGCGGTACAAAGTCGCGGTGCGCGGAGAGTTGCGCCGCGTCGAGGGTGAGACCGACGGCGGTCCGCTCATCAAGATCGCGCGGCCGGATCTCAGGGCGGTGTGGCAGATTCGTCCCGGGACCAAGAAGATCTACACCTCGCCCTGGTCCGCGACCGACGAGATCGTGCCGGGCTATCCCCTCGAGCCGGGTTTCGACCCGGCCGCGTACGCCGACCGTTTTGGCGGGAAGATCGAGCGCATCGACGACGACACCCACGGGCTCCATCCCTGCGAGCGCTACCGGTTGACGCTGCCCTCGGGCGACAGCGTCATCATCTGGGCGGCGCGCGATCTCGAGAGGCTGGTCGTGAAGATCGAGCACCAGAAGAAGGACCAGGCCGACGAGTCTCAGCCCTTCACGACGACCGAGCTCCTGGACGTCCGGATCGGCACGAAGCCCGAGCTCTTCGAGATGCCGAGGGGGTTTACGGTAGTGAAGAGCTACGACGAGCTGATGAAGTAGTTCGGCTCAGCGGGGCGGCCGCAAGGGCCGCCCCTACGCCCGGGCTGGACCGCGGCTTTCTTGAAGAGTCGGAGTTTCGGTCGTAGGGGCGGGGCTTGTCCCCGCCCTCATCTGTTCTCGGCACGAGCGGCGACGGCTACGCCGCCAGCCTCTCCCGTCCCCGAATCGGCTGCAGCGGCTCGAAGTCGCTGAACAGGATGTGGTCGTAGAAGTAGTGCACCAGGAGGAAGGACAGGACGACCACGTAGTAGCTCCGCTCCTGGTGGAAGCCCAGGCCTTTCCAGAGGATCAGGTAGATCACGCCGGCCGAGAACGTCGCGCCGATCATCGACATGTAGAACTTCCTGGTGTTCTCCTTGCCGGCCAGCGCGCGCGTGAGGTTGCTTCCGATCCGGCCCGTCTCGGCTTCGCGTCCGAGCATGAACCAGGTCAGGGCGAGGTACTGGAGGGAATGCCAGGTGTTGAAGCCCTGGAACGACATGTCCAGGTTGTCGAAGACCGGCACGACGAAGGCCATCGCGACGGTGATCGTCATGAAGAGCAGGCGCGGCCAGGAGCTCTCGCCGCGGCGGATCTCCCGGTACGTGCGCGCCACGTAGAAGACGAAGAACGCGGCGTAGCCGACGGTGAAGGCCACGGCCACGGCCCGATGCTTCAGGAAGTCCGGGAAGAAGAGCACGGCGTCGCCCAGCGCGAAGCGGTCCTCGACGAACTTGTACATCGCCATCAGGTAGAGCGCCCCGAGGATGACGGCGCCGTCGAGCCAGCGGTCGATGGCCCGCACCGGGCCGCCGGCCCGCATGCGGTAGGTCTCGGAGATGAACTGCGCCTGGTGCGTCACGTGGAGCGAGGCCCACAGGAAGAACCCCGTGAGGAGCAGGATGAACGCGTAGATCGAGCCGAGGATCACGAGCGTCGGAATGAGGACCAGCGGCAGGTACGCCAGGATTCCCCACCGCTTGCGGAAACGGGGCTCGAGGGCCGTGCGCAGGTACGTCGAGTACATGTGGGGGCCGCCCACGAGGACGGTGACCGAGAGACCCACGATCAGGCTCGACGTCCCCTCGGACATCCCGATCTTCTTCAGGAACCCGTAGGACAGGTACGGAAGAAAGACCAGCACGCCCGACAGCGTCAGGAACAGCAGATCGAACCGTTTGTCGCGGATCCACAGGGCGGAGTCCGCACGCGGTCCCGCCATAGCCCTGGACGACATCCCCACCTCCAGCTGGTTAATCCTACCAACCCCGGGTCCCCGCGGGACGAACAGTTTGCCCGGGGGACGAACTGATTGCCCCCGCGGGACCGACCAGGCGGCCCCCCCGGGGAGTCGGTAAGATTATCAGCTCCATGCTCGCGCTGGGAACCGTTCGGATCGACCCTCCCCTGGTGCTCGCCCCCATGGCGGGCATCACGGACCACGTCTACCGCCTGATGCTCCGCCGGATCGGCGGCGTGGGGCTGGTCACGATGGAGTTCATCTCCTCCGAGGCGATCACGCGCGGAAATGCGCGCCAGCTGCGCAAGATGGTTTTTTCGGACGAGGAGCGTCCCCTCTCGATCCAGATCTACGGCTCGGACCCCGAGCGCATGGCGGCGGCCGCGGACATCGTGGAGGAGCTCGGGCCCGACGTCTGCGACATCAACATGGGCTGCCCGGCCAACAAAGTGCTGAAGGGCTGCGCCGGCGCGGCGCTCATGGGGGACCTGCCGCTGGCGCGGCGCATCGTGCGCGCCGTGCGCGAGCGGTTGTCGATCCCGCTGACCGTCAAGTTCCGACTCGGCCTCGACGAGCGCCGCGAAAACTTTCTCGACCTCGCCGCGATGTGCCAGGACGAGGGCGTGGCCGCCGTGGCGATGCACGCCCGCACCGCGCGCCAGATGTACACGGGCCGGGCCGACTATTCGCGCATCGCGGAGCTCAAGCGGCGCGTCTCGATTCCGGTCATCGGCAACGGCGACGTCGCGACTCCCGAGGACGCGCGCATCCTCTTCGAGCAGACCGGCTGCGACGCGATCATGATCGGCCGCGCCACGATGAAGAATCCCTGGATCTTCCGGCAGATCGCGGACGCGAATGGCGGGACGGGCCGCAGGCGAAGCGACCCTCGCCGAGCGGCGGGACCTGATGCTGGCGCATTTCTCGGCCATCGAGGAGACGGCGCACGATCCCAAAGAAGCGCTCCACAAGCTGCGGACGATGACGGGCTGGTACACGAACGGCCTCCCGCACGGACGGGCTCTCCGGATCCGGATTTCCGAGCTTTTGACTCCCTCGGACTTCCGGCAGGCCGTCGGGGAGTTCTTCCGGGACCTCGAAAAGGCCGCCTAGCCGCTTCTCGGCGCGCGGTTCCGGGAATTCCGGACCGGCTGTCCGCGGTTCGGGATTTGCGATGAAATCGCGATTCAAATCTCTGGCCGCGCTGGCCTTTTCCGTGCTCACTCTGTCCACGGCGGCGTTCGCTCCCGCCCAGACGCGCGAGGCGCAACTTTCGACGGAGGGCGGCAATTTCCCGCTCTACGTCACCGTCGAATACCTCGGGATGGCGGGGGTGAAGACCGTCGTGCGTGTCCGCCTTCGCGCGCCCGAGCTCTCCATGGCCGCGGCGAAGCGGGGCCTCAAGAGCTTCTCGGGAGAGCTCCAGGGAAGCTTTCTGAAAGACGAGAACATCGTGCAGGCCTTCAAGTACCCCGTGTCCGGCTCGCTCGACGAGCGAACGACCTTCACGTACGCGTTTCTCCGCGCGATCCAGCCCGGCGACTACGTGCTGCGGCTCGTGTTGTCGGCGCCCGGCGGCAAGCAGGTCGGCGAGGCGAAGACCGAAATCTCCGTGCCCGAAGTCGGCAACCCCTTCACGGCCGACCTCGCGCCGGGCGAGTCTTCGACGCTTCCGGCGGCCGAGGCGATCGTCCTCGCCGACGAGGCGGGGACCGAAGCGACCCCGGAGGGAGGCGGCTCGAAGCTCAAGATCCTGCCTCCCGCCCGCGAGACGCCGATCGGCATCCTGCGTCTCGAGGCGGACGTCGAGCCGCCGATCACGAAGGTGGAGTTCTGGCTCGAGGACAAGCTCATCCTCTCCCGCTCGCGGCCGCCCTACACCGTCGAGATCGACCTCGGGGAAGTGCCGCGCAAGCAGACGATCCGGGCCGTCGGATACGACGGCTCCGGCAAGCTGATCGACGAGGACGCCTGGGCGATCAACCAGGGGAGCGCGCGGCTCGCCGTCAAGATCCTGCCCCAGCCCGATCCGGCCACCGGCAAGGTGCGCATCAAAGTCGTCGTGCAGTCGATCGCGGGCGGCGCCGCGAAGCAGGTCGAGCTGTACCTGAACGACAAGAAGCTGAAGGGCTGGGTGGACGACGGTCCCTACGAAGTCACGATCCCGTTGAACGAGTACTCGCGGGGCGAATACCTGCGCGCCACGGCGATCGGCGAGGACGGCAAGGAAGCCAACGACCTCCGGATGCTGAAGGGCCCGAACACGACGATCGAGAGCGTGCGGGTCGACGTCGTGCAGCTCCACGTCTCGGCGGTCGACAAGGGCAACCGGTTCGTGCCGGGCCTCGGCGAAGGCAACTTCAAGGTCCAGGAGGACGGCCGGCCTCAGGAGATCACGGGCTTCGAGATCGCCGAGAAGCTCCCGCTCACGATCGGGCTCGTGGTCGACGGCTCGGGCTCGATGGAACAGGCGATGCCCTTCGTGCACGAGGCTTCGGCGGAGCTCTTCCGGGGAATCATGCGCGACAAGGACCGGGGCTTCGTGATCGAGTTCCGCGAGCAGCCGCGTCTCATCCAGAGCCTGACGGGCGACTCCAAGGAGCTCCAGCGCGCCGCCCGCGAGCCGTCGGCGCGCGGGGCGACGGCCCTCTTCGACTCGGTCGTTCTCGGTCTCTACCAGTTCCGGGCGCTGCAGGGCCGAAAGGCCCTCGTGGTCGTGACCGACGGCGCGGACAACCACTCTCACGTCGACTACGAGACGCTCCTCCGCTACGCGCGGACGGCGGGCGCGCCGATCTACTTCATCGCCGTCAACATTTCGGTCATCGACTTCGGCATCCGCGGCCAGATCAACGAGATCGCCCGCGAGTCCGGCGGCGAGGTCTTCCACACCTCGAACCCCGAAAAGGTCCGCCAGGTCGTCCAGCGCATCGAGGAGGAGCTGCGCTCCCAGTACATCGTCGCGTTCCGCACCGACTCGCAGAAGCCCGACGGCGAGTACCGCGCGGTCACGGTCGCGGTGGACAAGCCGGGGGTGACGGCGAGAACGATCAAGGGGTACATCCCCTGACGGAGAGGTTCAAATGTTGAATTGTTGAAATGTTCAAGGCGGCTGGCCGTCTCGCTTCAACACTTCAACCTTTCAAGACTTCAACTTCCTCCCAACCTCCTCAGCTCCATTTCCTCGATCCCCGCCCCTCGCCCCGCGATCGCGAGTTTGGGATGGCTGTGGCGATGTCGGGGCCGCGCGAAGATCGCGAAGGCCTGCAGCGAGGCGAGCCACGCCGCGATCGTCATGCCGTGCCGGAGCCAGTTGAACTCCGTCCACTGGAACGCGACGGCCCGGGCGTTGGGCTCCAGGCCGGCCATCAGGTGGATCATCGTCGGGATGAAATAGACGAACGTGAGGACCCGATCCCCCAGGGCCGCGTACGCCGCGATCGTCCACCACTTCCGCGTCTGCGGGTCCGTCCACCGCAGGACGACAAAGCTCGCGATCGTGAGAGCCGTGAGCGGCACCGTCGTCGCGTAGATCCAGAATCGCCCGCCGGTGTTGGCGGCGCGCGCAGCGGTCGCGTTGAAGCCCTTCCCGCCCGTCCAGCGGGGAACTTCGATCCTCGTCTCGTAGAGACCGGCGCCGACGGCGATCCCGAGGTCGATCACGAAAAGCCAGAGGACGATGCGGGCGAGCCTGTGCCTCATGGGGTCCCCCCCTTGGCGGCCAGAGATGCAAGGGACGTTCCCGGGCTCCGGGCCGCTAGGGAGGGAAGTTGACCACAATCGCGTGGCGGCCGCTCCAGCGCACCACCCGCGCGGGCGGCGCCGCGGTCATCATCTCGACGAGGTCCTTCATGCGGACGAGGGCCACGACGGGCCGGCCGCCCTTCCACGCCGCCCAGAAACGCTCCCCGCTCCAGAACAGGGAATCGCGGTGCGCGGGATCGGCCTCGAACTGCGGCTCGAGCTCGCCCCGGTACGCGGCGACGGGGATCGGGGTCTTCAGCTCCCAGGAGACCCCGTTCAGGTAGTCCTTGTAGCCCACGATCTCGGCCCGGCCCTTCCACGGAGCCGCCGCCCCGCGCGCGGCCTCGGCGAGCTCGGCCGTGAAGCGGGCCTGCGGTGTCTTCGGCCAGCCGAGCACGACCGCGAGCAGAAACGCGGCCCACGCGAAGCCGAGAGAGGTCAGGGCGAGCTTCGGAGCGTTTCCGGCGAAGAGAACCGCGAACCAGGACCCGAGAACGAGAATCGCGAGCGCCGGCGCGATGAGTCCCGCGAGACGGAGCTCGCGCGCGCTCGCGCGCAGCTCGGGATGGGCGACGAGAGCGACGGCGAGGGCCGTGCCCAGCAGGGCGGTGAGGATCCACGCGCCGCGCGCTCCGGTCTCGGGCAGGCCGCGCGCCGCGAGCACGGCCGCCGCGGGAATCGCCGGGAAGAGATACGGCGGGAGCTTGCTGCCCGACACGGAAAAGAAGACGAAGACGACCGAGAACCAGACCATGAAAAAGAACGCCGCGTCGGCCCCGCGCAGGGCCTTCCCGAAGCCGCGCACGAAGAAGACGACTCCGGGCAGAGAAGCCGAGCAGAAAGACGGGCACGAAGTAGTAGACCGGGCCGGTCCGCTTCGCCGCCGCCGAAGAGAAGCGTTGGAAATGCTCGCGGATGAAAAAGAAGTCGAGAAATCCCGGGTGGCGTCTCTCGACCGCCAGAAACCACGGCAACGCCAGGGCCACGAAGACGAGAGGCGCGGGGGAGAGCACGAGCGTTCGGAGCGTCGTCCAGAGCCGTCCGGTCGAGACCGCCCAGATGAAGAAGATGGATCCCGGCAGCACGATCGCGATGAGGCCCTTCGTCAGAAACGCCCCGGCGCACATCGCGCCGAAGAGCGCGGACATGCCGATCCACGGCCGCTCCGCCTCGCGGCGGAGCACGGCCGCGCGTCCCGAGAGCAGCGTGGCCGCGAAGAAAAACGTCAGGAGCCCGTCGGTGAGGTTCGTGCGTGAAAAGAGAAACCCCATCGGCGCGGCGAGAAACAGAACCGCCGCGGAGAGGCCGCCAAGGGATGCCCCGATGCTCCGGGCCGCGAGAAAGACGAGCAACGCCGTGCCGGTCCCGGCGAGGCGTGTCGGCAGTCGCGCGGCCCACGGGGTCTCGCCGAACACCCGCAGCGACGCGGCGTTCAGCCAGTAGAGAAGCGGCGGCTTCTCGAAGTACGGCACGCCGTTGAGTCGCGGGACCACGAGGTCGCTGGCCGCGAGCATCTCGCGCGGGATCTCGGCGTAGCGCGTCTCGTCCGGCTCGGCGAGGCCGGAGCCGGCGGGCTCGAGCCACACGATGGCGAGAAGGAGAAGGAGCGCGGCCCACAGCGCCTTTTCGCCGGGAAGTCTTGCGCGGCCGCCGTCCATCGCCGCCCGGAGTTTACTGTGCCCTCTGCTAATATCCCCCCGCTTTGGCAGCCCGTTTCCCGCGACCGCTGGGCCCTGGTTCTGGGCGCTTCCTCCGGCTTCGGCGAGGCCTGCGCGCTCGAGCTGGGCCGAAGCGGCTGGAACGTCTTCGGAGTGCACCTCGACCGCAAGGTGACGCAGCCGAACGCCGAACGCATCGCCGGCGAGATCCGCGCGGCCGGCCGCCGGGCGGAGTTCTTCAACGTCAACGCGGCCGACGACGAAAAGCGCGCCGAGGTCATCGCGGCGATCCAGGGCATCTGCGGCGCCGCGCCGCCGGAGTCCCGCGTCTCGGTCGTCCTCCACTCGCTCGCGTTCGGAACGCTCAAGCCGTTCTTCGGGGAGCCGCGCGAGAACGCGATCTCCAAGGCCCAGATCGAGATGACGATGGACGTCATGGCGAACTCGCTCGTCTACTGGGTGCAGGACCTGCACTTCGCGCAGCTCCTGTCTCCCGGAGGGCGCGTCTTCGCGATGACGTCCGCGGGCGACCACATCGTCTGGCCCGCCTACGGCGCCGTCTCCGCGGCCAAGTGCGCGCTCGAGTCCTACGTCCGGCAGCTCGCCGTCGAGCTCGCGCCGAAGGGCGTCGCCGTCAACGCGCTGCGCGCGGGCGTGACCGACACGCCGGCCCTGCGCAAGATCCCGGGCAACGCCGGCATGATCGAGCGCACGCTCGCCCTCCATCCGGCCGGAAGGCTGACGACGCCGGCCGACGTCGCGCGGGCGCTCGTGGGCCTCTGCGGCGACGGCGGAGCCTGGATCTCCGGCAACGTCATCGGCGTCGACGGCGCCGAGGACATCGCGGGTGGACGGTAGTTTGTCCTCGGGCCCCTTCGAGCTCGTCCGGGAGAAGGCCGGGTTTCGCGAGTTCCGTCTCCAGTCCAACGGCCTCACCGTTCTGCTGCTCCAGAACCGCGTCGCCCCGGTCGTGACCTTCGCCGTCGTCTACCACGTCGGCAGCCGCAACGAGGCCGTGGGCCATACGGGCGCGACGCATCTGCTCGAGCACCTGAT
This sequence comes from uncultured Acidobacteriota bacterium, assembly GCA_963782585.1. Taxonomy (GTDB): domain Bacteria; phylum Acidobacteriota; class Thermoanaerobaculia; order UBA5066; family Gp7-AA6; genus DAHUXD01. The sequence goes on from CAWAKL010000012.1 coordinate 402,060, forward strand.
GTTCAAGGGCACGCCCGAGTTCGACCGGGCGCAGGGGACCGCGGTGGCGGCCGTGCTCGACGCTCTCGGCGCGCGGTTCAACGCGACGACGTGGTTCGATCGCACCAACTACTACGAGACGATTCCCTCGGATCAGCTGGAGGTGGCCGTCCGGATCGAGGCCTCGCGCATGCGCCGGGCCCTTCTCCGCGACGAGGATCGCGTTCCCGAGATGACGGTCGTCCGCAACGAGTTCGAGCGGGGCGAGAACTCGCCGTTCCAGGTCCTCTACAAGCACACGTTCGCGACGGCGTTCCGCGAGCACCCGTACCACCATCCGACGATCGGCTGGCGGAGCGACATCGAGGAAGTGTCGACGGCGCGGCTGCGCGAGTTCTACGACACCTTCTACCACCCGAACAACGCGACGGCGATGGTCATCGGCGACTTCGACGAGTCGGAGACCCTCGCGCTTCTCGCCCGCGAGTTCGGGAAGATGCCGGCGGCGCCCTCTCCCATCCCGACGGTCTACACGGTCGAGCCTCCGCAGGAAGGCGAGCGGCGCTTCGTGGTCCGCCGCGTCGGACAGGTGGCCTGGGTGGGCCTCTCCTGGAGGAGCGTCGAGGCGCGTCATCCGGACACTCCCGTCCTCGCCGTGCTCGGGAACATCCTCGGCGGCGGCATCACCTCCCGCCTGCACCAGGCCCTCGTCGAGAAGTCGCTCGCGCTCTCGGTCACCGTCGTTCCCTGGCAGCTGCGTGACCCGGCGCTCTTCTCGGTCTTCGCGCCCGTGCGCCCGGGCGTCGAGCCATCGGAGGTCGAGTCGACGATCCGCCGCGAGATCGCCCGCATCGCCGCCGACGGCGTGACGGAGGCCGAGTGCGAGAAGGCGCGCACGCAGATCGAGGCCGAGGTGATTTTCGACCGCGACTCGAGCGACCAGATCGCCGCCTCCCTTTCGGAGGCCATCGCCGTCGCCGACTGGGTGTGGTACGCGGACTATCCGGACGCGATCCGCGCCGTGACGCCCGAAGACGTCCGCCGCGTGGTGCTCGAGCATCTGCACGACGACGGGCTCACGGTCGGGCTCTTTCTGCCGAAGACGTCGGAGGGCGCGGCGCCGGAATCCGAAGAGGAAGGGGAGGCGGCATGAGCGTGAGCGCCCCGACTCCTCTGCGCGGGAGCCGCGCCCCCTTCGCCGAAGCCGTCCGCTCGCGCACGCTGGCCAACGGGGCGCGCTTCTTCGTCCTCGAAAACCACTTCAATCCCACGCTCGCCATCTCCGGCTCGATGCGCGCCGGCCGCCTCTACGCGCCCCCGGAGCGCCGGATGGTCGCTTCGGTCACGGCCGGCGAGCTCCTGAAGGGCACGGCCCGCCGCACGAAGCTCCAGCTCGCCGAGGATCTCGAAAGCCGCGCCGTCAGCCTGTCGTTCTCGTCGGACTCCTCGGATCCCGTCGGCGTGGACATCTCGGGAGCGGCGCTCTCGCGCGAGACGGACGTGCTCCTGGAAGCGCTGGCGGAGGTCCTGAGGACGCCGACCTTTCCCGAAGAGGAGCTCGAGAAAGAGAAGAAGCGGATGATCGGCTCGATCCGCCAGCAGCAGGACCAGACCTCGATCCGCGCTTACGAGCGGGCCCTCGCGCGCATCTACCCGCCCTCGCATCCGCTGCATCGGCTGACAGGGGCCGAGCGGATCGCGCGCGCGGAAGCGCTGACGCGCGAAGACCTCGCCGCGTTCTATGCCGGGCGCTACGGCGCCGAGTCGCTCGCGCTCGTGGTCGTCGGAGACGTCGATGCCGAGAAGATTCTCGACCGCCTGGAGGCGGCTTTCGGCGACTGGCCCTCCGGCCCCGCGTCGCCGATCGCCGCGCCCGCCGTTCCGCCGGTCTCGCCCGGAAGCGAGATCGTCTTCATGGCGGACAAGGCGAGCGCCGACGTCGTGATCGCGTCGCCCGCGGACCTCAAGCGCGCGGACGAGGACTACCTCGCCTGTTCCCTCGCCAACGCCGCGCTCGGCCAGTCCTCGCTGACCTCCCGCCTCGGCGTGCGTGTCCGCGACACCGAGGGACTGACCTACGGAATCCACTCGAGCATCTCGGCGTCGCACATCGCGGGGCCTTTCGCCGTCAGCCTGACGGTCAAGCCCGACAGCCGGGACGCCGCGGTGGAATCCGCGCTCGACGAGGTTCGAAAGTTCCTCCGCGAAGGGATGACGGACAAGGAGCTCGCCGAAGAGAAGAGCTCCCGCATCGGGCGCTTCATGGTCGACCTCGGCTCGAACAGCGGCATCGCCGACGCCCTCGACGCCGCGACCTACTACGGCTTCGGCGTTGCGTATCTCGACGAGTTTCCGTCGAAAGTCGCCGCCGTCACCCGCGAGGACGCCAACGCCGCATTCGCGCGCCGCGTCCGTCCGGAGGACTTCACGATCGTCTCCGCCGGGAGCTTCGCCGGCACCTCCACGGAAACCGCTGGAAGTGCCGATTCGAACGTGAAAGAATCCGGCTCCCAATGAGACGTCCGCAGCACCGCCGCCCGATGCGTCGCCGCCCGGGCGAGGCGCCGCCGACGCACCGCGTCTGGCTCTCGCCCGAGCAGCCTTTTCGCGAGGGGCCGTCGGCCGACGGACGGACTTTCTTCCGGATCCGCCTGGACAACGAGCCCTCGCCCGAGTGGATGCGCGCGTACCGCGCCGGCCTGCTCGGCCTGCTGCCCGACGACCGGGACGCGGTCATGCGCTTCGAGTGGCAGGGAGACTCGGTGCGGTTCGCCGCGGGCGACGCCGAAGTCAGCCGGCTGCGCCGCGTGCTCGAGCAGCGCGTCCAGGCCGTCAACCACATCCTCTCCGGCGGCCGGGCGGTCGAGCCCTAGCTCCCGCCGCGGAGGGTCCGGGGTGCCGAGGCAAGGCCCGTGAACCGCCGCTTTCTCGTCCAGCACGTCCTAAGGCCCTACAAGTGGCCGCTGACCTTCGCTTTCCTCGCCATGCTCGTCGAGACGGCGGCGAGCCTCGCCGAGCCGTGGCCGCTGAAGGTCGTCATCGACTCGGTCATCGGGCACCACCCGCTGCCGCACTTTCTCTCCGGCCTGCACAGCATGCTCGGCGCGCACAAGGGCGGGACCGTCCTGGTCGCCGCCGTGGCGACCGTCGTCATCGCGCTCGTGGATGCGATCGCGTCCTACCTCGACTCCTACCTGACGACGAGCGTCGGCCAGTACCTGGCGCACGACCTCCGGCGGAAGGTCTACCACCACCTCCAGCGCCTCTCGCTCTCGTACTACGACCACCACAAGCTCGGAAACATCCTCTCGACGATCACCGACGACATCGACAACGTCCAGGCGTTCTTCTCGGGCTCGATCCTCTCGATCGTCGTCGACGCCGCGACGATCATCGGCATGTTCGCCGTGATGATGTACCTCGACTGGAAGTTCACGCTCATCGCGATGGCCGTGACTCCGTTCCTCTTCCTTTTCGTCCTGCGCTTCACGCGCCTGGTCAAGCAGTCCACGAAGCAGGTCCGCCAGAAAGAGAGCGAGATCGTCTCGACGGTCGAGGAGTCGCTCGGCGCCATCCGGGTCATCCAGGCCTTTGCGCAGGGGGACCTCGAGGAGGAGAAGCTCAGCAAACGCAGCGAGGAGTCGGTCACGGCCGCCCTGCAGGCGCGCCGGGTCAAGGCCCTGCTCTCGCCCGTGATGGACGTCGTCGCCGCCCTCGGCACCGCGCTCGTCCTCTGGTACGGGGCGAGCCTGGTCATCTCGAACCAGATGACGGCCGGCGCGCTGGTGGTCTTCCTCCTCTACCTCGGCAAGATGTTCAAACCCATGCAGGACCTCGCGAAGATGACGAACGCGGCCTCCAAGGCGGCGGTCGGCATGGACCGCATCCAGGAGATCCTCGACAGCGACGCGCTCCTGGAGGAGTCGCCGGACGCGAAGCACGCTCCGAACCTGTCCGGCCACGTCTCCTTCGAGCACGTGGCCTTCGGCTACGAGCCGGACAAGCTCATCCTCCAGGACGTCCACTTCGAGATTCCGGCGGGCAAGATGGGCGCGATCATCGGCCCGACCGGGGAGGGCAAGTCGACGCTGATCAACCTCATCCCGCGACTCTACGATCCCGCAAAGGGCACGATCAAGATCGACGGACAGGACCTGCGGAAGTTCACGCTGAAGTCGCTGCGCGACCAGATCAGCTACGTCCAGCAGGAGACGGTCCTCTTCGACGAGCCGATCTGGAAGAACATCGCGTACGGCAAGCCCGAGGCGACGCGAGCCGAGATCGAGGAGGCCGCGAAGCTCGCCAACGCCGACGAGTTCATCCGGAAGCTCCCCAAGGGCTACGACACCCTCGTCGGCGAGCGGGGCGCGGCGCTCTCGGGCGGCCAGCGCCAGCGCATCGGGATCGCCCGCGCGATCATCCGCAACTCGCCGATCCTGATCCTCGACGAGGCAACCTCGGGGCTCGACGCGCACTCCGAGGCGTTGATCGTCGAGGCGCTCGACCGCCTGATGAAGGGCAAGACCTCGCTCGTCATCGCGCACCGGCTCGGCACGATCAAGCAGGCAGACCAGATCATGGTCTTGAAGGACGGCAGGATCGCCGAGCAGGGGACCCACGACGAGCTCCTCGCCCGCGGAGGCGAGTACGCCGAGCTCTACAGGCTCCAGTTCGGCGGCGGTAAGATTCCGGCTTCATGAGCCGCAAGCCGCACCTGCGCACGCTCGTCGTCCTGCCCGACGACGGGATCGCGCCGGTCCTCGCGGCGATCGCCGCGGCGAAAAAGTCGATTCTCGTCAAGATGTTCCTCTTCTCGGAACCCCGGCTCATCCGTGCCCTCGTCGCGGCGCACAAGCGCGGCGTCAAGGTGCGCGTCATGCTCAACCCCTCGCGCCGGTCGGGCAAGTCGGAGAACCGCGAGGCCCACCGGAGACTGAAGGCGGGCGGGATCCTGGCCCGCGACACGCATCCGGACTTCGACGTTTCGCACGAGAAATCGATGGTCGTCGACGGCGAGGTGGCTTTCGTCAAGTCGCACAACTGGGCGCCCAAGAACTTCGGCGGCACCCGGGACTACGCCGTCATCACGCGAGATCCGGACGAAGTCGCCGAGATCACCGAGGGTTTTGAGGCCGACTGGAAACGGGAGACCTTCGATCCCGAGGAGCGGCGGCTGATCTGGTGCCGCGGCAACGGCCGCGCGCGGATCGCCCGGTTCATCGACGGCGCGAAAAAGGAGCTCTTCCTCCAGAACGAGCGCTACCAGGATCCCACCATCGTCGAGCGGCTCGTCGCGGCGCACGTGCGGGGCGTGAAGGTGCACCTCATGACCCTGCCCCCGCACGCCCTCAAGGAGAAGAAGATCCTGGAGGGCGTCGCGGGCCTGCGCGTGATGCACGACGTCGGGATCAAGATCCACAAGCTCAAGGGACTGCACCTCCACGCGAAGATGCTCCTGGCCGACGGGAAGCGGGCGATCGTGGGTTCGATGAACATCGCGCCGGGGAGCTTCGACTCGCGCCGGGAGCTCGCGATCGAGATCGAAGACAAGCCCATCGTGCGGCGTTTGAAGGAAGTCTTCCAGCTGGACTGGGAGAACTCGAAGCCGATCGACCTCTCGGACGACGGCATCCGGAACGACCTCATCAAGCACGGAACCCCGGAATCGAAGCTCGCGCCGGTGCTGCGCCGCTAGCGGCGGCTCGAGCCCCTCAGCCCTCCCACTCGAGCTGGCGGTAGTCGAAGGCCGCGCTCTCGCGTGCGTTGAACTTGACGATGTCGAAGTAGGGCGACAGGTCGAAATCGCGGGGGACGCAAAGGGTCGGATGCCTCGCCCGCAGAAGGCCGCTGTACGCGCGGCGCGTCGGCCGGCCGAGGAGCTGCTGGCGGACCCGCTCCCTCGCGGTGCGGGGCTTCTGGCGGGTCGCGACGGGCAGAATCGGGAACTTGACCTTCGCGAAGGCCTCGGCGATGACGGAGGAGCAGATGGTCTCCGTCTCGACGCCGCTTCCGAAGTGGAGGGCGTCCTCGCGCAGCTCCGGCGGAATCATTTGAAAGGGCAGGAAGTACCGCGTCAGGTCCCAGAAGTTGCGGCGATCGTACTTCCAGCCGATCCGCGAGATGACGTGGTCGAGGACGATCTGCAGATCGTCCGGCGTCAGGCCGATGGGCCGGCAGATCCGCACGTTCAGGTCGATGTACTTGACGGCAGGCGACACGACGACGCCGCGGTCGACGAGGGCCTCGACGAGGAGGTACTTCGCCTCGCGGCCGAAACGCCGCTGGATCTCGGCGCGCTTGGCCGGATCCCGCCGCAGGAGCGCGTCACCGATGAAGAGGGCGCTGTGCGACCAGGACGACATCGTCAGGTACTTGATGGCCTGCGAGACGCGCTGGTCGCCCTCGACGAGGAGCACGTCCCCCGGGCGGAGCGTGGCCTTCAGCCTGTCGGGCTCGTTGTAGACGAACCGGTAGTAGCGCTTGCGTCGTCGGGTGAGCCGGCGGACGAACCAGTCGGAGAGGGTGCGGGGAGGCCTCGTACCTACTCGTCCGGCAGCTCGGGCTCCTCCTGGACCTCGCGCTTGGTGCCGGGCGCGAGCAGGTCCATGAGGAGATCGGGCAGCCCTTCCGAAAACTGGCTGCGCGGCATCACCTGCGTGATGCCGGCGGCCTCGGCCTTGCGGGCGAGCTCCTTGTCGACGTGGGAGAGGAAGCCGATGACGGGCACATCACTCGCGGACTTTCCGCGGCGCAGCTCCTCGACCGCGGCGACCGCGTCGCCGTTCGAGGAGAGCTCCATGAGGATCGCGGCCGCGCCGGCGCTGGCCTTCGAAAGGTCCTTCGGCTTGACGAAGCTGACCGGCACGTTCAGGTGACGCGCGGTCGCCTCGATCTTCGAGCGGAAGAAGAGGTCTTCGACACAGGCCACGATCGACTTGGTCATCGGCGGATCGATTCTACTGCCGAACGCCTGGGCGATTTCTCAGAACATCTTGACGATATCGACCAGGACCCGGTTCACCCAGTCGCGGACGTCGAGCCTCCGCTGGGTGCTGAAGGAGCCCTGAAGGTATGTGCGGGGCAGGAAGGTCCAGGCGACCCCCACCCGGTGGCCTTCGTACCAGGTGTGGTACCACCAGTCGTCGGTGTTGTAGGCCCCCATCGTGGCGTTGCGCTCGATGTACTGGTAGGCGTAAAAGCCCCGAAAGTCTCCCGGTGTGCCGACCTGACCCGCCACGACGGCCGCCTCGTAACCCAGGTTCTGGTTCTCGTTGGCGGAAAAGTTCATGAGGCCGTCGAGCGACACGAGGATCGGCACCGTCCCGATCGGGAACCGCAGGCGCAGGAAGAGATCGCCCACGTTGAACTTCGAGGTGAATTGCGGCACGCCGTTGACGTAGGTGAACGTGTTTTCCCGGAAGTAGGGCTCGAAGAGCTCGCGCGGCTGGAACCACCAGAATGCGAACGACGCCTGGATCTGGAATTGCGTGGGATCGCCGTGCTGCCACTGCAGCTGGCCGGCCGCGATGCGCGTCTGGTCGCTGTAGTGCTGCGGGCCGTAGAAGCCGGCCCCCCAGAGCGTCCAGGCGCCATCCGAAGTCGTGTAGGACGCGGCGATCCCGGGCGTCTGGATGTCGCGGTCCCAGAGGAGCTCGCTGGCGGCGAGCGGCATGCCGAAGCGCCCCGCGCGGACCGAGAAGTTCCCGGGAGTCCAGAGAACGTACCAGCGGTCGGCCGAGGCCCAGCGGGAGATGTAGTTGTCCTGGTACGGATACGCGTACGGCTCGGTGCCGTAGTCGAAGATGCCGCGTACGCCGATCCGGAAGTCGGACCACGGGTCGAAGTCGATCTCGGGCCGCAGCTCGAAGCGGCCGCGGCTGATGGTCTCGCCTCCATAGGGCAAGTGGTCGACGTGGTCGTAGCGCGCGAGAAAGTCCCAGCGAAACGAGAACTTCGGATTCGCCGGCGGCTCCTCGAAGTACTGCTCCGGCGGCGCGGTCGGCGTCTCCTGCGCGAAGGCATACGCCGCCAGGAATACGCCGGCCAGGATTGCGGCGAGAGCCCCCCTCACGCCGCCTGCGCCGTGGCCCGCGTCAGCGCCTCGTAGAGGTCGTTGACGGACTGGTAGCGGTCCTTCGGGTCCTTCTGCATGCACTTGAGGATGATCTGCGAGATGCGCGGGTCGATCCTCGGGTTGCGCGTCTGCGGCGACGGAGGAGTCTCCTGGATGTGCTTGAGCACCACGGCGAGGGGCGAGTCGCCTTCGAAGGGAATCGTTCCGGTGAATACCTCGTAGAGCACCACGCCCGTCGAGTAGATGTCGGAGCGGAAATCCAGCGCCTGGCCGCGCGCCTGCTCCGGGGACATGTAGTCGGGCGTGCCGACCACGGTCCCCTCGGCGGTCATGCCGCGCTCCTCTTTCAGGCGCGCGATGCCGAAGTCCATGATCTTCAGGCCGCCCGTCGCCTCGATGATGATGTTCTGGGGCTTGATGTCGCGGTGGATCACGCCGACTTCGTGCGCCGCCGCGAGCCCCGCGCAGATCTGCTTGGCGATGCGCAGGCCCACGGGCGTCGGCAGGATGTCGCCGGCCTCGACGAGCTGCTTGAGCGTCAGACCCTTCACGAATTCCATCGACAGGTAGCGCAGCCCGCCCGACTCGCCGAGGTCGTGCGTGCGCAGGATGTTGGGATGCGTGATGCGCCGGGCGAGGCGGATCTCCTGCTTGAAGCGGTCCAGAAGCGACGGGTCCGCCGAGAGGGCCTCGCCCCGCAGCGTTTTGATCGCCACGGCGTCGTCGAGGTCGCGGTCGTGCGCGCGGTAGACGACGCCCATGCCGCCGCGTCCCAGCACGCCCTGGATCTCGTAGCGGCCGGCGAACGTCTGGCCCACCGTCGGCTCTCCGCCGGCGCGGGTCTGGATCGCGCTCGGCGTGGCCACGACCGTCTGGGCGTCGCTGCCCATCGTCATCGTCAGGGACGCCACGTACTGCTCGAGCGCCGCCTTCTCGCGGAGCTCGTCGAGCATCGCGCGGAAGGAGCGGGCGAGGATCCCGATCTCGTCCTTCGACTCGACCGGCAGATCCGCGGCGTCGAGGTTGCCGACGCGGACCTGCTCGGTCGCGCGCACCAGCCGCCCGACGCCGCCCGTGATCCGCCGCGCGAGGAAGAACGACACGATGAACGCGATGACCAGCGCCGCGATCCCCACCGCGATCAGGATCGTCTGGATCTGGCGGAAGGCCGCGAGCTCGCGGTCGCGGCTGCGCAGCGCCACGGCCGCGCCGACGAGTTGGTCGGTCGAGGAGCGGATCGGCAGGAAGTACGCGAGGTAGGTGTCGCCGGAGAGGTCGAGCGCGAGCGGTCCGATCGTTTTCCCCTGGCGGAGGACCGCCTGCACGAGGGCCGGCCGCGCCTCGATGGCCGCCATGGCCGGGCCTGTCGCACCGCCCAGCGTCGAGGCCGCGAGCGAGGCCTTCGCCGGCTCCGAGGGCTTGGCCGCGTCCGCGAGGAAGACCACCTGGGTATTGAGGAGCCGCTCGAGGTTGGACGCGACCTCGTCGTTGATCTGGAAGGCCGCCGCGATCACTCCCGTCAGCCGCGAGCCGCCTTCGAGGACGGGCATTGCGACGACGTGGTAGAGCTTGCCGCCCGAGAGCCAGATCCCCTCGGTCTGCGCGCCCTGGAGCGCGCCCGCGATCGTCGGCACCGCCGACAGATCCGCCGAGTAGGGGAGCGGGCGGTCCGTGCGCGCGAGGGCCACGCCGCGCGGGTTCGTCGCGATCATGAAGTCGGCGCGGGCGCTCGAGGCCTGCTCGCGCTTGAGCGTGTCGAACACCGTCGCCGGGTCGGGCTCTCCCGTCTCCGGAACGAGCGTCGACATCATCGAGATCGTGCCGGCGTTGTTCGCGACGACGGCGAGCGCGCGGTGCAGCTCGTCGTAGCGGTTCTGCTGGAAGGACTCGAGGCCCGGTCCGGCCTTCTTCAGATCCTCGTCGATCTTGGCGTCGGCGACCTGCCGCGCGCGGTACGCCGCGACCGCGACGGCGCCCCCAACGGCGATCAGGATCAGCAGCGCCATCGCGAGGAAGATCTTGAGCGTCAGCGAGAACTTGGGCGGCTCGGGCGGCGGAAGCTTGAGGCCCTTCGGACGGACCTCTGACGAGGTCGTGCCGCCCGACGGCGAGCCCGGACTGGAGTTAGTAACGCTCATCCTCGTCGGCCGGGGGCGGCTTGTACTCCTTGCCGTACTTGTTCTTGTGAGGCTCGGGCTTGAAGGCCGAGATGTCGATCCGGATCGGCTCGCCCGAAGTCGCCGCGCCACCCGAGGCCGGGACGGTGATGGGAATGCTCAGCTCCGCCGCGGCCTCCTCGTGCCAGACCTTGAGGGTGCGCGCTCCGGCGGGGACATTCGGGAGCTCGAAGGCGCCGCTCGCCGGCGTGACGGCCACGTAGTCCGAGTCGACGACCATGACGAAGCCGACCATCTGCGGGTGGATGTTGCAGTAAATCCGCACGAGGCCGGCCTCCTCGAACGTCTTCGGCTTCGTGGCGCCGCTTCGGTAGAGACCGAGGTCGAAGCGGTTCGGGCCGGAGACGGAAAAGACGTTGTGGTAGATCGGGTCGGCGTTGGGAAACTCGACTGTCGTCTTCTTGGGGACGGCCACGACGCGGGGCTGGAAGCGCTTGGAGGCCGACTTCATTTCGCCGGATGGCGCTCCGGCCGCGGGCGCCGGGCTTCCCGCCGGCCGCCGCGTCCCCTCGACCCAGACCACCGCGTTCGAGGAGTCCGGGAGCTCTTTGCCGTCCTTGACCAGGATGACTTTGCCCGAGACCGTGCCGGCAGCGGCGGACGCCGTTACGAGGAGGGCCAGGAGTACGGCGGCGCCGCGCATGATTCCTTGGGAAAAATCATAGCATCGGGCATCATGGCGCAGACGGAGGGTTCCATGGCCGAGAAGCGCGTCGAAATCTTCGGAAAAGACACCTGACCCTACACGACCGCGGCCCGTGAGGACTACGCGAAGCGCAAGTACTCGGTCCGGTACGTCAACGTCAAAGCCGACAAGACGGAGCTCGAGCGGATGATCCGGATTTCCGGAGGCCGCGAGGTTCCGGTGATTCTCGACGACGGCAAGGTCACCGTCGGATTCGGCGGCACCTGAGGCGTCTAGCTCGCGGCGCCGGGAGCGCCGCTCGCAGCTGTCAGCGGTCAGCCATCGGCTATCAGCCAGGCGGGGCCCGGTCTGGCTGACGGCTGAGAGCTGACAGCCGAAAGCTGACGGTGTTGAGGACCGGGCTGCATATAATCCCCGGCCAGTAAAAGACCACCACCACTAACGGAGGTCGCATGGCGCACGAGGCCGCTTCGGGATCCTCTTTTCGTCCTTACGTTCCCCCCGAACAGGACATCCCGGAGTTCACACCCAAGGCCATCATCCTCGGCGTTTTCTTCGGCATTCTCTTCGGCGCCGCGACCGTCTACCTCGCGCTGCGCGCCGGCCTGACCGTCTCGGCCTCCGTTCCCATCGCCGTTCTTTCGATCGCATTCTTCAAGAAGTTCGGCAAGTCCACGATCCTCGAGAACAACATCGTTCAGACCATCGGCTCGGCCGGAGAGTCGGTGGCCGCGGGCGTCGTCTTCACGACGCCGGCCCTCATCTTTCTGGCCGGCGGCGACCAGTACTTCAAGTACATCCAGATCACGATCCTCGCGATCTTCGGCGGCATCCTCGGCGTCCTCTTCATGATCCCGCTGCGCCGCGCGCTGATCGTCAAGGAGCACGGCAAGCTCCGCTACCCCGAGGGCGTCGCCTGCGCCGACGTCCTGATCGCCGGCGAGAAGGGCGGCAACCTCGCGAAGATGGTCTTCGCGGGCTTCTGGATCGCCCTCGGCTACAAGGTCCTCTACGGCGTCTTCGGCCTCTGGCGCGAGACGGCGACCTTCTTCCGGACGAAGAAGGAGTCCATCTATCCGAGCTCGACTTTGAACGTGGACGTCACGCCCGAGTACCTGGGCCTGGGCTACATCATCGGCCCGAAGATCTCGGCGAGCTCTTCTCGGGCGGCCTGCTCTCCTGGATGGCCCTGATCCCCCTGATCGCCATCTTCGTGCCCGAGCCGCGCCTGATCGCGGACCTCGAGTCCCTCGGCTTCTCGCGAGGCCTGGCGCGCCAACAACTCCTACGCCAACTGGATCTACCGCGCCTACATCCGCTACATCGGCGCCGGGGCCGTGGCCTGCGCCGGCGTCATGACGCTCATCAAGACGATGCCGACGATCGTCGTCGGCGTTCCGCGAGTCGCTCAAGAGCTTCGGCGAGCGCGCGAAGGCCGTTTCCGTCAAGCGCACCGAGCGCGACATGAGCATGGGACCGGTCATCTTCGGGTCGCTCGCCATCGTCATCATCCTCGCGATCCTGCCGGGCTTCCCGCACGGGCCGTTCCCGGGCTCGCTTCTCATGTCGGTCTTGATCGTCGTCTTCGGTTTCTTCTTCGTCACGGTGTCCTCGCGCATCGTGGGCATCATCGGGACCTCGTCCAACCCCATCTCCGGCATGACGATCGCGACGATCATGGCGACCTGCGTCATCTTCGTGCTCGTCGGCTGGAAGGGCGACGTCTATCAGGCCGTCGCGCTTTCGGTCGGCGCGATCGTCTGCATCGCCGCCGCGAACGCCGGAGCGACGTCGCAGGACCTGAAGACCGGTTTCCTCGTCGGCGCGACGCCGATTCGCCAGCAGTATCGGCCTCGTCATCGGAGTCCTCGTGTCGGCCCTCTTCATCGCCGGCACGCTCTTCCTCCTCGACTCCACGCCGACCTACAAGGACGACCCCACGGACGCGCACGCCATCGGCTCGCCCAAGCTCGCGGCGCCGCAGGCGACGCTCATGGCCACGATGATCAAGGGCCTGCTCGCTCAGAACCTGCCCTGGGCACCCGTGCTCGTCGGCGTGTTCCTGGCGTTCATGGCCCAGCTCGCCGGGGCGCACGCCCTCTCGTGGGCGGTCGGAGCTTACCTGCCGGTTTCCACGACGGCGCCGATCTGGATCGGCGGCATGATGAAGGCTCTCGTCGATTCGATGCGAAAGAGGAAGGAGGGCGACGCGAAGGAAGAGTCGGAGCTCTCCTCCGGCATGCTCTACGCGACAGGTCTCGTCGCCGGCGGCTCGATCGGCGGCGTCCTCATCGCGTTCCTCGCGTTCACCGGCGACAAGATCCTGAAGATGGAGTCACCGACGCTCATCGAGGCGCTGGACTTCGGACACAAGATGTACGGCGGGCTTCGCGACAGCGTCGTCGGCGGCAGCATCCTCGCCGGCGTGTTGTTCGCGTATCTCTGCTTCACCCTGGTGCGGAACGCGCAGAAGCGGCTGGACGCGTAGCGGGCGTCTGACGCCCGCGTAGCGTCCATCCTGAGGAGCGCAGGCGACGAGCCGGCCACCAAAGGCAGACCCCCGGCAGTAGGCAACGCCGACCGCAGGTCGGCGGTAACGATCCCGAGACTCGCAGTGCCGCAATCCTTCGGGCCTTCGGCCCTCAGGATGACGGCGAGGGGGTGGCGCTCCTCGGGCCGACGCCCGAAGGCGCCACGCTCTTCCGGATCTGGTCCCTCAGCGCCCGCGCCTCGGCCTTCACCGCCTCGGCGTCGAGCGTCTTGACCTGCCGGTTCTCCATCAGGATTCGCCCGTTGACCATCACCGTCTCCACGTCGGACGCCTTCGTCGCATAGACGAGCTGCGAGTAGACGTTGTAGAGCGGCGTCTCGTTCGCCGCATCCATCCGAATGATGATCAGGTCCGCGAGCTTGCCGGCCTCGAGCGAGCCCAGGTCCTTCTCGCGCTTGATGACCCTCGCCCCACCCAATGTCGCCATCTCGACGGCCTGCGCCGCCGGCAGCGCGTCCGCCTTCATGCCGATGAGCTTGTGCAGCTTCGCCGCGGTGTCCGCTTCTTCCAGCAGGTTCAGGTCGTTGTTGGAGGCCGCGCCGTCGGTGCCGAGGCCCACCGCCACGCCGGCCGAGAGCATCGCGGGCACGGGCGCCGTTCCCGAGGCGAGCTTCATGTTGGACTGGGGACAGTGCGCCACGCCGACTTTCTGCGCGCGCGAGGGTCTTGATGTCCGCCGCGTTCACCCACACGCAGTGCGCGGCCACCATGCGCGCATCCATGACGCCGGCCTGATCGAGGTACGCCACCGGCGAGATGCCCCACTTCTCCCCGATGGTCTCGATCTCGCTCTGCGTCTCGGCCACGTGGATCACGTAGGGCACATCCAGCCTCTTCGCGAGCGCGTGGGCCTCCTTGAGGTGCTCGAGCGACACCGTGTAGGGCGCGTGCGGCGCGATCGCGGGCGTCACGAGCGCGTGGCCCTTCCACTTCGCGACGTAGGCCTCCACCGCCTTCAGCATCTCGGGCCAGGTCTTGTTGTCCGGCGCCGGGAAGTCGATGACGGCCTGCCCGAGCACGCCGCGCAGCCCCGCCTTCGCCGTTTCGTCGGCGGCCGCGCTCTCGAACCAGTACATGTCGACGTACGTCGTCGTGCCGGCGAGGATCATCTCGAGACATGCGAGGCGCACGCCGCGCCGGACGAAGTCCTCGTTGACGTTCTTCGCCTCGGCCGGGAAGATTGTTTTCGTCAGCCACTCCTGCAGCGGCTGGTCGTCGGCGAGTCCGCGGAAGAGCACCATGGCCGCGTGGCCGTGCGTATTGATGAGGCCCGGCATGACAAGCCGGCCGGCCGCGTCCACCGTGCGCGAGGCCGTGTACTTCGCCGCCAGCGCGTCGCCCGGTCCGACCTCCACGATCCTCTCTCCCCGGATCGCGACCGCGCCGCCCTCGATCACCCGGCGCGCGGGATCCATCGTCAGGACCGTCCCGCCGCGGATCAGGATGTCGACGTTCTGCGGAACAGGGTCCTGCGCCGCGAGAGGGGAAAGAAGGAGAGCGAAAAGAACGGCGAGACCGATCCTCACCATCAGGACCTCAGATGACGTCGAACTTCTTCCCGACCTTCTTGAACGCGTCGACCGCGCGGTCCAGATCGTTCCGCTCGTGCGCCGCGGAGACCTGGCAGCGCAGGCGCGCCTGGCCGTGGGGCACGACCGGGAAGCCGAACCCCGAGACGTAGACGCCCTCCTCGAGGAGCGCCTTGCCCATCGCCAGGGCCTTCGCCGTCTCGCCGACGATGACCGGTACGATGGGGTGCGTGCCATGGGGGATCTTGAACCCCGCCTCCGAGATGGCCTTGCGGTAGTACCTCGCGTTGTCGCGAAGCTTGGCGACGGGGTAGGAGTCCTCGCGAAGCATCCGGAAGGACTCGAGAGCGCCCGCGGCAACCGCCGGCGGAAGCGAGTTCGAGAAGATGTATGTCCGGCTGCGCTGCCGCAGCGTCTCGACGATCGCCTTCGGCCCTGTGACGAAACCGCCCGCCGCCGAGCCCATCGCTTTCCCGAGCGTTCCCGTCGTCACCGGGATCTTCCCGAAGACGCCCTGCTCCTCGGCCGTGCCGCGTCCCCTCTTCCCCAGGATCCCCGTCGCGTGCGAATCGTCGACCGCGAGCACCGTCCCGTGCTTCTCGCAGATCCGGACGCATTCCGCGAGGTCCTGCTCCTCGCCCTCCATCGAGAACACGCCGTCGGTGATGTAGAGCTTGAAGCGCGACGTCTTGTCTTCGCCGAGCATCCGCTCCAGCGCCGGCAGATCCCCGTGCGGCGCGCGGAATCGCTTCGCCTTGCACAGCCGCACGCCGTCGATGATCGAGGCGTGGTTGAGCTCGTCGGAGTACAGCCCGTCGGCCTCGTCGAGGACCGTCGCGAACAGCCCCTCGTTCGCCGCCCAGCACGTCATGTAGAGGATCGCGTCGTCGCAGCCGAAGAAGGACGCGATCTCGGCCTCGAGCTCCTTGTGCAGCTCCTGCGTCCCGCAGATGAACCGCACCGAGCCGAGCCCCGCGCCCCACCGGTCGACGGCCTTCTTCTGGGCCTCGCGGATCCGCGGATGGTTCGCCATGCCGAGATAGTTGTTCGAGGTCAGCATCACGACCTCGCGTCCGCCGACCTTCACGCGCGGCCCCTGCGCCGACTGCAGGACCAGCTCTTCCTTGTAGGTACCCGCCTCGCGGAGCTTCGCCATCTCCCCGTTCAGGTGGTCGATGAGGCCGCTCATTCGAAGAACTCCTCCTCGGGAATCCGCGACGCCTCGATGATCGCCCGCACCGCCGCGCGCGGCAGCGGCCGCCCCCGGAAGTCGAACACGATGACCGTGGACCGGCCGTCGCGGCTCTGCCACCGCTCGTGGCTGCCGCGCTGCTGCGTCTTCGCGAAGTCGTGCCGGCGCACGGTTGCCCGGATCTGCTGGGCCGAGAGCTGACGCGCGCGGGCCATCAGACCGTCAGGTCCACGACGGTCGAGTTCTCGGGCGCGGGCCCGCCCGGCGTGAGGTACAGCTCGATGGCCTCGCGGATGTTCGCGAGCGCGTCCTCCTGCGAGTCGCCGGCCGACGCGCAGCCCGGAAGCTCGGGACAGCACGCGGACCAGGCGACCGTGTCCTCGTCCAGCTCGAGCACGACGCGCACGATCATCGAGTCGCTACTTGCCCGAGAGGATCTTGCCCGCGACCCGATCCCCCGGAAACGCCGCATCCAGCGCCGCGAGCGCCTTCTCGAAGGCCGCGCCGCTTCCCGCCATGATCTCCGCGCAGAGCGTCGGCGTCCGCACGAACTCCATCGTGCCCGTCGCCCCGCGCACCACGATCGAGTCCGCCGGGTCCTCGACGACGAAGAGGATCCCGTCGATCTCCTCGAGGGCCCGCGAGGCCGTGCGCTCCGCCTTCTCCACTTCGTCCCGCGCCAGGCACACGGCCGCGATGCCCATCACCTGGAAATGGTTCTGCTCGAACTCGGTCCGGTCCCAGTTCTTCCAGACCCGCTCGCGCGGGACGAGCTGGAAGCGGTACGCCACGTTCGAGAGGCGCGCCTCTTCGACCGCGAACTCCGCGATCCGCCGCTGCGTCAGCTCCTGGGTCGTGTCGGGCTTCGGGGGCTTGCTGGTCGGCATGGGATCTCCAATAGAGGTCCTGTAACTTGCCGTGGAATCTATCCCAACTCGGCGGGGGAGCGGACGCGGGCGGCCGGCTGCTCCGTAAGAGACACGGAGGATCCGATGCTGCTCGCTCTGCTCATTGCCGTCGACCTGGCCGGGCGCTGGCATGCCAGCGGTCCGGAGGCCTCGGTCGTCACCGACGTCGCGGTGGCCGCGGGCTCGGACCGCCGGCTGTACGCCCTGGCCTCGCAGACCGGCATTGGCGGCGGCCTCTTCCGGACCGACGACGGCGGCGCGAGCTGGGTGCGCCTGACGCCGTCGGACTTCGGATGCCTTCATCGGCTTCGAAGCCGATCCGCGCATCCCCGATCGTCTGTTCATGGCGACGATGCACGCGGGCTTCCCCGGCTTCACCACGGGGCTCTCCCGCTCGCTCGACGGAGGGGCGAGCTGGACCGTGCACCAGGTACACGATGGGCAGTCGTCATCCTGCGAGATCGCATTCGACTCCGCCGACGCGCAGACCGTCTACACATCGTTTGAGGGGATCGCGACGCTCTTTCGCAGCACGGACGGCGGCGAGACGTTCACGGGCTTTCCGTCGCCTTTCTCGGGCGCGTTTCTCGCTTCCGCCGCGGACGGCGCGCTGGTCGCCGCGTCGGGTCTCGAGACGTGGGTCAGCCGTGACCGCGGCGAAACCTGGACGCGGACGACGCAGGCTCC
Organism: uncultured Acidobacteriota bacterium; assembly: GCA_963782585.1. Classification (GTDB taxonomy): domain Bacteria; phylum Acidobacteriota; class Thermoanaerobaculia; order UBA5066; family Gp7-AA6; genus DAHUXD01. Next base: position 419,803 of record CAWAKL010000012.1, read on the forward strand.
CGTCCGGTGTCCGATCCGGGCCCTCGCCGTCGATCCCGTCGATGCGAATCGATGGTTCGTCGGGAGCGGTTTGGTTCTGTTCCCGTGCGGCGAGGTGGCCCGAACCGACGACGGCGGCGCCACGTGGGTCCGGACCGCGGACCCCGGCGGTCCGGTCAGCGATCTCGCGACCGATCGCGCCCACCCCGGGCTTCTCTACGTCGCGACCGGGATGCCGGAGCCGTCGGTCGCTCCGGGTCGGCTGATGGTGACGAGAGACGGCGGCGCAAGCTGGATCGACCTGGGCGGTCCCTCGGCGGACGGCATGGGCGCGATCGCGCTCTCGGAGGATGGCGACCGCATTTACGCGGCGACCGGCGTGGGCGTGCACGTGAGAAGCCTTCGTCGGCCACGACTCCTGCTGCCGCGTTGAGCGGCAGAGAGCAGGCGCGCGGGTGACGTTTTTTTGCACCGCGGGGCCGACGTTCTGACCTAACCCTCTCAGCTGGCACAAGTTCAGGCCCAGCTCGAAGCTGGCTGCGACTTTGCGTCTACGTGTCCCCGTGAGCTCCATGCGTGGCGATGGTCCTGGGCTGGAGCCTGCCCCGCCCGCGGGGGTCGGCAACGCGGCCTCCCTCGGCTGGCCGCGTGGGGACATGAAGCAGGACTCTCCGGCGGGCGGCATCGTCGTCTCGCCGTTCCCCGAAGCGGACGACCCCGCGTCCCCCGAGCCGACGATTCACCTCGAGCCCGGCGCGATGGTCGGCGCGTTCCGGATCATCGACCGCCTCGGAGCCGGCGGGATGGGCGAGGTCTACCGCGCGCTCGACACGCGGCTCGGCCGCAAGGTCGCGCTGAAGGTCCTCCCGAAGGAGTTCCTCTCGAATCAGGAAGGCCTCGCTCGCTTCGCGCTCGAAGCGCGCTCCGCCTCGGCGCTGAATCACCCGAACATCGTCACGATCTTCGAGGTCGGCCAGGCGGGCTCCTCGCCGTACCTCGCGATGGAGCTCATCGACGGCTGGACGCTGCGCCACCTCATCGACAGCGGGCCGCTGCCCGTGAAGAAGACGCTCGATCTCGCGATGCAGATCGCCGGCGGTCTCGCCAAGGCGCACCAGGTCGGGATCGTGCACCGGGACCTCAAGCCCGAAAACATCATGGTCACGCAGGACGGCTTCGTGAAGATCCTGGACTTCGGCCTCGCGAAGCTCCAGAGGACACCCGGCGGCGACGCGGATTCGCAACCCGGCGTCTCTCTCACGCAGGCCGGTCTCATCATCGGCACGCCCGACTACATGTCGCCGGAGCAGGCGGCCGGCCGCTCGCTCGACTATCGCTCCGACCAGTTCTCCGCGGGCCTCGTCATCTACGAGATGCTGACGCGGCGCCGCCTCTTCCACCGCGCCACCCCCGTGCAGACGCTTTCGGCGATCATCCAGGACGAGCCGCTGCCGCTCGACGGCCTGAGTGCCCGCGTGCCGCAGCCTTTGCGCTGGGCGATCGAGCGATGCCTCGCGAAGGATCCCGAGGAACGCTACGCCAACACCGGAGAGCTCGTGCGCGACCTCCGGCAGATCCGCGAGAAGCTCGCGGAGTTCACGCACATCGGCGACCCGCGGTCGACGCCGGCCACCGCGTCGACGCCTCAGCCTCAGGATGTTCCGCCGCCGCTGCCGACGGCCAAGTCGCCGATGCCGGCGCTTCTGAGCACCGCGCTTCCCATCGGAGTCGGCACGCCCGTGGGGACGCCCGGGCTCGCCGCCGGAAAAGCGCGGCGCGTCCGCGAGTTCGCGCTCGTCCTCGCTCTCGGACTGGCCTTCTTCGGGGGCGGCGCGTTTCTGGGCCACTGGTTCCGCGGCAAACAGATCGACGCTCCGCCGCCCACCTGGAAGGGGAACCTCCTCGTCGGTCCCATGACGCGCGTGATGTCGCCGCGCTCCTCGCCCGACGGTAAGACGCTCGCGTTCGTGACGCTGGTCTCGAGCCGCTCGCAGGTCGCCGTCATGAAGCCCTCCTCGGGCGACTGGACGGTGCTGACGAAGGCCGGAGACTCCGGATCCGTCTACAAGGTCTGCTGGTCGCGAGACGGCGATCGCCTGTACTTCGATCGCGTCACCGACGTGCCCATGGGCATCTACAGCGTGTCGCCGCTCGGCGGCGAGGAGCACGCCATCCTCGAGGACGCCCAGGGACCCGAGGCGCTGCCCGACGGAAGCCTCCTCGTCGTCAAGCGCGACGCGGCCCGCAACTTCCAGATCCATCGCTTCCGGCCCGACACGGGCGACCTCACTCCGGTCGGCCCCGCCGTCGTTGCGGAGCGGGGGACCTGGAGCCTGCGCGCCTTCCCCGACGGAAAGAGCGTCGTCTTCTGGGGCCGCCTCGCGGACTCGGACGATTCCGCGCGGCGCGTCTACGTTCTCGACGTCGAGACCGGCAAGGCGACTCCCTTCGCGCCGCAGCTTCCGCTCGCTCCGCCGCTCGCGATCGGCGCGGACGGCAACTCCGTCCTCGCGTTCGTCAACTTCGGCGACCTGCAGCAGGCGATCACGGTCTCGCGCACCGGCCAGGAGGGCAAGCTCCTCTTCCCGGTGACCGGCAAGCCGTGGGGCCTCGACGCCGGCGCCGACGGCAGCCTCTTCGTCAGCACGATGGACAGTCCCGCCGAGCTCCTCCGCTTCCCGGCGACGGGCGGAGTCCCGGACCAGCTCGTCACGATGGCCGGCAGCCTGATGACGAGCCCGGTCGAGCTCGCGGATGCGGGGTTTCTGATCCCGAACCAGGTTCTCGGACGCCGGCGCCTTCTCATCAGCGCGCCGGGCGGCGGGCTTCGCCAGTTCCTCGATTCGGCGGAGCAGGCCACGCCGCCGGCCACGCTCGTCGGCTCGAACCACGTCGCGTTCCTCTCGGGCCCGGTCGGCCAGCCGCCCATGCTCACCGTCGCCACGATGCCCGAGGGCCGCATCGTCAAGCGACTCGAGGCCACGCGCGGCATCGCGCCGCAGAGCCTCGTCGCGTCGCCCGACGGCAAGACCCTCTACTACGTCAACGCCGGATCGCTCTTCTCGATCGACATCGAGGGAGGCATCCCGAAGAGGATGCGCGCCGCCAACGGCGTCGCCCTCGATCCCCGCGCTCCCGACCCGGCCCTCGTCGTCCAGGTCAACGAGAAGGACGGCGTCAAGCTCTTCCGCGTTCCCTTCTCGGGAACCTCGGAGCTCTCGATCCTCTTCGTGAGCTCGCTGCGCATCGCGCCGCTGCCCATCTCGAGCGCGGCCGTGGGTCGCGACGGCCGGATCGCCGTCACCATCACCTCGCCCGACTCGCTCTTCCGCGGCGTCGGCCTGCTCGACCCCGTCACCGCTTCGATCGAGCGGCTCCCGCTCGTGTTCGACGGCGACGTCCAGTCGCCCGCCTGGGCGCGCGACGGAAACCTTCTCGCGGTCGGCCTGTCCATCCGCAGCAGCCTGTGGCGATTCCAGCCGCAGGCGGGGGAGCGGCAGTAGCTCGTTCTCGACGACGAGGGGTCGTCTGGTTCTTTGATCTCCGGCGGCTGGTAGATCCGCCCGGCTACGGGTGCCTCGTGATCGTGATGATGGTGATCTGCGCCTTGGCGGGCCCGTAGCACCAGATCACCCGGTATGCGGCCGGAGTGTCCTGTTCGGCGTAGGACACGTAGGCTTCCTCGCCATTGGGTCCCGATGTGGACACGAAGCGGTGACTCTGTAGCCCGGGGTGCCGCGGATCCACTTCCAGGCGACCAATCGTCTTCCGAACCGCCTTCAGTCTCTTCGCGAGGCCTCGGTCCTTCTCGAGCCTTCGCAGTTGTTCGGCCGCCGTGACGGAGAAGACGATCGAAAAGGGCACGCGGCCCTACTTGAGGTACTTCTTGAAAGAGCCGAGCGAAACGAGGCGCCCTGCCCGCGCGTCTTCGATTCCCTTCATGAAGCTTTCGAGCGCTTCCTTGTTATCCCAGAGCCAGCGTTCGTTCTCCGGGATCTCCATGAACGGCTCGAGGACGATCTTTCCGTCCTTCTGACGCTTGACGCGGTAGCTGCTGACGCCCTCCGCGAGCTTGCCGAGGGTGATCCGGCCCTTCGAGTCCGGCCGTACTCGGTAGACGCCTTTCCCTTTGCCCGTTTCGCTCATGGCAAAGGCTAGACCGCTGTGGGATTCGTGTCAAGTGGGAAATCCCACCACCTCGGGACGGGCTGTCACGAATCGAGCATAGAATCCGCTCATTGATTCGAAGCTCCTGGAACCTGCTTCGAAATAAGGGAGGGGACATGAAGTCGCGGACCATTCTCGGATCTCTTGTCGTTTTCTTTGCAGCGGTTGCCATTTCCGTTGCAGCGGACAACCCGAACCCCAACATGGGCACCTGGAAGCTGAACGAGGCCAAGTCGCAGTTCGCTCCCGGAGCGCAGAAGAACCACACCGTGGTCTACGCCACGAGCGGCCAGGGTTGGGTCGTCCTGGTCTACGGCACCGACAATGCCGGCAAGCCCGAGCACAACGTGTGGATGGGCAACTTCGACGGCGTGGACTACGCGGTCACGGGCGACCCGAACTACGACATGCGCTCCTACAAGGTCATCGACTCCAACACGATGGACATGATCGTCAAGAAGGGCGGCAAGGTCGTGGGGACCGGCAAGGTCTCCGTCTCCAAGGATGGCAAGTCGCGCACCGTGACGACGAAGGGCGCCAACGCGGGGGACGAGAAGTTCAACAACTTCGCGGTGTACGACAAGCAGTAAGGAAATCCTCAGCGAGGCTTCGTAGGGGCGGCCCTTGCGGCCGCCCTTTTTCTTTGGCTGCAGACCCGAGGCAGCCGTTTCCTTGTGACAGGATCGGCTCGAAGGGCACAGCGCTTGCATTGCAAGCGCGTGTCGCAACCGGCGTGATCGATTCCGGTCGTCGCGGGAGTCCAACCCGGTGACCACCAATTCAAGGGTATCGAGGGGGAGGTGTCTTCATGCCTCGATTCAGTCGCCGAAAGTTCCTCTACGGGTCGACCGCGACTCTGGCCGCTCTCTCCGCCGGCTCGCCGCTCCTGGCCGATCCGCGGCGCAAGCTCCCAAAGCCCAGGAAGAGCGGGATCGACCACATCGTCGTCGCGATGATGGCCCATCGTTCGTTCGACCATCTGCTGGGCTGGATGCCGCAGGCCGGCGGCCAGCAGGCCGGCCTGGTTTACACCGACCGCAGCGGCGCCGCCTTCGAGACGTTTCCGCTGGCGCCGGATTTCCAGGGATGCGGGCACCCGTTGCCCGACGACTCTTTCCGCGGCGGACGCGACGCATACAACGAACGCGCCTGCGACGGTTGGCTGCGCGCCGGCTCGAACGACGAGTTCGCGATTGGCTACTACCGCCAGGACGACCTCCCGTTCCTCGGACAGGCGGCGCCGGACTGGACGGTCTGCGGTCGCTACTTCGCGTCGATCATGGCGCCCGCGATTCCCAACCGCCTCTATCAGCATGCCGGCGTCACGGATCGTCTCGACGATTCGACGGGGCTCTGCACGCTGCCGACGATCTGGGACCGGCTCGCGGATGCGAACCTGCGACGGGCGCTACTACTTTTCGGACCTCCCGTTTCTCGACCTCTGGGGGACGAAGTACGACGGCATCTCGCGTCCATACGCCGACTTCCTCGCGGACTGCGCGGCGGGCGATCTGCCGGAGGTCGCCTTCGTGGACCCGCCGTTCGCCGGCCGCGAAGCGGGCACCTCCTCCGACTATCACCCCTACGGCGACGTCCGAGCCGGCGAGTCCTGGCTTTACGAGACGTATCGGGCCGTCACCACCGGCGCGAGCTGGGAGAGCACCGTTCTCGTCATCAACTTCGACGACTGGGGAGGATTCTTCGAGCACGTCCCCCCGCCCTTCACCACGGACGTCGACCCGTTCTTCGAGCTTCGCGGGTTCCGCGTGCCCTGCGTCGTCGTGGCGCCCATGGCTCGCCGCCAGTTCGTGGCCGACGGCACCTACGACCACGCCTCCGTCCTGAGAATGATCGAATGGCGCTTCGACCTGGAACCGCTCTCGACGCGAGACGAGGTCGCGAACAACCTGGCGGAGGTTCTCGACTTCAAGACGAAGCGTCCGATCGTCCCGCCCGATTACGACGTCCCGCCCTTCGTTTCGCCGGCGTGCGCGGCCGTCGGACCCGAGTCGCAGCTAAGGTCAGTCCCGGCTCGTTGACTGTCGGCGCCGAGGGCAACCCGAGCAAGGGCCGGCAAACCCGCACCCGGCGGACGTGAAACTCGGAGCGCCGGTCGCCCGAGAATCGGCGCACCAGCGCCACGCCGGGGGACGGAGGCCGGCCGCTGGATAACCTCTGCCATACGCTCGCAGGCGCGGCCATCACGCAGGCCGGGCCGTGGCGAAGAGCGCCGCTCGCGATGGCGACCGGCCTGATCGCCGCGAACCTGCCCGACGTCGACGGGCTCGTGTACGTCTTCGGGGACGACGGGGTCGATGCGCTGGCGTTCCGCCGCGGCTGGACGCACGGCATTCTCGCGATGGCGGTGCTGCCGCTCGTCCTCGCCGGCGTCATGCTCGCCTTCGACCGCTTCGTGCGTCGGGGCTTGTTCGGGCGGCCCGGGCGCGAAAGGGCGCCTGCGCGCTGGCGGCCGTTGCTGCTTCTGTCGGCGGTCGGCGTGCTCTCGCATCCGCTGCTCGACTTTCTCAACACTTACGGCGTGCGCTTCCTGGCGCCGTTCTCCTGGGAATGGTTCTACGGCGACGCGCTCTTCATCATCGACCCGTGGGTGTGGATCACGCTGGCGGTCGGCGTGTTTCTCTCGAGCCGGCGCAGGCGGCGCGCTTCGACGAACCCGGACCGTCCCGCGCGCATCGCGCTTCTTGTGACGGCCTCGTATGCCGTGGCGATGATGCTGTCCGGTGTCGTTGGAAGACTCGCGGCCGACTGGTCCGTCCAGGGCTCCGAGCGACGGATGGTGGGGCCCAGGTGGATCAATCCCTTGCGACGCCAGCTCGTCCTCGACTTCGGGCAGGAGTACCGCACCGGTTCCGTCCAATTTCGGCCCTGGCCGAGCACCGAGGTCTCGCGCGTGGTCGAGCCCAAGGGCGCGGACGACCCGCTCGCGCGAGCGGCGGCGGCGACGGATCGGGGAAGGAAGTTTCTGACGTGGTCGCGCTTTCCCATCTTCCGCGTGGAGCGCGAGGCGAATGGTGGCGCCTGCGTCGAGCTGGGCGACGCCCGCTACCCGCCGTTCCACGGCGACTGGCCCAGGACCGTCATCGTCCTGCCGCCGTCGCTGACGGAACGGGTCAGTCCGGACTCGCTGGAGTCGAGGAGTCCCTGAGCCACGAGGATGTGACCGCAACCTTCCCGCCGGAAGCCGGGTTTCGGTGAATGCGCATGATGACGTCCAAGGTGTCGCTGATCGGCGTGCCCTCGAGCGCCGGCGCACGCCGGACCGGGCAGGAGGGAGCCCCCGCGGCGTATCGGGCGGCTGGCCTGCTCGAGAAGCTGCGCGCGAGGGGCCTGGAAGTCGAGGATGAAGGCGATTCGTCCCCCGTGTCCTACCGCCCCGACCCGGAACACCCACGCCGGCAGAACGTCGGCCTCGTCGCCGAGGTGGCTCGAGTCACGGCGGATCGCGTCGAGCGTGCGGCCGCGGGAGGCCGAGTGCCGCTCGTGCTCGGAGGCGACTGCACCGTCGGCCTCGGCGTCGTCGCCGGTCTCCGCCGCCGCCATCCGCGCCTCGGCCTGCTGTATTTCGACGGCGACGTCGACCTCAACACTCCCGAGACCACACCCTCCGGGATCTTCGACGGCATGGTCGTGGCCCACCTTCTCGGACGCGGCGTTCCCGAGCTCGCCGGCCTCGGGCCTCGAACGCCGCTCCTGTCCGAGGAGGACGTCGTCCTCTTTGGCTACGACGAGGAGTCCGGCTCTTTCGATCCTCCCGAGCTCGAATTTCTCGAGCGCTCACGCATCGCGAAATACCCGCTCGCTCGCGTTCGCCTGGATCCCGGCGCGGCCGCACAGGACGCGCTGGCGTTTCTGCAGACAGGAGCCTACGCCTTCGTCCTCCACTTCGACGTCGACGTCACGAACCTCTCCGCCGCCGACGTTCAGCATCCCCGCGGCCTCGACCTCGGCACCGCCTTCGGCGCCCTGAAGGTCTTCATCGCGTCGCCGGCCTGCGCCGCCGTCGTTGTCACCGAGTTCAACGCCGAAAAAGACACGGACGGCGCCGATGCCGCGCGCGTCGTGGAAGGCCTGGTCGGAAGCTTCTAAGGCCTTTTCGGTGTCCGAATTGCGCCGATGAGATTCGTCGCGGCCTCGGGCAAGTTCGCTTTCCCGTTGACGTAAGGCCGCCACGCGGTCTCGAGGGCGCTTCGATACCCCGTCCAGCCGTCCCGCGCAAAGATCCCGTACAGCATCGGCGTGTATCCCGCCTGTCCGGCCTCGGCCAGGACGCCGCGCACCACCTTGCCCGTCGTGCAAAAGAGAGAGCCAGGACCGGCGCGCAGACCAGCAGGACGGCATCGCGGGTCCTCCGTCGCACAGGGGAACTAAGGGGGAGAGAGCCGGGTGTGATATCGCGAGATTCGCTATCATGCCGCAGCACTCCATGACACTTTCCCCCGGTACCCGTCTGGGCCCCTACGAGATCCTTGTGCCGATCGGCGCCGGGGGCATGGGCCAGGTCTACCGCGCGCGCGACGCGAAGCTCGACCGCGACGTCGCGGTCAAGGTCCTCCCCTCGCAGCTGACCGCCAACGCCGATGCGCTCGCCCGCTTCGAGCGTGAGGCCAAGGCCGTCGCCGCGCTCTCGCATCCGAATATCCTCGCCATCCACGACTTCGGCGCGCACGACGGGGTCTCCTACGCGGTGACGGAGCTGCTGGAGGGCGAGACCCTCCGCGGCAAGCTCGACGGCTCGACCGTGACACAGCGGCAGGCGGTGGACTGGGCGCTCCAGATCGCGCGCGGCCTCTCCGCCGCGCACGGCAAGGGCGTCGTCCATCGGGACTTGAAGCCCGACAACGTCTTCGTGACCAACGACGGCCACGTCAAGATCCTCGACTTCGGCCTGGCCAAGAGGGTCGACGCGGCTCCCGCCGAGCAGACCAGCGCACCGACCGGCACCGGCGGCGGCCACACCGAGCCCGGGACGGTGATGGGCACGATGGGCTACATGTCGCCCGAGCAGGTCCGCGGCCTTCCGGTCGACCACCGGACGGACCTCTTCTCCTTCGGCGCGGTCCTCTACGAGCTGCTCTCCGGAAAAAAGGCGTTCAAGCGCGACACCGCGAGCGACACGATCGCCGCGATCATGCGCGACGAGCCGCCCGAGCTGACGCAGTCGGGCCGCAACGTCTCCCCCGCGCTGGACCGCATCGTGCGGCACTGCCTGGAGAAGGACCGCGAGAACCGCTTTCAATCCGCGAAGGACGTGGCGTTCGCGCTGTCGGAGGCGTCGTCGCCCACGACCGCGGTCACGAGCGGGTCCTACGTCGTCCCCCCTTCGCGCAGTCGCGGCAAGATGATCGGGATCGCCGCCGGCATCCTCGTCGCCGTCGTGATCGCGGCGGCCCTCCTCTGGACCCGGCAGAGGCCCGGCGCCTCCGCGTCCACTTCCAAGTCCGGTTCGCGCCGCGTCGCGGTCCTGCCCTTCGAGAATCAGGGATCGCCCGAGGACGACTACTTCGCCGACGGCATCGCGGACGCGATCCGCGGCAAGCTCACGTCCCTGCCGGGCCTCCAGGTCATCGCGCGCGGCAGCTCGACGCCCTACAAGAAGACGACCAAGACGCCGCAGCAAGTCGCGAAGGAGCTCGACGCACACTACCTCCTGACCGCGACCGTGCGCTGGCAGAAGGGCGGCGCCGGCAACCGCGTGCAGGTCAGCCCCGAGCTCGTCGAGATCGGGGAGTCCGGCGCCCCGACGTCGCGCTGGCAGCAGCCTTTCGACGCGGCGCTGACCGACGTCTTCCAGGTGCAGTCCGACATCGCGACCCGCGTCGCGAAGGAGCTCGGCGTCGCGCTGGGCGCGTCCGAGGCGAAGGGCCTTGCGGAGAAGCCCACGCAGAACCTGCAGGCGTACGAGGCGTACCTGCGCGGCGAGGAGGTTTCCGCCGCCCTGTCCGTCTCCGACCCGGCGACGGTGCGCAAGGCGCTCGCCTTCTACGACCAGGCGGTCGCGCTCGACCCCGGATTCGTCCAGGCGTGGAAGCAGGTGTCGATCGCCAACACGCTTCTCTACGCCAACGGCGTCCCGGCTCCCGAGGTCTCCGAGCGTGCGCGCCTTGCAGCAGAGAAGGCTCTTGCCATCGCTCCCACCGTCCCGGATGGGTATCAGGCCCTCGGGACATACCGGCGCCTGGTCCAACGCGATGCTGCGGGCGCCCTGGAGCTGTATCGCAAGGCTCAGGCGCTCGCGCCGGCCGACGCGACACTCATCCGTGGCATCGGCTCTGCGGAGCAGCGCCTGGGCCGCTACGATCGCGCCGTCGAGATGTTCCGCCAGGCTTCGAAGCTCGATCCTCGCGGCGCCGGTAACCTCAGCGCCCTCGGAACCGCGTTCCTGCGATTGCGACGCCCCACCGAATCGCGCGAGGCGTTCGATCGCGGCCTGGCGGTTGCCCCGTCCGCGCTGAACCTGATCGAGACCCGCGCGATGACGTTCCTCGCGGAGGGAGACCTCGCGGGCGCCCGCGCGTCGTTGAAGGCTTCGGCGGACCACGTCGATCCCACGGCTCTGGTTGCCTACCTGGCGAACTTCCTCGATCTGGCCTGGGTCCTGGACGAGCCGCAGAGGGATCTCCTGCTCCGATTGACCCCCAGCGCCTTCGACGACGACCGCGGCGCGTGGGGGTTGTCGCTCGCGCAGGTCGATGCGCTCCGGAATGACGCTGCGAACACGCGGCTGCATGCCGGCGAGGCCGCGAAGGTATTCGAGGAGCAGCTGAAGTCTGCTCCGGAGAATGCCGGACTTCGAGCCTCTCTCGGCATGGCGCTCGCGTACGCGGGCCGCAAGGAAGAGGCGGTCCGCGAGGGACAGCGAGCCGTCGCGTTGAGGCCGGTCTCGGAGGATGCGACCGACGGTCCCTACTTTCAGCATCAGCTTGCGAGGATCTACATCCTGACCGGCGAGCCCGAGAAGGCGCTCGACCAGCTCGAGCCGATCATGAAGGTGCCGTACTACGTCACGCCCGCCTGGCTCAAGATCGACCCCAACTTCGATCCGCTGCGGGGGAATCCGCGGTTTCAGAAGCTGGTAGGCGGCGCCGCCTAGATCGCCGCCCAGTCTGGCGCGGGCCTGGCCTTCCCGAGTCCCCGCACGGTCATAAAATCCGCTCGGCGACCCTTTCAGAGAAGAGGTGAGGACGATGCCGAGGTTTCATATCGAGCTCCCGCACGAACCGAGCACGGTGCCCTGTGCCCGGGCCGTCGAGATCCTTCTGACGACCGGATCCCATTTCTTTACGCATGCGGATTTTGGATGCAAAGACGGGGAACACAAGGCGTGGCTCATCGTGGACGTGGACAGCAAGGAGGAAGCCCGAGGCATCGTGCCGCCCCTCTATCGCGACCAGGCGAAGGTCGTTCAGCTCAACGCGTTCTCCCTCGAAGAGATCGAGGAGATCCTGCGGAAGCACGGCCAGGGCACGTCTCGACCAGCATAGGATCCTCACGGCGCCAGACCCAAGGGAGCACGAACGACCTTGCCCGACGAAACCGAGATTCCCACCTTCGCGTTTCCGGGTCCCGCAGACACCCCGACGGACATCCCGCTTCCGGAGACGATCGGCGAATTCCGGATCGTCTCGGTTCTGGGCCGCGGCGGGATGGGGATCGTCTACGAGGCGGAGCAGCATGACCCGAAGCGGCGCGTCGCCCTCAAGGTCGTGGTCCGCGGCACACGGCTGGATGAGCTGCGGCTGCGCCTCTTCCGCCGCGAGGCCGAGACGCTCGCCCGGCTGGTCCATCCCAACATCGCCGCGCTCTACGAGGCCGGGCGCACCGCGGACGGCCAGCACTTCCTCACGATGGAGCTCGTCGTCGGCCAGCCGCTCGGAGACTACGTGCGCGAGCACATGGGCGGCACGCACCCGACCGAGGAGCAGCTGCACGACCGCCTTCGCCTCTTCGAGACGATCTGCCGCGCTGTCAGCTACGCGCACCAGCGGGGCGTCATCCACCGCGACCTGAAGCCCTCGAATCTCCTCGTCGTTCCGGCCGCAGAGCCGTCGGCGTCTTCGAGCGCCTCGGGCTCCCATTCTTTTTCGCACTCCACGGCGTCGGGATCGCGCCGCCTGCCACAGGTCAAGATTCTGGATTTCGGCCTCGCTCGCATCGTGGATGCCGACACGCCGTCTCAGGCCAGCGTCATGACCGAGCTCGGCGACATCCGGGGAACGCTCCCGTACATGAGCCCGGAGCAGGCGCGGGGCGACAGCCGCGAGATCGACCTGCGCAGCGACGTCTACTCGCTCGGCGTCATCCTCTACGAGATCCTGACGGGCCGCCTTCCAGTCGAGACGCAGACGGGCTCCCTCGTCTCCGCCCTGCACGCCATCTGCGAGGAGCCGCCCAAGCCGCTGACGCTGACCTTCACCGGCGGCTTCCGGCTCGACCCCGACATCCAGACGATCGTGGGCAAGGCGCTCGAGAAGGACCCCGACCACCGCTATGCCAGCGCCGACGCTCTGGCCGAGGACGTCCAGCGCTACCTGTCGGACCAGCCGATCCTCGCCCACCCGCCGAGCACCGCGTACCATCTCCGTAAGCTCATCGCCCGACATCGCGTCGCGTCGTGGATGAGCCTCGGCGTCCTCGTCCTTCTGATCGGCGTGGCGGTCACGCTGGCGGTCCAGGCCGAGAAGGTCCGCCTGGCGCGCGACCGCGCGGAACAGGAAGCGGCACGTGCCACCGCGATCAACCAGTTCCTGCAGAAGACCTTCGGTGCCGCCGACCCCTGGCAGCGCGGCGCCCGCGGTGTCTCGCTGGTCGATGCTCTGAAACAAGCGGAGGGCCAGGTCCAGGGCGCGTTCGCCGGCCAGCCGACCGTCCAGGCCGAGGTGCTCGAGACGATCGCGAAGACGTATCAGGGGCTCGGCCAGTACGCCGACGGCGAAAGGCTGCTGCGCTCCGCGCTCAAGCTGCGCACCGCCGCGGGGACGCGGCAGACCGACGCCGGCGCCGACGCCATAGCGCTTCTCGCCCAGAGCCTGCGCAACCAGAGCAGGTTTGCCGACGCGGCCGAGATGTCCCGCGAAGAGCTCGCGATCCGGCGTCGCCTCCACGGTGATGAGGCCGGCCCGACGGCCAACGCCATGGACAATCTCGCCGCGGCGCTCCTGCGCGAGGGCGAGTTCCCCGAGGCCGAGAAGCTCGCAGCCGACGCGCTCCGTATCCGACGGCGCGTCTACGGCGACAGGAGCGAGGAGGTCGCGTTCAGTCTGCTGACCATCGGGCAGCTCGCTCTCGCGAAAGAGGACGACAAACGACAGGAAGCCGTGACCCGCGAGCGGCTGGACATCCTGCGCGAGAAGTACGGCAACTCGAGCGCGCAGACGGCCCTGGCCGTGAACGATCTCGCCGTTGCCCGCATGAAGCTGGGAGACATGGCGGGGGCCGAGACGCTGTTCAACGAATCGCTCGCGATGCACCGCGCCCTCTTCGGCGAAGACCACCCCGAGGTCGCGAGCGCGATGGAAAACCTCGGCAACGTGATGTACCGGACCGGCCGCCCGGCCGAGACGATCAAGATGCTCGAACAAGTTCTGGCCCGCCGAAAGCGCGCGTTCGGCGAGGAGTCGGAGGCGGTCTCGCGCACCCTCGCCAACCTCGCCACGGTCAACTCGATCAGCGGAAACCCCGCGGCCGCCGAGCCGCTCTACCGCGAGGCCTACGAGCTCATGGTCCGGTTCGTGGGGCCGGACAATCCCGACGTCTCGGAGGTCCTCCTGGGCCAGGGCCGCAACTACCACCGCCTCGGCAAGCTCGCCGACGCGGAGAGCTCCCTGCGCCGCTCGCTCAAGATCCGCCTGGCCGCGTTCGGCGAAGACAGCACCCAGGTCGCCCGCGTGCGCATGCTGATCGGCAGTGTCCTGACCGACACCAAGGACCCGAAGCGATATCCCGAAGCCGACGAGCTTCTCCAGCTCGCCGACGCCAGCTACCGCAAGAACCAGGGCGTCGCCGATCCGGGAACCCAGCAGACGATCCAGGCGCGCGTCGATCTGTACAAGGCGTGGGGCAAGCCGGAGAAGGCGAAGGCGCTGGAAGCGGAGTTGACGCCGAAGACGTCGTAGGGCCTCGGCATCGTTGGCGATCAAGTCCGGGATCGTTCGTCGGCTGCGCTCGGCGTTGCCTACTGCGGGGGTCTGCCGCTGGTGGACGGCTCGCTTCGCTCAGGATGACGTGGTGCTTGCGGCGTCAGACGAGTAATCGCGCCGTCATCCTGAGGAGCGCAGCGACGAACGATCCCAAACTCGATTGCCAGACCGTTTGTCTGCGCCGTCTTCGTAGGGTAGGGCCTGGGTTGTCGCCGTCCTGCGGACGGCGCCTCCTACTGCCGTGGGGTTGCCTTCGGTGGCCGGACCGCGCCCTCCCCGAAAAAGCCGGTTGTCATGTGTTCCGTTAAACGTTACAATATGCGGATGGCTTACGAGCGCCTCACGCCGATTCATCCCGGTGAAATCCTCGAGGAAGAGTTCATGCGCCCCCTTCGCCTCTCGGCCAACACGTTGGCGAAGGCCATCGACGTACCTGTGACGCGCGTCTCCGAGATCCTCAGAGGACGCCGCGGCGTGACAGCGGACACGGCTCTGCGGCTCGCGCGTTTCTTCGGCACGACTCCGGAGCGCTGGCTCGTTTTGCAAGCGACCTATGACCTCCGCGTTGCATATCAGGAGGCGGGCGATTCGATCGAGATGCGCGTGATTCCCCTCAGCGACACGAGCTCGGCGTGGATCGATCGGTCTTCCCAGGTTCGGGAACGTCGGACTCGGTACGGCTCGCCGGTCGAAGCCCGTACGCGCGACCGGAGGCGATCTCATCGGCCGCCGCGCACAGCGAGGGAAGAGCAGGCGCACTCCCGCACGCTCGAGGACCGAATCGACCTCCGAAACGCGAAGAAGGCCTTGAAGGAGCGGGGCAGCGTCTCCTGGAAGACTGTCAAGGCCGAGCTCGGACTGTGAGCGACGGTTTCGGTGGCGTACGAAGTCCGGCTGAAGCCGACGGCGGAAAGGAAGCTCCGAAAGCTCTCTCGAGAGGCGCAACAACGAATCGCCAGGCGCCTCGACGGTCTCGCCGCTGACCCGCGACCGCCAGGCTGCGAACGGCTGGCGGGTCTCGAGAATCTCTACAGGGTGAGGGTCGGTGACTATCGAATCGTCTACGAGATCGAGGATGACGTTCTCGTCGTGCTCGTGATCACGATCGGGCATCGCCGGGACGTGTACCGACGACTCTGAAGCCGGCTGCGGCGCCTACCGCGCCGCCTTGGCCTCCCGCGCTATTTTTCCGGCCGACCGCTCGAGATCCTCGACGAGCCGGCTCGTCCCTCGCGCCGAGAGCGCCCGCGTGACCGCGTCGTAGTACCAGAGCACCTAACTCGCGGGCGCGGCCATCGTGCAGGCCAGCCATTGCGAAGAACGCCGCTTGCCACGGCGACCGCCATCATCGGCGCGAATCCGCCCGACGCCTCCGGCCCCGCCGGGATCCTCGCAGCGATCGTCTTCGACGTTTCAAACACTCGTTAATCGACGGCCACCCGCCGCACCACGGTGGTACATTCGATTCGTTCTCGCTTCGCTCGCCCTTTGCCAGACCCCTTCTGACGAATCCCGACCGAACAACTGACGAGAATGCAGGACACCGCGCCGAGGTGCCACCGCTCGAGACTTACGGCGAAGGAGAAAGTCATGCGATCCGCGTTTCGTTTGTTCATGGCCTCGATCGTTCTCACCGTGGCGGCCGGATTCGCCCTGGCGCAGGAGGCCAGCGAGCCGCCCCCGCCGCCGGCCCCCGACGCCGCGGTCCCCGTCGCCGAGCTCCCGCCGATCCCCCTGGCGGCCCCGGTCGAGGACCCCAACGCCCCGCCGGTCGACCCCGCGATCACGCTCACCATCGATCCGAGCGCTCTTGCCGTCGCGCCCGCCGCGGTGGCGATCGTCGAGCCGCCCGCGCCGGAGAAGCCGGTGGTCGCGACGACCACCACGGGCGTGACGAAGAAGACAGCGAAGCCTGTCGCAAAGCCCGTCGCAAAGCCTGAGATCGAAGCGAACGAAGCCTTCGGGCCGCTCCCGGCGGCGGCCGCCCCGGTCGCGGCAGCCCCGAGCAAGCTCGACAGCATGACTCCTGCCGACGCCGCGGCGAGCACCGTGCCCGCCAGGAGCATCGCGCCTGCGCCGGCAGCGGTGGACTCGGCGACCGTCGAGACCCTCCCCGAGAGCACCGAGCCTCAGACCGGAATGGGCATCGGCGGCTGGCTTCTCGCCGGCATCGTGGTTGTCGCGATGGTCGGCCTCATCACCTGGTTCCGGCGCCGCCGGACGCAGAGGAAGATCTCGATCGTCGAGTTTCCGCAGTTCAGTCCCGAGTTGAAGCCGCTTCCGGTTTCGCGCTTCTAGCTTCGGTCTGAAATCCGAAAGGCGGGGGTAGCCCCCGCCTTTTTTCTTTCCCGGCACCGTCCGAGCGAGACGCTCGCGAGGCGCATCTATCGCTCCGACTTATCAACACCTGCGAAACAAACGATTGGACCCGTCGTGAAGGGCGGCTCGATGATGGAGATCTCGCTGACAATCGAGGAGCCGCGCATTGGAGTGCCGGTCGAGGATCTCAGTCCGGGCGACGCGCCGCCATTACGGTAGCCGCGCCGAGGTCCGCCCACGTGGGCTCGACCGACAGCCGCGTGAGCATGTTCCCCTCCTCGCACTCCTGATCTGGGCAGGATTTGGACTGACGCCTTGCTCCATCGATGCAGGCGAGCCGGTGTTCATCGGGCGCGTCGACATCAAAACAGTCGACGTGTTCGGCCCTGACGAAGTCCGCACTTTTCTCAATCGGGGCGCCAACGCGCTCCACGTCGTCACGCTCGACTCGACGGTTCGCCGTTTCCTGATTTTCGAAGAGGGGGACGTCTACGATCCCGCTGTCCTCGCGGAGGCCGAGCGGAACCTGCGGGCGCTGGGCTTGTTTCGATCGGTGACCATCGTGGCCGGTGAAGTCCACGACGGAGTCGTGGATGTCCAGGTGAACACCCAGGACGCGTGGACCGTCCAGATCGGTCTTTCCGCCGGCAGCGGCGGAGGGGCCATGCGGGGCGGCATCGCTCTGGGCGAGAGAAACGTTCTCGGACTGGCGACCCAGCTGAGAGTCGCCTTTGCCAGGGATGAGGATCGGACGTACCGCTCCGTGGAGATCCTGACTCCCAACTTCTTTCTCCCGTTCACGACCGCGCATGTGCTCTACGGGAACAACTCGGACGGGTCCGAAAAGGTTCTCGAGATTCTTCGTCCCTTTTACGCGACTGCGGCTCCATGGGCGGCCGAGCTGGCGTACGCGGACACCCGCCGCGACGAGTTCACTTACGAGGAAGGCGGTGCAGTCCAGTCGACCTTCGGCGCCGACCATTTTCGGTTTCTCGCGGCGTACGGAATCGCCCTTTCGGCGCGGGAGGGGAATGCGTCGCGTCTGAGCATCGGCCTCGACTTGCGCGAAGACCTGTTCCGAACCGCCTCGACCGGCGAGACCCCGGCCGACCCGCTGCCGGCGGACCGCCGGTTTCGCTACGTCTTCCTGCAGTACGAGGCGCTCCATTCCGATTTCCTGAAGTGGAACTACGTCAACCACGATGAGCGGTACGAAGACATCGGCGTCGGACCCCAGGTCAAGCTCCGGCTCGGGATTTCTCCCGCCGTGTTCGGCGTCGCCGAAACGACGGGGATCGTCGGCGCGGAGGTTGGCGCGGGGTTCCGGGTCGGCACGTCGGGCTTCGTCCAGGCGCGGGTGGCCTGGGACAGCCGGGTGGGCCAGCAACTCGAGAACACCCTCCTCGCGGCGAACGTGCTCTACGTGCGCCGATTCCAGACGTTGCCGCGGCAAACCTTCGTCGCGCAGATCGCCGCGTTGCGCGGTTGGAATCTGGATGCCGACGTCCAGATCTTTGCCGACGCCCGCGCCGGCTTACGCGCGTACCACCTTCGCGCCTTCGAAGGCGACACCCGCATCGTCCTCAACCTCGAGCATCGGATCTTCAGCGGCAGGCAGCTGTTCGGCCTCATCTCGCCGGGCGTCGCGGTGTTCTTCGATGCCGGGCTCGTGGGAAGTCCAACGAGGAATCTTCGGCTTTCCGAGGCCAAGATGGACGCGGGCATCGGCCTGCGCCTGGCGATGGCGTGGGCGCCCGTCATGAACGTCTTTCGCATCGACGCGGGCTACGCCTTCCAGCGAGATCCGACCGGGCACAAAGGTTGGCTGATCTCCTTCTCGACCGGTCAGGCGTTTTGACCTGTTTGTCTCAGGTTGTGCGTAGCGAGCGGGGGTGACCCCGCAGGCGTCACCCCTAAGGAACACTTCGCCGTGTACCGATGCCTCTTAGGTCGTCTTGGGTGTCGGGTTCACCGCTTCGCCGGCCTGGTGTCCGGCGGCAGCTCCGGTCAAACCTCCCACGGCGGCTCCTGCGACCGCGCCGAGGGGACCACCGACGGCCGCTCCGACGAGAGCACCGGTCGCCGCGCCGCCGGCGGTTCCGAGGCCGGTCGCAACCGGCTGAGTCCCCGGAGTTCCTGTCGGATTGAGCATTTCGCCCGCCGTGTGTCCAGCCGCAGCTCCGGCCACGCCTCCCACGGCAGCTCCTACGGCCGCGCCGATGGGACCACCCACGACCGCGCCGAGCACTGCGCCGCTCGCCGCACCGCCGGCGGCTCCCGCTCCGGTACCGAGCGGGTGAGAACCCGGCTTCTGCATCAGTTCAGTTGTTTCGTCGACCATGAAGAACCTCCTTCTGTCTCTACACCTGCAATCACGGATGACACCGTGCCAGCCTCCTCGAGAAGGCCGCCAGGTTCACCATGGCCAGCATGTATCGCCGATCGGACGCCGTCCAATAGCGAGTTCCGATCGACTTGGGATGTCTCAACGATCGATCGCGAGATCGGGGTGTTTTCCTCCGGTCCCTTTCGATCGCGCTCTACCGCGCCGCCCTCGCCGCCCGCGCCATCTTCCCGACCGCCCGCTCGAGATCTTCGATGAGCCGGCTCGTCCCCCGCGCCGAGAGCGCCCGCGTGACTGCGTCGTAGTACCAGAGCACTTCTTCCTTCGACGCGCTGAATCGCGCCCAGACTCTGTCGCCGAGGCTGCGCTGGTCCTTCAGGATCGAGAGCGCGTTGTGCAGCTTGTCCGCCGCGGCCACCAGCCGCACCGACGCCGGCGCTCCCTGCACGAACTCGATGAATGCCTCCTTGCGCGGCCGCCACTTCGGCTTCGGTTTCTCCAGCGTGTCCGAGCAGCCCCGGACGATCGCGGCCACGCCCATTCCGAACTTCTCCCGGATCTCGTCCAGCGCCTCCTGCCCGCCGCAGTCCTCCGCCACGTCGTGCAGCAGCGCCGCGATCACCTCGTCCTCGTCCCCGCCGTGCTCGAGCACCAGGCTCGCGACCGCCATGGGATGGGAGATGTAGGGGATCCGCGTCCCCTTACGTTTCTGTCCCGCGTGCTTCTCCGCGGCGAAGGCCAGGGCCTTCCCGTAGCGCTGGGCCGACGCGTCCGGCATCTTCGATTGCTTCATGGATACCTCCAGGGGTGGGTTGATTAGCGCGTCATCCTGAGGAGCGGAGCGACGAAGGATCCCGGACTCGACCAGCCTGCATCGTACGCCCTGCTTCCGTCTAGAATCCCGCCACCAGATGCCCCTGCAGCCCGGCTCCCGACTCGGACCCTACGAGATCCTCGCGGCGATCGGTGCGGGGGGGATGGGAGAGGTCTACCGCGCGAAGGACCCGCGCCTCGGCCGCGAGGTGGCGATCAAGGTCCTGCCGGCGTCTTTCTCCGCCGACGCCGAGCGCCTGCGCCGCTTCGAGCAGGAAGCCCGCGCCGCCGGGATCCTGAACCATCCCAACATCACCGCCGTCCACGACATCGGCTCCGATGCCGGCGCGCCCTACGTCGTCCAGGAGCTGCTGGAAGGGGAGACGCTGCGCGCGGTTCTCTCGGGCGGCAAGCTCTCGCCGCGCCGCGCGACCGACTACTCGCTCCAGATCGTCCACGGCCTCGCCGCCGCGCACGGCAAGGGGATCGTCCACCGCGACCTGAAGCCCGAGAACATTTTCGTCACCAACGACGGCCGCGTGAAGATCCTGGACTTCGGTCTTGCGAAGCTGACGCAGCTCGAGGCAGCGGGCCCGGCCACGAACATCCCGACGGCCACCGCGGCCACCGAGCCCGGCGTCGTCCTGGGCACCCTCGGCTACATGTCGCCCGAGCAGGTCAAAGGCAAGCCCGCCGACGCACGCTCGGACATCTTCTCCTTCGGCGCGATCCTCTACGAGATGCTCTCCGGCCGCCGCGCCTTCCACGGCGACTCGGCCGCCGAGACGATGTCGGCGATCCTGCGGGAGGACCCGCCGGAGATCTCCGTCACCAACCAGAACGTCCCGCCCGCGCTCGACCGGATCGTGCGCCACTGCCTCGAGAAGAGTCCCGAGCAGCGCTTCCACTCGGCGCACGACGTCGCGTTCAACCTCGAGGCACTCTCGGACACGAGCGCGAGCGGGACCAGCCTGCCCCAGACCACGACGCCTCGGGCGCAGCGCCGCCCGACCTGGTTTCATGTCGCCGTCGGCTTTGCGCTGCTCGCTCTCGCTGCGACAGGCGCCTGGCTCTCGGCTCTCCGCTCACGCCCGGCGGGCGAGCCGTCATTCCAGCAGCTGACGTTCCGGCGCGGCAACGTCGGGCTCGCGCGCTTCACCCCCGACGGCCAGACCATGGTCTACGCGGCCGCGTGGGACGGGAAACCGTTCGCCGTCTACTCGATGCGTCCGGGAAGCCCCGACTCCAGTCCGCTCGACGTTCCGAGCGGTGCGGTCCTCGCGGTCGGACCGTCCGGACTCCTCGCTCTCCAGACGGGCAGGCGCACGACCGAGCCCTACGTCGCCTCCGGCACGCTCGCCGAAGCGCACCTGACGGGCGGCGAGGCACCGCGCGAGCGCCTCCACGACGTGCAGTGGGCCGACTGGTCGCCCGACGGCAAGAGCCTCGCGATCGTCCACGACGCCGGCGGCAAGAACCGGCTGGAGTCGCCGGTCGGCACGGTCCTCTACGAGACCTCGGGCTGGATCGGGAGTCCGCGGTTTTCCCCGAGCGGAGACTCGATCGCGCTTCTCGACCACTGGGCGCGCGTCGGCGACATGGGCACCGTCGTGGTCGTGAGCCTCTCGGGCAACCCCAAGGCCAAGCGGCTCTCCGAAGGGTGGAACACGGTCCAGGGTCTCGCGTGGCGGCCCGACGGCAAGGAGATCTGGTTCACGGGGACGAGGCTCGGCGCCAACCGGTCTCTCCACGCCGTCGACCTCGCCGGGCGCGAGCGCCTCGTCTTCCGCCAGGCGGGGTCGCTGCGGCTCGAAGACATCTCGCGCGCCGGAGACGTGCTCCTCACCCAGGAGGAGATTCGCGTGGGACTCGTCGGCCGCGCTCCGGGGCAGCAGGGTGACCGGGATCTGTCGTGGCTCGATTTCTCCGCGCTGCGGGACCTCTCGCGCGACGGCCGGAAGATCGTCTTCGACGAGTCCGCGGCAGGCGGCGGCGACGAGGGCACCATCTACCTCCGGGAAATCGACGGCTCCGCGCCCGTGCGTCTCGGCCAGGGATACGGAATGGGACTCTCGCCCGATGAACGGCAGGTGATTTCGAGCTCATCCTCGGCTCCCCGCACAGTGACCCTCCTGCCCGTCGGCGCGGGGGAGCCTCGCAAGCTCGAAGAGCTGCCCTTCGGTATCGTGTGGGGAGCCTGGCTTCCCGACGGAAAGGGAATTCTCCTCTCCGGCGGCGAAACCGGTCGCGGCAACCGTCTCTACGTCGTCGGACTCGACGGTGGCGAACCGCGCGCCGTCAGCCCCGAGGGCGTCCAGCTCATTCCCTACACCAACCTGATCACGTCCGACGGCAAGCTCGTTCCCGCCATCGGCGCCGACCAGACCGTGTCGCTCTATCCCCTCGGCGCCGGCGAGCCGCGCCGCATCCCCGGCCTCGAGCCGGGCGAGCTGCCCTGCGGCTGGGACGCCGCCGGGCGGAGCCTGTTCATCTATCGCCCCGGCGAGCTGCCCGCCCGCATCTTCCGCCTCGACATCGAGACCGGCGCGCGCCAGCCCTTCATCGAGCTCATGCCCGGCGATCCCACCGGCGTCACTTTCATCCGCGCGCCCCACCTCACGCGCGACGGCGGCGCGTACGCGTACAGCTACTCGCGCATTCTTTCGACGCTGTACCTGGTGAAAGGGCTGCAGGGTGGCTCAGGAGACAACTTCCTCTGAACGTAGGAGGCGGCGATGGCGCGAACCGTATCGAACTCTGCGGTTGGCCGTGATCGGGATGATCTGCGGAACGGGATTCGTGTGGGGACAGCAGTCGGCGCCGGCATGGGGCGTCGATTCCCTCTCGTCCCTCGTCGTGTTGGCCTGGGACATGGGCACGACCACATCGGACGTGGAGTGGTCGGGGTTCGACGCCGGCCGGTATCTCTCGGGTGGGTCAGCCAGCCTGATCAAGGGAGTCCATCTGCCCCAGGGCGCGCAGATCGTGTCGATCGCGATGGACGCGTGCGACTTCAACGACGCCGGCCAGGTCCAGTTCTCCCTGATTCGACACTTCGGAGGCATGAACTTTGGTCTCGTCGGGATCTCGACGGGCACTGCCGCCGAGCCCGGCTGCGAACGATTCACCGCCGACCTCGCGACGCCGGCGACGGTCGACAACGAGACGTACGAGTACTGGCTCACGGGCTCAAACAGTCCGCGGGATTCCAGCGTGACGGTGACCGCGATCCGCATCTACTACAGGCTCCAGGTCAGCCCCTCGCCCGCGGCCGCGACCTTCAACGACGTCCCGACATCGGATCCGGCCTTTCAGTTCATCGAGGCGCTCGCCGCGTCGGGGATCACGGCCGGCTGCGGGAACGGCAACTACTGTCCGAATTCGCCCCTGACCCGCCGGCAGATGGCCGTTTTCCTCGCCAAGGCGCTGGGTCTGCACTGGCCCGCGGAGCCGACGAACTAGGTCCTGAAACGAGCCGTGGGATCGTAGGCGCTGGCCCGTCCCGCCCGCATTCGCGCCCGAATTACGCCAGGGCACCATCTGTCTCGACCCCGCTCCTACAGTCGTGTCATGCAGAAATCCGAAACGGTCCTGGGCCCCCGGGACGTCGTCATTCACTTCGATCCGATCCCTCCCGCACTCGCTCGCGACATGCGCACGCTCGCGCGGCCGGCGGACAGCGGCCCGGACGCCGACCCGAGCAAGATCGGCCAACGCGCAATGCGCGTCATCCGGCAGATCGAGGATGCGCTCTCCGACACGCTCGGCCGCGACGACGGTATCTCCGCGCTCGGCGTGTACGAACAGATCAACGCGGTCAGCGGCGCTCCCGCCCTCACCCTTCGGAGGCTCCGCCGCGACGGCTCCTATTCTTCGGCTCTCGCCGAGATGGTCTCGCCGACCGGGCGGCTGGATCAGGACAACTGCGACCGCTTCGACGGATTCCGAGCGTACGCGCAACACTTCGGCCTGCGCCTCTGGATCCATCGCACCGAGTCCGGAACCCGAGTCGACTACGTCCCGTTCGCCATCTGCCGGGAGAGCGACGATGCGCCGCGGATGATCTATCTCGCGCGCCTCCTCGTCACGCCGTACGAGATTGGCCAGTGGCGCGACCCGTTTCTCGAGGCCGGCTGCGCGCCGCCGAGCTAGAGGAGAATCCGATCGTGCGCTTCAAGGTTCAGCAGTGGCTGCCCGATTCTCGACGGGGACCCTCGAGGGCAGCATGAGACGCTTCACTTTGTGGCTCGTTGTGGCCGGCTGTTTCCTGCTCGCGTGGGTGGCCGCGTACCACGCAGGCTGCAGCAACATGACCCTCTGAGGATCGCGTTAGTTTCTCGAAGCCGGCTGCGCGCCGCCGAGCTAGGGAGGAGAATCGATCGTGCGCTTCAAGGCCACGGACGTCTTCCAGTACTACAAGCCCTCGCCCTGCGCGAGGCGGGTGTCGTACATCGCGCACGGCATCGAGCTGGAGGAGCGCGACGACCCCTTCATGGACCTGCTGCGCAATCTCGGCGAGCGGCACGAGAAGACTCACGTCGCGACGTTCCCCGGGATCCTCGACCTCTCGCCCCTGAAGGACGACCCCGAGGAGCGCGAGCGCCGGACTCTCGCGGCAATCCGAGACGGCGTTCCCGCCATCTACCAGCCTCGCTTCCGCCAGGTCGTCCCCCTCGACGGCGACTCGATCGAGCTGATCGGCGAGCCCGACTTTCTCCTGCGCGCCGTGGATGGTGACGGCGCCGGCTACGTCGTCCGCGACTCCAAGCTCGCGCGCAACGTTCTCTCCAGCGCGTCACGCCGGCATCCCCGCGCAGCTCCAGATCTACGGCTATCTCTACGAGCTCGCGGCCGGCGCGCCGCCCGCCGCGCTCGAGGTCCACAACGGCGCCGGCGAGATCGTCCGGATCGACTATCGGGGCGCGTCCGCCGTGCTCGACCTCCTTCGCGAGCACCGCCGCCTCCGTGCCGCCGATCCCGGCGTCTACGAGCCCGTCGGCCTGACGAAATGCGGAGGCTGCGGCTACGAGGACCGCTGCGGGGACGAGGCCCGGGCCGCCCGCGATGTCTCGCTCCTGTCCGCCGTCGATCAGAAGAAAGCCCGGGCCCTCCATGCTCGCGGCATCACGTCGATCGATCGGATCCCGCCTGCGATCGACGGCGCCGATCACCGCGACATGTTCTGGGAGGGCAAGAAGAACCCTCGCGTGAGGGATACCGCCGCGCGCCTGCGCCGCTTCGCCGAGGCGTTCCTTTCGGGCCAGCCGGCCGTCATCGAGACGCCGGACCTGCCCGACCCGGCCCGGTGCGTCTTCCTCGACCTCGAGGGACTCCCGCCCTACCTCGACGAGCTCGAGAAGATCTACCTCTGGGGCATCAAGGATTACCGCGGCGATGCGCCCCGGTTCTCGCCGGCTCTCGCCGACTTCGGTCTCGAGGGTGACCGCGCCGGTTGGGAGCGATTCCTCGCCATCGCCGCCGGACTCCTCACGGCGACCCCGGACCTCCGGTTCATCCACTGGGGCAGCTACGAGAAGACCGCATTCGAGCGCTACCGGACCCTCTATGGCGGCGAAGGCGCCGACCGCGTTCTCGCCAGCCTCGTCGACCTTCTCTCCGTGACGCGCACATCCATCGTCCTGCCCGTCCCGAGCTACGGCCTCAAGTCCGTCGAAAAGCTCGCCGGCTACGAGCGGAAGCTCGTGGGTTACCAGGGCAGCGTCGCGATGGCTCGCTACATCGAGGCGTGCGAGACCGACGAGGAGACTGCGAGGGAGGGGATCGTCAAAGAGATCCTGGCCTACAACGAGGAGGACCTGGACGCGACGCAGGCGGTGATGGAGTGGCTGCGGGCACGAATTTCGTCGAGTCTCGGCGCTCGCCCAGCTGACGGGGCGTAGGATTTCCGAAGCGAGGTTGACGCAACATGGCCGACTACCCTGAAGAACCTGTTCGCGGTCCGAGAGCGTTCGAGGAAGAGTCGGCCGCCGCGTCGATGTCGCGTGCGGCCGTGCTCCTCGGCATCAGCGCGCAGCTCGATCGTCCGCGGGCGCGTTTCTTGTTCGTGAGCGAGCCGGGCGGGGCGGACGTTCTGCCCGAGGACACGTTCGAGATCCCGCGGGTTCGGCGGACGGGCGAGCGGTTCCGGTCCGAGCGGCCCGAGCGGCCGTTCCTGCTTGAGCGACTCGAGGGCGACGAGCGACTCCGCGCGCAGATCCGCGGCAGCATCGCCAGGAGACTCTTCGAGGCGCCGGAGCCGATCCGCGCGGCTCGGCTCGCCGACTATTGTCTCGATGACCCGGACCCGCTGACGAGGGTGGCCGCGGCGGTTCTCGACTTCCGGCTGGCCGCCGATCCGCGACCGGCGATCGAGACTCTCGCGGAGGGGACGCGCAGCAACGACGAGCTCGTGCGGGATGTGGCGGCCACCGGTCTCGCGAGGATCTCGCCCCGGCATCCGGCTCTCGACGCTCTGCGTGGGGGGCGCGACGTCGAGCCCGGACCGGGTGCGGACGAGGATCACCGGACCTCGATGCTGATCCACGGAACCTGGGCGCGCAACGCGTCGTGGTGGCAGCCGGGCGGCGACTTCCACACCTACATCCAATCGGAATACCGGCCCGATCTCTACGCGGGCGCGGATCGCTTCGAGTGGACCGGCGGCTACAGTCCCGGCGCCCGCGCTGCGGCAGCTCTCAAGCTCGAGCAGTGGATCAGCGACAACAACGAAGAGGGAATCCACCTCATCACCCACAGCCACGGAGGCAACGTCGCCTTCCTCGCGTCGGGATCCTCGCCCCGCATCGGCGATCTCATCGTGTTGAGCTGCCCCGTTCGCGACGAGTACGTCCCCAACCTCTCCGAACATCGGCCGCGTCGTGTCCGTGCGCGTCAAGCTGGATCTCGTGATCCTCGTTGACGGCGGCGGGCAACGCTTCGACGATCCGGGAATCCGGGAGTTCGTCCTGCCCATCTGGTTCGCCCACTCCGCCACGCACGATCCCGAGGTGTGGGATCGCCACGGCATCGCCGGGCTCATCGGGCCTTAGAATGATCCCGTGAAGCTGGGGCGCTCCCTCTTCCTGATCGGCTCGCGAGCGTGCTGGAAAGTCACCGGAATCCAGGCCGCCGGCCGGCCCCTGGTCCAGTCGCTCGGCTCGCCGGACGAAGACGTCCGGACCATCGCGGGAATGCTCCTCGTGAAAGCCGGGAAGAGTGCCGAGCCCCTGCTCGAGCAAGCCCTCGAGCGCCGGGAGAACCTCCCGATGGTCCTCGCCGTCCTGGCGGACATCGGCGACCCGAGCGTCGAGCCGCAGATCGAACGATTTCGCATGGACCCGGATCCCGAGGTTGCGAAAGCGGCGGGAGAAGCGCTGCAGCAGCTGCGGCTGGCCGTCCCCACGGTGGCGTCCGGCCGCTGACGCGCCGCCTCAGGGGGTCAGTCCTGACCTCGCCGTCATCCTGAGCGAAGCGAAGGATCCCGAACTCGATCAGCCGCGCTGGCTCCGAGGGGGCCTCAGGGGGTCAGTCCTGACTTGCTGACTTCTCGAGCGGAGGACATCCATGAGCACACACGATGACCTGCCGAAGGGTGAAGGGAAGCTTCTCTCCGACCAGCGCGTCGCTCTCTATCGGGACGAGGCCGGGGCGTTGCACGCGTTGAGCAGCGTCTGCACCCATCGGGGCTGCGACGTCGCGTGGAACGCCGACGACAAGGCCTGGACCTGTCCCTGCCACGGCTCGATCTTCGCGGCGGATGGCACAGTCCTGCACGGCCCCGCGGAGCAGCCGCTGCCGACTGCGGAGCTGCCGCCAGAGTGAATCCAACCTAATTCGTGTGCGTAGTGGACTACACTTGTGTCGTGACCTCTCGGATCGAAATCGCCCCGCGCATTACGGTCGACGAATCAGTGCGGTTCGGGAAGCCGGTCATCGCGGGGACCCGGGTACCGGTCGACCTCGTGGTTGGAAAGCTTGCCGGCGGGATGACAATCGAGCAGGTCATGGCTGAGTACGAGATCGCTCGCGAAGACGTCCTCGCTGCGCTCGGCTACGCGGCGCGGGCCGTCGCCGATGAGCAAGTTCGAGCGGTGAGGTAGAGACGGCGTTCCTCGTCGACGAGGACCTTCCTCGTTCCCTCGCGCCGCGCCTGCGCGCTAAAGGCTTCGAGGTCAGGGATGTTCGAGATGTCGGCCTCCGAGGCCGCCCGGACGACGAGATCGCGAGTTTCGCGCGGGACCAGAACCTGATCGTCCTTTCCGCCGATCTCGGCTTCGGCAACATCCAACGATTTCCGATCGGCTCTCATCCGGGTATGGCAATTGTCCGCCTGCCAAACGAAATGCCTTCCGAACAGATCAACGAAGCGGTGACGGCCGCGCTTCAGGCAATCACGGTCGAGGAGATTCGAGGTGGCGTGCTGGTCATCGAGGCGGGCAGAATCCGTCTGCGAAGGAGATAGGAATCGATCAGGCGAGTGTGAGCCGCTGGACTCCGATGAATTCGAGATCTTCAGTGTCCTCGCCTTCATCGTCGACGCAAAGCTCAGCGGCCTCGCGGATTCGCTCCATCAACTCGTCGAGAGATTTGGCCTGCGCGTGGCAGCCCTTGAGAGTCGGGATCGACGCAACGTAATAACCATCTCGATCCCGCTCGACGATGACGTCGAAATCTCGTTTCATGGCGGAATTGAGAGTGTACCTTTCGGAGACGAGGGTCTGTCCTGGCTTGCTGACTCCGTCCTACGGTATCGCCGGCAATTCGATTGCATAGAATCGGCTCGGGATGGCTTCTTTCTCCCTCACCGTCAACGGCAAGCCGCGACGCGTCGACGCCCCCTCCGACGAGACGCTCCTCGTCGTCCTCCGCGACCGGCTGGACCTGACCGGCACCAAGTACGGCTGCGGGGAAGGGGAGTGCGGGGCGTGCATGGTGCTGCTCGACGGGAAGGCGGCGCCCTCCTGCCAGACGCCAGTCTCCGAGGCCGCGGGGCAAGAAGATCGTCACGATCGAAGGCCTCGCGCCAGAACGGCAAGCTCCATCCCGTCCAGACGGCGTTCCTCGAGACGGAAGCCTTCCAGTGCGGCTACTGCACGTCCGGGATGATCGTCGCGTCGGTCGCGCTGCTCAAAGCGAAGGCGAAGCCGACTGACAGCGGACATCGTCGAGACGCTGGCGCGCAACGTCTGCCGCTGCGGCACGCACAACCGCATCGTCGCCGCGGTCAAGAAGGCGGCGTCGAAATGAGCCGCCGCCCCGACGTCGACATCGACCCCGAGCTCGCCCAGCAGGAGGTCCCGTCCCTCCACTGGTTCGACCTCGACCGCCGCCGCTTCCTCCAGCTCTTCGGCGGCGGCCTGGCCGTCTGCGTCGCCGCGCCCGAGCTCTCCGCCCAGGAGACCGGCGGCGCGCGGCGGGCCGCCCAGGAGCTCCCGAAGGACCTCGCCGCCTGGCTCCACATCGACAAGGACGGCAAGGTGACCGTCTTCACCGGCAAGGTCGAGGTCGGCCAGAACATCCGGACCTCGCTCGCGCAGCAGGTCGCCGAGGAGCTCCACGTTCCCGTGGACGCGATCCGCATGGTCATGGGCGACACCGACCTCTGCCCGTGGGACGCGGGCACCTTCGGCAGCCGCACGACGCCCAACATGGGCCCGCAGCTTCGCGCCGTCGCGGCGACCGCGCGCGAGGCGCTCATCGACCTCGCCGCCGAGCGCTGGAAGGTCTCCCGCGACGGCCTCGCCGCCGAGAACGGCAAGATCGTCGAGACAGCGGGCAAGCGCTCCCTCTCCTACGGCGAGCTCACCCGCGGCGAGAAGCTCCTCAAGACCCTTCCCGCCGACATCGAGTCCGTCGCCGTCACGCCCGCCGTCGCAGTGGAAGATCGCCGGCAAGACCGTCCCCAAGGTCGACGGCCGCGACTTCGTCACCGGCGCGCACAAGTACGCCTCCGACATCACCCGCCCCGGCATGCTCCACGGCAAGATCCTCCGTCCCGCCGCCTTCGAAGCCACCCTCGCCTCGCTCGACGCCGCCAAAGCCGAGGCGCTCCCCGGCGTCAAAGTCGTCCGCGACGGCGAGTTCGTCGGTCTCGTCGCGCCCGACG
Source organism: uncultured Acidobacteriota bacterium (assembly GCA_963782585.1). Taxonomy (GTDB): domain Bacteria; phylum Acidobacteriota; class Thermoanaerobaculia; order UBA5066; family Gp7-AA6; genus DAHUXD01. Next base: position 449,687 of record CAWAKL010000012.1, read on the forward strand.
CCTACACGGCCGAGCGCGCCGTCACCGCCCTCGCCACCGGCGCGAAGTGGACCGAGAAACCCGGCCAGCCCTCCAACGCGACCATCTTCGAGTACCTCAAGAACAACGCCGAGGCCGGCGGCGGCGAGCGCGCCCAGCCCCGCGTCCAGGGCTCCGTCGACGAAGGCCTCGCCTCCGCCGACGTCAAGCTCTCCCAGACCTACACCGTCGAGTACATCGCCCACGCCCCGCTCGAGCCGCGCGCCGCCGTCGCCGAATGGAAGGGCGACAAGCTCACCGTCTGGACCGGCACCCAGCGCCCCTTCGCCGTCCGCGAAGAAGTCGCCACCGCGCTCCGCATCCCGACCGAGAACGTCCGCGTCATCATGCCCGACACCGGCTCCGCCTACGGCGGCAAGCACGCCGGCGACGCCGCCATCGAGGCCGCGCGCCTCTCGAAGGCGGCCGGCAAGCCCGTCAAGGTCGTCTGGACCCGCGAGGAAGAGTTCACCTGGGCGTACCACCGCCCCGCCGGCGTCATCGAGGTCCGAAGCGGCGCGCGCAAGGACGGCACCCTCGTCGCGTGGGAGTTCCACAACTACAACTCCGGCCCCGCCGGCATCGCCACCCCGTACGACGTCCCCAACCAGAAGATCCAGTACCACCCCGTCAAGTCGCCGCTCCGCCAGGGCTCCTACCGCGCCCTCGCCGCCACCGCCAACCACTTCGCCCGCGAGAGCCACATGGACGAGCTCGCGCACGAGCTCGGCATGGATCCCCTCGCGTTCCGCATGAAGAACCTCTCCGACGCGCGCCTCAAGGCCGTCTTCGAGGCCGCCGCCGACAAGTTCGGCTGGGCCGAGGCGCAAGCCCCAGCCCGGCCGCGGATTCGGCATCGCCGGCGGAGTCGAGAAGGGCGGCTACATCGCCCTCTGCGCCGAAGTCCAGGTCGATGGCGCGGCCGCCGCAACCGCCGCGTCACGATCCGCCGCATCACCGCCGCCTTCGAGTGCGGCGCCGTCATCAACCCCGACGGCCTCCGCAACCAGGTCGAGGGCTGCATCGTCCAGGGCATCGGCGGCGCCCTCTTCGAAGCCATCCGCTTCGAGAACGGCCGCATCACCAACCCCCACTTCTCCCAGTACCGCCTCCCGCGCTTCCCCGACGTCCCCCCGATCGACCTCGTCATCCTCGACCGCAAGGACCTCCCG
>CAWAKL010000013.1:0-193949 GCA_963782585.1 uncultured Acidobacteriota bacterium
GTCCCGGGTCACCGGCTTGAGCCTGGCGCCGCGGACTTCAGTTGCAAAGGGTCGGCGTGCTTCTGGTCCACCGGAAGATTCATGCTGCGGAGCAGCACCGGCCATCGTGGATCGGAATGAAGAGACTCAAACGAAGGATCTGTTTTGGAGTAGTTGAGAATTGGACGATGTTCGCTTATCTTGAACAGCAGCCGGAAAGCTTCGTCCTTCTCGCCTAGTGCGGCGTAAACTCCTGCCAATTGGAAGTAATTCCTGCCGGTCTTTGGCAGCGTAGCAAGGATTTGGCGCGCCTCCTTCCGCCTGCCCGTTCGCGCGTAAATGCGTGCTTGAATGCTCCCCTCGGGTGCCCAGTTAAATAGCATGGCGGCTTTTTCGGCAAGGGAAAGCGCTTCGGAATACCTGCCCATTTGCTCATAGACGTCCGCGAGCCGCCCATACCCACCTGGGCTGTGCGGCTCAAGGGCAATGGCCCGTTTCAAGTGCGGAATGGCCTCCTCGAATCTGCGGGCGCGGTACAGGACTCTGCCGAAACCTGACTGGACTGTCGATGAGAGTGGATCCAGCTCTTCCGCCCTCTGCATGTGGGCGACAGCTTCGGGAAAGCGTCCCAGCGCCATAAACAGCATCCCGTGGAAAAAATGAGCGTCCACACTGTTCGGGTCAAGTTCCAAGGCACGGCCGAAGGTCTGCTCAGCGCCCGCCCAGTCCCAGTCATGGTATTTGATACGGCCCATCGAAACGTGCGCTTCAGCGAGCCGCGAATCGAGTTCCAAGGCCTTCCGCGCAGCAGAGCGTGACGGAGCCTCTACCTCTTTCATCGTCTTCCCACCCCAAATGCCTCGCCACCACCAGGCGTGAGACAAACCAGCATGCGCGGCGGCGTACCCCGGATCAAGCTGCGTCGCACGCTCGAAGTGCTCGACGGCTTGCGCCAGGTGCTCCGCCGTCAGCTTCCACAGGTGGTACTGGCCAAGCAGATATTCCTGATGAGCGGCAGGGTTAACCGTTCCCGCCGAAGCCATCCGGGCGCGCTCCTCCGCGGTGACCTGAATTTGGATCTCCGCGGCGACCGCTCGCGCCACTTCGCTCTGCAACTTCAGAATGTCCGTGAGATCGCGCTCGTATTCCCGTGCCCACAGGTGCGCGTCCGTCCGAGCATGAATCAACTGAGTGCTGATCTTCACGCGATCTCCCGTGCGCTGCACCGAGCCTTCAACGACAGCGTCAACATTCAGCTCCCGCGCGATCTCCGGAAGCGGCGTCTTTGTTTCCTTGAAACGCATCACCGAGGTTCGCGACACAACCCTGAGTGCGCGAATCCGCGCAAGATTGGCTATGAGGGCCTCCGTCATCCCGTCGGCGAAGTACGCCTGTGCCGGATCGCCCGACAGGTTGTCCAGTGGCAGTACGGCAAGCGATGTGATCTCCGGTCTGGTGGCTCGCACCTGGCGGAGGCCGTATATCGCGATTCCCAGCAGAACGAGCCCGGTCAAGCCGGCCCACAGCAACCGGGGCCCCACCGAAGGCCTTCCGCTGGCCGCGGAGCCCCGCCCTGCAGGGCCGCCGCCCGCCCCTACTTCCCGAATTTCTGCGACGAACTGATATCCATGACCTGGGACCGTGACGACGTACTGATGGTCGTCCGGCTTCTCCCCGAGCGTCTTCCGAAGGATCGAGATGTTGCGGGTAAGCCCGCCCTCTTCCACACTCGTTTCACCCCAAAGCTGCTTCAGCAACTGATCCTTGGTGACGACTCGCTCCCGATTCTCAATGAGCACCAGAAGCGTCTCCAGAACCTTCGGAGCTAGAGGGACGGGCTCACCCCCGCGCAGCAGCCGGCGCTTCGCGGCTTCAAAAAGGAACGGTCCGAACTCGTACGAGACTCGCGATTGCCCGCTCATACCCGGCGCCGAACAATTCCGAAGAAAAACGAATACGGCTGCGAGGACTCGTAACCCCCGATCCGGCTAGTATCCGTTCATCCACCCTTGCCGTGCTCGCCATTCTACCACTGGACGTGGCTCAGGCAGAAGGACCGGATAACAAAGAGGCTCCAGAGGGAGACCTCTGGAGTAGACAGGCCACAGGCTGGATCGTGAATGTGAGGCGCTTGCGACCTCGTAAAGGAGATTAGTCAGACCTGTGAGCCGGAGCGCCACCGTAAGGCCGAACTGGACCTTGGATAGGAGAATGGTGACCGCCGCAAAGCGAACGTCTACTCCGCTTGGTTCTCAACGTTGTGAAACGAGGAGAAGAAATGGAAGCCAAGCGCTATATCGGAATCGATTTGCACCGGAACTGCTTCACGGCATGCCTCCGGCTGGAAAACGGAAGAGAGTACCTGAAGACATGGAAGTTGGAGCAGTTGGAGACATTCGCTTCGAAGTTGCGGTCGCACCGACGAGGTGGCCGTGGAGGTGACGGGCAACACACGGTTGTTTCACGACGCGGTGGCGCCGCAGGTGGAGCGGGTGGTAGCGGTGAATCCCAGCCAGTTCAAGGTGATCACCCATTCGGTAAAGAAGACCGATCCGAACGATGCCCGGAATCTGGCGCTGTATTTGGCCAAGGACTTGTTGCCGGAGGTGCGGATGAAGGATAAAACGCAAGCCCAAATCGCATCGCTCACCCAGACCCGGGACTCGATGGTGAAGCTCCGCACGGCGCTCAAGAACAAGGTGAATAACATTTGCTCGGCCCACGGAGTGAACCTGAACAAGGAATCCCTGGGCAGTGAGAAGGGACTGAAGGCAGTCCTGGCGATGCAGTTGGACCCGCTGGTGAATCTGGAACTCAAGATCATCATCGATCAGATTCGCAGCCTCAACAAGAGCATCGCCGAGCTGGAAGAGACCATCGGCAAGGAAGGCCGGAAACTGGAAGGCCACAAGAATCTGACCAGTATCAAGGGGATCGGCGGCCTCAGCGGCAGCATTCTGCTGTCGATCATCGGCGATATCGGCGACTTCGCCGACGAGGGGAGGCTGGCCGCCTACTTTGGGATCGTTCCGCGGGTGGCCAACTCGAATGAAACCGAGCATAGCGGGCGGATCACCAAACGCGGAACCAAGCTCGGCCGAACCACGCTGATTCAGTGCGCCCTGATCGCACAACGCTACAGCCCGTACCTGAGAACGTACTACGACAAGATGAAGGGCCGGCGCGGCACTGGCAAGGCGATCGTCGCACTGGCGCGCAAGTTCCTGGGAGTCATCTACCGAACACTCAAGAACAAGTGGGTGTTTGAAGACTTCCCCAACTTTGTTCTGGCGGAGGAAGCGACGGCGTGAACCACAACACCGCCGCCGTCGCCTCGCTCCGCCACGCAAGGCTTCGCTCCGCTCCGGCGGCTCCGTCGTTGCTGGACCAGGCAAGCCAAACCCGAGGCCCGAACCTCGGAGTAGACAAACATCATAGGAGAGAACTTATGCAACCGAATCGGCCCAGAGTGATCACGCTCGTTTTGACCTTGGCGTTGACCCTCCTAGCCCCTCCCGGACGAGGCGGACAGGAGCCTGCCCCTGTCAACCCCGTGCTTGAGTGGAATCAGATCTTTATCGATACTCTTATCGCGACAAACACGCCGAACTCCTCCAGCCAGCGGCTGGGAGCGATTGTTCATACCGCGATTTTCGACGCCTACAACGGCATTGAACGGCGTTACCTGCCTGTTTTCGTTCACGGTGAGGCTTTCCGCGGTGCGTCCCGCCGGGCCGCGATCATCGCCGCCGCATACACAGCGCTGGTTGACCTATTCCCGTCACAAAAGGCCTCGCTCGACGCGCGGTATGAGGCTTCTCTCGCCGCTTTGAGCGACCACGATGGGGACGGGGGTAGATCGCGGGAACGCGGTATCGCCTGGGGGACAGAGGTGGCGCTCAGAGTGCTCGCCTGGCGAGCGAATGACGGGTTTAGCCTCAGCTACCCTCCCTTTACCGGAGGGACTTCTGTCGGCCAATGGCGGCCCACGCTGCCCGCGATGGGCCCGATGAGTGCCCAAGGATTGGCATTCACCGACATGTTCGTCCTGGACAGCAATACCCAGTTCCGGCCCGGACCCCCGCGCAGCCTGACTGATCCGACGTACACCGCTGACTTCAACGCGGTCAAGGCGCTCGGGCGCATGACCGGATCGACGCGCACCGATGGTCAGAGCGAACTTGCGATCTTCTGGGAGGGAAACGCGAGCGTCCATTGGAATCAGGCGGCGAATCAGATGGCACGCGCCAACGGTCTCTCCATTTCTGCCAGCAACCGGCTTATGGCGGTACTGAACATCGCTATGGCCGATACGGCCTTCACGATCTGGAGCGCCAAACGATTCTATGGCTCCATTCCGATGGAAGTGACCTGGCGGCCGGTGACTTCAATCCCGCTCGCGGACACCGACGGCAACCCGGAGAGTGTTCCCGATTCGGACTGGCTGCCGCTGATCAACACCCCTTCGCATCCGGAATACCCTGCTGGGCACCCCAGCCTCAACGGCGCCGCTGCGACGGTTCTCCTCAGTCACTTCCAGCCACAACAGATGTTTACGCTGACGACTATCGGTCAGCCGAACCGCACCTATACCAACATTCAGCAGGCGCGCGCGGACGGTAACAACGGCCGCGTCTGGGGCGGGATGCACTACCCGAGCACCGTGCAGATCAGCGACGGCGTAGGTCGGGACGATCGCAAACTACGTCAATCGAAACGCTATGCAGCCGCTCCGCCGCCCCAGCCTTCGCGAAACATCCTCAAGGAGAGACTCAGGACCGAAGGCGGTGGCAATAACCGGAAATTAATGCGCCTCGGTCAACACGCCGGCATTGTTACAAGAAGGCATTAGCCTATCCCTCGACAATCAATAGTAGAGCTTCAGTCCGAACTGGATAATCCGGGCGGGCTGAGCGCTGGTAATCACGCCGAAACCGGCTTCGCCGAAGGTACGATTGCCCGGAACGTCGAAATTAACGTTGTTAAAGGCGTTGAACAGCTCACTCCGAAACTGCAGCCGCAGGCGTTCGGAAATCGCGAAGTTCTTCAGAACGGAGATATCCCAGTTGTGGTAATGCGGCCCACGCAGGTCCGAGACAAACCTGCCCATGTTGCCGTAGGCGAACTCCCGGGCATCGGCAAACGCCGCCGGGTTGATCCAGCCGTCGATACGGTTCTTGAGGTCGCCCTCCGTCTGAGCCGGCAGGCCCGTGCGATTGGGCCGCTGGCGTGCCGCCGAAATTGTTGAGTGTGTTTGTCCGCTGCGTCACTGACATCGGTTCACCGCTCTGAATCGACGTCACGCCATTAATAATCCAGCCGCCAGCGATGTGGTTCATGACGCCGCTGGAGTTCGCCAGTGGCTTGCCTTTACCGAAAGGTAGTTCCCACTGGTAATTGAACACCAGCCGGTGCGGCGTGTCGATCTGGGAGATCGACTTATCCAGCCGCCGGTTGTTGTGGTTCGTGTAGCCCGGATTCTCGTGTCCCAGGAATGCTTCGATCGAAGAGATATCGTCAATTGTCTTTGAGAATGTGTAGCCGGCCAGAAACTGGAGCCCATTCGAGTAACGCTTGCGGAACTTCAACTGGAATGCGTGATAGCTCGAATGCGCGTGGGTGGCCAACTGGTTATTCAAGCCGCTCAGCCACGGATAAGGCCGCAGCAACTGGCCCGTCGTGGTGGTCCGCTTGCCCACGTCCGTAGCCGGATCGAGAATCCCAAAGAACGGGTTGTTCACAGTTTGGCGCAGCTCGGCTCCCAGCGGAAGGAATTCATCCGGTAACTGATTGAGTTGGCTGGCGAGGGCCTGCAGATGGACACCCGTATTTCCCGCATAAGCAAGGTCAATCAGCATATTGGCGCCTGGTTCATATTGGACGTTGAAATTCCACTGGGCGGAGTAGGGCATGTTCCGATCGCGGAAGTTCACCGTCAGAGCCTGACCTACGCCGGTCAGAAAACCATCAGCCCCGTTAACGGGCACAATGAACCCATCGGGGAACGGATCGTTCAGCGTCGCGTAGGGCGTCCTTCCGCCGTCGATGCTGGAAGTGACGCTGGTCGTGGAGTTGAAGCTGATGGAGCCCGTCTTGGTCGGGTTTGGTCCGTTGCCTGTTGTCGGGTTGAAAAGGATGCCGAAGCCGCTTCGAAGCACCAGCCTCTCAGTCACCTTGAATGCCAGTCCGGCGCGCGGTGAGAAGTTGGTCCACGGCAGGTCCCCGATGCCGCGCTCGCTTTCACCAAACTCGTTGTACCGGCCGGCGAACACGATGCCGCCGGAGAACGGTCCCATTCCAGGAACTGCGAGCGGAAGCTGCCTCGAGGTGTCAAACCACGAAGCGCGATCCCATTTTTCCGTGAGCGCTCCGTCGCGTTCCCAGCGCATGCCCAGATTCAGGGTGAGGCGATTGTTAACGCGCCAATCGTCCTGGAAAAACAAGGCGCCGTAGCGGACCTGCGCTCGGGCATCGCCTCCCTCAAGGTGCGGTTCAACCGGGTGTTCGGCTACTCGCTCGAAGTCTCGAACTCCCACCGCGACAGGGTGCCCTCGGACTGGATCCGCAGGCAGTCGCTGGCGAACGCCGAGCGGTACGTCACGCCGGCGCTGAAGGAGCTGGAAGAGAAGATCCTCGGCGCCGAGGACCGCATCGCCGGGATCGAGGCGCGGCTCTACGGCGCGCTTCTCGCCGAGCTCGCGAAGGCGGGCGATCGGGTGCGGCGGACGGCCCTCGTCATGGGGGAGCTCGACCTCTTCGCTTCGCTCGCGGAGATCGCGCGCTCCGGCGCCTGGGTTCGCCCCCGGCTGTCCGAGAGGCGGCGGCTTGCGATCATCGACGGCCGGCACCCGATCGTGGAGCGTCTGCGGCGGGAGGAGCCGTTCATCCCGAACGACACGGACCTCGACGCGGGGCGCCGGATCCAGGTCGTCACCGGGCCGAACATGGGCGGCAAGTCGACGTACCTGCGCCAGGTCGCGACACTCGTCCTGCTCGCCCAGGCGGGGTCGTTCGTCCCGGCGGAGAGCGCCGAGATCTCTGTCTGCGACCGGATCTTCACGCGCGTGGGCGCGGCCGATCACCTTTCGCGCGGCGAGTCGACGTTCATGGTCGAGATGCTCGAGTCGGCGGCGATCCTGCGCGAGGCCACGCCCCGGAGCCTCGTCATCCTCGACGAGGTCGGCCGGGGCACGTCGACGTTCGACGGTCTCTCGATCGCCTGGGCCCTTCTCGAGTATCTGCACGACGCCCCGGGGAAGGAGGCGTTCGTCCTCTTCGCCACGCACTACCACGAGCTGACGGAGATCGCCCTCGTCAAGCCGGCCGTCGTCAACGCCACGATGGCGGTCAAGGAGATCGCCGGGCGGGTCGTGTTCCTGCGCAAGGTCGTGCCGGGCGCGGCGGACCGCAGCTACGGAATTCACGTCGCCGAGCTGGCGGGCCTGCCGCCGGAAGTCACCGGCCGCGCGAGGGAGGTTCTGGCCAACCTCGAAACGCAGGAGCTCGACGTGCAGGGGGCGCCCGTCCTCGCGCGCCGGCAGGGCGAAAGCGCGGGGAGCGGGCAGTTCCTTCTCTTCTCGGCCGAGGAGGAGCTCGCGCTCGAGAAGCTGCGCTCGCTCGACATCGATCAGATGACTCCGGTCGCGGCCCTCTCGCTTCTCGCGACGTTGCAGTCGCGGATCAAGCGCCCGTGAGCTCAGGGCTCTTCGGCGTCGGCGTCGAGGGGCCGGCACTGACCCCGCGAGAGCGGGAGATCCTCGAGAAGCACCCTCCCTTCGGCGTGATCCTCTTTCGCCGCAACATCGAGAGCGCGGCGCAGCTCGCGGCGCTCATCCGGTCGGTGCGCGAGCTCGGCGCGCGCTACCTGTTCGTGGATCAGGAGGGCGGGCCCGTGGATCGCCTCCGCGACCTGCTGGCGCCGGCGCCGTCCTTCGCCCGCGCCTCGCGCGCCCGCTCCGCGGGGCGGGCCGGTGAGCTCGCCGGGGAGGCGCTCTCGAGCCTCGGCTTCGACGTCGACCTCGCCCCGGTCGTGGACCGCGCCGTTCCGGGCGCCGGGGCCACAGTCCTCGGCGAGCGCTCGGCTTCGTCGGATCCCGGTCCGATCATCGAGGCTGCGGGAGAATTCCTCTCAGGCCTCCAGGCGCGCGGCGTCGCGGGATGCCTCAAGCACTATCCGGGCCTCGGACGCGCCCGTCTCGACACGCACGAGGGGCTTCCGGTTCTCGAAGGCGATCCGCACCAGCTCGCCCTCGATCTCGCTCCCTTCGACGCGCTCGGTTCGCAGGCCCGGGCGATCATGGTCTCGCACGCGGCCGGAGCGGACGGCCTTCCCGCGTCTCTCGCGTACGCGTGGGCGACCACGCATCTGCGCGAGATCCTCGGGTTCGAAGGCGCGGCCTTCTCGGACGATCTCGAGATGGGAGCGCTCGCCGCTTTCGGCGCGCTGCCGGAGCGGAGCGCGCGCGCCGCCAACGCCGGCTGCGACCTGCTCTTCGTCTGCCGCCGCCTCGAGGAGCTCCCGTCCTGCGTCGAAGCCGTGGAACGGGACGTTCCATCGGCTCGCCGGGCCGAGGCGGCCGAGCGGCTCGAGGCCTACGCCGCGCACATCGAGAGCCTGCGGCCGTCGCGCCTGCGCGAGCCGCTGCCTCTCGAGACGGTCGCCGCGGCGATCCGCGGCTTCGGGGACTCGCTCGCCTGAGAGCGTCCCTTCGCCGGCCGGCTCAGATTCCTTCGACGACGAACATCTCGGTTTCCGCGCAGGCGTGGCGCAGCGCCTTGCCCTCGGCGTACTCGGCCGAGGCCCACCAGGCCTTCGCCTTCTCGAGGCTCGGGAACTCGAGAATCACGGTGCGGCGCGGCGACCGGCCCCCCTCGAGCACCTCCGTGCGGCCGCCGCGGGCGAGGTAGCGCCCGCCATGCGCCGCGATCGCCGGAGGCGCGAGGGTCTTGTACCGCTCGTAGCGCGCCGGATCGTGGATGTCGACGTCGGCGACGATGTAGGCCGGCATCGGTTGTGCGCCTAGAACGGAACGTCGTCGTCGTACGCGCCGCCGCCGCCACCGGCCACAGCGGGCTCCGGCGCTTCGGCCACTTCGCGGGCGGAAGAAGGCGATGAGCGCGCCCCGTCCTCGCGGCGTCCGAGCATCACGACGTTGGAGGCCTTGATCTCGGTCTTGTAGCGCTTCTGCCCGTTCTGATCTTCCCAGCTGCGGGTCTGCAGGCTGCCTTCGACGTAGATCTGCTTTCCCTTCTGCAGGTACTCGCCGCAGATCTGCGCGAGCTTCTCCCACGCAACGACGTCGTGCCACTCCGTGCGTTCCTGCTTTGCGCCCGACGCGTCTTTCCACGTCGTCGAGGTCGCCACCGAGAAGCGCGCGAGGGTCGTGCCCTGCGGGGTCGTCCGGATCTCGGGGTCCTTTCCGAGGTTTCCGATCAGGATCACTTTGTTGACGCTGGCCATGTGTTCGCCCTCCTTTCAGGTGCTGGAAACATATTCCACTTCGCGCGGGACAGATGATGTCCGAGTCGGCGGCCTTCGGCGCTTCGCTACAATCCCTTCTGGGCGCATGACTTCCGAAGACATCGAGAGGACTCGCGGCCACCTCGTCCGGTCGGCCTCGACGATCACTCCGCTCACGCTCGTCTCGCGCGTGACGGGATACCTGCGGGACAAGGTCATCGCGGCGACCCTCGGCGCCGGGCTGCGCACGGACGCTTTCTTCGTCGCCTTCCGCATCCCCAACATGCTTCGGGAAATCATCGGCGAGGGAGCGATGTCCTCGGCCGTGATCCCGGTCTACGCCCGCGTGGGGGCGGAGCGGAGCGAGGAGCAGGCGCGGGCTTTCGTCGGCCGCGTCGTGGCCACCTTTGCCCTGATCCTCGCCGCGCTGACCGTGGTCGGCATCCTGGTCGCGCCCTGGCTCGTCGCCCTGCTCGCCGGGCAGTTTCGCGAGACGCCCGGGAAGTTCGAGCTGACGGTCGTCCTCAGCCGCTGGATCTTTCCTTACGTCCTCCTCGTCTCGCTCGCGGCGCTCTGCCAGGCGATCCTGAACGCGCACCGGCGCTTCGCGGCCCCCGCGGCCGCGCCCATCTTCCTCAACGTCGCGCTGATCCTCGCGGCGCTCTTCCTTTCGCCCCGCCTCGCCGAGCCGACCTACGGTCTCGCGGCTGGAGTTCTCGTCGGCGGCCTCCTCCAGATCGCCGTCCAGATTCCGCAGCTCGCGCGGCTTCGGGCCGTGGGCCGGCCGGTGCTGGGCTGGAAGGATCCGGCCGTGCGTTCGGTCCTCACCCTCATGGCGCCCCGGCTGGGGGCGTACGGCGTCAGCGCCTTCAACACCGTCGTCTCGACGCGCTTCGCCGCGGGGCTCGGCGACGCGAGCGTCTCCCATCTCTACTACGCCAATCGGCTGAAGGAGCTCGTGCTCGGCGGCTTTGCCGTCTCGATCGCCACCGCGATCCTGCCGCTGCTCTCGAAGGAGGCGCTCGAGGCGGACCGCGGCCCCTTCAAGGACCACCTCGCTTTCGCTCTTCGCCTCATCGCGTTCGTGACCATCCCGGCGAGCGTCGGGTTGATCCTGCTCCAGGCGCCGATCGTTCGGGTCCTCTTCCAGGGAGGCCGTTTCGGCTCCGCCGACACGCTCGCAACCGCGGGAATCCTCGCCACCCTGGCTCTCGGCCTTTTCTTCTTCGCGGCGATCCGTGTCATCGTCCCGGCGTTCTACGCGCTGAGAAGCACCGCGCTGCCGGTTGCGGCGGCGGCGGCCGACGCTTCGGTCTTCCTCGCGCTCTGCGTTCTGCTCACCGGGCGCTACGGGCTGCCGGGGATCGGCCTCGCGGCCTCGGCGTCGGCCGGAGTCAACGTCCTCGTGCTCGTCTCCTCGCTGCGCCGGCGGGAGGGCCGGCTCGGCGGGAGGAAGATCGCCGCGTCGCTCGGCCGTTCCCTCGTTGCGGCCGCCGTCATGGGGGTTTTTCTCTGGGGCGCGCTCCACGTCGTCTCTCCGGATCGGATGGAGGGGTGGCCGGGAGCGGGGATCCTCGCGGCGCTCATCGCGGCGTCGAGCCTCGTCTACTGGTTCGCGGCGAGGGCGATCGGAGCTCCGGAGCTCGTCGAGCTCGCGCGCGTCGCGCGGAGAAAGCGCCCGTGAAGCTCGTTATCCAACGGGTCTCGAGCGCCTCCGTGCGCGTCGAGGGCCGGGTGGTCGGCGAGATCGGCCGCGGCTTCCTCGTCCTCTTCGGAGCCGAAACGGGGGATTCGACCGTGCTGGCGGAGGACGCGGCTCGGAAGGTCGCCGGACTGCGCGTGTTCGATGACGATGCGGGCAAGATGAACCTCGCGCTCCCCGACGTCGGCGGGAGGGTTCTCGTCGTGTCGCAGTTCACGCTGGGCGCGGACCTCTCGCGAGGCCGCCGGCCCGGTTTCGAGCGGGCGCTCCGGGGCGCCGAGGCGGAGCCCCTCTACGAGGCGTTCGTCGGGGCTCTCCGGGAGCAGGGAGTCGCGGTGGAAACCGGAGTGTTCGGCGCCGCCATGGAAGTGGCCCTCGTCAACGACGGCCCGGCGACGTTTCTTCTCGATCTGCCTCGGAGCTGAGATTCAGGGCGTCCGAAGGGGCGTCAGAGAGAAGCAGAGAAGGAACACGGCGACGCAGGCGAGCGCGACGAGCGTTCGCCCGAAATCGAGGGGCGCCTCGTCGTCGGGCATCGGAGGATGGACGAGCCCCATGACGAGGACCGCGAAGGCCGTGAAGACGAGCCAGATGGGCGGGCCCGCGAAGGCGCCCACGACGGCGATCGCGACCGCGGCACCGGCCGCCAGCGGCTGTCTCCGTCCGAGGAGGGCGCGCATGACGTGCGACCCGTCGAGTTGGCCGATCGGAAAGAGGTTCATTGCCGTCACGAGGAGACCGAACCACGCGGCCATGAAGGTCGGATGCTCGTGGATCGAAGCGCTCGTGTAGGGTTCGACGCCCGTCCAGCTCTGGACCCAGCGGACGAGCAGCGGATAGTCGAAGAGGATCGTTCCTTCCGTCAGGGGCCCCGTGGTCGGACGGGGATGCGCGACGCCATAGACGAGGAACGGAATCGTCGCGACGAATCCGGCGAGAGGTCCCGCGGCGCCGACGTCGAGGAGCACCCGCTTGGAGGGGATCGGCTCCTTGATGCGGATGAGCGCGCCGAACGTGCCGAAGGAGAGGAACCCGGGAAAGAGCACCGGCGAGGGAAGGAAAATCGGCAGCGTCGCGGCGAGCCCGTGGCGGCGGCACATCAGGTAGTGGCCGGCCTCGTGCACGCCGAGGATGATCATCACCGGAATCGAAAAGGGGAAGCCGTCGGCGAAGCGCCCGCGCGCGAGCCAGCCTCCGTTCGGCGTGAAGGCGGCGCCGCCGGCGAGCGTCGTCGTGACGAAGGTCAGCAGGAAAAGCGCGAGGTGGAAGAGCGGGTGGGACGTGAACCGCCGCCATCGCGATCGCGTCTCGGCGGGCGCGACGTCTTCGGGGACTTCCGCGCGGGGATGATCCGTCAGGCAGTCAGCTCGCGGGCCCGGATTTCCGCAGCTCGATCAGGAGCTTGGCCAGCGAGCTCCCGAGCGTGCTGGTGGAGGCTTCGAGGAACCGGTAGTCCTCCTCGGACATCGGGGCGCCGGCGCGGTCGGCGTACAGGAAGGCGACGAGCCGGTCCTTGATCCGAACCGGGTAGACGGCGCAGGCCGCGGTGGCTTTGTCGCCCACGAGCTCGACCAGGCCGGGCGGCAGCAGGATCCGGGAGAGCGCTCCGCGGTGCGGCGAACCCGAGAGCTTCACGAACGCAAAGATCGAAGGGTCGCCCCAGGGAATTCGAAGGCGCGAGACGCGCGAGCGTGTCAGGCGTCCGCCGCGCCCCGTCCAGCCCTGCACGGCATCCTGTCCCGAGACGAGAAGGAGGATTCTCGGAAAACGAGCGGCGAGGAGGTCGAGCGCGTTTTCGGCGATGTGGTCCCGGCCGGTCGGCGGCTCGATCTCCGGCAGAGGAGGCGCCGCCGGCTCGGGGGACTCGAGCCGAGCCGCGGGCGTCGCGACCGCTTCGCCCGGGACCGCGTCCGTCCACATCCGGGCGGCGCGCTCGTCGGCCGACTCCCGCTTCGGAGGAACGAAATCGGGGAGAAGACCCGAAACGTCCGAGGACTCCGCCGCATCGGCGAGAACGTGCGGCGTCTCCGCCTGCGCGAACGGCGCGGCGAAACTCGCCGGAGGCGGCGGCTCGGCGGGGGGCGATGGCCGTGCGGGCTCGGCCGCGCGGTCGCCGAGGGAGATCGGGATCTCGCGTCCGGGCTCGGGCGGCGATGTGACCGGCCGGCGCGCCGGCACGGCGCGCAGTGTCGCGCGCGTCCGGTACAACCGCCGCTCTTCGTTGCGCTCGAGCTTCTGCAGCACGCTGCGAAACTCGATCGGTACGGGCCTCCCGTAAAAGAGATGCAGCGCTTGAAGGAGGCGCACCTCGCTGATCACCGCCGGAAGCACCGGCCGGCCGGTGAGCGCGGACACTTCGTCGACCGCGGCGAGGTTGGAGGGATTCTTGAATGCGACCCGCACGCCCCGGCCCTCGAGGGCATAGGGGATGGCGGCCAGGCGGACGGCCGCGCGCTCCGGAAGAATGCGGACGATCTGCGGTCCGGCCTTCAGGATCTGTGGCCAGGTCGCATAGTCGCAGCGGTGGATCTCCGAGAGGGCCTTGAGAAGGCTCTCCTCCGCGAGGAGGTCGCGATCGAGGAGGATCGTGCCGAGACGAAAGGGTTCGCCGGTGTGGCGTTGGAAGCCGAGTGCGCTTCGTACGGCCACCTCCGAGAGAATGCCCTCGGCTATGAGCAGCTCGCCGATGCGCGGCATCCGGCTATTCTATGTCGCCGCCGAAGCGGGCTCTGTCAGGGTAAATCGCGGAGATCCTTTCCGGGCTTGAAGCGAATCGTGTTGCCCGGAGGAATCGAAACCTCGACTCCCGTCTTGGGGTTACGGCCGATGCCGCGCTTGCGTCGCTTGACCTGGAAGACGCCGAAGCCTCGGAGCTCGATTCGGTCGCCCGCTCCGAGCGCCGAACGCATCGCCTCGATGACCGTTTCGACCGCGGTCGCGGCCTTCGCCCGGGGGATCTGGGCGAGGTCCACCACGCGGTCGACGATGTCGGCTTTAATCATGCCTCCTCCGGGGTTGTCCTGAATTATATAACCTGCTTTTTCTTCAATCGGATGGAGGCTGCGAGGGCCGCCGCCGTCGCGGCGGCGAGCTCCCGGGAGAAGGTCAGATCGGCCGGGGTCGCTCCCTCCCCGGTGGCGCACTCCGCATAGAAAAAGGCCACTGTTTTGTCCCTCATCAGCACGGGCTGGACCAGGCATTCCACCGGCCAGCCGCCGAGGGCTCCGGCCAGCTCGTTGTGCCGGGGGAGGGGCGGGAGGGGCCCGAGGTAGAAGGAGCGGCTCAGCCGGATGTTCAGGAAGATGGAGGGATCGGACCAGGGCAGCTCGAGCAGCCGGAGCGCCGCGGCGTCGACGCGTTCGCCAGTGCCCGACCAACCGGCGACGCCCTCTTTGCGCGCGACGAACACCGCCGCTTTCCGGAAACGCCGCCCGAGAGAAGCGAGCACCGCCGTGAAGATTTCGTCGCGTCCGCCGGCTCCCAGGATCGCGGCGAGCACCTCCGGCCCGGGCACGCCGCCCGCGGGTGCGGGCGATCCCTCCGGGCGCTCCACCTTCTCCACCCGCGGAGGCGTTGGCGGAGGCAGAGGCGGAGGCGTCGGCGTTTGCCTCCACATCCCGGCCGGAGGGCCCGGCGGCGGAGCGACGCGCTCGGGAAGCTCCGAGGGCTTCGGCCGGAGGAACCGGGCGGCGCCGCCGGCCAGGCCGGCGACGAGGGCACCTCTTCCCACGCGATGGTCTCGGGTTCGTCGTGCGGACTGGGCGGAGGCTGGGGAAGCCCTCCCCAGCCGACCGGCGGATCGTCGGGAACGCGCCAGGCGTCGACCAGGCCCGCGTCTTCGACGGACGGGATTCCGGGCGGCAGCTCCCGCGGGCTGACCGAGAAATCCGGAGGCGGGGGGAGCGGTTTCTTGATGACCGAAGGGGCGGTGGGGCGCGACAGCTTTTCCGCGAGGATGGCGAACCGCGGGGTACGCCGCTCTCCGTAGTATTTCTCGAGAGCCTGGTAGAGACGGACCTCCGGCGCGACCGCGGGAATGATCTTCTTCCCGGTCACGAAAAAGAGCTCGTCCAGGATGCGCAGGTTCGCGGGATCCCGGAGGGCGATCCGGATGAAGCCTTCGCCGAGCGCCACCGGCACCGCCGAATGCCGGATCGCGAACTTCGCGGGAAGCGCCGCGGTCACGTTGGCCGGGACCGAGCCCAGCACGTTCCACGGGATGTAGTCGCAGCCGTGCTGCTCGGAGAGAGCCTTCCCGATGTCGTCCTCCGTCGCCGAGCCCCGCTCGATCAGGAGCGTCCCCAGCCGTCCTCCGGCGAAGCCCTGCACTGCGAGGGCGCGGTTCACGCTCTCCTCGCTCACGGCTCCGCTCCGTAGAAGGATCGTTCCGATTCGCGGCATCAGGTCTCGATTATCGCGTAGCGGCGGGCCTCGAGGACCGCTCGTCCACGAGAGAGCTCTTCTCTCCGGAGCGAAAGCGTTCGCTCGCCTTCCGGCTCATCGAGCCACCGTCGCTTCATTTCCAGAGGGAGAGTCGATGTGGGAATTCTCTCTCGAAAAGGAATGCGTCGCACGCGGTCGCGCCTCCACTCGACGAAGCTCTCCCCGCGCCTTGCGTGGCGCGTCGTCGTGAGCCGTTCTGCTACGAAATCCGGCAGCCCTTGCTCACGCCGAGAGACGCCGGCGGGAACCGGGACGATCCGGGCCCGCGACGTACGGGGAATTCCGTGCTCGACATCGACCGTTTCAGGAAGGGAGACCTCGGCGGCCTCGTCGTTCCGGACAGCAACGAGGCCGAAGCCCGGCTTCGAACCGACCTCCGTCGAGGACGCGGCGGCAGCGAGGACGACGACCAGAAAGAAGGAGAACATCACACCTTCAGCGCGGACTCATCGCGGGACACCGGTACGGGACAATGACGGCAGCATACCGCCGGGGAGGCCTCTGGCGCGCGCGGCCCCGTGCTACATTCCGGGGGTGAAAGCGCTGGGCGTGAAGGCCTTCTCGTCGCTGCTGGCCGTCTGGCTGGCGGCCGCTGTCGCCTCCGCTCAGCCCTCGGCAGCCGCGCCGACGCCGCCGACGCCCCCTTCCGGAGAGTCGAGCCTGGCCGCAAGCCGGAAGGCGTTTCTCGCCGCGCGCACGGCCGTCGCCGAGGGCCATTTCCAGGAGGCGCTCGGCCTCTATCGCAAGGTCCTGGCGCAGGTGCCGGACGACGCCGTCGTCCACTTCGAATACGCGCAGCTGCTGCGCGACCTCAACGTGGTGAACGAGTCGGAAAAAGAGGCGCGCGAAGCCGTGCGACTCGACCCGACTCTCGCCGAGGCGCAGCGCCTGCTGGGGGCCCTCGATCTCGCCGCGGCCGAGAAGGATCCGGCGCGGCTGAACTCCGCGATCGAGCATCTGACGGCGGCGAGACGCCTCGCGCCCTCGGACATCGGCAGCGCGGTGAGTCTCGCCCGGGCGCTGCTCGCGGCCGACCGCGCGCCCGAAGCCGCCGCCGTGCTGGACGAGCTCCCCGAGCTCGCCAACCAGCCGATGATCCAGCGCCTGACGGCGGATGCCAAGGCCAAGGCCGGACGGACGCGCGAGGCGGAGAAGATCTACCGCTCGCTGTACGACGCGGATCCCGGCGACCGCGAGATCGCGGCCGCTCTCATCGACCTCTACGAGGATCAGGACCAGCTGGATAAGTCCCTCGCGATCCTGCGCGAGCTCGAGCGGCGGGACCCGGCGAACGCCGCGGTCTCCGAACGCATCGTGCTGGACCTCGCGCGCGCCGGACGGTTTACGGAGGCGGAGGAAGCGGCCCGCGAGCTCGCCCGCCGCCGGCCCGAGAATCGGGCGACGCGGCGTCTCCTCGCTTCCGTCCTCTTCGAACGCGGCGCGACGACGGAAGGGGAGGAGATCCTCCGCGCCATGATCAAGGCGGATCCCGACGACCCCGCCACCCGCC
Organism: uncultured Acidobacteriota bacterium; assembly: GCA_963782585.1. Lineage (GTDB taxonomy): Bacteria > Acidobacteriota > Thermoanaerobaculia > UBA5066 > Gp7-AA6 > DAHUXD01. The sequence continues at coordinate 17,095 of CAWAKL010000013.1, forward strand.
GCGCTCTCGCCGCCGAGATGACGCGGGAGCGCCGGTTCCGCGAGGCCCGGGAGATCTACGAGGAGATGGTCCGGCAGATGGCCGACGACCCGCGCCAGGCCGAGGCCCGAGCCGGAATTCAGGTCGAGCTGGGCTTTCTCGACTACTTGCAGCGGGACTGGGCGTCTGCGCGGAAGGTGCTCACGCCCCTCGCGCTCTCCGGCGGTGAAGTGCATCCCCGTGCGGCGCGAATTCTCCTCGCGACCGACCGCGACGGGGAAGACTTCGCGGACGGGCTCACCCAGGCCCGCGCCTTCGCCGCCGCCGACCCGGGAGAACCCGAGTGGCCCGCGGCCGTCGCCGAGTTCGAGTTTCGGACAGGAGCGGAGAAGCCCGCGCTGGCGAAGCTCGAGGCTCTCGCGGCGAAGGGCGACATCGACTCCCTGCTGGCCGCGGCCGACGTCTACGCGAGGCTCAAGAAGTACGACGCGGCGGCCCGCATCGCCCGCATCGCCACCGAGAAAAACCCCGAGAACTCCGAAGCGAAGTTCCGGCTGGCCTCGAGCCTCGAGCGGGCGGGAACAACCGCCGAAGCCGAGGCTCTGTTCCTCAAGATCCTCGAGGAGCGCCCCAACGACGCCGCGACGCAGAACTACCTGGGCTACATGTGGGCGGATAACGGGGTGGAGCTGGAGCGGGCGAAGGAGCTCCTCGAGAAGGCCGTCGCGCGCGAGCCCCGCAACCCGGCATACCTCGACTCGCTCGGCTGGCTCTACTTCCGCATGGGGAGCCTGGAGTCGGCGGAAAAGAACCTCCGCGAGGCGGCGCGCCGCGAGCCGACGGACCCGACGATCGTCGAGCATCTCGGCGATCTCGAAATGAAGCAGGGAGACGTGGAGGACGCGATCCGCCACTGGGAAACCGCGCTCGACCTGAAGTCCGACGATGCCGACCGCGTTCGCGAGAAGCTACGGCGGGCGCGCGCTCCCGTCACGCAGCGTTGAGCCTGCGCCCCGCCGCGTCCCTCCTCCTCCTCGCTCCGATTCTTCCGCTCGCCGCCTGCGCCACCGGCCGGGCCGCGCGCCACTTCACGCCGGCCACCGAGACGCAGAAGGAAGAGACGCTGACGGCGCTCGCCGCGGCGCAGGAGCGCGCGGCGTCGCTCACGGCGGCGCGACTGCTCTACGACGCGCGGATCAGCGGTGGAGCTGGACCCGCGGTCCCCGGCACCCTCGCCGTGACCTACGACGGGCGCGAGGTCCAGCGCGCCTCGCTGACGGGCCCGTTCGGCAAGCGCGTCGCGGACTACGACGCCGGCGCCGTCACCGGGGAAGATCGCCAGGCGCTCGTCGTGGAACCGGGCGCCCTGCGCGCGGTCCTTTCCGGCGTGTGGCCGGGCGAGCCCACCGCCGTCGAGGGCTGCGACGGCGACGAGTGCCTCGTCGTCTGGATGTCTTCGCCACCCGGCCGCGTCGGCGTCTCGGCCGTCGTCGATCGGCGGGAGCGTCGTCTGCGATCGCTCGCCCTCGACGGCGACAAAGGAAAGCTCGTCGTCACCTATGAAGGCGAGGCCGATCCGTGGCCCCGGCGAGTCGCCGCACGGGAGGAACAATCGGGACGCGGCTTGAAGCTCGCGCTCGTGGCGCGGGAGCCGGCCGCCGACGCCGTGCCCGCCGCCTCGCTTCCGTCCCCATGAGGCTCAGCGCTCGGGCGCTCCGGCCAAGATCAATCGCGAGCTCCGCGTGGGCCGGGTGCGCTCCGACGGCTTTCACGAGATCCGCTCGCGGCTGACCTCGATCAGCCTGGCCGACACCCTGACGGTCGAGGACGCCGACGAGCTCGCGCTCGAATGCGAGGCTCCGGGCGTACCGGCGGGAAGCGACAACATCGTGGTCCGCGCCGCCGAGCTGCTGGCGCGCCGCGCCGGCGTCGCGCCGCGCGCGCGGATCCGCCTCGAGAAGCGCGTCCCGATGGGCGGCGGGCTCGGCGGCGGGAGCTCCGACGCCGCGATCGCGCTTCGTCTTCTCGCTCGCCTCTGGAGGATCGACGAAGACGCGGTCCCGCTCGCGGACCTCGCCGCCGCTCTCGGCAGCGACGTGCCTTTCTTCCTGACCGGAGGCGATGCGAACGTCACCGGACGCGGCGAGGTCGTGACCCCGGAGGAGGACAGCGCGCCGACCGATCTCCTCCTGCTGGTCCCGCCCTTCGCGATTTCCACGGCGGCCGTGTATCGGGCCCACGCCGGCCGCTTTCCCCTCGCGGCGCGACTCGAAATCGAGGGCGAGGATCATGAAAAATTCCTGGGGCCCAACGATCTGGCATCCGCCGTGCTAGAGATTGAACCCGGGATGGAGGCGTACGTCGAGTCCGCCGGCCGCATCACCCGGGACCACCTCATCAGCGGCTCGGGCGCGACGATCGTTCTGCACGCTCCGCCTCCAGAAGCCGCGGCCGCCCTCGCGGCCCGCCATCCCGAGGCGCGCCTCTATCCCTGCCGCACGCTCACACGGGTCGAATTTCAACGCGAGTCCAGCCCCAGGGGAGGTCTTCCATGAACATCACGCAGGTGAAAGTGTTTCCCGTGGCCGAGGAGAAGCTCAAGGCGTACGTTTCGATCGTGCTCGACGACTGCTTCCTCGTTTCCGATCTCAAGGTGATTCAGGGACCGAACGGTCTGTTCATCTCGATGCCCTCGAAGCGCAAGAAGAACGGCGAGTTCAAGGACATCGCGCATCCGCTCAACCGCGAGACGCGCGAGCGCATGGAGAGGCGCATCCTCGAAGAATACGAAAAGGTCAAGGCGTCCGCTCCGGCACCCGCGGCGGCTCCCGCGGCCGCGGAACCATCCTCCGAAGAGGCGACGGCGTCGCCCGTCACGACCGAGTCGACGGGTTAAAATCCCCGTATTGGGGCGTCGCCAAATTGGTAAGGCACCGGCCTTTGGAGCCGGCATTTCTAGGTTCGAGTCCTAGCGCCCCAGCCATCACGGAAACTTTCCTTTGATGACCTGCGACCGCCCTGAACGTTCCGTCTCCTGGCCGGCGATCGGAATGGGAATCCTGATTGTCGCCGCACTCGTCGTGGGGCCCGCGTGCGCCAATCAATCCACGCCCGGGGCGGTTCGGGGACCTGCGGAGGAGGCGGGCCAGACATCCGCGACCACCACGCAGCGGATGCAGTCCTTCGCGCTCAACGGCTACAAGCGCGAGCTGGACGGTCAGTGGCAGGGCATTCGTCTCGCGTCGGACGGGAACGTCTACTTCGCCAGCTCGTCGCACTCGGCGCATCACGGCGCGTCGTTTTTCAAATACGACACCACGACCGGACGGGTCACTGAGCTCGTCCACGACATCACCGAGATCTGCGGCGAGGATGTCCAGACCAACCCCCAGGGCAAGATCCACAGCGACATCGTCGAGGCCAACGGCTGGCTCTACATGGCGACCCATTTCTCGAACGAAAAGCCCGGCGCCTACAAGACCTGGACCGGAGCGCACGCGCTCGGCTACGAGCTCGCGACCGGCCGATGGCGGGACTATGGGGTCCTGCGTCCGGGTTACACGGCGTACTCGGCCATCGGCGTGGATCCCATGCGCAAGGCCCTCTACGTCTTCCTCACCGGGAAGACCGCCGGCCAGGCCGCCTACATGTATCGCATCGATACGGTCACCGGAGAGAAGACCAACCTCGGTCAGGTCAGCGCCCCGAGCGACGGCGGCGGGGACTACGACTTCACGTCCTACTGGGCCTTCGTCGACCGGCGTGGAGACGTCTGGTTCTCGATCAAGAACCAGGGCGGCGACCTGCAGCACATTCACGGCGATACCGGCAGGATCGAGGTGCACAAGAACGCGCTGCCGCCTCTGGTGCGCTGGGACTCCAACCAGCCCGAGACCAACCCGGCGCTGCAGCAGAGCCGCTCCATCAATGCGATGCAGCCGCTCGATGGGGACCGCGCCGTGTTCACGATGTCACCGGATGGCGGCATGCTCTACGAGTTCGACTCGACCAGGCCCATGTCGTCCGCGTTTACGCCCATCCGGCACATCGGCTTCAACCGGCTCGTCTTCGCCGTCGGTGGAAACCGCGTGTTCTACAACCAGCGTGAGAATCGCGCCTTCGGAAACCAGGATGCGCGGGATTTCCATCTGCTGAGCGTCTCGCTGGATGAGGCGGCCGGTTATCCCATCACCGACCACGGCCTGATGGTTGACCAGGACGGCCGCAAGGTCTGGCGCATGCCGGGAATGGCGGCCGACGGGCGGGGTCACCTTTACTCGATCGGCGACTGGTGGACCATTCCCGGCGATTTGGGAACGCTGCGCTATGACTGGAAGGGTGGCAAGGATATCTACAAGCAACTGCCCCGCGGTCAGTTCTTTGCCGTCGCCAACGTCCCCATACCGGCGCCTCCGACAGCTCGCCATTCCGCGCCCTGATCGGGCCGAACCACAGCGCCTCTCGGACAATTCTGGACGCCGCCGCTCGCCGCCGCGTTCACTCTGCCGGCAACCTCACGCGGTAAGATGAGTCCACATGCTCCGTCGCCTCTTCACGCTCATTCTCGCGTGAGACGGTCACGCCTCGCATGATCACGGGAGTCTGACGTCATGACCCGCGATCTCACTCGGGGATCACTCTCCCGGTGTGCCATCGAGCTGGCGCTGCACGTGGGCGCCGCACTCCTCCTGGTGGCCGTGGGCCTCGGCGAACCGACGCCTGCGGCGATGCGATCCACGGAGGAGACCGACCAGAAGTCCGCGGCCACGACCCAGCAGCCGATGCAGTCCTTCGCGCTCAACGACTACAAGCGCGAGCTGGACGGCCAGTGGCAGGGCATTCGGCTGGCGTCGGACGGAAACGTCTACTTCGCCAGCTCGTCGCACTCGGCGCATCACGGCGCGTCGTTTTTCAAATACGACACCTCGACCGGCGAGGTCGCCGAGCTGGCCCACGAGATCACCGACATCTGCGGCGAGGATGTCCAGACCAATCCGCAGGGCAAGATCCACAGTGACATCGTCGAGGGCAACGGCTGGCTCTACATGGCGACACACTTCGCCGCCGAGAAGCCGGGTGTCTACGAGACGTGGACCGGGGCGCACGCGCTCGGCTACGAGCTCGCCACCGGCATCTGGCGTGACTACGGAGTCATCCTCCCCGGCTACACCGCCTACTCCGCCATCGGCGTCGATCCCTCGCGCAACTTCCTCTACGTCTTCCTTACCGGGCCAAACGCCGGACAGGCCTCGTACGTGTATCGCATCGATACCGTGACCGGAGAGAAGACCAACCTCGGACAGGTCAGCGCCCCGAGCGACGGCGGCGGTGGGTACGACTTCTCGTCCTTCTGGACCTTCGTCGACCAACGGGGCGACGTCTGGTTCTCGATCAAGAATCAGGGCGGCGACCTGCAGCAGATTCACGGGGATACCGGCCTCATCGAGGTCCACGCCAACGCCTTGCCCCCGCTGGTGCGATGGGACTCCGACCAGCTCGAGACCGATGCGGCTGTCCAGTCGAGCCGCTCCGTCTGGTGGATGCAGCCGCTCGATGGGGACCGCGCCTTGCTCACGATGATGGCGAACGGCGGCGTGCTCTACGAGTTCGACTCGACCCAGCCGATGGCGTCCGCGTTTACGGAAATCCGGCACATCGGCTTCACCTCCCTGGGTCTCGCGGTCGGCGGAAACCGTGTTTTCTACTACCAGCGTGAGAATCGCGCCTCCGGAATCCAGGATGCCCCGCAGAACTTCCATCTGCTGAGCGTCTCGCTGGATGAGGCGGGCGGTTATCCCATCACCGACCACGGCCTGATGGTCGATCAGGACGGACGCAAGGTGTGGCGCATGCCGGGGATGATGGCCGACGGGCAGGGCCGCGTCTACACGATCGGCGACTGGTGGACCGTCGCCGGAGACCTCGGAACTCTGCGCTACGACTGGAACGGCGGCAACGAGATCTACGAACAGCTCCCGCGCGGCGAGTTCTTTGCTGTGGGAACCGTCACCATACCGCCACCCTCGCCGATCGACCTTTCGATCACCGGCTCGGAGGCTCCCGATCCCGTCATGGTGAACGGAACCCTGACCTACACCCTCCAGGTGACCAACAATGCCGCCACGGAAGCCACCGGCGTCACGGTCTCCGACCTGCTGCCGGCGAACGTCACGTACGTCTCGGCGACGACGGCCTCCGGCAACTGCAGCAAGTTCTCCAATACCGTCACGTGCCAGATCCTCACTCTGGCCGCCGGCGCGTCGGCGACCGTCGCCATCGTCGTCAAGCCTCCGGTCCCGGGAACTCTGTCCAATACGGCCAGCGTGACCGCAAACGAGAGCGACCCGGACACGGCGAACAGCACCGCGACGCAGACCACGACCGTTCTCGATACGGTGCAATTCAGCGCGCACACCTATACCGTGGCGGAGGCCGGAGCCAGCGTATCGGTGACCGTCTCGCGCGCCGGCACCGGTGTCATTTCCGTCGACTACGCGACCGGAAACAACACGGCGTTCGCGGGATCCGACTACGCGGCGACCTCGGGCACGCTCGTCTTCGCGGCGAGCGAGGCGTCGAAAACCCTCAGCGTGCCGATCACGGGTGATGCGGTACCCGAAGGACACGAGGCCCTCAATCTCACGTTGAGCTCACCGGTCGGCGCCCTGATCGGGCGAAACGGCAACGCCTCTCTGACGATTCTGGACGACGATGTGTATACGCCGCCGACTCTGAACTTCAGCGCGCCCGACTTCACGGTGGGCGAAGCCACCGCGACGAAATCCATCACCGTGACTCGAACCGGCGACAGCACAGGCACGACCACCGTCCAATGGAGCGCGGCCTCGAACACGGCGGCACTGGGGGTCGATTTCGGCGCGGCGGGCGGCATCCTGACTTTTGGTCCGGGAGTGACGAGTCGATCCTTCACAGTCAGCGTCACGAACGACGCGGCCGCCGAGGGAAACGAAACCGGCCACCTGATCTTGGGCGGTCCCACCGGCGGAGCCCGGCTGGGGACCGCCGGAAACGCCACGCTGACCATTGTCGATAACGATGTGTCCGCCTCGGGGTTCAAGTTCAGCGGCACCTATTTCGCCAACCCCGAGAGCGGTTCGAAGGCCATCACGATCTCGCGCACCACCGCCACCGCGGCGCAGTCGGTGACCTTCGCGACCAGCGATGGCACGGCCGCGGCCGGGAGCGACTACACCGCCGTGACCGCCATCGTCAGCTTTGCGGTTGGCGAGACCTCCAGGACGGTCAACGTCCCGATCCTGGCCGACACGATCGTGGAGAGCCGGGAGACCGTCAACCTGACGCTCAGCAATCCCACCGGCGGTGGCACGCTTGCGGCGCAGCGGACAGCCGTTCTGTTCATCACCGACACCGACACCAACGGCTCGCTCCAATTCAAGACCACGACGTTTTCGGTCGCCGAGGGCACCGCCAACGCAACCATCACCGTGACTCGAACGGGGGGCACGTATGGCGCGGTCGACGTGAGCTATGCGACCGGCGACAACACGGCGACGGCCGGTTCGGACTACACGGCCAGATCGGGCACCCTGAGCTTTGCGCAAGGGCAGACGAGCAGGACCTTTACCGTGCCCATCCTGAATGACGCCGCCGCCGAAAGGGCGGAGAGTCTCAACCTGACGCTGTCTGGTCCGACCGGCGGAGCCACCCTGGGGCAGGCCCGCAGGGTCGTGCTCACGATCACGGACAACGACTGACGGGCGTACGGGTACCCGGGCATCGGCTCCTCGCGGCCGCATTCGACTGCGGGGAAGTTCCCGCGTAGAATCCCCCCGCTTTGGCATCGCACGCCTTCAACTACGGTGAGCTCAAGATCTTCTCCGGCCGCGCGCACCCGGCGCTCGCCCAGGAGATCTGCGCCTACCTGGGCATCCCGCTCGGGCACCTGACGCTCTACAACTTCTCCGACGGCGAGGACTACTGCCAGATCGACGAGAACGTGCGGGGAGCCGACGTCTTCGTGGTCCAGCCGACCTGCTCGCCGGTCAACGATCACGTGATGGAGCTTCTGATCCTGCTCGATGCGTTCCGCCGGTCCTCGGCGTCCCGCATCACGGCCGTCCTGCCGTACTTCGGTTATGCGCGGCAGGACAAGAAGGACAAGCCGCGCGTGCCGATCGCGGCGAAGCTCATGGCCGACCTGTTGACCGCGGCGGGCGCCGACCGGATCCTCACGATGGACCTCCACGCGGCGCAGATCCAGGGCTTCTTCAACATTCCGGTGGACCATCTCTTCGCGGCGCCCGTGATCCTCGATGCGATCCGCAAGCTCTCGCTGGACGACCTCGTCATCGTGTCGCCCGACGTGGGGGGCATGACGCGCGCCCGGGCCATCGCGAAGCGCCTGGAGGCCTCCCTGGCGGTCATCGACAAGCGCCGCACGGGCAAGAACGAAACCGAGATCCTGAACGTCGTCGGCGACGTCGAGGGCAAGGACACCCTGATCCTCGACGACATCATCGACACGGCCGGCACTCTGGTTCAGGCCGAGGCGGCCCTCCGCGAGGGGGGAGCGAGGGGGACCTATGCCGCCGCCGTTCACGGGGTCTTTTCCGGGCCGGCCCTGGACCGGATCGAGGGGTCGGGCCTGAAGACCCTGCTGGTCACCAACACCATCCCCGTCGAGGCGGCCGTGGCCCGCTGCCCCCGGATCCGGCCCCTGTCGGTGGCCCCCCTCCTGGGGGAGGCCATCCAGCGGATCCACGATGGGGCTTCCGTTTCTTCGCTTTTTGTGTAGAATCCGCCTCTTTGCGCGGCGCTTCCGCGCGAGGTAGCCATGAAAACCATCGAGCTCGCCGTCGAGAAACGCTCGACGCTTGGAAAGAACGAGGCCCGGCGCAGCCGCGCTGGCGGGCGGATCCCGGCCGTCGTGTACGGCGCGGGAAAACCCAACGTGCCCATCTCGGTCGACCGGAAATCCCTCTCGGACCTGTTCCGCGAAGGCGCCGGCGAAAACGCGATCTTCCTCCTGAAGCTGGCGGGCTCCGACCAGAGCCGCCACGCCATGATCCGGGAGATGCAGCGGGACCCGGTCTCGCGCAAGCCCCTGCACATCGACTTCGTGCGCGTCCTGATGGACGTCAAGGTCACGGTCAACGTCCCGATCGAGATCGTGGGCGTCGCCAAGGGCGTCAAGCAGGATCAGGGCATCCTCGACGTCGTGACGCGCGAGATCGAGATCGAGTGTCTTCCGAGCAACATCCCGGCGCACATCGCCGTGGACGTGAGTGAGCTCGCGATCGGCGATGCGATCCGGGTCGCCGAGCTGCCGGCCATGGAGGGCGTGCAGATCGTCGACAACCCCGAGAAGGTCGTGGTCCACGTGACGCACCCGACCCGCGAGGAGGAGCCGGTGGCCGCCGCGGCCGAGGGCGCCGCCGAGCCGACCGAGCCGGAGGTTCTGAAGAAGGGCAAGGCCGCCACGGAGGAAGAGGCTCCGGAGGGCGAGAAGCCCGAGAAGAAGGAGAAGGACAGGGAGAAGTAGCCTCTGCGCGCGATCGTCGGCCTCGGGAATCCGGGGGACGACTACGAAGCCACGCGGCACAACGCGGGCTTTCAGGTCGTCGAGCGACTCGCGTCGGAGGAAGGCATTCGGGTCCGCTCGCGCGAGTGTTCCTCGCGGATCGGACGGGGGAGAGTCGGGCCGGACGCGGTCCTCCTGGCGCTTCCGCAGACGTACATGAACGCCTCGGGTGAGGCCGTCCGAGCTCTTTGCCAGAAACATGACGTCGACCCTTCGGGTCTCTGCGTCGTCGTCGACGAGATCGCGTTGCCCCTCGGCACTCTGAGGATGCGGGCGCGCGGCTCGGCCGGCGGCCACAACGGACTGAAGTCGGTCATCGCGCATCTCGGCACGACCGAGTTCTCCCGCCTCCGCGTGGGGATTCGGGGCGAGAGGTACTCGCGGGAGCGGGACCTCGCGGATTACGTGCTCGAGCCCTTCGCGAAAGCCGAGCGGGAACTGTTCGAAGACACGCTGATTCGGGCCGCCGAGGCCCTCCGGACGTGGTTGACACAAGGAATCGACGCCGCGATGCGGCGGGCGAATCATTTACCTTCCTCTCCGGGCGGCCTCGACCCGGATTGACATCCATGAGGAGGAACACATGAGGCTGTACGACATCGTCGTCCTGGTGACGCCGGATCTCGCCGACGACGACGCGGCGAAGGTTGCCGGCGAATACAAGAAGATCCTGGTCGACGGCGGCGCCACCGTCGTGAAGGAAGAGCCGTGGGGCAAGCGCCGGCTCGCCTTCCCCATCGGCCGCAAGCGCGAAGCCCACTACGTCTACTGGCAGGTCCAGTCCGAGCCGGCCGCCGTCGCCGAGGCGGAACGCCGCATGGGACTCTCCGACCAGGTCCTCCGTCATCTCGCGGTGCGCGTCGACGAGGAGCTCAAGCGCTCCGCGAAGATGGCCGAGAGGTTGCGGAAGAAGGCGATCAAGCGTCCGCCGCGTCCGCCCGCGCCTCCGACCGAGGCGGCGGCGGCTCCGGTGGAGCGCGCCGAAAGGAGCGAGCCATGAGGATGGGCGGAGGTTCCGGACGTCCCGGGGGCCGGGGCGGAGCGGCCGGCAAGGACGCCAAGGGCGGACCGAGGAAGAAGTTCTTCGTTCGCCGGCGCAAGGTCTGCAAGTTCTGCGCGGAGAAGCTCGAATACATCGACTGGAAGGACATCAAGCTCCTCCAGGGCTTCATCCCCGAGCGCGGGAAGATCCTTCCCCGGCGCATCTCGGGCACCTGCGCCCTCCACCAGCGCAAGCTGCAGACGGCCATCAAGCGCGCGCGTTCCATCGCGCTGCTTCCGTACGCCACGGATTAGCCCCGCCGCGGGCCGCGGCGCGTCGCCCCCGGAGCGGGGCGCGCCGCGACTCGCGAGTGCCACATGAACGTTCCCGACGCTCAGGCGACCGCACCGCCGACGCTCGGCCGCTTCGAGATTCCCATGGCGGCTCTGGGAGCGGCGGCGGCTTTCTCGGCCCTCTTCGTCCTTCCCGTCGTGGGAGCGCTCGGATTGCCGGTCGCCGCCGTGCCGCTCGTTCGCCTCGCGCACCGGCGCGGTCTGGTCAACGGCCTGATCGGTTGCTGCCTGGCGGCGGCCGTCATCCTCGGCCTCGGCTGGGCCACGGGAGGCGTCGGCTCCGGCCTCGCGATGGCCGTCCTCGCCGCCGGCGTCACGTTCCTGCCGACCGCGACCGTCGGCTTCCTGCGGGCGGGCGTGGACGGGTCCCGCTGCTATCTCGGGCTGTGCCTGGCCGGCTGCACGTTTCTCGCGGCGGCGTACGCCGCCGCCGCCGGGACCAAGGGCCCCGGCATCGCGTCCGAGGTCGCAGCCGCGTTCGATTCGCTGATCCCCGCGGCCGTGGAGTCGTACTCGCGACAGGGAGCGGACGCGGAGGCGGTGGCGCGCATGCGGCTCACGCTCGAATCGGGGCGCGAGTTCGCCCGCGACTATCTCTGGGGCATCTTCGGAGCGCTCTGGGTTCTCGGGGGAGCGGTGGCCTTCTATGCGGGCGCGGCGTCGGCCCGGCCGGCCCCGACCGCGGAGGCCGCCCGGTTCGAGGCCCTGCGCGTTCCGGCCCAGGCCGTGGCCCTTTTCGTGGCGAGTGGAGCGGCTTTTGGCCTGCTTTCCGGCCCGGGAAGGCGCATCGCAGGCAATCTCCTGCTGCCGCTGACGGCCTTGTTTTTCGCGGCGGGCCTCTCTATCATCTGCCACTTCCTCCGGAGGTGGCTCCGGACCCGGATTCTCCGGGCAGGTCTCTACGCCCTGGCCGCCTACTTCCCGATCAACGTCGGCGTGGCGCTCCTGGGGCTGTTCGACTGGTACGTGGATTTCCGCCGGCGGGGCGGGGAAGGAACCGAAAGCAAATGAAAGTCATCCTGGCCGACGACATGCGCGGGCTCGGACATCGCGGCGACACCGTGACCGTCAAGCCCGGTTACGCCCGCAACTTCCTCTTCCCGCAGGGTATCGCTTACGAGGCGACGACCGCCAACGTCCGGCGGCTCTCGGAAGAGAAGAAGAAGTACGACGAGAAGATGCTCGCCGAGAAGGGCGTCGCGGCGACCGTGGCCGGCAAGGTCGAGGGCCTGACCGTCGTCATCTCCAAGAAGGCGGGCGAGGAAGGCCACCTCTACGGATCGGTGACCGCCACCGAGATCGCGGACGCGCTCTCCGCAAAGGGGATCGAGGTCGATCGCCGACGCGTCGAGCTCGCCGAGCCCATCCGGCGCCTGGGAACCCACACCGTCCACGTTCGCCTCCACCGCGACGTCGCGGCGACGCTGAACGTCGAAGTCCAGGCCGCAAACACGCAGGCCGTCGTAGGCCCCGCGCTCAGCGCGGGGTGGGGCTCGGCGGGACCAGCGTGGACGACTCCGGCAGCTCGCCCGTCTTCGGTGCGTAGAACGGCTGCTGAAGCGCCCACGGCAGCTTCGCGATCTCCTGCGCGCGGACGTTCCACTCCTCGGTCGGCTGCGTCCCGCTGACGAAGGCTTCGAGGACCGGCAGCGGCGTGTCGGCCGTGGCCTTGAGCCCCGTCTCGTAGTCGACGGGAGTGAGGACGATGTTCGGCGGCACCTCGAAGTCCTCCTTCGGGTCGATCCGTCCGTTGTCCTTCATCTTCTCGACGAGCCGGATCCAGATCGGCAGCGCGACCTTCGCTCCATCGGCCCCCTTGCCGATCGTCTGCGTCTTCTGGTCGTTGCCCACCCAGACGCCGATCGTGTAACGCGGGGTGCCGCCGACGAACCAGGCGTCCGTGAAGTCGTTCGTCGTTCCGGTCTTTCCCGCGATGTTCAGCTTGAGGCGCGCGGCCGAGCCCGCCGTGCCGCGCTGGGTCACGCCCTTGAGCATCTGGAGGAGCTGGAACGCGTTCTGCGGCGTCTCCACCTCGCGGGCGTCGGGATGCGTCTGCTCGAGAAGATCGCCGTTGGCGTCGGTGATCCGCTCGATGAGGTACGGCGAAAACGCGAGACCCTGGTTGGCGAAGACGGAGTAGGCCGCCGTCAGCTCGAGCAACGTGACCTCGAAGGCCCCGAGCGGCATGGACGGGTAGGCCTGCAGCTTCTGCCGGATGCCGAGCCGGTGCGCGGTCTCGATCACGTTCGAGAGGCCGACCATCTGACCGATCCGCACGGTCGGGACGTTGTAGGAATGCTCGAGGGCCCTTCGCAGCGTCACGATCCCGTGGAACTTCATGTCGTAGTTGTTGGGCCGATAGGGAGGCTGGCGAGGATCGATCACGATCGAGAGGGGCCCGTCGAAGACGGTGTCCGCCGCCGTATACCCCTGCTCGAGGGCGGTCAGAAACACGAACGGCTTGAACGCGGATCCGGCCTGTCGCAGCGCCTGGGTCGAGCGATTGAACTTGGACTGCGTCCAGTCGTATCCGCCGACCATCGCCCGCACCGCGCCGCTCGCGTTTTCGAGGACGACCACGGCGCCCTGCTCGCGGGGGTCCTGGTCGAGGGAGAGCGTGAGCTTGCCGTCTTTGGCGGCGACCGCGGTGACGGTGACGAGGTCGCCGGTTTTCAGGAGCTTCGCGACGGAAGTGGCGCCCGTCCACGCGGCGCCGGCGTTCGGGAGCGGCAGAGTCTCGCGCCCGATCCGGACCGAGGCCCCGGAGGGGCCGACCTCCATGACGACTCCCCGCAGCGTCTGGCCGTCCGCGACGCGCACGTCCTCCCAGCTCGGATCGACGTAGGAGTCGAGCGAGCGGTAGCCTTCGGCGGTCAGGTTGCGCGGCCGCTTGAAGCCGTGCCGGCGCGACAGCTGGCGTAGCCCCCAGCCCAGGGATTCCTCCGCCCAGGCCTGCAGCTCGGGATCCAGCGTGGACTCGACACGCAGCCCCCGCCCGTAGAGGTCCTTCTCTCCGTAGGTCCGCTCGAGGTACCGCCGCACCTCTTCGCAGAAGTACGGCCCGACGATCGACTCGGCGAGCGAGGGCGCGGCCGGCAGCGGCTCGGCCTCGGCGGCCCGGCGCTGGGCCTCCGTGATGAAGCCCGCGGCCTGCATGCGGCGCAGCGCGGTCGCGCGCCGGGAGCGGGCGAGGTCCGGGTTGCGAAACGGGGACTGGTCCTCCGGCCGCTGGACGATCCCGGCGAGCAGCGCCGCCTCGGCGAGCGTGACCTCGCCGACGCTCTTGCCGAAGTAGTACCGGCACGCGGCCTCGACTCCGTAGTTGCCGTGGCCGAGATAGATCTCGTTCGCGTACATCGTGAGGATCTGGTCCTTGGAGTAGCGCCGCTCGATCTCGAAGGCGACGAGGGCTTCGTTGACCTTGCGCGAGAGCGTCTTCTGGGGCGAGAGGAAGATCGCGCGGGCGAGCTGCTGCGTGAGCGTCGAGCCGCCCTGGGCGTACCCACCCTGCTGGAGGTTCGTCACGAGGGCCGATACGGTCCGGCGCACGTCGATGCCCCCGTGCCCGAAGAAGTTCTTGTCCTCGGTGGCCACGATCGCGTTGCGGACGACCGGCGGAATCTGGGCGCGCGAAACCAGGATCCTCCGCTCGATGGCGTAGCGGGCGATCGTCGAACCGTCGCGGGCCGTGATCTGCGTGATGATGTCCGGCCGATAGGTCGCGAGCTCCGAAACGCGGGGAACGCGGACGAACTCGGTCGCGACCGAGCCGGCGACGGTGCCGAGGAAGCCGACGACGAGGAGGGGAAGGAGCAGGGCGGCCGCGCGCCCGAAAGTTCTGAGCGGGCGACGCGCTGCGCCCCGCGAGTCCCCCTTCTTCACCGGGCGATTGTGAGGCATCGGGGGTCGTTATGCTATAAGCCGCCGCTGGTCCCATGCCGCGCCCCACCAGCCCCGGTCCGCCACCCGCTTCCAACGCCGCCGGAAAACCGGCCTCGTACCTCGAAGCTCAGGCCAGCGCCTCGGGACGCTTCCGCCTCAAGACGGACTTCACGCCGCAGGGCGACCAGCAACAGGCCATCGCCAAGCTCGTGGCGGGCCTCCAGGACGGACGTTCCGACCAGGTGCTTCTGGGCGTCACGGGCTCGGGCAAGACGTTCACGATCGCCAAAGTCATCGAGGCCGTCAACCGGCCCACGCTCGTCCTGTCGCACAACAAGACGCTCGCCGCGCAGCTCTACCAGGAGTTCCGGAGCTTCTTCCCCGAGAACTCGGTCGAGTACTTCGTCTCCTACTACGACTACTACCAGCCCGAGGCGTACGTTCCGCAGACCGACACCTACATCGAGAAGGACGCGACCCGCAACGAGGAGATCGACAAGCTGCGTCTCTCGGCCTCGAAGGCCCTCTTCGAGCGGCGCGACGTCATCGTCGTCGCCTCGGTCTCGTGCATCTACGGCCTCGGCGCGCCGGACTCGTACTACGACATGCTCGCGTACCTCGAGGTCGGCGACACGCGCGGGATGCCGGCCCTGCTCGCCCAGCTCGTCGAGATGCAGTACGAGCGCACGAACCTCGACCTCGCGCGCGGGACGTTCCGCGTCCGGGGCGACGTCCTCGAGGTCGCGCCGGCGTACGAGGACACCGCGGTCCGCGTCGAGTTCTTCGGCGACGAGATCGAGAAGATCACGCGGACGGATCCCCTTCGGGGCACGCCGCTCCAGCGCGTCGACCGGCTCGCGCTCTACCCGCGGACCTTCTACGCCACGCCGAAGGAGACCCTGGAGCGGGCGATCGGAACGATCCGCCTCGAGCTCGACGCGAGGCTCGCCGAGCTGACGCAGGCCGGACGCCTTCTGGAGGCCCAGCGGCTCCACCAGCGCACGATGTTCGACCTCGAGATGATCAAGGAGCTCGGCTACTGCAGCGGCATCGAGAACTACTCGCGCCACCTCTCGGGACGCGCGCCGGGGGAGCCGCCGCCGACGCTCCTCGACTACTTTCCGGAAGACTTTCTGCTGGTCGTCGACGAGTCGCACGTGACCCTGCCCCAGGTGCGCGGGATGTTCTTCGGCGACCGATCGCGCAAGCAGGTCCTCGTGGACTACGGCTTCCGCCTGCCCTCCGCCCTGGACAACCGCCCGCTGACCTACGACGAGTTCCGCCAGCGCGTCCGGCAGGTCATCGCCGTGAGCGCCACGCCGTCCACCGAGGAGCTCGAGCGCGCCGGCGGCGAGATCGTGGAACAGGTCATCCGCCCGACCGGCCTCCTCGACCCGGTCATCGAGATCCGTCCGGTCAAGGGCCAGGTCGACGACCTGCTGGCCGTCGTCCGGGAGGCCGCCGGCCTCAGCGAGCGCGTTCTCGTGACGACGCTGACCAAGCGCATGGCCGAGGAGCTGACCAACTACTTCACCGAAGTCGGCGTGCGCTGCCGATACCTGCATTCGGACATCGAGACCCTCGATCGGGTGGCGATCCTCTCGGACTTCCGGCGCGGGGTCTTCGACTGTCTCATCGGGATCAACCTCCTGCGCGAGGGGCTCGACCTTCCCGAGGTCGCCGTGGTCGCGATCCTCGACGCGGACAAGGAAGGGTTCCTCCGCAGCGAGACCTCCCTCATCCAGACCTCCGGCCGGGCGGCGCGCAACCTGCGCGGCCGAGTCCTCTTCTATGCGGACGCCGTGACCGACTCGATGCGCCGCGCCATGGAGGAGACCTCGCGCCGGCGGAGCATCCAGGAGGCGTACAACACGGAGCACGGCGTCGTGCCCGCGTCGATCATCAAGGAGCACCACTCGCCGCTCGTGCGGATGGGGAACCTGGACTACTACGAGGTCCCGATCGACCGGCCCCGCGTCGAGCTTCCGGACGGCGACTCGATTCGCCGCCGCATTGCCGATCTCGAGAAGCAGATGAAGGCCGCGGCGAAGGAGCTGGATTTCGAGAAGGCGGCGGCGCTGAGCGACGAGATCCGGGGCTTGAGAGAGCTCGAGATCTTCAGGTCGTAAAGTCGAGAGCGAGGGCGAGAGTCTAGGGTTTTGGAGTCGGCGTCGGCGCTCGTGGGTTTCGACTCTCGACCCTGACGCTCGACCTGGACCTTGACTTCGTCGTCGCCGGCGCCGGGTACTTCCGGACGTACATCCGCGCGGCGGCCTCGACCGGATCCTCCGAGACCGGCGGGCGATCGATCTTCGGCACGAGCCCGTTCGTGAAGTCCGTGCTGAGCGACATCCCCGTGTGGCCCTGCCCGACATTGGAACCCGGCGTCCAGCCGGCGGCGTCCGCGGGCCGCAGGCCGTAGGGGATGTTGCAGGGGATCGCCGCGTTGCAGCGTGTGATCGGAACGATCTGGGCGCGCGCGGACGCAGCGGTCGCGGCGGTCGAGAAGCAGTGCCGCGGCCGACAGCGTGCTCCGCCTCATATCCAGTGGCAGGCGCGCGCGAATCCGGCGAGGATGAGGAGCAGCGCGGCGGCCGCCGCCGCCCAGACGGCCGTGCGGGGCTTCGCGGCGAGGGGGCGCTGGCGCGTGTAGAAGCCGGTCTGCCATCGCTCGAGCTCTCGTCCGCAGTTGGGACACACCGGAGTGCCGGGCTCCACCGGTGTGTAGCAGTACGGACACTCGTACATCGGCACGACAACGACATCATACCGGACCGATCCGAAGCTCAACACGCCTTGCCAACCGCGTTAAACTGACGCCGTGGTCGACGCGCGCCCGCCGGAGAATCTGCCCGATTCCCCGGGCGTTTATCTCTTCCGCGGCGACAAGGGCAAGCTCCTCTACGTCGGGAAGGCTCGCTCCCTGAAGAAGCGGATCGCCACGTACTTCGGGGCCGGACCCGAAGACGCCAAGACGGCCGCCTTGCTGCGCGCCTACCGGGACGTCGAGACGATCGTCACGCGGACCGAGCTCGAGGCCCTGCTGCTCGAAAACACACTGATCAAGAAGCACCGGCCCCGGTACAACGTCTGCCTTCGGGACGACAAGACGTATCCCTACATCAAGATCACGACCGGCGAGGCCTGGCCGCGCGCTCTCGTGACCCGGCGGGTGCTCGAGGATGGCCATTCCTACTTCGGGCCGTTCTGGGGAGGCCTCGCCCGCCGGATCATGCGGATGATCACGCGGCACTTCCAGATCCGGACGTGCACCCTCGAGATCGACGGGAAGCTGCCTCGCCCCTGCCTCTACTACGACCTCCATGCCTGTCTCGGCCCCTGTGTCGCTGGGCTCACGACGAAAGAGGCATACGGCGAGGCCGTCGCCGACGTCATCCTTTTCCTGCAGGGACGAAACGAGGAGCTCGAGGCGCGACTCGAGGCCCGGATGCTCGCCTCGTCGGAACAGGAGGGCTTCGAGATGGCGGCCGCCTATCGCGACGCGCTCCGCACCGTGCAGGATGTGGCCGAGCGACAAGTCGTCCAGTCGCTCAAGGGCGAGAACGTCGACGTCTTCGGCTTCTTCGAGTCGGGACAGGACGTCGCCGTCGTGGTTCTGGTCGTCCGCGGCGGCGTGCTGCAGGACCGCCGGGACTTCTTCTTCGAAAAGGCCCAGGAGCTCCAGCCGACGGCTTTTCTCGAGGCGTTCCTGCCCCAGTTCTACGACGCGAACCCGTTTCTTCCCTCGGAGGTCCACCTGCCCGTCGAGATCGGGGACCCGGCGCTGCTGGAAGCCTTCCTGGCCGCCCGCCGGGGAGCGAAAGTCGCGGTCCGCGCTCCGCAGCGCGGCGCCGCGGCCGACCGGCTGCGGATGGCGGAGGTCAACGCCCGGGAGCGCCATCGCATCCGCTTCCGCCGCACGGGCGGTGACGAGGCCGTGGCCGCCGAGCGGCTCGGACGGGCGATCGGTCTGGCGATCCCGCCGCACCGGATCGAGGCCTTCGACATCTCGCACACGCAGGGCACCGACAGCGTGGCGTCCATGGTGGTCTTCGAGGACGGCCGGCCCAAGAAATCCGAGTACCGCCTCTTCAACATCGCTTCGCAGGAGCTCCTCGAGCCGGACGACTTCCGCAGCATGGCCGAGGCCGTCGAGCGACGTTACCGCCGCGTCCAGACTTCCGAAGGGCCGTGGCCGGATCTCGTCCTCGTGGACGGCGGCCGGGGACAGCTGCAGGCCGCGCTCACGGCGCTCGACCGCATCGGCGTCGAGCTCCCGACCGTCGGTCTCGCGAAGCGGGAGGAGGAGATCTGGGTACCGGACCGGCCGGACCCGATCCGCCTCTCCCGCAAGGATCCGGCCCTGCAACTCATTCAGCGGGCCCGCGACGAGGCGCATCGGTTCGCGATTACTCGCCACCGGCAGCGGCGCGGAAAGAAGATGCGCCAGACGACCCTGACCGAGATCCCGGGAGTCGGCCCCACCCGGGCGCGACTCCTGCTGCGGCGCTTCGGATCGGTCCAGGGCCTGCGCAGAGCGGACCCCGTCGAGATCGCGGCGGCCGTCGGACCGGCGACCGCGCGCGCCGTGACCGAGTTTCTGCGGCATTCCGCATGAGAACCGAGTTCGGAGTGGAGGGCGACATCCGGAGCACCGACATTCTCGCGGCCCTCGTGGCGCTCTGGCGGGAGGGGGCGAGCGGCACCCTTCAGTTCTCCCGCTCCGGAGCGACGTCGGGTTTTGAGCTCGCGGCCGGCGAGGTCGTGGGCGCGTCGTCCTCGGATACGCGCTTCGACACGGCCTCGATCCTGGTTCGGGCCGGCAAGCTCGAGTCGACGACGCTCGAGCGGCTCTCCGCCGCGGAAGGGGCCGACCGCGCGCTCGCGGCCCTCCAGGCCGGTGTGCTGACGAAACGCGAGTGGCGCTGGGGCGAAAAGATTCGCGCCGTCGAAGTGCTGTCCGACCTCCTGACCTGGATCGAGGGTGACTACAGCCTCTTCCGCACCGGGCCGCGCGAGGCGGGGGAGTTCCGCCTGACGATCCCGCGCCTCATCCTCGAGCTCTTCCTGCGCTCCCGCGACCGCGGCCTGGTCCTTCATCACCTCGGCGGCGCCGACGTGCCCCTCGTGCGCGACTCGCGCTTCGAGGCCGAGTTCGCCACCTTCGGGCTGACCGACGACGCCGAGTCCGTCGTCCGCCTGATCGACGGAGAGTCGACGGCCGCCGACATCGCGGCCGAGGCCCCCGCCGAGGCGTTCGCGGTCGAGAAGCTTCTCGCGGCGCTCGTCACGCTGGGTCTCGTGCACCCGGCCTACGCCGTCGAGGAGCCCCAGGCCGCTCCGCGCCCCACGATCGTCCCGACGCCGGAACCGGAGCCGCCGCCGCCGGACGAGGAAGCAGAGGTCGAAGTCGCGCCTCGGCAGGAGGAGTCAGAGGAATACGAAGACGAGGAGCTCGAGCCCGAGGTCGACATCGAGGATCGGATTGAGCCAGCGACACCGGCCTCGGTTCCCGAGTACGACGCCATCGAGGAGGAGACTCCCGAGGTTTCGGAAACCGACGAGACGCTCGTCGACGCGGACCTGGACATACCGGCTCGGCGCATGGACGAGCCATCCGACGACGAGAGCGAGGGCGAGCGGCTGGCGACCGACCTCGAAGCGACGCAGGCCGCGCCCGACGACTTCGGCCGGTACGAGGAGAGCGTCGTCCCCGATGCCGAAGCGCCCGGCGAGCCCGCCGACGCGCTCTTCGATTTGCAGCGACCTCTGGATGCTTCGACCGGCGTGGGATCCGTCGAGAGACCGCGGCACCGCTCGAGCGCGACGCTGCTCGCGGTCCTCGCCCTGCTCGTGGCGGCGACGGCCGCCGTTCTCTACTGGCGAACCCGCCACCCCGACACGACGGGGGAGGCCGTTCCGCTGGCGGTCGCGAGTCCGAGCCCGACTTCGCCGGAGGCGCCGGTCGAGACTCCGCTTCCGCAACCAACGGCCGCCCCCGCGATGCCCGTCCCGACCGGCGCACCTACGGTCGCGCCGGCGGCCGCCGCTCCCTCCCCGCGGCCGACGGCCCGCCCCGCGCGGCTTTCGCCGACTCCGGCGCTCCGCATTCCCGCCGCGTCGGCCCAGGCGCCTCCGCGTTCCCGCCAGGGCTGGCTCGAGCGGGCGGAGCGCGATCAGCGAAGCGCGGCCTCCGACCGGCGAGCCCGCTTCACCGTCCAACTCGAGCTCGCGTGCGAAGTGCCGTCGCTCACCGAGGCGTTCGGCCACGACCGGCCGGCCGGCACGATGTGGCTGGTCAAGACGTCCTTCCGCGGCCAAACCTGCTTCCGCGTGCTCTGGGGGCGCTACCCAACGCGCGAGGCCGCCGAGAGCGCCCTCGCCGGGGCGCCGGCCTTCTTTTCCACGCCGCGGAACCATCCGATGGTCGTGGCTGCCCCTTGAGGATCGCTCGTAACCGCCGCGATGCCTGCAGGTTCCGCTTTCTGCTACCCTAGGCACCACTCGGCGAATCGATGACCACACAGGCCGCACCCGTCGGATTTCGCGGGTCCCTTTCCGAAACGCCCCTGCCGCAGGTTCTGCGGCGCATCTTCCTGGAGGGGCTGAAGGGAACCCTGTCGCTCGTCCACGGGGACGAGACACGACATCTCTTTTTCGAGAAGGGCGAGCTCCGGACGGCGACCTCCTCCCGGGAGGGCCAGCGGATCGGGGCGTTCCTCAAGCGCCGGGGCTGCATTACGGACACCGACCTCAACTGGGCCCTCGATACCGTGGCCCGCCAGGGGCGCGCGCGCCTGGGCAAGATCCTCGTGGAGCGGGGCCTCGTGTCGCGCACCGTGCTCGACGCCGAGATGCGCCGACTGGTCGAGGAGATCGTCTTTTCGACGTTCGCGTGGGACTCGGGGGAGTACAAGTACCAGGCCTCCGCGGGAGTGCTGGATCCCGACGTCGCCCTCTCGCTGTCCACGGCGGCGATCATCGTCGAGGGGATCCGTCGGCTCCCGGAAAGCGAGATGTTCCGGGAGCGGCTCGGCGAAGGCCACCGGGTCCCGATTCTCGCCACGGATCCGATGTCGCGCTACCAGTACCTGCCGCTGACTCCGCAGGAGGCCTACCTCCTCTCCCGCATCGACGGCATCCTCGATGTCGACTCGCTGCTGAA
The DNA here is from genome assembly GCA_963782585.1 of uncultured Acidobacteriota bacterium. Lineage (GTDB taxonomy): Bacteria > Acidobacteriota > Thermoanaerobaculia > UBA5066 > Gp7-AA6 > DAHUXD01. The sequence goes on from CAWAKL010000013.1 coordinate 39,018, forward strand.
GATCGCCGGGGCGTCCCGGGGCGCGACCGCCAAGATCCTCTACGGCCTGGTGTCCTGCGGGATCGTGGAGTGGAAGCGCGAGGGGGCGGAGCGGCCGGCGAGCGGCCGCGGCGGGTTCCACGGCCTCAACGTCGAAGTCTCGGCGCAACCCGCCGAGCGTTCGCCCGGCCACGCCGAGCTCGTCAAGAACACCTACCGGCGCATCGACTGGCTGACGCACTACGAGCTGCTCGGAATTCCGCGCGACGCGCCTCCCGAGAAGGTCTCAGAGGCTTACTTCGAGCGGAGCCGCCTGTTCCATCCGGACCTCCGGCATCGAGAGGATCTCGGCAAGTTCGAGAAGGAGCTCAACGCCGTGTTCGAGCGGATGCGCGCGGCGTACGAGGCGCTCTCGGACGCCGACAAGCGCGCGCTCTACGACCAGAGCCTCGATGCGGCGCCGCCTTCGCTTCTCGTGAGCGACGCGCCGACGACCAACCCCGAGGCGCGGCGCAGGCTCGCCGTTCAGAATTTCCGTCGCGCCAAGGAACTGATCGAAGAGAAGGACTACCACCCCGCGGTCGAGATGCTGCGCGAGGCCGTCCGCTTCGTGCCGGACAACTCCGAGTACCGCTACACGCTGTCCCAGGTCGAGCTCAAGAACCCGAACTGGATCGATCAGGGCCTGGCCAACCTGAAGGAGGCGGCGCGTCTGGACAGCCGCCGCGTGTCCCTCTCCGTCGAGGCCGCACGCGCCCTCCTCGAGCACAAGCGGGCGCACGAGGCCGAGCCGTTTGCGCGGCGCGCGGTTTCGCTCGACTCGACTCCCGAGAACGAGGAGCTCCTGCAGCGCGTGGTCGAAGCGGCGGCGGCGGCGCCGCGGCCAACGGCGGGCGAACACGAATGGGTCGGATCCGAGAAGGACGAGACGCCCGTAGAGCCGACCGACGCGCCGGCGCAGCCGGGCCTCCTGTCCCGCCTGTTCCGGCACCGCGGTTGAACGAATGACCGCGGCCCTCACGGGCCTGGGCCTCTCGGCGGCGGCGGGCCTGAACGCCTGGGTCGTCCTCCTCCTCTTCAACGGCCTCTACCGGCTGTTGCCCCAGGAGTTCCCGGGCCCGGCGGCGGAGTTCCTGTCGAGCCAGCCCGTGCTGACGGCGAGCCTCATCCTCTTTCTCGCCGAGTTCGTCGCCGACAAGATCCCCATCGTCGACCACCTCTGGAACCTCGTGCAGACGCTCCTGCGGCCTGTCGCCGGCGCGCTCCTCATGCTGTCGGCGGTTCCCGAAGCCTCGACCGGCGGCCGCATCGGCCTCGCCGCGGCGGGGGCGTTCGCGACGCTGGCCACGCACTTCGCCAAGTCGACCACGCGGCTGACGTCGACCGCCGCGACCCGGGGCGTCGCCCAGATCGCCATCTCCCTCGCGGAAGACGTCTTCGCCCTGGCCCTCGGAGCGCTCGTCTTCTTCGTGCCATGGTTCGCCGCCATCTTTCTCGGCGCCCTGCTCGTGCTCCTCATCGCCGATCGGCGCCGCGTCCGCCGCGCCCTCTCCGTCCTGTTCTTCCGCCTCAAGCACCCTCGGCGCACCCGAACCGCGTGATGCCGTACCTGCTCGACGGGAACAACCTGATCGGGCGGGTCCGGAGGACGGCGCGGCCCACGGAAGAGGATCGGCAGGCCCTGGTCGCGGAGCTCTCCGACCGGCTGCGGGCCAGCCGCGCCCGGGCGGTGCTGTTCTTCGACGGTCCGGGAGGCGGCCGCGGCTCGAGCCTGGGGACCCTCTCGATCCGCGAGACGTCCCGAAGCGGCGGAAGCGCCGACGATGCCATCCTTCAGGCCGTCACGAAGGCGTCCGCCCCGGCGGAGTGCATCGTCGTGACCGGGGACCGCGGCCTCGCGGCGCGGGTGCGGGACGCGGGAGGGAAGGTGTGCGGCCCCGAGGAGTTCTTCCAGCGGTTCGGGCGGACCGCCCGGCCTCCCGACGGCGGACCGAAATCGGGCCCGGTCGACGTCGAGGACTGGGTTCGGTGGTTCGAAGACGAAAAAAACCGGGACGGATGAGATATACGATTCCGCAGCTTCACTAAGTCGATGGGCACCGCTATGGAGGATTTATGACGAAGTGGACACGGTCTCGGGGACTCTTCGGGGCGACGATGCTGGCGCTGATCTTGGGAGTCGCCGTGGCGCTGGCGAACCAGGACAAGGCCAAGCCCGCCTGGTCGCTCAACGCGACGATCATCGAAGCCTGCAGCTGCCAGATGTTCTGCCCCTGCTACTTCAGCACGGAGCCCGCTCCGGCGCACGGCGAGCACGGCTACTGCAAGTTCAACATGGCGTACAAGGTCAACAAGGGCCGGGCCGGCGACGTCGACCTCGCCGGCGCCAAGTTCTGGATCGCGGGCGATCTGGGGGACAACTTCGGCGACATGCAGACGGAGTGGGCCGAGGTCGCCTGGGATCCGTCGGTCACCAAGGCGCAGCGCGACGCGATCGCCGGGGCGCTGCTGGGCCCCGTCTACCCCTTCAAGTGGAAGTCGTTCACGGTCGGCGCCGACGCCCCCGTGGAATGGTCCTCGTCGAGGGAGCAGGCGGTGGCGAAGCTCGACGGCGGGCGGGGAGGCGAGATCGTCCTGATGCACAACCCCACGGCGATGAATGCCGAGCCGACCATCATCCAGAACCTGAAGTATTTCGCCGCGCCGCGCAACGGCGGGTTCGTGCTCATGCCGGCGCAGGTCCAGGCGTTCCGGCGCACCGACAAGAAGTTCGAGACGAAGAACACGAACGGCTTCATGATCACCGTGGACGTCGCGTCGACGGACGTCCCGGCGGCGATGGCTTCGAAGTAGTAGAATCGGGTCGGCTCCGAGCGGGCCATGCGATCGCTCCGGGCTTCATTTTGAAGAACCGGAGAGGAAAGTCCGAACTCCATACGGGCGGCATGCCGGGTAACCCCCGGTCGCGGCGACGCGAAGGAAAGTGCCACAGAGAACAGACCGCCTTCCGAGAGGACGGCAAGGGTGAAACGGTGCGGTAAGAGCGCACCGCCCCGCTGGCAACGGCGGGGGCAGGGTAAACCCCATGCGGAGCAAGGCCAAATAGGGGGGCAGCGGGCGCCCGTCCCGCCTCACGTCACGTGAGCTGCCTCCGGGTCGGCTGCACGAGCCCGAGGGCGACCTCGGGCCCAGAGGAATGATCGCGGCCTCGCCCTCCGGGCGGGGTACAGAATTCGGCTTATCGGCCCGCTCGGGGCTCTTTTGCCGCCAGCCGTGACGCTCGTCCGGCCTCCCCGCCTGCGCCGCGGGGCGACGATCGGCATCGCCGCGATTTCGGGACCGGTCGACGAGGACCGGCTGCGGCGCGGGATCGGGTCCCTCGAGCGCCGGGGCTACGGCGTCCGGCTCGCCTCGAACGCGCTCGTCCGCCGGGGCTTTCTGGCGGGCTCCGACGAAGAGCGGGCGCGAGGCTACCGCGAGCTCCTCTCCGATCCCGCCGTCGACGCGATCTTCTTCGCCCGCGGAGGCTACGGCGCCTCGCGGATCCTCGACCGCCTCCCGGCCGGGGAGATCGCGGGCCGCCCGCTCGTCCACCTGGGCGGATCGGATCTCACGGCGCTCTTCGCCTTTCTCCGCACGCATGCGCAACTGACGTCCTTCTACGGGCCGATGCCGGCGGTGGAGATGGCCGGCGACGCCGCCGACTCCCTGGACTGGGAGGACGTGGTCGGCGGCGCGGTGCCGGCGCCGCACGCCTTCGCAGCCTCGGAGGTCCTCGCGGCCGGGACGGGCGAGGGCCCCCTCGTGGGCGGCTGTCTGTCGCTTCTGGCCGCCCTGTGCGGCACGGCGGAGGCCATCGACACCCGCGGGGCCGTCCTCTTCTGGGAAGATGTGGGGGAGAACACCTACCGTTTGGACCGAATGTTGACCCAATTGGAGCGGTCGGGTACCCTCGATCGACTACACGCCATGCTCATTGGATCGATTTCGCCCGGCGCGCGCGACGGAGGCGAAACCGCGGAGGTCGTCGCCGCCTGGCTCGAGGACCGCTTCCGCGGGGCTCCGTTCCCGGTCGTTCGGGGGTTTCCCGCGGGCCATCTCGCTCGTCCGCGGACGCTCCCGCTCGGCGCACCGGTCCGCATCGAGGCCACCGAAGCCGCAGGACGCCTCGAGTTCCTGGCGGCCGGGGTCGCGTGAGGCTCGCATGCCGTCCGTGAAGGCCGTCTTCAAATCCGGCCCGGGCGGCCCCGGGAAGAGTCCCTACGAGAAGTTTCTCGTCAGCCACGCCATGGGCGAGATCATCTTCTCCGAGGGCGACATCGGAACGGAGATGTACATCGTCCAGTCCGGGACGGTGGAGCTCCTCAAGGCGATGGGCGGCGAGACCCGCGTCCTCTCGACCCTCGAGAAGGGGGATTTCTTCGGGGAGATGAGCGTCCTCGAGGACGTTCCCCGGACCGCGTCCGCCCGGGCCAAGACCGACGTCGAGCTCGTCAAGATCAACGGCACGACGTTCGACGCGATGCTGAAGTCGAACACCGAGATCGCCGTCCGCATGATGCGCAAGCTGTCGCGGCGGCTCCGGGAAGTCACCGCCATGCTCGAGGAGGCGCTGGGGCGCCGCGTCGCCGAAGAAGAGAAGCCCGTCCAGAAACGTCCGGCGCCCGAGCGCAACGCCTGCCGTCTCATCGGGGAGGATCCGCCGTCCGAGTTCTTTCTCAACCGCGAGGGGGACACCCTCGTCGGCCGCAGCGACCCGGTCACGGGGATCACGCCGGACGTCGATCTCACTCCCCTCGATTCGCAGCGCTCGACGTCCCGCCGCCACGCGAAGCTGTACCAGATGGGTGACATCTTCTACGTCATGGAAGAGATCGGCGTCATGAACGGCACGCACGTCAACGGAACCCGCCTCGTGACAGGCGTGCCGGTCGCGGTCGCGCACGGCGACGTCCTCAAGTTCGGCCTCGTGTCGCTGACCTTCCTGACGCCCGGGACGTAACTGGCCCCGACGCGCCGCGCGGCGCCTCGAGCGGCTCCGCTACGCCTGGGCCAGGCGATCGCGGACCTGCCCGGCGTCGGCCCCGCCCGCGCCGCGAAGCTCGCCGAGGCCGGCGTGAAGACGGTGGCCGATTTCCTGCTCGCCCTGCCGTTTCGTTACGAAGACCGGCGCCGCTTCGCCTCGGTGTCGAGCCTCGAGTGGGACCGACCCGCGACGGTCCTCGTGCGTTTCCAGGGAGTCCACTCCACGCGGATGCGCCGGGGGCTTCTGCGCGTGGAGGCCGTGGCCGACGACGGCACCGGCGCCGTGCGCGTCGTCTGGCACAACCGGTACCCGTCCTTCGCGAAGGCGCTGGCGGCCGAGGGCCGGCGCGCGGCCCTCTTCGGCGCTCCGGCCGCCGGCAGCCGCGGAGAGATGCGGATCGAAAATCCCGAAACCGAGCTCTTCGATCCGGGCGACGAGTCGGACCCGCTGCACTCGGGCCGCATCGTCGGCATACACCACCGCATCGCCGACATCGCGCCCCGGCTCTGGCGCACGCTCGTCCGGCGGGCCCTCGACCAGCTCTCGGCGGACTTCCGCACGATCGGCTCGCCTCCCGGCCGACTCCTCGAAGCACTCGCCGAGGCCCATTTCCCTTCCCACGCCGATTCGTCCAAGGCGGCCGTCGACGAGCTGGCTCGGGAAGAGCTGCTGGCGCTCGCCGCCCGGATCGAGGACCGCCGCGCGCGACTGCGGGAGCGCCCGGGCCGCGTCCTGCCGGCCGAGCAGGCGATCAAGCAGCTCGCCCGCTACGTCCTGCCATTCCCCCTGACGAACGCGCAGAAGCGGGCGGTGCGGGAGATCGCCGAGGATCTGGGCTCGGGCCGGGCGATGGCGCGACTGCTCCAGGGCGACGTCGGCTCCGGCAAGACGGTCGTCGCCGGCCTCGCGATGCTGATCGCGGCCAAGAACGGCGCGCAGGCGGCTCTGATGGCGCCGACCGAGATCCTCGCGGAACAGCACGCCGAGAGCCTCGCGTCCTGGCTGACCGGCGCCGGCGTGCGAATCGGACTGCTGACCGGGCGACTGCGCGGAGCGGGGCGCAAGCGACTCCTCGAAGCCCTGGCCTCCGGAGGCATCGACGCCCTCATCGGCACTCACGCCCTCGTCGAGTCGCCGGTCCGTTTCCGGGAGCTGGGCCTGGTCGTGGTCGATGAGCAGCATCGCTTCGGCGTGGCCCATCGCGCGCGTCTGTTCCGCAAGGGCAACCCCTCGCCGCACGTCCTCATCATGACGGCCACGCCCATTCCGCGCTCCCTGGCCTGGGCCATCTACGGGGAGCTCGACGTCTCGATCCTCGACGAGAAGCCGCCGGGCCGAGGCGAGGTCACGACGCGGGTCCGCGAGGAGGAAGCGCGGGACCGCGTTTACGCGTTCGCGGGCGAACGGGCGTCCCGCGACGAGCGCGTGTACGTCGTGGTCCCGGCGATCGACGAGAGCCTCCGCGAGGTGGCCGCGACGCGGGAGACGGCCGAGCGCATCGCCGCGGCCCTGCCCGCGGTGCGGGTCGGCGTTCTGCACGGCCGCATGCCGCCCGCCGAGCGCCAGGCGGTTCTGGCGGACTTCGCGGCGGGGCGCGTTCCGATTCTCGTGTCGACGACGGTGGTGGAGGTCGGCGTCGACGTTCCCGAGGCGACGTTCATGATCATCGAGAACGCCGAGTCGTTCGGGCTGGCCCAGCTCCACCAGCTCCGCGGGCGCGTGGGGCGGAGCCACCGCCGCTCCTGGTGCGCCCTCGTGGTCGGCAAGGCCGCGACACCGGAAGCGCGCCGGCGCCTCGCCGTGCTCGAGCAGACGTCCGACGGCTTCGCAATCGCCGAGAAGGATCTCGAGGCGCGGGGCCCGGGCGACCTTCTGGGCACGCGGCAGAGCGGCCTGCCGCCGCTCCGCGTTGCGGACCCGTTCCGCGACCTCGCGCGCCTGCCACATGCCCGCGGAGAAATCCTCGCGAAGCGCGCGGAAGGCCGGCGCGTGGCGAGCGACCTGTTCGGGTATCCCTGACGATGATAGAAGGAGCGCGCAAGTCGAGGAGGTTCGGTTGAAAGTTCTCGTGACGGGCGGGACGGGCTTCGTGGGGACGCACCTGGTCAACCGGCTGCTGCAGCGCGGGCACGCGGTCGCGGTCCTCGCGCGCCATCCGGAGAAGACCCGCAACCGCTACAACCGGCCGGTCGAGGCGGCGGCCGGCGACGTCCTCGAGCCCTCGTCCCTGACCTCCGCGGTGGCGGGCCGCGACGCCGTCGTGCATCTCGTCGGCATCATTCACGAGGCGGGAGAGCAGACCTTCGACCGCATGCACCGGCAGGCCACTGAGAACGTGATCGAGGCGATGCAGGCCGCGGGCGTGCGCCGCCTGCTGCACATGAGCGCCATGGGCGCCGCCGAGGACTCCCCGTCCGAGTACGGCCGCACCAAGGCCGCCGGCGAAAAGGCCGTGCGTGCCTCGGGCCTCGACTGGACGGTCGTCCGCCCCTCGATCATCTTCGGACCGGGGGACGGGTTCGTCTCGCTGCTCGCGCCGATCGTGCGGAACAATCCCGGGTTCATCCCGGTGATCGGCCCGGGCACCACGCGGTTTCAGCCGGTCTCGATCTACGACGTTACGCGCGTCTATGCGGACGCCCTGGAAAAGCCGGAGACGCTCGGGAAGAGCTACGAGGTCGGCGGACCCGACGTCCTGACCCTGAATGACATCTACCGCGAAATTGCCGCGGCCGTGGGAAAGCCGCGCAAGCGGCTGATCCACTTCCCGCTCTGGTACGGACGGATTCTCGCCTCGGTCTTCGAAAGCCTCGCGAGGCGCGGCGTGTTCGCCGATCCTCCGCTCACGCGCGACCAGCTCCGCAGCCTCTCCGTCGACAACGTCGGCGACGTGTCCGCGACCGTGGCCGTCTTCGGCGGCGAATGGCGCCGGTTCGCCCCCGGGATCCGCGAGTACCTCTCGCACGGACGCCACGATCCGCGGTCGGGCACGGGAGAGGAAGTGGAGATCGAGAGGCGGGCGGTGCTGCGGATCCGCTAAGAAGCCGGGTTCTTCCGCAGGCGGATCGACCCCGACGTCGTCCGGACCACGATCTTCTCCCCTCCGCCATTCAGGATGGCCGTGCCGCGCTGCGAGCCGGATTTGCGCGAGAGGGTCAGCTCGGGGAAGTCGGAGCGGATCGCGGAATCGAAGTCCTCGGGGCCGGAGACGAAGAGCTCGACCTCGGCCTTGCAGTCGGGAGGCAGGGAAAGGGTGACGTCGCCTCCCGAGTTTCGGATCGTGATTCCTCCCCGGATCTCGGTCGAGGTCACGGCGATCCGGATGTCGCCGCCGGCGGTCACCGCCTTCACGCTGCCGCCGACTTTCGGAGCGATGATGTCGCCGCCGGCCGTGTTGGCGTCGAGGTTGCCGCCGACGCTCTGGATGCGGATGTCGCCGCCCGCCGTGTCGGCGACGGCCGAGCCGGTCACCGAGTCGATCCGGATGTCGCCCGCCGCGGTTGAGGCGCGAAGGTCCCCTGTGACGGGCCCGATGACGATGTCGCCCCCGTGGGTGCGAAGCTCTCCGCCCGCGCCGATGCCGCCGATCCGGATCTCGCCGGAGTGCGTGACGATCTTGACCTGGCCGGTGACCCGGCCGAGCCGGTAGCTGCCTCCACTCGTCGTGGAGAGGAAGTTTCCGCTGACGTCGCCCCGCACGACCTCGCCTTCGAAGTCGTCCGGCGGCACGGGAGGGACCGGCGGAACCGGGGGCATCGGGGGAACCGGCGGCACCTTGACCTTCACTTTCGGCCCCTTGACCTCGACGCTCGGTACCTCGACCGGCACGGTCACAACGAACTCGCGGCGCGAGGAGACGAGCGGCTTCGCGTCCGACTCCTTCGTCCCGGCCGCCAGGAGCAGTACCGTTCCGTTGAGCGTTTCGAGGTTGATCGAGGCGCCTCCCTTGCCGATCGACCCGCTGTACTCGCGGCGCGGATCGACCACCCGGACACGGTGGATCCGCCGCTCCGTCCGGTGCACCTCGCCCTCGGTGTCTTCCAGCTCGACCTCGAGCTCGTGCATCGACTCCGCGAGCGCGGCCTCGATCTCCTCGTCGAGCTCGTCGAGATTCACGACCGTCGTCTCTCCCTGCTCGTCGGTCACGGAGATCTGCCGGGACTTTTCCTTCGGCTCCCGGGTCTTGGAAGAGGGCCTGGTCAGTGCGGGAAGCCCGAGCGGAAAGGTCGAGGCGATCGTTCCGTTCATCGTTTCCGCGGTGAGGTCGAACTGGGCGTTCTTGGGCAGCGTGAGCGTGATCGCACCGTTGACCGATTCGAGCGAGAAGCTCGAGTCGCGGCCGGCGGCCTGAGCGACGGCCCGGATCGGTCCGTTGACGGTCTGGGCCTCGAGGGTCTGCCGGACACCGTGCGCCTCGATCGCGCCGTTGACGCTCTCGAGATGGACTTCGCCGTCCAGGTCTTTCACGCGCACGTCGCCGTTGACGGTCTGGAGGGCCACGTCGACTCCCGGCGGCACCGTGAGCTCGTAGCGGGCGACGACGCGGCACTGCGCGCAGGAGGAGCCGCGGCCGCGGTGCCCGTGCATGCCGGGCCACCGCGTCTCGAGCGACCAGCCCTGTTCGTCCTGGCCCTGCTCGATCCGGGCGTTCCGGAGAAGATCTTCCGCCTGCTTCTGGGTCGGCGCCGTCACGGTCACCGTGACGACCGCGGAAAAGGCGGGGCCCGGCGAGGCGATCACGTCGCCCGAGATGTTCTCGACGGAGAGCGTCTGTCCCGCCGCGAGAGTCCCGGTGACGCGGTCGGTGCGCGTGGCGGAAGCCTGCTCGCCCCGGGCCGTCGAGACGAGCATCAGAAAGAGGCCGAGGACGAGGAGGACCCAGACGGCGAGCCGGTCGGCGCGCGCCGTCGGCGACTCGTCGGCATCGGCGCCGGCGGCCCGGTCGAGCTTCAAGGTGTTCATCGTCAGAGAGAGACGCGCGTTCGTCATGAGAGTTCTTGTCGTTCCCTTCTCAGAAGGAGATGGCCTTCAGCGCGTCCGCCGCTTTGGCGCGCACGAAGCCGTTCTCCTGCGGATCCACGGCCTTCTCGCGCAGCGACTCGATCGTCGCGGCGTCGGGCGACTGCTTGGCCGCCGCGGCGAGCGCGTCGACGGCCACGAGACGCACGGCCGGATTCTTGTCGCGCGCGAGCGCTTCGAGAAACACCGACCGGATCTCGGGCGTCATCGCGAACGTCGCGAGGGCGTCGGCGGCCTTCTTGCGCACGCCGGGGTTGGAGTCCTTGCGGAGCGTCGCCGAGAGGGCCGCGACGATCTCGGGGGAGGCGGGCGTGCTTCCGGCGCCGTAGTGCTCCGAGACGAGAGCGATGGCGCGAGATTTTTCGCCGGCGGTTTCGGCGTTGCGCGAGACCAGGTACGCCAGCAGCCTCGCGACCTCGGGCTCCTCGGGGCGGCCCATGATCGTCTGCCGCGTGGTCACGTCGAACTCGATCCCGACGCGCCCCTCGGAATCCGCGGGGCGGTAAGAGACGTTCGCGAAGCGCGGGCTCGCGGCGAGGTCCGGACCGGCCGACGCGACACGGGAAGCCGGAGCCGTCCCCGAGTCCGCCACCGTTCCCGCGGTCGGCGTCATGGACCGCGTCGAGGGCAGTCCCCGGGCGACGAGGAACCCGACCCCGACCGCGGCGAGCAGCGCGGCGGCCTGGAGGAGCGGGCGGACGAAGCCGCGCGGACGCGGGCGGAATTCCTTCACGCGGCGGCGGAGCGTCTCCTCTTCGATCAGCTCGAGCGAGCGCTTTCGGAACTCGGGGGTGACCTCGGCGTCTGCGTCGGTGCCGAGCACCGTCCAGAGATCCTCGAGGCGGGCCATCTCCTGGCGGCAGGCTTCGCAGCTCGCCAGGTGCGCCGAGAGCTCGCGGCGCGAGGCCTCGTCGGCCTCGCCGGCCAGCCGGTCCAGAGCGATCGTCTTTACGTCGCGGCAGTCCATGATTCTCCCTCCGAGAAATGGGCCTTCAAAGTCTCGACGGCCCGGAAGATGCGTGTCTTGACCGCTCCCACCGAGATCCCGAGCGTCTCGGCGATCTCGGCGTAGGGCATGCCGTGGTAGCGCGCGAGGACGAGCGCTTCGCGCTGCTCGTCCGAGAGCTCCGAGAGGGCCTGCCGGACGGCCTGACGCCTCTGCCGGGAGGCGATCAAGGACTCGATGCCCTCGCCCCGGGCCCGCGGCTCGGCGACCGCCTCGAGCGGCACGATCGTCGCCCGGCGGTCGCGCCGGCGCCGATCCCGGCAGGCATTGGCGGCAATGGCGAAGAGCCACGAAGCCACCCCGGCCCGGCCGTCGTACTGATGCGCTCTCGAGATCACCTTGACGAAAACCTCCTGTGTCACTTCCTCGGCCGACGCCCGGTCGGACAGCATCCGATCCGTAAACCGAAGGAGGGCCGGGGCATAGCGCTCGAACAGCTCCGCCGCGCCGCCGGTGTCCCCGCGGCGAATCCTCTCGAGCAGCTCGAGGTCGTCGCTTCCTGTGCTCTCCATTCGGCTCGGCCAACAGGGGAGACGTGGGGTTGGGGGGAAGGTTACGGCTCCCGCCGCCTAACTTACGTCTTCCTGCCGGCCCCGGCAACCCGGGGACAACTCTGGTCTCCCGCGTCGACCGAGGCCACGTCCCATCGGAGCGGTCCTCGGAGCTTCCGCCGGATCCCTTCTCGCGCCCGACGCGAAGCGCGCGCACGCCTCAACGCCAACAACGCCCTCGCCATGAGCCGCTTGCTATAGTCGCGGGCGCTTTGGAACCGCACAAGATCGTCGACTTCGTCATCCAACTCTCGGTCATCCTCTTCGCCATCTCGTTTCACGAGTCGGCGCACGCCTGGACGGCGTTGAAGTTCGGGGACACCACGGCGCGGGACCTCGGCCGTATCAGCCTCAATCCCATCCGGCACATCGACCCCGTCGGCTCGATCCTCGTCCCGATCCTGCTGTACGTCTTCTCCGGCCTGATTTTCGGGGCCGCGAAACCGACTCCGGTGGACCTGCGGCGGACGAAGAACCCGCGGATGGCCAATCTCGCGGTCTCGGCCGCCGGGCCGCTGTCGAACCTCCTGCTCGCCACGATCGGCATCGTGATCCTCAAGATCATCCAGGCTTCGGACCGGTCGGCGATCGTCAACCTCTACTACGCCCTCAGCGAGAACCGCTTCGCTTCCGGCGCGCTCGCTCCGATCGCCTACATCCTGTTCATCTTCGTGATGGTCAACGTCAGCCTGGCCGTCTTCAACCTGCTGCCCATCCCGCCGCTCGACGGAAGCGGCGTGGTCGTCTCTCTCGTCGGCGCGCCCGCGGTCCGGCTCTACTCCGCGCTCGCGCCCTTCGGGTTTCTGATCCTGATCCTCCTGATCGCCACTCCCGTGCTCGGCCGGATCTTCCGGCCCATCCAGCTCCTCGTCTATCGCCTCGTCTTCGGGGGACTCTGATGGCCGACACGGTCCTCTCGGGACTGCGTCCGACGGGGCGGGTCCACCTCGGCAACTACTTCGGCGCCGTCAAGAACTGGGTGGACCTCCAGAACTCCGGCAAGTACCGCTGCTTCTTCTTCGTCGCGGACCTGCATGCGCTGACGACGGACTATGCGGACACAGCGGCCCTGGCCAACCACACGCGCGAAGCCGTGCTGGACTGGCTGGCCGTCGGCCTCGACCCGGCGAAGGCGACGATCTTCCTGCAGTCGCGCGTCCCGCAGCATGCCGAGCTCGCGCTCTACTTCTCGATGATCACGCCCCTCGGCTGGCTCGAGCGCGTGCCGACCTACAAGGACCAGATCGACCAGCTCCGCTCCCGCGACCTCGGGACGCACGGATTCCTCGGCTACCCGGTGCTCATGACGGCCGACATCGCCGTCTACCGCGCGACGCTCGTGCCGGTGGGGGAGGACCAGTCGAGCCACCTCGAGATCTGCCGCGAGATCGTCCGCCGCTTCAACGGCCTCTACGGAGACGTCTTTCCCGAGCCGAAGGCTCTCTTCACGCCGACGCCCAAGGTCAACGGCATCGATGGGCGGAAGATGTCCAAGTCCTACAACAACACGATCGGGATCACGGAATCGGCCGACTCGGTCCGCGACAAGGTCATGGCCATGGTCACCGATCCGGCGCGGGCCCGCCGCCAGGATCCGGGCAACCCCGAAAACTGCAATCTCTTTCCGTTCCACGAGATCTTCTCGCCGCCGCCCGAAGTCGAGGTCGTCGACCGGGAATGCCGCACGGCGACACGGGGCTGCGTGGACTGCAAGAAGCACCTCATCGGCAACCTGAACGCCGCCCTCGAGCCCTTCCGAGCGAAGCGCGCGGCGCTTCTCGCCTCCTCCTCCGACGTCGTGCGCGACGTGCTCCATGACGGCGACGTCAGCGCGCGCCGGGTGGCCGAGGAAACGATGGAAAAGGTCCGCGCGGCCGTGAAGCTGTCCCCGGAGCCCTGATGGCCGACGAGACTCCCGCCAACGAGAGCGCGCTGCCGCCGGTGGCGATCCCGGCCTTCAACGGGCCGCTGGATCTGCTCCTGCACCTCATCCGGATCAACGAGGTTTCGATCACGGACATCCCGATCGCCGAGATCACGGAGCAGTACACGGCCTACCTCGACGCGATGCACGAGCTGGATCTCGACATCGCCTCCGAGTACATCGCGATGGCCGCCGAGCTCATCTACATCAAGTCCCGGATGCTGCTGCCGCGGGCGCCGGGAGAGCCCGAGGTCGATCCCCGGGCCGACCTCGCGCAGCGACTCCTCGAGTACGAGAAATTCAAGCGCTCCGCGGAGACACTTCATGCGATCGACACGCTGCGCGGAGGGCTGTGGCCCCGCCCCGTGGTCGAGCCGCCCAAGGGCGACGGCTCGGAGGAGACGCTCGAAGTCTCGCTCTTCGACCTGATCGAAACCTTCCGGACGGTGACGCAGAACTACCGTCTGGCGCATCCGCCGGCCCTCGCGATCCACCACCTGCGGTTCTCGGTGCGGGACAAGATGCTCGAGCTCCTCGCCCGGCTCGACGAGCGGCGGACCATGCCGCTGCTCGAGTTTCTCGGCCAGATGCACTACCGCGCGGAGGCCGTGACGGCGTTTCTCGCCTGCCTCGAGCTGATCCGACTCGGCGTCGTGCGCGCCTTCCAGATCCGGGCCTTCGCCGAGATCCACACCAGCCGCACGGACGTCGTTTTCACGCCCGACCAGATCAGGGATACTTACAGCGAGTAAGCCGACCATGACCGAAACCGCCGAACCCCCGACCGAAACCGCCGCCGAGCCCAGGCCCCGCGAAACCTCGATCGAGCGGATCCTGCCGGCCCTGGAGGCGGTGCTCTTCTCCTCGCCGAAGCCCGTGCGGGAGAAAGAGCTCGCGGACCTGCTGGAGGCCGCGCCCAAGGCCCTCTCGGTGGCGCTCGAGAGGCTGGCGTCGCGGACGGAGGGGGAGGATCGCGGCGTCCGCCTCGAGAAGGTCGCCGGGGGCTGGCGCTTCGTGACGCGGCCGGAGTTCGATTCGCTGCTGCGCAAGTTCCACGAGGTCACCGAGCGCACCCGCCTCTCGCTCGCGGCGCTCGAGACGCTGGCGATCATCGCCTACCGCCAGCCGATCACGCTTCCGGAGATCCAGGACATCCGCGGAGTGAACTCCTCGAGCGTCCTGAAGACCCTCTTCGAGAAGAAGCTCATCACGACGGCGGGAAAGAAGCCGGTGGTCGGTACGCCTTTCTTCTACCGCACGACACAGGACTTTCTCGTGCGCTTCGGCCTGAACGAGCTCGCCGAGCTGCCGAAACCGGAAGACCTCGACTCGGATCTCGCCGCGACCGTCGAAGCGCGCGAGATCGCCGCGCCGACAGCGGCGGCCACGGCGATCCACGTCGAGACCGGCGAAGAGGAGCCGGAGGAACTCGAAGCCGACGAGCCCCCGTCCGGCGCGGATCCCTCGGAGGAGTGACGCTGCCTCTCGTCCGCATCCAGAAGATCATCGCCTCCGCCGGCGCCGCCTCGCGCCGCCAGGCCGAGGAGTGGATCCGCGAGGGCCGCGTGCGCGTCAACGGGAAGGTGGCAACGCTGGGCGAGCGCGCGGATCCCGAGAAGGACTCGATCAAGGTCGACGAGAAGCGCATCCGGCCGGACTCCGGGCCGAAGACGTACATCCTGCTCAACAAGCCCAAGGGGTTCATCACGACGGTTTCGGATCCCGAGGGCCGCGACACGGTCCTCGACCTCCTGCCGGCGCGCCTGGGAAAAACCGTCAAGCCCGTCGGCCGTCTCGACGTCATGACGGAGGGGTTGCTCCTTCTGACCGACGACGGAGATCTCGCGCGGCTGGTCACGCACCCTTCGAGCGGCTGCGCCAAGGAGTACATGGTCAAGGTCGCCGGCGAACCGCCGGAAGCGAAGCTCGCGAAGTTCCGGCGAGGCGGGCTGCGGCTGGAAGGCCGTCCCATGAAGCCCTGCGGGATCGAGCGGGTTTCGGGCACACCGCGCAAGGGCGAGACCGAAGGGAACACCTGGCTGCGCGTGACGCTCACGGAGGGGCGCACGCGCCAGATCCGCCGGATGTTCGAGATGATCGGGCATCCCGTCTCGAAGCTCCGGCGCGTCGCCATCGGCCCGATTCGCGACCCCGCGCTGACGCCAGGAGCCTACCGGCGGCTTGCGGACGTGGAGGTCGCGGCCCTCCGGCGTCTCGCGAAGAAGACTTGAGCCCGTCGCCTATCCCGGCTCCCGTCATCGTCGCGATCGACGGGCCCTCCGGCGCGGGGAAGTCCACCGTGGCCCGCGCTCTCGCGACGCGCCTGGCGATCCCGTACATCGACACCGGAGCGATGTATCGCGCGGTCGGGCTGGCGGCCGAGCGCGCCGGGGCCCGCCTGCCGATCCAGGACCCTTCGGGAATCGCGGCGATCGCGGAAGGCGCCCGGATCGAGCTGCTTCCCACGGCGGGCGGGAGCCGCATCCTGCTCCAGGACGAGGACGTCTCCGAAGCCATCCGCCGGCCCGAGATCTCCCTCTACGCCTCGGCCGTTTCGGCGATCCCGGAGGTCCGCCGCCTGCTGGTCGCCCAGCAGCAGCGGCTGGGTCGGGAGAAGGGCGGGGTCATGGAGGGCCGGGACATCGGCACGAAGGTGTTTCCGGAGACCCCCCATAAATTCTTTCTGACGGCGGCCCCGGCGGAACGGGCAGAGCGGCGGACCCGGGAGCTGGCGGAGCGGGGCACCCCCCGGCCCTACGCCGAGGTCCTCCAGGAGATGGAAAAACGCGACCGGGACGACTCTTCCCGGGCCGATTCCCCGCTGACCCTGGATGACCGGTATACTCTGATCGACTCGACAGGCCGCAGCGTTTCCGCCATCCTGGACGAAATCGAGGGACGGGTGCGCGAGGGCATTTGACTGCGCTTGCCCCGAACCCATAGGATAATGGTTTGCAAATCAGCGACTTAAGAGAGGGGATCCCTTTTTTGATGCCGGGCGAAAAGCGCGAAGCAGGAGGTCGGGAAGCCGAGCCGATGGAAACCGAACAAGAACTGACGGTCGAGGAGTACGAGCACCTCCTCGCCCAATACGAGAACTCCTTCAAGAACTTGCAGGAGGGGCAGATCATCCGGGGCCGGGTCCTCACCATCACCCCCTCGGAAGTGATCGTCGACATCGGCTACAAATCGGAGGGCATCATCCCGCTCTCCGAGTTCACCGACTTCTCGGGGCAGGTCACGATCAAGCAGGGCGACCCGGTCGACGTTCTCCTCGAGAGGACGGAAGACCAGAACGGGTACGTCGTCCTCTCGAAGGACAAAGCCGAGAAGATGAAGGTCTGGGACGAGGTCGAGAAGTCCTACCGGTCGGGCTCGACCGTCCGCGGCCGCGTCATCGACCGGATCAAGGGAGGACTCGCCGTCGACATCGGGGTCAAGGCGTTCCTGCCGGGCTCGCTCGTCGACGTCAAGCCGGTCAAGAACCTCGAGGCCCTGCGCGGCAAGGACCTGGATTTCAAGGTCATCTCGGTCGACAAGAAGCGCGGCAACATCGTCCTGTCGCGTAAGGCGGTCGTCGAGGTCGAACAGGAAGCCCGCAAGAAGGAAACCCTGCAGCTCCTCGAAGAGGGGCGCGTCCTGCGCGGAACGGTGAAGAACCTGACCGACTACGGCGCGTTCGTGGACCTCGGAGGCCTCGACGGCCTGCTCCACGTCACCGACATGTCCTGGGGCCGCGTCAACCACCCCTCCGACCTCGTGAAGGTCGGCGACGAGATCGACGTCGTCGTTCTCAAGTTCGACCGCGAGACCGAGCGCGTCTCGCTCGGCACCAAGCAGCTCACGGAAGATCCCTGGGCCCACGTTCCGGAGAAGTATCCGGCGGGCTCCCGCGTCACCGGCCGCATCACGAACGTCACCGACTACGGCGCCTTCGTGGAGCTCGAGGACGGCGTCGAGGGTCTCGTCCACGTTTCCGAGATGTCGTGGTCGAAGAAGATCAAGAATCCCTCCAAGGTCGTGTCGCCGGGCGACACGGTCGAGGCCGTCGTCTCCGACGTCAATCCCGAGGCCCGGCGCATCTCGCTTTCGCTCAAGGACACGCTTCCCGATCCGTGGGAGAGCGTTGCCCAGAAGTACACCGTCGGCAGCCGCGTCGCGGGCAAGGTCCGCAACCTGACGGACTTCGGCGCCTTCGTCGAGCTCGAGGAGGGCATCGACGGACTCGTTCACGTCTCCGACATGTCCTGGACGCGCCGCATCAAGCATCCGTCGGAAGTCCTCAAGAAGGGCGACGACGTCGAGGCCATCATCACGTCCATCGACCAGGAGAACCGCCGGATTTCGCTCTCGATCAAGGAATTCCAGCCCAACGACTGGCAGACCTTCAAGGAGAAGC
This sequence comes from uncultured Acidobacteriota bacterium, assembly GCA_963782585.1. GTDB lineage: Bacteria > Acidobacteriota > Thermoanaerobaculia > UBA5066 > Gp7-AA6 > DAHUXD01. The sequence continues at coordinate 56,922 of CAWAKL010000013.1, forward strand.
ACCAGCCGGGCGACGTCGTCGAAGGCGTCGTCACGCGGATCGCCGACTTCGGCGTCTTCGTCCAGATCGAGGGGCTCGTCGAGGGGCTCATGCACGTCTCGGAAACCTCTCTCGACCGGGGCCAGAAACCTCAGGACCACTACAAGGAAGGCGATGCGCTGCGCGCGCGCATCCTTCGGATCGAGGACGCGGAGATGAAGGTCGGCCTCTCGGGCGTCGGCGTCGACGCGGCCCCGGCGGAGGCGCCCGCGGCCCTCGCCGAGAACCCCGAGGCTGCTCCGCCCGCCGAGGCTCCAGCCGCCAGCGAGGCGCCCGCCGCGGAACCGGCTCCCGTCGCCGAGCCGGCCCCCAAGAAGAAGCGCACCCGGAAGAAGGCCGACGAGGCCGCCCAGGAGTAGCGCGGGCCACCGTCCGGCGAGCGCGAGGAATTAACGATGACGAAGGCGGAACTGATCGAGCGCGTCGCAGTGGCGACGGATGTCACGAAAAAGCAGGCCGAGGCGATCGTCGACACGGTCTTCGAAGCCATCGTGCGTTCGCTCAAGGAAGGCCAGAAGATCGAGCTGCGCGGATTCGGATCGTTCCGCCTGCGGGAGCGGGGCGCCCGGATGGGCCGCAACCCCAAGACCGGAGTGAAGGTCTCCGTTCCCGCAAAGAAGATCCCGTACTTCAAGCCGGGCAAGGAGCTGAAGGAACTGATCAACCGGTAATGCCGGACGTTCTCTTCGCCCCCTGGCGCTACGAGTACCTCGTGTCGGACAAAGAGACGCACTGCATTTTCTGCGCGGCCGCCTCTTCCAAAGACGACGAAGGGTCGCTCGTCGTGTACCGCGGCCGCCGCGTGTTCGTCGTGCTGAACCGCTACCCGTACACGAACGGCCACGTCATGGTGGCGCCCTACGCCCACGAGGCCTGGTTCTCGGACTCGAACGCCGAGACGCTCCACGAGCTGATCACCACCGTGGCCCGCGCGCAGAAGATCCTGGTCTCGGCCTACCGCACCGACGGGCTGAACGTCGGAGTCAACTTCGGGTCGGCGGCGGGCGCCGGCGTCGCGAGCCACTACCACGTGCACGTCGTCCCCCGGTGGCTGGGCGACACGAACTTCATGACGGTCGCGGCGGGAGTGCGCGTCGTGCCGGAGGAGCTCGAACCGACGCGGCGCCGCCTCGCGCCGCTCTTCGCGGAGGCCGCCTCGTGAGCTCCGAAGCCGCCGTCCGCGTGCGCTCGCCCTGGCTTCCGATGGCCCTCGGCTGGCTCGTGCCCGGGCTCGGCCACTTCACGCTGGGGCGCCGGAGGACGGGGATCGCGTTCGGCGCCATCGTCACGCTGATGTTCCTGGCCGGCATTTCGTTCCAGGGACGGCTCTATTCGGTCGAGGCCGGTCAGCCTCTGACGATCCTCGCAACGTTCGCCGTGTACGGCTCGGGGCTCCTCAACATCGCCGCGCGCGCTCTCTCGGACAATCCCGGCGGAGCCATCCTCTCGACGACCTACGAGTACGGCTGCGCATACCTCCTGACGGCCGGGCTCATGAACCTCCTCCTCGTCCTCGACGCCTGGGACATCGCGACGGGGAAGAAGCGATGATCGCCCTCATTCCCGCGGACCACTTCCTGATCATGACGCTCTACGCTCTGCTCGTTTCGGCGTTCTTCGCCCTGCTCTGGCGCGAGGAACGGCGCGAGCGATGGAAGCTCTTCGGGACGCTGATCGGCTCGCTGGTTCTGGGCGGACTTGCCGTCGCGTGGCTGATGTACCCGTTTCCGAAATGAGATGAACCTCCTCCTCTCCGCGGGCGAGGCCTCCGGAGACCTCCACGGCGCGCGCCTGCTCGCAGCGCTCCGCCGGGAGCGGCCGGACCTGACGGCCTTCGGAATGGGAGGGCCGAGGCTCGAGGAGGCCGGTCTCGAACGGATCGTGGCCTCCGAGACACTCTCCGTCGTGGGCTTCTCCGAGGTCGTGGAGAAGCTGCCGGCGCTTCGAAACGCGCTGGGCCGGCTCGCCGACGAAGCCCGCAAGAGGCGGCCCGACGCCGCCATCCTGATCGATTTTCCCGACTTCCACGGCCTGCTCTCGCGGCGGCTCGCCCGCGCGCGGATCCCGATCGTCTACTACGTTCCGCCGCAGGTCTGGGCCTGGCGGCCCGCCCGGGCCCGCACGATCGCGCGGCGGGCACGCCGCATCCTGACGCTCTTCCCGTTCGAGACGGAGATCTACCGGCGCCTCGGGGGCGACGTCGTGTGCGTCGGTCATCCGGTGGTCGAAGACGTCCGGGACGGGCTTGCGGCGCCGTCGCCTCTGCCACCGAAGTCCCGGCGCCGGCTTCTCCTTCTGCCCGGCAGCCGGAGCGCCGAGATCGCCCGGCACTGGGACGACGATGGCCGAGGCTGCGGCGAGCCTCTCGCGGCGCTTCGACCTGGAAGTCGTCGCCGTCCGGGCTCCCGGCCTTCCCGAGAGCCTCTACGGCGGCGCGGCCGAGCGGGGGATCCGCGTCGTGCCCGCGGCGACGGGCCTTCATCCTCTTCTCGCATCGGCGGATCTGGCCTTCGTCGCCTCGGGCACGGCCACGCTGGAGGCCGCCCTCTGCGGCGCGCCGATGGTCGTGGTCTACCGGACGTCGTCGTTCAGCCACGCCGTCGCCAGGGCTCTCGTCCGCCTCGAGTGGATCTCTCTCGTGAACATCGTCGCCGGCCGCGGTGTCGTGGCCGAGCTCATCCAGGACAGGCTGACACCCGGGAACCTCGAGCGCGAGGGCGAGGCGCTGCTCGCGTCGCCGGAGCGTGTCGCGGCGATGAAGGTCGAGCTCGCGCGCGTCGCGTCGGCGCTCGGGCCGCCGGGAGCGAGCGCCCGGGCCGCCGAGGAGATCCTGGCCGCCCTTCGCCGCTCCTCGGGCCTCACGACGGACGTCTTCCAGCTGGCCCGATGAAAACGCTTCCCCGCCTGCTCTCCTACTTCGGCCGCTACCGGGTCCGCGCCGTTCTGGCTCTGCTGGCCATGGGCGTCGTCGCATTCGCGACGGTCGCGCTTCTGTTTCTCCTTCAGCAGGTCATCGACGACGTCCTCGGAGCGGGGGCGTCCCGGTCGCTCCCCGGAATGGCCGCCGCCGAAGCCTCTCCCCGCGCGGCGCCCCTTCTGCGCTGGCTGGAGTCGGGCTACGACGCCGGCGTGCGCGGCGCCGCATCGGTCGGGCTCGGGCCACGTTTCGCCATCCCTCTGCTTCTCCTCGCCGCGCTCCTGGTCAAGAACATCTTCGCGTACCTCTCGGAGTTCGCCCTCAACTCGATTGGTCTCGCGATGGTGCGGGACCTGCGGCGGGACGCCTATGCCTCGCTCCTCGGCCAGTCCACGCGCTTTTCCTCGGAACGATCGAGCGGCGATCTGATGACGCGGCTGCTCGCCGACGCCGAGCAGATCCAGACGGCATTCGGGTCGCGGATGGCCGACTTCGTCCAGGGGATCCTGACGATGCTGCTGGTCCTCGTGTACGTCTTCTCTCTGAACTTCCAGCTCGCCCTCTCGGTCCTCGTGGTGGCGCCTCTCGTCGTCGTGCCGATCGTCGCCAATTTCCGCAAGCTCCGGCGCCAGTGGCTGTCCGCCCGCGAGCGCATCGGGGAGATGGGTTCGATCCTGGGAGAAACGCTTCGCGGACATTCGCTGATCAAGACCTACGCGATGGAGAAGTTCGAGGCGGAACGGTTCGGCGAGGCCAACCGCCGCTACTTCGGAGCGATCCGCCAATCCATCAGACTGCAGGCGCTCAATTCGCCCCTCATGGAGATTCTCGCGGGCATCGGGCTCTCGATCATTTTCATCTACGCGGCCGGGCAGATCCGGGACGGGCGCATGACGGTCGGCGGCCTGCTCTCTTTCCTCGCGGCCATCCTGATGATGTACAAGCCGCTGAAGGACGTCACGCGCACCAACATCGTCCTCCAGATGGCCCTGGCCTCGGCCGAGCGACTTTTCGAGGTCGTCGACGCGGAGAACGAGATCCTCGAGAAGCCAGGCGCCCTCGTGCTCCCGCCCTTCGCGGGCGCGATCGCCTACGAGGGCGTGTCGTTCGCCTACGGCCGGGAGCCCGTGCTGTCGGGCGTGGATTTGACGATCCGGCGCGGGGAGACCGTCGCCCTGGTCGGGCCGTCCGGGGCAGGCAAAACGACGCTCGTCAGCCTCCTCGCGCGACTCTATGATCCGACGGGGGGCCGGATCACGCTGGACGGCGTCGACCTGCGGGACGCGAAGCTCGGCTCGCTCCGCCGGCAGATCGGCCTGGTCACGCAGGAGACGATCCTCTTCGACACGACGGTCCGGGAGAACATCGCGTACGGCGAGGAGGCTCCGCCCGAGGACCGGGTGCGCGCCGCCGCCAGCGCCGCCTGCGCCGACGAGTTCATCGAGCGCCTCCCGAAGGGCTACGACACGCCGGTCGGGGAGGGCGCCTCGCGGCTCTCGGGCGGGCAGCGGCAGCGCCTGGCGATCGCGCGGGCCATCTACAAGGATGCGCCGATCCTGATCCTCGACGAGGCGACCTCCCAGCTCGACACCGAGTCGGAGGCCCTCATCGCGCGGGCGCTCGCAAATTTAATGCAGGGGCGGACGACGCTCGTCATCGCCCACCGGCTGTCCACCGTCCGGCGCGCGGATCGCATCCTCGTCCTCGATGGCGGGCGCATCGTCGAGCAGGGCGCCCACGCCGAGCTCTTGACTCGGCGGGGCCTCTATCGCAGGCTCCACGACATGCAGTACTTCGCCGAGAGCGAGATATCCGTGTCCGCACCGACCCCCCTCGTCCCGTGAAGCTCCGCAGCATGACGGGTTTCGGCAGGGCGCGCGGCCCGGTCGGCAAGGACTGGGCGGGTGAGATCGTCGTCCGAAGCGTCAACGGCCGGTTTCTGGACCTCACCGTGAAAACCAAGGAGTCGGAGATCGCGCTCGAGCCGCACGTCCGGCGGGTGTTCGGCCGCGATCTCCACCGGGGCAAGGTCGACGTCGCGGTGCGTCTCCGCCGCGTCACGCCCGCGGCCGCCGAGGTCCGCGTCGACGAGGGACTGCTCGAGGCGCTCCTCGCCCGGTTGTCGGCTCTCGCGCAGAAGTACCCGATCGAGGGACGCCTCACGGCGCACGACGTTCTCGCCGTGCCCCAGGTGGTCACGATCGAGGGCCCCGAGGATTCCTTCGGTCCCGACGAGATCTCCGCGGTCGAGGCCCTCGCCCGCGAAGCGGCCGGGGCGCTCGTCGCGATGCGGGAGGCGGAGGGAGCGGCGATCGTCGCCGACCTCGGTCCGCGCATCGAGTTTCTCCGCGGGAAGGCCGCGCTTCTCGAGGGACGGCGCGCCGAGATCGCCCGCCAGCTCGCCACGACGATCCAGGAACGGGTGCGCGCGCTCTTCGCCGACGTCTCCCTCGATCCGGGCCGGCTCGAGCAGGAGGCGGCGCTGGCCGCGGACCGGGCGGACGTCGCGGAGGAGCTCCAGCGGCTGCGCGGCCACCTCGATCAGTTCGGCGGCCTGATCGCAAAACCTCCCGACGCCCTCGGAAAGCGCCTCGACTTCCTGGCGCAGGAGATCCTGCGGGAGCTCAACACCCTGGGATCCAAGAGCCGCGACCTGGCTTCGACCCGCGAGGTGCTCGAGATGAAAGCCGAGACCGAGAAGATCCGCGAGCAGGTGCAGAACATCGAATGACGGCTCCGCGCGGGTTTCTCTTCATCGTGTCCTCGCCCTCGGGCGGCGGGAAGACCACGCTCATCCGGCGGCTGCTCGCGAACCCTCCCGGGCAGCCCCTGCGATTTTCCGTCTCCCACACGACGCGGCCCAGGCGCGACGGGGAAGTCGACGGAAAGGAGTACCACTTCATCACGGCCACCGAGTTCGAGAAGATGGCGCGCCGCGGCGACTTCCTCGAGCACAACGAGGTCCACGGCAACTTCTACGGCACCGCGAAGTCCGAGGTGCTGCCGAGCCTCGCCGCCGGCGAGGACGTCATCCTCGACATCGACGTGCAGGGGGCGCGGGACGTGCTCGAAGCGCTGCCGGAGTCGGTCTCGATCTTCATCATTCCGGGCTCGCCCGAGGAGCTGGAGCGGCGGCTCCGCAAGCGGGGGCTGGACGGGGAGGATGCGATCCGAAAACGCCTCATCAATGCGGCCAAGGAGGTCGCGCAAGCCTCGACTTTTCAGTACGTTATCGTAAATGAGGATCTCGAACGGGCCGGGCTTGAGCTAGAATCCGTAGTCCGCGCCGCCCGCTTGTCGCCGGCGCGGCAGGCGCCTGTGCTCGAGCGTCTGCGCAAAGACTTCCACTAAAAGAGGTTGGACAGAATGATTCAGAACGTTCCCGAAGGTGTGGACAGCAAGTTCCGGCTCGTGCTCCTGCTCGCGCGGCGGGCGGAGCAGCTCATCCGCGGCGCGCGGCCCAAGCTCGAGACCGATCGCCCCATGAAGCCGACGCGGCTCGCGGCGGCGGAGTTCGAGGCGAATCAGATTCGCTGGGGCCTCGGGGCCGAGGGCGGCGTGCTCGACACGACGTCGGACGAAACCGAGGAGCTGGAAGACGACCTCGTCGAGGAAGAGGCCTCCCGCTAGCGTCCCCTCTTCTTCACCGGTTTCCGCGCCATGACCCGTTCCCCGCGCATCCTCCTCGGCGTCAGCGGGGGCATCGCCGCCTACAAGGCCGTCGAAGTCCTCCGCGGGCTCACCTCCCGCGGCGCGGACGTGCGCGTCGCGATGACGCGCGGCGCGCGGGAGTTCGTCGCGCCCCTGACGTTCGCCGTGCTCTCGAAGCACGAGGTCCTGACGGAGGTCTGGGGCTCGGGCAACGAGCCCGCGGTCGACCACGTCGAGCTCGCCGCGGCGTCCGATCTGCTCCTCGTCGCGCCGGCCACGGCGCACACGCTCGGCAAGTTCGCCCAGGGTCTGGCCGACGACTTCCTGTCGACGTATTTCCTCGCGCACCGCGGTCCGGTTCTCGTGGCGCCGGCGATGGAGTCCGCGATGTGGGCGCACCCCGCCGTCCGGCGAAACATGGAGCTCCTCACGGCCCGCGGCGTGCGCGCGGTCGGTCCCGAGAGCGGCCCCCTCGCTTCGGGCCGGAGCGGCCTCGGCCGCATGGCCGAGCCGGAGGCGATCATCGCCGAAGCCTGGAGCATCGCGACCGGCGCCCGCCGGGACCTCTCGGGCCTCAAGATCCTCGTGACGGCGGGTCCGACACGCGAGCCGATCGATCCGATCCGTTTCGTTTCGAACCGCTCGAGCGGAAAAATGGGCTACGCCCTCGCCGAGGCGGCCCGTGACCGCGGCGCGAGCGTGACGCTCGTCTCCGGCCCGACCGGCCTGCCTTCTCCCGAGGGCGTGCGACGGCTCGACTTCGAGACGGCGGACGAGCTCGCCGAGATCCTCCTGCGCGAATTTCCCGAGACCGACGGCCTCGTGATGGCGGCGGCGGTGGCGGACTTCATTCCCGAGCGCAGTGCGCAGCGCCTCCACCGAACGGACGGGGAGCGTTCGCTCCGCCTCGCTCCGGGCCGGGACCTTCTCGCGTCGCTCCGTCCCCTGAAGCGGGGCCAGACGGTCGTGGCCTTCGCGGCCGAGACCGAAGACCTCGAGGCCCGGGGGCGGCGGAAGATGGAAGCGAAGGGCGCGGATCTGGTCGTCGTCAACGACGTGGGCCGCGAGGGCATCGGCTTCGACGCCGCCGAGAACGAGGTCCTGATCCTGACGGCCGTCGGCGGCCGGGAGCTCGTGTCGCGCCGCGGCAAGCGCGAGGTCGCCGACCGCATCTGGGACGCCTTCGTGGCGGCCCGCGGCGCTCAGCCCGGGAGCTTCTCGGCGAGCACCGTCCACTTGTCCGACGCCCAGCCGAAGTAACGCCGGGACGGGAAGATCCCGCGCAGGGCGAGCCCCGCCTCCGACAACTCCTCGTCGAGACCGGCCCGCGAGAACCGGTGCTGCACTCGCGGCAGCAGGCCGAGGGCGTGGCGGATTCTCCAGCCCACCCAACGCAGGTTGTACCGGTGCCGGACGTCGAGGATGAGCCAGCGCCGAGAGACGCGAGCCATCTCCGCGAGCACCGCGGCCCGGCCCGCCCCGTCGAGGTGGAAGAGGAAACGGATCGCGAACACGGCGTCGAGCGAGCGGTCCCGCAGCGGAATCGCGTCGGCGCTGCACTGGAGGATCGGGAACTTCTTGCCGAGTTTTCGGGAGGCTTCGTGGAGCATCTCGAACGAGACGTCGGCCCCCGCCGCCGCGATCGAGCGCTCGAGCAGCAGGGGCGCGAGCCGTCCGGTGCCGCAGGGAAGATCGAGGGCGACGCGGACCGGCGCTCCGCGGCGCTCGGCATCGTCCAGCGCGCGCCCGATCGCCTCGAGGTCGCGCCGGTTCCGGCGGCGTCCCCGCGGCGTCTCGTACCTCCAGGAGTCGTAGGCCTCGGCCACGGCGGCGTCCCGGTACCGCGCCTTCGCGCGCTCGAATGTCGAGGCGGTCACGCGGACGATTCTATAAACTGGCCCGGTGACGCACCCGCGGGCCGAGCTCGAGTACTTCCGCGACCTCGGCGTCACGGACCTCTTCGTCGAGCGCGCGGCCGCGGCAGCCGCGCCGCCGGCGCTCTCGCCGGGCTCGATGCCCGACCTCGAGGCGCTGCGCGCGTTCGTCGCCGGCTGCCAGCGCTGCAAGCTCTGGAAATCGCGGACGAACATCGTCTTCGGCCAGGGGAGTCCGAAGGCGAAGCTCATGTTCGTCGGCGAGGCGCCGGGCCGGGACGAGGACGAGCAGGGCCTGGCCTTCGTGGGCCGGGCGGGGCAGCTCCTGACGAAGATCATCGAGGCCATGGGCTACAAGCGCGATGACGTCTTCATCGCGAACGTCCTCAAGTCGCGGCCCCCCAACAACCGCAACCCCGAGGCCGACGAAGTCGCCGCCTGCATGCCCTTCCTCGACGAGCAGATCCGCCTCATCGCTCCGCGTGCCATCGTCACGCTCGGGACCTTCGCGGCCCAGGCCGTCCTGGGAACCGACGAGCCCATCGGGCGGCTCCGCGGGCGCTGGCAGACCGCGCGCGGCACCCGGGTCATGCCGACTTTCCACCCGGCGTTTCTCCTGCGCTCGCCCGAGCGCAAGAAGGACGTCTGGGAAGACATGAAGCTCGTCCGCGACTACCTCGCGGGCCACTGACGCATTCGGGAGGATCCATGTCCCTGTTTCTCGCAACGGTCGGCATCTGGCTCGCGGCGGTTCCGCCGGCGCAGCTCAAGGACATCGGTGCTCCCGGCATGGCGGCCATCGAGCCGGCCTCGCTTTCGGCGCACATCAAGTTCCTCGCGGACGACCTCCTCGAGGGGCGGGACACCGGGACGAAGGGCCACGCCATCGCCGCGCGGTACTTCGCGTCCCAGCTGCAGGCGGCGGGCGTCGAGCCGGCGGGGGAGAAGGGCTCCTGGTTCCAGGACGTCCCGCTCCTCGCGGTGAAGCTGGATCCGGCGCGCTGCGTCTTGCGGGTCGACGCCGCTTCGCCGACTCCGGCCTGGACGCTCTCCTCGTCGACGGAGGTGTTGATCACTCCGGCCCCGGATCGACCCGTCGCGGCCGTCTCGGGAGAGCTCGTGTTCGCGGGCTACGGAGTCACGGCGCCGGCCTACGGCTACGACGACGTCCCGAAGGACCTGCGAGGCAAGATCGCGGTCGTCCTCTCGCGCGCGCCGCGCAGCGATCGCCAGGACTACTTTCCGAACACGGCGAGCGCGGTGTACGGCGACACGCAGCGCAAGGCCGAGCTCCTCGCGGGGCGCGGCGCCGGCGCGGTCGTGATCGTCGCGACACCGGAGTCGCTGGTTTCGTACCCGTGGGAGAAACGCGTCAAGAACGCCCAGACGCACGATGCGATGTACTGGCTCGAGGGCGAACGGGCCGCCTCCGGCAGTCCCGTCCCGGTCGCGCAGATCACGCCCGAAGCCTTCGCGCGCATGCTGACGCAGGCAAAGCGGAAGGAGACGCTCGAGTCCCTCGTCGCCCTCGGCCAGAAGAACAAGCTCAAGCCGTTCGCCCTGGGCCTGCGGGCGACGCTCCAGACGGGCGCCACGGTTCGCCGCCTGACGTCCGAGAACGTCGTCGGCGTCCTGCGCGGCTCGGACCCCCAGCGCTCGAAGGAATTCGTCGTCTACACGGCCCACATGGACCACGTCGGCCGGGGGCCCGCGGTGGAAGGGGACGACATCTACAACGGCGCGGTCGACGACGCGGCCGGAGTGGCCGGCCTCATCGAGGTCGCCCGGGCCTTCGCGGCTCTCCCGCGGCGGCCGCCGCGCTCGATCCTCTTCCTCGGAGTCACGGCCGAGGAGAAGGGACTGATCGGCTCGGACTACTTCGCTCACCATCCCACGGTGCCGATCTCTTCGATCGTGGCGAACGTCAACAGCGACTTTCTGACGGGCTGGTGGACGCCGCACGACGTGATCGCGCTCGGCGCCGAGCACAGCAGCCTGGAGGAGGACGTCCGCGCGGCGGCCGCGGCGCTCGGCCTGACCGTCAGCCCGGACCCCGCGCCCGAGCAGACCTACTTCGTCCGCTCCGACCAGTACAGCTTCGTGAAGAAAGGGATCCCGGCTGTGTTTCCCTCCTCGGGCCAGAAGGACGCCTCGGGCGGCGTGGAGGCCAATCGCGCCACGATGGCGGCCTGGGTTCGGGACCACTACCACCAGCCCTCCGACGAATGGAGCCCGAAGACCAACTACGACGCGATGGCGGTGGAGGTCCGGTACTACTTTCTGATCGGCCTCTCGATCGCGATGGACCCCGCGCGGCCGGCCTGGAAACCGGGCGACATCTTCGGCGCGCTCTTCGCTTCCGCCCCGAAATGAAAAGGGCGGCCTCTCGGCCGCCCCGTCGTCGGAACCGGGAGCGCGCCCGGCTAGCGTGTAGCGTCTAGGGCGCGACGACCTTGTCGATGGTCGAGAACATCGGGAAGTGGCTGGCCGCTCCCATGAAGAAGAGCATCGGGATCGACAGCCAGGCGTTGGTCCGCGAGGCGAGGAAGGCGCGGCGCGCCCAGCGGGGCAGGTCCGCGGGGGCCGGAGCGCCGCTCTCGGCCGTGGCCTTCGTCGCGGCGATGATCCGTTTCTGCAGCGGCCAGATGATCATCCAGACGTTCAGGAACATGATGGTGCCGAGGCCGCCGCCGATCATGATCGAGAGCGTGCGGCTCGAGGCGCCGGCGTTTCGAGCCATCAGCGCCGTGGCGTAGGAAAAGAACAGGACGACGACGGCGATGAGGATCGCCAGCACCCGCCCGTCCTTCAGAGCGCCTCCGGCCACGGAAGCCCGGTAGATGCCCGAGAGCGCCACGAACGCGATCGACCAGCCGACGAGGAAGTAGACGAGCGGCATGTGGCCGGTCGCCTTCTTTTCCGCGTCGACGAGCAGGAAGTAATAGATGAAGCCCGAGACCCACGTGAACACCGCGCCCCAGCGGAACCACCAGAGCGTCTTGGGCAGGAGGATGGGATTGATCTTTCCCTTGACCGACGCGTCGATCTCCTTTTGAAACTGGACGTTGACCAGGTTGAAGAAGTAGAGCATTCCGATCCAGGTGATCCCGGCCAGGAAGTGAATCCAGCGCAGGAGAAACTGGAAATTGGTCGCAAAATCCTGCGGCCAGCTGAACATCGGTACCTCCTCTACGAAATGGAAACGGGGGCATCTTCTCACAGCGACCGGCTGCCGTAGAATCCACGGCCGGGGCCTCGCGGCTCCGGACCCGATGACACTCCACCCTTCTCCCCGCGATTCCCGGCCGCCGCGCGCGGCGATTCTCGCCGCGGCCGGGCTCGGCGCGGCGGCGCTCACGCTCATCGTCGGCGCATGCCGCCGCATGCCCGAGCCCGTGGAGCCGCCGCCCGCGGTGGCCGCGGCCCGCGAGACGACGCCGCCGGCCCCCGTCGAGGACGCGTCCTACGGACTGCGCCCCGCCGAGCGGGCCGCCATCGCGGCGTTCCTCCGCGCCCACACGGATCTGCGCGCCGCGACCGACGAGGATCGCCGGCCGAGCCTCGACGGGGACGACATCGCCTCGCTGTACGGGGTCTACCATCCGTACTTCGTCCGCGGCGACGCCAACGACGACGGGCTCCTCGACTTCGTGCTCGCCTTCGTCCGCCGCGACGCGGACGACGAGTCCCCCTGGTTCTCGATCGCCGTCTTCGCGGGTGACAGCCGTGGCGGCTTCGCGCCAGGCGTCCTCCTCGAGCGGGACATCTCGCTCGCGGACGGCGACGTCTCGCTGGATCGGGACGCGGTCGTCGTCACCCCCGACGTGGCGGACGAAGCGGCGCGGCGCTATCGGTGGGACCCGGAGCGCCGGCGCCATGTATTCGTGCACGACGCCCCCGAGGAACCGCCGTCTCTGCCGTCTTCGCAGACTTGAGCGAGCCGGTCCGCCGGATCTCCGTCGCGCTGCCGCTGCCGCTTCGCCAGAGCTTCACGTACCGCGTGCCCGAAGGCGTCGCGTTCCCGGCTCCGGGAACGCGCGTTCGGGTTCCCTTCGCCGAGCGCGCCCTGACGGGAATCGTGCTCGACGAGCCCGCGGGCGAGGCCCCAGGGACCGAACGAACGATCCTCGAGGTCCTCGACGACGAGCCCGTCTGCCCGCCCGAGCTTCTGGTCACGGCGCGCCGTGTGGCCGAGCGATTCTTCGCGTCGACGGGGGAGGTCCTCAAGAGCGCGCTGCCCGCGCGGCTCCCGGCGAAGGGTGCGGTGCAGTATCGGGTCACGGACAAGGGGCTGCTCGGCACACCTCCCGCTTCGCCGGAAGAGCGCGCCATCCTCGAGCGCCTCGCCTCTGGAGAATCCGCGCGCGTCGCCGACCTCCCGGGCGAGGCGCGCCCCCGAAGGGAGGCCCTGCGGCGGCTCGAGGAGGCCGGGCGCGTCCGGCCCATTGCCGGCTCGAAGCTCCGCGCTCCGCGCGTGGAACTGGCATGGGCTCCCTTCGCGGGCTCGCCCGACGATCGCGTGAAGGCGGTCGGACGAAGCCGGAAGGGCCGCGAGGTTCTCGACTACCTCGAGGCGCTCGGACGAGCGGCGACGACGGCGGAGCTTCGCCTGGCGACGGGCGCGGGCGCCGCTCTGCTGCGAACGCTCGCGGGCAAGGGCCTGCTTCGCTCCTTCGAGCAGGAGCGGCGGGACGAACGGCCGCCGTCCCGCCTGTCCGCCGCCTCCGCGTTCGTTCCCACGCCCGCGCAGGCCGTGGCTCTCGACGCGATCACGTCCGCGATCCGGGAGCGCCGTTACTTCCCGGCCCTGCTTCAGGGCGTGACCGGCAGCGGAAAGACCGAGGTCTACCTGCGGGCAATCCGAACCGCTCTCGAGGCCGGCCGCGGAGCGATCTGGCTCGTCCCCGAGATCGCGCTCACGCCCGTCTTCGCCCGCGAGCTGCGCCGCCAGTTTCCGGACCATGCCGCCGTGCTCCACTCGGCCCTCTCGGAGCGCGAGCGCGCCGAGGCCTGGGACCGCGTGCGCTCGGGCGAAGCGCTCGCCGTGATCGGCCCGCGCTCGGCAGCGTTCGCGCCGGTCGTGGATCCGGGCCTCTTCATCGTGGACGAAGAGCACGACGCCTCCTACAAGCAGCGCGAGTCGCCGCGGTACGACGCCCGCGAGGTCGTCGCGCTGCGCGCGAAAGAGAACGCGGCCGCTCTCGTCTTCGGGTCGGCAACGCCCTCGGCGGAAGCTTTCCACGCGGCCGACGTCGGCCGCGTCGCCCGGCTGACTCTGCCGGAGCGAATCGCCGCCAGGCCCCTGCCGGAAGTCCGGATCGTGGATCTGCGGCGCGAGACGGCGCTTCCCTCCGAGAAGGGCGTTCCGCTCTTCTCGCGCCCGCTGGTGGACCGGCTGGGGGAGGTCTTCGCCCGCGGCGAGCAGGCCATCCTCCTCCAGCCCCGGCGAGGCTTCGCGCCGTTTCTCCTCTGCCGCGACTGCGGCCACGACTTCCGCTGCTCGCAGTGCAGCGTGGCGCGCACCGTACACGACCGGGGGAACCGCCTCGTCTGCCACTACTGCGGAGAGCGCGTGCCGCGCCCCGCGCGCTGTCCGGAGTGCGGGGGCGGGCTGCTCGAGGCGATCGGCGCCGGCACGGAGCGCGTCGCGGAAAGGTTCGAGGAGCTCTTCCCGGGCGTTTCCTCCGTCGTGCTCGACCGCGATTCGGCGCGCCGCCGCGGAGCCGCCGCCGTCCTCGAGGACTTTCAGTCGGGGCGGGCCGCGTGCCTGATCGGAACCCAGATGGTGGCCAAGGGCCACGACTTTCCGAACGTCACGGCCGTCGGCGTTCTCTCGGCGGACACGCTCCTGCACTTTCCGGACTTCCGCTCCGCCGAGAAGACCTTTCAGCTGCTCGCCCAGGTGGCGGGCCGGGCCGGCCGCGGCGCGGCACCGGGGACCGTGCACGTCCAGACGTTTCATCCGGGGCATCCGGCGATCACGCTCGCCGCGCGCCACGACGCCGAAGCGTTCCAGCGCGAGGAGCTGGCGTTCCGGCGGACGTTTTTCTATCCGCCGTTCTGCGAGCTCGCCGCGATCCTCGTCTCCTCTCCGCGTCGCGAGCGGGCCGAAGCCGCGGCGGCGGAGCTCGGGGGGGCGCTTCGTGCCGCCGGAACCCCGACGGGACGGGAGCTTCGCATCTCCGGTCCGGCGCCCGCCCCTCTCGAGCGCCTCCAGGGGCGCTGGCGTTTCCAGATTCTCCTGCGGGCCGGCGACCGCCGGGGTGTCCTCGCGGCGCTCGAGGCCGGCGTGCCGGAGCGCGCGCCGGCGGGGGTCCAGATCGCCGTGGACGTGGATCCACAGGACCTGATGTAGCCACGCCCGTAGGCCGCCGGCCGGGACGGCTACAATCGGTTCAGTGGACGGCGAAAACGGCCATTTCGAGGAGCCCATCCTGCGGCTTCGGCGGAGGATCGAGGAGCTCTCGGCCCTGCCCGACGACGCCGGCCACCGGCGTGAGATCGAGAAGCTGCGCGAGAAGCTGGACCGCGTCTCGCGCGAGATCTACTCGAGCCTGACGCCCTGGCAGAAGACGCTCGTCGCCCGCCACCCGGCCCGGCCGTACACCCTCGACTACGTGGCGGCCCTCGTCACCGACTTCGTAGAGCTCCACGGCGACCGGAAGGCCTCGGAGGACCCCGCGATCGTCTCCGGCTTCGGCGATTTCCGGGGACGATCCGTGGCTATCGTCGGACATCAGAAGGGCCGGGACACGAAAGAGAAGATCCGGCGCAACTTCGGCATGCCCCGGCCCGACGGCTTCCGCAAGGCACTCCGGGTGATGGAGCTCGCCGAGAAGTTCGGGCGACCGATCCTCTCGTTCATCGACACCGCCGGCGCCTATCCCGGGATCGATGCCGAGGAGCGGGGACAGGCCGAGGCCATCGCCGTGAACCTGAAGGCGATGGCCCGCTTCCACGTCCCGATCATCGTGTCCATCACCGGCGAGGGCGGCTCGGGAGGAGCCCTCGCTCTCGGCGTCGGCGACCGGGTGCTCATGCTCGAGCACTCGATCTACTCGGTCATCTCACCGGAAGGCTGCGCGGCCATCCTCTGGAAGGACGCCGGCCGCAAGAAGGACGCCGCCGAAGCGTTGAAGCTGACGGCCACCGACCTCGCTTCGCTCGACGTCATCGACGAGATCGTGCCCGAGCCGCCGGGAGGCGCCCACTCCGACGCGGCCGGCGCGGCGGCCGCCGTCGGCGAGGCGATCGAGCGCCACCTCAGGGAGGTGGCCGACCTGACGGCCGAGGAGCGGCGCGAGAGGCGGTATCGGCGCCTGCGCTCGCTCGGCCGGTTCGAGACCGTCGGGACGACGTGACCGCGGCGTCCCGCCGCGACGTCACGGTCGGGGAGCCGGCGCGGGGACACGGTCTGTCCGGCTCGACGGCGAGAATGACTCCCATGGGACAGTGGCGGACTTCGTCCGGCGACACGAGCGCGGCCGAGCGCCTCTCCCGCGAGGCCGGCGTCTCGACCCTGCTCGCGCAGCTGCTTCTCCGGCGCGGCATCACCGGGGCCGCGGAGGCGCGGGCGTTTCTCTCGCCGCGGGAGGGCCCCTTCCACGATCCCGAGCGCATGCTCGGCGTCGGCGAGGCCGCGGATCTTCTCGTTGCAACCGCACGCCGGGGAAAGCGGGTCGTCGTGTTCGGGGACTACGACGTCGACGGCGTCACGGCGGTGGCGCAGCTGCGGGCCGCCCTCGGCCGCATCGGAGCGGAGGCGACGGCGTTCATTCCGCACCGTCTGCGCGACGGCTACGGGCTCAAGCCCGAGACCGTGCGCCGGGTCCTCGCCGAGCTTTCGCCCGCGGCCATCATCACGGTCGACTGCGGCATCACGGCGGTCGAGGGCGTCGACTGCGCTCGGCGCGCCGGCGTCGACGTCATCGTCACGGATCATCACCTCGTACCCGCCGAGCTTCCGGCAGGCGCGATCGTGGTCAACCCGCGGCAGCCGGGCTGCGGGTACCCGGAGAAGGAGCTCGCGGCCACCGGCATCGCGTGGAAGATCGCCCAGGCGATCGCCCGGCGCGCGAACGTGAGCCTCTCGCCGGAGTCGCTGCTCCGCGCCGCCTGTCTCGGAACGATCGCCGACCTCGTGCCGCTCACGGGAGAGAACCGCTCGATCGCGGCCGCGGGGCTCGCGGCGCTCGCGACGGCGCGCGCTCCGGGCTTGCGGGCTCTCCTCGCCGAGGCCGGCGTTCCGCCGGGCCAGGCGCCGTCCTCGGAGGATGTCGCCTTCCGTCTCGCGCCGCGGCTGAACGCCGCGGGGCGCATCGACACGGCGCACGCCGCCCTCGCCCTCCTCGAGGAGCGGGACGCGCCACGCGCCCAGGCGCTCGCCCGCGAGCTCTCGGCCTCGAACGCCGAACGCCAGGGCCTCGAGCGGCGGGTCGTGACGGAGGCCCGCACACGCATCGAGGCCGACTCCGGCACTCCGGACGCGGCGGTTCTCGTCGAAGCCGATGCCGGCTGGCATCGGGGAGTCCTCGGCATCGCCGCGTCGCGGCTCGCACGGGAATATCACCGCCCCGTTCTCCTCTTCGGTCTCGAGGAGGGCCGGGCGAGCGGTTCCGGGAGGAGCATCCCCGGCGTCTCGCTCCACGGAGTGTTGTCCGAGCTGGCGCATTTCTTCACCGACTTCGGAGGCCACGACCAGGCCGTCGGCGGCAGCCTGCCGGCCGACCGCTTCGGCGCGTTCCGCTCCGAGGCGCGCGCACTCTTCGCCCTTCGCGTGGCGCCGGAGGCGCTCCGGCGGATCGAGGAGGCCGAGGCCGAGCTGCCGCTCGAGGCGCTCGATGCGGAGCTCGTCAATGAGCTGTCGCGTCTGGAGCCGCACGGAGCGTCCAACCCGATGCCGGTGTTTCTGGCGCGCGGCGTTCGTGCCGCCGGCCCGCTCACGTCCGTCGGCGCCTCGGGGCTCCGGGGACGTCTCGCGTCGCCCTCCGGTCGATCGATCGGCTGCATTGCCTGGGGAGGCCAGAGCCGCGAAAGCGACGCCGGCGCCTTCCAGCGGCTCTCGGCGGCCGGCGCGGGGATGGACGTTCTCTACCGGGTCGAGAGCCGACGCGAATACGCGACGCGCGTCGAGATCCTGGGCTGCCGCGCCGAGGCTTCGTGAGACCGCAGCGCCGCCTCGAGCTCGTCGTGCTCGCGAGCGCGGCGGTTTTCGTTCTCGTGCTCGGTCTGTCCTTCCGGGGAGGCCGGCGCCCGGCGGCGGGACAGGAGCGCGCGCTGCCGCCCGCCCCGGAGGCCTCCGGCCAGGCCACGACGCTGCTCGAAGGCTTCGATTTCACGGAGTCGGTCCGCGGGAAGCCGCTCATGCGGATCCAGGCGGACCGGACGATCGGCTACGGCCCCGCCGCCGGCCTCGCGCCCAACCTCTACGCCGGGGAGAAGGTCGCGCTCACGGTCTACCCGGATGACGGCCCGCCGGTGACGGTCCATTCCGAGCGCGCCCACTACGACGAGCGCACGCGCGAGTCGCGGCTGTCGGGCAACGTGCGGTGGACGGACAAGGACGGCGGCCTCGCCGAAACCGAGGAGATCGTGTTTCGCCCGAAGACGCGCGTCCTCGAGGCTCCGAAGCCGGTCCGCTTCACGCAGGGTTCGACGGGGCTCACGGCGCCGTCCGCGCGGTACGACATCGCGGAACGGGTGCTGTACTTTTCCGGTCCGGTGGAGGCCTCGGGAATCGGCGAGAGCGGCGGACTCTCGACGATGACGGCCCGGAAGGGGCTTTACCGTCGGGATTCCGGCGCCGTCGAGCTCGAGTTCGTGACGGGGCAATCCCCCTCGGGTGATCGCGTGGCGGCCGATGCGATGGTGCTGCAGATGGCCGCGGAGGGCGGCCGTCCCTCCTGGGCGCGGCTGACCGGTAACGTGCGGGGCATCCTCGCGGCGGGCGGACCCCCGCCAGGACCGGCCGTGGCCTCCTCGGCCCCGCCGCGCGAGCGGCAGTACTCGGGCGACGTCGGAACGGTGGCGTTCGACGGGGAGGGCCGCACGAAGTCGGTGGCGCTCGAGGGCGCGCCCGCCCTCCTCTCGGAGGCCGACCGGCGCCTGACGGCCAAGCGGATCGACATCGGATTCGCCGACGGCCGCGCCGTGACCGCCGCGGCGGCGGGGGAGGTCCGGCTCGACTCCGCCAACGGACAGGCCAGGGCCGCCCGCGGAACGCTCGGCTTCGCGGCGGACGGCACGGCCGAGAATGCCGTGCTCGACGGCGGCGTGAACATCGAAGCCGATGGGCGGACCGGCGACGCCGAGAAGGTCGTCGAGCTCACCGCGAAGCGCCTCTGGCAGCTGACCGGAAGCGGAAAGCACGCGGCTCGCGTCACGAGCGGCGGCTCGAAACTGTCGGCCGACGCGATCGAGATCGACCGCGAGGGCGCGATCGTCCGCGGCCAGGGGCGGGCCCGCGCGGTGTTCCTGCCGGACGCGCAGAAGAAGGTGCGCCTGACGGGCTTCGTCGGCGACCCGAAGAAGCCGACCTACGGGAAGGCGGACCTGATCGTCCTCGAGGACTCGAGCCGGCGGGGGACCCTCTCGGGCTCGGCGTCGCTGTGGCAGGACGACTCCTCGCTCTTCGCCGACGACATCACCCTCTCCGACACGGACCGCACCGTGAGCGCCGCCGGCAACGTCCGCACCGTCATGGCCCCGGCGCCGGCGAAGGCCGCGGGAGCCGAAGCGAGGCCGGCCTCCGTCATCACTTCGAAGCGACTCCTCTACCGCGACTCCGACCGGAGCGCCCGCTTCGAGGGGGGCGTCGCTCTCACGCGCGGCGGCTGGCGCGCTTCGGGCGGGGAGTCGACCGCCTGGCTCGACGGGGACGGAGGGCTCGAGAGCGTCGAGATCTCCGGCCAGGTCAAGATGTCCGACCGCGCGACGGGTCGTTCGGGAACCGCCGACAAGGCCCTGGACTCGCCCGGGGCCGGCAAGACCGTGCTCTGGGGCACGCCGGCCCGGGTGACCGATGCCGGGGGGAACCAGATCGCCGGAGCCGTCTTGACGATCGCCGACCGGGGGCGTAGCGTCGAGATCACCGCGCCCGAAGGCGGCAAGACCGAAACGATTCACCGGACACAAAAAGATTGAACCAGACGTCTCGAACCGGAGACCGGCCGGTCCTCTCGGCCGCAGGCCTCGTGAAGACCTACGGCGGGAGGTCGGTCGTGCGCGATGTCTCTCTCGAGGTCGCGTCGGGAGAGATCGTGGGACTGCTCGGGCCCAACGGCGCGGGTAAGACGACGACCTTCTCGATCGTCGTCGGCCTCGTGCCGCCGGACTCGGGCGTCGTCCGGCTCGGCGAGCAGGACCTCACCGACCTTCCGATGTACCGCCGCGCGCGCTCCGGCATCTCGTATCTGCCG
The DNA here is from genome assembly GCA_963782585.1 of uncultured Acidobacteriota bacterium. GTDB lineage: Bacteria > Acidobacteriota > Thermoanaerobaculia > UBA5066 > Gp7-AA6 > DAHUXD01. The sequence continues at coordinate 76,820 of CAWAKL010000013.1, forward strand.
CAGGAGCCCTCCGTCTTCCGCAAGATGACGGTCGAGGAGAACCTCCTCGCGATCCTCGAAACACTCGAGCTCTCGCCCGGCGAGCGCTCGGAGCGGTGCGACGCGCTGCTCCTGGAGTTCGGTCTGGAAAAGCTTCGGCGACACCGGGCCTTCACGCTGTCCGGCGGCGAGCGCCGCCGCGTCGAGATCGCGCGCAGCCTCGTGCTTTCGCCCTATTTTCTCCTGCTCGACGAGCCGTTTGCCGGAATCGACCCGATCGCGGTCCTCGACATCCAGCAAATCGTCCGGCGTCTGGCCTCTTCCGGCATCGGCGTTCTCGTCACAGATCACAACGTCCGCGAGACTTTGTCCATCTGCGACCGGGCCTATATAATTCACGGGGGAGAGATCCTTCGTTCGGGCACGCCTCTTGCACTGTCGAGCGACGCCGCCGTCCGAAAGATCTATCTCGGAGAGAGTTTCCGGCTTCACTGAGCCGGTGTCTTTATGGCCCTGGAACAGAAACTCAACCTGAGGTTGTCGCAGCGGCTGGTGATGACGCCGTCGCTGCAGCAGGCCATCAAGCTGCTGCAGATGTCGCGGCTGGAGCTCCAGGAAGTCCTGACCCAGGAAGTCGTCGAGAACCCCGTCCTCGAGGAACAGGACGAGGTCTCGGAGGCGGCGGAGTCGGCCGCGGAGTCCGCCCGCCAGACCGAGGACGCTCCGCCCCCGCCCGATCCGGCCGTGCCGGCGGCGGAGAAGGAACGGGACTCGTTCGAAGAGATCGACTTCCATTCCTACTTCGAGGACTACCTCGATTCCGCGTACAACCCCCGCCAGTACCAGGAGGAGCCTGAAGAGTTCTCGCTCGAGAACATCCTGACCCGCCCCGAGGGGCTTCCCGAACACTTGAACTGGCAGCTCTCGATGGCCGAGGGCACCCCCGAGGTCCGGGAGATCGCGGCCTACCTCGCAGGCAACATCGACGAAGACGGATATCTCCGGGTCTCGCGCGAGGAGATCCGCAGCGAGTTCCCGAACGACGCCGACGTCGAAGCGGCCATCGCGCTGGTGCGCTCCCTGGACCCCCCGGGGGTCGGCGCCTTCGACCTGCCGGACTGCCTGCTCCTCCAGCTGAAGGTGCTGGGCATCGAGAACCCGCTGATCGAGACGATCATCCGCGAGCACTGGACGGCGTTTCTGAACCGGCAGTTCGCTCCGCTCGCGAAAACGCTCAGCGTCGGAATGTCCGAGATCCAGGCCGCCGTCGAAATCATCAAGAACCTCGAGCCCAAGCCGGGGCGCAAGTACTCGAGCGACCGCACGATCTACGTCGAGCCCGACGTCTTCGTGCGCAAGATCAGCGACGAGTACGTGATCCAGCTGTCCGAGGACGGGCTTCCCAAGCTCCGCATCTCCGCGGCCTACCGGAAGCTCCTCCGCAGCGGGAACGGCGCCATCGGCGCGGAGGCGGCCAACTATCTCAAGGACAAGATGCGCTCGGCGATCTGGCTGATCAAGAGCCTCGACCAGCGGCAGCGGACGATTTACAAAGTCGCCGATTCCATCGTCCGCCACCAGCGGGCCTTCCTCGATCACGGGATCGAGCACTTGCGCCCGCTCGTCCTTCGGGACGTCGCGAACGACATCGGCATGCACGAGTCGACGGTCTCCCGCGTCGTCTCGAACAAATACATTCACACGCCGCGCGGCCTCCTGCCGATGAAGTATTTCTTCCACAGCGGCATCGACTCGTCGACCGGCGACGACGTCTCGTCGCTCTCGATCAAGAACAAGATCTCCCGCATCGTGCAGGACGAGGACGGGAGACACCCCCACTCGGACGCCCGCATCATGCAGAAGCTGCGGGCCGAGGGCATCCAGATCGCGCGGCGCACCGTCGCGAAGTACCGTGAGGAGCTCCGCATCCCGTCGTCCTCCCAGCGCAAGCAGAATTTTTAGGAGGTCCACGATGGCCGTCGAATGCACCGGTCGTAACGTCGAGGTCACTCCGTCTCTCAAGGAGCTCGCGGAAGAGCGCACGCAGCGGCTGGAGCGCCACCTGGGCGGGCCGGCCGACGTGCGCGTGGTGCTCTCGCACGAGAAGCACCGATTCGGCGCCGAGGTGATCGCCAAGCACCGGCGGCGCCGCTGGACCGCTCAGGAGAAAACGGGCGACCCTCGCGCGGCGGTGGCGGCGGCATTCGAGAAGATCGATGCGCAGGCTATGCGCGATTCCGAGAAGCGACGCGACAAGAAGCACCGGGCTTTGCCGCGGGCGGTTCCCCCGGTCCGGGCGCTCGAGCCGCCCAGCACGACCGCGGCCGCGCGGGTGCGCGGGAACGGCTCCGGCCGGGTCGTCCGCACCCGGCCGCCCGCCGTCAAGCCGATGGGCGTCGACGAGGCGGCTCTGGCGATCGAATCGACGGGAGAGGAAGTGCTCGTCTTCCGGGACGCCACGAGCAATCGCGTCTCGGTGCTCTTCCGGCGCCGCGACGGCAACCTGGGCCTCATCGTGCCGGAATGCTGATCCGGACGAGCCCGAGCCAGAGCGAGGGCGACGGATCGGAAAGCCCGGTTCGCCCGCGCGCGGGGACCATCGACCCTCGCCTGGTCTTCTTCGGGCTGCCGGGCGCCAGCCGCGATGCCGTCCTCGGTGAGTTCGCCGCGCGCCTCGCGGCGCGGGGCGCAGTTCCCGACGCCGGCGAGCTCCTCGGCCGGCTGCTCAAACGCGAGCGCGACGGCTGTACGGGTGTGGGGGGCGGCATCGCGATCCCGCACTGCCGCCTCGACGCCCTCGACGGGGAGGTCGTGGCGTTCGCGACGACCGAGCGCCCGGTCGAGTTCGGCGCAGCGGACGGCGTTCCGGTCGACCTCATCTTCCTCGTCGCCTCACCGACGCAGGCAGCGGCCGCGCATCTGCAGGCCGTGGCCCGGGTCTCCCGCCTCCTCCGGCAGGAGGGCCTCGCCCGGGCTCTTCGGGGCGCGCGCTCGCCGGAGGAGATCGCCGCCGTCCTGGGCGCCGCGGAAGCGGCCCTCGGCGGAGTCCCGGCATGAACGGCCAGTTTCCTCCGCCCAAGCCGACCACTCTGACCGCCGACATCCTGCGCTCCGCCGAGCTCGAAGAGCTGGAGATGCGGGTCGTGGCGGGGGAGTCGGGCTTCGGCCGGCAGATCTCCTGGGGCCGCATCCAGCGGCCGGGGCTCGCCCTCGCGGGTTTTCTGCCCTACATCAAGCCCGGCCGGATCCAGATTCTCGGCGAGAGCGAGCTCAACTACCTCGACACGATGCCCGAGGACGTCCGCCGCGAGCGCATCGCCTCCATCTGCGCCCTCCCGGTGGCCGCCTTCGTCATCACGAAGGCCCAGCCGCCGCCCGAGGACATCGTCCGGGAGTGCCGGCTCCGAAAGATCCCGCTGCTCGTCTCCGATCGGACGACCTCGGTGGTCATCCAGTCGATCACGCGGGTCCTCGAAGACGCCCTCGCCCCCTCGACCACGCTGCATGGCGTACTCGTCGACGTCTACGGAATGGGCGTCCTCCTGCTGGGCGAGTCGGGCATCGGCAAGAGCGAGTGCGCGCTCGACCTCGTGCACCGCGGCCACCGCCTCGTCGCCGACGACGCGGTCGACATCCGCCGGTACCCGAGCGGCGCGCTCGTCGGCCGCGCGGCGGAGATGATCCGCTACCACATGGAGCTGCGGGGCATCGGCATCATCAACATCAAGCACCTCTTCGGCGTTTCGGCCGTCCGGTCCTCGAAGTCCGTCGAGCTCGTCATCGAGCTCGAGCGGTGGGACCCCGCGAAGAAGTACGACCGCCTCGGCCTCGACGGCGAGTTCTACACGATTCTCGAGCGGGAGCTGCCGCGCCTGCGCCTGCCCGTCGCCTCCGGCCGCAACCTCGCGCTCCTCATCGAGATCGCCGCCCGCAACGAGCTCCTGAAGACGCAGGGCTACGACGCCGCCAAGGAGTTCGCTCGCCGCGTGGACGAAGAGATCGCGAAAAACGCTCGGGCCGAGGGCGGAGGCCGGACGTGAGCGGCGCCGCTCCCACGCCGGCCGCAGCGACGGCCGGCGTTCCCGAGAGCCTCGTCGTCGTGACGGGACTCTCGGGCTCCGGAAAGAGCTGGGTCAACAAGTGCCTCGAGGACATGGGGTACTTCTGCGTCGACAACCTGCCGCTCGATCTGCTCGAGCCCCTGATCGACCAGGTCACCGGGAAGAAGCTCGTCGGAATCATCCTCGACGTCCGCAATCCCGACTTCGCCCATCGCTTCCCGGAGATCATGGCCCGCCTGCGGGAACGCGTTCCCGGAGCCCGCCTCCTCTTCCTGGACGCTTCGGAGGAGTCACTCATCCGGCGCTTCTCCGAAACGCGGCGGCCGCACCCGCTCTCCGGCCGATCCTCGCTGCTCGAGGCGTTGCGCCGCGAACGGGAGATGCTCGGCGAAGTCCGGGGCGTCGCCGACGTCGTCGTCGACACGTCCTCGATGACTGTTCACGAGTTGCGCTCCTTCCTCCAGAAGACGTTCGCCGGCGCCCCGGAGAGCGCGGGGATGATCATCTCGGCGACCTCGTTCGGCTACAAGTTCGGGACGCCGCACGATGTGGACCTGCTCTTCGACGTGCGGTTTCTGGCGAACCCGCACTTCGTCCCCGAGCTCAAGGGAAAGACGGGCATGGATCCGGCGGTCGCGGCCTACATCGAGAAGGATCCCGAGACGCCGGCGTTCCTCGAGCGGCTGGTACAGTTTCTGGACTACCTCCTGCCGCGCTTCGAGAACGAGGGCAAGAGCTACCTCTCCATCGGCGTGGGCTGCACCGGGGGGCAAACACAGGTCCGTCTACGTGGCCGAGCAGCTCTCGCGCACGCTCCAGGAGCGCGGCTACCCGGTCCGCGTGTCGCACCGCGACGCGACACGCGAGTAGCGGGCGAGTGAGATAATGGAGCCTCCCCGATGATCGGAATCCTGCTCGTGACCCACGGCAAGCTCGCTGAAGAGTTGCGCGCCGCCGCCCTCACGATTCAGCCCGGACTCGAGCGCATCGTCGCGGTGTCGCTCGAGTGGAGCGAGACCGGCGAAGACGCGCGAGAGAAGATCCGCCGCGGCCTCGCGGAGGCCGACGCCGGAGCGGGCGCGGTGATCCTGACGGACATGTTCGGGGGCACGCCCACGAACCTCGCGCTCCCGTTCCTCTCCAAGGAGAGGGTCGAGATCGTCACCGGTGTGAACCTGCCGATGGTCCTCAAGTGCGCGTCGCTCCAGAAGAGCGGCCGCCCGGTGACCGAGGTGGCCCACGTGGCCAAGGATCGGGGGCAGAGGTCGATCTACGTGGCATCGGACCTGCTCGCCGAGGAGGCCGTACCGGCGGCGGCGCCCGCCCCGGCCAACGGGGTCGTCGTCGGGGGGAAAGAGAAGTCGTGATTCAGCGCGAGCTTTCGATCCGCAACCGCCTCGGCCTGCACGCGCGGGCGGCGGCCAAGTTCGTCCAGACCGCCAGCCGGTTCCAGTCGGAGGTGAAGATCCGCAAGAACGGCGAGGAGGTCGACGGCAAGAGCATCCTCGGCATCCTCCTGCTCGCCGCCTCGCAGGGCACGAAGATCACGCTCGCGGTCTCCGGCGTCGACGAGCGCGACGCGCTGGCGGCGGTCGAGGACCTCATCGCCCGCAGCTTCGACGAGGAAGAGTAAGCGGTCCTCGTCCCCGCGCCATGCTGCAGGGCCTCTCCGTTTCTCCGGGCATAGCCGTTGGCCGGGCGGTGATCATCCGCTTCGGCGGTCTGCCGGCCTTCCGGCGGGCGGTCGATCCGGAGGAGCTCGAGCGCGAGGAGCGGCGTCTGCGGCGGGCGGCGCGGAAGGCCGCCGAGGACTTCGACCGTCACTCGCTCGAAGCCAAGGGAGACATCGGTTCGGAGCTCGCGGCGATCCTCGAGGCCCACGGCCTGATCGCCGAGGACGAGACCTACCTCGGCGCGATCATCGAGCGCATGCAGGAGGAGCGGGTCAATGCCGAATGGGCGCTGGCCGAGGTGACCCGGGAGTTCGGCGAGAAGCTCGCGGCCGCCGACTCCGCCGCCATGCGCGAGCGCGAAGCCGATCTCACCGACGTGGCCCGGGAAATCCAGGCGCACCTGACGGGCGGCGAGCGGCCGCTTCCGGCCGAGCTGCCCCGGGGCTGCATCCTCGTCGCCGACGAGCTCTCGCCGGTCGACGCCGCGAGGCTGGATCCGCGCCGCGTGCGCGCCCTGGCCCTGGAGCGCGGAGGCCCCACCTCCCACGCCTCGATCATCGCGCGCTCGTTCGGCCTGCCGGCCGTCGTCGGGATCCCGGAGCTGTGCGAGAAGGTCTCGCCGGAGCTTCCGATCGTCGTCGACGGAGACCGCGGAATCGTCGAGCCCCATCCCTCGAAGGACCAGATTCGCCGGAGCCTTGCGCGCATCCGCGAGGAGAAGGAGCGGTCCCGGAGGCTTCGCGGCCGCGCGGCGAAGGCCGCCATCACCAGGGATGGCGTCCGCATCGCCGTCCGCGCGAACCTCGAGCTGCCCGAGGAGATCGCGGCCCTCGAGCGCTATCGGGCCGAGGGCATCGGGCTCTTCCGCTCCGAGTTCCTCTACCTTCGGGCGCTTCCGCTCTCGCCGGGCCTTCGGGAACAGCGCCGAGCCTACGAGACGCTGCTCGAGGCCGCGGCGCCGCACCCGGCCGTGATCCGGACCTACGACCTCGGCGGCGAGAAGGGGATCGGCCCCGCCCCGGGCGACAACCCGGCCCTCGGCCTGCGCGGGCTCCGTTACTGCCTCGCCCACCCCGAGCTCTTCGTCGAGCAGCTGACGGCGCTCTGCCTGGCCGCCCGCAAGGGAAAGCTCCGCATTCTGCTTCCGATGGTCACGTCGCTCTCCGAGCTGAAGGCGGCGCGCCGGCTCCTCGAGAAGGCGGCGTCCCGCAGCGGCCTCTCCGAAGCTCCGGAGCTCGGCGTCATGATCGAGGTTCCCTCGGCCGCGCTCATGGCCGACCGGCTCGCGGCGGAGGCCGACTTCTTCTCGATCGGAACGAACGACCTCACGCAGTACGGTCTCGCCGTGGATCGCGCCAATCCCGACGTCTCGGCTCTGTATCGGCCGCTCCATCCGGCGATTCTCCGTATGATCCGGCTCGTGGTCGAAGCGGGCGCGGCTCACGGCCGTCCGGTGGCGGTCTGCGGGGAGCTCGCGGCGGACCCGATCGGCGCCGCCGTGCTTGTCGGGCTCGGCATCGAAGATCTCTCGGTGACGCCCGTCGCCATCCCCGAAGTGAAGGAGATCCTTTGCTCGATTGACGCCGGCCGCGTCCGCGAGCTCGCGCTTCGGGCCCTCGACCTGGACGAAGCGGCCGAAGTCGAAAAGCTTTTCGGAGGAGACGCATGAGACTCGTTCCCAAGCCCTGGGGCCGCGAGGAGATCTTCGCCGAGAACGAGCGTTACGCGGGAAAGCTGCTCTACCTTTCGGCCGGCCACAGTCTTTCGCTGCAGTACCATGAAAGAAAGGACGAGACGCTCTACGTTCTGGAAGGCGAGTTGATATTGCTCGTGGGTACGGAAGGACACATGAACGAGAAGCGGCTGAAGCCCGGCGAGGCCTATCGAATTCCGCCCGGGACGCGTCATCGCATGCGCGCTGACGTGCCGTGCGTTCTTGTCGAAGTATCCTCGCCGGAGCTCGACGACGTCGTCCGGCTCGAAGACGCCTACGGGCGGGCGGGAACCACCGAGCCGTGAACCACCCCTCGCGACGACGCTTGTGGTTGCCGCTGTGGCTCGCCTGTCTCGCGATCCTGGCGGCGGCCGGAGGCGCGGCGCTGCTCGCGCAACCGACGCCGACCCCCACGCCGAAGCCGAAGCTGTCGGGAGGCTTCGGCCGCCCTCGCGCCACGCCCGTGGCGCCCGCGGTTGCGGAAGGCGGGCAGAGTCTCGCGGACGTCGTACGCGCGGCGCAGGGAACCCGCGGCGCCGCCCCCGTCGAGAAGAGCGGCGTGACGATCGACAACCGGACGCTCGTAAAGGACACCGACAAGGGGCGCATCACCACGTCCGCGGCCCAGCCTCCGAAGCCCCCGGCACCGACTCCCGCGAACTCCGCTCCGGCGGCCTCCGCGGGCTCCGGCAACGGCGCCGCCGCCGAGGATCCGGGTTTCGGCAGCACGGAGGGCGGAGGCGAAGCGGAGTGGCGGGATCTGGCGCGCCGCGAGCGGAAGCGGGTCGAAGACGCGAAGACGAACGTGGCGGAGCTGACGGCGACCACGAGAAAGCTCGAGAACGACTTCTACTCCTGGGACGACGGCCAGTACCGCGACCGTGTCATCAAGCCGGCGTGGGACCGCGCGCGGACGGAGCTCGACGCGGCCCGCATTGAGCTCGAGCAGGCCGAAAAAGCGCTCACCGACCTGCCCGAGCGGGCTCGCAAGGCCGGAGCGTTCCCGGGATGGATCCGCGAATGACGGCGACGCTTCCCGTCGCGCCTTCAGGCGAGCGCCCCGCCTCGTACAGGGTCGAGACCTGGGGCTGCCAGATGAACGTCCTCGACGGCCAGCGGATGGCCGGACAGCTCGAGGCCCGGGGCTTTTCGGCGGCAGAAGCGGGAGAGCCCGCGAGGGTCGTCATCCTGAACACCTGCTCGGTCCGGGAGAAGGCCGAGGACAAGGTCTTTTCCGAGCTGGGCGTGCTCGCCCGGAGAAAGCAGGCCGATCCCGAGCTGGTCGTCGGGGTCACGGGCTGCGTCGCCCAGGTGTCCGGCCAGGAGATCCTCGATCGGGCGCCATGGGTCGACTTCGTCGCCGGCACGGGCCAGGTCGAGCGCATCGGCGAGCTCGTGGAGGCGGCGCTGGCCGAGAGACGGCAGGCGATGCGCCTCGAGCTGCCCGAGGAAGACCCCGTCTACCAGTTCCGGCAGATCATGCGCGGCTCGAGCTTCCAGGCCTACGTCACGGTCATCGAAGGCTGCGATCAGTTCTGCACGTTCTGCATCGTCCCGTTCACGCGCGGCCGGGAGCGCAGCCGGAGCTCGGCGGAGATCCTGGAGGAGCTGCAGGAGCTGGCCGGCAAGGGCTACACCGAGGTCACGCTCCTCGGCCAGACCGTGAATGCGTACCGCGAACCGGCCGAGGGTTTCGGCCTCGGCGAGCTCCTCCGGCGCGCGGGGACCGTGGAGGGGCTCCGGCGCCTTCGCTTCATCACCTCGCATCCGCGCCTCGTGGACGACGACCTCGTCTCGGCCATGGCCGAGGTGCCCGTCCTCGCTCCGTACCTGCATCTGCCGGCCCAGTCGGGATCCGATCGGGTCCTCTCCCGGATGAAGAGGCGATATACCTCGAGCGAGTACCGGGCGATCGCGGCCCGGATCCGGGATCGGGTCCCGGGGCTCGCCCTCTCGTCGGACTTCATCGTGGGATTTCCGGGGGAGACCGAGGCGGACTTCCAGGACACGCTGGCTCTGGTGCGCGAGGTTCGCTTCGCGAGCCTCTTCGCTTTCCGCTACTCGCCGAGGCCGGGAACCGCGTCGGCCCGGTGGGGGAGCGAGACCGAGGTGGCCGAGGGCGTCGCCGCCCGGAGGCTCTCGGAGCTTCTGGCCCTCCAGACACAAATCCAGCGGGAGCTCAACCAGGCCCTCGTCGGCCGCGAGTTCGAGATCCTCGTCGAAGGGACGAACCGCCACGGCCAGACGACAGGGCGGACGCCCTGCAACCGCATCCTCCACCTCGAGACCGGGATGCCGGATCCCGGCACGTACGTCCACGCGCGGGTGACCAGGGGCCTGCCCAACTCGCTCGCCGGGAGGCTCGCATGATCAAGATGGAGATCAAGGGGCTCCTGATGGACCCCGTGTCCAACATGCCGGTCGTCATCCTGCGCGACACCGAGAAGGGCCACTTCCTGCCGATCTGGGTCGGCATCTTCGAGGCCAACGCGATCGCCCTGGAGATGGAGAAGGTCACCACGCCGCGCCCGATGACGCACGACCTTCTCAAGAATCTCCTCGGAGAGCTCAACGCGCGGGTCGACCGCGTCGTGATCAACGACCTCAAGGACAACACCTTCTTCGCGCGGATCCACCTGACCCGCGGCGACTCGACGCTCTCGGTCGACAGCCGGCCGAGCGACGCGATCGCCCTCGCGCTGCGCTCGCACGCCGAGATCTTCGTCGAGGAACAGGTCCTCGAACTGAGCCGTACACTCCGCGCCGACTCCGAGCAGGACCCCGAGCGGCTCAAGAAGTTGCTCGAGGAAGCGGGTCCGGACGACCTCGGCAAGTTCCCGATGTAGGGCTCCCGGCCCCCGGTTCCCGCCGTTCCCCTCGCAAAAGTTCGCGTTGTACACTCCGGCCCTGTGATCATCTCGATTACCAATCAAAAAGGCGGCGTCGGGAAGACCACTACAGCAATCAATCTCGCGGCGGCGATGGCCCAGAAGGGCATGAAAACCCTTCTCGTGGACCTCGATCCCCAGGCCAACAGCACGATGTCGTACGTCGAGCGCCGGGGCATCGAGAAGTCGATGTTCGACGTCCTGACGGAAGCCGAGGTGAAGCTCAAGGACATCGTCGTGCCCTCGGGCCTCAAGAACCTCGACATCGCGCCAGCCCGGATCTCCCTCGCCAAGATCGAGTCCAAACTCCTCGGCGAGATCGACGGCCACTTCCGGCTGCGGGACAAGATCGACGCGGTCCGGCGGTCCTACGACGCGATCCTCATCGACACCCCGCCGACCCTGGGCATGATCACTGTCAACGCCATGGTGGCCTCGACCCACATCCTCATCCCCATCCAGTCCTCCTATTTCGCCCTCGAAGGCACCGACGACCTGCTCGAGACCATCGACAAGATCAAGGCCCGGCCCAACCCGAGCCTCCAGATTCTGGGGGTGGTCATCACCCTCCACGACAAGCGCACGGTCCTGGGCAAGGACGTCCACAAGCAGATCAGCCAGGTCTTCGGCAAGAAGATCTTCAAGACCACGATCTCGAAGAGCGTCCGCCTGGAGGAGAGCCCGGCCCACCAGGAGTCGATCTTCACCTTCGCGCCGAGGTCTTCCGGCGCCGCCGAGTACTACTCCCTTTCCGAGGAGGTCCTATCCCGTGTCTAAGCGCCGCGGCCTGCCCGCCGAATCCCACATGAAGCACGACGCCCACTTCGTCGACTCGCTCTCGGAACGCTTCGGGCCCTCCATCGGACGGCTCATTCCGATCGAGGACCTCGAGACGAACCCGGAGCAGCCTCGGCGGAGCGTCGGCGATCTCGAAGAGCTGACGAAGTCGATCGCGTCGAAAGGGATCCTCGAGCCGATCCTCGTACGGCCTCTCGACTCCGGGAGGTTCCGGATCATCGCGGGGGAGAGACGCTTCCGGGCCGCCCTGGAAGCAGGTCTCCCGGAAGTCCCCTGCATCGAGATGGACGTGCCCGACAACGAGGTGCTCGAGATCGCGCTCATCGAGAATCTCCATCGCCGCGACCTGCACCCGTTCGAGGAGGCGGCCGGCTACTCCTCGCTCTCTGAGACGCACGGCTACACGCAGCAGAAGATCGCGGCGAGTGTCGGCAAGTCGCGGGTCTCGATCACCGAGGCCATGTCGCTTCTCGACATCCCCGAAGATCTGCGGGAGAAATGTCGGCGCGCCGACATTCACGCGCGCTCCGTGCTCCTCGAGATCGCGCGGCTGAAGGATCGCCGGCAGATGGAAGAGGCGATCGCCCTCGTTCTCTCGGGCTCGACGCGGGACGATCTCCGCGAGCAGAAGAAGGGGACGGAAGCGGAGAGCGGGAAGCGCCGGGAGTTCCACTTCATCTTCGCTCCCAAGGACGAACCGTTCCGGTTGAACCTCTCGTTCCACAAGACCCGCGTCCAGAAGTCCGAGCTCATCGATGCGCTGCGCGGGGTCATCCGCCGGCTCGAGTCGGGAGAGATCGAGCTTCCTCCTCGGAAGTAGTCCGCACGTGGATCTCGCCGCCCCCGATCCCGACTTCGAGAGACGGGTGCGGGGGAGCTTCGACGACCAGGCGTACATGCGCCTCATTGGCGCGAAGCTCGAGCGGGTGGCTCCGGGCGAGGTCGACATCGCCCTGGACTTCCGAGCCGACCTCACCCAGCAGGACGGCTTCCTCCATGCGGCGGTCGTGGCCGGGATCGCCGACAGCGCCTGCGGCTACGCCGCCTACACGCTCATGCCGGGCGACAGCCGGGTGCTCTCGGTGGAGTTCAAGGTGAACCTCCTCCGTCCCGCCAAGGGCGAACGGTTCCGCGCCGAGGGCCGCGTTCTCCGGCCGGGCCGGACGATCAGCGTCGTACGTGCCGACGTCCTGGCCTTCGGGGATCCGGGCTATGAAGGGAAGGTCGTGGCCACCATGCTCGGCACGATGATCCGGCAGTGACGATGCTGCTCACGGCCGTCCTGTTCCTGGCAGCCGACGTTCCGATCTCGACGCACGAGCCCATGGAGCCCAGGGGAGAACTGGAGATCTACCGCAGCATGACTCAGAACGGCACCGTGGCCCGCCGGGAGGTCCGCGACGCCGACGGCCTCCTCGTCGAGGCCGCCTACTACCGGCTGAAGCCTCAAACGGACCCAGCAAAGTCCGTCGCCAAGAACTTCGACCTGAGCAACGTGACGGAAGAAATGCTCGCGCTCTCGACGGTGATGCACATGCGATACGACAGGCGGCGTCTGATCCTCACGGAAGCCTTCGAGGGCTGTCAGCTCCGTCACGCAACCCACGTCGAGTACGACCCGGCGACGGGGACGAAGACGAGAGAGCTGTCGATCTGGTTCCTCAAGAACCGTTCCACGACGATCGAGACGTCCTACGAGAAGCGACGGCCGACGGAGTACGTCTGCACCACCGGTGGTGACATCTCGCACGTGAAGGGACCCGTGCCGTCCGAGTACGATCCCACCGAAGGATTCGGCCACTCGGTCGACGGCCTGGCGCTCCGCCTTTCACCTTCAGCGGAACGGGGACAATCCGACGGCCTGTTCCTCACTCTCACCGTCCGAAACTTCGGAGCGGCTTCGGCCGAGACGCCTTTGCAGCCCTACATGCCGGTGGAGATCCTGAACGAGGCCGGGGCTGTCTTGCCCATGCTTCCGGGATTACGCGCAACCTTCGATCACGCGCGGGCCGGCGTTCTCTACGAGGGCCGGCGGGAGTGCCGCGGCTCGACGCTGGAACCCGGCAGCGCCGCTTGGATCACGCACTACGACGTCGAGGAGACGTGGGGAGTCCTTCCGCCGGGGACGTATACAACGGTCGCGAAGTCGTGCCTTCCGGAGCGAGGAGAGGACGCACTGACGTCCAACGTCGCCACGTTCGTCATTCTCGCGGAATGATCCACAGTGTCCGATAAGATATATTATGTAAAATAGACTATCCGGGCCGATCCGGCGACGCCTTTACAACCGCCCCCTCCCTCTGCACTATCGCCTGGATGCGGCTCTCCCTGATCTCGCGGTCGGTACTCCGGGAGATCTGGCCGCCCTTCCTCCTCGGCTTCACGGCCTACACGTTCATCCTCCTCGTCCGAACGATCCTGCTCCTGGCGGATTTCGCGGTCCGGCGGAGCGCCCCGTTCGGCGAGGTCGCGAAGCTCGTCGGCCTTTCGCTCCCGTGGATCGTCGTCCTCACGTTTCCCATGGCGTTTCTGCTGGGCGTGCTCGTCGGGATCGGCCGGCTCAACACGGACTCCGAGCTGACGGCCCTGCGTTCCTGCGGGGTCGGCCCGGGGGCCCTCTACCGCCCGGTCCTCGGCGCCGCCGCCGCGGCGTCGCTCTCGGTCCTCTTCCTCTACAACGTCGTGCTTCCCCCGTCGAACCGAGCGCTGCAGGCGGCCATGACCCGCGTGGCCGCCACCTCCATCGTGAACCTCGTCGCGCCGCGGACCTTCCGTGAGCCGAGGCCGGGCATCACCTTCTTCTTCGATCGGGCGGCCGCCGACGGCCGCTCCTTCGAAGGGGTCTTCCTCCGGCTGGGCGACGATGTGGGCGCGCCGGATCGGATCATCGTCGCGCGCCAGGGCGCGCTGACGCTCGAGGGCGACCAGCTCTGGCTCGACCTCCGGCAATCCGAGGTCCACGAGCTCGACCCGGACGATCCCGCCCGAGATCGTGTCAGCCGCAACGAGACCCAGCGGCTGCTGCTCGCCGGCGACGCGCCCAACCCCGGCGGCACGAGCGTCCGGGTCCGGCCAGGCCTCCGCTCGCAGGGCCTCCCCGAGCTCTGGAAAACGGTTCACACGCTCCCGGCGAATTCTCCCGACCGCCGGCTCGCGTGGGTCGAGATCCACAAGAAGTTCGCCATTCCGGTGGCGTGCCTGGCTTTCGCGTTGATCGGTCTTCCGCTGGGCCAGGCCCTTCGCCGCGGAGGCCGCGGTGGATCGTTCGCGCTGTCGCTCGCCGTTCTTCTCGGCTACTACCTGCTTTTGAGCAGCGGCGAGACCTGGGCGCAGGAGGGGCGGATTCCGCCGGCGCTCGCGATGTGGCTCCCGAATGCGCTTCTCGCCGGACTGGGAGTCGCCGCGGCGCTCGTCCGTCCGTCGGGCCGCACTCCCCACGCGCCGCGCCCCCGCGTCCAGGCCGAGACAGCGGCCCCGACTCCCGCCCTCCGTGCCGGCCCGAAGACCGCGGCCCCGGCCGATTCCGCTCCCCCGCCGCGCCGGTCCTGGCCGCGGCTGCTCTCGCTTCTCGACCGGTATGTCCTCGCGAGGTTCCTCTCGGCGCTTTTCCTCGTGTTCGGGTCCGCGCTCATGCTCTCGATCGTCGTGGACTACGCCGACAAGCTCGACGAGGTCGCTCGTCATCACCCGCCCTTTTCGGCGATTTTCGGCTTTTACCGCAACTTCGTGCTCTCGATCGCGATCCAGATCGCGCCGTTCGCCGTTCTCCTCGCGGCCCTCGTCGGCCTCGGAGTGCTTTCCAAGAACGCCGAAGACACGGCCTTCAAGGCCTCCGGGGTTTCGCTCTGGCGGCTGGCCGCGCCCGTCGCCGTCCTCGTCGGCCTCGGTGCCGTCGCGGTCTTCGCGATCGGCGAGTACGTGCTCCCGATCGCGGAGCAGCGGCAGACGCGCTTTCGCAACCTCATCTACGGCCGGCCGGCCGACTACGGCATCCGCACCTCCGCCGAGCGCAACTGGTATCTGGCGGGGGACGGCGGGATCTGGTTCCGCGAGGAGAGTGTTCCGGCGCGCAATGCCCTGCTCGGCGTCTCGATCTTCCGTTTCGATCCGGACTTCACGCTGACCGACCGCACCGACGCGCGCGAAGCGGTCTGGAGCGGGGGCCAGTGGACGCTCAAGGACGGCTGGACGCGCTCGTTCGCCGGGAACGGTCCCGCCTACCGCCCCTTCGACGAGGATCGCGTCGGAGGGGATCCGCCCGCGGCCGTCGTGGCGAGCCGCCGCCGGCCCGAGGAAATGCGTTTCCGCGAGCTCGAGCGACTGACCCGCCACCTGCGCGCCGGCGGCTACCCCACGGCCTCACTCGAGACCGCGCTCCAGGCCAAGCTCGCGCAGCCGGCGCTCTTGCCGGTCATGGCGCTTCTCGCCGTGCCCTTCGCGTTTCGCGTCGGCCGGCGGGGGGCTCTCGCGGGAATCGGCGTCGGGCTGACGCTCGGGATCCTGACGCTGGTGGCCTCGGCGTTTGCCACCAAGCTCGGGGAGGTCGGCGCCCTGCCGCCCTGGATCGCGGCCTGGTCGCCCGCCATCCTCTTCGGCCTCGCGGCCGCGTACCTGATCCTGCGCATCCGGACGTGAATCCGCGATCAACTCTCGCCGCCGTTGTCCTCGGGTTGTTTCTTCCCGGCATGCTGCCGGCGCAAACGCCGGAGGTCGCCACCGGTCCCTCCCCTTCCGTTCCGGCGGTCGTCGGCGGGGCGCTTCTCGAAGAGG
Organism: uncultured Acidobacteriota bacterium; assembly: GCA_963782585.1. Lineage (GTDB taxonomy): Bacteria > Acidobacteriota > Thermoanaerobaculia > UBA5066 > Gp7-AA6 > DAHUXD01. Next base: position 92,703 of record CAWAKL010000013.1, read on the forward strand.
CGAAGCGTTACGCCTGCGACGGGGCCGCCCTCGTCACGAGCCCCCTCCACTGGACCGGCCGGGACTGGACGATGTTCGGGGCTTTCGCGGCGTCGCTGGGCGTTCTGCTGGCGACGGACGAACAGACGTATGTCGCGATCCAGGAGCGCCGGTCCGCGACGACCGACGCCATCTCGGACGCCACGACCGGTTTCGGGCAGCCCTACGCCTGGGCGATCGCCGGGGGCCTGCTGGCCGGCGGCCTGATCACGAAGAACGACGCCATGCGCGATACCGGGCGGGATGCCATCGAAGCCGCCGCGTTCGCGGGCCTGCTGACGGCGATCTTCAAGCCGATCTTCGGGCGGGAGCGGCCGGACCAGTCGAACGGCCAGACCGTCTTCCACGGATTCTCGAGCCGGTACGAATCCTTCCCTTCCGGGCACGCCACCATCGCCTGGGCCGTGGCCTCCGTCGTCGCGATGCGCACGGAGGGCTGGATCGTTCCGACGGTCGCGTACACGCTCGCGACGCTCGTCGCCTTCGACCGGGTCAACGACGAGAAGCACTTCATCGCCGACGTGTTCACGGGCGCCGCGATCGGCGTGGCCGTCGGCCGCTTCGTCGTGGGGCGGCACCGCGAGGCAACCCCGTCAGGGGTTGCCCTGGCCATCGTGCCGATCCCCGGGGGCATCGGGGCTCGAGTCGCCTTCTGACTCGAGCCCGAGCGAGATGTCCTAGGTCCCCTCTTCCCAGGAGCCCATGTACTTGACCTGCTCGGCGGTCGCGGTGTCGATCGCGATCCCCATGGAAGCGAGCTTCAGTCGGGCGATCTCCCGGTCGATGTCCTCGGGCACTGAGTACATCTTCTTCTCGAGCGAAGCGTGGTTCTTGACCATGAACTCGGCCGCGAGGGCCTGGTTGGCGAAGGACATGTCCATGACCGAAGCCGGGTGACCCTCCGCCGCGGCCAGGTTGATGAGCCGGCCGTCGGCGAGAAGGTTGATCCGACGGCCGTCCTGGAGGCGGAACTCCTCGACGAAGTCGCGGATCGGCTTCCGCTCACGCGACAGCTTCTCGAGGGCGGGGATGTCGATCTCGACGTTGAAGTGGCCGGAGTTGCAGACCACGGCACCGTCCTTCATCGCCCGGAAGTGCTCGCCGCGGAGCACGCCCTTGTTGCCCGTCACTGTGATGAAGATGTCGCCGACCGAAACCGCCTCGGCCATGGTCATGACGCGAAATCCGTCGAGGGCCGCCTCGATGGCCTTCGTGGGGTCGAGCTCGGTGACGATGACCTGGGCTCCCAGGCCGCGGGCGCGCATCGCGACGCCCCGGCCGCACCAGCCGTAGCCGGCGACGACCACGTTCAAGTCCCGCGACCAGCATGTTGGTGGCGCGGATGATGCCGTCCATCGTGGACTGCCCCGTCCCGTACCGGTTGTCGAAGAAGTGCTTGGTCTTGGCCTCGTTGACGGCGACCACCGGGAACTTGAGGACTCCGGCCTTTTCCATCGCCTTGAGGCGGATGACGCCGGTGGTGGTTTCCTCGGTCCCGCCGATGATGCCCGCAAAGAGGGCCTGGCGGTCCTCCTTCGAGAGGCCCTGTGCCCACTTGCGGACCACCGGGTCGACGTCGGCGTCGCGGTCCAGCGCCAGGAAGAGCAGCGAGGACACCAGATCGGCCCCGTCGTCCATCGTCATGTTCGGGCGGTGCGCCAGAGCGGCGCGGATGTGGTCGTAGTAGGAGGCGTGGTCCTCCCCCTTGATCGCGTACGTCGCGACGCCGTAGTCGGCCACGAGAGACGCGGCCACCTCGTCCTGCGTCGAGAGCGGATTGGACGCGCACAACACGAGGTCCGCGCCGCCCGCGGTCAGCGTCCGCGCCAGGTTCGCCGTCTCGCTCGTGACGTGCAGGCAGGCCGAGAGGCGCACGCCGCGGAGCGGCTTCTCCTTCTCGAAGCGCTCGCGGATGAGCCGGAGGACCGGCATGCTGGCGTCCGCCCACTCGATGCGTGCCTTGCCCTTCGCGGCGAGCCCGAGATCCCGGACGTCGCTCTGCACTCCGTTCCGCAATGCCGTGCTCATGTCAGCCTCCTACCGGCGCGGCGAGTTCGACTCCCGCGGCCCGTGCCAGCGCCTCGGCCCGATCCGTCTGCTCCCAGGTGAATTCCGGGAGCCGGCGGCCGAAGTGGCCGAAGGCCGCGGTGGCCCGGTAGATCGGGCGCCGCAGGTTCAAAGACTCGATGATGCCCTTGGGCGTGAGCTGGAAGTGCTCGCGAATCAGGGCGACGATTCGGCTCTCGGGTAGTTTTCCGGTGCCGTAGGTTTCGACGTGGACGGAGACCGGGTCGGCGACGCCGATCGCGTAAGCGAGCTGGATGAGCGCCCGCTCCGCGATCCCGGCGGCCACGAGGTTTTTCGCCACGTAGCGCGCCATGTAGGCCGCCGAGCGATCGACCTTCGTGGGGTCCTTGCCGGAGAACGCGCCGCCGCCATGCGGCGCGCTGCCGCCGTAGGTGTCGACGATGATCTTGCGGCCGGTCAGGCCGCTGTCCCCCTGCGGGCCGCCGATGACGAAGCGCCCCGTCGGGTTGATGTGGAACTTCGTCTCGTTGGTGAGCAAACCCGCCGGGATGACCGGGCGGATGACCTCTTCGATGATCGCTTCCTTCAGCGCCGGGTGCTTGATGGCTTCGGCGTGCTGGGTCGAGACGACGACCGTCTCCACGCGGATCGCCCGGGGACCCTCGTACTCGATGGTGACCTGGGACTTGCCGTCCGGCCGCAGAAAGTCGAGCTCCCCCTTGCGCCGGCACTCCGAGAGGCGCTGGACCAGGCGGTGGGCCAGCGTCAGCGGGAGGGGCATCAGCTCGTCGGTTTCCCGGACGGCGTATCCGAACATCATGCCCTGGTCGCCGGCTCCCCCGGTGTCCACACCCTGAGCGATGTCGGGCGACTGGGGGTCGATCGAGGACATGACCGCGCAGGTTTCGTAGTCGAAACCGAACTTGGCGCGGGTGTATCCGATCTCTTTGATCGTCTGGCGCACGATCGACGGGAGGTCGACGTACGTCTTCGTCGAGATCTCGCCCGCGATGAAGGCGAGGCCGGTCGTGACGAGGGTTTCGCACGCGACGCGTCCGGTCGGGTCGTCGCGCATGACGGCGTCGAGCACCGCGTCCGAGATCTGATCGGCGATCTTGTCGGGGTGCCCCTCGGTCACCGACTCCGATGTGAAGAAATGCCTCCCGGTTTGAAGCATGCGTGCAGACTCCTCAGATTGATTGTGTGGATCGCCCGCCGAAGCCGCGAAGGCTAGCATTTCCCCGGGGCTCCGTCAAAGGATCCCGAAGAAATGGAAGACGTTACGGCCGTATTCGCGCTGCGAGAGGGCCTGCAGGCCCGGCGGGGTGCGCACGGCCTCCCCGGTATCGGCCTGAACGACCAGGATGCCCCGCTCCGCCAGGAGGCCCGCGGCGCCGCGGATCGCCCCCTCGAGGTGGCCGCCCGGCGTGCCGTACGGAGGGTCGGCGAAAACGAGCTCGAACCTCTCGCCGGCCCGGGTGAGCCCGGCGACCGCGGCCTCGGCCTCGGACGCCACGATCCGGACTTCCTCCGGACGCGCCGAAAGCCGCGCGCAGGTGCGGGCGAGCGCGCTCCCGTCCGAGTCGACGAGCACCGCGGATGCCGCGCCGCGCGAAACGGCCTCGAGCCCGACGGCGCCCGAGCCCGCGTAAAGGTCGAGGACGCGGGCGTTCGCGACGCGATCCGGGCCCAGGATGTCGAAGAGCGCGGCCCGGGCGCGGCCCGAGGTCGGCCGCGCCGCCGGAGGCACCTCGAGCTTCCTCCCCTTCCACTTGCCCGCCTGGATTCGGACGACCGGCCGCGAGCTCAAAGCGGCGGCCCTCACGGCGGAGCCTCGGGCGGCGAGAACTGGAAACGCAGCTCCTCGATCCTGATGAACTGCGAGTACGGCTCGCTGACGCCCACGATCTCGACGAACCCGCTCTGCTTCTCGAGGCGGCGAACCTGGAAGACCGCTCCGTCGAATCGTTTCAGGAGCGTGCCCGGAGCCAGCAGGTCCGGGTGGAACCGGGTGGCCGGGGGAAGCGGCGACAGAAAGAGACTCTTGAGACCCTCGAGCGCCGACCGCAGCGAAGAGCTGTCGGCCGTGTCCGTCGAGAACTCGTCGAAGCGCAGCGTGATCCGGTCGCCGTTCGCCCGAGCGAGCGTGACGGACGAGGAGGAGGCCAGCTGGCCGGTGAGGCCCGTGCGGCGGTCCTTCGGGATCGACCAGAACTCCGTCCGCGCGAAGAACTCGCAGTAGAACTGGAGCTCGACCGGCGGGAGCGTCTCCCGCTTGAGCTCGTCTTTTCCGCTGCGGCTGGTCTTCCAGACGAGGGTTCCGTCCCGAAACACCGTGAGCCGGTCGTAGCCTTCGTTCGACTGCCGGACCCACTCCGCGCAGAAGGTCGGTCCCACGATCCGTCGTCGGGGCCGGGCTGGGCGTCGGCGCGGCGGCGGCGAGGGCTGCGGCCAGCGCGAGCACCTCTCTCACGGCGCGCGCTCCTCGGGCTCGGGCTCGCGCGAGCGCGTGGGCGAGCTCTTCCGAGAAGCCGGCTCCGATCCGGCCGTCTTCGAGCGCGGCGCGAGTCGCCGCGAGCGCCCGGCCGATCGCGGGCCCCGCCTCGACTCCGCGGGCGAGGAGGTCGGCTCCGGAGATGGAAAGCGCGACGTCGCCGCCCCCGGCGAGCCCCATCAGCGTCCGGCGGTCGGCGCCCGAGCGAAGGGCGGCCGCCGCGAGGATTTCCTCCGTGGAGAGACCGACCGCCCGCTGGCGCCTCCGGGAGGGCGCGAGCCGCGCAAGACCCGGCGCGAGACGCCGGCGTGTCGCGGGCCAGCGGCTCACGGCGAGGTTCTCCCGCCCCGACAGGCCGAGGCGGCCCGCGACCTCCCGGAGCGCGCGCGCGTCGGCGTGGCCCATCCAGGCGAGAAAGTAGCAGAGCCAGTCCCCGGCGCGCGCCGCTCCCGCGACCCTCTCGGCCGCGCGCAAGCGCTCCACGGCGCCCTCCGCGGAGCGCGCGAGGGCGGCGGCGATGGCTCGATCGAGGCCGAGCCGCAGAAGAAGCCTCACGGCTCGGGCGCGATTGGGCTCGGCGAAGACGAGAACCAGCTCGCGGCGCAGGCGGTCGCCGGATACCCGGTCGAACGCACCGAGCGCGATCGCCGAAGCGATCTGCCGCCGCGTTTCCGACGGAATCGAAAATTCCAGTCGGTTGGCGTATCGCACGGCGCGGAACGCCCGCGTGGGATCGTCGGCCGGCGAGGCCGGGTGGAGGAAGCGGAGTCGGCGCTCCCGGAGGTCCCGCCTTCCTTCCCACGGGTCGACCACAGCGGGCGGCCGTCGCGAGATGTCCAGGGCGATGGCATGGATGGAGAAGTCGCGGCGGCTGAGATCCTCGGCAAGGCTCGCTCCCGGGAGAACCGCCGGGAGGGCACCGGGATGCGCGTAGGTCTCCCGCCGCGTGGCCGCGACATCCACGCGCAGGCCGTCGGGCAATTCCAGCGTCGCCGTGCCGAAGCGTTCGTGACGGCCGGCTCGGGCGCCGAGAGCAGCGGCGAGGGCCGACGCGAATCCGCCGACGTCGCCCTCGAGCGCGAGATCGAGGTCCCGCACTTCGCGTTCCAGCAGGAGGTCGCGGACGGCGCCGCCAACGAGATGGACGCGCTCGCCGCGAGCCCGGGCGACCGACGCGGCTTCCGAGACGGCCCGGCGCATCGCGGGGGGCAACGCCGCGAGACTCGCAGCCTGCCTAGAAGACGTACTCGACCGACCCCTCTCCCGCCAGAGCCTGGATCTCGCTCGTCAGGCTCGCGGACGGAGCGATGCGCATCGAGTCGGCGGCCTTCAGGGTCGCCTCGAATTCTCCGGGCCGCACGAGACGAATCGAGACGGGCGTGGTGCCGGGATGACGGCGAAGCCGCTCCTGAAGCCGCGTGAGCACGTTCTCGTCCGCGTACGCGAGGTTGACGCGGATCGCGAGCTCCCGCGCCCGCCGCTCGCGGATGCCTTCGAGCGGCGTGATCTCCTGGATCGTCAGCTCGAGCGCGCCGCCGGACTCGCGCACGTTCGCCGTGGCGAGCACGGGCAGATCGTCGCGGACCCAGCTCTGGACCTTCTCGTAGAGGCTCGCGAAGATGGCGACTCCGATGGTCCCGCTCGTGTCCTCGAGCGTGGCCTTGAGCATCGTCTTGCCCTCGTTCATGCCTTTCTTGATCTTCTGCTTCTTCAGGTTGCCGAGAACGCCGGCCACGCGCACCGACTGCTCGACCCGCCCGCCGAGCTCGGCGATGCGGCCCTCGGCGAAGCGTTCGATCTCGTCGGCGAAACGCGTCAGCGGGTGCCCGGTCACGTAGAAGCCCAGCGTGTCCTTCTCCCCTTTGAGTTTCTGGTCGAGGGGCCACTCCGGCATGTCGGGAAAGTCGTCGCCCGAGAGCCCGGCGTCGGCGCCCTCTCCCCCGCCTCCGAAGAGGTTCGACTGTCCGAGCTCGATCTCCTCCCGCCGGCGGGCCGCGCGGGAGAGGGCGCGCTCGGCGGCTCCGGCGAGCGTCGCCCGATTCCGGCCGAGCGAGTCGAAGGCGCCGGCGGCGATGAGCGCGTCGAGGGTGCGCTTGTTCACGAGGCGCGAGTCCAGCCGCTCGATGAACTCGGAGAAGGAGGCGAACGGGCGCTTCCCCTTCTCTTCGAGGATGGCCCGGGCCGCCGCTTCCCCCACTCCCTTGATGGCCGCGAGGCCGAAGCGGATCGCCGCGCCGGCGGCCGAGAAGCTCTCTCCCGACTCGTTGATGTCCGGCGGCAGCACGGCGATCCCGGACTCCTGGCAGTCGCCGAGGACTTTCACGATCCCGTCCGTCGAGCCGATCTCTGCGGAGAGGTTGGCCGCGAAGAAGTCGATCGGATAGTGCGCCTTCAGGTACGCCGTCTTGTAGGCGACGAGGGCGTAGGCCACGGCGTGGGACTTGTTGAATCCGTAGCGGGCGAAGGGCTCGATCAGCGACCAGAGCTCCTGCGCCTTCTTCTTCGGCGTGCCGTGCTCCACCGATTTGCGGATGAACTTCTCGGCCTCGGCCTGCATGATCTCGCGCTTCTTCTTGCCGATGGCCTTGCGCAGCAGGTCGGCCTCGGCGAGCGTGTAGCCGGCGACGAGCTGGGCGATCCGCATGACCTGTTCCTGGTAGACCAGGATGCCGAGCGTCTCGGTGAGGATCGGCTCGAGCTCGGGAAGCGGGTACGTCACGCGCGTGCCGCCCCGCCGCCGCACGTAATCTTCGACGGTGCCCGCGTCGAGCGCTCCGGGGCGGTAGAGGGCGTTGAGCGCCGCGAGGTCGAGAAAGACGCGCGGCTTCGCCCGGCGGAGCAGGTCTCGCATGCCGCTCGAGTCGAACTGGAAGACGCAGGCCGTCTTTCCGGAGCGGAAGAGCTCGTAGGTCGGCTCGTCGTCGAGAGGCAGGTGGTCGAGGTCGAGCGTCACACCGACGCGTTCCTTCACGGCCGCCACGGTCGCCTCGAGGACGTCGAGCGTGATGAGGCCGAGAAAGTCGATCTTGAGCAGGCCCATCTTCTCGACGGCGTTCATGTCGAACTGCGTCGTGATTTCGTCCTTGTTCGTCCGGTAGAGCGGGAGGTACTCGGTGATGGGCCGGGGCGCAATCACCACTCCGGCGGCGTGCATCCCGGCGTGCCGCGAAAGCCCCTCGAGCCTCTCGGCGATGCGCACGACCTTGGCGATCGACTCGTCGGAGGCCATGGCCTCTTTCAACCCCGGCGAATCGCGGAATGCCCGCTCGAAGTTGACGTCCGGGCCGTCGGGCACGAGCTTCGCGATGCGGTCCCCGAGCGCTACCGGAAGCGACAGGACCCGGGCGACATCCCGGACCGCGAGCTTGGGCTTCAGCTGGGAGAACGTCACGATCTGGGCCACGTTCTCCCGGCCGTACTTCTTCGTGACGTAGTCGATGACCTCGCCGCGCCTCGCCTGGCAGAAGTCGATGTCGATGTCGGGCATCGAGATCCGCTCCGGGTTGAGGAATCGCTCGAAGAGCAGGTCGTAGCGGAGAGGATCGATGTCCGTGATTCGCAGCGCCCAGGAGACGATCGACCCCGCGGCGCTGCCGCGCCCCGGGCCCACGGCGATTCCTTTTTCGCGGGCGTGGCGAATGAAGTCGGACACGATCAGGAAGTAGGAGGGGAACCCCATCTTCTCGATGACGCCCATCTCGTACTCGAGCCGCTCCCGGTACTTCGCCGGCGCGATGCGCTCCGTCTCGGGCATCTGCGCGACGTCCTCCGCGAGGCGGCGGTCGAGGCCCGCCCGCGCGAGGTCCCGGAAGTAGTCGGCGGGCGGGCGCCCGTCGGGGGCCGTGAACGTCGGCAGGTGCAGGCCGTCGGTGTCGAAGGACACCGCGCAGCGCTCGGCGATCGCCACGGTGTTGGTCACCGCCTCGGCGCTCCAGGAGCGGAAGCGGGCCTTCATCTCGTCCGGGCTCTTGACGTAGAACTCGTCGTTGTAGAAACGCATGCGCCGCTCATCCTCGAGCGTCTTGCCCATGCCGATGCAGAGCAGCACTTCGTGAGGGAAGGCGTCGTCCCGACGCAGGTAGTGACTGTCGTTGGTCGCCACGGCCGGGGCCCCGGTTTCGGTCGAGAGACGCAGAAGGTCCGGCACGATGGCCGTCTGCTGCGGGAGCCCGTGATCCATGATCTCGACGTAGAAGTTGCCCTTGCCGAAGATGTCCTCGTACTCGAGAAAGGCCTTCTTCGCCGCGGCGAAATTGCCTCTCGAGAGCGAGCCGGCCACCTCACCCTTCAGGCAGCCGGAGAGGCCGATGAGGCCCTCGGCATGCTCCCGCAGGAGCTTCTTGTCCATGCGCGGCCGGTGGTAGAAGCCCGACAGATACGCCTCGGAGACCAGGCGGACGAGATTGCGGTAGCCCTTCTGCGTCGCCGCGAGGATGGTCAGGTGGTAGGCGTAGCCCTCGCCCGACTCGCTCGCCGCCTTTTCCTCGCGATCCGTCCGGTCGCCGGGAGCGATGTACGCCTCGACTCCGATGATCGGCCGGACGCCGTTCTGGAGAGCTTCGTGGAAGAAGTGAAAGGCCCCGAACATGTTGCCGTGGTCGGTGACCGCGACCGCCGGCATCCCCAGCTCGGCGACGCGCTTGCACAGCTCGGGCAGTCGATTGGCGCCGTCGAGGAGGGAGTACTGACTGTGGAGATGAAGGTGGACGAAGTCGCCGGACATCGAGCTTCGATCATAGCCGATCGGAGAAGAGGCCGACGACGCGATATCTTCACGCCGAACTCCGGAGGAGAAATGCTCTCGATCTCTGTCGCGCTGCTTCTCGCCGCGGGCCTTCTGTCCGCCGCACCGACGCCGTCCGTCGGCCCCGACGCGGTCTGGAAGCCGCCGGCCGACTTCCGCGCGAACGTGACGGCCGCCTGCGCGAGCGGCGACTCGAACTTCGCCGAGTGCTTCGCCGGGCAGATGCGCGTCGCGGGCGCGTCCGCCGCGGCCCTCGCGTTCCTCGAGCGGACCGGGAATCAGGGCTATCTCTCGGCGTTCGTCGACGCCGGCAAGGTCGACATCGCGTACGCCGAGTACCCCTTCCGGGCGAACGAGAGCGCCGTCGTCTTCCTGGTCAACGGCGAGCCCTCGATGCTCGACGTCGACGACCTCTCGCGCATCGACCGGAAGAACCTCCAGGCGAACACGACCTACGCGGGCATTCTCAAGAAGAATCCGAAACTCGCCCTCTTTCCGGGCGAGCGCCGTCCGGGGCGGGAGCCGCGCGCTCTGAACCTGCGCAACGGCGGGCAGCGGTTCGTGGCGGTCTACGAGCTCCGCGACGGCTGCCATGCCTGCAAGAACGTGGGCTATGCCCGCATCGGCTTCGACTTCGACGGCGAGGGAAAGTTCCTCGGAACCGACGTCGTTCAGGTCCGGCCGAGGTATGAGTAGGCCCACGCCGTGGCGTTCCGCCGGGCTCTCGGGACCTTCGACGCGACGATGCTCGTCGTCGGCGGAATCATCGGGGCGGGCATCTTCGTCAACCCCTACCTCGTCGCTCAGCGCCTCCCGTCCGCCGGCCCCATCCTCGGGATCTGGATCGCCGGCGGGGTCATCGCCCTTGCCGGAGCCCTCGCGTTCGCCGAGCTCGCCTCGCTCTACCCGAAGGCCGGCGGCGAATACGCCTATCTGCGCGAGGCCTATCACCCTCTGGTCGCCTTCCTCTTCGGCTGGGCCTCCTTTCTGATGATCCAGGGAGGCGGGATCGCGGCCGTATCGATCGCGTTCTCGGAGCACGCGCTGCGGCTCGCCGGATCGCCCCGTGCCAACCCCACCCCGCTCGCCATCGCCGCAATCGCCGTCACGGCCCTCGTCAACGTCGTCGGCGTCAAGCCGGGCAGCCGGCTGCTCAACGGCCTCGTGCTCGTCAAGATCCTCTCCCTCGCGGCGCTGATCCTCGGCGGTCTCTGGCTCGCACCGCGACTCGCGGCCCTTCCGATGCTCGCGACGGTCGAGCGGCCGCCCGCCACCGTCCTGGCTTTCGCCGCCGCGCTCGTGCCCATCCTGTTCTCCTACGGAGGCTGGCAGAGCGCGAACACGGTGGCGGAAGAAATGAAGGATCCGGTGCGCGCCCTGCCGCGCGCCCTCGTCGTGGGAACTCTCCTCGTCATCGTCATCTATGTCGCGGTGAACGTCGTCTACCTGATGACGCTGACCCGCGACGGTGTCGCGGCGACGGTCACGCCCGCGGCCGACACGGTCCGCCGCCTGTTCGGGCCCCAGGGGGACGCGTGGATCACGGCCGCGATCGCGATCTCGGCGTTCGGGTTTCTCGACCTGTCGTTTCTGGGGCCGACGCGCATCTCCTACGCGATGGCGCAGGACGGGGTCTTCTTCCGGAGCCTCGGGCAGCTCCACCCGCGCTTCGCCACGCCGCACCGCGCGATCCTGCTCCAGGCGTTCTGGTCGATCGTCCTGGTCCTCACCGGAACGTACGGCGGGCTGGTGGACTCGGTCGTCTTCGCGGACTGGATCTTCTTCGGCCTGACCGTCGTCGCGGTGATCCCGCTTCGCCGCCGCATTCCGCCGGCGATGCGGGCGCCGGGGTCCTTTCTTTCGCCGGGAGCTCCCTGGATCCCGATTTTCTTCGCCGTGGCGGCCGCGTTCGCGGTCGTCGGCGCCGCGCGGTCGAATCCCCTGCGCTCGGGAATCGGCCTCTTGATGATGCTCGCGGGCATCCCGATCTACTACGCGTGGCGGGGCGCCGCGAACCGGAGGGCGGCATGAGCGGCTCGCGAGCTCCGTACATGGAGTGGTCCAAGACGCGTCCGAGGCCGGCGATCGACCTCGCGGGATCGAACCTGCTCCCCTGCTCGCTCGAGGATCTTCCCGGCGCGCGCGAGGCCGTCGACATCGAGGGCGAGAGCCCGGAGGGCTATCCTCCGCTTCTCGAGGCGATTGCCCGGCATCACGGTGTCGGGCCCGACCGCGTCGCGACGGCCGGGGGGTGCTCGGGCGCGACGTTCCTGGCCTGCGCCGCGATCCTCGCTCCGGGCGATGACGTCCTCGTCGAGTCCCCCGGCTACGATCCGTTGCCGGGGGCGGCCACGCTCCTGGGGGCGCGCGTTCGGACCTTCGAACGTCGCTTCGAGGACGGATACGCGCTCGATCCCGACGCCGTCGCCGCCGCGCTCACGCCCGCGACGCGCCTCGTGATGCTGTCGAATCCCCACAATCCGTCGGGGACCCTCGCCTCTCCCGAGAGCCTCGCGCGTCTCGCAAACCTCGCCGAAGCCCTCGGCTTCACCGTGCTCGTCGACGAGGTTTACCGGGAAACCGTTCTCGAAGACCGTCCGGATCCGGCGGCCCTTCGCTCGGACCGCGTCATCTCCACGTCCAGTCTCACGAAGGCCTACGGTCTCGCCTCGCTGCGCTGCGGATGGGCGATCGCGAGCCCCGAGCTCACTCTGGCGATCCGCCGGGCCCGGGACGTCGTCGACGTCTGGAGCCCGATGCCCGCGGACCGGATCTCGGTCGTCGCCTTCCGGCACATCGACCGCCTCGCCGCGCGAGCGCGAGCCGTCGTCGAGGCCAACCGGGCGACGATCGCGAGTTTCCTCGCTGGTCAGCCGGCGCTTCGCGCCGCGCCGAGCCGCTCGACCCTCGTCTTTCCCCGCCTCGCGGGGACCGACGACGCCGGACCCTTCGTCGAGAGGCTTTTCCGCGAGACGGGAACGGCGGTCGCGCCGGGCCGCTTCTTCGGAGCCCCTGCCCACTTCCGTATCGCCTTCGGCGGCGAGCCGTCGGCACTCCGTCGCGGGCTCGCGTCGATCGAGGCCCTGCTGGGCGCTCCCGGCTCCCCTTGACAAGGGTTTCGGCGGGCCATACGTTTCCGACCCTCAGTCCGTTCCTCCGAACGGCTGACCGCAAAGGAGGTCCCATGCCTGACAACCCCAAGGTCCCGCAGGGGTGGACACCTACTCCCAAGGTCCCGCAGGGAGGACCCGACTCCCCAGGTCCCGCAGGGAGGGACACCGAGTTCCAAGGCGCCGCAGGGAGGCTCGCCGGACTACACCCAGTGGCACGAGGTCAAGAAGGGCGAAACTCTGTCCAAGATCGCGCGGCACTACTACGGCGACGCGAGCCTCTACCCCAAGATTTTCGAGGCCAACCAGGACGTCCTCAAGGACCCGGACAAGATCCAGATCGGCCAGAGGCTGCGGATCCCGTAACCCGTGGCGGGCCCCCTCGCGAACGTCTTTCAGCGCCTCGGACTGCGCTTCCCGACGCTCTTTGTCATTCTGCTGACGGTCACCCTGGCGGATCTCGCCGTGCCGGATATCATCCCCTTCGTCGACGAAATCGTGCTCGCCGCGCTGACCGCTCTTTTCGGGCTCTGGCGGGAGCGTCGGGCCCCGTCCCGGCCCGTTCGAGATTCGGATTCCACGCACGCCGCGTAAAGGCGATACCGACAGATCAACGAGAGGAAAGAGGAGGAGACATGCTGAAACAGTCCTGGAAGTACTTCGCGGCGGTAGCCTGCGCGCTGGCGATCGCCTGCAGCAGCGGCAAGGCGCCGGCCGAGGCCGCGCTGAAGCTCGCCGAGGAGGCCGTCAACAGCGCGCGGACCGAGGCGGAGAACCTGGTTCCGGACGACTTCCGGTCGCTCTCCGACGACCTCGCGGCCGCCAAGGACGCCTTCGCGAAGGGTGACTACAAGGGTTCCATGGCCGCCGCGCAGTCGATCCAGCAGAAGGCGAACGACGTGACCGCCAAGGCCAAAGCCAAGAAGGACGAGCTCATGGCCAGCTGGAACGCCGTGGCCGCGGACGTTCCGAAGGCCGTCGAAGCCGTCAAGAGCCGCGTGGACATGCTGTCGCAGTCGAAGAAGCTCCCGAAGGGGCTCGACGCCGCCAAGTTCGACACCGCCAAGAACGATCTCGCGGCGGCCACGTCGGCGTGGGGCGAGGCTCAGGCCGCGCAGGCCGCGGGAAAGTGGAACGAAGCGATCACCAAGGCCAATCAGGCGAAGGACAAGGCGATGGCGGCGATGACCGGTCTTGGAATGCAGCCGGGCGCCTAGTTCTCGGTCCCTCGATGAATCTCCAGGGCCCGCGCGAGCGGGCCCTTTTCATTCCCACTCGATCGTCGCCGGGGGCTTCGACGTGATGTCGTAGACCACGCGGTTGACGCCGCGCACGGTTCCGACCACGCGGCTCGCGATGGCGTCGAGGACCTCGTGGGGCATCCGGAACCAGTCGGCGGTCATGAAGTCCGTGGTCTGCACGGCGCGCACGGCGAGAACCGCTTCGTGCGTGCGGCCATCGCCCATCACGCCGACCGACTTGACCGGCAGCAGCACCGCGAACGCCTGCGAGATCGCGTCGTAGAGGCCGGCGCGGCGGATCTCCTCGAGGACGATCTCGTCGGCTTTCTGGAGGATCGCGACCTTCTCGCGCGTGACTTCGCCCGGGATGCGGACGGCCAGCCCGGGGCCCGGAAACGGATGGCGCGCGAGGAATTCCCGGGGCAGCCCGAGCTCCGCGCCGAGCAGCCGCACCTCGTCCTTGAAGAGCTCGCGCACGGGCTCGATGAGCTCGAAGCCCAGCCGTTCCGGGAGCCCTCCGACGTTGTGATGCGTCTTGATCACGGCCGATGGGCCCTTGATCGAGACGGACTCGATGACGTCCGGGTAGAGCGTGCCCTGGGCGAGGTAGCGCGCGTCCGGAATCGAGCGGGCCTCCGTCTCGAAGACTTCGATGAAGGTGCGGCCGATGATCTTCCGCTTCTCCTCCGGATCCGTGACGCCGGCCAGCCGCGAGAGGAAGAGGTCGCCGGCGTCGACGGCGTGCACGCGGATCCCCAGGTGGCCGAACGCCTCGACGACCTGATGCCGCTCGTGGGCGCGCATCAGCCCGTGATCCACGAGGATGGGATGGACGCGCTCCCCGAGCGCTTCCCGCAGCAGGATGGCGGTGACCGAGGAATCCACGCCGCCCGAGAGCGCGCAGATGACCGCGCCCGTGGGCGCCTGCCTGCGGATCGCGGCGACCTTTTCCTGGCGGAAGCCGGCCATCGTCCAGTCGGGCTGGACCTTGCAGATGCGGAAAAGAAAGTTCTGGAGGATCTCCGTGCCATGCACCGTGTGGCGCACCTCGGGATGGAACTGGATGGCCCAGACGCGGCGCTCGGTGTTCTCAAAGCCGGCGAGCGGTGTCGTGGGCGTCGACGCGATCACGCGGAACCCGGAGGGAGGCGCGACGACGGAGTCCCCGTGGTTCATCCAGACCGTCTGTTCCGGCTCGAGGCCGGCAAAGAGGTCCGAGTCCACGGCGAGGCGCGCGACGGCGCGGCCGTACTCCCGGCCTTCGTTGGCGACCTCTCCCCCGGCCGCCTGCGCGAGCCACTGCATCCCGTAGCAGAGTCCGAGCACGGGGACGCCGAGCACGGTGGGATCCACGGACGGCCGCGGCGAGCCGGCCTCGTACACGCTCTGCGGCCCGCCCGAGAGGATCACCCCGGCCGGGTTCCATCGGCGAATTTCCTCGGCCGGCGCCCCCGGAGGCAGGACGACCGAAAACACCCGCGCGTCCCGGATCCGCCGCGCGATGAGCTGCGTGTACTGGCCGCCGAAGTCCAGTATGACGATCGCGCGCTGCGCCTGGCTCACGCCGCTCCGACTTTCTGGAGAAGGGCGAGAGGGGCCGCCAGCGCCGCGGCCGGAAGGGCGGCGAGCGCGGCGCCCACAAACGGCGACACCGCCGCCACGAGCGGCGCCACGAGCGCGCCCGGCGCCTGGCGAAGCGCGAGTCTCTCGCCGACCCACATGGCGAAGACGCTGCAGAGCAGGAACAGGACGGGGTACGCGCTGGCGAATGCGCGGCCGTAGCTCCCCGGCCGTCGCGTCTTGCGCGGCCCGAAGAGCGCCCGCTCTCCGAGGGCGATCGCCAGCAGAAACAGGAGCGTCACGACGTAAGCCGGGAGGAAGAACACGAGGGCCTGGCCGAGGAAGCGGGCTTCGGGCGACGTGGCGAAGGCGCCGTCGCCCGCCCACTCCTGGAAGAACGGGTAGGCCGCATAACCGGGGTCGCGGCGGCCGTGGGTCAGAAGGAAGAGCAGGACGCCGAGGAGAAACGCGGATGGCAAGAGCAGAGCCGCCTGGCGCAGAAACCTCACGTCCCGTCCGATTGTAGTCGATCCTTCGTCGCTCCGCTCCTCAGGATGACGGGCGACCTCAGGCGCCCGATAGAATGCGCGCACGGTGAGCCTCCGCAAATCCACGCGGATCTGGATCACGGTC
Organism: uncultured Acidobacteriota bacterium; assembly: GCA_963782585.1. Taxonomy (GTDB): domain Bacteria; phylum Acidobacteriota; class Thermoanaerobaculia; order UBA5066; family Gp7-AA6; genus DAHUXD01. Next base: position 108,552 of record CAWAKL010000013.1, read on the forward strand.
TTCCTGGCCGCGGCGGCGGGAAGCGTTCTCCTCGACCGGCTGGCGCCCGAGGACGAGGACAGCTGTCTCGTCACGATCCTCCAGGCGCTGGCCGTGGCGGCGCTGCTCGTCCTGCTCTGGCGCGCCGGGGCGGCGCTCTTCCGTGTGATCGTCCGCCGGACCGCGCTGCGGCTCGCCTTCTCGTACTTTCTGATCGGTGTCGTCCCGTTTCCGCTCATCGCGGCGCTGCTCTTTCTCACGTCTTACATCGTCGCCCACCAGTACATGGCCAACCGGGTCCGGCGCGAAATCACGGCCGTCGGCGAGACCGCGGCGTCCCGGCGCACGGACCTGCCTTCCGCGTCGGCCGCCAACGGACGCGTCACGTCTTCCGACGTCTCCTGGCTGAAGCCCGGCGCTTCCGCTCCCTGGATCGAGACGCTCGCCCGGCCGGGGTTCCTCGTCGCCGACGAAAGGCTCTGGCTCGTCGTACCCGTCGAGCGGCCCGGAGCCTCCGCCGCCCGCGGAACCGTGCGCTTGCTCGACCTGTCGGACCCCGACTCGCCCTGGCTTCCGCAGCTCGCGGAGCGCACGGGCTACGTCGTCGGCGCCGAGGCCAGCGAGGCGACCGGGGAAAGCCGCGGAATCACCGTCCGCGAGGCGCCCCCCGAGAAACCCGACCCGAAAATTCTCGAGCCGCCGGAGCGGCGGCCTGCCGGCGGCCCTCCCCCGGGCCAGGGGCTCCTCCGCGGCGAGTGGATCCGGGCCTTCTATCTCGAGTCGGTGCTGGACGCCCCGCCCGGGCCCAGGTACGACGTCGCGGTGCTCACCGCCAGGGCCTCGCCTCGCCAGCTCGTCGACCAGCTCTTCGCGCAGGGCGTTAAGGACGTCGGCCAGGTCTTCTGGATCGCGTTCGTGACCGTGGCCGGCATTCTGCTGACCGTCTACCTCGCGGCGCTGGTGATCGCTTTCGTTCTCGTCGGCTCGATCGTGCGCAACGTCAACCGGCTCACGCGGGCCACGCGGGCCGTCGCCGCCGGCGATCTCTCGGTTCGCATCCGGTCGAAGTCCCGCGACCAGATCGGCGACCTCACGCGCTCCTTTGACGGGATGGCCGACTCCATCCAGAAGCTCCTGGCGGAGACCGCCGAGAAGCAGCGCCTTCAGAGCGAGCTCCAGATCGCCCGCACGATCCAGCACAAGCTGCTTCCGCCCCCGGAAGCCTCGCGGCCCGGGTTTTCCGTGCACGCCCTCTTCGAGCCCGTCGCGGAGATCGGGGGCGACTACTACGACTACCTGGAGATGCCCGACGGACGGACGGCCATCGCCCTCGGCGACGTCTCCGGGCACGGCCTGCCGACCGGCCTCCTCGTGGCGATGGCCAAGGCCGCGCTCGCGACGCTGCTCGAGGCCGGCCACTCCGGGTCCGAGCTGTTCGGCCGGCTCAACGACCTGATTCACCGCTCGACCGAGACACGCCACTACATGACGCTCGCCCTGCTCGCCTACGATCCCCGGACCCGGCGCGGCCTTCTGACCAACGCCGGCCAGCTCGCTCCCTACCGGATCTCCGGCGGCCGCGTCGAATCCCTGTCCCTTCCGGGCTTGCCTCTCGGTCTCTTCGCCGACCGCACCTTTCCCGAGCGCGAGTACGCGTTCGCCGCGGGAGATCTGATCGTCTTTCTGACCGACGGCTTCGTCGAGGCGGTCGACGCGCGGGACGAGGCCTTTGGCTTTGAGCGGCTGGAGGCACTTCTCGCCGCCCATGCCGCCCAGGGCGCTGCGGCCGTCCGCGACGCGATCCTCGCGGCCGTGAACGCCCACATCGGCGGCCGCGCGGCCGACGACGACCGCACGCTCCTCATCCTGACGCTCGAGTGATCCGGCCCGCCGACGTCCTGCTATAGAGTTCGCGCACCACCCAAGGGAGCAAATAATGCGAAAGCTCGTCCTGTGCGTCCTCGCCGGACTTCTGCCGGGCGCCGTATTCGGCCAGACCTCGCCGTTCGTCGACGAGAAGGTCGAGCGGGCGCTCCTCAACGAGATCTCCGGCGACCTCGCCTTCGAAACGCTCCGGATCACGACGCAGTGGCACAAGCCCTCCGGCTCCGAAGGCTTCTTCGCCGTGGCCCGCGAGGTCGAGGCGCGCGCGAAGGCCGCCGGCCTCGCCGACGTGCGCTGGATCGACCAGGTCGCCCAGCACATCAACTGGACCTGCCGACGGGGCGAGGCCTGGCTCCTCGAGGGGACGGGGACCGGCGCGCGGGAGACGAAGATCGCCTCGTACGCCGATGTCGCCGTCTCGGTCGCCGACAACTCGCGGCCGGCCAGCGTCACCGGCGAGATCGTCGACGTCGGCTCCGGCGAGACGACGGCGGCCTATGCCGGCAAGGACGTGCGCGGAAAGATCGTTCTGGCCTACGGGGGTGTCGGCGCCGTCACGGAGCAGGCCGTCTGGAAACGCGGCGCCCTCGGCATCCTCTCCTGGAACTCCTCCCGCCTGAATCATCTCGCCGACTCGGCGGATCAGGTCGGCTGGGTATCGGTCCCCGAGAAAGACGGCCCGAACGGCGAGAAGACGACGTTCGCGATCGTCATCTCGGCGCGCGAGGGCAAGAGTCTCGCCGACCGTATGAGCGGCGAGGGCTCGCGGCGCTGGGGCGCGGCGGGCGGCGGCGAAAGCGCGGCGGGCCCCCTGCGACTGCGCGTGGACATCGACTCCGTCGTTCTCCCGGAGAAGAAGACGGCCATGGTCGAGGCCCGGATCCCGGGAACCGACCCGTCTCTGCCGGAGATCGTGCTCACCTCGCATCTCCAGGAGGAGAAATTCTCGGCCAACGACGATCAGTCCGGCGTCGCCAGCATGCTCGAGATCGGGCGGGCGCTCACGCGCCTGATCGCCGAGGGCAAGCTCCCCCGTCCCCGCCGAGGCATCCGCTTCTGGTGGGCCGACGAGATCTACTCCGAGTACCGCTACTTCGCCGACCATCCCGGCGAGGAAAAGAAGTTTCTCGCGAACCTGAACCAGGACATGGTCGGCGCGAAGCAGTCCGCCGGGAACCGCACGCAGTTCATGGCGCGGACACCGTGGGCGGTGCCGTCGTATCTCTCCGACGTGCAGCAGAGCATCCTCGACTCCGTCGTCCTGGGCAACAACGCCTACCTCGCCGCGTGGCAGGCCCAGTCGCCGGCTCCGGGCCAGGCCTTCACGAAGCCGATCTTCGCCAGACTCGGAACGCGCGAGCCGTACCGCGCGCAGGCGGTTCCCTACTTCGACTCGACGGACCACCTCGTGTTCAACGATCCGTGGGTCCGCGTGCCCGGAACCTCGCTGACCAACTGGCCGGACGAGTACATCCACTCCTCCGTCGACGACCTCTGGCAGATCGATCCGACGCAGATCAAGCGCAACGCCTTCGTCATCGCCGCGACCGCCTGGTGGCTCGCCAACGCCGACGCCGACGACGTGCCGTTCCTGGCTGCCTTCGTCGCCGCCCGCGGCGCCGAGCGGATGGCCCGCGACCTCGCGACGGCCCAGACCTGGATCTCCGGAGGCCGGGGAAGCGAGGAGGAGCGCCGGCGCGCGGCGGCGGACCTTCTGGCAGTTTCCCAGAGAGTCGAAGAGGCGGCCGTGGTGTCCGCCCGCGCGGTGGGCCCCGCCCCCGAATCGTCGGTCGCGGACGCCGTGGCTGCGGTGCGCGCGGCCGGAACCGGCCTGGCGGCGCGCCTGTCGACGCGCCCCGCCGCAGAAGATCCGGCGCTCGCGCGGCTCGCCGCGAAGACCCCGCGCTTTGCCGTGGACAACCTCGACGCCTGGATGGCCCTCGAGGAGCGCGTCAAGGAGAAGCGGGAGGCCGACGGGCGGGCCGAGAAGGAGAAGAAGGAAAAGGACGAGGCCGCGAAGCGCCCGTCGAAGTCGGGCGCCAGAACGCCGCCCGCGCCCGGCGCGCCGGAGGAGCCCAAGCTCTCTCCCCTCATGGGCACGGCGGCGCTGACATGGATCGACGGAAAGACCGACGCCGCCGAAATCGCGCGACGCGTCTGCGCCGAGGCGTTGTCGGCCGGCTGGTGGTACTACGGTGAGACGACGCCCGCGCTCGTCGAGAAGTTCCTCGAAACGCAGGCGAAGGACGGCCTCATCGCCTGGTGAACGGATATCCGGCCCTCGACGCGGACACCACAGCCGTGAAAGCATCGCCGCGATGGCCGTAAAGAAGCCGGTCAAGCGCCGCAAGAAGGCCGAGGCGAAATCCCGCGGCATCGAAGCCCGCGAGGCCGCGGAGGGAACTCCTCCCGCCGCCGCGGCGGCCCTGGCCGAGGCCGTGCGGGAGGACGGCGGCGCAGCGCTCGCCCTGTATCGCGATCCGCTCGGCGGCCACTGGCAACTCCTCGCGTCGCTACCGATCGAGAAGGTCGAGGCGACGTCCTTTCAGCGCGATCTCTCCGAGCCGCACGTCAAGCGGCTGACCGGCGTCATGGACGCGCTCGGCCGCTTCCTCGACCCCATCATCGCCGTCCGAGGAGAGGACGGCGTCTATCGGACGCCGAACGGGCATCACCGCCTCGCGTCTCTCCGGAACCTCGGCGCGCGCTCCGTCACGGCCCTCGTCCTTCCCGAGCCCGAGATCGCCTACAAGATCCTGGCGCTCAATACGGAAAAGGCGCACAACCTTCGCGAGAAGTCCCTCGAGGTGATCCGGATGGCGCGGGACCTCGCGAGCCGGGGCGACCTGGCCGAGGAGGACTACTCCCTCGAGTTCGAGGAAGCGGCTCATCTGACGCTCGGGGTCTGCTACGAAAAGAACGGCCGGTTTGCGGGCGGCGCCTACCACCCGATCTTGAAACGCGTCGACACGTTCCTTTCGAAGCCGCTCGCGAAAGCCCTCGAGATCCGCGCCGAGCGCGCCGCGCAGGTTCTCGAGCTCGAGGACGCCGTCGCGGCGGCGATGAAGGCGCTCAAGGACAAAGGCTTCGAGAGCCCCTATCTGCGGGCCTTCGTCGTCGCGCGCATCAACCCGCTGCGCTTCCAGCGCGGAGCGAAGGCCGAGTTCGACGAGACGATCCAGAAGATGCTGGCGTCGGCGAAAAAGTTCAAGGCGGACTCCGTCAAGCCCGAGCACGTCGCACGCGCCGGAGGGGCCGCCGATGAGTAGCGAGGAGGCCGCGTGATAGCGCTCCGCATGGCCGCGATCGTTCTCGCCGCCGCCCAGGCCGCCGCGGGTCAGACGGCGGCCCCCGATCTGAGGACCGCGAAGCTCGTGGACCTCACCCATGCCTTCGATCGGGACACGCTCTACTGGCCGACGTCGCCCTCCGCGCTTCGAGCTGAAGACGCTGGCCGACGGCCAGACTCCGGGCGGCTGGTTCTACTCGCTCGAACGCGTTCTGCACGCCGGAGCACGGCGGCACGCATCTCGACGCGCCGATCCACTTCGCCGAAAGGCGGGCTCACGCGCCGACCAGATCCCGCTCGGCGGCTCATCGCGCCCGCCGTGGTCATCGACGTGCGGGCCGCGGCGGCGAAGGACCCCGACTACCGCCTCACCGCTCGAGGACGTGACGCGCCTGGGAGAAGGCGCACGGCCCGATCCCCGCCGGGCACGATCGTGCTCCTGCGCACCGGCTGGAGCCGGCGCTGGCCGGACCGCAAGGCCTACCTCGGCGACGACACGCCGGGCGACGCCTCGAAGCTGCACTTCCCGTCCTACGGCGAGGAGGCGGCGCAGCTGCTGGTCGCGCGACCGGAAGGTCGGCGCGCTCGGCGTCGACACCGCGAGCATCGACTACGGCGCCTCGCAAGGACTTCATCGTCCACCGGCATCGCCAACGGCGCCGACGTCTTCGGCCTCGAGAACCTCGCCCGGCTCGACGAGCTGCCGGAGCGGGGCGCCTGGGTCGTCGCCCTGCCGATGAAGATCGCCGGCGGCTCGGGCGGCCCGCTGCGGATCGTCGCGCTCGTCCCGTGACCGCGCCGCACCCCTTCGGCCTCCATCGCTCGCTCGATCCGCCCGGTGTCCTGCCGCAGGTGGCCCGCCGGCTCGACGCGACCCCGCGGGCGCTCGAGAACGAGATCGCCGTCTCCGTGCGCGCGCTCTCGATCGACTCCGCCTCCTTCCGACAGCTCCGCGAGACGGAAGCGGCGACGAAGGAGAGTGTCCGCGATCAGGTCGGCAGGATCGTGCGCGAGCGCGGCAAGATGCAGAACCCGGTCACCGGCTCGGGCGGGATGCTCCTCGGCGAGGTTGCCGCGGTCGGGCCCGCGCACCCGGCCGCGGGTGAGCTGGCTCCGGGGACACCCATCGCGACGCTCGTCTCGCTGACCCTCACTCCCCTGCACCTGGACTCGATCGGCGCCGTGCACGCCGCGACCGAGCGTGTCGAGGTCTCCGGCACGGCGATCCTCTTCGCCCGCACGCTCTTCGCGCGCCTGCCCGAGGACTTCCCCGAAGAAGTGGCCCTCGCGGCCTTCGACGTGGCGGGGGCTCCGGCCGGCGTTCTTCGGGACGCGCGGCCCGGCGACACCGTTCTGGTGATCGGCACCGGCAAGGCCGGCCTGCTCTGTCTCGCGGCCGCCCGGGAGAAGGTCGGAACGGCGGGCCGCGTCCTCGCCGTCGAGCCGGGAGCCGCCGCCGCCGAGCGTGCTCGCGCTCTCGGCTTCGCCGATGCGGTGTTCGAAATCGACGCACGCGATCCGGTGGCGATGCTCTCCGCGCTCGAGCAGTCGACGGACGGCCGCCTCGCCGACCTCGTCGTCAACGTCGCCAACGCCTCCGGCACCGAGTCCGCGAGCGTTCTCTGCGCCCGCGACGAGGGCGCCGTGATCTTTTTCGGGATGGCGACGTCCTTCTCCGCCGCGGCGCTCGGCGCGGAGGGCCTGGCGAAGCCGACGCGGCTTTCGATCGGCAATGGATTCGTGCCCGGCCACGACCGGACGGCGCTCGACCTGCTCCGCCGCCACCCGGCGCTCGCCCGCGCCTTCGCCGCGCTCTCGGGCGGATCGTCGGCGGGATGAGCGCGGCGGCCGAGCTCGCGGAGTCGCTCCGCGCATCGGGCGCCCGCCGGATCGCGTTTCTCGGCCTCGCCAAGAACGCCGGCAAGACGACGGCTCTGACGGCGGTACTCGCCGCGCTGCACCAGTCCGGAATCGTCGCCGGGGCCACGTCGGCGGGGCGGGACGGAGAGGAGTTCGACGCGATCACGGGCGAGCCGAAGCCGCGCTTCCGCCTCTATCCCGGCCAGCTCGTCGCGTCCGCGGCGTCGACGTTCGAGTCGGCCAGCTTCCCCGTCGCGGAGCTCGCGACGCTCCCCTTCCCGACGCGCTTCGGTCCCGTGCAGCTCCGCCGCGCCGAGGGCGAGGGCGAGATCGAAGTGATCGGACCGTCGACCGCCTCGCAGCTCGCGCGCACGGCCGCCGCGCTCGAAGCGGCCGGCGCCGAGCTCGTGCTCCTCGACGGAGCGGTCGGGCGGCGGGCCTTCGCGGCGGGACGGGTGTGCGACGGCATCGTCCTCTCCGTCGGGATGTCCGCCGGCGAAACGCTCCCGGCCGTGCTCGCTGCGGCGGCCTCGGCCGTCGAGCTCATCCGCCTGCGGTCCGCCCGAGGACGGCGCGCCGCGGAAGGACGTCGCGGGCGCCGTGACCTCGGTGTCGCTCCGCGACTTGCTCCTCTCGCGGGGTGAAGCGCTCGTCGTCGAAGACTTCACGTCGATCTTCCTCTCGCCGGCGGAACGCCGCGAGCTCGCAGAGCGCGGCGTGCCTCTCGCCGTCCGCAGGCCCGCGCGCCTGCTCGCGGTGACCGTGAATCCGACCGCTCCCGCCCGGCCTCCGCTTCCGGCCGCGCGTTTCCTGGAGGCCGTCGCGCGGGAGATCCCGGGCGTCGCGATCTTCGACCTCGCGGCTGACCTCCGGTCATAGCGGGCCCGCGACTATACTTTTCGCCGCCGATGGCCGCCAAGCTGGGCCTCTCGCCGGAGACGATCGCGGGCTGCCGCCGGCTGGCCCGACAGGTCGCCGACGGCGTCCGCGCGGAAACGGAGAAGTTCACGACGGTCTCGACCGAGCGCACCGTTCTCCGCCTCCTCGGCGTGGACGGCGTCGACGCCGAAGAGGTCCCGGTCCCCAACCGCGTCGTGGAGTCTCTGCAGGCGTGCGGAAAGCTCGGCCGCGGAGCCGCCGTCTGGATGGGAAGCGCCCTGGCCTCGGGAGATGCGACCGTGGCCGAGGCGGCCTCCCGGCTCTCGGATCCGCGCCGCGCCGCCGCGCTGGCCGAGCATCCCCGCTGGCGCGAGACCGTGGCGCCCCACGTCGAGGCCACGCTCGACCGGATCCGGCGGAACCGCGCCGAGCGCGAGCGGCGCATCGCCGGGCATCCGCCGGAGGAGACGCCGCTGCTCTACGCGATCGTCGCGACGGGCAACATCCACGAGGACATCGTCCAGGCGGACGCGGCCGCGCGCGCCGGCGCGCAGTGCATCGCGGTCATCCGCTCGACCGCCCAGTCGCTGCTCGACCACGTCCCCTACGGGGCCACGAGCTCGGGGTTCGGCGGCACCTACGCGACCCAGGAGAACTTCCGCCTCATGCGCGCCGCCCTCGACGCGATCGAGCCGGAGATCGGCCGGTACGTCCGTCTCGTGAACTACTGCTCGGGGCTCTGCATGCCCGAGATCGCCGCGATGGGAGCGCTCGAGCGGCTGGACATGATGCTGAACGACGCGCTCTACGGCATCATCTTCCGCGACATCAATCCGCTGCGCACGCTCATCGACCAGAACTTTTCCCGCCGGATCAACGCCGTCGCCGGGGTCGTCATCAACACGGGCGAGGACAACTACCTGACGACCGCCGACGCCGTCGAGCAGGCTCCGGCGGTCCTCGCCTCCCAGTTCATCAACGAGCGTCTCGCGAAGGACGCCGGCCTCGAGGACTGGCAGATCGGCCTCGGGCACGCGTTCGAGATCGACCCGGAGCTGGAGGATGGGCTGCTTTTCGAGCTCGCGCAGGCCGAAGCGGCCCGCGAGATCTTCCCCGACGCGCCGCTCAAGTACATGCCGCCCACCAAGCACATGACGGGCAACGTCTTTCGCGGCTACCAGCAGAACACGCTCTTCGCGCTGACCTCGGTCGCGACCCGGCAGTCGATCCACCTCCTCGGGATGCTGACCGAGGCCCTCCACACGCCGTTCCTCCACGACCGGTGGCTCGCCATCGAGCAGATGAAGACGCTCCGCTCGAACGCCCGCCACCTCGCCGACGAGATCCGTTTCGCGCCCGACGGCCGGATCGTCCGCCGCGCCCGGGAAGTCCTCGCCGGCGCCGAAGCGATCCTCGCCCGCGTCGCGAGCCACGGCCTCCTCAGTGCTCTCGCCGAGGGCGTCTTCGCGGACACGCGGCGGCGGAAGGACGGCGGCCGCGGTTACGACGGCGTCCTGGCCGAAGGACGCGGCCTACGCCAACCCGTTCCTGGAAGCATGGACAGGCGAGCCGCACGAGCCGGCCGGAGCCCGCGCGTGACCGCGCCCCGGCCGATCCGTCCCTACGGGGACAAGAAGAACGACGGCGCCGTCCAGGTCTCCTTCACGCTCCCCCTCGCCCGCTCGGCCGTCGCGACGGAAGCCGCCAAGCGCTTCGCCGGCAAGATGGGCCTGCGGGAGCCCTACGTGACCCTCGCCGAAGCGATCGCGCCCGAGTTCACGTTCTTCGTCGTCTACGGGCGGGCGACCCACGACGTCGACGTGGCCGCGATCACGGCCGAGGAGGCCCCGGAGGCGTCGCTCTCGCGCGATCAGATCGACGATGAGATCGCCCGCCGCTTCGGCCGGCGGCTCATCGTGCTCGGTTGCGCCCTCGAATCCGACGCCCACACGGTCGGCATCGACGCCATCTTCAACATGAAGGGCTTCGCGGGCGACTACGGCCTCGAGCGCTACCACGGGATCGACGCGCGCAACCTCGGCGCCCAGGTCCCCGTCGCGGAGCTCGCCCGACTCGTGCGCGAAACGAAGGCGGACGCGGTCGCTGGTGTCGGCGACGGTGACCCAGAACGACATCCACGTCCGCCACATGACCGACCTCGTCGACATGCTCGAGGCCGAGCGGCTGCGCGACGACGTCGTTCTGATCGCCGGCGGCGCCCGCGTCCACCACGCGCTCGCCAAGGAGCTCGGCTACGACGCGGGGTTCGGCCCCGGGACGACGGCCTCGCGCGTCGCGGGTTTCCTCCTCGAGGAGATCTCGCGGCGGCGCGGGCTGCTCGGCAACGAGCGATGACCGACCGGGTGCAGCTTCGCCTCCGGGTCGGGAACGAGCAGGCGCACTACGGAGGCGGGCTCGTGGATGGCGCCTTCGTCCTGAAACTGTTCGGCGATGCGGCGACCGAGCTCCTCATTCGCCGGGACGGCGACGAGGGACTCTTCCGCGCCTACTCGTCGGTCGATTTCCTCGCGCCGGTCCATGGAGGCGACTACCTCGAAATCGAGGCCGAGCTCACGCGCGTCGGCAAGACGTCCCGCGAGATGCGATTCGAGGCCCGCAAGGTCATCGCGCCGGACATCGGAGGCAGCTCCTCAGCGCGCCTCCTCGAGCCTCCCGTCGTCGTCGCCCGCGCCACCGGCACGTGCGTCGTGCCGCTCGAGAAGCAGAAAGGCCGAACGTGAGCGACGAGCTCCTGATCACCGTCGCCGGCGTGGGCGCCGAGGTCATGCGCGCGCAGCAGCCCGCGCTCCCGCTCTTGCCGGCCGAAGTCGGCGAGGAGTACGCCCGGGCGTACGCCGCCGGCGCGACGATCGGGCACGTCCACGGCCGCAAGCCCGACGGGACGCCCACGCAGGACCTCGAGACGTTCCGTGCTTACTCTTCGGCAATCCGGGAGCGGTGCCCGATCATCCAGCAGTTTTCGACCGGCGGGGCCGTCGGGATGGGCGTCGAGGAGCGGATCGCCGCTCTGGAGCTCAAGCCCGACATGGCGACGCTCACGCTCGGCACCTGCAACTTCGGCGACGACATCTTCGAGAACTCGCTTCCGACGATCCGCACGATCCTCGCGCGCATCCGGCAGCACGGCGTCGTTCCGGAGCTCGAGATCTTCGACGTCGGAATGCTGGCGACGGCGGACGTCCTCTTCGCGAAGGGCCTTCTGACTCCTCCGGCCCACTTCGACTTCGTCCTCGGCGTGCCCGGCGCGGCCGCGGCCACGGCCGAGAACCTGACGCACTTCGCCCGCGCGATTCCGGCGGGCTGCACCTGGACGGTCGCCGGAATCGGGCGCCGTCAGACGGCGATGGCGACGATGGCCATCGCGATGGGAGGCCACGTGCGTGTCGGGTTCGAGGACAACATTTTCTACAAGAAGGGCCAGCTCGCCGACTCGAACGCCCGCTTCGTCGAGCGTGTCGTCCGCATCGCCCGAGAAGTCGGTCGCGAGCCGGCCTCGATCGAACAGGCGCGCCAGATCCTGCGCATGCCGCTGACGTCCGCCGCGTGAGCGCCGCAAGCGGCGACTCGAAAGGCGGGCGGGAGCTCGTCCGGGGGCTCGGCCTCTGGGACACGAGCCTCATGGTCCTCGGCCTCGTGATCGGCGGCGGCATCTTTCTCACCCCCGCGAGCATTGCGAAGGCGATTCCGCACGAGGGCTGGATCCTCGGCCTCTGGGTTGTGGGAGGACTCCTCGCCATCGCCGGCGGCCTCGTGTATGCCGAGATGGGCGCCATGATGCCGAAGGCCGGCGGCATGTACGTCTACTTCCGCGAGGCCTTCGGGGAGCTGCCGGCTTTTCTCTACGCGTGGGTCGCCTTCTGGGTGATCCTCATCGGCTCGGACGCCGCCGTGGCGGTGGGTTTCGCCCAGTACTTCTCGGTGTTCTTCCCGTCGCTCTCGAGCGCGAATGTCGTCCTCACCCTCGGTCCGCTCGCGATCAATGCCGCGCAGCTCGTCGCCGTGGCCCTGGTCGTCGTTCTCTCGGCGTCCCACTACGTCGGCGTGCGCGAGGGAGCCCGCATCCAGGGCGTCTTTACCTCCATGATCATCCTGGCCCTGCTCTGGATCGCGGTCGGCGGTGCGTTCGCGTCAGCCGGCCGGCCCGACGCTCCCGCGCCCATTTCGCCCGCGGCGGCGATCTCCTTCGCCGGAGTCGGCACGGCGCTCGTCGCGATCTTCTGGACCTACTACGGCTGGAACGAGATCGTTGCCGTCGCCGGCGAGGTCGCGAACCCCAAGCGCAACCTGCCGCTCGCGCTCATCGCCGGAACCGGGCTCGTCACCCTCCTGTACGTCGCGGTCAACGCCGTCTTCCTGAAGGCGATTCCGGCCACGGAGATGGCCGGCGTCGGCGAGCCCGCCGCCCTCGCCGCCACCCGCCTCTTCGGCAGCGGCGCCGCGTTCGTGATCGCCCTCGCGATCACCGCCGCGGCGGCGGGCTGCGTCTCCGCCGGGATCGCCCCGGGACCGCGTATCGTCTATGCCCTCTCCAAGGACGGACTGTTCCCGGCGGCGTTCGGACGCGTCCACCCGCGCTTCCAGACGCCTTCGTTCGCGATCGTCGTCCAGGCGATCTGGATGTCGCTCCTGTGCCTGTCCGGCCGTTACGAGCAGCTCTACACCTACGCAACGTTCTTCGTCATCCTCGCGTATGCCGCCACCGGTCTCTCGCTCTTCGTGATGCGCCGCAAGAGCCCGGATCTGCCGCGTCCCTACCGCTGCTGGGGCTACCCGGCCGTCCCTCTTCTCTTCGTGGTGGCCACCATCGCGCTCGCGCTCAACACCCTGCGCGAGCAGCCGAAGGAGACGCTCGCGGGAATCGGAATCCTCCTGCTCGGCCTGCCGGTCTACTTCGGGATGCGAAGGAAGAGCAGAAGGACGGCCTCGTGAGCTCGGCCGGCCTGCGGTCGGCCGGGTTCCTGCTCGCCGGCCTCGCCCTTTCGGCCGGGCCCGCGTCCGAACCGTCCATCGCCGGCTTCACCCCAAAGCGGAGCGCGTGGCAGCGGGAGTACGAGAAGGGGCTCCTGGCTCTCCCGCAGCCGGCGGAATGCGAAGCCATCCACCGCGAGCTCACGCGCGCGCCGCACATCGCCGGGACGGAGGGCAACGCCCGGGTCGCCGAGTACCTGGCGGCCGAGTACCGCAAGGCGGGCTGGGACGTGGAGATGCCGGCGTACGAGGTGCTGCTGTCCTATCCGAAGAGCGCGATGCTCGAGATCGTCGCCGATCCGCCGATCCGTCTCGCCCGCGGAGAGCTTCCGATCCCGGAGGACCCCGACACCGCCGTCCCCGAAGCGGCCATCCCCTGGAACGCCTACTCGCCGTCGGCCGAGGTCACGGGCGAGGTCGTCTACGTCAATTTCGGCGCTGCCGAGGACTACGAACGCCTCGCCGCGATGGGCATCGACCCCCGGGGCAAGATCGTCCTCGCCCGCTACTCTCACGGTTACCGCGGCGGCAAGGCGCTCGAAGCCGAGAAGCGCGGCGCGCTCGCCATCCTGGTCTACTCGGACCCCATCGAGGACGGCTGGTTTCGAGGGCCCGTCTATCCGGAAGGGCCGTGGGGGCCGGCCTCCCACTTCCAGCGCGGCTCGAACGTCTACGACTTCCTCGTGCCCGGCGACCCGTTGACGCCGGGCTGGGCGTCGACGCCCGACGCGAAGCGCGTCCCGATGGCGGAGGCCGAGAGCCTGCCGAAGATTCCGATGATGCCGCTCTCCTGGCGGGACGCGGCCGAGATCCTCGCCCGTCTCGGCGGCCGCGCCGTCCCGGACGCCGGCTGGCAGGGCCTCGCCGTCGCCGACACGTTCCGGGTGGGGCCCGGGCCGGTCCGCGTGCACATGAAGATCGAGAACACGCGCGAGAAGCGGACGATCAAGAACGTCATCGCCACCCTGCGAGGGACCGAGCTTCCGGAGCAGAAAATCCTGTTGTCCAACCACTTCGACGCCTGGATCTACGGCGCCGTGGACCCCTCTTCCGGAACGGCATCCATGCTCGCGCTCGCGCGCGCTCTCGGCCGGCTCGCCGCGGAAGGCTACCGTCCCCGCCGGACGATCGTCATCGGAGAGTGGGACGCCGAGGAGTACACGCTGACGGGGTCGACGGAGTGGGGCGAGCAGTACGCAAAGGACCTCCGGCAGAGCGCGGTCGTGTGCATCAACGTGGATGCCTCCGCCCTCGGACGGGAGTTCGCGGCCTCGGCCTCGCCCCTCATGGTCTCGGCGATCCGCGACGCGGCCCGGGACTTCCCGGACCCGTCGACGCCCGGCCGGAGCCTGGCGGACTCATGGCGCGCAACGGCCGCCGCCTCGGGGCCGGGCTCCGGGGGCGAGGAGCTGCCGGTCGCGATCCTCGGAAGCGGCTCGGACTACACCGTCTTCTTCAACCACCTGGGAATCGCCTCGGTCGATCTCGTCTTCGACGGGCCCTACGGCGTGTACCACTCCGTCTACGACACCCACCGCTGGATGGCCACGCAGGGCGATCCCGGATTCGTGTACCACGCGGCCATGGCGAAGTACGCCGGGATGCTCGCGCTCCGCTATGCGAACGCGGATGTTTTCCCGTTCGACGCCGCGGCCTACGGCCGGGAGATCGCCAAGTACGGAAAGGAGCTCGAGTCCCTTCCCGGAACCGAGCCTCTCCGGCCGGCGCTGCGGGAGCTCGTGTCCCGCGCCCGCGCCTGGAGCGAGGCGTCCGCCGCGGCGCAGAAGGCGATCACCGCGCGCATCGCCGCCGGCGAGAGCGAAGCGCTCACGCTCCGCGAGGCCAACGCCTGGCTGCTCTCGCTCGAACGCTCGCTCATCGACCCGCCGGGGATCCCGGGCCGCCCGTGGTTCCGGCATCTCGTCTACGCTCCCCTGCCCTCCTACGAGGCCGAGACGCTTCCCGCGATCCGCGAAGCGATCGTGAGCGGCCAGGCGGAATCCGCCGGCCTGCAGATTCAGCGGCTGTCGGAGAAGTTGTCGGCGGCGACCGCGTCGGCGCGGAAGGCGGAGGCGGCGCTGAAGCCGAAGTAGCTGTCGGGTATCAGCGGGCTGCGCGTTCTGGCTGAGAGCTGACAGCTGAAAGCTGAGAGCTTCCGCCCGGATTCCACCAACCCATGATCCTGGCCACGTAGGCCACGGTCTCCCGGTACGGCGGAACGCCGCCGTAGGTCTCGACCGCGCCCTCTCCGGCGTTGTAGGCCGCCAGAACGAGCTCGGGCCGGTGGCCGAAACGGTCCACGAGCTCGCGGAGGTACTTCACGCCTCCGCGAACGTTCGAGGCCGGGTCGAACGAGGAACGGACAGAGAGCCTCTTCGCGGTCGCGGGCATCAGCTGCATGAGGCCGCGGGCGCCCTTGCGCGAGACGGCGCGCGGCTGATAGTTCGACTCGGCGCGGATCAGAGCCGACACGAGCGAGGCGTCGATGTCGAATTCCTTCGCCGCCGTCTCGATGATCCCGTCGTACTCGGTTCCGAAAAGGGCCCGACGCTCGGCCGAATAGGAAAGGTCGAAGGGCCCCCCGGCGGCGAAGAGGGTCCGGCTCGACGAGAACCGTGTCGACGACGACTTCGTCATCCACGATCCGTTCGACGCGGCCGAGCTCGACCCGGTAGCTCCCGCCGCCCGGCAGCGAGATCTCGACCTCTTCCGCGTGCAGGCGATATGCGGCCGCCTTCACGACGCGCCCGTCCTCGAAGACGATGAGCTCCGCCCCGGCCGGGAGGGCGGGCAGCGCGAGGCGCCAGGAGGGCCGCAGACCGCTTGAAATTCGGAGCATTCCCGACGCAGAACGCCCGGCCGGTCCGGCATTCCGGGAGTCCCCGGGCGTGCTCATCGGCCTATTTTCGCACGGCCCGGGGGTGCGGGGGCGCCGTGCGCTCCCCGCCTCGAGAGGCCGACTGCGGGCCCGCGGGTGGAACTCGTCGTAGACGCGCCGGAGCCGGCCGCGCGAGACGCTCGTGTAGATCTGGGTCGTGGCGATGTCGGCGTGTCCCAGCATCATCTGGAGGGCCCGCAAGTCCGCTCCGTGCTCGAGCAGGTGCGTGGCGAATGCGTGCCGGACCACGTGGGGCGTGAGGCGCGAGCGGATCCCGGCCTTGCGCCCGTAGCCCCGGATCAGCTGCCAGAAGCGCTGCCGTGTCATCGCCGCGCCGCGAGCCGAGAGAAAGAGGTGGGGCGAGCGCCGGCGGTCGAGAGGGGGCCGCCCGACCTCGAGGTACCGCACGAGCCAGCGCGCGGCCGACTTGCCGAACGGCACGAGGCGTTGCTTGCCGCCCTTGCCCGTGATCCGGAGAATGCCGTTGTCCATGTCCACACCGTCGCGGGGCAGACGGACGATCTCCGAAACGCGAAGCCCCGAGGCGTAGAGGAGCTCGAGCATCGCCCGATCCCGCAGACCCAGGGGATCCTTCGGGTCGGGCGCCTCCAGCAGCGCCTCGACCTCGTCCTCACCCAGGGTCTTCGGCAGCGCCAGACCGACGCGGGGATTCTGCAGGTCGACCGTCGGATCCTCCGCAAATCCCAGATGCGCGGCCGCGAAGGCATAGAAGCCGCGAACCGCCGACAGGGCGCGCGACGCCGAGCGCGAGGACAGGCCGCGCGTCGAAAGAGACCGGAGGTACTGCGCCAGATCCGAGCGGGACGCCCGCGAGGCCTCGAGCCGCCTCCCGCCGAGAAACGCGCCGAAGGCCGTCAGGTCGCTCCGGTAGGCCGCCACGCTGGCGCTCGAGAGCCCGCGTTCGACGGACAGGTGGTCGAGATACGTCGGCAGGTCGCGGTCGAGGAAACGGCTCGGGGACGCCGACGGCCGCCGCGGCGCCCGCGGAGGCGTCAGACGCGGCCGGCGGTCTCGGGGGTCAGGCGCTGCACCACCTCGAGGATCTCGCCGTCACCGAGGACGTGATCGCTGTCCTTGGCCGCCCGGAAGATCGCGTCGACGAGCTCCGCGCGCGGCTCGAGGCCGTGGCTCTCGAGCCAGCACTGCGACGTTCGAGAGCCCGCTCATGGGCCCGACCTCGATGACCTGGTGACGCCCGACCATGCGAGGCCGGCACGCCCGAGTAGACCCGGTCGGCGAGCCACTCGTCGCCCTTCTTGCGCGCCTTGATGATGGCGGCGGCGTGCACGCCCGTGCCGGTGCGGAAGGCGTCGCGGCCGACGATCGGATAGTTGTCGGGGATGCGGCACGCCCGTCGCCTCGGAGACCGCCGCGCAGTAGTCGTTCAGGCGCGTCAGGTCCCGGTCGATCCAGCCGAGGAGCTGGAGGTTGACGAGCAGCTGATCCATCGGCGTGTTGCCGACGCGCTCGCCGATGCCGAGCCCGCAGGCGTGGACGCGGTCGGCGCCGGCCTCGAGGGCGCCAGAGCGCGTTGTGACGCCGAGCCCGCGGTCCTGGTGGCCGTGCCAGTCGACCTTGACCTCCGGGTTGACCTCGTCGACGACGCCCGAAACGAAGGCCACGAGGTTGCGCACGCCGTCGGGCGTGGCGTGCCCCACCGTGTCGCAGACGCAGACGCGGCCCGCGCCGGCACGGATCGCGGTCGTGTACATCCGCCGCACGTGATCGGGTGCGCGCGCGTCGTGTCCTCGGTGACGTACATGACCGGAAGCCCCTCGCGGACGGCCAGCGACACGGCGTCCTCCGAGAGCCGGAGCATCTTGTCGAAGTCCCAGTCCTCGGCGTACTGGCGGATCGGCGAGGAGCCGATGAAGCAGGACACCTCGATCGGGATCCCGACCTTCTGCGAGATCTCGATGATGGGCACGATGTCGGCCGCCACGGTGCGCGCCGCGCAGTTCGGACGGATCTTGAGCTTGCCGCGGACGATCTCCTGCGCCAGCCGCGTCACCGTCTCGACGACGTGCGGCCCCGCGCCGGGCAGGCCGATGTCGGCCGAGTCGATGCCGAGCGCCTCCATCAGGTGGAGGATGCGGATCTTCTGCTCGATCGAGGGGCTCTTGACGGAGGGCGACTGCAGGCCGTCGCGCAGGGTCTCGTCGTCGAGCTCCACGCGCCCGCGCTTCGGGAAGACCGCGCCTCCGGCGCGGTTCCAGTCGTAGATCAGGTCGGAATCCGGCGGGTGCAAAGAGGTCTTCTCCACGCGAAAGTTTAGCATTTCGCCGGCGGCCCGGCCGGACCGGCCGTTTACGGCTGCGGGGCGCCGATCGAGAAATCGGCCCCGATGAAGAAGGTGAATTCCGGCGATCCGAGGGGGTCGGACAGGCTGCCGCCGAAGATGCCGCGCCGGAGCACGTCGAGCGTCTGCGTCGGAAGGACGCCGGCCGAGTCGGTCAGCGTCACCGTTTCGTCCCCCCAGCCGAGGCGCGCTCCGACGCGCGCGCGGATGGCCGGACTGAACGCATAGCGGAACGCCAGGTCGACGAAGAGCTCCTCGTTGTCGGAAAACTCATCGAACCCCGAGTCGAAGGCCTCGACTTCCGTGCCGAGGACCGCGAGCGACACGAACGGAAGCTCCTGGCGATCATAGGTCGCCGAGAGCCAGAGGTCCGAGCGGATCCACGAGTAGCCGGCCGCGAGCCGGTAGGCCTGGAGCGTCGCCTTCTCCTCCGAGTCCCGGTCGAAAAAGTTCGGAAAGCTCTCCCGATGCACGTCGAGATTCCCCCCGATGTATTCGCCGTGCAGGAGGAGCGTCCAGGGAGCGCATTTCCAGCGCAGCTCCGCTTCCCCGCCGAAGAGATTGCCGGAGGCGTCGTGGAAGGACCGCGCCGTCGCGTTGTAGCCCGTAGGCTTGGTCCAGCGGAAAGCCGCGGCGGCCTCGAGCCCCATCCAGCGGTGACGCCAGCCGAGCGAGGCGTCGATCCGCTGGGACGAGAGGTCCCTCGCTTCCGTGAGCTCCTGGTTCTCTCCACCGATGTTGATCACGTCGGTCGAGCGGTTGTTGCGGCCCTCGCCCCCCATCTCGAGCGAGTCCGCCGCCGTTACGGGAAGCCGGAGGAGAAGAGCGAAGTTCTCGGCGCGGCCCGTTCCGTTGGAGAAGACGTGCGGCAGGCCGAGCTCCGGCTGGACCAGCCGTTGCTGCTCGTCGTGCGAGGTCCCGAACGCGGCGCGGGCCCGCCACTCGAACTCCGGCGTGCCGGCGCCGAGTCCGGCGGGCGCGAACCGGGCATAACCCATGCCGACCAGGACGAACTTCGGTGTCACATCCGAGGTGTCGACCGTGGTTCCGATCGACCAGCGGCGCGCCAGCGTGGCGTAGGAGAAGCCGAGCTCGCCGGCGAGCCCCGGCCGGGGGGACATCTCGGTGCCGAGGAGCATGCCCGCGCAGAACACACAGGCGCTGACCAGATCGATGCCCATCGTCGCTCCCGGTCAGCGTCCCGAGAAGCGCGCGGCGCGCTTCTCGAGAAATGCCGTCATGCCTTCCTTCATATCCGAGGTCGCGGCACAGAGGCCGAAGAGCGTGGCCTCGAGCATCAGCCCTTCCGAGAGCGGCATCTCGAGACCGCGATGGATGGCATCGAGCACGTAGCGGCAGGCGATCGGGCCGTTTGCGAGAATCGCTTTGGCCATCTCGCGCGCCGCGCCTGCGGCCTGCCCGGCGGGCACGACCTTGTTGACGAGGCCGATTCGAAAGGCCTCCTGGGCGTCGATCTGCTCGGCCGTCAGGCACAGCTGCATCGCCCGGCCCTCGCCCACGAGCCGTGCCAGCCGCTGCGACCCGCCGTAACCCGGCAGGATCCCGAGCTTGACCTCCGGCTGGCCGAAGCGGGCGTTCTCCGACGCGATCCGGATCGTACACGCGAGGGCGAGCTCGCATCCGCCGCCGAGCGCATAGCCGTTGATGGCGGCGATCACGGGCTTGCCGAGGCTCTCGAGCTTCGCCACGACGGCCTGGCCCCGAAGGGCGTGCTGGCGCCCCTCGACCGGGGTGAGCTTCGCGAGCTCGGAGATGTCCGCTCCCGCGATGAACGCCTTCTCGCCGGCGCCGGTGATGACGACGACGCCGACGGAAGCGTCGTCCCTCGCCGCGTCGAGCTCGCGCTCGAGGGCCGCCATGACGCCGGCGTTCAGTGCGTTCAGCTTCTCGGGCCGGTTCACCGTCAGCGTGCGGACACCGTCGGCGTTTTCGACGAGGACGAGCTCACTCACGACGCTACCCTCCGTACTCATAGAAGCCCCGGCCCGACTTCTTGCCATAGCGGCCCGCGAGCACCATGCGCTTCAGAAGCGGCGGAGGGGCGAAACGCTTCTCGCGGTACTCGTCGAACATGATCTCGGCGATGGCGTAGGTCGTGTCGAGACCGACGAAGTCGAGCAGCTTCAGCGGGCCCATCGGATGGCCGCAGCCGAGCTCCATGCCCTTGTCGATGTCCTCGCGGGTGCCGACTCCCTCTTCGAGCGCCCGCACCGCGTCGAGCAGGTACGGAACGAGCAGTCGGTTGACGATGAAACCCGAGTTGTCCTGCGTCCGGATCGGCTCCTTGCCGAGCGAACGGGCGAACTCGAACACGGCCGACGCCGTCGCCTCCGAGGTCGCGATCGTGCGGACGACCTCGACGAGCTTCATGACCGGAACCGGGTTGAAGAAGTGCAGTCCGGCGAAGCGATCCGGGCGTTTCGTCGCGGCCGACATCTCGGTGATCGTCAGCGACGACGTGTTGGAGCAGAAGATCGTCTCGGTCTTGCAGGCGGCGTCGAGGGCCCGATAGGTCTCCTTCTTGACGTCGAGGTTCTCGACGATCGCCTCGATCAGGATGTCGCAGTCCGCGAGGTCCTCGAGGCGGGTGGTGGAGGCGATCCGCTTCCAGGCCGCCTCCTTCTCCGGCGCCGGCAGCTTGCCCTTCTCGACCGCCTTCGACAGCGATCCGTCGATCCGGGAGAGGCCCTTCTTCACGAGCTCGTCGGACACTTCGCGGACCAGCGTGTCGTAGCCGGCCTTCGCGCACACTTCGGCGATCCCCGAGCCCATGAGGCCCGCGCCGAGAACCCCGACCTTACGAATCGCCATGCGTCTCTTCTTCCTCCTCGTAATCCGCGGGCTCCTCGAGGATCTCGATCTCCCCGCAGAAGTCCGAGAGCGTCAGGTCGCGGTCGAAGGCCGGGCCCGTCAGCGCCAGAAGCGGAGTATTCGGCGCGACGACGATCCAGCCGCTGCGCGTCCAGTGGCGGACCGCCTCGCGGCAGAGGCCGCCTTCGTTCAGCGTCGTGAGGACCGCGTTGAGATCCCCCGCGCCGCGGGCACGCAGCTCGCGCAGGAAGTCGTCGACGGCCGCCGCGCGCACGGGGAACTCCAGGATGCGTTCCGTCCAGTTCATGCTCATGCGATGGCGAAAAGATAAGGCATGAACTGCGCGCTCGGGTCGTTCGTCGTGTTGTCGATGGTGGCTCCATAGATGATCAGGCCGCCGCCGGAGAACGTGACGCGAAGCGAGTAGCTGTCGCCGATCACGAAGCCGTCCAGGAAGTCGGTCACGGTGGTCTGCACGAAGTAGTCGGCGGGGTAATCGTGGGAGACCGTGTGGACCGTCGCCCCCGCGCTGTCGAGCACCGTGACATTGACGTGCACCGGGGCGTTGACCGTCCGGAGCCCGACGTTGTAGCGGTAACGGTCCACGATGTACGGACCCAGGAGCACGCCGGTGACGCTCCCCCCGGATCCCGGAATGGGGACATCGCCGACCTCCACGAGAGGCTCCGTGAAGCCACTCGTCCCCGCGCCGCCGGCGTCGTTGAAGATCCGCGTCACGATCACCGGCGAGCCGTTCGCCGCCCAGACGTCGATGCTCCCGTTTCCGGCCTGACCCATCGCCGCGACGACGTCGTTCCACGAGAAGGACTGGCCGGGAGCGAGAGCGTAGCCCATCGTCGGGTCGGACGATGACGCCGAAGCTCCGGCGGGATGGAAGACGAAGTGGCCCGAGATCGGCGTTGAAAAGGGGTTGTTGATCTGGACCGACGTCCGGAAGAACGAGCCGAAGTTGCCGGGCCCCGAGCCCACAACGGTGAGGTAGCCGACCAACTCCTCGACCGGAGCCGAGGCGAGTCCGAAGACGACGTCATCGACATTCACGGTCAGCTGCCCGCCGGCCTCGATCTTGTCGACCCCGATCGTGACGAGCGCGGAGACCGCGCCAGCCGGCGCGGTGAAGGTCTCACTCGTGCTGGTCCAGATTCCCGATGCCGTTTTCGCGGTCAACATGCCGTTCGCGCTGGTGCCGTTGGTGCAAATGGGGCCGCTGAACCACGAGACCACCGACTCGGCCCAGCCGGTCGCCGTCTCGTCGTCGGCGAACCGCACTTTGTGCGACAGCAAGTACTCTTGTCCCGCAGCCACCGGCACGCACTGGTCCAGCAGCTCGACCAGGACGCCGCCCTCAGGCGCGGTGCTGAACAGGAGCGCCGACCCGGACGAAGCCGAGCCGTTCGCGTCCAGCACCGGCGACCACGCGGAGGTGCCCCGCGTGTTCGGATCGTGGTGCCAGGCTTCCAGATTCGTGTCGAACGTCCCTCCGGCGACCAGGTTTTGTCCCAGTCCCGCCGAGGCCGCGAGGACGAGCAGAGCTGCGAGACCGGCGATGCGACGACCCATGACGGTCCTCCTCGATGGAAATTGCCGCGCGCGAGGCCGGATCAGGCGGCCGACTCCAGGACGACGGCGATGCCCTGCCCGCCGCCGATGCAGGCGCCGGCGAGCCCGTAACGGATGCTCCGACGGCGCATCTCCTTCAGGAGCGTCAGCGTCAGGCGCGTTCCGCTCGCCGCGAGCGGATGGCCCAGCGCGATGGCGCCGCCGTTGACGTTCAGCTTTTCCAGATCGAGGCCCAGCTCGCGAACGACCCCGAGGATCTGTCCGGCGAACGCCTCGTTGATCTCCCAGAGGCCGATGTCCTTCTGCGAGAGCCCCGCCTTCTCGAGAGCCAGCCGCGCGGCGGGCGCCGGTCCGAGGCCCATGAGCTCCGGCTCCACTCCCACGACTCCCCACGAGACGAGCCGGCCGAGCGGTTTGCGCTTGCCGAGCGATTCGCCCGAGGCGACGACGACCGCGGCCGCTCCGTCGACGATGCCCGAAGCGTTCCCGGCCGTGACGGAACCGTCCTTCCCGAACGAAGGCGGCAGCGCGGCGAGTCCCTCGAGCGTGGAGTCGGGCCGCATGTGATCGTCCTTTTCGACGCGCACGGTCTTCCGTCCCGCCTTCACCTCGACCGGGACGACTTCCTCGGAGAGACGGCACGCGGCCCACGCCGCCGCGGTGCGCTGCTGTGACGAGAGGGCATAGGCGTCCTGTTCGGCGCGCGTGATGCCGTACTTCGCGGCGACGCGGTCGGAGGTCTGCGCCATGTAGAGGCCGCAGTAGGAGTCGAGCAGGGCGACCATGAGCGTGTCTTCGAGCTGCCCCTGGCCGAGCCGGAAGCCGCGGCGCGCGCCCCGGATCACGTGCGGCGCCTGCGACATGTTCTCCATGCCGCCGGCGAGCACCGTCCTGGCCTCGCCGAGCAGGATTCTCTGGGCGCCCTGGACGATCGACTCGAAGCCCGAGCCGCAGAGCCGGTTGACCGTGAGGGCCGGGACTTCCTTCGGCACCCCGGCTTTCAGGCCGACGTGACGCCCCCCGTAGATCGCGTCGCCCGAGGTCTGGAGGACGTTGCCGAAGATGACGTGGTCGATCTGCGCCGGCTCGACGCCGCTCCGCTTCATGGCCTCGGAGGCCGCGTGGACTCCGAGGTCGATCGCCGAGACGTCGGAAAAGGCGCCGTTGTAGTCGGCCATCGGGGTCCGCGCGCCGTCGACGATGAAAACGTCGGAGGAGGGAGCCATAGAGGCGGGGAGTTTACCTCACGGAAACGCCTCGGCGGCCGCCCGGTGGAAGCGCTGACGGACCTCGTTGAACGGGATCTCGCGCACCTCGGGATGGATGCGGTTCGTGAGCAGGACGGCGATCCGGTCGCGCTCCGGGTCGACCCAGACGGAGGTGCCGGTGAAACCGGTATGGCCGAAGCTCGCCTCCGACATCTCCGGGATCGCAGAACCGGCGCCGCGCCGGCCCTGCCACGCGAGCCCTCGCGCCTCGTCGTGCTCCCCCGTCCGGTCGCGCGTCCAGTCGCGTCGGGCAGGATCGAGCCAGGGCCGCGCCAGCGCCCACACGTCGCGGGCCGTCCCGAAGAGGCCGGCATGGCCCGAGACTCCGCCGCGCCGGAACGCGTTCCCGTCGTGCACCTCTCCGCGGACGACGCCGTCTCGGAAGCGCCCGTAGGCGAGACCGCGCGCCTCGACCATCGCCCGCTCGAAACGGTCGCCCCGCTCCGTGGCGGCGGTGTCCGCGGAGGCCTCGGGGAGGAATCGAGCGCTCGAGCCCGCGGGGCGGGCGACGCTTTCGGCGAACATGCGGTCGAGGGGCGCGGTGAGGATCGCTTCGAGGATCTCGGTCACGAGCAGGATATTGAGGTCGCTGTAGATCACCCGTTCCCCCGGAGCCGCCACAGGTTCGATCTCCGCGAGGGTCCGGCGATACGCGGCGGCCCCCTCCCCCCGCACGTACATGGGATACCAGGACGCGAGACCCGACGTGTGGGTCAGAAGGCGCTCGAGCGTGATCCCATCGAAGCGCGTCTTCTTCCACTCGGGCAGGATCCGCCCCGGCGCCGTGTCGAGCGGGGGCGCCGCGGCGTCGGATGCGAGCAGAGCGCCCGAGCACAGAGGCTTGGTCAGGCTCGCGAGGTCGAAGAGCGTTTCCGGCGCGACGACACTCGGCTCCGGATCCACCGACGCGTGGCCGGCCACCGCCTCCTCGAGGACGCCGTCGGAAGTACCGACGAGCGCGGCCGCGCCCGGAAAGGAACCGGCGTCGATCTCCGCGGCGAGGAATTCGGACAGCGCCGTCACGGACCGGCCGCTTCGATCTCGGACCGGCGCTTTTCGACCCGGGCGGCGTTGGCCGCGACCACCGAGAGAAGCGGATCCGGCCGTCGGAGAGAGGCCCGCTCCCGCTCGAGCGCGGCGATCTCCGCTTCGACCCGCCGGGCGGCCGCGGGGTCGACGGCTCCGCGGCGGGCCTCGCGAAGCGCGGCGATCGCCCGTCCGTAGCTCTCGACCACGGCCGCGGTCGCCCGTCGGGAGTCCAGGGCGAGCAGCGCCTCGACGACGCGAGCACGCACCCAGTCGAACTCCGCTGGCGAGGCCCCGTCCGCCCTCGCGGCGGCGGCTTCGGACTCCGCGGTGCCCGACACCCGGCGAACTTTCAGATACATGTCGATCTGGGCGTCGGTCAGGCGGCCGTCCTCGGGCGGCTCAAAGCGCGTCTCCAGGCGGCTGCGGACCGCCCGGACCGCGTCCGCCGAGGCCCGCTCGGTGCGGCCGCACCCGAGGAGGAAACCGACGACGAGGACCCCGAAGCATGAGAGGATCGCGGGAGGCCGGCGCCGCACCCCGATAGTGTACCGTTTCGCGGCCACAAGCTTCGACGCGCGAATGGTTTCCGGCCGACCGGCCTTCGTTTACACTTACAGGGTTTCCTGGCTGACGGATGCTCGACAAAATCGGCAAATACGAAGTCTCGGAGCAGATCGGCGTCGGAGGTTTCGGCGCGGTCTACCGGGGTCGAGATCCGTTCATCAAGCGGACCGTCGCGATCAAGACCTGCCAGGTCAATGACGAGGAGATCAAGCACCGCTTCTTCCGCGAAGCGGAGCTCGCGGGCAATCTCCACCACCGCCACATCACCACGATCTACGACTTCGGTGTCGAGAACGGCATCCCCTACATCGTCCAGGAGTTCCTGACCGGCGAGGACCTCGACAAGAAGATCAAGCGCGGCGAGCCGATTCCGATGGCGCGCAAGATCGAGATCCTGATGGCGATCGCCGACGGTCTCGGCTACGCGCACATCGCGTCGATCATCCACCGTGACGTCAAGCCGGCGAACGTCCGGATCCTCGAGGACGGCACCGTCAAGGTCATGGATTTCGGCATCGCGAAATCCCTGCAGAGCGACTCCAACCTGACGCAGACCGGCATCACGCTCGGAACCTCGGCCTACCTCGCCCCCGAGCAGATCCGCGGCGAGCCCATCGACCGGCGGACGGACATCTTCGCTCTCGGCGTCGTCGCCTACGAGCTGCTGACCTACCGCAAACCGTTCCGCGGCGAGCACCTCTCGACGGTCCTCTACAAGATCCTCAACGATACGCCCGAGCCGATCGGCTCGCTCGTCCAGGATGCGCCGCCCGCGCTCATCGCCGCGGTCGGGCGTGCGATGTCCAAGATGCCCGACGATCGCTTCCCCACGATGGAGGCCTTCCGCAAGGACCTGCAGGTGATTCACCGGGAGATCTCGGGCTTCTCGGGCATGTACCCGTCGCTCGGGAGCGACGCGATCCGCACGCTCCGGCCCGAGGAGGACCTCGAGACGACACTGGCCACGCCCTCGAGCGGCGTCTCGCCCATCCGCTCGAGCATCACGCCGCCGTCGGGAGCGCTGGCCCGGGTGCCTGCGCCCTCCGACGCGACCCCGACCTCGGCGTCGATCTCGGGGGCGCGCCCGCCTCTCGAGCTCGTGAACTTCCGGGACCCCAGCGCGGACCCGGCCAACGAGGACACGGTCCGCAGGACCAGCGGGAACGTCCGGCCGGCAAAGGCGCAGCCCGCCGCCGCCCGGTCGAAGAGCATGACCTTCGTGGCGCTCGCCGCCGTGCTGGCCGCGGGCATCGCAGCCTACTTCGCTGTCGTGCGTCGCCCCGGCATGCCGGCTCCGGAAGTCGCGCCTACGCCCGTTCCGGCGCCGGTTCAGGCCGCCCCTACCCCGGCTCTCGAGTTCCCGAAGCCGGAGCTCGGCGCCGGAGAAGCGCCGGCGCCTTCCACGGCCGCCGCGGTCGCGCCGGCTCCGGCGCCTCCGGTCGTCGCCCCCGTTCCCACGGCCGTGCCCCCTCCGGTCGCGGAGGTGAAGCCCGAGGTTCCGGCTGCCCCGGCCACGTTCAAAGTGCAGTTCTCTTCGGTTCCCGTGGCCACGCTCTTCGTCGACGGCAAGAAGATCGGCCCCTCGATCCCGGCGCGCACTCTCTCGCTCGAAGAGGGAGAGCACACCGCGAGACTCGAGGCGAGCGATTTTCCGCCGTATGAGAAGAAGTTCCGCGTCGGCCCCAGGTCCGAGAACCGCGTCCACTATCAGTTCCCGGTCTCGATGCTCGTCATCCAGGCGCCGGGATGGGCGGGGGCCCGCGTGCTCGTCGACGGGAAGTACCGGGGAACGCTGCCCGACGCCGCGCGGCTCAAACTCCCGCCCGGCTCCTACAGCGTGACGCTCTCCCGCGAGGGCTCCAGCCCCGTGACCGAGAAGATCGACGTGCCCGGAGGCTCCCCGAAAACCTGGAACGCGCCGCCGCCCTCGCCCGCGGCCGCCGGAGGACCATGAAGCGTATCGCCGCACTCGCCCTCTTTCTTGCCACCCTCGGAATTCCGGCCGCCCCACTCTTCGCGCAGGACGAGCTCAAGCTCGAGGCCGATGCCAAGAAGGCGTTCGATTCGGGCCGCTTCAAGGAGGCCGGCGACAAGTACGCAAAAGCCGCCGCGACCGCCGGCGTACCGGTGGAGCGGAAGGCGGATCTGCACCTGCAGAGCGCCTGGGCGTACTACATCGCGGGCAACTCCAAGCGGGCGCGCGAGGAGCTCAAGTCCGCGGTGACCGCGCGGCCGGACCTCCAGGTCATTCCCGACTTTTACAGCCCGGACTTCGCCACTCTCGCCGGCGCCGTCCGAGCGGAGGTCTCCGGCTCGAACGTTCCGGCGTACGACGTCGAGGAGCTCAAGCGGTCGGCCCGGGCGAAGCTCGCCGACGGCAAGGCGGACGAAGCCCTTCACGATCTCCGGCGCGCCTCGACCTCGCGCGATCCCGAAGTCTTCAAGATCCAGGCCGAAGCCTCCGAGCGCCTCGGGCGGACCGCCGATGCGGAAGCCGCGCGCCAGCGCGCCTCCGAGCTCGAAAAGGGTTCGGTGAGCTCGGCCCCCATCGGCGCGCCGCTCGATCCCGGCGCTCCGCTCGAAGCTCCCGCCGCCGTCTCGATCACGCCGCTGATCGAGAACGCCGAAAGGGCCCTCCTCGGCGGCGACTACCGCGCCGCCGCCTCCTACGCGCGCCAGGCCTCGGAGGCGGATCCGAAGAGCGCCGAAGCGCACCGGCTCCTCGGCGACGCTTCGCTTCTCGGAGGCCAGGGAGCGGAGGCCGAACGGGAGTTCACGGCGGCCATCGTTCTCGAGCCCGGCAACACGAAGGCGGTCTACGGCCTGGCGACGATCGCCGAGCAACAGAAGAAGTGGAACACGGCCGTGGGTCTCTACCGCCGGGTCCTCGACCTCGATCCGACGAACGGCGCGGCCGCCCGGGGACTCGGCCGGTCCATGAGCGAGGTCGGCGACAAGAGCGCCGCCCGGATCGCCTTCGGGCGCGCGATCGAGAACGATCCGTCCTCGGCCGAGTCGCGAAACGACTTCGGGGTGTTCCTGTTCCGCTCGGACGAGCTCGACCGGTCCATCGAAGAGCTCATCGAGGCCGTTCGCCTCGACGGCTCGAAGCCGATTTACCACGAGAACCTCGGGAGGGCCTACCGCAAGAAGGGCGCGATGAACGAGGCCGAGCGCGAGCTCGCGGAAGCCGCGCGCCTCGCGCCCAACGACGCCGCCGTCTGGACGGCTCTGGGCCACGTGCGCGCCGCCCAGAAGGACGTGGACGGCGCAGCTACGGCCTTTTCCACCGCCCTCACGCTCGACCCGGCGAGCGACGACGCGGCGAGCGCGCTCGGAAACGTCCTCGCCGACGCGGGCAAGCTGGCCGAGGCGGAGGCCGCGCTCATGACGGCGCTCGAGTCGAACACCAAGTCCCCGGTGCTCTGGAACAACCTGGGCGCGACGCGGGTCCGGCGCGGAAACAACGCGGGGGCGATCTCAGCGTTCCAGAAGGCCCTGACCATGGACGTGGGATTCGAGGCGGCGCGGGTGAACCTGACCCGCGCGACCGAGCTCGCCGCCCTGGAGAAGGCCTCGTCGTAGCGCCAAGGTGGGATTCGCCCTTCTCGTCCGGGTTTTGCCCCTGATGGCCGCCCTGCACTCGTCTCCGGCGCCGCCGACCGACGCCGCCTACCGCGCCGAGATCGAGGAGTGGCGAGCGCGCCGTCTGTCGCGGCTGACCGCGGAGGACGGCTGGCCTTCGGTCGTCGGGCTCTTCTGGCTCGAGGAGGGCGAGAACGGGCTCGGCAGCGCGAAGGACAACACCGTCGTGCTGCCTCCCCCGGCGCCCGCGCGCATGGGAACGATCGTTCTCGAGAAGGGCCGGGCCACTTTGCGGGTCCTTCCCGGCGTCGCGTTGACGGCCGACGGGGAAGCGGTGTCCGCTCCGCGGGCTCTCGCCTCCGACGCGTCGGAGTCCGTGACCCGCCTCCGCAGCGGAACCCTCCTCTTCTATCTCATCGAGCGCGCCGGGAGGCTCGGCGTGCGCGTCAAGGACAGCCAGAGCCAGGCGCGGCGCGAGTTTCACGGGCTCGACTACTTCCCGATCGACCCGTCGTGGCGCCTGACGGCCCGCTTCGAGCCGTACGATCCGCCGCGTTCGATCTCGGTGCCGAATGTGCTGGGCCACGACGACTCCGAGAAGTCCCCCGGCGCGCTGGTCTTCGAGAGGGGCGGGCAGACGTACCGTCTCGACCCGGTGCTCGAGAGCGGCGAGACGGACTACTTCGTCATCTTCGCCGACACGACCAACGGGAAGGAGACGTACGGCGCCGGACGGTTCCTGTACGTCAAGCCGCCGGTGAACGGCACGACGATCATCGACTTCAACAAGGCGTACAACCCGCCGTGCGTCTTCACCGACTACGCGACCTGCCCGCTCCCGCCGCCGCAGAATCGATTGAAAGTGAAGGTGGAGGCGGGAGAGAAGGAATACGGGCACTGAAAGTCCAGAGTCGAGGGTTCAGGGTCGAGTGTTCGCCTCGGTTCGCCCTCGACCCTCGACCCTCGACTCTAGACCCTCGACTTTTCGGCGTCACACCAGCGCATCCAGCAGCTCCTTCAGCATCCTCGCCGTCGCTCCCCAGATCACCGTCTCGCCGTAGTGGTAGAAGAGAACGGGCTCGTCGCGGCCGGGGAACGGCTTCGTCTCGAGGGCCGCGGGGTCCAGCAGGGCCATCACCGGCACCTCGACCAGGCCCGCGATCTCGGACTCCTGAAGACGAAACGCATAGGGGCACGGGATCGCGCCCACGAAGGGCTCGACGTAGTAGTCCGTGACCGTCGTCAGCGGAGAGAGCGCCCCGAGGTAGCGCACGTCGGCGGGCGAGACGCCGATCTCCTCCTCGGTCTCCCGCAGGGCCGTCTGATAGAGGGAGGCGTCTTCCTCCTCCTGCCCGCCGCCGGGAAACGCGATCTGGCCGCGATGCCGCTCGACGCTTTCGGTCCGCCGCGTCAGGAGCACCCAGAGGGCGCCGTCGCGGACGAAGAGCGGCGCGAGGACTCCGGCCCGCCGCTGCGCGCTGTCCGGCGAAATCGGGACGCGCTCGCGGGACGCGAGTCGCTCCCGCACTTCGTCCATCCAGGTGCGCCCCTCCGCCGGTTCAGGACGAGGCACGTGTGCGGCTGCCCTCGGCCGCGGATCGCAGGTATGCCTCGACGAACGGAGTGAGCCCGCCGTCGAGGACCCGGTCCGTGTCGCCGGTCTCGTGCCCGGTGCGGTGGTCCTTGACCATCCGGTACGGGTGCAGCACATAGGAGCGAATCTGGCTGCCCCACTCGATCGACTTTTTCTCGCCGACCCGCTTGTCTTCCTCGGCGCGCCGCTCGTCGAGGGCCCGCTGATAGAGACGCGCCTTGAGGACCCGCATCGCCATTTCCCGGTTCCGGCCCTGGCTCCGCTCGTTCTGACAGGTCACGACGATGTTGCTCGGCAGGTGCGTGATCCGGACGGCGGAATCGGTGACGTTGACGTGCTGGCCGCCGGCCCCGCTCGACCGATACGTATCGACGCGGATGTCCTTGTCGGCCACCTCGATCTCGATGTCCTCGTCGATTTCGGGCGCCAGGAAGACGGAGGCGAACGAGGTGTGGCGCCGCTGGGCCGCGTCGAAGGGAGAGATCCGCACCAGCCGGTGAACGCCCATCTCGCTCCTCAGGTATCCATAGGCGTGATCGCCCGTCACGTGCAGCGTCGCGCTCTTCAGACCGGCCTCTTCACCGTCCTGCCGATCGATGAGCTCGGCCTTCCAGCCGCGCCCCTCGGCGAAGCGCATGTACATGCGCAGGAGCATCTCCGCCCAGTCCTGCGATTCGGTGCCGCCCGCTCCCGCGTGGATGGAAAGCCAGGCGTTCTTCGCGTCCTCGGGAGCGCCCATCTTGACGGCCAGCTCCAGCTCATCGGCGAAGGCCGACGCCTTCGCGAGGGACTCCCGCGCCTCGCCCTCGGCGGGCTCCCCTTCCCGAAGGAGCTCCGAAAGGGCCTCGAGCTCGCCACGGTGATCGTCCAGCCGCCGAACCGTCTCGATCTTTTTCTCGAACCCGCGGGTCTGCCGCTGGACCTCCTGCGCCTCTTCCGGTTTCGACCAGAAGTCGGGCGCGGCGGCCCTCTCCGTCAGCTCCGCGAGCGCGCTCCGCGCGGCGTCCTGATCAAAGATAGCCCCGAAGCGCGGAGAGGCGCTCCGAGGCGGTCGTCAGAGACGAGAGGAGATCGTCGCGTTCGGTCATCGGGCAGTTTTGGAGGTCTGGCGCATGGGTCGGGCGCGCTCCCGCAGGAGGCGCGCGAGGCCGAAGATTAGCACGGCGGCTCCGGCGAGCGTCGTGAGCCGCGGAATCCAGTAGCCCCAGCGGGTCCAGGCCGTTTTCCCATCGAGCAGGCGCACGGTTCCCGTGACGGTCGCTTTCTCGTCGGGCCGCGACTCGGCGAGGATGCGCCCTCGCGGGTCCACGATGCCCGAGATCCCGGTGATCGCCGCGCGGATCAGGTAGCGGTCGTTCTCCACGGTCCGCAGTGCCGCTCCGGCAAAGTGTTGCTCCTGCGCGCCGGCGCGGCCGTACCAGGAATCGTTCGTGACCGTCGCGAGCAGATTGGCCCCGTCGGCGACCTCGCGGCGGGCCAGTCCCGGATACACGATCTCGTAGCAGACGCCGACGCCGAGGACCAGCGGCCCCGCGCGAAGCAGCGTGGGCTCCTCCGCGGGCGTGAATTCCCCGATGGCTGCGGACACACGGCGCGCGAAGAAGAAGAGCCGCGGAAGCGGCACGTACTCCCCGAAGGGAACGAGGTGCACTTTCCGGTACGGCGGGCCGGCGAGGCCCTCCGGGGTGAGGAGGCGCGCGGCGTTGTAGTACCGGCCGTCCGCCTCCTCGTCGAGATCATTGAACAGAATCCAAGATCCGCCGGCGGTGAGGCCGCCGAGATCCCGGCGAATCCGCTCGCTCCGCTGCCAGGTGGACGGGAGCGCCGATTCCGGGATGGCGATGAGGTCGGGGCGCGTCTGCGCCGCCGCACGCGCCTGGACGAGCAACGCCTCGTAGGAGGCGACGCGCCCTCCCGCCGTCGAACGGATCTCCTCGGTGATGTTCGGCTGAAGGAGCGCCACGGAGAGCGCGGCCTTCCCCGTGTCTGCGCCGGCGGGAGGCCTGAGACGAAACGCTCCGAAAACGCCGAGGACGGCGACGAGAAGGGCGGCGACCGCCGCGGGCCGCAGGCTCCGGACGACGACCGCGCGCGCGAGAAGCGCCGCGACTGCCGCCACGCTCAAGCCGAGCCCGTAGACCCCCCAGACCGACGCCGTTTGCAGCCACACCGGCTCCCGAAAGAGCGCGTGGCCGGTGAGGTTCCAGGGGAACCCCTTGTAGACGAAGGAGCGCGCGTGCTCGGTGGCGGCCCAGAGAACTGGAAAGACGGCGAGCCGGGCGGCGCTTCCCGGCGGCGCCGCAGCGACCGCGCCCCAGGCGACGAGGGCCGGCCACTCGCAGAGGATCGTCGCGAGGATCAGGAGGCTGACGGCGCCCATGATGCCCCTCTGGCCTCCGTACTGCGTGACGACGTACGTGATCCAACGGATCGAGATGCACCAGTAGACGAGACCGAACACGACGCCCGAGAACAACGCGCGCGTGCGGCTCTGTTCGCGCGCGAGCGCGACGAGCCAGGGCACCAGGGCGAGGGGGAGGAGCAGCGTGACGCCGAACGGCGGAAACGCCAGCGCGAAGAGCAGCCCCGAGAGCGCGCCTGCGGCGAGACTCACGCCGGGTGTGCTGCGCGCGTCGCGCCCGCGCCGGAGGACGCCGCGAGGGCCTCCTCCGCGCGGTACGAGGACCGCACGAAGGGCCCCGAAAAGACGTGGCGGAAGCCCAGCGCCTCGCCCTCTTCGCGCAGATTCTCGAACACTTCGGGCCGCACGTACTCGACGACCGGGAGATTTTCGCGGGACGGCCGGAGGTACTGGCCGATCGTGACGATGTCGACACGGGCCCCGCGCAGGCGGCGAAGGAGCTCCCCGACCTCTTCGCGCGTTTCGCCGAGGCCGAGCATGAACCCCGACTTCGTCGTCCGCGTGGGATCCAGGTCTTTCACGGTCGAAAGGAGCGCCAGGGACCGCTCGAGGCTCGCTCCACGGCGCACCTCGCGGTAGAGCGACGGCACCGTCTCGACGTTGTGATTGAAGACATCCGGCCGGGCCGCGACCACCGTCGCGATCGACTCGTATCGTCCGCGGAAGTCCGGCGTCAGGACTTCGACGCCCGGCGAAGGCTCGAGCGAGCGGACCGCGGCGATCGTTTCCGCGAAGTGAGCCGCTCCGCCGTCGGGAAGGTCATCGCGATCGACCGAGGTCAGGACGACGAACTGCAGCGACATCTGCCGAACGGCGTCGCGCACCCGCCACGGCTCCATCGGGTCGACCGGCCGGGGCTTGCCGTTCGCGATGTCGCAGAACCCGCAAGCCCGCGTGCAGATGTCGCCGAGGAGCAGAAAGGTGGCCGTGCCGCGCGCGAAGCACTCGCCCCGGTTGGGACAGCGGGCCTCCTCGCAGACGGTGTGCAGGCCGTTCGAGCGCATCACCGACTTGACCTCGTGGAGGTCGGCGAGGCGGAGCTTGCGCTCGCGGATCCACTCGGGAGCGCGTCCGGGCAGCGGGACTCCCCTGGTCACATGCCGTCCGGCACGACCCAGGGCGACTTGACGTTTTCCTGCCGGGCGAGCTTCGTGGCGGCCCGCTCGGCGTCGTCTTCGGAGCCGTAGGGGCCGACCCGCACGCGGTAGACCTTGCCCTTGCCCTTGGGCCCGCTCGCCGTCAGCACCTGCGAACGGAAACCCCGCCGGGTCAGACGCGTGGACAGCGTTCCCGCCTCCTCCCGCGAGGACAGCGACGCGACCTGCACCCAGAACTTGCCGGCGTCCGTGGACGCTCCCGCGGCCGGCCGGGGCGCCGCCGGGCCCGACCCCCCGGACGCGGCGGCGATGGGCGAAGTCTGGCCGTCGTCCGCCGAGCCGTCCTGGAAGGTCTGGAGGGTCGCCGGCGGTGTCGGGTCCGCCGGAAGGGGCGTTGCCGGCCCGACGCCCCCGGCGAGCAGCGTCCGGGAACCGAGCGGCCCCGACGGAACGGCCGCGGTCGGCACGGCCGTCTCGATCGGAGGCAGGGCCTCTCCGGCGTCGTCCGGGTTCGCGGCCGCCATCTTTTCGGCCTCCGCCATCTCGGAGCCCGCCTCGTCCGGACCGGGCGCCGCCGGGCGGCCGGACAGGCCCGCCATCAGCCCGAAGAAGTACGCCAGTCCCGAGAGAGGAGCAGGCCGAGGAATCCCCCGACGGCCTGCCGGGCCGTGAACGTGATCTGGTAATGGGTGCGAGGCTCGTCCACGGGGCGAGTTCAGGCCAGCGCGGAGCGGGAGTCGAGAGTCGCCGCCCTACTTGCGTTCCACGAACATCTTGATCAGATCGATCGGCAGCGGAAAGACGATCGTCGAGTTCTTCTCGTTGGCGATCTCGGTCAGCGTCTGGAGATAACGCAGCTGAAGCGTCGCCGGCTGGCGGTCGATGATCTCGGCCGCTTTGGAGAGCGCCGTCGCCGCCTGAAGCTCGCCCTCCGCGTGGATGATCTTGGCCCGCTTTTCCCGCTCGGCCTCGGCCTGCTTCGCCATCGCGCGCTGCATTTCGGGCGGCAGGTCGACCTGCTTCACCTCGACGAGCGAGACCTTGATGCCCCACGGAGTCGTGTGCTCGTCGATGACCTTCTGCAGGTCGAGATTCAGCTTCTCCCGCTCCGAGAGAAGCTCGTCCATCAGCGCCTGGCCGAGGACGCTCCGCAGAGTCGTCTGCGCGAGCTGCGAGGTCGCGTACAGATAGTTCTCGACCTGGACGACGGCCTTCTCCGGCTCGACGACGCGAAAGTAGACGACCGCGTTGACCTTCACCGAGACGTTGTCCTTCGTGATGATGTCCTGCGGTGGCACGTCGTGGACGACGGTGCGGAGCGACATCCGCACCATGCGCTCGAAAGGCCAGAAGATGAGCACGAGGCCCGGGCCCTTGGGCCGCTTTCCGAGGCGTCCGAGCCAGAACGTGACGGCCCGCTCGTACTCGTTCAGCACGTTGATCCACTTGAAGAGGAAGATCAGCCCGATGAACCCCGCGACCAGGAATCCCGGGAGCGACAAGAGGCCCGTCATCCGATTCTCCTTTCCACGAAGAGCCGCGACCCGTCGATCCGGGCGACCCGCACGCTCTCGCCGGGAGAGAGTCCCTGCGGCCCCGCCGCGTCCCAGTACTCTCCCCCGACGTGCACGCGGCCGGACGTGCCGTCGGGACCGAAGCCGTCGACCACGCGCCCGGCTTCGCCCACCATCGCCTCCAGCCCCGTGCGCGGCGGCGTCATCCGGAGCTGAAGCGTCTTCCACGTCAGAAGGCCCACGATCCCCAGGGTCAGCAGGAGCCCGGGCACGATGATGCCGAGATCCACCCGGTAGCCGGCGGCGTCGCCCTTCCCCGAGAAGAGCAAGAGCGAGCCGGCCACGAGCGCGAGGGCGCCGCCAACCGAGAGCAGGCCGTGGCTGACGACCTTGATCTCGGCCACGAAGAGCAGGATGGCGAAGAGAATGAGGCCGAGACCCGCGAGATTCACGGGCAGGACCGAGAAGGCGTAGAGCGCGAGCAGGAGAGATATTCCGCCGACGACCCCCGGCAGGATCGCGCCGGGAGTCGAGAGCTCGAAATAGAGACCCACGAGGCCCAGCAGGAACAGGACGTAGGCGACGTTGGGGTGCGAAACGACGCCCAGGAGCCTCTCGAGAGGGCCCATCGGGCGGTCGACCAGACGGTAGCCCGAGAGCGCGAGCGTCGCCTCCCCGCCGCCCAGGCGCCGAACCTTGCGGCCGTCGAGCTGCGCGAGCAGATCCGCCGTGTCCTTCGCGACGATCTCGATCAGGCCCGACTCCTTCGCTTCCGTCTCCGTGTACGAAATGCTGTCCTCGACCGCGGCCTCGGCTTTGGCCACGTTGCGGCCCCGCTCGCGGGCGAGTGTCCGGACGAACGCGCGCGCGTCCTGTTCGGCCTTCTCCCCGAGCTTTCGGGGAAGGTCCTGCCCTTCCCCTCCCACCGGGTGCGCCGCTCCGGTGTTCGTTCCGGGAGCCATGGCCGCGACGTCGCCGGAGAGCAGGAGAAAGAAGCCGGCCGACGCGGCCTGGGCGCCAGCGGGAGCCACGTAGGTGGCGACGGGCGTCTTCGACGCGAGAATCGCCGAGCTCATCTCCCGCGTCGACTCGAGGAGGCCTCCCGGAGTCGACAGGGTCAGCACGACGAGCGCGGCCCCCTCGGCGTTCGCGTGGTCCAGGAGCTTTTTCAGATAGCCCGCGGCGGCCGGATGCACGGGCGTTTCGATGCGCCCCGCGATGACCAGAGGCGCGCTTTCGGCGGCGTCGAGCCGCGCCGCGGTCTCGCCCGGATCCACCGCCGCCGCCAGGAACGCCGCGGCCGCAAGCCAGACGCGCGCTCGCATCGCGCCTTCGAGTCTATCGCAGTCTGTCGCGGGTCGGTTATAAAGGCGCGTGCGAATTCGCCCGACCGAAGCCATTCACTTCGCCGTCCTCTTCGTCCTCGCGATCCTGACGCTGATCTTCTGGCGCCGGCTCGAGAGTCCGGGATCGATGCTTCTCGCCTACGCGGTGCTGGCCCTCGTGCTCCTCCCGATGGTCTACCTCTCGCGCCGGCAGAGCCGCCTGCCGGCTCCGGTCTCACTCTTTCTCGACTTCTATTCGGCGGTTTTCCTTCCCCTCGTCTTCAACACGCTTTCGCCGCTCATCACGGCGACTCGCGGCGGAGCCCGCGACCAGGTGCTGATCGACGCCGACCGGGCAATCTTCGGCGTCGACGTCACGGTGTGGATGGAGCAGTTCACCCGGCCGTGGCTGAACGACGTGCTCTACACCTTCTACGCGACCTACTACTTCATCGCCCTGATTCCCGGGATCGTCCTGTGGTTTCGGGATCAGGCCGCCGCGCGCCGTTACGTCTTCACGCTCATGGTCGTCTACTACGTCTCCTACGCCGGCTACTTCACCATCCCGGCCCTCGGGCCCCGTTTCGCCCAGCTCGACCTCTACACGAAATCGCTGACGGAGACTCCGATCTCCCGCGCCATCAACGACACCATCAACCAGCTCGAGAAAACCAAGCTCGACGTCTTTCCATCGGGCCACACGATGATCTCCATGGCCGTTCTGGTCGTGATGTGGAAGCGGGCCCGCGACGTCTTCTGGTGGATTCTTCCGATCGCGTCGGGCCTGATCGTCTCGACGGTGTACTGCCGCTTCCACTACGTCGTGGACCTGATCGCCGGAGCGGCGCTCGCGTTCGTCTGCGTCCCGATCGGGGACCGGCTCTACGACCGCCTCATGCGCGCGCCTTCCCCCCTGCTCGGGGGGAAGCTCGGGGGAAAACCCCGGCGGCCCTACAGCGCCTTCTCGTAGATCCGGTAGGTCTTGTAGAGCTTGCCGCCCCACAGGCGGACGGCGCCGATCACGAGCTCGTTGTCCTCGAGCAGCCAGGACACCTCGGCCCCCGTGTAGCCCTTCTTGAGGAGGAAGCGCAGGGAGTCCGCCATCATGATCGATTGGATGCCGGACTGTCTCCAGGGGCCCTTGACCCCGAGCGTGACGACACGGACGGTCTTGATCCGCGATCTCGCGAGCAGGAAGCGGAGCCAGCCGAAGGGCAGGAGGCGCCCGCGCGTCGGTGCGATCGCCACGTTGTAGTCGGGAAGCATGAGCATGAACGCGATCGGCTCCAGCGTCCCGTCCGGCTTCGGCGCCTCGCCGATCCAGAGGAGCTCCGGCACGAGCAGCGGCTTCAGGCGCGCCGCCATGAAGTCCATCTCTTCGGGGGTCATCGGCACGAAGCCCCAGTTCTTCTCCCAGGCCTCGTTGTAGACCTCCCGGATCTTCGCGAGGTCGCGGGAGAGGCTGCTCCGCCGGACGTTGCGGACCCGGATCTCGGGCGAGCGCTTGCGGAACCGATCGCCGACGCGCGACAGGCGCTCGAGCGGCTTCTCCTCGAGCGGGAACCAGAAGGCGAGGAGGTCCCGGACCTTGCGGAACCCCTGCCCTTCGAGCAGCGCGGCGTAGTGCGGCGGGTTGTAGGTCATCATCACCACGGGCGGGGAATCGAAGCCGTCCACGAGCAGCCCGGCCTCGTCGTTCAACGTGGGATTGGTCGGTCCCCGCAGCAGGGTCATCTTCCGCTCGCGGCCCCAGACCGCGGCGGCCTCGAGCAGCGTCGCGGCCACCTCCGGCTCGTTCTCGGACTCGAAGAAGCCGAAGAACGCCGCCTTCTCGCCGTGAAACTGGTTGTGGTTGCGGTCGAGGATCGCGGCGATGCGGCCGGCGTCTTTTCCGTTCCGGCGGGCGATGAAGAGCTGGATCTCGCCGTGGCGAAAGAACGGGTTGTCGTCCTGGAAAACCTTGGCGAGGTCCGAACGGATCGGCGCGACGAACGACGGGTCGCCGGCGTACAACGCGTCCGCGACGTCGAAGAAGCGGGCCAGATCCGCCCGCGAGCGGCCGATTCGCTCGATGACGACCGAAGCCGAGGCGCTCAAGACCCGGTCGGGACGAGGCTCAGGCGCGGACCGGAGCCACCAGCCCCACTTCGCGGCCGACCTTTTCGAACGCGTCGAGCGCGCGGGAGAGCTGCGCCTGCGTGTGCGTCGCCATGAGCGACGTGCGGATCAGCGCCCGCCCCGGCGGAGTCGCCGGCGAGACGACGCAGTTGACGAAGACGCCCTCCTCCTGGAGGCGGTGCACCATGCGAAGGCGCCGTCAGATCGTCGCCGACGACGACGGGAACGACGGGGGTGCGCGACTCGCCCGTGTCGAAGCCGAGCGACTTGAGCCCCTCCGCGAAGAACCGCGTGTTCTCCCAGAGGCGCTCGCGGCGCTCGGGCTCCGGTCCATGATCTCGACGGTCGCGAGCGCGGCGGCCGCGGAGGCCGGCGGCGGCGCGGCCGAGAAGATCAGCGTGCGGGCGCGGTGCTTGACGTAGTCGATGACGGTCGCGTCGCCGGAGATGAACCCGCCGACGGACGCCATCGACTTGGAGAACGTGCCCATGATGAGGTCGACGTCGTGCTCGAGGCCGAAGTGCTCGGCCGTGCCGCGTCCGGTCTTGCCGAGGACGCCGATGCCGTGGGCGTCGTCGACCATCACGCCTGCGGCGAACTCCCGCGCGACGCTCACGATCTCGGGAAGCGGCGCGATGTCGCCCTCCATCGAGAAGACGCCGTCGACCACGACGAGCCGCCCCTTCGCCTCGCTGTCGTTGCGCATCTGGCGGCGCAGGTCGGCGGGGTCGTTGTGCTTGAACTTCCGGACGTCGCCGAAGGAGAGGCGCGCGCCGTCGATGATGCAGGCGTGGTCCTGCTTGTCGAGATAGACGGCGTCGCCCTTGGACACGAGGCAGGCGATGGCGCCGAGGTTGACCTGGAAGCCCGGTCGAGAACGTGACGGCCGCTTCCTTGCGCATGAACTCGCGCGAGCCGCTCCTCGAGCTCGACGTGGAGGTCGAGCGTGCCGTTCAGGAACCGGCTTCCGGCGCAACCCGTTCCGTATTTCCGGATCGCCTCGATCGCGGCTTCCTTGACGCGGGGATCGTTGGTCAGGCCGAGGTAGTTGTTCGAGCCCATCATGACCAGGCGCCGTCCGTCGTGGACGACCTCCGGGTCCTGGGCCGACTCGATGACTCGGAAAAACGAGTAGAACCCGGTCTGACGGACGCGCGTCGCGTCCTCGTACCGGTAACATTTTTCGAAGAACGGGGAGATTCCCACCGTCTCCGGTCTGGCCGCGCGGGCGACCTTGCTCATCACTCCCCCTGACTGTAAGCCGAATCGACCGGCGGATCTTAGCAAATTTTACAAAGTCTTGTGCCCGGGCGTCCCCGGCAGGGGTCGGGCCCCCCCGGGGAGCCACCCCGCCCCGCGATACCAGGCCCAGGCGGCCCGGATCCCCTCGGCCATCGGGACCGGCTCGGGAAGCTCCAAGGCCTGCGCGAGGGGGCCCCCGTCGCAGAGCCAGTCCCCGGCCAGGATCTCGCGGGCCTTGTCGGCGTTGAAGGGTTGCGATCTTCGGGTGACCATTTCGAGGGCCGTTTCCGCCGCCCCGAGCACGCGTACGAGGCCGTCCGGAACGCGGATCAGCCGGCCGCGCCGCCCGGAGTGCCCGGCAACGGTTTCGGCGAGCGTCCGCAGCGTGACGGGCTCGGGGTCCGAAAGAAACCGGACCCGGCCGAAGAGCTCCTCGCGGCCGAGCGCCCGGACCACCGCGAGCGCGGCCCGTTCGGCGCCGATGAGCTGGATTCGGGTCGAAGCCGCCGGCACCGGGATCCAGCCGGAGGCCGCCATCTTGAAATATTGAAAGAGGCCCGTATCCCCCGGCCCGTAGACGACGGCGGGTCGCAGGACCGTCCACGGACCGGTCCAGGCGCTCGCGAGAATCTCCTCGGCTTCGCGCTTCGACTTTCCGTACCAGGACACCGGACGGGCGGGATCCTCGTCGCGCACCGGCCGCCCGTCGCGCGCCGGGCCCGCGGCGGCCTGACTCGAGATCAGCAGGAAGTGCGCGTCCGGAGCCACGCGGCGACCCGCCGCGATCAGGCGCTCCGTGCCGCGCGCGTTGACGCCGCGGTAGTCCTCGAACGTCCGCGCCTTCGTGAGTCCCGCGACGTGAACGATGGCATCGACGCCCGAGAGCGCCGCGGCGAGACTCGCCTCGTCTTCGAGACTCCCGGCCACGAGTTCCACGGGCAGGCCCTCGAGCAGCGGCCCGGCGGCCCGCCGCCGATCGCGCGCGAGCAGGCGCACTTTCCAGCCTGCCGCAGCCAGACCGCGGGCGACGTGGCCGCCGACAAACCCCGTGCCTCCCGTCAGAAACGCGGTGGGCATCGCCGGGAATTGTATTGACTCGGGACCGCGGCCACGACAGCATTCGCGGACTTCATGGGGGATTCTCGGAAAACTCGCGGTCTTCGTCTCGCAGCCCTTCCCCTTTTCCTCGTCGCGAATCCCGGTCTCGCCGCAACGCCCGTCACTCCCGCCGTCGTCGAGTACCGCATCGAGGTCGCGCTGGATCCGGCGAGGAAGATCCTGAAGGGTCGGGAGCGGCTGACCTGGCGCAATCCGTCTTCCGACGCCGTCGGCGAGCTGCGTTTCCACATGTACCTGAACGGCTTCAAGAACGGCCGGACGACGTTCGTCCGCGAGTCCGGAGGTCAGCTCCGGAGCGACAAGGCCGGCCACAAAGCCGGAGACTGGGGCTGGATCGACGTCTCGTCCATGAAGACCTCCGCCGGGGACGAGCTGCGACCCCGCGCCCGCTACATCCAACCCGACGGAAACGACCCCGAGGACCAGACGGTTCTCGCGGTCCCGCTGCCCTCCCCCGTGCCGCCTCGCGGCGAGATCACGCTCGACATCGTCTTCGAGGCCAAGCTGCCGAAAATCTACGCCCGCACCGGATTCATCCGCGATTACTTCCTCGTCGGGCAGTGGTACCCGAAGCTCGGCGTCTACGAGCCTGCCGGAATGCGGGGGCGCGCAACCGGCGCCTGGAACTGCCACGCGTTCCACGGCGAATCCGAGTTCTATGCCGACTTCGGAAACTACGACGTGTCAATGACCGTGCCGTCGCGTTTCGTCGTCGGCGCGACCGGGAAGCGGGTCGGCGAAACGAAGTCCGGCGACACGATCACGTATCGCTACGCCCAGGAGAACGTCCACGACTTCGCCTGGACTGCGGACCCGCGCTTCCGGGTTGTGGACTTCACTTTCGAGGCGCCGCGAGACGTGCCCGCCGGCTGGGCCGCCCTCGCCGCTCGGGAGCTCGGGATGGCCGACCCCCAGGCGGGGTTGCGCCCGGTCGCCGTCCGTCTGCTTCTGCAGCCGGGACACGAGGGGGGTCGCGAGCGCTACATCCGGTCGACCCGCGAGGCCCTCGCCTTCTACGGCCTCTGGTACGGCGCCTACCCCTACGAGACGCTGACGATCGTCGATCCGCCGGCCGACGGCATGGGCTCGGGCGGGATGGAGTACCCGACGTTCGTGACCGGAGGTTTCGCCGACGCCTACCTGACGCGCTGGCCGTTCGCGAAGGTCCGCGGGATCGAAGTGGTCACGATCCACGAGGTTGGCCACCAGTGGTGGTACGGGATGGTCGGCTCGAACGAGTTCGAGGAGTCCTGGCTCGACGAAGGCCTCAACGACGACGCCGAGGCGCGCGCCATGACCCTGGCTTACGGCGAGCGCGACCTGATCCAGCTCCCCGGCGGCATCGGACTCGACTCGATCTCCTACCGTCACTTCCTCTACGCCAGCCTTCCGAACCTCGATCCGATCCACCGCTGCGCGTGGTGCTTCTCGTCGGGACGCTCGTACGGCATCAACTCGTACATGAAGGTCGGCCTCTTCATGGCCCAGCTGAGGAACGATCTGGGTCCCTCCGTTTTCGCCCGCGCCCAGCGGGCCTTCTTCGACGAGTGGTCGTTCCGCCATCCGTCGACCGGCGACTTCTTCCGCACGTTCGAGCGGGTGGCGGGCCGCAGCCTTTCGACCTATCGGCAGATCGTCGACGGGACGGCGAAGCTCGACTGGCAGGTCGTCACCGCGAAGTCGGGAAAGCTCCTCCCGGAGGAAGGCGTTTTCGACCGGCCCGAGGGACGGGTGACGCTCGAGAACGGCCGGATCGCGGTTCCCGCGAAGACGGCGACGGAGAAGGACGACGAGCCGCCCGCGGTCTACTCGACCCGCGTGCTCTTCGGAAACACGGGTGACTGGCTGCACGGCGCCGACGCCAGACTCGCCTTCGAAGACGGGACGATCCTCGAACGCGAGCTCCCGGCCGCGGCAAAGTGGGTGCGTTACGACATCCGATACAAATCCCGCCTGGCCTGGGCGGTCGTCGACCCGGAGCGGAAGAACGTCTGGGACTGGAACCACGTGAACGACGCGAAGGTCCTGAGCTCGGGGAAGGGCGAGGCGAAGGTTCTCTCGAAACGCGCGCCCATCAAGTACACGGGAATGGCCGCGTGGGCGCTCGGCCTCTGGAGCCAGCTCGTCTGGATGTTCGCATGAGGACGCTCGCCGCAGGCTTCCGGGCGCTTTCGCACGGGAAGCTGATCCTGCTGCTCACACTGGCGTCCGCGCTCATCGGTCTGGCGGGGGCGGCTCCCCTCGGTCCGGCGCTCTCCCGCGACGTCGGCGGCACGTTCGCCGGCGATCACTTCCTGCGGAACCATCCGACGTTCGCCCCGAGCGACTTCATCGATTTTGCCCGGGAGCACGGGGGCGTCCTTGCGGGAGTCGCCGGGAGCTCGCGATACGGAGCCCTGGCGTCCATCCTTCTGCAGATGTTCTTCGCCGGCGGAATCGTCGTCGTGCTCGGCCGCGGCCCCTTCACGTTCGGTCAGTTCTTCGAGCCGGCGCGTCGGAACTTCTGGCACAACGTGAAGTGCTTCTTTCTCTTCGCCATCCTGCTCATGGTCGTCTTCGGCGCCGTCCTCGGCGGGGCCTACGCGGCCGACCAGGCACTCTTCGAGGAGACCCCTCCGGACTCCCCCGCCGGCGCAGCTTTCGAATGGGGCGTGCGAATTGTCGCCGTCCTCCTTTGGGGAGTTCTGTCGCTCCTCTACGACTTCGCGCGGGCCGCCCGGCGATACGCGCCAACGATCGGCGCCTGGCGAGCGTACGGCTTCGCCCGGCGAGCGTTGCGGGGCTCCTGGACGCGGGGGCTGATCCTGTTCGTGTTCTGGCTCCTGCTCGGCGGCGCCGCGTGGCTCGCGGCCATCGCGGCGGCCTGGAGCCTGCCGGCGGCTTCTCCCGGCGCGATCGCCCTGCTCCTGCTTCTGCAGCTCCTCTCGCTCTACGTCCGCTCGGCGGTCCGCGTCGCCGCGTGGGGCTCG
The DNA here is from genome assembly GCA_963782585.1 of uncultured Acidobacteriota bacterium. Classification (GTDB taxonomy): domain Bacteria; phylum Acidobacteriota; class Thermoanaerobaculia; order UBA5066; family Gp7-AA6; genus DAHUXD01. The sequence continues at coordinate 152,889 of CAWAKL010000013.1, forward strand.
TATCTCGAGTTCCTGGACCACCGCGCGCCGGGGGCCCTCGCCCCGCTCCGCGCCTCGCGTCCGTCGTTTCTGCCCGCCGCCGTGCCCGCCCGGTACTGAGGTTGCGGCGCGTGTCTCAGCGCCCGGCCCACTCCGCGATCCGCCGCACGCCCTCACGGAGCCGGTCGGTGCGCGTGGCGAAGGAGAAGCGGACGCAGTGGTCCGCGCCGAACGCGTCCCCCGGGACGGCGGCGACGTGCGCCTCGGCGAGGAGCCGGTCACAGAAGGCCGCCGAACCGGCGACGCCCTTGCGTTCGTAGAGCCCCGACACGTCGGCAAAGGCGTAGAACGCGCCCTCGGGCATCGGGCAGCGCACCCCCGGGATGGCCGCGAGCCCCTCGACCATGGCCGTCCGGCGCGCCTCGTAGTGCGACAACATCTCGGCGACCGAAGCCGATGAATCCTCGAGGCCGGTCAGGGCCTCGAGCGCCGCCGCCTGCGAGATCGACGAGGCGTTGGACGTCGTGTGGCTCTGGTACGACGTCATGGCCGAGATGAGCTCCTGCGGACCGATGGCCCAGCCCAGGCGCCACCCGGTCATCGCGAAGGTCTTCGAGGCCGCGCCGGTGACGACGATCCGCTCGTATCGGGCGCGGAGGGCCGCCGCCGAGGCGTGCGCGCGGCCGTCGTAGAGGAAGCGGTCGTAGGTCTCGTCGTAGATCAGCCAGGCGCCCCGCTCCGCGCACCAGTCGACGATCCGCGCGAGCTCCCGGGCGTCCGTCACGGCGCCCGTCGGGTTGTTGGGAGAGTTGACGATGACGCCCCGAACGGCGCCGCCGGCCGCCGCCGACAGAGCCGACGCCGTCGGATGCCAGCCGTCTTCGAGCCTCGTCTCGACGAAAACGGGGTTGGCTCCCGTCAGCCGGACCATCTCCGGAAACGAGACCCAGTAGGGCGAGTAGAGCGCGACCTCGTCCCCCTCGTCGAAGAGGGCCATGCAGACGTTGAAAACGGCCTGCTTGGCGCCGGCCGTCACGATCACGTTCTCCCGGCGGATTTCCGCCGACTGTTCCCGCGCATACTTGCCGGCGATCGCGTCGCGCAAGCCCGCCTCTCCCGCGACGTCGGTGTACTTGGTGCGACCGCCTTCGATCGCCCGCATGCCGGCGCGACCGACGTGATGCGGCGTCGCGAAGTCGGGCTCGCCGATCGAGAGGTCGACGACGTCGACACCCGAGGCCGCGAGCGCCTTGGCTTTCTTGCCTGCGGCGGTTGTCGAGGAGGGCGCGAGGGCCGCGATCCGGCGCGAGAGCCGGAGCTCCATCACGCGTGCCCCTTCCAGGCCCTCGCGAAGGCCCCGAAGGCGGTGAGCTTCTTCTTGCCGATCACGATCAGCAGGACCTCCAGGGCGATCCACGCGGCGTACACCCAGAGCATCTCGTGACGCAGGCTCGGCACCGCGAACTGGATCACCCAGAGCGCGAACAGCCCGGCGGCCTCGTACCAGTCGAGGCTCATCGAAGCGAGGAAGATCCAGCCCAGGAAGGCCTGGAGGATCGTCAGAAGGATCTCCGTCCGCTGGAAGTCATCGAACGGCAGGGGCGACGTGTCGCCGTGGCTCCAGCAGTAGACGACGGCGAGCAGGCCGGACAGGACGCCCCACTGGTTGATGTTGGACGAGACCATGTTCATCAGGGCCACCGGCGCCCGGGTGATGCGGCGCGCCCAGACGAACGCGGAGGTCTTCTCGGGGAACTCCGAGATGAAGGGCGCCACCCACTGGATGAAGACGAACTGCGAGATCCCCAGACTGACCGCGACCGAGAGCATCGAGTTCAGGAACGGCTCGGCGATGATGAAGATGATGGCCCCACCCGCCACGAACAGGCCGATGACGGCGGCCCAGCGCTTCCAGCCCGAGAACGAGAGGGCCCAGCGGGAGACCGCCGGGATCTCCTCGTCTTCCTCCATCATCTCGTCGCGCGGGGGCAGCCGCAGCAGGACGATCAGGTACACGACGTAGGTCACCGTCAGGACGGCGGCGTCGACCAGCGACAGGTTCCCCTTCGCCCAGACGAGCACGAAATACCCGAGAGGCGGCAGGAGGCCCAGGACCTCCACGGCATGGTCGTCGTGCAGGCGGATCGCGCCGAGCGGCTTGCCGCGGCGTTTGCGCGACGACCACGCGGCGACGGCGTAGATCATGGGCCAGCCGAACCCCGTCAACAGGCGCAGGCTGCCCGTGAAGTTCGCGATCGCGAGGTGGACCATGTCCGGATCCTTGCCGGCCTTCCACGCGATCACGGCCTCGACGGCGAACTCGGGCATCGTCTGGATGAGCGCGAGGATCGCCAGGGCGAGGCCCTGGGAAATCAGGAACTCCGCCGCCTCGGCTCCCCAGGCCACCACGAAGGCCGCGCCGATCATCGAGGGAAACGTCCAGAGCGCGGACCAGGCCGACGCGGGCGGCGCGTTCTCCGAGATGACCGCGAGGACCTTCTCGCCGCGAAGCCACTTCATGGCGCGCGGTTATAGCATGCCGTCGTGCCGGCCATCGCGTCGCCCGCGAATCCTCTCGTCCGCGACATCGCCCGCCGCCTCGAGGCGCGAACCCATCTCCTGCTCGAGGGCGAGAAGGCCATCCTCGATGCGGTCGCCGCAGGCATCCCGCTCGAGCACGTCCTGCACGACGAGAGCGTGCGCCCCGGCCGGCTCGCCGCCCTGACGGCCGCCCACCCGAGGCTCGTTTCGCGCGCCGTGCTCGAGCGGCTCGCCGACTCGCGCACGCCGCAGCATCTCCTCGCGGTCGCCCGGCGGCGCGACGTGCCCGTCGCCGACGTCCTCGCGCGCGAGGGGCCGATCGTTTTCGCGTTCGGCGTCCAGGACCCCGGCAACCTCGGCGCCATCGTCCGCGTCGTGGAGGCCGCCGGCGGCGCCGGCGTGATCGCCGCTCCGGGGACCGCCGACTTCTTCCACCCGCGCGCGGTCCGGGGCAGCGCGGGCAGCGTGCTGCGGCTGCCGGTTTCGGGCCGCGTGTCCTTCGAGCCGTTCGCCGCCGACGCGAAGGCCGCGGGGCGGCCGCTCTGCGGCGCCACGTCCGCGGGCGGAGAGAACGCCTTCGAGGCCCCGCTCGACCCGCGCTCGGTGCTCGTCATCGGCGCGGAGGGCACGGGCCTCCCCGCCGGCGCGTACCGCTATCTGGATCGCAAGCTCACGATCCCGATGCGGGATCCCGTGGACTCTTTGAACGCGGCGGTCGCCACGGCGCTCCTGCTTTACTCGCCTTCCCTCCGCCGCCCTTAGGCTTCGGCGGCCCGCGCCGGGCTCGTCGCGGCGCGACGACCTTCTTCTGCCGGTTTCCGATCCCCTTCATTCCGAGAAGACCTCCGCGCGGAAGGCCCAGAGCTTCGTCCCCGGCTCGCGCCAGGCCTCGGGCGCGAGCCCCGCCTTGCGCGAGACCTCTTCGACGAACTTCTCGGCGTCGAAGCCCCACTCGGTCGCGACCTGCGGCAGCAGGAGACCCCGCCGGCCCCGGCTCTCGAGAATCAGCCCGTCGCGCCCGATCTCGATCTCTTCCGGCCCGGCGATGGGCTCCGGAGGGCTCAGCACCGAAATCTCGATCTCGCAGCCCGGCAGCTCCTCGGAGGTGAGCGGCGCGAACCGCGGGTCCTCGAGGGCCGCGCGCAGCGCATACTCGGAGATCCCGCGGGTGAGATCGCCGTGTTGCGCGAGCGTTCCGATGCAACCGCGGAGCTCGCCGTTGCGCCGCAGGGTCACGAAGAGTCCCCGGGTCTCCCCGAACGCCTCCGCCCGGTCGGACGCGAGCCGCGGCGGCGGCTCTCCGCGAAAGTGCGCCTCGAGCGTCCGGCGGGCCAGAGAGAGGAGATCTCGCCGGCCCTCCTCGGAGAGCGTCCGCGGCTCCTCTCTCATGCCGGTGTTTGCGTGGGCGCGCTCGCGGCCGCCCGCGAGGCGAGAAAGCCGGCGACGGTTTCGCCGAGGACCTCGAGCTCGCCTTCGAAGAAGTGGCCCGCGCCGGGAATGACGACCATCCGATGCCTCTCCGGCGCCGCTTCCAGAAATCGCGCGAGCTCCGCGGGCGGGCCGTACGTGTCCTTCTCCCCCGAGACGAAGAGGGAGCTCACGTCCGGGAGGGGGACGAGGCGGCCCGACTCGGTCGCGAGGGGAAGCCCGAGAGCGATGAAGGTCTCGAGCCTCCCGTCGTGGGCGCAGGCCTTCAGGCCGACCGCCGAGCCGAACGAGAAGCCGCCCGCGGCGATCGGCAGCCCCGCCGTCCGCTCGGCCTCGTCGAGCGCCGCGCGAAAGTCTTCCACCTCGCCGTGGCCCGCGTCATGGCGTCCCTCCGACAGGCCGACGCCCCGGAAGTTGAACCGCAGCGTGTCGTATCCCGAGCGCGTGAGCGCCTGGGTCGCCCGGTACACGACCTTGTTGTGCATCGTTCCGCCGTGGAGGGGATGAGGATGCGCGAAGACGGCGGCTCCGCGCCGGGGCATTTCGCCCGACGCCTCCTTCCAGAGACCCTCGAGGGTGCCGGCGGGCCCTCGGAACATCACCGATCGAAGCCTGCCGGCCATGCGCGTCCTCCTCGTCGCGGTTGGCGAATCGCCCGACTCATCGTATCCTTCCGGCCGTCCCGACGGCATCCGCAACGCTCCGCGCTCACAGGAGAACGCGATGAAGAAGATCGTCCACATCGTCGGCACCGGCACGATCGGAGAGCCGCTGATCGGGCTCTTCACCGACTTCGGCCGGCACCTCGGCATCGACGAGGTCACCTTCCACAAGCGCACGCCGCTGATCACCGAGCGGGCCAAGGTCAATCACCTCATGGAGCGCGGGGCGAGGATCGCCGTCGATTCGGACAAGATCGCCGACTTCGAGGCGCTCGGCCACAAGGTCGCCTACGAAGCCGGCGCCGCGCTCGAGCGGGCCACGGTCGTCATCGACTGCACGCCCGCCGGCAACGAGAACAAGAAGGCGCTACGAGAAGCTCTCCGGGCCGAAGGGGTTCCTCGCCCAGGGCAGCGAGTTCGGATTCGGCAAGATGTACGCGACGCGGCATCAACGACGAGGCGCTCGTGCCCGGCGAAGACCGCTTCCTCCAGATCGTCTCGTGCAACACCCACAACATCTCCTGCCTGATCAAGACCCTCGGCTCCGACGACGCCGGGGCCCGGATCCTGACCCGGGGCACGTTCGTCTGCATGCGCCGGGCCAACGACATCTCGCAGGACTCGCGGATTCGCGCCCGCGCCCTCGGTCGGCAAGCACGACGACCCCGACTTCGGCACCCACCACGCCCGCGACGCTTCGGCGCTGCTTCGACGATCGGCTGGAATCCGCCGATCTTCTCCTCGGCGGTCAAGCTGAACACGCAGTACATGCACTCGATCTGGTTCGACCTGGACGTGTCGGAGCCGACGACCAAGGAGAAGGTCCTGGCCCGCCTCCGCGCCAACCGCCGCATCGCGTTGACGGACAAGCGCCGATCGGCCAACCAGATCTTCTGCTTCGGGCGCGACCACGGCTACTACGGCCGGATCCTGTCGCAGACCGTGGTCTCGGCGCCGACGATCTCGGTCCGCGGAGGCAACGAGATCCTACGGCTTCTGCTTCACGCCCCAGGACGGCAATTCGCTGGTCTCCTCGATCGAGGCCGCGCTCTGGCTGATGGAGCCGGATCCGAAGGGCATCCACGAGCGCATGGCCGTGCTGGATCGTTTTTTCTTCCGCGAGATCTAGCTAGCCGGCGCAACGTCCGTCACAAACTGACTTCGGGCTGATCGGTTACCATGACGCCATGGCCTGGGTGACGTGCCCGCACTGCGGGTTTACTCAGATCCCTGCCGCAAGGTGTCTGAAATGCAAGAAGGCGCTGGATAGGCTGCGCGAAGGCGAGCCTGGGGCGCCGTCCGGCGCAGCGGCCGGGGCCAACCCCGCCGCCGCCCCGGGATGGCCGGGACTCGGCGGCATCCCGCGCGCGTATCTTCTGGGTTTCGCCGCGCTCGCGCTCGCCATCATCACCGGCGTTCTCGTCTGGGGCTCGCGCACCGCGGTCACCACGGATCTCGGCCCAGCTCCCGCGGCCCCCACCCCCGAGCCGTGGAGCCTGGATTTGACGGGCCGCTGGCAGGGCAAGATCGCCACGACGATCCCGGGCACGCCCTCACGGCCCGCGCTCCGGGAACTGTTCGTCGAGACCGATCGCGCGGGCAGCGTGGTCGGCGCGGGAGTCACGCTGACCGACCCCGGCCGGGGCGGAGCGGGCGCGGGCTACCTCACGGTTCCCGACGGTGGGCGCCGGGTCCGAGAGCTCGCCGCGGCCCTGTCCGCTTCGCCGGCCGGCGCCGCGCTCACGCTCGACTTCATCCCCTTCGCGCCCTGGGTGCCCCGGCGCGACCGCAGCTGGCGCGCCGTCGAGGGGCTGCGCCGCGTGCCCGAGGAGACGACCTATCTCCTGCTCGAATCGAAGGAACCCGACTACCTGATCCAGGCCGGCGTCAACGCCACGGGGTTTCTTTCCTACCTGTACCTGTCGCCGGCGTATGCCTCGGGCCGGGGCGCCGACGAGCTCTCGAAAGTCATCCATCCCGGGCCCGAGAGCTCGCTTCGAGGGTTCCGTAACCTCGTCTGGGACCTCTCGGGCTCGGCCGATTTCGTGACCCTGCAGGTCACGGCCACGGTCTCGGGGCCGGCGGGCTCCGCCGACCGGATCACCCTCCGCCGCCAGTAATCCGCCTTCGCCGAGGCTTCGGCGGACGACGGCGGCGTGGTTCAGACCGAGACGACGTACCCCCCGCTCTTCGCGTCCTTCTTCATCGACAGGATGCCGTGCCGCTCGGCGTCCTCGAGGAGCTCCGAGAAGGACTTGTACCCGTAGTACGACTCGTTGAAGTAGGGCTGCTTGCGCTGCATCGTCTGCTTGACCATGGAGCCCCAGATCACGTCGTAGTTCTCGCGGCGGAGGGCCTGGATCGAGTCGAGCACGAGGCGGAAGACTTCCTGCTTCTTCTTGGGAAGATTGTCGATCGAGGGCAGGGCCCGCGTCTCGCGGACGAGGTCCTCGTAAAAGATGAACTCGTCGCAGTTGGAGATCAGGAGGTTCGATGTCGAATTCTTGACTCCCACTCCGATGACGCTCTTGTCGTTTTCCTTCAGCTTCGAGACGAGCGGCGAGAAGTCCGAGTCCCCCGAGCAGATCACGAAGGTCGTGATGTGGCCCTTCGAGGCGACGAGGTCCATCGCGTCGACGACCATGCGGATGTCCGCTGAGTTCTTGGCCGAGTAGTTGCGCTGCGGGATGTCGATCAGCTCGATCGCCGCCTCATGGAACTCGCGCTTGTACTCGGAATAGCGCGTCCAGTCGGCGTAGGCCTTCTTGAACACGATCCGGCCCTTCTCGATCAGCCGCTGCAGCACGAGGTGGATATCGAACTTCTTGTACTGGGCGTCGCGCACGCCGAGCGCGATGTTCTCGAAATCGATGAAGAGCGAGAGCCGCTGGTCGACCGACGCTCGCGCCGGCGGGCCGGAGCTGACGCTCATCGGAGCGGCCGGGGCGGCCATCGGTGCCGGCATCGCCGCGGGGACCGTCGCCTCCTCGACCGCCGGGGCCGGACCCGGTCCGAAACTCTTGTGCCTCCGGGCGCCGCCCCGCCGGCGGCGGGAGGGCTTTCTCTCCGGTTCCCCGACCTCGGCCGCGGGAAACGGAACCGTATCGTCCATCATGGTTTTTCTTGCTTCCTTTCCGGCGCGTACTCGAAGGAGGAGGTGGTCAGGAGAAAGGTCGCCAGGGCGCGGGCCACTTCGCGACCGGCGCCGTCCACAATCTGCACTTCCCCCACGTTGACGCGCTGTCCTTTCTTGATGATCTGAGCCCGCGCCCGGACGTCCCCCCGCGCCCGGCGCAGGTAGTGGATCGTCATGTCGGCGGTCGCGAACCCCATCTTGCCGTCGAAATTCGTGGCCAGGGCAAACGCCACGGCCGTGTCCGCGAGCATCGCGAGCACCCCCCCGTGGATCGTGCCCGAGCCGTTGGTGATCTGGTCGCGGGCCGGCAGGCGAAGGACACAATGGTCCAGCCCGAGCTCTTCGAGGCTCGGGGACAGCCAACCCAGGGCGGGAGAGTCGGCGAGGCGTTTCCGCAGGCGCTGCAGGAGGTCGGGGGCGATCCCCGCCGGCTCCCGCGTGGCCGGTTGAAGGCTCACGAAGCCCCTATTCTATGCGATTTCCGAGGGGGCCCCGGCGGCTCAGTCGGCGGGCTCCTCCGGGGGCTCTTTTTCCCGCTCGTAGTAAGGCAGCTCCTCGGCGCGCCGCGTCGAATTGTCGAGGTGCTTCGGCACCTCGAGGATCGTCCGGGTCATGTTGGGGTCGCAGGTCTCGTTGTCGCACTCGTAAGTGTAGACGTTCTTCTCCGGGCCTTTTCGGAACTTGACGACCGTCTGGTAGCTGTCGCAGTTTCCGCACTTCACCGACATCATGAAGATGTCGATGACGTGGAGATCCGGAGCGTCTTCCGAGGACATCGGCGGCAATGATACGCTCTCCGGCCCACAGCGAGGTGGACATGTTGCGACGCACGATGGCCGCCGCCGCCCTCCTCGGGGCTTCCGTTCTCCTCGCCGAGGAGGGAGTCCTCGAGAAAACGATTCCGTTTCCCCGCGACCGCTACGGAGAGCTCAACCTCGTCCACAAGAAGTGCACGATCCGAACCCTCGAGGCCAACAACTATCCCGACGAAGAGGACATCGAGAAGGCCCGGGCCAACGACCCCAAGGACACCTCGTGGCTCTGGTGGCAGTTCGACGTCGACAACCGGGGGCCGGAGAATTTCAAGATCAAGCTCGCCGTCGAGGTCCTCGACAAGGACGGGAAGATCATCAAGTCGACCGACCGGAGCGTGACGATCGACGGTTTCGACGACGAGTCGTACCGGCTTTCGATGCGGATGCGCACGCTGGACGCCGCCGACTCGCCCAAGGTCCGCGTCCGTGCCCAATTCATCCACAACAAGAAGTAGCGCCGGCTCGCCGTTTCCCGGCGACTACGCCGCGGCGCGCGAGGGCCTCGCTCACCGCGAGCGCCCGGGCGTCGTCGCGATCGAGGGCGAGGACCGCGCCGCCTTCCTCCAGGGGCAGCTCACGCAGGACGTGCGCGGCCTCGAGCCCGGGCAGGCGCGTCCGGCGGCGGGCCTGACGTCGAAGGGCAAGCTGCTCTACTTCGGCCGCCTGGTTGCGGAGAGCGAGCGCCTGCTGCTGCTCGTGCCGGCCCACGCGGCAGCCGGCGTCGTCGCGCACCTCGCCCGATACGCGGCCTTCCAGAAAGCGAACGTTCGCGATGCCACCGCCGACTACCTGCGCATCGGGCTCTACGGCCCGCGAGCGGAGGCGCTCGCGACGCCGCCGGGCGGCACGCGCCTGCCGGGCGAGTGGGAGCTCGCGGGTGAGATCCTCGCGCCCGCGTCGGCTCGGGCGGCGATCCTCGAGAGCCTCGCGGCGGCCGGCTCGTCCACCGTCTCGGAGCCCACGGCCGAGGTCCTGCGCGTCGAGGCGGGGCGTCCCCGCCTGTCCCAGGACGCGACCGAGGCGAACCTCGCCGAGGAGGTCGGCCTCGAGGCCGGCGATCTCGGGACCAAAGGCTGCTACGTGGGCCAGGAGATCGTCGCCCGGATGAAAACGTACGGGCAGCTCAACCGGCGCCTCGCGGGCTTCCGTTTTCCTTCGGGTGCCGTCCTGGCCGGCACGACGTTTCCCGACCCGGAAAAGCCGCAGCGAGAGCTCGCGCGCGTCACGAGCTCGGTCGTCTCGCCGCGCTTCGGACCGATCGGCCTCGGATTCGTGTTTCGGGACGTCGTCGAGGGCGCCGGCCTGGTTCCGCTCGAGGGCTCGGCGCCGGTGGCCGTCGTGTGCGGACTGCCGTTTTCGTGAGCTCCCGTACCACGGCGCCTTCCTGGAAGATCCACGCGGCGCTCGCCAGCGCCCAGGCCGGTTTCGCCCTCTTCCCCATCTTCGGAAAGCTCGCCCTCGCGTCGATTCCGCCGCTCGCCTTCTCGGCGTTGCGCGTCGTCGGCGCGGTCCTCATCCTGGACGCCTTCCGGCTCTCGCAACGCCGGGAGAGGATCCGGCCCTCCGACCGCAAGCGCCTCCTCCTCTACGGTCTGCTCGGCGTCTCCTTCAACCAGATCCTCTTCATTCTCGGCCTCTCGCTGACGACCGCGATCAACACGACGATCCTGACGTCCACGATCCCCGTCTTCACGCTCGCCGCCGCGGCGCTGCTCGGCCGCGAGAGGCTGACGCCCCGCTCCCTCACGGGCCTTCTGCTCGCGGGCGGGGGCGCGTACGTCCTTCTGGCCGCGCAGAGGTTCAGCTGGGAGAGTCACTCCTTCCGCGGGGTCTCGCTCCTTCTCTTGAACTGCATGTCGTACTCGCTCTATCTCGTGCTGTCGCGCCCCATCCTCGCGCACTACCGCGTGACGACCTTCACCGCCACCGTGTTCCGCTACGGGGCGATCCTCATCGTCCTCGTCGCCCTGCCGCAACTCGTGCGCCTGGACTGGCGGGCCGTGCCGCCCGTGGCGTGGGCCTGCGCCCTCGCCGTCATCGTCCTCTGCACCGCGATCCCGTATCTCCTCAACTCCTGGGCGCTCGCACGGACGCACGCGTCCCATGTTGCGTTCTACGTGTTTCTCCAGCCCGTCATCACCGCCGCTCTCGCGGTCGCGCTGCTCGGCGAACAGCTGACGCCGAAGACCATTCTCGCGGCCCTGCTCATCCTCGCCGGCCTCGCCGTGACGCTGATCCGGGGCCATCTCTCGCCCCGTCCCCTGCCGTGAATCCCGCCGGCCGGCCTCGGCGTCGCGGCCTCCGAGGCGCGTCCGCCCGACGTGAGACCTAGTTGTCGTCGAACATGCTTCGAAAGAGCACGCCCGCCACAACCGCGCCGACGATCGGCGCCACCCAGAAGAGCCACAGTTGCGAGAGCGCCCAGCCGCCGACGAAGAGCGCGGGGCCGGTGGAGCGCGCCGGGTTCACCGAGGTATTGGTCACGGGAATGCTGACGAGGTGGATGAGCGTGAGGGCCAGGCCGATCGGGATTCCCGCGAATCCGGCCGGTGCGCGCTTCGCCGTCGACCCCGAGGATGACGAGCAGGAAGAAGAACGTCATCACGATCTCGCAGATCAGGGCGGCGCCGAGCGCGTAACCGCCCGGCGAATGCTCGCCGTAGCCGTTGGAGGCGAACCCCGCGGACAGCTCGAAGCCCGCGCGCCCGGAGGCGATCAGATAGAGGATTCCGGCGCCGGCCACGCCTCCGAGCACCTGGGCGACGACGTAGGGCAGCAGCTCCGAGGCCGGAAAACGCTTCGCCGCGACGAGGCCGAATGTCACCGCGGGGTTGATATGGCAGCCCGAGATCGGCCCGATGGCGAACGCCATCGTCAGAAGGGTCAGACCGAACGCCAGCGAAACTCCGAGAAGGCCGATCCCCACGTTCTGGAACACCGCCGCGAGCACCGCGCTCCCGCACCCGCCCAGCACGAGCCAGAGCGTGCCGAAGAACTCTGCCGTCGCCCTCTTGCCGAGAGACATGGCCCCTCCCTTCTGTTCGGAAACCGGGGCTCTAACTATCGCGTTTCGCGGCGGGGGGCAAGGCCGCGTCTACGCGGCGCCGGCCCGGAACCGTTCCAGCGGCTCGAGAATCTCGGCCGGGGCGCGGCGGGGCCGACCCGTAGGATCCGTGAACACGTGGCGCGTCGACCCGTCCGCCACGAGATCGCCGCCCTCACCGCGCACTTCGTACGCGAACGCGCAGCCCCTCCCCGAAAGCTCCGCCATCCGCGAGTCGATGCGGATCGCGTCGTCATAGCTGGAGCGCCGCCGGAAGGACGCTTCGACGCGGGTGACCGGGATGAAGAGCCCCGCGCGCTCCATCTCGGCATAGGGAATCCCCGCGGCGCGGCACCATTCCGTGCGCCCGATTTCGAACCAGACCAGATAGTGGGCGTGGTAGACGATGCCCATCTGGTCGGTTTCGGAGTAGCGAACGCGCAGGCGGGATTCCACGACGCGCCCCTCCGACCCCGCGCCGGGACCTCTCGAAGACGCCCCGCTCAAAACCGATCCGCGAGACGCTGGCGAACGAAGTTGGGAACCAGGCCCGTGACGTCCCCGCCGAGACGCGCCAGTTCTTTGACCAGGCGACTCGAGACGTAGGAGTACTCCTCCTTGGCCATCAGGAAGACGGTCTCGATATCGGGGGCGAGGCGCCGGTTCATGAGCGCCATCTGGAGCTCGTACTCGTAGTCCGACACCGCCCTCAGCCCCCGGACGATGATCGTGGCGCCCGCGCGCCCCGCGAAATCGACGAGGAGACCCGAGAAGGAAGCGACTGCGATCGAGGAGTCGCCGCCCACGATCTCGCGGATCATGCCGATCCGTTCCTCGGCCGAGAAGAGGGGCGTCTTCTGGTCCTGCTCGAGGATCGCGACGATGACCCGGTCGGCGAGGCGCCGGGCCCGCGCCAGGATGTCGAGATGGCCGTTGGTCAGCGGATCGAAGGAGCCCGGGTAGACGGCGATGCGGTCCGTCATGCGTGCCTGCCCTTCTCGGTCGTGGCGGTGCGAAGCCCTTCGGCCAGCAGATTATAGGCGGACACGGTCAGGAACAGGGCCAGGCCCGGAAAGAGCGCGATCCACCAGGCCTCCTGGATGTAGTTCGGCGCGGCCGAGAGGATCCCGCCCCAGGAAATGGCCGGCGCGGGCAGCCCGACCCCCAGAAAAGAGAGCGCCGCCTCCGCGAGGATGGCCCAACCGATGCCGAAGGCGGCCGACACGATGAGCGGCGGCAGCGCGTTCGGCAACAGGTGCCTCACGAGGATTCGCGGCGTCGAGGCTCCGGCCGCGCGCGCCGCACGGGAATAGTCCAGCTCTTTGATGCGCATGACCTCGGCCCGCGCGTAACGCGCGTCCCCCGGCCACGCCGTGAGACCGATCGCGAGGACCAGGGTCAGCGGCGAGGGCGGCAGGAACGCGGCGAGAGCCAGGAGCAGAAACAGAACCGGGAAGCAGAGGACCACCTCGATCAGGCGCGACAGAGCGAGATCGATCCTTCCGCCGAGCCACCCCGCCGTGGCGCCTACGGCGAAGCCGACCCCGAGCGAGACCGCGGCGGCCACGAGGCCGATCGCGAGAGAGATCGGAGTCGCGCAGATGACGCGCGCGAAGAGGTCGCGGCCCAGGTCGTCCGTGCCGAACGGGTGCGCGGCGGACGGCCGCGCCAGCCGCTCGCCCAGACGGATGGCGCCGGCCCGTTCGGCGAAGAGGGGCGAGCAGGCCGCGACGATCCACAGCAGCAAGACCACCGCGAGCGCGACGCGGCCGCTCGCGGGCAGTCTCCGCCAGGATCCGATGCGGCCCCTCGGCACGCTCACGTCGTCGCCCCGTCGCGCACGCGGGGATCCGCGGCGGCGGCCGCGATGTCGGACGCGAGCGTGGCCGCGAGCGTGGCGACGGCCGACAGGAGCGAAAGGCCGAGGATGACCGGGTAGTCCCGCGCGAGGATCGAGTCGAAATAGAGCCGCCCCAGGCCCGGCCAGGCAAAGATGCGCTCGACGATCACGCTGCCCGAGAGAAGCGCCGGCAGCAGAAGGCCGAAGAGCGTGAGCAACGGCAGAACGGCGTTCGGAAAGGCGTGCGTCCAGAGCGCCCTCCGGCGGGACGCGCCCCGCGCCCGGGCCGCCAGCACGAAGTCGGCTTCGCGTGTCTCCGCCACGCCCGAGCGCACGAGCCGCGCCACGAACGCGAGCGTCCCGTACGCCAGGCACGTCGCGGGAAGGGCCGCGTGCGCCAGCCGGTCCGCGATGCCCGCGAGCCCCGCAGGAGCCGGGTCCGACGCGACGCCGTAGAGCGGCAACCAGCCGAGCTGCACCGCAAAGAGCGACTGCAGAAGCAACGCCGCCCAGAACGTCGGCGTCGAGTAGAGGGCGAAGAGGGCAGCGCCGGAGACTCGGTCGAAGGGCCCTTCGGGCCGGCCTCCCGCGATCACACCGAGAGGAATCGCGATCGAGAGGGCCAGAGCCAGAGCGAGACCGTTCAGGAACAGCGTGTTGGGCAGGGCCTCCCGAATCCGCTCTCCGACCGGCCGACGGTCGACGAAGGACTCTCCGAGGTCGAACCGCACCGCGCGTGAGAACCACGCGCCGAAGCGCTCGGGAATCGGCCGGTCGAGCCCGTAGAGCCGCCGGAGCTCTTCGGCGGCTCGTCCGGTCGGCCGCCGCAGCGCGTCTCGCCCGCCCGAGACGGGGCTCCCGGGAGCCAGGTGCACCAGCAGAAAGACGATCACGATGATTCCGAAGAGGGTCGGCACCGCGAGGAGGAGGCGGCGCAGGATGTAGCGCGTCATGCCGCAGGCTTCCGGGCGGCCTGCCCCGCCGGCCTCGGCGCTTCCCACCAGCCGAGCGGCCCCGGCCAGATGCCCGACAGCCCGAGCGGGGACGTGGTCAGGCCGCGGATGCCGCGATCCAGGCCGAACTTCTGCGTCGAGTTGACCAGAAATATGACCGGCGCGTCGTCACGGAAGATCCGGTGCAGCCGATGAAAGAGGGCATCGCGTTTCGACGCGTCGAGCTCGCGCCGGGCTTCCACCATCAGGCGGTCGGCCTCGGCGTTTCGGTAGCAGCCGGCGTTGAGCCCGTCCGGCGGGCACTGCGAGGAATGCCAGTACGGATAGGGGTCCGGATTCGGGTCGACCGCGGACCACGCGAGCGAGGCGGCCTCGAACTCGCCGGCGTCCACGCGCGCGATGAACGCCGCCCACTCCATGGTCCGCACCCGCGCCGTGACGCCGGCCCGCGCCAGCTCCGACGCGAGCATCTCGGCGACCTGTCGCGCGATCTCCGAGCCGGCCGGAACGGAGAGATCGAACTCGAACTCGCGCCCGTCCCGATCGCGCGTCCCGTTGCCGTTCGAGTCGCGCCAGCCGGCCTCGTCGAGCAGGACCTTCGCGGCCACGGGATCGAAGGGCAGCGGCGGAATCGCGGCGTCATAGGCCGGCGAATCCGGCGCCCACGGTCCGGAGATGACCCGCGCCGAGCCCCGGTAGAGATCTTTCGCCGCGGCGGCGCGATCGGAAAGCATCGTGAGCGCGCGGCGGACCCGGGCGTCCGCGAAGAAGGGCGCGCGATTGTTGAGCGCGACGTAGCTCCAGTCGAGCGTGTAGAACTCCACGAAACGGCAGCAGTCGGAGAACCCCTGGTCCGCCTGCGCCCGGGACTTGAGCGTGGCGTCCATCTGGTCCTCGTCGAGCTCGCCGGCGAGGAGCAGCCGGTACGCGGTCGTGTTGTCGGGCAGGATTCGAAAGACGACACGGTCGAAGTGGCCCCGCGGCCCCCAGTACGTCGGGTTGCGCGCGAGCTCGACCGACTCGCCGGACTTCCACGCGACCAGCCGGTAGGGGCCGTTCGAGAGGGGCGCCCGGTTGTCTCGGGCCGCCGGGAAGCTCTGTCCCGCGAATCGGTGCGCCGGAAGAAGCGGCAGGACGAACGCCATCTCGCGGAAGGCATAGGCCTCGCGAAACACCGCGCGGAAACGCCGGTCGTCCAGGGCCTCGACCCGCTCGAGACCGTCGAAGAGGGACTGAAAGACGGGAGCCGCCACGGCCGGATCGGCGACTTTTCGAATCGTGAAGACCGCATCCGCCGACGTTACGGGACGCCCATCCTCCCAGACTGCCTCCGGCCGAAGCGTGATCACGTACGCGCGTCCGTCGGGAGAGACCTCCATCGCCGCGGCGAGACCGGGCGACAGGTTCAGCCCGGCATCGAAGTCGAAGAGGTTGCGCTGGACGTACTGCAGCACCTGCGCTTCCGGCAGGCTCGACTGGAGCACCGCGTTCAGGGTCGTCGGCTCGCCGACCAGCCGGCGCTGAAGCGTCCCGCCGTCGGCCGGCGGGCCTTCGCCGCTTTCGTCCAGGAAGGCCGTCGCCGTCACCGGCGTCGGTGTCCGGGCGAGGTCGCGGTCCGCCCGGGACGCCGCCGCTTCCGGCCGGGCACGGCACGCGGCCGCGAGCACGAGAACCGTGAACGCCGCGCCAGCCCGCCTCATCGGCCGATGATTATGACGGAGCGGCTCCGATTCGCCGATGGCCGAACCGTGCCCGCGTGGGGCGGCCGGCAGCTCCTAGGGCGCCGCGAACGAGGCCGTCGCGACGTTCCGCGAGGCGTCCGTCACACGGACGAGCAGATAGGCGCCGGCCGAGCCCTTCGGCAGCCGGATCACGAAAGTCTCCGTCGGAGAATCCGAGAGTCCGTCCTCGGCTTCGACCCGGGTCCACTTTCTCGCATCGAGGCTGAACTCCGCTTCCGTCAGGGGCGACGCGGCATCCGACACCTCGATCTTGAGGACGTCCGGCTGCCGGGACGCGTCGCGGATCGCGGGTGGCGTGTTGTCGATGCGGACCGGCGCGGATTCCCGCTCCGTCGTCTTTCCGTCGCCCGGGTTCGGCTCGGCGTCCGACGCCGTGACGCGAAAGACGTACTCGCCGTCCGGAAGGGACGTCGAGTCGAAGGAGTAGGAGCTCTCCCGGACGTCCCGCCGGAGAACGAGCCACTTCGCACCGGCCGACGGCCGGAACTCGACGTCGTACGCGAGCGTGTCGGAGTCCGGATCCGTCGCCTTCCACTGCACCGTCCGGTAGCCCTTGCGGTACAGCCTCCGCGGCGAGCTCTCGGACTTGGTCTCGTCGAGGCTCGTGAAGATGCCCTTCTCGTCGGGTGCGGAGCTCTCGTACACGTTCGATCCGCCGGAGCCCGACCGCGCCAGGATCTCGGCGGGCTCGAGCGCCACGACGTTGTCGATCACGGGCGCCGCGTTGCGGTTGCGATACGCCGCCTCGGTCCGGCGGATCTTCGGCAGGGCGTTTCCATCCGTTTCGACGCGGAGCTTCCACTGCAGGAAGCGCGCGTCGGGGGCCGCGATCGGCAGGGACCGCGCGTTCGCCTCCCAGTTCGACCAGGCGCTCCAGGTGGCATCGGGCGTCGCCGCGTCTCCGGATCGGCGTGACGACCTGCTGCGCGATCTGACCGAGGGGACGCGGGCCTCCCTCGGAAGCATCCAGGCGGCAATCGAGACCGTCGTGGACTATCCGGATATGGACGCCGAGGAACGCCGTCAATTTCTCGGCATCGTGCGCGAGGAGTCCCATCTGTTGGGCCGTCGGGTGGAATCGTGGGTCGCCGAGTCGGGCATCGATCTCGGAGCCGAGTGGCTGCGAGCCGAGATGAGCGTGGCGGACCTCCTGGCGGTCGTGTCCCGAGCGCTCGGCGCGAGGGCACGGTCGAGGTATCCGTGCAGCACGCGGCAGCCGACGCGCTTTGGGTCAGGGTGGACAGCCATGCGCTGGCCCGGGCACTCGCGCACCTGGCGGGTCGGCTGCACGACGAGGTCGGTGTCGATGAATTGACGTTGGCCGCGACTCCGGCCGGCGGCCACGCTCAACTCGAGATGAACTGGTCCGGACCGCCGCCCCAAGCCGCCAGATTCCAGGCCTGGCTGGACGAGCCGCTCACCGGCCTCGCGGCGACGAGCGTGCGCGACGTCATCGCTCGTCACGGCGGCGAGATCTGGTCGGGCGGAGCGGCCGGGGCCGCGCCGGATTTGCGACTCCTGCTCCCGTTGACGGAGGCGGAGCCGGAAGCGGCCGCAAGAAGCCCCCTCGACCTCGCCAGCCGACCGGAGTTCTACGATTTCGACCTCTTCGACCGGCAGGAGCAATCCCTGGCGTGGGCCGATCGCGACCTCGGCGATCTCTCGTACACGGTCTTCGATACCGAGACCACCGGCCTGGATCCGACCGGCGGTGACGAGATCATCTCGGTGGGCGCCGTGCGAGTGGTGAACCGGCGGTTGCTGCGCAACGAGTCGTTCGAGCGGCTGGTCGACCCGCAGCGTCGGGTGCCGGCCGGCTCGACCGCCGTGCACGGGATCACGTCGGCGATGCTCGCGGGCCAGCCGACCATCGACGTCGTGCTGCCCGCGTTCGCCCGCTACGCCGCGGACACCGTTCTCGTCGGTCACAACGTCGGGTTCGACATGCAGTTCCTGACGCTCGCGGAGCCGCGCACCGGCGTGCGGTTCACTCAGCCGGTGCTGGACACGCTGCTGCTCGACGCAGTGTTGCATCCCGACCACGACGAGCACTCGCTCGAGGCGATCGCCGGACGCCTCGGTGTGGCCGTGCTGGGCCGGCACACCGCGCTCGGCGACGCCCTGGTGACCGGCGAGGTCTTCTTGGGCATGATCACGCTGCTGCAACAGCGCGGAATCGGGACACTGGGCGCGGCCGTGGCGGCCTCACGCGCCACGTTGAGCCGCCCGGCTGGACCGGTCGCTCTACAACTCCTGACTGGCTCGGACATCCTTTGCGCGTTCGGGAACGGCTGCGCGTCCAACGGCGTAATTTTCATTTCCGTGACGATCGTCACAGTTTGTTTCCCATGCCGGCAGGCGACGACGCACCGGAGGAGCCGTGAGCAGAGCAGACGAGCAACGCAGTCCGTTGCCTCCACCCACACCGACCGAGGCGAAGTACCTCGCCGTCTTGGCGTCCCCCGAATTCCAGGATCTCCGCCATCGCTACCGGCGGTGGGTCCTGCCGGTCACCGTGGCGTCCCTGTTGTGGTACTTCGCGTACGTCATCCTCGCGGCCTACGCCACCGATTTCATGAGCCAGCGGATTGTCGGCAACATCAACGTTGGGTTGGTGCTGGGCCTGCTGCAGTTCGTGACGACCTTCGCGGTCACCTGGGCCTACGTCAGATACGCGGACAGGGTGCTCGATCCGCGCTCGTCGCGCATCCGCGCCGAGATGGAAGCGGAGGGTCTGCTGTGAACACGCTGCTCGCCCAGACCGAGCAGGTCGGCAACACCGGGCTCAACCTCGCCATTTTCGGGGCGTTCGTCGCCGTGACCATGGTCTTCGTTTTGCGCGCGGCCAAGACGACCAAGACCGCCTCGGACATGTACACGGCGGGAGCGGGCTTCTCCGGCCGGCAGAACGGTATCGCGATCTCCGGCGACTACCTGTCCGCCGCCTCGTTTCTCGGTATCGCCGGCGCGATCGCGCTCACCGGTTACGACGGCTTCCTCTACAGCGTCGGCTTCCTCGTCGCCTGGGTGATCGCCCTGCTCCTGGTCGCCGAGCTGCTCCGCAACACCGGCCGCTACACGATGGCGGACGTCTTGGCGTTCCGGATGCGTGAGCGTCCGGTGCGCACCGCGGCGGCGACGTCCACGCTGATCGTGTCGTTCTTCTATCTGCTCGCGCAGATGGCGGGCGCCGGTGGGCTGGTGGCGCTGCTGATGAACATCAACGACCGCGTCGGCCAGAGCCTGGTGATCGCGGCTGTCGGGGCGCTCATGATCACCTACGTGCTGATCGGCGGTATGAGAGGCACCACCTACGTGCAGATCATCAAGGCGATCCTGCTCATCGGCGGGGCAGTGCTGATGACCGTGTGGGTGCTCGCGAAGTACGGCATGAACTTCTCGGATCTGCTCGGCGCCGGAGCCGAGAAGGGCGCGCCGCTCGAGCCGGGGGCGAAGTACGGCCTCTCGAACCTGACGAAGCTCGACTTCATCTCGCTCGCGCTCGCCCTGGTCCTGGGCACGGCCGGCCTGCCGCACATCCTGATGCGGTTCTACACCGTGCCGACGGCGAAAGAGGCGCGCAAGTCGGTCGTGTGGGCGATCTGGCTGATCGGCCTGTTCTACCTCTTGACGCTGACTCTCGGCTACGGCGCCGCCGCGATGGTCGGGCCGGACCGGATCGCCGCCGCGCCGGGCGCGGCCAACTCGGCGGCTCCGCTGCTCGCGTACGAGCTCGGCGGCACCCTGCTGCTCGGGCTGATCTCGGCGGTCGCCTTCGCCACGATCCTCGCCGTCGTCGCAGGGCTCACGATCACCGCCTCGGCGTCGTTCGCCCACGACATCTACGCGAGTGTGATCCACAAGGGGAACGCGCCGGCGGGCTCGGAGGTCCGCGTCGCCCGGATCTCCGCCGTGGTGGTCGGCGTGATCGCCATCCTCGGCGGAATCGCGGCCAACGGGCAGAACATCGCGTTCCTGGTCGCTCTCGCATTCGCCGTCGCCGCATCGGCGAACCTCCCGACGATCCTCTACTCGCTGTTCTGGAAGCGGTTCAACACCCGTGGCTGCCTGTGGAGCATTTACGGCGGTCTGACCATCACCGTGGTGCTCATCGCATTCTCGCCGGCGGTGTCGGGCAACAAGACGGCGATGTTCCCCAACGCCGACTGGTCCTGGTTCCCGCTGGCCAACCCCGGTCTCGTCGCGATCCCGGCATCGTTCCTGCTCGGGTTCCTCGGTACGATCACCAGCTCGGAGCACCTGGAGTACAAGGCCGCCGAGATGGAGGTCCGGTCGCTGACCGGTGCCGGCGCGGAAGGGAAGGCCCTGGAGCACTGACCGGTCCGCGCCGTCGAGGAAACTCCTCGAGTGACCTCGTTAGCTCGAGATCCCGCGGAACGGGTTGCCGACCACGGTCGAGCTCAGCGCACCGGCGGGCGACTTCGTGGTGCAGCCATCGGACATTCCCCTCCTGCTGGCCAGCGCGGGTGCCGGGATCACCACCGCGCTCCAGATCGTCGAGGAAATCGCCCGCACCCAGCCCCAGCGCAAGATCATCGTTGCGCACGCCGACCGCGCCGCCAAGGATCACCCAATTGCGCGAGACCGTGCTGCACATCGGCCGTCAGATCGACGACTTCACTGCCTACACCTGGTATGAGAAGGTCGAAGACGGCGACACGCGCACCCGTCAGGGCTACATGGATCTCAAGGAGGTGCCGCGACCCGACGACGTCCAGGTCTTCACGTGCGGCCCGTTGCCATTTATGCGCAACGTCCGCACCTCGCTGGTCGAACGGGGGGTGCCAGCGAGTCGGATCCGGTACGAGGTGTTCGGCCCGGATTTGTGGGCCGCGCGGATCCCGAAGTGAGGTTCAACCGCCGCCGCAGTGTCAGACGCCTCCATCGTTTTCCGGGTGCCAGTGCGCGGACCATCGCGCGCTGGCCGTCCTCGGCGCTGGCCGAACCCGCGTCGTTTAGGGTGCGCCAGGGCGACACATGACGAGCGCGCGCGCCCGTTCAATCTCCGGGCCGGTTCTTCCATGGCTGCGGAAGTAGTTCGTCACGGTCTGTTGGGACACGCCGGCGCGCTTCGCTACGTCGGGCGGGTCCGGGGCGTGCTGCTTTGGCCGTCGAGTACGAACGCACCGATGTGCGGGTCAACGTGCACTGGGTCGGCTCGGTCGAGGCGCTTGCCGATGGTCCGTTCCGGGTGGCTGATCACCCTCGAACGCCTACGACTGCACGTGTTGAAGGGCGCGCCGAACGTGCGCGTCGAGCGGTTCGTCTCCCACGCCCAGGTTCTCGCACGCCCAGGTTCTCGATCGTGCCGTGGCGGCGGTCTGCCACGGGTGGCACGGGCATCGTGTCCAAGGCGCTGCGGGCGGGTGTGCCGGTGGTGACGATGCTGTTCGGTCGCGATCAGCCGGAGATCGCCCGGCGTGGCAGGTCGGTTCGCCGACGCGGCACTGCGGCTGGTCGTGGGCGCATGCGCGGCCGGTCTGCGGTGTCCGCAGCTGGGTGAACGGCTCAGAATGCCGCCATACGGTACGAATCCGCCGTCGCGCAGGTTGTTCCGGCCAGGAATTGCTCGTGGATGGCGAACGGGCAGGCGTAGACGTCGCCGACCGGGTCGATGAGGCACACCACGCGTCCCGCGCCGCACAGGTTCAGCCCGGGCAGCGGTTCGAGTCTGGGCATCACCTCCCGGTTGCCGCCGTGCTAGGCGGACAGCTGGAAGAACGAATCACCGGTCAGCACGCCGTCGTCATGCGCGATCAATCAGTCGTAGACCTCCCGCTGCTGGGCGGCCGTCGGGTGCAGCTCGTCCCACACGTCGGCGCCTCGAGCGGATGGCCGCAGCCGGGTGATCCGAGCGTGGCGCCGTATCTCTCGGCGAGAGCATTGAAGTCATCGAGCTGGCCGACGTTATGCCGGGTCACCACGACGGAGATTTTTGGCGTCGCGGAAATCCGGCCTCCGACAGGTTCCCAAGCGCGCGGATCGCCATCGTCGAACGAGCCGCGGCCTCGCACCGCGTCGTTGACCTCCGCGGTCGCGCCGTCAAGCGAGATCTGCACGTCGACGTAGTCGGAGGCCGCCAGTCGAGCGGCCACGCCGGGAGTGATGCGCCCGCCGTTCGTGGAGAACTTCACGCCCGACGTGGTGCTCTGTCGCGTAGTCGAGGAGCTCCCAGAAGTCCGGCCGGACCGTCGGCTGGCCACCGCCGATGTTGACGTAGAAGACCTGCATTCGCTCGAGCTCATCAATGATCGCCGTGCATTTGTCGGTGCTCAGCTCGCGCGGGTCGCGCCGACCCGACGAGGACAGGCAGTGAACGCAGGACAGGTCGCAGGCGTAGGTCAGTTCCCATGTCAGACAGATGGGTGCGTCCAGACCGAGTTCGAACTGGCCGACAAGGCAGCCGGGGAGCGCCGTCATGACGCGCGCACCAACATGTGTGAACCCGCCAGCACCGCAAGGGCTTTCGGATAGGCGGCGGAGCCGTCAACG
Source organism: uncultured Acidobacteriota bacterium (assembly GCA_963782585.1). Classification (GTDB taxonomy): domain Bacteria; phylum Acidobacteriota; class Thermoanaerobaculia; order UBA5066; family Gp7-AA6; genus DAHUXD01. Next base: position 175,541 of record CAWAKL010000013.1, read on the forward strand.
CCGAGGGCCCGCAATGCCGAGCGGGCGGTCGGGTGGTCCGATAGTGATGTGATCACGCTGACGACGGTGCGGTCTTTGAGGAAGGACAACCTGCGGGTGCCGAAGTGGTAGAGCAGCGCCCCGAACGGTTCCGGCCGAAGCGCCACCTGCGGGTGTAGCCGCCACGCGGCGTGGAGGTCGAGCGCCCTTGTTGCCGAGATGGTCTAATACACCCCGCACATGCCGTCGATGAAGATCTCTTCCACCAGGGTTTCTTCGACGAGCTGTTCTGCGGCCGAACCTGTTTGGTTTTCGTCGCGGTCGGACATCGGAACCTCCGTGACGTGTGATCGGGCGTGATGCCCGTCACCAAGGTATGGCACCGGGTGTAACAATTGAACTCGCCGACCGGACAGTTACCTACCCATCCGGACGGGCCGTTGATCGCCCCCGAATGAGGCGCGCGCTGACCCGTGGTCACAAATAGAGTTATCACGAGCCACTCTCACCAAAGGATCACGATCATGGTCGACCCATTCGCCCCAGCGGAGGCGGGCTCATTCAGTGCTTCCGGGGTGCGGGTGCGCCGTCGCGTCGGATCCCACCGCGCTCACCGGCACCGGCACTCGGTGTGCACACCGCGGTTCTGCACACGCCGACACGGAGGTGTGCTCGACGTCGTGCACGACCTGCGTCCCGAGGAGCTTTCCGACGAGCTCGCGGTCCTGCTCGCGGAGGAACTCGACGACATCGGCGTGCTCAACGGCCAACCCGAGTTCGAGCTCGTTTTCACCGGCATCGTGCGCTCCACCGTGGACGGCATCATGCCGGCATGGCTGCGGTTCTACCGCAACTCGCTCGACCGGCTCGAGGACGGGGTCGCCGCGTTTGCCCCGGTGCACGAGCATGCCGCGTCGCTCCTCGTCGGTTCCCGAGCTCGTCGACCTCGGGTCCTGCTTCGGGTTCTTACCGCTACGGCTGGCCGCTCGCGGGATGGACGTGGTGGCAACCGATTTGAGCGCACCCACCATGAAGCTGCTGGCCCGTGTCAGCCGAACGCTGCGCCGGCCCGTGCAGACGATCTGCTGCGACGCGGCCAGCGTCCCCCTTCCGGAGCGCGACGCCGATACCGTCACCGCCGTGCACCTGCTGGAGCACCTGACCCCGGCCATGGCCGGAGATGTGGTCGACGAGGCGCTGCGGCTCGCGCGCCGCCGCGTGGTGGTCGCTGTCCCGTTCGAGGACGAACCGCGTGCGTGCTACGGGCACATCCAGCGGTTCGATACCGCCGCCCTGCGCGGCCTGGCCGCCCAGGTTCAGCGAAGACACCCGGGCGTGCGCGCGGGAGTGCACGACTATCACGGCGGCTGGCTGATTCTGGACCGCTAACTTTCGATCGTCGCCGATGGAATTCCCGGTCGTTACCGCGCGGGCATTGTCAAGTGGTTAGTGCAACATTGCTCGGTTGAGCGGCGTGTGGTGGGCGGGCAGGGGCTGCTGCGCCTGCCCGTGCCGCTGCGCGGTGAGGGGCCGTAGCGACTCCGGGGTCAAGGGCGGGCCGCAGGCCCGTCGCGCAGCGATCGCGACAGCGACCCTTGAGGCTGGAGGGGCGGCCCGGTAGCCTGGCGCGGCGCTCAACCCCGGGGCGAAGCGCCTGCAGTGGTGTCACGCCGTGATGTTAGGCGGCGGCTTGTCGAGCAGGCGGCGGGGCGGTCGGCGGGGGTGTCGAGGTCCAGTGTGGGTCGGGGACCAGCAATGGGCGCAGCCGCGCCCAGACGCACCGCGGCGTGCGCCGCTTCGGCCATCGAGTCGATACCGAACACGATCTCCGGCGCGTGAAACTTCAGCAGCCGGCCGGGCTGGGCGCCGGCGCCGCCGCGTTCGTATTCGGGTATCAGCGCCGGCGTCGCCGTCGCATACCGCGATCGCATTGTGTTCCAGCTTCGCCACAGCCTCGCCTCGCCCGTCATGCGCAGGGCCTCGCAAATGTGACCCAGACAATATTCCCGGCCCAACACGACGGCGTCGGCATCGCTGGTCCAATATGCGGCCAGGCAGCCGATCGGGCAGGTTGGCGAGGAGGCTCACCTGCCGACCACCTCACCCGCCAGCTCGTGTGCCGCCCGTTCCAGCCCGCTCAGGTCGCGCACGACCCGTACCCGGTCGCAGAACTCCGCGTAGGCGGGCAGGTCGCAGCTGCCGAGGCACCAGGAGTACCTCGGCTCCGGTGTCAGCCAGATCGTCTCGCGCGCCCTGCGGGTGATCTCTTCGAAAGCGCCGAGGTTCGGATCGTTGCCGTTGTTGCGCGCGTCCCCGAGCACCAACACGGTCGTGCGCCTGGTCACGGCGGAGGCGTGCTCGGCGATGAAATCCCCGAAAACGGTGCCGTAGTCGGAGTTGGCATCCACGTCGAGCACGTCGCCGCCGAAGATCAAGCCGAGCGCGCGCTCAGCGGGATGGTCCCGAAACAGCTCCGTAGTCTCGGCGATCCGCGCCACAAAGGCAAACGAGCGCACCTGGGTGAACAGATCCTGCAGCCCATGCACCAGGTGCAGGGTGAAGCGCGCGGTCGCGCGCACGGAGAGGCTCACGTCAGCGAGTACGACCAGCCGTGGCCGGTCCTCGGCGCGCCGCACCGTGACCGGCACGAACGGCACTCCGTCGAACCGCATGTTGCGCCGCATGGTGCGGCCGGGGTCGACCCGGCCGGCGGCGGCGATTCGGCGCCGGTGCGTGAGCGCGCCGTGCAGCGTCCGCGCCAGCCGGCGCAGGGACTCTTCCAGCTCGGCACGCTCGATTTCGGCGATCCGGTCCACCTGGGCGGCCCGCCCCCCGCGCGTCTCGACGATCCGGTTTTCCAGCTGTAGCAGGGCCTCGAGGTGGCGCTTGAGCGCCTCCGGCAGATTCGCCAGTACACCAGCGAGCCGCCTTCGCAGCGCCGCCGCGTCGTCTTCGTCCCCCGCCTGGTCCTCCACATCGGCCAGCCATCCGAGCAGCGCCTCCTGCTCGGCGATCGTGAGCTCAGCGTCGACGCTTGTGTCGGAGGCCGTGGACAGCGTTCCCGGCGCCCCCGCACCGTGCAGCCGCTCGGTCTCGAGCTGCACGCGATAGCTCTCACCGCCGACTGTGTCGGTCTCCTTTGAGAACGCAATCTCGTCCGTCAGCGACGCGAGGTCGATTTTGTTCGCCTCCTGGTGCAGGTTGTACCGCTGGGCGAGGTTCTGCTGGTCGAAATACTGCCGGATATCCGCTGGCTTGCCGTGCTCGTGGCCCTGCTGCGGGGTCTCGCTGGGCTCCTCGGACATCGTGTACGCCTCTAGTTCGCCGGTGTCGGTGAGATCCTCGTGACCGTGCCCATGGCCAGGGCCGCGGCCCGCGCCGCCGACCCGCACCAGGGAGAAGAACGCGTCGAAGATCTCGTCGAAGACCGGTTCGTCCCGCTTGTCCTTGATAAGCGCGACCCGCAGCGCGGTACGCAGGACCTCCCTGTCCGCCAGTACTCCCGGCTGGCTTGCGCACCGCATCGCGTCGAGCGCCTCGGGGATCGAGACGCGCACGCCGCCGAGGCGCAGCAGCCGCACGAACCGGTGCAGGGTGGCTTCCACGACGAGGCCTAGAGCACCCTGCGTCGGCCGAGTGAACTCTTGATGGGGGTGCCGTAATAGCCGTCGGTGAACCGGCCGGGCCGATCCTTGGCCGCCCGTACCGCCGGGCCGTCCACTGCGGGCTCACCTTCGTGCCCATGCACATGCTCATGTCCGTGCCCATGCTCATGTCCGTGGCCGTTACTGATGGACTCGGGCACCTCGGCATTGGGATCGACCAGCCGAGGGATGGCGTCAAGCGCTTTGCGGACGTCCTTGTCGTACTTCACCACCACCGAGACCGTGTCGGAGAGCACCTGGGCGGATAGCTCGTGCACCCCGAGCACGGCGAGTGTCCTCGCCCAGTCGATCGTCTCCGCGATGCTCGGCGCTTTGCGCAGATCCAGCTCGCGCAGGCCACGCACGATGCCGACGAGTTGCTCGGCGAGGACCTCCGCAAGGCCGGTCTTCTTGGCATGCACGATCTCCAGCTCGCGCTGCGCCGACGGATAGTCGAGGAAAAGGTGCAGGCACCGGCGCTTCAACGCGGCCGCCAGATCACGGGTGTTGTTGGACGTCAGGACCACATACGGCGGATGCGTGGCGCTGAACGTGCCGATCTCCGGAACGGAAACCTGAAATTCGCCCAGCAACTCCAGCAGTACCGCTTCGAGCGCCTCGTCGGCGCGGTCGATCTCGTCGACGAGCAGCACCACCGGTTCCGGCGAGCGCACGGCCTCAAGCAGCGGGCGTGGCGCGAGAAAGCGCTCCGAGAAGAAGACGCTCTCCTGCGCGCCGATGCGCTCCACCGCCTCCTCCAGGCTGCTGGCGTCGGCGACGATCTGGCCGATCTTTTCGCGCAGGATCTGGGTGTAGAGCAACTGCTTGCCGTAGTCCCACTCGTAGAGTGCCTTCGTCTCGTCCTGGCCCTCGTAGCACTGCAGCCGCAGCAGCCGCCGCCCCGTCGCCGCTGCCAGTGCCTTGGCCAGCTCCGTCTTGCCGACGCCCGCCGGCCCCTCAACGAGCAACGGCTTGTCGAGCCTCGTCAGCAAGAAAACCGTCGTGGCGAGGCGCTCGTCGGGGATGTAGCCCTGGCCGGCGAGCGCCTCACGCACTTGTCCAACGGAATCGAACATGCTCAGCCGAGCAGGTCGTCGAGGTCGCCGTTCATGCAGTGATCGACGACGGGACGGACCGTGTCGAAGGTGCACTCCTTGGCGTTGCCCGGGGTGCAGGCGTCACCGAGCACGTGGTTGGTGATCCGGTCGACGTCGGCGGCGTCACCCTTGATCACCTTGGCGTTCTCGTAGTACTTCGTCGGCCCTTTGCCGAGGCGGTTCTTCGAGTAGCTGTCCTGGTGGACGTCGGTGAACTTCTCGATGGTGATCACGTCGCGGAGCAACCGGATCGCGGCGGCGAGTGCCGCGTCGGCGGCCTGCACGTCGGTCATACCGTGGGTGTCCACACCCATCGCCCCCGCGATGTCGGCGAACCGCTTGTAGGCCACCGGCATGTTGAACGCCCACACCCGCGGCAGCGCGATCGCGTTGTTGAGGCCGTGGTGCGTGTCGTAGAACGCGCTTATCGCGTGCGAGATGGAGTGGATGATCCCCAGCCCGCCGGAGTTGAACGCCTGCGCGGCGATGTACTGCGCGTACATCATGCCCTCGCGACCCTTGAGATCCTGGCCGTTCCAGGTGGCCTCGCGCAGGTTTTCGGCGGTCAGCTTGATCGCATGCAAAGCGTTGCCGAGCGAGGTCTCGAAGTTCAGCCGCGACACGTACGGCTCCGAGGCGTGCGCGAGCACGTCGAAGCCGCATTGCGCGGTGTAGTCCAGCGGGCAGTCGAAGTAGAGCACGGGATCGTCGATGGCCAGCGTCGCCACGCAGGCGTCGTCGAAGGCAACGTACTTGTGCGGCTGGTCCGGGTCGGTGGTGGTGTCGGTGATGACGTAGGCCCAGGACGTCTCCGAACCCGTGCCCGCGGTGGTGGACACCGCGATGTGTGGCGGGTTCTTGGGGTTCTCCGACTTGTTGAAGCCCTCGAAGTCGTTGACGTTACGGCCGTCGTGCGCGACCGAGATGCGAGCGCCCTTGCAGGCGTCGTGGGCGGACCCACCGCCGATCGACACGAAGCTATCGCAGCCGTTCTCCTGGTACATCGTGACCGAGTCCATCACGTTGTAGTCCTTGGGATTCGACTCCACCTGGTCGTAGACCACGACCTCAAGCCCGTGGTACTTCATTGACTCGACGATCTTGTGGACGGTGCCGGATCCGCGCAGCCCGGTTGTCATCACGAGCACCTTCTTGAATCCGAGCTTTAGCGCCTCCGGGCCGATCATCTCGTGCGCGCCCGGCCCGAGCATTCCGCGGGGGAACGGGTGGAACTCCTTGATGGGGAATGGTTTGAGTAGCTCGTCGACCTGCATGGCTTCGCTGTCCTCTCTAGTGCTGATCGGATACCGGCCATGAAGTTAGGCGCGCGGTGTGATGTTGGGAACACCACACGGCCAAGACCCATCGTTAGGCAGCACAATTCGGCACGACCGGGTAGGGCCAACCTATCCCTTCGGAGAGGCTGACCGTCCGGATTTCGCAGTAATTACGACAGTAGTTCCGTCGCCTCCGCCAGCGCCTCGGCGAACGCCTCCAGTCCTCGGTGGCGCTGTCGACGTGCGGCGATACCCGCAGCACCGGCGCGTGCAGCTCGAACGGTGCGCGCTGCACCTCGGCGTATGTGGTGACGATCCCCCGCTCGGCGATCAGCCACGACCGCACCTTCTGCGGGTCGGCGCCGTCGAGCGGGGTCAACGTCGTGATGGGGGTCGGCTCTCCGACCGGCTCGACAACCCGCCAGCCGGCCACATCGGCCAGCGCGGTGCGGGTCGCGTGGCCCAGCTCCGCCAGCCGCGCGCGGATCCGATCCGGGCCGGCTGCCAGGTGTTCGCCGAGCGCGACCGAATACCCCACGCGCGCAGCGACATTGGCGTCGCCGTTCTCCAGCCGCTGCAACACGGTCAACGGCAGATCCCAGTCCGGCGGCGGCAGCCGCGGTCGCAGCCCGCTGCGCCAGCGCGGGCCGGATCGCGAGGACACCGACGCCGCGCGGGCCGGCCATCCACTTGCGCGAGGACGAGTAGATCGCATCGGCGCCCACCACACAGTCGATGTGGCCGAGTGACTGCGGCGTCGATCACCAACGGCACGCCAAGGCCGCGGCACACCTCGGCGATGGCCGCGGCCGGCTGGACCACGCCGCGGTGACTGGCCAGCGCCGTGAGGTGCACCAGGGCCGGCGGGTCGGCGGACAGCACAGCGGCCGCCTCGTCGACGACCAGCCGGTCCGTCGCCGTCGGCCGGCAACGCGCGCTCGTCGAAGCCGTGCGCGGCCATTATCGCCAGGTTGGGGCCGTACTCGCCGGGCAGGCAGGCCACGGTGCAGCTGCCCGACCAGCTGCCGAGCAACAGGTCCAGGGCGTGGGTGGACCCGGTGGTGAAGACGACGTCGGAGCCGTTCGTCCCGATCAGCGCGGCAACCACGGCACGTCCCGCGTCGAGCACCGGCGCTGCGGCCTCGGCGGCCACATATCCGCCGACCTCGGCTTCGTGGCGGGCGTGCTGGGCGGCGGCGTCGATGACCGCAAAGCTCTGCCGCGAACAGGCGGCGCTGTCCACGTGCAGCCCGGCGGCCTTCGGTCGCGCCGACGTTGATCGAGCCCACAGATGTCCGGCCGCGAAGTCGTCGACGCTGCGGGCATCCACCACCCGTACGCCGTCGTCGAGAGCCTTGCGGATCTGCGCCGGAGCCAATGCGGGAATCTTGCGGTGCTGGTCTAGGTGGAATAGCAGGTCGCGGACTTCATCGACGGTTGTGCAGGCGGCGAGTTCGCTGGCGGTGTTGGGTTGGCCGAGGTGAGGGCGGCGGTGGTCAGACTCAGCAGCCAGGGTGTGCGCAAGGCGGTGGCGAGCGGCCCGGAGGTATTGCGGCGATCTCGTTAGTGACGGGGGCCCTCGCGTTAGGGGAGAGGCCGAAAGCGTTCAGGCACCGACAGGAAGCCGCAGCTGAACTCCGGACCGAGATCCGCCTGACGTTGAGGAAGGACACGACAGCACGGTCGCAGCGCTTGGGTGGGAGGGCTAGCACTCGGGCGATCAAGTGCGGCGTGTTCGGGATGGCGGAGCGCGGCGAAGCGGAACAGTGAGTGGATCGCGGCCAGGCGGGTGTTGCGGCTCCGAGCGCTGTTGCCGCGCTCGTGTTCGAGGTGGTCTAGGAACGTGCCGACCAGCGGCGCGCGGTGACCCGCGCCGACAAGCCGGTCAGCTCCGCCAGCTCCCGCAGCATCCCTGTCCCGGCATGCGCCACCACACCGCGGACACTTTCACCCGAGCAACCGCTGCGATACTCTTCACCTGCGAAGTGCCTTCCCGCCAGCCATACGGAACCTTAGAGAAGTCCCATTATGACGAAAGGCAGCCTCATGGAACCGAATCAGCAGAGCGAAGCCGACACCGAACTCGTCACCGAGACGCTGGTCGAAGAGGTATCCATCGACGGCATGTGCGGGGTCTACTGACCGTGCCGGTCCCCGCCACGGACGCCGCCGTGCCCGCCGCTACCGGCGGTGGGGCGGCTTTTGACCCGGGCCTGCGCTGGCGACTGCACCCCCAGGTGGCTGTCCGGCCCGAGCCGTTCGGGGCGCTGCTCTATCACTTCGGAACACGCAAGCTGTCGTTTCTGAAGAATCGCACCATCGTCGCGGTGGTCGAGTCGCTTGATCAACACACCGATGCCCGATCGGCTTGCCGCGCCGCCGGAATCGACGATGCGCAGCAGGCGCCCTATCTGCACGCCCTCGGCGTGCTGGTCCAATCAAAGATGCTGGTGCCAGGGGAGACCCGATGACAACCGCAGCGCCCGTACCCCGGCTGATCGAGCAGTTCGAGCGCGGCCTGGATGCACCGATCTGCCTCACCTGGGAGCTCACCTACGCCTGCAACCTGGCCTGCGTGCACTGTCTGTCGTCCTCAGGCAAACGCGATCCACGTGAGCTCTCAACGCGGCAGTGCAAGGACATCATCGACGAGCTGGAACGTATGCAGGTGTTCTACGTCAACATCGGCGGTGGCGAACCCACGGTGCGACCGGACTTTTGGGAGGTGGTCGACTACGCGACCGAGCATCACGTGGGCGTGAAGTTCTCCACCAACGGCGTACGCATCACCCCGGAGGTCGCCGGACGCCTCGCCGCCAGCGACTACGTCGACGTGCAGATCTCACTCGACGGCGCAACGGCAGAGGTCAACGACGCCGTCCGCGGGCCCGGCTCGTTCGCGATGGCGATTCGTGCGCTGGAGAATCTGGCCGAGGCGGGCTTCTCCGACGCCAAGATCTCCGTCGTGGTCACCCGTCACAACGTCGATCAGCTCGACGAATTCGCGGCGCTGGCAGCACGTTACGGCGCCACGCTGCGGATCACGAGGCTGCGCCCGTCCGGCCGGGGTGCCGACGTCTGGGACGAACTCCATCCGACCGCCGAGCAACAGGTGCAGCTCTACGACTGGCTGGTCGACCACGGCGACGGCGTGCTCACCGGCGACTCTTTCTTCCATCTCTCCGGGCTGGGCGAGCCGGGGGCGCTGGCCGGCCTGAACCTGTGCGGCGCCGGCCGGGTGGTCTGCCTCATCGACCCGGTCGGTGACGTCTACGCGTGCCCGTTCGCCATCCACGACCGGTTCCTCGCCGGAAACATCGTGTCCGACGGCGGCTTCGACAACGTATGGAAGAACGCCCCGCTGTTCGTCGAGCTGCGGGAGCCGCAGTCGGCCGGAGCGTGCGGCAGCTGCGGACACTTCGACAGCTGCCGCGGCGGCTGCATGGCGGCCAAGTTTTTCACCGGGCTGCCGCTGGACGGCCCCGACCCCGAATGCGTGCAGGGTTACGGCGTGCCCGCGCTGGCTCGGGAACGCCACAAGCCCCGCCCCAGCGGCGACCATTCGCGCGGCTCCCGTCTTTCCTCGGCAGGTCCGGTGCCCCTCACGCTGACGACGCGCCCGCCGGCGCGGCCCTGCAATGAAAGTCCGGTCTAGTCATGGCAGGCGATACCTGGTTCGAGACGGTGGCCATTGCCCAGCAACGCGCCAAGAAGCGGCTGCCCAAGTCGGTCTACTCATCGCTGATCTCGGCCAGCGAGAAGGGCGTGACCGTCTCCGACAATGTCGAGGCGTTCAGTGAACTGGGATTCGCCCCGCACGTGGTGGGTGCCCCCGAGAAGCGCGACTTGTCGACGACGGTGATGGGACAAGATCTTTCGCTGCCGGTGCTGATTTCACCGACGGGGGTCCAGGCGGTGCACCCGGACGGCGAGGTCGCCGTCGCCCGCGCCGCCGCGGCCCGCGGAACGGCGATGGGCCTATCTTCGTTTGCCAGCAAGCCGATCGAGGACGTCGTCGCCGCGAACCCCAAGGTGTTCTTCCAGCTCTACTGGCTCGGTGACCGGGAAGCCATCGCGCAACGGGTGCAGCGCGCCCGTGAAGCCGGGGCCGTCGGGCTGATCGTCACCACGGACTGGAGCTTCTCGCACGGCCGGGACTGGGGCAGCCCGAAGGTACCGGAGCAGATGAACCTGGGCACGATCCTGCGGTTTTCGCCCGAGGTCATCACCAAGCCGCGCTGGTTGTGGGACTTCGGCAAGACCGCGCAACCGCCCAACCTGCGGGTGCCCAACCAGGGCCGCCGCGGGGAGCCGGGGCCGTCGTTCTTCGAAGTCTATGGCCAGTGGATGGGTACCCCGCCGCCCACCTGGGAGGACATCGCCTGGGTGCGCGAGCTGTGGGGCGGACCGTTCATGCTCAAGGGCGTGATGCGGGTGGACGACGCCAAACGCGCGGTTGACGCCGGGGTTTCGGCCATCTCGGTATCCAATCACGGCGGCAACAACCTCGACGGGACCCCCGCCGCGATCCGCGCTCTGCCGGCCATTGCCGCCGCCGTCGGCCATGAGGTCGAGGTGTTGCTGGACGGCGGTATCCGCCGAGGCAGTGACGTGGTGAAGTCGCTCGCGCTCGGTGCCCGCGCCGTGATGATCGGCAGGGCCTACCTGTGGGGCCTGGCGGCCGCCGGCCAAGCCGGCGTCGAGAACGTGCTCGACATCCTCCGCGGCGGCATCGACTCGGCACTGATGGGCCTCGGCCGCGCGTCCGTCCACGACCTGGTTGCCGAGGACATCCTCGTCCCCGCCGGCTTCACCCGTGCGCTCGGGGTGCCGAGCCAAGACGCCTGAGGCCGCGCACCCCACGTCCCTGGCAACTGTTGATGCTGGCGTGGGAGGGGAGGCTGACGCGGCCCGGACGGCGGCGCTGAGGAGCTCGGCCAGGTTGGGCAGGTGAAGGCCTGCCGCTGTGACGGCGTCCTGCGCGTGGTCGATGGCCATCCCGACCCGGACGGCGTCGCCGGCGAGGTAGTAGTTGAACGCCGCCACGGTGAGAACGTGCGCGCGGGCCGATCCGCGCAGTTGTGCGGCGAGCCTCGTCCACATCCGGGCGGTGGCCAGGTTCGTGGCCGAGCCCGATGCGCCACGTTGGGCCAGCAGTCGTCGAGATCGTCCCTCGTGGGGTGCGGTGGGGTGCGGGTCAGGCCTCGGCGCCGACGAGGTCCGCGGCGCGCCAGGCCAGCGCCATCGTCGGCGCGGCGGTGTTGCCGGATGGAATGGCCGGGAATACCGAGGCGTCCACCACGCGCAATCCACGCACGCCACGTACCCGCAGGCGGGCGTCGACGACATCGTCGTCGTTGGGGCCCATCGCGCAGGACCCCACGGCGTGGTAGATGCCGATCCCGGTCGCGCGGGCATACTCGACGGCCTGCTCCGGGGTGACGACGTCGGGGCCCGGGGCGTCCTCGCCGATCACCAGATCCGCGAGCGGTCCCTCGGCCATCATCCCCCGCAGCCGAGCCAGGATTCGCCCGGTGACCGTTCGGTCGAGCTCGGTCTCGAGGTAGCGGGCCTCGATGACCGGCGGGTCCGCGGGATCGGCCGAGCGGATGTGGACGGCGCTCGGCGTCGTCGGCCGGAGCTGGTACCCCTGGATCATCATCCCGGCGTGCCTGGCGAGCCGAAGCCGGGTCGTCCCCAGGTCGAGGGACATGGGGGTGAGGAGGATCTGGACGTCGGGGCGAGGCTCCCCGGGGGCCGACCGCAGCTGGCCGACGAGGTCGTAGGGCCCCGTGGCGACGGGCCCCCGACGGGTGAGGACGTACCCTGCCCCGGCGAACAACAGCCGAGGCAGGGTGTTGAGGCGCCGGTTGAGGCCCAGTCCCGGCCGGAGCCGTGCCTGCACGGTCATCCCCCGGTGCTCCAGCAGCCGCTCCCCGACGTGCGGGCTCTCCACCCGAGGCTCCACGCCCGCTCGAGTGAGCACGACGGGGTCGCCGATGCCCGAACGTTCGAGCAGCTGGGGGCTCTCGATCGACCCGGCGGCGAGGATCACCTCGCGTCGTGCCCGGACGGCGAGCCGTTCTCCGCAGCGCCTGGCCACGACGCCGACGGCCCGACCCCCCTCGAGCGTCACGTGGCCGACGTGGGTGCGGTCGAGCACGGTGAGGTTGCGGCGGCGGCGGGCAGGGCGCAGGAATGCCGTCGCGGCCGAGATCCGCACGCCGCGGTGGATCGTCACCGGTGTGCGGCCGATCCGCTCGGCGTCGGAGGCGTTGAAGTCGTCTACGTCGACCAGCCCGGCGGCCGTCGCGGATCGCAGCATCGCGGCGACCACCGGGTCGGCTACCGCCGTGACGGACACGTGCAACGGGCCGCCGACGCCCCGCAGCAGCGAGGCCCCGAGCTCGTGGTCCTCCATGGCGCGGAACACCGGCAGCATGCCGGCCCACCCCCACCCGGGATCACCCGCGGCCGCGAGCCGGTCGTAGTCCGCGGCCCATCCACGGATGTACATCATCCCGTTGACGGCCGTGGAGCCACCGAGGCCCTTGCCGCGCAGCCACACCTCGTCGGGCCCGCCGGGAGAGACGGATCCGGTGGGGTAGAAGTAGGCATACTCCGGATGCTGCATCGTCAGGTAGAACGCCTTGGGAATCCGCAGCAGCAGGTGGCGGCCACGACCACCCGACTCCAAGAGGAGCACGCTGATCGTGGGGTCCTCGCAGAGCCGGGCGGCGAGCACGCAGCCCGCGGCGCCGGCACCGACGATCACGTAGTCAGCCTCCATCGCCGGGCGATTCTCCCCCAGCGGTGATGCACCGGCACAGGGGGGAGGCCGCGTCATCGGCGGTCCCGAGTCGCGAACGCCGGACTCGTGACGGCGAACAGCGGCCGGCTCGGCCGGTGAGCCACAATGGCAGCCACACGGCACGCAGAGGCAGCCCGACCTGCCTGAAGCGCGACGCCGAATCTTCGGCCAGCTCGAGCGCTTGACGTTCAAGCCGATCTTGCTCGGCTTCGCTGTAGCCGAGCAAGTACTGATCGGGTTCGGTCATCTCGGTACCCGTTCCTCTTCATACGTCAGGCTAACGGGTCCGATACCGAGTTCTTCGAGATTTCGTTCCCACTCGGAGATGGCGCGTTCAACGTCGAATCCAAGCTGATCGCACCGGCGATCGTTTTCACGACGTAGTGCATCGCGGTTCGCAGGATGTATTGGCACGTTTGAGCGACGCCAACGCACTCGCATCGACCTCTCCGGCAGTTCCGCCGGTGACGACCGCCCGCTGACACGATGTCCGGTGGCGGCACCTTTCGCGTTGTTGTCGGCCGCCCGATGGGGCGGCCGGCCACCCCTCTGAGAGACTGATCAGGCCGGTGCGTCGATGGGGACGACGTTGATGAGCTTCTTGTTCACGAACTCCTGAATACCGAAGCCGGCGAGCTCGTGCCCGTAGCCCGACATTTTGACCCCGCCGAACGGCAGGTCTGCCCTGGTCCAGGTCGGGTGGTTGATGAACACCATGCCGGTGTCGATGCGCTTGGCGACCTCGACGCCGTGCGCGACGTCCTGCGTGAACACCGATCCGCCGAGCCCGTAGTGGGAGTCGTTGGCCAGCCGGACGGCTTCGTCCTCGCTGTCCACTCCGAAGAACAGTGCCACCGGCCCGAAGAACTCCTGGTAGTAGGCCGGGTTGTCCGGGGTGATGTCGGTGAGGATTGTCGGCTGCACGAACGCGCCGCTGGTGGGCACCGGCTCACCGAGTGGGATCGCCGTCGCGCCGGCCTCGACCGCGGCCTTGATCTGTGCGTTCAATTGGTCGGCGGCGGCCTGACTCGACATCGGGGGCAGCGTGGTCGCCTCGTCGAACGGATCGCCGGCCTTGAGGTCGGCAAGCGCCACCTGGAATCGCTCGAGGAACTTGTCGGCGATCTCGTCGACCACGATGATTCGCTTGGAGGCCACGCAGCACTGCCCGCCGTTGTTCATCCGACCCCACACCGCCCACTGCACGGTCTTGTCCAGCTCGGCATCGGCCAACGCGATGAGTGCGTCCGTGCCGCCGAGTTCCATGGTGGACTTCTTGAGGTTGCCTCCGGCGCGGGATGCCACGATCGCGCCGGCCGCCTCGCTGCCGGTCAGCGCGACACCACGAACACGCGGGTCGTCGATCAGGGTCGAGATCTGGTCCTTGGTGGCGTAGAGGTTGGTGTAGGCGCCCTCAGGTGCACCCGCTTCCAGGAGCAGCCGCTCGAAGGCGGCCGCCGCCTGCGGCACGTTCGAGGCATGTTTGACCATGACCACGTTCCCGGCCATCAGGTTGGGGGCTGCGACCCGGGCCAGCTGGTAGTACGGGAAGTTCCACGGCTGTATCCCGAGGATCACTCCGAGCGGGGTGCTGACCACGACCGCGTCGCCCTCGTCCGGGTTGGTGGTGGGGATGGGTTCGGGCGCCAGGAAGGTCTCGGCGTTCTCGGCGTAGTAGGCGAGTATCTGCGCGGTCAGCGCCACTTCTCCCAAACTCTCGGCGTACAGCTTGCCCATTTCCAGGGTGAGCAGGCGGGCGAACTCGTCGGGCCGTTCGGTGAGGATGGCCGCGGCTCGCCCGCACACGGCGGCGCGTTCCGCGAACGATTTCTGGCTCCATGACTCAAATGTTCTCTGCGCCTGCGTAATAAGCGTCGTCAGCTGCTCGTCGGTGAGGTCGTCGAAGGTGGCGACTGTCTGGTTGTCGTACGGGTTGACGGTCTGGTATGCCATCGTGTTTCTTCCTTTCTGTTCGCGGCGGTTCTTCGCCACCGTCTCTTCAAGGCGGCTTGGCTGTCGGACACTACAACTCTGAGCGCCGCCGGCTCGCGCGTCGTTGGTCCTATCCGCACCCGCTCCCGGGATGGGTCGACCGCACCAAACCACCTCTCAGATGACCAGCGACCCCGTCTGACGTCAGCTGTTTCGGTAGTCGATGACGATGCGGCCGTCGATCTGGCCGCGTTCCATCTCGGCCGAACACGTCGTTGATGTCGTCGAGTCGGCGCTGGCCACCGTGGGATGGATCAGCCCGCGGGCGTAGAAGTCCAGCGCCTCGGCCATGTCCTGGCGGGTGCCGACGATCGAGCCGCGGATGGTCAGACCCTTGAGCACGATGTCGAAGATCGGTGCCGGGAAGTCGCCGGGCGGCAGGCCGTTGAAGACGATGGTGCCGCCGCGACGGGCCAGCCCGATGGCCTGCCCGAAGGCCTGCGGGTGCACCGCGGTGACCAGCACGCCGTGCACGCCGCCGGTGGCCTTCTGCACCTCGGCGACCACGTCGCTGGTGCGGGCGTTGACGACGACCTCGGCGCCCAGGCGGGTGGCCAGGGCGAGCTTGGAGTCGTCGACGTCGATGGCGACCACCCGCAGCCCCATCGCCCGCGCGTACTGCACGGCGATGTGGCCGAGTCCGCCGATGCCGGAGATCGCCACCCACTGTCCGGGCCGGGTGTCGGTCACCTTGAGGCCCTTGTAGACGGTGACGCCCGCGCACAGGATGGGCGCTATTTCCAGCGGGTCGACGCCGTCGGGGATTCGTGGGGCGTAGGCGGCGTTGACCAGCATGTAGCTGCCGAAGCTGCCGTTGACGCTGTAGCCGCCGTTCTGCTGGCTCTCGCACAACGTCTCCCAGCCGGTGCGGCAGTATTCGCAGCTGCCGCACGCCGACCACAGCCAGGCGTTGCCGACCTTGTCGCCGACCTTGAGGTCGTCCACCCCGTCACCGAGTGCGACGACGGTGCCGTAGCCCTCGTGGCCGGGGACGAACGGCGGCTGCGGTTTCACCGGCCAATCACCGTGCGCGGCGTGCAGATCGGTGTGGCAGACACCGGAGGTCTCCAGCTTCACCAGGGCCTCACCGTAGCCGGGTGTGGGCAGTTCGAGATCGGAAACCTGCAGCGGGGCGCCGAATTCGGTGACCACCGCGGCGCGCATGGTGTCGGTCGTGGTGTCCAGTGTGGTGGTCGGGGTGTCGAGGGTGTGTGTCATGGCTTCTTTCCAAATCGTGAATGTGGTTGAGGGAACGGCGTGTTGAGTTGTCTTAGGGCTCAGAAGAATCCTTGGGCCTTATTGCTGTAGGAGACGAGCAGGTTCTTGGTCTGCTGGTAGTGGTCGAGCATCATCTTGTGGTTCTCGCGGCCGATGCCGGACTGCTTGTAGCCGCCGAACGCCGCGTGCGCGGGGTAGGTGTGGTAGCAGTTGGTCCACACCCGGCCGGCTTGGATATCACGCCCGGCCCGGTAGGCGGTGTTGCCGTCGCGGCTCCACACCCCGGCACCCAGCCCGTAGAGGGTGTCGTTGGCGATGCTGATGGCGTCGTCGTAGTCGGTGAACGACGTCACCGCGACGACGGGTCCGAAGATCTCCTCCTGGAAGACCCGCATCTTGTTGTTGCCGGTGAAGATCGTCGGCGCCACGTAGTAGCCGCCGTTGAGATCGCCGCCGAGCTGGGCGCGTTCGCCGCCGGTGATGAGCTTGGCGCCCTCACTCTTGCCGATCTCGATGTAGGACAGGATCTTCTCCAGCTGGTCGTTGGAGGCCTGCGCGCCGATCATCGTCTCGGTGTCCAGCGGGTCGCCTTGGCGGACCGCCTTGGTGCGGATCGCGGCCAGCTCCAGGAACTCGTCGTAGATATCGGCCTGAACCAGGCTGCGCGACGGGCAGGTGCAGACTTCGCCCTGGTTGAGGGCGAACATGGTGAACCCTTCCAGCGCCTTGTCCTGGATAGTCGTCGTGGGCGGCCAGCACATCGGAGAAGAAGATGTTCGGGCTCTTGCCGCCGAGCTCCAGGGTGACCGGGATGAGGTTCTGGCTGGCGTACTGCATGATCAACCGGCCGGTGGTGGTCTCGCCGGTGAACGCGATCTTGGCGATGCGGTTGCTCGACGCCAGCGGCTTACCGGCTTCCACCCCAAAGCCGTTGACGACGTTGAGCACACCCGCCGGCAGCAGGTCACCGATCAGCGACATCAGGTACAGCATCGACACCGGGGTTTGTTCGGCGGGTTTGAGGACGACCGCGTTGCCGGCGGCCAGCGCGGGCGCGAGTTTCCAGACGGCCATCAGGATCGGGAAGTTCCACGGGATGATCTGCCCGACCACGCCGAGCGGCTCATGGAAGTGGTAGGCCACGGTGTCCTCGTCGATCTGGGACAGCGAGCCCTCCTGGGCGCGGATCGCCCCGGCGAAATACCGGAAGTGATCGACCGCCAGCGGGATATCCGCATTCAACGTTTCCCGCACCGGCTTGCCGTTGTCCCAGGCTTCGGCGACGGCGATGGACTCCAGGTTCTCCTCGATCCGGTCGGCGATCTTGTTGAGGATCACCGCGCGATCGGCCGGAGATGTCTTGCCCCAGGCGGGTGCCGCCGCGTGCGCCGCGTCCAGGGCGCGTTCGATATCCGCCTCATCGGAGCGGGCGACCTCGCAGAACACCTCGCCGGTGACCGGGGTCGAGTTCTCGAAGTAGCGGCCCTTCGCCGGGGCCACCCACTCGCCCCCGATGTAGTTGTCGTAGCGGGGCGCGAAGCTCATCAGCGAGCCCTCTGCACCCGGTCGCGCATACACAGTCATGGGGTTTCTCCTGATCCTGGTGGTAGAAGTCCAGTACACCCCCCATCCGCGCTAGTGTCAACAGTGTGAACACGACATTGACATACAGTGTTAAACTATGTTGTTGACCTAACGATCTCTCAGTGCTGCTTCGACGAAAGCAGGGCAGAAGGGAAGTGCGGCAATGACGAAACACCCGACCGGGCCCGACGCGGGCCTCCACGATCACCGGGTGTAGACCCACCGGTCTGGCCGGGAAAGCGAACCGGTGCGGCTCAGAGTCCGCGTCGGGAGGGACGTGGCGGGTCTGCTGCATGTCCCCGTTCGCCACCAACCCGGGAGACGAGACGATGACCGTCACGATTGCGCCCTCGGGGTGAGACGACAAAGTCGTCAGGCCCGACGACGACCCCTCCCTGGGCCCGAGGGTGATCGCCACGATGAGGCTCAGCGGCCGTAGCGTCTCCACCCGCTCCGGCATCTGGGCATGCAGGTGTCGGGGCCGGGGTGAGGGCGGCTCAGTCTCGTCGCGGGACGTTCCCAGGACCGCGCGGTGGCGGCTCCGGCCCGTCGCCGTTACCGCCGCGCCAAACCTCTTCGCCGGCGAAGCCTCGTCACCGCCGGCCATCTGCGTTACCGGCCGGGACGCCGACCCCTCCTCTGTTCGGGCCATTCCACGCTCCACCGCGGCCACGATCCTCGGGCGCAATTCAGCCGCCGGAATGATCGAGTGAACCGAACCCACCTGGCGGGCCCGCTCCACGTTGTGCACAGCTTCAAACTCCGCTGCCACCTCGCCGAGCTTGTCCGAACGTACCGCCGCCCGGG
>CAWAKL010000014.1:0-91590 GCA_963782585.1 uncultured Acidobacteriota bacterium
GAGGCCGGCGGGGATCGGTGGTTCGAGATGCGCGTCGAAGAGCTCCGGCGTTCCAGACCAGGAACTGATCATCGTGCAGGTGAACGTGACGCTGCGCCGTCGGGCCGTCGCCGAAGCCCGCCGGCGGACCCGGAGATCGCCCACCTGGACCGGGTCGGAGCCATCGGAGAGCTCGGCCTCCTCGCTGGCGCATGAGCTCGGCCAGCCTCTCGGGGCGATCCTCGCCAACGCGCGGCGGCCGGCGGCTGCTCGCGCGACCATCACCGATACTGGCGGAGACCCGGCGAGCGTGACGACATCATCGAGGATGATCGGCGGCCGGCCAGGTGGACCCGAGCGGATCACGCCCTCCTTCGGCGAAGTTCCTCCTCGACACCGTCGACATGAACGGAGGCATCGGCTCGGTGCTGCGCATGGTGGCGCAAGGCCGGCCTGCGGGGAGCGGCGGTCCGGCCCGTCCTCGCCTCACCGCCGCCGCTTCGTTTTCGGGACTCAGGTTCAGCTTCGGCCAGTCTTTCTCGATCTGATCCTCAACGGTCTCGACGCCCCGTCGCAGAATCGCGCGCCGGGCCGCGCAAGGTCCACGTCGCGACAGGGCGCGTCGAACGGCTCATGACCATCTTCGTCCGCGATACCGGTCCCCGCGTTCGGAGCCCGGATCTGGGCTCGTGTTCGAGCCCTTGTTCGCGACGAAGGATCGCGGCTCGGCATCAGGCTCTCGATCTGCCGCACGATCGTCGAAGCGCTCTAGCGGCGTTTCGCGCCGACGGCACGAACAGGCGGGCGGCGTTCCGCTGCACGTTTCCCACGGCCGTGGGTCTGGTGGTCGTGAGGCCTCCGGGCCCGGTCGTCTTTCGTCGATGACGACGCCCGTCGATGCTGCGCGCCCTCGCCGGCTCCTCAGAAACGGACGGCCGCGAGGTCGAGGCGTTCGCTTCGCCGCGGAGCTTCTCGCCCGCGTCTCGCCATGGGGCCGGGTTGCGTGGTCCTCGACCTCAGGTGCCAGCTCTGAGCGCCTCGGAGGTGCCGGAGGCATTGGTGTTGACCTCATCGCGACCCTCCGATCATCTTCATCAGCGGGCACGGCAAGGTTCCGGCCGCCGTCCACACGATGAAGGCCGGAGCGGTCGACTTTATGGTCAGCTGATCGAAGACGTAGTACTACTTGCCTCCGTAGAAGCGGCGATCGGGCGCAGCGTCTCGTCGATCGCGGATCGCGCCGAGACACAGGCCATCGAAGCACGCCTCCACTCTCTGACGCCGCGCGAGCGGGAAGTCCTGCCTCTGGTCGCGCGGGGCCTGCCCAACAAGCAGATCGCCGCGCGTCTCGGGACGTCGCTGCAGACCATCAAAGTCCATCGGGCGCGCGTCATGGAGAAGATGCGGGCGGGCTCACTGGCGGATCTGGTGCGCATCGCCGGACGCGCCGGCATCGCCCCCTAGCCGGCGCGCGCTCGACCGCGCCGTGCTCGCTCGTGACCCTGAGTTCAGGAGTCGTTGAACCTAAGTCCAATTCTCCTTCGGGGCCTCGGCGATTAGGCTCTGCGCAAAACTTAGAGTCAAAGAACGCCGAAACGAAAGCGAAAGGGGTAGACGAAATGAAGCAGCTCTCGAGGATCGGGATCGTTCTGACGGCCGCTCTGGCCGTCGTCGCGTTGGGATGGACCGCGGCGGCCGCGGGCGCAGACAAGAAACCGGACGCCACAGTGAAGCTCTCCGAGGGCTCTGTCGCGGCCGGCATCGGCTGGAGCTGGGGCCACGGGACGCTCAATTACCAGGGCAAGTCGTACAAGTTCAAGATCGAGGGCCTCACGGTCGGCGAGGTCGGGATGACGAAGGCCGAGGCGACCGGAAACATCTACGACCTGAAGAGCCTCGAGGACTTCAACGGGGTCTACGCCGCGGCGGGCGCGGGTGCGACGGTTCAGGAGGGCAAGGGCGCGACCGCTCTCATCAACACCAAAAAGGTCCAGATGATCCTGACGAGCACGACCAAGGGCGCCAGTCTGAAGGTTGCGGCCGAGGGACTGAAGGTCACGCTCGAGAAGTAAGTCGGTTCGTCAACTAAGGAGATATCTATGTCGAGGACCTACTCACGGACGATGCTCGCCGTTCTCGTCGTTCTGGCGACGAGTCTCTCGGCGCTCGCCCAGACGTCGGCCAAACCCAACATCGTGTTCATCATGGGAGACGACATCGGCTGGATGCAGCCGGGCTGCTATCACCGCGGATTGATGGTCGGCGAAACACCCAACATCGACCGCATCGGCCACGAAGGCGCGCATCTTCCATGACGTACTACGCCGAGCCGAGCTGCACGGCCGGGCGCAACGCCTTCTTCACCGGCATGCACCCGCTGCGTACGGGCATGATCCCGCCGCAGTTGCCGGGAGCCCGTCGTACCTGCGCCCGGAACGCCGGCGATCGCCTAGTTCCTGCCGACCTCGGCTACAACACGGGCGAGTTCGGCAAGAACCACCTCGGCGACCACACCGACTCGCTGCCCGACGGCGCACGGCTTCCAGGAGTTCTGGGGGTACCTGTATCACCTCGACGCGATGCAGGGCGTGAGCTTCCCGGACATCAACAAGACCCCGACCCTGCAGACCGTCGCCCCGCCGTGCATGAACACTCCGATTCCCGGCATCGGCCGAGGTTGCCGGAGCGGTGGATCCGAGGACGACGTCTGCCTGACGCCGCCGCGTCCGGTGCTCTGGTGCAAGTCCTCCGACGGCACGGCGAAGAACCAGAGCTGCACAGACGAGGGCCCGCTGACTCTCGAGCGCTCGAAGACGGTGGACGAGGAGATCTCGGCCAAGGTCGTCGACTTCCTCGATCGCAACGACCCGAAGAAGACCAACAAGCCGTTCTTCGTCTGGTACAACCCGGCGCGCATGCACGTCACGACGGTGCTTGTCGGACAAGTACAAGGCCATGGTCGGCACCCCGGCGGCAAGGACTGGGGCATGCAACGAAGCCGGCATGAAGCAGATGGACGACAACATCGGCCTCGTGCTCAAGAAGCTCGAGGCATGGGCCAGCTCGACAACACGATCGTCGTCTTCACCACCGACAACGGCGCCGAGACCATCACCTTCCCCGACGGCGGCGTCACGCCCGTTCAAGGGCGGAAAGCTCGACCACCTGGGAAGGCGGCATGCGCGCTCCGTGCGTCATCCGCTGGCCCGGACAAGATCAAGCCGGGCACGGTCTTCAACGACATGTTCGCGTCGCTCGACTGGCTGCCCACGTTCGTCGAGATCGCCGGCGGCCCCAAGGGCGACGGACTGAACAAGCAGATCATGGCCGGCACGTACCAGGGCATCGTCAAGACCAAGCTCGACGGCGTCAACCAGCTCGCGTACCTGCTGGGCAAATCGCCGAAGTCGGCGCGCGACACCTTCTTCTACTACCGGCGCCGACTCCCGTCGGCCGTGCGGTACAAGAACTGGAAGATCTACTTCGCCGATGGTCTCCGACGATCCGGCGGGCTTCATTGCCGGCGTCGATGCCGTATCACTGGACCCAGGTCCAGAACATCAAGCGCGATCCGTTCGAGAACGTCCGTCGGCTCAGCAGTACAAGACGCCTCCTGGGTATCGGCGGCACGCTCGCCGGTCCCGAGCACCGCCTACCTCTACGACTGGAACATGCTGCCGATCGGCCAGCTGCTCTGGCTGAAGGAGCTCGAGACCTACACGGACGTTCCCGCCGCTGCAGGACGCGGCGAGCTACAACCTCGATCAGGTCATGGCCCAGGTCAAGAAGCCGATCGCCACCCGGGCCAGTGAGTCGAGGAGACCGGCGCATCGAGTCATTCGCGGGCGGTCCGAAAGGGCCGCCCGCTTTCATATAGTCCCGATCGAGCAAGCCAAGGAGGAGGGAATGCCATGAAGCAAGCGGCTCGGAATCGCACGATCGGCCGAGGTGCGCTGGTTCTGTTCGCCGCGTTCGCGTTGCGCGCAGGAGCGCTCGCCCAGACCGACCCGCTGCCCTCCTGGAACGACGGCCCGGCGAAGAAGGCGATCGTCGAGTTCGTGCAGGCGACGACGACGCAGGGCGAGCCCGAAGTTCGTGCCGCCGGCCGAGCGCATCGCGACGTTCGACCAGGACGGCACGCTGTGGGTCGAGCATCCGATGTACTCGCAGGTGATGTACTGCCTCGAGCGCGTGCCGGCGGTCGTGAAGGCGAAGCCCGAGCTCGACGAACGTCGAGCCGTTCAAGACCGTGATGTCCGGCAACCGCGAGGCGATCGCCAAGCTCTCGATGAAGGACCTCGAGAAGATCCTCGCCGCGACGCTCACCGGCATGTCGGTCGAGGAGTTCAAGGCCGAGGTGAAGAAGTGGCTCGCGACGGCCAAGGACCCGCGCTGGAAGCGGCCCTACACCGAGCTCACCTACCAGCCGATGCAGGAGGTGCTGAAGTACCTGCGCGCCAACGGCTACAAGACCTACATCGTCACCGGCGGCGGCCAGGACTTCGTGCGCGTGTACTCCGAGGCGGTCTACGGCATTCCGCCCGAGCAGGTGGTCGGCACCGCGGGCGGAACGAAGTACGGCTACGACAAGGACGGCCAGCCGTTCCTGACCAAGGAGCCGAAGCTGCTGCTGAACGACAACAACGCCGGCAAGCCCGAGGGCATCCACCTGATGATCGGCCGCCGGCCCCACGCCGCGTTCGGCAACTCGACCGGCGACCAGCAGATGCTCGAGTACACCGGGGCCGGCGACGGCGCGCGGCTGATGATGCTCGTGCTGCACGACGACGCGAAGCGCGAGTACGCCTACGGTCCGGCGACAGGGCCTGCCCGACACCAAGGTCGGCACGTTCACGCAGGCGCTCTACGACGAGGCGAAGAAGAAAGGCTGGACCGTCATCAGCATGAAGAACGACTGGAAGCAGATCTTCGCGTTCGAGTAGGCAGGAGCGGGCGGGAGAAGTGAGGCCTCCGGCGGCCGGGTTCTCTCTGGTCGCGGGGGGCCCGGCGCACTGGCTGCAGGCGAAGCTGGGTCTCGTGGGCCCGGAGTCGCTCCGGATTGCCCGGCGGGCCCTGCTCTCGATCGTGCTCACCTGGGGCGTGCTTCTCGTTCTCTCCGCGGCGCAAGGACTCGCCATCGGGAACGCCGTGAAGGTCCCTTTCCTGCACGATTTCGCGGCCTACGCCCGGTTTCTCGTGGCCATTCCCATGTTGATCCTGGCCGAGGGACTGATCGGGCGCGAAATGGCGACCGTGGCGGCTCACTTCTATCGCTCGGGGCTCGTCTCGGAGTCGGACCGGCCGAAGTACGAAGCGGCGCTGGAACGCGGCCGGAGAATGCGCGACTCGACGATCGCGGAACTCGTGATCCTCACCCTCGCCGTTCTGAGCGCGATCCTCGTTCTGCACGAGTTTCCCCTTCACTTCTCGACGTGGCGATCGCTCGTGTCGGATGCGGGTCACACCCGCACGCTGGCCGGCTGGTGGTACCTGGTCGTCGGCGCGGTGCTGTTTCAATTCCTCATCTGGCGCTGGCTGTGGAGACTTCTCATCTGGTACGGCTTCCTCTGGCGGATGTCGAGGCTCGATCTGCGGCTGATCGCGACCCATCCCGACCGCGGGGCCGGCCTCGGGTTTGTCGGGGACGCCCAGCGGTTCTTCTGGATCATCGTCTCGGCGTTCGCCTTCACGAGCGCGGGAGTGGTCGGTGACGAGATCGTCTATGGAGGAGTTCCCCTGGCGAGCTACTGGTTCGCGATCGCGGGCTACGTCGCACTGGTGCTCGTCGTCTTTCTCCTCCCGCTGACGATGTTCTCCGCGCAAATGAGCCGCGCCAAGATCCGCAGCATGCACGACTACAGCGCCCTGGCGGTCCTGCACAACCGGCTCTTCGACGAGAAGTGGGTGCAGGGGCGCCATGGGAAGGACGAGGTCCCGCTCGGTGCGCCGGAAATATCGTCGCTCGCGGATCTCGCCGGCGCGTCCGCCGTCCTCTACAGCATGAGGCCCGTTCCCTTCGACCCCCGGGATGCCGTGGCGCTCGGGCTGGCCGCCTTGATCCCCATGACGCCCCTGGCGCTGACCATGTTCCCGGCGCAGAAGATCTTCGACCTGCTCTTCAAGGTGCTGGTCTAGAGCACGACATCGCTGGACTATCATGCGGTCGCAATCTGTGACGGGAGGCGATCGCTGGAACCGATGAGGCAAGAGACCCGACTGCGGGTCCCGGTCGGCATGCTCGGTCTCGCGGCGGTTCTTCTGGCCGGCGTCTCCTGCTCGCTTCTGCCGCGGAAGCAATCGCCGACCGAGAAGCGGCTCGCCCAGAGCGGGCTCACGATTGACACCCTCCAGATCGAGGTCCTGCGCTTCGCCGACGATTACGTCGAGTCCGTGTCGCACGCCACGGACACCGTCGCGAAGGCGCTCCCGACGCGAGAGGTCGGGGTCGCGGCGCTGAAGTGGAAGATCGAGCAGGCGACGGCGGCCTATGCCGACGCCACCGGCGAAAACCCGGTCTGGAACCTCCTGGACCTAACCGTGCTCGCCTCCGTCTCCCGAATGGTGGTCGAAGACGCCAAGGCGCGGGAGGAGTTCGGCGAGGCGGTCGAGCCGCTCGTCCGGACGCACCTCGCCCTCGAGAAGCGCGCCTGGAATCTCGCGGGCGTCCTGCTGACGCCCGAGCAGATCGAGGAGCTCCGGAACCTGATCGTCGAGTGGCGAAAGCAGAACCCGTCGGAGCGCGACGTCTCGGGGGCCCGCTTCCGCGAGTTCGCCGTCCATCTGGGCAAGACACAGATGGGGGATGCGAAGGCGAAGCCCACGAGCGTCTTCAGCATGCTTTACCTCGATCCTTTCGCGGGCCTGAGCCCGACGACGGTCGCCATCGAGCAGAGCCGCGAGCTCGCCGAGCGGGTGGTCGCCTACGCAGAGCGGGCGCCGAACCTGATGCGGTGGCAGGCGGAGCTTCTCGCCCTCGAAATCCAGCAGCAGCCGGCGCCGCAGGAGCTGCTCTCCAGCACCGCGCGTGTCTCCCGCTCGATCGAGTCGATCGCGACGACCGCGGAAGGCCTTCCCGAGCTCGTGGACGCGCAGCGCAAAGCCGCCATCGACCAGCTCTTCGCCGGCGTCGCAGCCGAGCGGGAGGCCATCCTCGCCGAGCTCGAAGCGAAGGAGGCGACGCTCGAGACGCTCCTGGGCCAGCTTCGGGAGACGATGAACGCGGGCGGCGCGATGGGCACGTCGCTCACGGAGACGATCCGCTCGCTCGACGGCTTCGTCCGCTACGTCTCGCCGCCGCCCGACCCGAACGCGCCTCCGTCCAAGCCGGGCAAGCCGTTCGACCCCCTCGACTTCGGCAAGGCCGCCACCGACGTGGGCGCCATGGCCCGGGACCTCAACACCCTCCTTCGCTCGGCGAACGAGACGGCGCCTGCGATCGCGAAGATCGGCGAGAAGACGGGGGAGGACCTGAAGGGCGTGATCGACCGCGCCTTCTGGCGCGGCCTGATCCTCATCCTGGTGCTGCTCGCGGGCTCGATTCCGGCGAGGCTGGCCTACCGGGCGATCGAGCGGAAGCTGGCGCGCCCGCCCGCCTCTTAGCCCGCCTCAGCGGCCTTCTGGGGCGGTTTCTTCTTGAAGTGGGGGAGGTCCGGCTCACCGAGAAGACGGGCGAGCCCCTCCCAGCCCTTGACGTGCTCGCAGACGACCTTGATCGCCGAGGTCAGGGGGACGGCGAGCACGGCCCCGGAGACGCCCCAGAGCGTGCCCCAGAAGATGAAGGCGATCATGACGGTCAGCGGGAAGAGGCGGACTTTGCTCCCGACGATGTAGGGCGTCAGGACGTTGCCCTCGAGAAACTGCATGAGGCTGTAGACGAGGAAGACGAGGATGGCCCGCTCGCCGTCGTACTGGAAGAACGCGACCGCGACGGCCGGGATCGTCGACAGGATCACACCGACGTAGGGGAGCAGGATGGCGACGCCGGCGAGCGGCCCGAGGACGTAGTAGTAGTTGATGCGCAGGAGCATGAGGGCGATCGTCGTGGCCCCCGCCATGATGAGCATCACGAACGAGAGCCCCAGTGCGTAGGCCGTCATCGTGCGCGAGATCGCGCCCGTGACGTCGCTCTCTCCGAGGCGTTCGTTGCGCATGAGCATTCCGGCGAGCACGCGTCCGAACTTTTCGCGGTCCTTGAGCATGAAAAACGTCAGGAAGGGGATCGTCGCCGCGTAGAGCAGGATCCCGACCGTGGTCCCCAGCCGGCTGACGAAGGTGCGCGTCGTCTCGAGCTGCGACTCGGTGATCTTGACCTCGCGGATCCCGGGCGCCTCCTCGGGCAGGATCGAGCCCATGCGCTCCCGGACGCTGTTGACGAAGTTCATGATTCCGGCGAGCAGGTCCCGGATGCGTGTCTGATAGCGCGGCAGCTCGGCGAAGAACTGGTTGATCTGCGCCGTGACGTTGATGACGAGCAGTGAGACGCCGCCGAGGATCACGAAGAGGATGAGGATGATGGCCACCACCCGCGGCACGCCCGCGCGCTCGAGCAGCGAAACGAAGGGCCGCAGCGCGAAGGAGAGAAAGAGCGCGAAGGCGAGAGGCACGAGCAAGGGCTCGCCGTAGTAGAGCAGGGCGATGACGGCGGCCGTCGAGACGACCGTCAGGCCGACGACGCGTGGGGGAGTGCCGCTCGGCCGGGATTCGGCCTCCACTCGGGCCGTCAAAAAACCCCCTCGGGGGGAGGGGGTTGGTTGAAGGCGCGTCTGGAGGTCTTTGCGATCACGTTCCCGAGACGAGTGTTACCACAATCTGGGCCCGGCGGTTCTTCGCCTTGCCCTCGGCGGTCGCGTTGTCGTAGGCCGGGTCGGCGGCTCCCCGGGAGGAGGTCGTGATGCGGCCCGGGTCGATCCCATGGCGGGTCACCAGGTAATCCTTCGCCGCCTGGGCCCTGCGGGCGCCGAGCTCGAGGTTCGTCTGCTCGGAACCGGTGTTGTCCGTGTAACCCGTCACGACGGCGGTGGCGTTCAGGTCGTTCTTCATGCGGAGGGCCACCCCGTCGAGCACGGCTTTGGCGATGTTGGTCAGCCGAGCGGCCGTGCCGTCGAAAAGGATCTCGTCGGTGGTCGTCCGCGTCGACGGCCGTGGCGGCGGCGGCGACATCGGAGCCGGGGGAGCCGGCGCCGGAGGCACCTCGACGACCGGCTCGGGGGCCGGAACGACGACCGGCGGCGGGGGCTCCGGCGGCCAGGCGGCATAGGTCACGCCGAGGACGCCGCCGAACGGGTTCTGGCTGGTGCCGTCGGAGAGGAGCATCGTCATGTTCGTGCCCAACGCTCCCGAAAGGGCCCAGCCCGAGCGGCCGAACCAGAGGCGGGCGCCGCCGTTGAGCTGGGCGTAGTCGCTCGCGGGGAAGTCCCCTCCGTCGTACACGTTGTACAGCGCCTCGACGATGATCTGGAACATCGGGTGGCCGACGGGAATGGTCGCGCCGACGCCGAACCTCACGATGTTCGCGACGCGGATCTCGTCGGAGTCGAACGTCGGTCCATCCTGCGAGCCCGACAGCTGGTACGAAACCATGCCGGTGAACCAGGACTTCGAAATCGCGGCGCCCCACTCCCAGTCCGAGCGCGGTGAGTTCACGCCCTCGACGTCCGGCCCGAGGCCTCCCGCGACGTCCGAGGTCGAGATCGGGATGCGGGCGGCCAACCAGCCGGCGACCCGGAAGTCGTTGTCGACCTCCGAGATGTAGTTGAACTTCGTGCCGACCCGGATCTTCTGGCCCTCCGCCGCATTGAAGGGGCCGACGATGCCGAGGGAGTTGACGTAGCCGGCGTCCCAGCCGCCGCCGCTGCGGGTGACCTGGCCGCCTCCGGCGACGAAGACCGACCACCAGTCCGTCAGGCCGAGGCCCAGCGAGACCGTCCCGCCGTACTGGTTGAAGAAGCGGGTTTCGTCGGGCTGATTCTGGAAGAAGGGCCCGGCGATCTGCGGCTGGTACCACGCGTACCCGCCGAACGTGAACTGGCTGGCTCGGGGGTTGTCCGCCGTGGACATGGTGAAGAGTCCGATGTCACCCCCGACCTGGGGGGCGACGACCGCGGGCTGCCCGAAGGCCGCGACGCTGGTGGCGCAGATCAGCATCCCGAGGAACACGGTCCGCTTCGCCATCATGAAAATGTCTCCTTTCGAGCCCGGACGGGGAACGTAACTGCCGAATAGAATAAGCCAAAATCGGCCTATTGCCAAACATCTTCTGCTCGGACAGGGCACCGGCCATCCGGTCAGGTAGCAGGGTTCACGGCTGTGGGGCGAGTTGAAGCTGTCGGCCGTACGGGTCTCGCGCGGCTATGAGTCTTTCCCGTCGTCCGGCCGCAGCTTAACTCGCCCTCTGGACAGGGCCCTACGGGCCCTCTGGCTGAGAACCACGCGGGCGGCTTGCGGACCGACGCACCTCGACCGCCGAGCTGGAAAGGCGCTTCAGCTGCAAACGCGGATCACGCGGTGTCGGCGCCGCAGCCGGGCAGGAGCGCTTGCAGCTGCAAGCGCCGACTAAACCTTGGGCTGCATCACCAGGGACATCTTGTCCTGGAAGGCCTTCATGATGGCCGGGCCGCGGATGGAGGAGATCGCCTTTTCGGTGTGGCGGATCAGATCGCGCACCGCCTCCACGCCGCGCCCCTTGTCGATCTCGGCGAGGGCCTGCTTGTAGGGGCGGTCGATGCCCGGAAGGTTGGACTCGCCGATCGCCGTCTCGGCCTCCTGCTTGACGCGCGTGCAGAGGATCATGAGGATCTTTTTCTCGTCGCCGAGAACGGCCGGCGCGGAGGCGATCGAGGCGACCGACGCGACCGAGGCGATGGAGACCGCGGTCGCCGATCCGGTCGCGTGGCCCGAGAATCCGCCGCGGGCAGGGAAGGGTACCGGGAGCGGCGTGTCGCCGCCCGCGGGAACCGCAGCCGCGTTGAAGCGCGCGACGGCCTCGCGCGTGCGCATTTCCACGAGGTCGGCGGTGACGAGCCCGTAGAGAATCTTGGCGGTATCGAACGAGTTCGAGTTCATCGCCCGGGCCAGCTCTTCGATGTTGCGGCGGCCGTCGATGTGCGTGACGAGGTTCCACTCCGGAGGAGAAAGGGTGATGGGCTCGCCCATCTCGCGCGGTTTGAACACCGGCACGTACTCGACGCCCGGGATCTTGCGGGCGAGGACCTTCCACTCGTCGAGGCGCCGGGCCGCCTCCATCAGGAGCGAGGTGTTCGTCTTCTCGATCGTCGTCGTTTCGACTTCCTTGCCCGGGCTGAACTGGAAGTCTCCGGTCGACCAGATGGCCAGGGCGTAGACGGCCTCCTCGCCCCGCAGGTTCCCGAGCTCGGCGTGGACGATCCGGCCGTTCTTCAGGTAGATGTAGCCCCGCTCACCGCCCCGGACCAGCATGAACATCCCGGTTTTTCCCGAGACCGACACGAGCTGGATGATGTCGGGGACCGGGAGCTCCTGGATGGAACCCTGGAACGACATACAGCGGAAATGCTAGCACCCCACGTCGCCTTCGCTTGCGAGGAGCCCTGCGGCCTGCGGCCGCACCGGCGATCGGCTCGCCGGGAGCCGACCACCGAAGGCAGGCCCCCGGCTGAAGGCAACGCCGAGCAAGAAGCTGGCTTCGAGCCAGCGTTGCTCGGCGGTATCCCGGCTCGACCGCTCGCCTGGTCTCCTCGCGGCGCCCCGGCTCCCGCGGCGCGAACCTCCTCCCTCCCTTCGGTCGGGAGACTATTCGCGCCGCGAACTACAGGAATGCGGCGGCGAAAAAGGGGAACCTAGCGCGCCGAAGCCGCGTGGATGTGGCAGATCGCCAGCGCCAGCGCGTCGGCGGCGTCGAGGGGAACGCGCGCGCGCTGGCGGGCGAGAAGCGACAGGACCATCGCCCGGACCTGCTCCTTCTCGGCCTGCCCGTAGCCCACGAGCGCCTTCTTCACGAGCCGCGGCTCGTACTCGAAGACCGGGACGGCGGCCCGCGCGGCGGCGGCGAGCAGGACGCCCCGCGCGTGGGCGAGCTTGAGCGCCGAGGAGATGTTCTTGGCGGCGAAGATGGTCTCGATCGACACGGCCGCCGGAGAGACGCGGCCGAGCAGGTCGGCCGCGGAGGCGGAGAGAAAATCGAGCTTCTCCGAGAGCGAGAGGCGCGCGGCGGGACGCCACACGCCGCAGCTTTCGAGCCTGAGGTGGCCGTTCTCGAAGGCGACGATTCCGAAACCGGTCGCGACGGTTCCGGGATCGAGCCCGAGGATGATCACGGAGTGGCGGGGGTCTCTTCGAAGTCGAAGTTGGCCCAGACGTTCTGCACGTCGTCGTGGTCTTCGAGCGCTTCCATCAGCTTGACCATCTGGTCCGCCTTGCGCGCGTCGAGGGCGACCTCGGTCGAAGGGATCATGGAGATCTCGGCGACGGCGAGCGGAAACCCCTTGGACTCGAGGTGCGACTTGACCGCGGGGAATCCCTCGGTCGTCGTCTTGATCTCGTGGTACTGGTCCGTCGTTTCGACGTCGTCGGCGCCGCCCTCGATGGCCGCCTCCATGACCGCGTCCTCGCTGGCCTTGTCCTTCTCGATCGCGATGTAGCCCATCTTCTGGAAGAGAAACCGGACCGAGCCCGACTCGCCGAGGTTGCCGCCGTGCTTCGAGAAGATCGTCCGGATTTCGGGCAGCGTCCGATTCTTGTTGTCGGTCAGGGCCTCGATCAGAATCGCGGTCCCGCCGGGGCCGTACCCCTCGAACGTCACCTCTTCATAGGAGACACCGGGCAGCTCGCCGGTGCCGCGCTGGATCGCGCGCTTGATGTTGTCGGCGGGCATGTTGACGGCCTTCGCATCGTCGATCGCCTTGCGCAGCCGGGGATTGGCCTCGGGCGCTCCGCCGCCCTGCTTGGCGGCCATCGTCAACTCACGGATCAGCTTGGTGAAGACGCGCCCGCGCTTGGCGTCGGCGGCGCCCTTCTTGTGCTTGATCGTGCTCCATTTGCTGTGTCCCGACATAGGTACGCTCCTCGAATCAAACTCCGGGAGCGGATTATATGAGGACGCGGCTCGGCGGCGAGTCGCTGCTTCTCCTTGATTTTATTGGGTTTTCGGCGACAATAGGTTTCAGTCCATGCCCAAGAAAGTTCTTTTGATCGAGTACGAGCCTCGCTACATCGAGCGAATTCGTACGTTGCTCTCGCCGCTCGGGCACACCCTGACCGAGGCCCACGACGGCGAGGCCGGCCTCCAGGCCTTCGGGACGAGCAAGTTCGACGTGGTCCTGCTCTCGGGCATGCTGCCCCGCCTGCCGAGCGCCGAGGTCATCCGGGAGATCCGGAAGAAGGGCGGCGCCACGGCCCCGCCGATCCTGCTGATGATGAGCGGCTATCGGGGCACCAACCGCAAGGCCGACGCGCAGAAGGTCGGCGCCTTCGACATCCTCGCCCGCCCCTTCAACGACGACGATCTCGTGGGCTCCGTGCGCGACGCGCTGGAGTCTTCGGACATCGGCGCGAAGACGATGCGGATCGACACCACGCAGCTCGCGGCCGCGGCGTCGCCGCTGACGTCCAACGACATCTTCTCGGATGTCCTCTCGGATCTGACCGACGACGCGGGGCCGAAGCCGGCCGCCGCTCCGAAGACCCGCGCCGGCGCCCGCACCGCCTTCGCCGGAACGGCCCCGGCGTCGCCGGAACGGCCTTCGGCGTTCCGCCACCCGCGCGCGCCGCCGCCGGCGAAAGCGAAATGGACAAGCGCCTTCGCGACACGCTGTCCGGCCTGAATCTCGGCTCCCGGCCGGGAGTCACGCCGAAGGCGGCTCCGGCGCCCCCGATCTCGATCCCCGTGCCGCAGCCCCCCGCTCCCGCTCCGAAGCCCAAACTCTCGTCCGACAGCGACGTCGACCGGATCCTCTCGGACACGCTCTCGGGCCTTACGGTCCCGAAGACGCGCGCCGCCGGCCGGGAGCCACGCCGCCGCCTGCTCGGAACGTCCGTCCCGCCGCCGGCCGCGCGCGCGCCGCGAGGAGCCTGCGGCTGCCGTGCCGGCCTCGGGGCCGGACCGCTTCGGCCAGTACGAGCTCCTCGAGAAGATCGCGAGCGGCGGCATGGCCGAGGTCTGGAAGGCGCGCACGGACGGGCGTCGAGGGCTTCCAGAAGATCGTCGCGATCAAGAAGATCCTGCCGCACCTCACCGACGACGAGGAGTTCGTCGACGATGTTCGTCGACGAGGCGAAGCTCGCCGCGCAGCTCAACCACCCCAACATCATCCACATCTACGACCTCGGCAAGATCAGGCGGCGACTACTTCATCGCGATGGAGTACGTCGACGGCCGGGACCTGCGCTCGATCCTGAGCAGTCGGCGCCGCGAGCACTCGGCTGCCGCTGCCGGTCGCGCTCGCCGCTGTTCATCGCCTCGCAGGTCGCCTCGGCGCTCGACTACGCGCACCGCAGCCGGGACGTCGAAGGGCACGAGCTCGGCATCGTGCACCGCGACGTCTCGCCGCAGAACGTCCTCATCTCCTACGAGGGCGACATCAAGCTCTGCGACTTCGGCATCGCGAAGGCGGCCTCGAAGGCGTCGCAAGACGCAGACCGGCGCGCTCAAGGGCAAGCTCCAGTACATGTCGCCCGAGCAGGCCTGGGGCAAGCCCATCGACCGCGCGCACCGACCTCTTCTCGCTCGGCGTCGTGCTCTACGAGATGCTCACGGGCGAGCGCCTCTTCCGCGGCGACACGGACATCAGCATCCTCGAGAAGGTCCGTTCCGCCGACGTGACTCCGCCCTCGCGCACGAACCCGGAGGTGCCGCAGAACCTCGACGCGGTCGTCCTCCGGGCGCTCGCGAAGGACCCCGACGATCGTTACGCGAACGCCGGGGACATGCTGCGGGACCTCGAGTCGGTGCTCTACTCGTACACGCCGACGCCGGGCAGCGCCGACGTCGCGATCTACCTCCACCGGCTCCAGGCGGAGGAGGCAGCCGTCGCGGACTCGAAGGCCCGCGAGGCGGCCGCGCAAGCGGAGTCCGAAGAGGCCCAGGAGCCGGCCCGCAAGCGCAAGTCCAAGAGCGTCCCGATCGCACGCCGGGCCGGATCGCCGCCCCGCGTCGCGCCCGCCGCCCCGGCCGCCGCGGAGCATGCGGCGAGCCCGCCCGAAGCCGCGCCCGCCCGCAGGGAGGCCGCACCGCCTCCGACGCCGGGCATCTTCGGGTCGCTCGAAGCAAAGTCGGCCGAGGCGGAGACGAAGAGTCGCACGCCGCTCTATGCCGCCATCGGCCTCGCCGCAGCGGCCCTCGCGGGATTCGTCATCTGGAAGATGACCCGGCCCGCGACGTCAGCCGTTCCCTCGCCCGCGGCGGTGGTGACGCCGGCGGCGGCACCCGCTCCGGCGCCGACCGAGGTGGTCGGTTCCGGATCGCTCACACCCGTCGCCCCGGCGCCGCCCCCGGCCGCCGCGATCGATCCCAAGTCGGTCGAGGCGGAGGTCCAGCGGCAGGTCGCCGCCAAGCGCCGGGAGCTCGAGAAGGCCGCGGCCGCGAAGGCCGCCGCCGAGTCTGCGGCCGCCCCCGCCGAGCCGACGGCCGAGCCTTCGCCGGTCCCGACGGAGCCCGAGCCCACGGCCGTTCCGACGGCGGCGCCGACCCGCCCGGAGCCGACCGCCGTCCCGACGGAGGTCCCGTCGCTGTCACTGGCCAGCGAAGTCGAGGTGAAACGCGGAGACCTCGTCGGCCCGGGAGCGGGGGTCGTCGAACCGGTCCTCGTTTCTCCGCCCCGTGTCGTTTATCCTCCGATCGCGAAACAGCAGCGCGTCGAAGGCCGGGTCGTCGTCCTCGCGCTCGTCGACGAGAACGGGAACGTGAGCGAGACTCGTCTCCAGCAGGGTTTTTCCCAGGCGGCGATCAACAACGCCGTCCTCGCGGGGGTCAAGAGTGCGAAGTTTCGGCCGGCCACGAAGAACGGGCTCGCCGTGAAGATGTGGCGGCCCATAGTCGTGGACGTCAAACCGTAAGAGTAAAGCTCGGCGACGAGGAAAGAGGAGGAGGCAGCGGGAATGGCCCTTTCAGGCGACCAGAAGAAGTTCTACGAGAACACGCTCACCGTCACCAAACGAGAGATCGAGGAGCTCGAGGGCGAGATCCAGGAGGAGCTCGCCAAGGTCAAGGATCGGCTGGCCGAGCTGCAGAACGCGCAGAAAGCGGCGCGGCAGATGTACGACGCCGCGTGCCAGCGCCTCGGCGTCCGCAACGAGCTCGAAGAGGCCGAGGCCCAGGGCTAAACGGTCTCGGCGGGGGCGGCGCCTCCGGGCGCCGCCGCTTCCTCTTGCTCCGCGCCTTCCTCGCAGCCCTTGCCGTCTCCGGCCTCCTCGGCGGATGCCGCGCCGAGCGCCGCGCCTCCGAGGCCGGAACGCCGGGCCCCGCGCCGTCCGCGGCCGCCGGGCCCTCCCGGATCGTCACGCTCGCACCGAACCTGACCGAGATCGTCTTCGCGCTCGGGGCGGAAGACCGCCTCGTCGGGGTCTCCGAGTACTCGGACTTCCCCGAGGCCGCACGCGCGATCCCGCGGGTGGGCGGGCTCGAGGTCGATCCCGAGAGGGTCGCCGCGCTCTCGCCCGATCTCGTCCTGGCCATCGCCGAAGGCAGCGGCCGGGGCGCCGTGGGAGCGCTCGAAGCGGCCGGCGTGCCGGTCGTCGTGATTCCCTCGGGATCGCTCGACGCCGTGCTCGAGGCGATCGGGATCATCGGCTCGAAGCTCGGCCGGGAAGCGCAGGCGAAGGCGCTCGTCGAGGAGCTCTCCCGAAAGAGGGCCGCCGTGCGGGAGCGCGCGGCGAAGTCGAAGCGGCCGCGCACCCTTTTGATCGTCTGGCCGGATCCGCCGCAGGCGGCCGGCGGAGGAACGTTTCTGGACGATCTGCTCGAGGAGGCCGGAGCCGCGAACATCGTGGCGGACCGCCGGGGTTGGCCGGTTCTCTCGAAGGAGTTCCTCGCGACCGCGCCGGTGGACCTGCTCGTCGTGCCCGACTCGGCGGAAACGCGGCCGGCCTACGAGCGCGCGTTCTCCACGGGCCCGCTCTCGCGAGGGCCGATCACCCGGGCGGCCGTCCTGCGCCTCGACGAAGCCGCGCTGACACGGCCGGGGCCGCGCGTCTTCGACATGCTCGAGAAGCTTTCGCAGGCCGAAGGGCTGCGATGAGAGGCCCCCGAACGGGCGCCGGCCGCGTGGCGGTGTTTGCGGCGGGCGCCGCTCTCCTGCTGCTCGCGGCAGTCTTCGCCTTTTCCGTGGGCGGCGTGTCGCTCTCGATCCCGGACCTCCTCTCGGGCGAGGGTGAGGCGGGGGAGAGGGCCCGGCTGCTCGCGGCGCTGCGCTGGCCGAGGGTCGTGCTCGCGGCGCTCGTCGGCGCCTGCCTCGCGGTCGCCGGCGCGGCGCTCCAGGCGCTCCTGAAGAACCCGCTCGCCGACCCCTTCCTGCTCGGGACCTCGGGCGGCGCCGCCGCGGGAGCCGCCTGCGCGGCGCTTCTCGGAGCCTCGCCTCTGGTTTCGCCGGCGGCCGCGTTCGTCGGCGCGGCCGCGGCCTCGGTGGGCGTCGCCGCGCTCGCGCGGCGCGGCGGGCGGCTCGACCTCCAGCGGCTGCTTCTCGCGGGGCTCGTGGCGAACGCGTTCTTCTCCGCGCTGCTTCTCGCGGCCTTCTCCATGGCCTCGGGCGAAGCCGCGCGGACGATGCTCTTCTGGATGATGGGAAGCCTCGCCGACGCCACGCCCGGGCGCGACGCTGTGCTGCTTCCCTACGCTCTCATCGGAGGGACCGTCCTCGCCGTGATGGCGCCGCGGTTGAACCTCTTCGCCGTCGGCGAGGAGAGCGCCGCCGCCCTCGGCGTGGACGTCGAGCGCTCCAAGCGCGTCGTGTTCCTCGCCGCATCGCTTCTGACGGGCGCAGCCGTGGCGTTCGCCGGCGTCATCGGCTTCGTCGGCCTGCTCGTGCCCCACGGCGTGCGGCTGGTCGCGGGAAACGACCAGCGCGCGCTCCTGCCGCTCTCGGCCCTCGCGGGCGCGGTTCTGCTGGTCGTGGCCGACGCCGCCTCCCGCGCGGCCGTCGCTCCCGTGGAGCTGCCGATCGGGGCGATCACCGCCGGGCTCGGCGCGCCGCTCTTCGCCTGGCTGCTGCTGAGGAACCCGTGAGCGCCACCGTGCGCATCCAGGCGCGGGGGCTCGAGGCGCGGTACGGCGCGCCGACATCGGCTTCGAGCAGCCCGGCGCTCTCCGGTCTCGACGCGGAGATCGCGTCCGGCGAAATCGTGGCCGTGCTCGGGGAGAACGGTTCCGGCAAGTCGAGCCTTCTCAAGGTCCTCGCCCGCGTCCTCGCCCCCTCCGGTGGAGAGATCCGTTTCGACGGGCGACCTCTCGAATCGATTCCGCGCCGCGAGACTGCGAGGGCGATCGCCTACGTGCCCCAGAGCGTCGATCTCGTTTTCCCGATCCGCTCGCTCGACCTCGTCCTGCAGGGCCGCGCGCCGCACGGCCGCGGATTCGTCGCGGAGTCGCTCGAGGACCGGCGCATCGCGCTCGACGCGATGCGCGCCTGCGACGTCGAGGATCTGGCCGAGCGCGACGCGGCGGCGCTTTCGGGCGGCGAGCGGCGGCGCGTGTTCCTCGCGCGCGCCCTCGCCCAGCAGGCCGAGGTCTGGCTGCTCGACGAGCCCACCTCGGGGCTCGATCCCCGACACCGGCTCGAGTACCTCGAGACGCTCTGGCGCGTGCACGGCGAGAGGCGCACGACGGTGCTGCTCGTCACGCACGAGATCGGCCTCGCGGCGGCGCTGGCCACGCGGGTCCTGCTATTGCGGGGCGGCCGCACGGTGGCCGAGGGCCCCCGCGAAACGGTCCTGACGGCGGAGAACCTCGGCCGGGCCTTCGGCGTGCCGTTCGAGGGCCGTGACGGGGCCTTTTCGCTGCGAAGCGACGTCCTGCCGGCCGGTTCCCTCCGCCCCTGAGGCCGCTCGGGAGCCTCGGCCGGTCTGCTAGCATTCGCAGCTCCCCATGTGGTTCAAGAAGGATCGAGCTCCCAAGGAGGTCCGCGAGGGCCGGACGAGCAAGGTCCCGGAGGGCCTCTGGGTCAAGTGCGACAACTGCCGCCAGATCCTCTACAACAAGGAGCTCGCGCGGAACTTCAAGATCTGCCCGAAGTGCGGCTTCCATTTCCGCCTCTCGGCTCCCGAGCGGCTCCGGATGCTCTTCGACGACGAGAAGTACGTCGAGCTGGACGGCAACCTGCGCTCGGTGGACTCGCTCAAGTTCCGTGACACCAAGAAGTACCGCGACCGCCTGCGGGACGCGGAGGAGCAGGTCGGCACCTCCGACGCCATCGTCGTCGGGTCCGGAACGATGGAGGGGATGCCCGTCATCATCGGCGCCATGGAGTTCTTCTTCATGGCCGGATCGATGGGCTCGGTCGTTGGCGAGAAGGTGGCGCGGGCCGCGGAACGCGCGCTCGCCGAGCGGAAGCCGCTGATCGTCGTTTCGACCTCGGGCGGTGCCCGGATGCAGGAGGGGATCCTGTCACTCATGCAGATGGGCAAGATCTCGGCCGCGCTCGGCCGCCTGGCCGAGGGGAAGATCCCCTACATCTCGGTGATGACCGATCCGACGACCGGAGGCGTGACGGCTTCCTACGCGATGCTCGGGGATCTGAACGTCGCCGAGCCCAACGCGCTCATCGGCTTCGCCGGACCGCGCGTCATCGAGCAGACGATCCGCCAGACGCTGCCGGAGGGCTTCCAGCGCTCGGAGTTCCTGCTGGAGCACGGCATGCTCGACTTCATCGTCGACCGCTCCGAGATGAAGGCGACGCTCGCGCGCTGCCTCCGCATGCTCCACGGCTAGGGGCGGGTCCCCGCCTCAGCCGCACGTCCCTACCGGGCGTCGACGCGCACCGCGATCCGGCGATTCTTCGCGCGGCCTTCCTCGGTCGCGTTGTCCGCGATCGGGTGCTCCGCGCCGTAGCCTTCGGCCGAGAGCCGGTCGGCCGCGACTCCGAGGGCGAGAAGCTCGCGCATCACGCTGTCGGCCCGGGCCTGGGAGAGCGTCCGGTTCGCCGCGGGGTCGCCGGTGTTGTCGGTGTAGCCGCCGATCTTGGCCTTCGTCGTCGGGTAGCACTTGAGGATCTCGGCCACGTTCCTGAGCTGCGCCGACGACTCCGGCTTCAGCGTGGCGGAGTTGGTCTCGAAGGTGAGGCGGTCGAATTCGAACCAGGTCGTGTCGCTGATCGGCAGGCCCTTGTCTTCGATGAAACCGACGAGCCTCGTTTCGATTCCGTTGCTGGAGACCTGGAGCTCGACGCCGCAGACGGACCGGGCGATCAGGCCGCTGGCCGGGGCGGCCGGAGGCTCCATCGTGACGACCTTGTCGGGCCGTTTCCGCAGGAGCAACCAGAGTCCGAGCAGCGCCAGCAGGATGAGCGGCCAGATCCAGACGTTCGAGCGCCGGGCGGGCTCCACCATCGCGGCGGGCACCGGCGCCGCGGGCTTGGAAAACCCGAGAAGGCTTCCGAGGCCGGACGGAAGAGCCGCGAGGATGCTGTCCTTCTGTCCGAGCAGCAGGCTCGACAGCCCGCCGGCGTTCAGGTTCTCGCTCCGCGTGCGCTTTCCGAGAAACGACAACAGCAGGGGCGCGGCGAACGCGAGGATCGAGCTGGCAGTGCTGCTGCGCACGCCGGTGGACTGTCCGAGCGCTCCCCCGATCGCGCTCGTGCGATCCCCGAAGAGGAGGCTCAGGAATTTGCTGGCGAGGCCTGAGAGGCCGGCCCCGCCTCCCGAGAGGAGGCCCGTGACGTTGGAGAGAGCGGACCCGTCGTTGACCGGGTCTTTGAGAAGGTCCATGACCCGGCTCATCGACGTCGTGTCGTTCGCCTTCCCGAGAAGACCGGCGAGGAGCGTGGGAATGGCCGCCGGAAGCGCCCGGGCCATGGCGCCCTCCGATTCCCCGAATTGCGAGGCCGCCTTGGATACGACGTTCGGCGTGATCAGGGACGTGAGCGAGTCGAGGAGCGAGCTGGCCATGGGAGCCTCCTGTTCCGTCACCGAGGCCCCTTCCCGACGTCGTGGCCGGAGATTCCCCGCGCCCCGGGTGCGGCTTCCCCGAGGTTTTCCCCTTTTCCGGACACTGTCAACCTGCCCAAAGGGGAACCCCGATAAGCTCGCACATGATGGATTCGGGCGAGGCGCAGTGATGCCGGTGCTTCCGGCCCTCTCCCGGCTCGAGTCCCTCGACCTCCGCGGCATGAAGCTCGGGCTCGCGGCCATCGACGAGGTCTGCGAGCGCCTCGGCCGCCCGGAGCGGGCGGTCGAATCCATCCTGGTCGCGGGAACCAATGGCAAGGGGTCGACGGCCGCCACTCTCGCTTCGATCGCGGAGGCCGCGGGCGTGCCGACGGGCCTGTACACGTCGCCTCACCTCGAATCGGTGACCGAGAGGATCCGCATCGGCCGGGAGGACATCGCTCCCGGGGAGCTCGACGCCATGCTCGCGGAGGTCTTCGCCGCCGCGGATCGCGCGCCCGCCCTTCCGGTGACGTACTTCGAGGCCGTGACCGCGGCGGCGTTTCTGACGTTTGCGCGGCGCGGGCTCGGGCTGTCCGTCCTCGAGGTCGGCCTCGGCGGCCGCCTCGATGCGACCAACGTCGCTCCGGCCTCAGTCTCGGTCGTCACCGCGATCGGCCTCGATCACACCGAGGATCTCGGACCGACGGCCGAGGCCATCGCCGCCGAGAAGGCCGGCATCTTCCGGGCCGGCCGGCCTGCTCTGGTCGCGAGCCGCGAGCCCAACCTTCTGCGGGTGTTTCGCGATGCCGCCGGGCACTCCGGCGCTCGCCTGCACGAGATGGCCGCCGAAACCCGGATCGAGCCCGAGGGGAACGCGCTCGCGGGAACCCGCTTCCGTTTGACCACGCCGGAGAGGAGCTATTCGCTCGCGACGCCTCTGCTCGGCGCGCACCAGGCGGAGAACGCCTCCGTCGCGGTCCGCGCCGCGGAGCTCTGGCGCCCCTCGCTCGATGCGGAGGCGGTCAGCCGCGGCGTCGCGGCGGTTCGCTGGCCGGGACGGCTCGAGCGCTTCGAGGCGCGCGGCCGGCCGGTCTTCATCGACGGCTGCCACAATCCGCATGGCGCGGACGCTCTGGCCCGCTTCATCGGCAGCACCGGACTTCGCGCGGACCTCGTCTTCGGCGCGATGGCCGACAAGGACGTCGAGGCGATGGCCGCGGCGCTCGGTTCGAGCGTGCGGAGGATCCGGCTCGTCCCGGCGGGCTCTCCGCGCGCGGCGACCCCGGCGGAGCTCGCTCGACGGTTCTCCGCGGCCCGGCCCGACGCGTCGCCGGCGGCGAGCCTCGACGCGGCGCTCGAGGAGCTCCTCGGAGATCCGTCGACCGAATCTATAATCGTGGCGGGCTCCCTGTACCTGGTCGGCGAGGCGCGGACGCGGCTTCTCTCCGGCCGTTTCGACGAGGAACGATGACCACCGCCGCCGCCCCTTACACGCGGGAGTATTTCGAGAGGCTCGAGGAAGAGCGGCTGGCGGTTTTTGCCTCGAAGAGCGCCCGGGCGGAGCGGCCGCGCGGGCCTGTGTCGTCCTTGCCCGGAGACGTGCGCACGAACTACGCGCGGGACCGCGACCGGATCGTCCACTCCCGCGCGTTTCGCCGGCTCAAGCACAAGACGCAGGTCTTCATCCCCTACGAGGGGGACCATTTCCGGACGCGCCTCACGCACACGCTCGAGGTCGCCCAGATCGCCCGGAGCGTCGCGCGGGCGCTGGGTCTGAACGAAGACCTGACGGAAGCGGTCGCGATCGGGCACGATCTCGGACACACGCCCTTCGGACATTCGGGGGAGTACGTTCTCGACCGGCTGCTGCGGGACAGCCACCCGGAGGCCGGGGGCTTCAAGCACAACTACCAGTCGGTGCGGGTCGTGGATCGGCTCGAGAAGCGCTACGACGAGCCGGGCCTCAACCTGACGCACGACGTTCGCGAGGGCGTTCTCAAGCACACGGCATGGCCCCGCGACTTTCCGTTTCCTCTCGAGTTTCCCGAAGGTCTCCGCTTCGAGTCAGGCGGAAGCCTCGAGGCCCAGGTCGTGAACTGGTCCGACGAGATCGCCCAGCAGACCCACGATCTCGAGGACGGTCTTCCGCTGACCGAGGAGACGGAGATCGAGGAGCTCGCCATCGCCCGGCAGGTGCGCGCCGCGCGCGGCTGGGGGAGCGATCCGGCGTCGCGGCGGGCCTCGCTCATCCGGGGCATGATCGCCGTCCTCTGCTCGGATCTCGTCGAAGGCTCGCGGGCCCGGATCGAACGCTGGCTCGAGCGGGAGCGCGTGACGACGTCCGACGAGTTCTATGCCCGGAGGGACCGGCTGCCGTCGGATCTGGTGGGCTTCACCGACGGCGGCAAGAAGCTCTACGCCGAGCTGCGGGAGTTCGTCTACCGCCACATCATCCACTCGTTCCCGGTCTCGCGCCACGACGGCCACGCCCGCCGCGTGCTCGCCGGGATCTTCGCGGCCTATCGCGACAACCCGCGTCTCCTCCCGGATGACGTGCTTCGGGGGCTCTCGGCGGAGCTCGGGACGCCGTTCCTCCGGGAGGTCCCGCTCTCCCGGATCGAGCGGGAGGCCGAAGAGCACTACCGCACGCGGCCGGCGTTCTACCGCGCGATCGCCGATCACATCGCCGGAATGACCGACAGCTACTGCAACAGCGAATACCGCCAGCTCGTCGTGGAGTAGCCGAGAGCCGGCGAAAGGAGCCCGATGCCCCCCGTTTTCCCCGCCCCCGCTCTGCTCGACCGCGACCTCGAGGTCGTCGACCCCGAGATCGCGCGCTGGATCGCCGCCGAGCGGCGGCGCCAGAACGAGGGGATCGAGCTCATCGCGTCGGAGAACTGGGTGTCCCGCGCGGTGCGCGAGGCCCAGGGCTCGGTGCTCACCAACAAGTACGCCGAAGGCTACCCGGGCAAGCGCTACTACGGGGGCTGCGAGTTCGTCGACGAGGTCGAGCGGCTGGCGATCGACCGCGCGAAGGCGCTCTTCTCGGCCGAGCACGCGAACGTCCAACCGCACTCGGGATCGCAGGCCAACATGGCCGTCTACATGACCGCCCTCGACAAGGGCGACAAGGTCCTGGGGATGGACCTCTCCCATGGCGGGCATCTGACGCACGGGCACCCGCTCTCGTTCTCGGGGCGGGAGTACGAGGTCGTCGCGTACGGTGTCCGGCGCGAGGACGAGCGCATCGACTACGACGCGCTCGCGCGCGTCGCCCGGGAGCAGCGGCCGAAGCTCATCATCGCCGGTGCCTCGGCCTACGCCCGCGAAATCGACTTCGCGAAGTTCGGCGCGGTGGCCGACGAGATCGGGGCGGCGCTCATGTGCGACATCGCGCACATCGCAGGCCTCGTGATCGCTGGCCTGCACGTGTCGCCCGTGCCGTACGCCCCGTTCGTGACGACGACGACCCACAAGACGCTCCGCGGCCCGCGCGGCGGCCTGGTCCTCTGCCGCGCCGATCGGGCGAAAGACCTCGACCGGAACGTGTTCCCCGGAATCCAGGGCGGTCCGCTCGAGCACGTCATCGCGGCGAAGGCGGTGGCCTTCGCGGAAG
Source organism: uncultured Acidobacteriota bacterium (assembly GCA_963782585.1). Lineage (GTDB taxonomy): Bacteria > Acidobacteriota > Thermoanaerobaculia > UBA5066 > Gp7-AA6 > DAHUXD01. The sequence continues at coordinate 24,644 of CAWAKL010000014.1, forward strand.
CGGCGACGCCCGAGTTCGTGACCTACCAGAAGAACGTCGTTGCGAACGCCCGCGCTCTCGCCGCGGCCCTGACGGCGCGCGGCTTCCGCCTCGTCTCCGGCGGGACCGACAACCACCTCCTGCTGGTCGACGTCGGGGAGAAGGGTCTTTCGGGCAAGGACGCCGAAAAGCTCCTCGAGAAGGTCGGCCTGACCGTCAACAAGAACACCATTCCCTTCGACACGCGTTCGCCGATGGTGGCCTCGGGCATCCGTCTCGGGACGCCGGCGGTCACGACCCGGGGGATGGGAGTCGCCGAGATGGACGTCATCGGCGGCGCGATCGTCCGCACGCTCGAAGCCCGCGAGGACGCGGCCGTCCACGCCGAAGTGCGGCGCACGGTCTCGGAGCTCTGCGCCGCCTACCCGCTCGTGTGAGCCGGGCGGGCGCCGCCGGCGCGGCCGCGGGAATCCTGCTCGCCCTCGTGCTCGTGGCGCAGCCGTGGGGGGAGCTGCCCCGGCGTGCGCGCTCGGTCGCCCGATTCGCTTCGCGGGAGCTCGCGGTGCGGCGGCTCGGCGGCTCCGGCACCGCTTTCGACCGGAAGTACTACTCGTTTCTCGAGAACGCGCGCCGCCGGCTGCCGGCGTCCGCCGAAGGTGTCGCGCTGTACGGGGTTCCGCCGAGCGATGCGTACCTTCATCTCGCGAGCTACGTCTTCGCGCCCCGCCCCGTGCGCGTGGCGCCGGAGTCACCGCCGTCGGGCTGGGTCGCGGCGATCTACGGCGACGCGCGGCCGCGGGACGCGCGGATCCTCCAGGAGTGGGACGGGGGCGCCCTCGTCGTGCGAGAGCCCGGGCCGGCCGGGCCATGACGTCGCTGCTTCTCGAGCTGCTCCCGGTCGGGGCCGTGGCGGCCGTCGCCTGGGTCGCCGGTTGGTTCGCGTCGCGCGCCGGCTGTCCGGAGGATCGCCCGTTCCTCGCCGAGCGCGTCGGATGGAGCTGGGCGCTCGGCGCGGGGCTCATTTCCGTGATGGTGCCCCTCGCCTTCCTCGCGCGGGTTCGTCCCGGCTGGCCGGCATTCGTGGCCCTGGCCGCTGCCTCCGCAGCCGGAGCGTGGATCTTTCGGGTCCGGGGCTCGGACGTTCCTGTCGCGGAGACGACGGCGGGCTCCGGCGCCCGGTCGCCGAGGCTCGTCCTTCTCGGCGCTTTCGCCAGCCTCGGCGTTCTGCTCTTTCTGCTGCGCGCGCTGACGGAGCCGATGTGGTCGAACGACTTTCTCGCGATCTGGGGGCTCAAGGGCAAGACGATCCACGCCGCGGGCGGGGTTCCGGCGCGGCTCTTTCAGGACCCCGCGCTCGGCTTCTCGCATCCGGAGTATCCGCTCGGGCTGCCGTTTCTCTATGCCGGCGTGTCCTTCCTGACGGGCGGCTGGAACGATCACGCGATGGCCCTGCTGTTTCCGCTCTTCCAGGCCGCGACGCTCGTCGTCCTCTTCGGCTGGCTGCGCCGCCACGGCGCGACGCGGGTCGTCGCCGTCTGGGCGACGGCGATCCTCGCGTGCTTCGAGCCCCTGTATTCGGCGTTCACGACCGGGCTCGCGGAGGTGCCGCTCGCGCTCGGGCTCCTTCTTTTCGGCACGGCGCTGGCCGATGCCCTGGAGGGCGACCCGGGAGCGCTCCGGCGGACGGCGCTCGCCTCGGCTCTCATCACCGCGACGAAGAACGAAGGGCTCTTCTTCGCCGCCGCGGGCTGCGCGATCGCGCTGCTCTTCGGAGGCAGGCGCCGCTTCCAGGCCGCGTTCGCGGCGCTCCCGACGGCCCTCCTGGTCCACGGCCTGCACCTCGCCTGGCGGGGCCAGCTGCCTCTGCGGGACTTCGACTTCGGCGCCGGGTCTGCGGCGCGGGTCGGGTCCGCGCTGGCGGCCGCGGCGGGGCTGCCGGGGTGGACCGGGTGGGCGCAACTCTCCCTCCTCGCGGTCCTGCTCTTTCTCGGGCGCCGATCCCCCGAGGGCGCCTGGCTGCTGGCGTTGTGCGGCGCGGCCCTGGCCGCCTACCTCCTGCTGCCGGCCTTCGCCGTCCGCGGCCCCGACTGGCTGGTGCGGACCGCTCTGCCCCGGACCGCGGCGGGCCTGGCCCCGCTCGCGGCCGCCGCGATCGCGATACGCTGCAGGCCGGTTTCAAGATGAAGTTCTTCTCCGGCTTCTTCAAGGCCACGGTCGTCGGCGGGCTGCTCTTCATGGTCCCGCTCATCCTGATGGTCGTGGTGCTTCAGAAGGCGCTCGGTCTCGTCAGCAAGATCGTCGTGCCGCTCGCGAAGAAGTTCCCCGAGCACACGATCCTGGGTGTCGGGATGACGACGATCCTCTCGATCGTCGTGCTCGTGGGGCTCTGCTTTCTGTTCGGTCTGGCGGCGCGGACACGCGCCGGCAAGAAGACGCGGGAGTGGCTGGAGCACACGATCCTGGGCAAAGTCCCTGGATATGCGCTCGTGAAGGGCGTCATCCAGGGGGTGACCGGGCTGGAGGACGAGAACGACGCGAAAGTCGCGCTCGTTCGCATCGAGGACGCGTGGCAACTCGGGATGGTGCTCGAAACCCACGACGACGGACACCACACGGTGTACATGCCGGGGGTCCCGAATCCGGCCTCGGGTTCGATCTATTACATGACCGAGGATCGCATCCGGCTTCTCGACGTGAAGATGGGCGAGGCCCTCATGGTGATCCGCCACCTGGGCGTGGGCTCGAAGGATCTGCTGAAGGGCAAGCTGCAGGCGCCCGCCGCCCCCCCGAATCCCTAGCAGGCTGCTGAAAAATGGATGCGGGCGTCGTGTCCGGCACTTTGCATCCGGCGCCCGTTTCGGTGTGTCGCGACTCGGACCATCAGCTCTCGCTGGCGGGCGCCGGCAAAGTGCCGGCCACCCTTCGGGTTACGGCGGCGCGGGGCCATCTGCGGCGTCATCGCTCCTCGACGATGCTAAGGCATCGCCGTCGTCGCGCTTCCTTGCATCTGACCCCGCGGCGCTCGTAACGCCATCCCACACCCTTTTTCAGCAACCTGCTAGAACTGCCAGCCGATCGAAACCGTCGGGCCCCAGTCGTTCTTGGCCGTGAGCGTCGTCGGGTCGCGGCTGTCGTAGCTGTCGAAGATCGAGAGGGACACGTAGAAGTCGCTCACGATCTCGCGCTTGATAGACGCCGTGAACTCGACGCGCACACGGCCCGAGATGGTGAGGCTGGGATAGACCCCGAGGTTTGTGGCGAACTTGATCTTCGGGTAGTCGTACATGAAATACGAGTAGCGGCCTCCCACGACGGCTTCGACGCTGTCGGTGTCGTCGCCCTCGACCGGGATCTCGTGGTTCCCGGTGAAGCCGGCGAGGACGATGAGCGCGGCCTGATTCGACCGATAGAGGTACCGGCCGCCGCCGATGCCGACGGTTTCGCGCAGGTCGAGGCCCAGCTCCACGTTGCGGTCCAGGCCGATCAGGGCTTCGGCCACCCAATACTGCCCGACGAACCGGTCGTACAGGAGCCCGAAGGATCCGCGCGAGGCCGCCGTCACCTCGTTCTGTCGGCTGAAGAAGGCCGAGAGGTCCACCATGAGCTGGGACTCGCGCATCCGGTAGGTGCCGGTGAACTCGAAGTTGAGCTGGATGAGGTCGTTCGATTGGGTGTAGTTGAAGCCGGCGTCGAGAGAACCTTCCCAGCGCTTCCAGAAAGTCTGGTAGACGGGAGCGATCTCGAACACGTCGAAGAACCCGACCGTGATCGTCTGGGGGCCGGAGACGATCGTCAGACGTCCCGGCGGCTCCGAGGGCGCCAGGGCGCCGTAATGGTGGACGCCGTCGGTTGTCTCGATATCGAACTGCTTGTCGGAGGTGATCGATTCGATGAGGCTCCACTTGACTTTGATCCAGCTCGAATGGGACGTGTCGACGGTGAGCCGGCCCGCCGCGTAGGACTTGATCTCGCCGGTGACCCGGTCCCCGTTGGAGAGGACGATGACATCGGTTTTCTGGGCGAGCGCCGCGGCGTTGATGGCGAGGAGCAGGGCGGCGAGGAGAGCTCGCCTCACTTGCCCGGCGTGTACCAGATCGGGGAAGTGTAGGCCCGCTCCTGCGTGGTCATCGGCACCTCGGGCTTCATCTTCACGCCGTAGCGCATCGCGTCGTAGGCGGTCCAGCGCGGCGTCGGGATCTCGATGACGCGCGCGTAGTAGAACGCGCGGAGCTTCGGATCGAAGCTCGGATCGGTCCAGGTCGTGATCAGCTCGGAGCTTCCGATCGTGTTCGTCCAGGTCGCTGTCGCGACGTCGACGGTGCTCCCGACGGCCGGCACCTTTCCATCCGCGCCGGCCTTTCGCGCTCCCGACCATGCCACGTCGTAGACCTTCTCCTGGACGTCCCCCTTGGCGTCGACCCATCCCTTCACGATCTGCACCCGGTCGAGGTTGGCGCCGATGGGATCCTTCAGCGCCGCGACCAGAAACGTCGGGGTCTTGCCGGCCGGAGCGGCCGGGAGGTCGGCGCCCATGGGCACGCCCTTGCCGTACCCGGGGACTGCGGGCTCGCGCGTCGTCGCGTCGGCCGGACCGAAATTCCAGCCGCCGAAGAACCGCACCAGCATCCGCGGCCCCGTCGTGGCGTAGACCTCGCGGCGCTGCATCGCGTCGAAGAGGGATTCCCTCGAGTTGTCGCGCGCCCAGACCGCCGCGTACCCCGACGCCGCCTGCTCCCAGCCCATGACGCAGACCTTGCCGAAGCAGCCGACGGGGTGCTCCGCGCGCGTCGGGCTCGGCTCCACCCCCGAATGCTTCCCGAAGAAGTTGTTCTCTTCCACCGCCGGCAGGGCCGTATGGGCATCCGTGGACCCGATCATGCCGAACTTGTAGGGATTGACGCCGAGCTCTGCCTCGAGCTTCAGCCCGTTCTTCAGGGCCGAACGCGCGTACTCGAATTGCAGCATCGCATTCGTCTTCGGAGCGCTCATGTTGAGGTTGGCCTTGTCCCAGATCTCGTAGCCGGCAAACTCGTCGTTGGGCGAGAGGAACTTGTGCGTTTCGCCGTCGCCCTTGATCTGAGTAACCTCGTAAATCGGCTCCCAGCGCCGGCGCGTCTCGGCGTAGGCCCGGTCGATGGGCTTGCCGCCGAACGACTCGATGAACGGGAACATGATCCCGTTGGAGAGGTTGCCGTTGTGGGCGATGGCGAGGACGGAGCCTCCGGTTTTCTGTTCGTAACCGGCCAGCCATTTCCAGAGGTCGCGCGGGTTGTCGCTGCCCAGGGGCGGCACCGTCGTGTACGGCTCGAGCTGCGACGCGCGATCCTTGCCGTCCCGGTACACGACCACCCGGTGGAGGTTGTTGCCGTTCGTGTTGGACGTCCATTCCCATCCGATGAAGGCCGTGAAGCGGCCCGGCTCGTTCGCGGCCTCGGCGGCACGGATCATCGAGTCCCAGGTCTTGCGGTAGGCCTTGTCGCCCGGCAGCGAGAGCATCGCCTTGGGCAGCGTGTTCTTGGAGAATCGGTCGATCAGCTCGAGGGCCGCCTCGACCCCTTTCTCTCCGCCGGCTTTGACGTTGTCGTAGATGCGGCGGCCGTCGGGGTCCGCGAGGATCTCCGGATCGCCATTGAAGAGGCGCTCGAAGAGACCCATGTTGTCGGAGTGGTCGGCGACGACGAGGAAGTCGAGCGGCCGCGAGAGGCGGACCGGCTGGCCCGTGGAGGACACGACCTCTTCGCCGCGCGCGAAGCGGTAGGCGTCGGCCGGCAGGAGACGCGCGCCGAACGCGCCCGCGTCGAAGGACAGCGCCGTGTGGAGATGCGTGTCGCCCCAGTAGACCCGCGACGGGAAGTCGCGGCCGACATAGGGGGAGTAGTTCTTTCGCGCGGGGTAGGCGTCCGCGAGGCCTTCCTTGCTCGGCGGCGGCTCTTGCGCCACGGCGGGAAGCGTCGCCGCCAGAGTGGCCACAAGAATCCAGGAGCTCCGCCGGCGCGCCCGAGTCATCGTTCCCCTCCAGAAATTCGCCGTCTTTCTATCACGGCGCGTTTCCGGGAGAGCGAGTCGGTTCGCCCCGGCGAGGCTCGACGCGGACCGTGTACTTCCTTCGCAGGGAGTCGTAGAGAGCGCGGTCGGCCTCCGTTCGCCGTTCGGCGAACCACTCCCGCGCCACCGCGTCGCGGATCTCCGAGAGCGGCGGCGTCGCGGACGGCGTGCGCGAGAGCACACGCACGAGATGCACGCCGTAGGAGGATGGAACCGGCCCCTCCCATCCGCCGAGCGCGGCTTTTTCCAGGCCGGTCGCGAAGTCTTCGCCGAACATCCTCGCCACTTCGTCGAGCGCCGCGTCGTCCAGCCTCGAGGGCAGCGGTAGCGGATCGCCGGCAGACTCGAAATCGCGGCCCGCGCGAAGCGCTTCGAGAAGCGCAGGCGCCCCGGACCCCCGGCCCTCGCGCAGGAAGACCTGCTCGAAGGTCACGCGCGACGGCGCGCGGAACTTCTCGGGATGCGCGGCCAGAAGCGACGCCAACTCCGCCTCCGTCGGTTCCGTCGCTTCGGCGGCGTTCTGGTTCCAGAATTCCAGCTTCAGGCGCATCCGCCGGCGGATGACCTCGTCGTCGCGGTCGAGGCCGAGGGCGGCCGCTTCCCGGTAGTAGATCTCGTCCTTGACGTATGAGTCGACGAGGCCGGCGAGCTCCTGCGGCGTGGGCGGGCGCATCCACGTCTTCGCGAACGTGTCGATTATCCGGTCGATCTGCCCGTCGGTAACGACGATGCGCTGCTCGGCGCGCCGCCCGCCGAGCCAGCCGGCCAAGAGAAAGATCGCCGCGCCCGCCGCGAGAAACTGGACGAGCGGCTCGCGCGCGAGGCGCCTGATCACTTGCCCGGCGTGTACCAGATCGGCGAGGTATACGCCCGCTCCTGCGTCGTCATCGGGACGTTCTTCGTCATCTGGATGCCGTAGCGCTTCTGCTCGTAGGCCGACCAGCGGGGCGTCGGGATCTCGATCACGCGCGCGTAGTAGAAGGCCTTGAGCGAGGGGTCGAAGGACGGGTCTTTCCAGACCGCGATCAGCTCCGGGTCCCCGATCGTGTTGGTCCAGGTCGCGTTTGCGACGTTGACGGTGTTGCCGACGGGAGGCAGCTTGCCGTCGGATCCGGGTTTCCGGCCGTCGGACCAGGCCACGTCATAGACCTTCTCCTGAACGTTGCCGCCCTTGTCGAGCCATCCCTTGATGATCTGGACGCGGTCGAGATTGCCCGAGAGCGGATCCTTGGCGGCGGCGACGAGGAACGTGGGCGTCTTTCCCTGCGGCGCCTGTCGGAGATCGCCTCCCATCGGAACGCCCTTCGCGTATCCCGCTTCCGCCGGCATCCGGCTCTGCGCGTCGGTCGGGGCGAAGTCCCAGCCGCCGAAGAAGCGCACGGTCATGCGCGGCCCGGTCGTGGAGTAGGCCTCCTTGCGCTTCAGGGCGTCCCACAGTGCCTCGCGCGTGTTTTCCGTGGCCCAGACGCCCGTGTACCCCGAGGCCGCCATCTGCCAGCCCTGGATCTGGCTGCCTTCGGACTTGATGACGATGTGCTCCCAGCGGTGCGGGGCCGGCTCGACGCCCGTGTGCTTGCCGAAGAAGTTGTCCTCCTCCGCCGTCGTGAGGCCCGTGTGCGTGTCGGTGCCCGAGGCCAGGCCGAACTTGAAGGGGTTCACGCCCAGCTGCTGCTCGAGCTTCAGGCCGTTCTTCAGCGCCTGGCGGGTGTATTCGTACTGGAGCATCTCGGGTTTCTTCGCGACGCCGACGAGATTGCCGGTGTCCCAGGTCTCGTAGCCCGCAAACGCGTCCTCGGGCGAGAGCGAGGGGTGGGACTCGCCGTCACCCTTGATCTGGGTGGTCTCGTACATCGGCTCCCAGCGCGCGCGCGTCTCGGCCCACTCGCGCGTGAGGGGATTTCCGAGGAACGTCGCGAGCGCGAACATCTTTCCGTTCGACAGGTTCCCGTTGTGGGGAATGGCGAGCAGCGAGCCCCCGGTCTTTTTTTCCCACGCGTCCATCCACTTCCAGAGGTCCTCCGGATTCTCGCTGTCGAAGGTCGTCATGGGCGAGACCTGGTCCGCCAGGTCCTTGCCGTCCCGGTAGATGACGTTCCGATGCAGGTTGTCGCCGCCGCCGGCGTTCGACGTCCACTCGTAGCCGATGAACGCGGTGAACCGGCCGGGCTCGTTGTACTTCTCCATGACGGCCGTGTTCTTTTTCCAGACCGACGCCGCGAGCTTGGGGTCCTTGATGACGGCCGGGAGTTTGTTGTTCGACTGCGCCACGATGAGCTCGCTCGCGGCCTCAACGCCCTTGCCCGAGTTCATCATTTCGTACCAGCGTTTTGCGGTGGGGTCGACGGTGAGGTTGGGGTTGCCGGCCTTCAGCTCCTGGATGATTCCCGCCCCGTCGGAATGGTCTGTCACGGCGATCCAGTCCATGGGACGCGAGAGCTTCGCCGGTGTGCCCGTAGACGCGATGATCTCCTCGCCGCGGGCGAAACGCAGCGCTTCTTCCGGTCCGAGAGTGCAGCCGAAGCCCCCGGCGTCGGCGGACCAGCCCGTGTGGACGTGCTGGTCGCCCCAGTAGACGCGCGCCGGATAGTTGCGGCCGGCGTATGGAGAGAACTTCGGTTTGTCGAATGCCTTCGCGGCGACGGCCGCGTTCACGTTGCCGGCATCGCTCACGGGTGGCTTGTCCTGCGCGACCGCCTGGAAGGCGGCGACGCCGACAGCGGCGACTGCGATCGCGGAAGCGAACTTCCAGAGCCTCTTCATGTTGTCCCCTTTTACTTTCGCAGGCTCCAGCCTAGTGCAAGGATCCCGAGCGCCGCAATCCAGCTCCCGGCGACGCGCACGGCGATACGCGGCCATCCGTTGCGAAGCGCGGTCGCGAGCGCCGACGCGAGAATCGCGAGCAGCATCGCCGAAGTCGCGGCGCCGAGCATTCCGAGCGCGCCCGCTCCCGCCTGCGCCATCGCCGTCCCGTTCCCGAATCCGATCCAGAGGCCGACGATGGCGGCGGCGACGCCGACGGCGGCGGGAGAGATCTCGCGGTCCCACGCGAGAAGCGCGCCAGTCGCGAGGAGCACGAGGGTCGTGCCGAGCGTCGCCGAGCCCGTCGACCGAAACGCGAGACCCGCCGCGCCGGCCAGGATCCAGGCGAGCGGCAGGACGGCAATGAGCCGGCGCCCGCCGGGCGGTCCCTTCAGCCCCGCGAAGAGCGAGAGCGCGAGGACCGGCAGGATCTCCTCGAACGACACGAAAAAATGCGCGGCGCCGTCGTAGAACGGCCCGACGCCAGTCGAGACGAGGTGGGCGAGCGCCGGTGTCACGAAAAAAGCGCGCGCCACAGAAATAACGCTCCGGCGACGGCGACGCCGGCGCCGGCGATCCGGACGACGGGTCGGCCCGCGGGTCGCTCGTGGAGCAGGCCGATGAGGATCCCGATGCCGTGGAGGCACCCCGTGGCGACGACGAATCCGAGGCTGTACGCGAGGGCGGAGGTTCCGGGGGCGAGCTCGCTGCCGTGCGCGTAGCCGTGAAAGATCGCGAAGATCGCGACGATGGTCATGGCGAGGGCCAGCTTCGGTCTCCACTCGAGCAGGACGGCGACTCCGAGAACGATCGCCGAAAGGGCGATGCCGACTTCGACGCCGGGAAGCGGCACACCGACCAGGCCGAGGAACCCGCCGAAGGCCATCATCATCGGAAACGTCACCGGCAGCACCCAGATCGCGGGCGCGCCGAGCTGCGCGCCCCACAGGCCGACGGCGACCATCGCGAGGATGTGGTCCCATCCCGACAGGGGGTGCTGGAACCCGGACACGAACCCGGCGGCCGCGCCCTTCTCCTCATGCGCGAGAGCCAGCCGGGGGAGAAGCGCGATGGCGGCCGCGGACATGAGAACGCGAAGCCGCGGCCTCACGCGCGTCCCCCGAAGAGGGCCGCGAGCTGGGAGATCGTCCAGTAGCCGCCAAGACATCCGACGACATAGCCCGGGATCGCCTCGGCCCAGCGCGGCGAAGGCACCTCGAGGCGGCGAAGCGCGCGGGCCACGGCAAAATAGAGGCCGACGAACACGAGCTGGCCGGCCTCGACTCCCACGTTGAACAGAAACAGCGCGGCGACGATCTCGCCGGGCGGCAGGCCCAGAGTCGAGAGGCCGCTCGCGAATCCGAGCCCGTGGACCAGACCGAACCCGAACGCGGCGGCCCAGGGATGGCGGATGGTGAAGGAGGTTTCGCCCCTCCGCATCCGAACGATCTCGACGCCGAGGAACAGGATCGAGAGGGCGATGACCACGTTGAGCGGTCCCGGCGGCACGCTCACCCAACCCAGCGTCGCCGCTCCGAGAGTCAGGCTGTGCGCGAGCGTGAACGCGGTGATGGTCTTCAGGAGCATGGCCCAACGCCGGCCGACGATCACGAGCAGTCCGAGGATGAACAGCAGGTGATCGACGCCGAGGAGAATGTGCTGCATCCCGAGACCGAAGTAGGCGCCGGCCGACCCGGCCGAGCCCTCCTCGACGACGAAGGCGGGCGAATCGGGCTTGAGGACGAGCGTCCGGGTACCGCCGCCGGCGAACGTGATCCGGACGAGCACGTCCGTCGCCGTTGAGGAGAGACCGTCGATCGCGATGGTCTGCCCCCGGAGCGGCCCTCCGGTCTCGTACTCGGCCCGAACGATCTCGCTATCCGGTGTCTGCGCGGTTCGGGGCCCCTCGACCGGGTTCCAGGACGGCGGAAACTGCGGCGCGAGGTACGGAACCGCCTCGTCGACGCTCGGCTTTTTCCAGAGCACCCGCACACGGCCCGACTCGGTTTCCGTCAGCTCCAGATAGGCGGGCCGGAGCTCGTGGGCCGGAGCATGAGCGCCGGCGGCGCCGAGGACGAGGATCAGGGCCGCAAGGGTTCTCGACCTCGGCGACGCCCTCACTTCGACGACAGCCGTGCGCCTACTTCGTCGCCATCGTTTCGATGGCTTTGCGCAGCTGCGCTCCGCCCGGATTGGCGAACTCTCCGCGGATGACGATGTCGATGGGGGAGACGAGCTTTCCGTAATAGGCCTTGTTCCAATCCTCGGTCGGCTTGATCGACGTGCCCTGGACGTTGACGCCGCCGTAGAGCCCCTTTGAGCGCGTGAAGACGAGAAGGTCGGCATGGGGCATCGTCCCGGCGCCGGCGCCGACCGGCCCCGCGGAGACGCTGGCGTCGGCGCCCGGCCTTCACCTGTCCGGTCATGAGCTTGTCGAGCGCCTTCTTGGTCATGACGAGGGTGATGACCTCCGAGACGTCCACGCCGGCCTGGAATCCGGCGCTCGCCGTGCCCATCGTGTAGAACGCGGGCCCGGCCCATCCCTTCTCGCCTTTCGCGACGAGCACGGCGCGGCCTCCCGATCCGCCGAAGACGAAACCCGCCTTGACGACCTGCGCGGCGATGAGAAATCCCACCGCTTCGTGGTCGTGCTCGCGGAACCAGGTCAGGTTGGGGTCCGTCTGGAAGTTGTTCCAGGTCACGAGGCACTCGTCGACCAGCTTCTGCTGCTCGGTCTGGGCGGAGAGCGGCGCGGCGGCGGCGAGCGCAAAACCGAGGGTGAGGGCGATCAGGCGAACATTCAGTTTCGGCATGGACTCCTCCTGCCCGGAGGAGATATCACACGGCGCCTGGCGTGACCCGAGTCGAAGCCGACGCCCGGTGCATCCAGCGGATCCGCATCACGTCCCAGAGCGTCTGGATCGCGTCGCGCACGACGCGGACCTTGGATTCGGGAGAGTTGAACCAGAGGACCGGGACCTCCGCGATGGCGAGCCCGCGCCGCTGCGCGAGGTAGAGGATTTCGACGTCCCAGGCGAACCGATCGATGCGCGCGTCGCGGAAGAGCTCCCTGGCCGTATCGCTCCGGAAGAGCTTGAAGCCGCACTGCGTGTCGGAAATCCCCGATACCGCGAAGAGCCGGATGATTCCGTTGCCGGCCTTGCCGAGCAACACGCGGTGGGGGGCCTGCTTCAAGCGCACGAGGTCTTCCTGGAGCGCGCGCGAGCCGATGGCGATGGGATGCGTCGCGAGCTTCTCGAAGAGCTTGGTCCATTCGGTCAGCGGCGTCGAAAGGTCCGTGTCGGAGACCAGCACCGGGTCGCCCGCGCTGGCCAGGACGCCCGCGCGGATTGCCGCGCCCTTGCCCGCGGTTGACGGGAAGGGAATGGACGGCGAGGGCGAGGTCCACCTCCGACGCCAGCCGCTGCGCGAGCTCCGCGGTCCCGTCCGTCGAGCCGTCGTCGACGAGGATGACTTCCCAGTCGAAGCCTCCCGGCCGCGTCGCGCGCCCACTTCGCCACCTCGCGGATGCAGGCTGCGATCCGGCGGCTTTCGTTGTAGGCCGGGAGGACGAGCGACGCCTTCGAGCTTCGATTTCCGGCGCTTCGATCACGAACTGGTAGCCGAACATCGTCGGCCACAGCCTCGCCGAACCGCTCGCGAATGCCCGCACCGGTCCGGCGAGCGGGGCGCGCCAGAGCACGGGCGCCGCGAGCTCGTAGGGCATGGCGGTGGCGAAGACACGCTCGACGCGGAAGCCCGCGTCCTCGAGGAGGCGGCGAGCCGACCGCCGCGTGTAGAAGCGCAGGTGCGTCCGGTCGAGGATGCCCTTGCTCGGCGTAGGGGAATCGGCCGAGCAAGCAGCGCGGCCCGTACAGTCACGTTGGCGACGTTGGGCAGCGAGACGAGGAGCGTGCCGCCGGGGCGAGCCACTCCCGGATCCGGTCGAGCAGCGCCTCCGGGCGGGGGAGGTGCTCGAGGACATCGCCGCAAACGACGACGTCGAACGGCGCGTCCCACGCTCCGGCCGACAGCGCGTCGGTCGAGCGCCAGTCGTCGTAGCCCTCACGGCAGTCGGAAGGCAGCGCCGGGTCCGGCTCGACGCCCGCGACGTACGCGCACCGGTCCCGCACCGCGCGGCCGAGATGGCCTCCGGCCGCACCGAGGTCGAGCAGGCGCCGGCCCGGGGGAAGCGAGAGGATCCTCCGGCGCAGCAGGTCGTGCGAGGAGCCGGGGATTTCCTTCCAGGCGTAGTGCTCGGTGCTCACTCTGGCGTTCTCGAGCGGGAGTGTACGGCCTAAGGCCGGAACTTCTGGGCGATCGGGTAGCGGCGCCCTTCTCCGAAGCCCCGCGCCGTGACCTTCGGTCCGGGCGCCATCTGGAATCGCTTGTATTCCGCGGCGTCGATCCGCCGGGCAATGTCGCGCGCGAGCGCCAGGGGAACCTTCGCGGCGCGTGCCGCGCGCTCCGCCGGCAGGGCCCGATCGACGAGAGCGTCGATGAGAGGGTCGAGGACGTCGTACGGCGGCAGCGAATCCGTGTCCTTCTGGTTTGGCCGGAGCTCGGCCGAGGGAGGCTTCTCGATAGTGGAGCGCGGAATCCGCTCGGAGTCGCGATTGAGCTCTTGCGGCGAGACCATAGACCATCGTTTTCGGCACGTCCGAGATCAAGGCGTAGCCGCCGGCCATGTCCCCGTAGAGCGTGCAGTAACCGACGGCGATCTCCGACTTGTTGCCCGTCGAGAGGACGAGGTGCCCGAACCGGTTCGAGAGCGCCATCAGGATGGCGCCGCGGATGCGGGCCTGGAGGTTCTCCTCCGGGAGCGTCGAGCTCCCCTCGCCGAACTCGGGCCGCAGCGTCGAGCGGTAGGCGTCGAACACGGGATCGATCGGAACGACAGCAAAGCGGATGCCGAGCCGCCGCGCGAGCTCCTCGGCGTCGCGGAGGCTTCCTTCGGAGGAGTACGGGCCGGGCATCGCGATCCCGTGTACGCGCTCGGCGCCGAGCGCCTCGACGGCGATGACCGCCGTGACGGCCGAGTCGATTCCCCCGGAGAGGCCGAGGACCGCCGTGTGGAAGCCGCACTTGGCGGCGTAGTCCCGAAGCGCGAGGACCAGCGCCTTGCGCAGGCCCGGGATTGCCTCGTCGGCCGGCGCCGAGGGTCCGCGGCCGTCGGGGAGGTCGAGGGTCCAGAACTCTTCCTCGAAACGCTTGCCCGCGGCAATCAGTCGGCCTTTTGCGTCGAACGCCGTCGAGGCGCCGTCGAACACGAGGCCGTCGTTGCCTCCGACGAGGTTGCAGTGGACGAGGGGCACGCCCGTGCGCCGGGCGATCTGGGCCATCATCCGCCTCCGCAGCCGGTTCTTCCCGAGCGTGTACGGCGAGGCCGAGATGTTGACGTGAAGATCCGCGTCCCCGCGCACGAGCTCGGCGACCGGGTCGGTGGGGTAGAGCGGCCGCTTCCAGAACGTCTTGTCGTTCCAGATGTCCTCGCAGATCGTGACGGCGACGCGGCGGCCTCGAACGCGCAGCGTCAGGCCGCGGTCGCCCGGCTCGACGTAGCGAGACTCGTCGAAGACGTCGTAGTTCGGTAGCAGGCGCTTTCGGTAGATCGCGATCCGGCGGCCTCCCCGGACGGCGACGGCCGTGTTGAACACCCGGCGGCCGCGCGCGCCGCGATTGCTCCAGAGCGAGCCGAAGACCCAGAGGGCGGTCTTCGAGGCGCGAGCGATGCGCCCGGAGGTCCGTTCGCTCGCGGCGACGAAGGCCGGGCGCTCGACGAGGTCCCGCGGGGGATACCCGCAGACCGCGAGCTCCGGAAAGAGGACGATGTGCGCGCCCTCGCGCTCGGCGCGCCGCCCGAGCTGCAGGATCTTCGCGGCGTTGCCCTCGAAGTCCCCCACGGTCGTGTCGATCTGCGCGACCGCGACGCGAAGGCGGGGCCGGGAGTCAGTCACCGATCAGGGCGCATCCGGAAAACCGGTCCGCCGGCGTCGGCGCCTGCGCGTCGCGCGCCGTCCAGAAGAGCAGGAGACCGCCCGTCGCCGCGGTCGCGAGCGTCCCGAGCCAGCGCCGGAGCGCCATCGCCGCCGGGACCCCCGGGGAGGCCGCCGCGGGGCGCGCCGAGAGGTCCGCCAGGGACATGCCGAGGGTCCGGCCGAACGCCACGATCGGAACGACCGTCGCGAAGGCCGAGAGGTACACGACGAACGCCGCGACCCAGAGAAGGCCCGCGGGTCCGGGACTCGCGCCGGTGCGGAGGCGCGCGGCGAGGATCGCGACGGCCGTGAGCAGGAGAACGGCGGCGGCGTCGGCCGCCGCGGCCGTGACGCGAGCCGAAAGCGGCGCGGCCTCGAGGCGAGGCTCCCGGCACGGCGAGCGGCGAGAGGCGGCTCGACCGCCGCGGCGGGCGGGGGAGCCGAGACTCCGTCGTGGAGCGGAAAGTCCTCCAGCGTCCTGACGTCCTTCATGGATGCCCGCTACGGCCGCTGCTGGATGTGGCGCACGTAGATGCGGCCCATCAGGTCGAGGTCGCCCTTCAGGTAGCGCTCCGCAAACTTCTTCTGCCGCACCGCTTCGGCGTCTTCGGGGGCGATCGCGATGACTTCGTTGAAGCTCTCGACGGCCTTGGGGAACAGCCCGTTCTGCAGCTGGGCGATGCCCTGGTTGTAGTAGCAACGAAGCGAGGTAGGACCGCGCGTCCTGGTTGCTCGCGGTCGGCCTGGAAGATCCTCCAGAGGAGCGGGATAGCGGTGTCGTACTCGCCCTCGTTGTAGAGCTTCACCGCCGGCGTCAGCTCGGCGACTTTCGAAGAGGCTTCCCCCATCGCCGAGGTGAACGACGGATCGGACTGGAACGCCCCGGCGGAGAGCGCGAACGCCTTCAAAGAGTCGATGTACCGCTTCTCGGAGAGCGCCTTCTCGGCCACTTCGCGCTGCGCCAGGGCCTCCGGCGGCGGCCCCGTGCCTCCCGTCGGCGCGTCGCCGGGCGCGGCTTCCGCGAGGCCGTCTCCGGCCGCCGGCGCCTCACCGCCGCCTTCGGGCTTCCGCGTGAGGGAGGCGAGCAGCTTCTGGGCACGCGCATAGTCGGGATGCTGAGGGCTGATGCGCTTGAGCTCGGCGATGGTCTCGGGAATCTTGCCGTCGCGGAAGAGCTCGGTCGCGCGCTCGAGCGACGGGCCGCCGTCCGCGGCGGCCGGGGCCGGCCCGCTGCCGCCCCGTGAGAAGAAGTACGCTCCGACGGCGAGTGCCAGGACGAGCGCGCCGCCGAGAGCGAGGACGAACCTCTTGTCGGGAGCGCGGCGCCCCGCCGGTGTCTTCGCGGTCCGGATCGCGGTTTCGATCTTGTCGTCGAGGGGCTCCGGCTCCACTTCCAGATCCAGGTCCGGCGCGGAGGCGTCGGCCATCTCTTCGGCGAGAATGTCGCCGGCCGGCGCTTTGCGCGAGAGATCGAGGCCGGCGGACGGACGCGCGAGCTCCTGCTCGATCCGGTCGATGTAGGAGCGGGCCGTCGCGTCGGTTTCGTCGAAGGCGAGCACCTGGAGGAAGGCCTCCCGCGCCGCCGTGAAGTCGCCGGCCTCGAACTTCTCGCGTCCCTGCCGGAGACTCTCGGCGACCCGCTTGTTGCCCTCCGCCATCTCCTGGCGGACCTTCTCGATGCGTCCGACGGCTTCGGAGTTGTTGATGTCGATCAGGAAGATGCGCGACCAGATCTCGATCGCCTGCTGGCGGCTGCCGCGCGCGCGCCGCCTCGTCTCCGCGGGCGAGCAGCCCTTCGATCTCCTGCCGGGGGGAGGGAGGCTCGGGCTCCGGCTCGGTCTCCGGGGCGCCCATGCTGAAGGCGGCCGGATAGCCGTCGGGAGTGGGCGCCGCGGGCTCCTCGCCCGGCGCCGGGCCCCACATGTCGGGCGGGCTCCCCGCCTCGGGCGCGGGGGCCGACGCCTCGCTCTGGAAGTCCTCCACTGCCAGGGGTCCCGTGGAGGAGTGGACGCCAAAGTCGATCGGAGGCGAGACCTCGGGGCTGTCGAATGACTCGTCGAGTGAAAGCGAGTCGAGGCTCAGATCGCCGAGGCCGCCCTGGCGATCGGGAGGCTCCGGCGCCGCGGCCGGCTCTTCGGGGCCTCCGAGCGTCAGGCCCGGATTCGTCGATTCCCCGATCTCCGCCGGCGCCTGCGCGCTCGCCACGCGCGTTTCGAGAAGCGCGACCGAAGGGTGGTCGGGGTCGATCGAACGCATGCGGTCGAGCGCGGCCTTCGCCTCGCCGGGCCGATTCCCGTCGAGGGCCATCATGGCGCGCTGACGCGCAACCTCGAACTGCGGTCCGGAATCCTTGCGCTGGCGGGCCTTGTCGAGGATCGCCTGGGCGTCCCGGTTGCCCGGGAGGGCCTGCACGACCTGCTCGGCGGCGGCGATCGCCGCGTCGAAATCGCGGGCGTTGAGGCTTTCGGCCGCGCGGACCAGAAGCTTGTCGACCTCGACCGACGCGACGCGCTCCTGCCGGGTCGGCGTGGCCGCGACGATGGCCTCGAGCTCGCCGACGTCCACCGCCGCCGCCGGGTTCCGGGCCTTGTCCATGAGCTGGCGCGCGGGCGCGAAGCGCGGGTCCATTTTCAGGATGAAGTCGCAGCCGATGACACAGTCGTCCGTCTTGCCTTCCTTGAAGAGGTTCAGGGTGTGGCGGAAGGTCGACAGGATCTTGTCCCGGACCTCTTTGGGGAGGGACGGGTTGCCGGGGTAGCCGGTCGGGGCAGCCGCGCTCATGCGCCGCTTCCGGCCCGCGCCGGGAAGGGGGTCGTTGTCTTTCTCACGTTGCCGGAGATTATAAACTGCCCGGTCAGGAACTTAGGCATGCGGACCATCATCGAGTGCGTTCCGAACATCTCGGAGGGCCGGGAGGCCGCGTCCATCGACGCGATCGCGGCCGCGGTCCGCGCGACGGCCGGAGTGAGGCTGCTCGACGTGTCCTCCGACACCGCCCACAACCGCAGCGTGCTGACCTTCGTCGGAGACGCCGAGTCGCTGCGCGCCGCCGTGCTCGCCCTCTTCGAGGCGGCCCTGTCGAGAATCGACCTGCGCAAGCACCGCGGAGAGCATCCCCGGATGGGCGCCGTCGACGTCGTGCCCTTCATCCCCATCCGCGGCGCGTCGACGGAGGACTGCGTGCGTCTCTCGCGCGAGACCGGCGCCGCCATCGCCGAGCGATTCGGCGTTCCCGTGTACCTCTATGAGGACGCCGCCAGCGCCGAGAACCGGCGCAACCTGGCCGACGTGCGTAAGGGACAGTTCGAGGGATTCGGCGAGAAGATGAAGGACCTGCTCTGGAAGCCCGACTTCGGGCCGGCGGTGCCCCATCCCTCGGCGGGTGCGGTCGCGGTGGGCGCCCGGCCGTTTCTGATCGCGTACAACATCAACCTCGCCACGAAGGACCTCGCGATCGCCGATCGCATCGCGAAATCCATCCGCCACCTCTCGGGCGGCTTCCGGTACGTGAAGGCCATGGGAGTGGAGCTCTCGGACCGCGGCCTCGTCCAGGTCTCGATCAACATGACGAACTTCAAGAAGACGCCCCTGCACCGCGTTTTCGAGTGCGTCCGCTCGGAGGCCGAGCGCTACGGCGTCCCGATCGTGGGATCGGAGATCGTCGGGCTCACGCCCGCGGACGCGCTGTTCGCGGCGGCGGAGCACTATTTGAGGCTGGAGAGGTTTTCGGGGGAGCAGGTTCTGGAGACGAAGCTCTTGGAGGAAAGTTGAGGGTTGAGGGTCGAGAGTCGAGAGTGGAGACGCTTCTTGGCTTGACCCTAGACCCTGAACCCTCGACTCTCGACTTCTAACTCGTTCCCGAAGCCCGCTGCTCGTCTTCCACGGCCTCGGGTATGTCCACCGCCGGATTCTTGAGCGCCGCGTCGAGCGCCCGCGCGAACTCGATGTGGAGGGCGTGCCCGGCCTTGCGGGCGTGGATGTGACCGGTCAGCGGCCGGCCCAGGAGCGCCAGGTCTCCGATCAGGTCCATGACCTTGTGCCGGACGAACTCGTCGCGGAAGCGCAGGGGTCCCGAGATGATGCCCGTGTCGTCGAGGACCACGGCGTTGTGCAGGCTGCCTCCGCGGGCCAGGCCGCGGGCGCGCATGGCCTCGACTTCGCGGGCGAAGCCGAAGGTCCGCGCGGGCGCGATGCGCGACGCGAACTCCTCCGCCTTGAGCGTGAACGTGAGCTCCTGGCGGCCCACGATCGGGTGCGGAAAGTCGATCTCGTAGGTGATCGTCAGGTTGGCCCCGTCGGGCACGTACTCGACGCGCCGGTCCTCCCGGACGACCTCCACGGAACGCGCGAGCGAGAGGGGGCGCGCGAGGGCGTTCTGCCGCTCGAATCCGGCGGCGTGAAAGAGCCGCACGAAGGGGAGGGCCGAGCCGTCGAGGATCGGGACCTCGGGGCCCTCGATCTCGATGAGGCAGTTGTCCAGGCCGACGCCGGCGGCGGCCGACAGGGCGTGCTCCACGGTGCCGATCGAGACCTCGCCCTGCTTGAGGGTGGTCGCCAGGTCGAAGCTCGAGGCGGAGTCCAGCAGGGCCGGGATCGGGCGATCCGGATGCTCCCGCCGCAGGAAGACGAGGCCGTAGTCGGGGGGCGCCGGATGGAAATGCGCGCGCACCGGGTGACCCGAATGGAGGCCCACGCCGTCGATGGAGACTGTCGTTTTGAGCGTCGTCTGCTGGCGCATGCCTCTATCTACGGTGCTCGTTCACTCGCAGTATTGATGCCAGGCGATTTGGAATCCGACGATGACCCGGCCGGGGCTGAAGTATCCCTTTATTCCTGAGAAGCTTAGCACATCAGAATCCCAAATCTCGCAAACCCCATCATCGCACAAGTCCCGTAGCGGTGTCTCCTTCCCGCAACAGCCAGTGGCGGAAGGGGGCCTTGCTAGACTCCCGGCCGGACCCCGAAATGAAGCCTCAAAACGCCCGCCCGAAGACCCAATCCATCAAGCCCGTCGCGGCCAACCGGAAGGCGTTTCACGACTACTTCATCGACGACCGGATGGAGGTCGGCCTCGTCCTCACGGGAACCGAGGTCAAGTCCCTCCGGGAGGGGCGGGCCCAGCTCAAGGACTCGTATGTCCACTTTCGCGACGACGAGGCGTACCTCGTGGGCGCGCACATCTCGCCGTACGCGTCCGGGTCCTGGACGAACCACCTTCCCGAGCGGGATCGAAAGCTCCTGCTCCACCGCCGGGAGCTCGACAAGTGGGCCGGGGCCGTCGCGACGCGGGGCGTCTCCTGCGTGCCCCTCTCGCTCTACTTCAAGGGATCCCGCGTGAAGGCCGAGATCGCGCTCGTCAAGGGCAAGAAGCTGCACGACAAGCGCGACGCGATCCGAAACCGGGAGCTCAAGCGCGAGGCCGACCGCGAGATGCGGAGGAGGTGACGGCTGAGCACCCGCGAGCCCGCGGCGATCGCCGTCCGTGAGTATCGCGCCGACGATCTCGAGGCGGCCTACCGTCTCGACCAGTCCTGCTTCGAGCAGGGGATTTCTTACACGCGCGGCCAGATCCGCGACTTTCTTTCCCGGGAGGGGGCCATCGCCCTCGTCGTCGAGGATGCGGACGACCCGGAGGGAGGTCTTGCGGCCTTCGCGATCGGCCACGTCGCCGGCCGGCGGGGCCATGTCGTCACGATCGACATCGCCGCGGCGGCGCGCCGGCGGGGGCTCGGGGCCCGCGTGTTCGACGAGCTTCTCGCGCGCATGACCCGCGCGGGGGCGCGCGACGTGCGCCTCGAAGTCGATGTCCGAAACACGAACGCCCTTCGGTTCTACGAGCGGATGGGGTTCAAGACGGTACGGAAGCTGCCGGACTATTACGGTGCAGGGCTCGAGGGGTTGAGGATGACGAGGAAGTTGAAAGTCGAGGGTCGAGGGTTGAGAGTTGAGAGTTGAGAGTTGAGAGTTGAGGTGACTCTCGGCGAGCTCGTCTCTGGTCTTAACCTCTTAACTCTAGACTCTCGACTTCCCTTACGGCCGGCAGTACGACGGCGTCCAGCTCTTCGAGACAACCTCGGGCGGCATCGTGCTGTAGTCGAAGGCCTTGGCCTCGCGCACCATCTGGTCGATGTTGAAGAGGAGCTTCGCCTCGGGCAGGTCGCGGTAGAAGCCCCGGAACATCGGGCCGACCATGGCGTACGCGGCGCGCGTGCCGCCCGTCCCGAGGAAATTGCGCCGCTGCCCGACATGGGCCATCTCGTCCGTCATGATCTCGCGCAACAGCGCCCGCACGCGGTCGCGGGCCTCGGGCTCGTCTCCCATGATGTCGTCGAGGACGGCGTCGATGTGCAGGTAGAGCGTCAGGCCCATGAGCTCGCTGACGAAGGCCGGCGGGTTCATGAGGACGCCCGGAAACCTCGAAAAGATGGCGTACATGCGCCGCATGCCGTTGCCCGGCGGAACCCACACCACCCGGTCGAGATGGAAGGTCCGGAACATCTCGTGGAAGAGCCGGACGTGGCTGAATTCCTCGCAGAGGTGGTAACGGCTGATGCGCTGGGTGGTCCGCTCCGCCAGGGTGATCGACGGCGTGGCATCCCAGGCGCACGAGATGCCGGCCCACTCGTGGCGGGCGAACTTGTACAGAAACGTCAGCAGGAGCGTCTTGCGGTCGAAGGTCTTCGGATCGTCCTGAAGCTTCACGTAGTTACGGTAAAAACGCTCGGGGTCCGGGAGAGGCTGGCGGGAACGGACCGGTTTGGCCTGATAGGCGGCCAGGATTTCCCTCTTCCCGGTCAGGTCCTTTTCGCTTTCGAGAATTTCGCCGTCCCGGCCGCGTGTAAAGGCCCAGTAGGACTCGAAGTTTTGCTCCCGTTCGCGGGGAGTGCCGGGGCTGAAGATCGAGAGGTGGCGCTCGGGCGCCGGAGTCGCAATGGCTTCCATGGCCGGCATCCTAACCGATGTCCGGCGGCGGAATTCCCCGGTGTTTGGATCAGTGCTCGCGGATGGCCCACGAGCGGCCCGGGTCGGCCGCGATGCGGCCCTCTTCGAGGAAGGTCTCGAAGGCTTTTCCGGGCAGAGGGCGGGAGAAGAGGAATCCCTGGAGCTGGTCGCAGTTGCGGTCCTTCAGGAACGTGAGCTGCTCTTCGGTCTCGACGCCCTCGGCGATGACGACGAGCTCGAGGCTCTGGCCCATCGCGATGACCGCCATCGCGATCGCGGCGTCGTCCTTGTCTCCCGGCAGGTCACGCACGAACGACTGGTCGAGCTTGATCCGGTCGATCGGGAAGCGCTTGAGGTAGTTGAGGGAGGAATAGCCGGTTCCGAAGTCGTCCATGGAGATCCGCACGCCCTGCTTCTTGAGGCCCCGGAGCGTGTTGATCGACTGCTCGGCGTTCTGCATCGCGTTCGACTCGGTGATCTCGAGGTCGAGCTTGTCGGGCTCGAGGCCGGTCTCGGTCAGCGCGCTCGTGACCTGGCTGACGAGGTCGGACTGCTGGAACTGGCGGCTCGAGAGGTTGACCGAGACCGTCAGGCTCGCAAACCCGCTCGCGTGCCACTTGCGCGCCTCGGCGCAGGCCGTCCGGAGCACCCACTCCCCGATCGGAACGATCAGGCCGGAAAGCTCGGCGATGGGGATGAACTCGCCCGGAGGGATGAGGCCCAGCTCGGGGTGCCTCCAGCGAAGCAGCGCCTCGGCGCCGAGCACCTCGGCCGTCTTGAGATCGAAGAACGGCTGGAAGTGGAGCTCGAGCTCGTCGTTGGCGACGGCCTGGCGCAGCCGGCTCTCGAGCGAGAGGCGCTCGACGGCCTTCGCGTTCATGGCGGGCGTGTAGAGCTGGTAGTTGTCGCGGCCCTGCTCCTTGGCCCGGTACATGGCCGAGTCGGCGTTGCGGACCAGGGTCTCGGCGTCGTGGCCGTCGGAGGGATACACGGCGACGCCCATGCTCGTCGTCACGAAGAGCTCCCGTCCGTCGATCCAGAAGGGATCGTGGATGGCGTCGCAGATCTTCTTCGCGATCTTGGCCGCGTCCTCTTCCGCCGTGATGCCCGGAACGAGGAGCGTGAACTCGTCGCCGCCGAGGCGCGCGACGGTGTCGCCCTCGCGAACGTACTCCTGGATCCTCTCGGCGACCTGGCGGAGAAGCTCGTCGCCGACCGAGTGTCCGAGCGAGTCGTTGATGACCTTGAACCGGTCGAGGTCGAGAAAGAGGACGGCGAGCCGCTGATTGTGGCGGTGGGCCTGGGCGACCGCGAGCGTCAGGCGGTCGCTGAAGAGCAACCGGTTCGGCAGGTTGGTCAGCGGATCGTGGAAGGCGAGGTGCTTGACCTGCTCCTCGGCGCGCTTCCTCTCGGTGATGTCGATGGTCGTTCCCTCGATGATCGAGAGCCGGCCGTCCGGCCCCTCGATGAGGTTCTCGCTCTCCAGCACCCAGACGAGGCTGCCGTCCTTGCGCTTCAGGCAGAGCTCGTAGTTCGTCAGGCTCTGGCGCTCGAGGAGCTTGGCCACGGCGGCCTGCCGGTCCTCGGGCTTCACGTAGAAGTCCCAGGCGGCCTGCTGAAGAACTTCTTCGCGGGAGGCGTAGCCGAAGATGCGGGCGAAGGACTCGTTGCAGTCGAGGATGCGGCCCTCGAGCGTCGACCGATAGACGCCGGCGAGGTTGCGCTCGAAGAGCGTCCGGTACCGCTTCTCCGAGAGGCGGAGGGCCTCCTCGATCTGGCGCCGGCCGGACACGTCGGTCACCGTGCCGATGCAGAGCGTCGGCTGGCCGCCCGGGTCCGGCAGCAGCGTCGCGGAGTGGTGCCAGTGGAGGATCGAGCCGTCGCGCTTGACGACCCGGTACTCCTCGAAGAAGGGCTCGCCGGAGTCGAAGTGGCGGGCGGCCGCCGCGGCGATCCGGGGCTGGTCTTCCGCGTGAATGATCTTCTGCCACCCCTCGACGGTGCGTGGGAACTCGCCGCTCGGATAGCCGAGAATCCGGTCCACGTCGCCGAACCAGTGCATCCGGTTGTTCGCGCGGTCGCACTCGTGGATCAGGTCCGTGGACATGAGGGCCGCGCGACGGAAACGCTCCTCGGAGCTCTTCAGAGCTTCCAGCGCTCCCTGCGCCGTGCGCCGCTCGCGGCGGATCTGCGCCTCGCGCATCTCGCGCTCGAGAATCGGGCAGAGCCGCACGAGGTTCGTCCGCGGGATGCAGTTCTGCGCGCCGGCGCGCATCGCGCGGATCGCCGTTTCCTCGCCGAGGTTTTCCGAAACGATGAGGAAGGGCACGTCGATGTCGCGCTGCTGCAGGATCGCCAGCGCCTCGAGCGCGCCGAGCGACCCGACGGCGATGTCCGAGAGCACGACGTCCCAGCTCGAGGCGGCGAGCGCGGCCTCGAGAGACTCGCGCGAGGTCACGCGTTCGAGGACCGGCTCGAAGCCGCCGCGACGCAGCTCCTCGAAGAGGAGCGCGGCGTTGGACGTCGAGTCGTCCAGCAGGAGGGCCCGGACAGGAACACTCATTGAGGGTGCGGTAATTATAGAGACGTCAGAGCTTTACGTCTCCTGTCCTTCCTTGCGTTTCGGAGGGTGCAAGGACAGGTCCGCGGACGGACCGAAGCTACGAGCGCGAGGCCTTGAGGATCGAGAGGGCGACGCTTTCGACGCCGTTCAGGATGAACTGGACGCCGATCACGGCGGCGATCAACCCCATGATTTTGGAGACGATGCGCTGCCCGGTCTCGCCGATCCGGTGAACGATCATCGGCGCGGCGAGCAGGAAGAGGAGCGTCAGGAGGATGTTCGCCGCGATGGCGATCCCGAGCGCCGTCCTGTGACCTCCGTCACGTGCCTGCCCGACAAGGACCATGACCGTGGAGATCGCCCCGGGCCCCGCGATGAGAGGCATGCCGATCGGGACGATCGACGGATCGCGCGAGGCCACGACCTCGCCCCGCTCCGACCGCTCGTCGTCGCCCTGCAGCGTCTTGATGCCCATGATCGTGAAGAGGATGCCGCCGGCGATCTGAAAGGCCGGCAGCGTGATGCCGAAGAGCGAGAAGATCGCGCCGCCGGTCACCGCGAAGAGGGTCAGGATGATCGCGGCCGCAAGGCAGGCGCGAAAGGCCATGCGCCGCCGCTCCCCGGACGATCGTCCCGCCGTCATGGAGACGAAGATCGGCGCCGCTTCGATCGGGTTGATCACCGAGAAGAGCGACGAGAACGCGAGCACGACGAACTTGGCGTCGGACGAGGAGAACATGGAGTTCGACGCGATTCTAACGCCGACCTTCAGCGTCATCCTGAGCGAAGCGAAGGATCCCGGACTAACCAACCACGGGATCGTTAACGCCGACCTGCGGTCGGCGTTGCCTACTGCGTAGGTTTGCCTCTGGTGGCCGGCTCGTCGCTTCGCTCCTCAGGATGACAGCCTAAAAGAACCGTGATTTTGGACGCCCAGGGCCGTTATCCCTGGCGGAGGACTCATGCCGGAAGAATCCCGGGCGAGCGACCGTTTAGAATCTCCCCTCCTCATGGACGCCATTCGGATCCGCGGCGCGCGGCAGCACAACCTCCAGAACGTCTCGTGCGACCTGCCGCGCAACAAGCTCGTCGTGATCACGGGGGTGTCCGGCTCGGGCAAGTCCTCGCTCGCCTTCGACACCATCTTCGCCGAGGGGCAGCGGCGCTACGTGGAGTCCCTCTCGGCCTACGCCCGGCAGTTCCTCGAGCAGATGGAGAAGCCCGACGTCGACTCGATCGAGGGCCTCTCCCCGGCGATCTCGATCGAGCAGCGGACGACCTCGCGCAATCCCCGGTCGACCGTCGGCACGGTGACCGAGATCTACGACTATCTGCGGCTTCTCTACGCGTCGGTCGGGCAGCCGCACTGCCCCAAGTGCGGCCGGCCGATCCAGGCCCAGACCATCCAGGAGATGGTCGACCGGGCGCTGCGGCTGCCGGTCGGCAGCAAGTTCATGGTCCTCGCCCCGTACGTTTCGGGCAAGAAGGGCGAGTACAAGAAGCAGATGGCCGAGATGGTCAAGGAGGGCTTCCTGCGGGCCCGCGTCGACGGGAAGTTCGTGGACCTCGACGATCCTCCCGAGCTCGACAAGCAGAAGAAGCACACGATCGACATCGTCGTCGACCGGCTCGTCTCCAAGCCCGGCGAAGGATGAGGAGTACCGCAAGCGCCTGGCCGACTCGATCGAGACGGCGACCCGCGTCTCCGGGGGACTGATCGTGCTGTCGGTCGCCGACGGCCCCGAGGAGGTTCTGTCGGCCAACTACGCCTGCCCGGACTGCGGCACGTCGCTGACGGAGATCACGCCGCGCCTCTTCTCGTTCAACTCGCCGTACGGCGCCTGCACCGCCTGCTCGGGCCTGGGCATGATCCTGAAGGTCGACCCGGAACGGCTCGTGGCGGAACCGTCCAAGTCCATCGAGGACGGCGCGATCGCGCTCTGGAAGCCCGGCTCGACCAACTGGCGCTCGCGCCAGATGGCGACCCTCGCGAAGCACTACAAGTTCAGCCTGGACCAGCCGTTCGAGAAGCTGTCGAAGGCCGCCCAGAACGTCATCCTCTACGGCTCGGGCGAGGACGAGATCAAGTTCTCCTACGTCGCCGAGAAGGGCGAGTACCACTGGCGCTCCTCGTACGAGGGCCTCGTGCCGATGATCGAGCGCCGCTACCGCGAGAGCGAGAACGCCGAGAACCGCGAGGAGCTCGAAGCGTACATGTCGGCCGAGCCGTGTCCGGCGTGCCAGGGGCGGCGGCTGAAGCCCGAGGCGCTGGCCGTTCGTGTCGGAGGCCGGCCGATCGACGAGGTGGCTTCGGAGACCATCTCCGACGTCATCGGGTTCTTCGAGGACCTCGCGCTCACGCCGCGCGAGCGGGAGATCGCCGGCAAGATCCTGAAGGAGATCCGCGACCGGCTGCGGTTTCTCGACAACGTCGGGGTCGGATACCTGAACCTCTCGCGGGACGCGGCGTCGCTGTCGGGCGGCGAGTCGCAGCGCATCCGTCTCGCGACGCAGATCGGCTCGAAGCTGATGGGCGTCCTCTACGTTCTCGACGAGCCGTCCATCGGGCTCCACCAGCGCGACAACCGCAAGCTCATCGACACGCTCCAGTCCATGCGGGACCTCGGCAACACGGTCATCGTCGTCGAGCACGACGAGGAGACGATCCGCACGGCCGACTGGGTCGTCGACCTGGGCCCGGGAGCGGGCGTGCACGGCGGCAAGATCGTCGCCGAAGGGACGCCCGAGGAGCTCGACCGCTTCCCGGGCTCGCTGACGGCGAAGTACCTCACGGGCGAGATCGCGATCCCGGTGCCCGAGCGCCGGAGAGGGGGGTCGGGCAAAGCGATCGTCGTGCGCGGCGCCCGCGAGCACAACCTGAAAGAGATCGACGTGCGGTTCCCGCTCGGCGTGATGACGGCGGTGACCGGAGTCTCGGGGTCGGGGAAGTCGACGCTCGTCAACGACATCCTCTACCGGGCGCTGGCGCGCGCCCACCACGGCGCGTCGGATAAGCCCGGGGCGCACGCCAAAATCGAGGGCATCTGGGAGATCGACAAGGCCATCGCGATCGACCAGGCCCCGATCGGGCGCACGCCGCGCTCGAACCCGGCGACCTACACGAATGTCTTCAATCCGATCCGCGAGCTCATGTCCCGCACGCCCGAGGCCCGGGTCCGCGGCTACCAGCCCGGGCGCTTCTCCTTCAACGTCAAGGGAGGCCGGTGCGAGGCCTGCTCGGGCGACGGGCAGATCAAGATCGAGATGCACTTTCTGCCCGACATCTACGTGACCTGCGACGTCTGCGGCGGCCGGCGCTACAACCGCGAGACGCTCCAGGTCCACTACAAGGGCAAGTCGATCGCCGACATCCTCGCGCTGACGGCGGAGCAGGCGCTCGAGACCTTCGAGAACATCCCGGCGATCGCAAACATCTGCCGGACGCTCGTCGAGGTGGGCCTCGGGTACATCCAGCTCGGCCAGTCCTCGACGACGCTCTCGGGCGGCGAGGCCCAGCGCGTCAAGCTGGCGAAGGAGCTCGCCCGGCGGTCCACGGGACGGACGCTGTACCTTCTGGATGAGCCGACGACCGGACTGCACTTCGACGACATCGACAAGCTCCTCGGCGTGCTTCGGTCGCTGACCGAGAAGGGAAACACCGTGATCGTCATCGAGCACAACCTCGAGGTCATCCGCACGGCCGACTGGGTCATCGATCTGGGGCCCGAGGGCGGGCAGGGAGGCGGGCGGATCATCGCGGAAGGGACTCCCGAAGACGTCGCCGGCGTGCGCGCCTCCTACACCGGGCAGTTCCTGCGCCGCGCGCTCAAGACGGTGCGCGAGCGCGTGCGCTCATGAGACGGGCGTTCGCGCTCGCCGCGATGATGCTGCTGGTCGCAATCGGCGGGGTTGCGCAGACGACTCCGACACCGAAGCCCGCGAAGCCTAGGTCCAAAGCCCAGCCGAAACCCAAGCTCGACTTCACCGGAATCTGGACCCTCGACGCCGCGGCGAGCACCAACGTCTCGCCGCAGATGCAGGACGCGGTTCTGGACGTTCGGCAGAACGGCAACCGCATCTGGATCGAGCAGATCGAAGTCAGCGACCGCCAGATCCTCTCCGAGCAGATCGTCGTGGACGGGAAGAAGTACGAGAAGAACCTCGGCGCCGGCCAGAAGGGAACACTCGAGGCGGCCTGGGGCAACGACGGCACGTCACTGTGGCTGCAGGCCATCGCCGGAACGGAAGGGGATCCCAGCTCGGCTGTGCAGCGAATGATCTGGAGGCTCCGCGACGGCGGAAAGACCTGGACGCGCCAGACGATGACGATTCAGCCCAGCGGCACCCGGGAGACGATGCTGGTGTTCCGGAAGAGGGAGCCGGAGAAGAAGTAGAAGGAAGGTTTCCTACTTCATCGCCAAGGCCGCCGGATTGTACGGATCCAGCTCCAGCGCCTGATCGCGGGCGGCGCGGGCCGCCGCGGAGTCGCCGCGCTTCAGTTCGACCTCGGCCAGACCCACGAGGCCCGCGACGTTCTCCGGCTCGAGCCGGGCGGCGAGGGAGTACGCGGCTTTTGCTCCTTCGAGATCGCCCAGCTGGAACAGGGCCGCGCCGGCGTCGCGCTGGACGGCCGCGTCCAGCGTTGCGGAGGAGGATGCCTGTCGAAGCGCCGCGACCGCCTCCCCGGTGCGGCCGGCGACGGCGAGCGCTTCGCCCGAGGCCAGCCGCAGTGTGGCGTGGCCCGGGTCTTTTTCGAGCGCCGGCCCGACGAGGGGGACGACGTCGGCTCCGCGGCCGGTCTCGAGCAGCAAGCGCGCGGCGGCGAGTGCCAGGGCGGCATCGGCCGGGGAGCGGGCGAGCGCCGCGCGAAGAGTCCTTTCGGCTCCCGCATCGTCGCCCACCGCCCGCTGCATCTCGGCGAGGAGGAGGCCGGCCTCCGTGTCAGCCGCATCGACGGTGAGCGCCCGCTCGTAAGCGGCGATCGCCTTTCCGTTCCAGCCCTTCGTCCTGTACTGGTTGCCCAGGCCCACGAGGAACTTGGCGTCCCGGACTTCGCCGTGAACGCTCTCCTCCATCAGCGCCGATGGCCGGATCCGTGCGGCCGATCGACGCCATCGCAAACCCGAGGAGGTACCGGGCGCGCGCGTCGAAGTCCTTCGACTCGTCGAAGCCGGCGATCGCCGGCAGCCGCTTCGTCTGCAGCGCCTGCACGCCCGCGTCGTTGATGGACGTCGTGTCCTCGTAGCCGGCGCGCGGGGAGAGGTACTCGATGACCGGGCGGTTGTCCGAGTGCAGCCCATCGACGCCCGAAAGCATGCGCCCGAGATCCTCGCCGTCGAGCACGAACGGCGCGAAGATCGAGAGCGGATCCCAGAAGCCCATCGTCATCAGGTCGTCGCGGACGCCCGGCACGGACGCGACCCGCTGGCGCAGCCGCTGCAGGTCCCAGGGCGTCGGCTCGACGGTGCCCATCAGGATCACGTCGCCGCGGTTCGGCCTCCAGAACGAGGTGTGGGGGAAGACGGACCGGAACGTCGCGACGATGAGCTTCATCTGCTCGGGCGGAAGCGAATGCCCGTGGAACCACTGGACCATCACGCCCCCCGGCCGCAGCCGCGAGCGCGCGAGCGCGTAGAACTCGCGCGTGAAGAGATTGCCGACACCGGCCACCCAGACGTCGGAAGGGTCGGAGAGGATGACGTCGTAGGTCTTCTTGCGCGCGAGAAGCGCATTCCGCCCGTCGGCGACGAGGAACGTCACCCTCGGGTCCGCGAGGATGTTCCGGTTCTCCGGGGCGAAGTACTTCGTCGCCTCCCGCGACCCCGACTCGATGTCCGCGATCTCGATCGACCGGACGGGATAGCGCGCGATCGCCGCGGCCGAGACGCCGGTGCCGAGGCCGAGCACGAAGACGTCCTTGGGGTCGGGGTGGGCGAGCATCGGCAGGTGTCCGAGCAGAAGCTGGTTCGCCATGTCTCCGGGATCCGTCGAGGCGTCCGTCTTGCCGTTCGAGCGGTAGAAGCGGTGCGCCCCCTGGCGGTCGACGGAGAGAGTGGTCGAGATGCCGTCCTCGTAGAACAGGAGCTCCGACCGCTTCGTGGCGTCCTCGAGGCCTCGGGAGGTTTCGTAGATCGCGGCGTAGAAACCGGCCCCCTGCGCGAGGAGATTGAGGGGCCATGCCGGCAGGAGCAGCGCGACGACGAGGGCCGCGGCCGTAGCCGTCATGCCGAGACGCCGGAATCGCGGGGAGGCGTCCCGTCGCAGGACGAGAATCCCTGCGATTCCCGTCGCCACGGCGGCCACGGTCAGCGTCGCGCGCAACCCGAGGCTCGGCACGAGCACGAAGCCCGCGAGAAACGCGCCGCCGATCGTGCCGACGGTGTTCCAGAGCGTGATCCGCCCGACGCCGCGGCCCATGCGCTCGAGGTCCGCGATCGCCGCGATCGCCGCCGGGAAGGCGACGCCGAACGCCATCGCGAGCGGCAAGAGCAACGGCGCCGTCTCGAGGAGCTGCCAGAGCTGGACCAGCCAGAAGGAGTCGCGCGCCGCGGGAAAGCCGCGCATGTAGAGGACCGGCAGCCGGGGCACCGCGGCGATGCCGAGCAGGGCGGCGAAGGTGGCGGCGCCCAGGGCGATCCCGAGCACGCGCCGCGGAGCCGTGCGGCGGATGCGCGCGAAGATGGCGCTGCCGATCGCCATCCCGACCAGAAACTGCAGGAGCATGAGACCGAAGGCGTAGACCGAGCTCCCGAAGACGAGCGAGAACAGCCGCGCCCACGCGACTTCGTCGACCATGCAGGCGAAGCCCGAAAGGGCCGTGGCCGCGAGCACGAGGCGGGGCGCCGCGGTGCCCGGGGCGGAAGCGCCCTCCGGGGTCGCAGCCGTCACCGGCGTCGCGAGGGGAGTCCCTGCCGCGGAGCGCGCCGCCCGGGCCATCGCGAGCGCAACCAGGCCGGCGAGAAGGTTCACCGCGACGGCGACGAGCTCGCCCTCGCGCACGCCGACGCGCGGCAGAAGAAGGTACGTCGCCGAGCCGGTTCCGATGGCGGCGCCCAGCGTGTTGGCGGCGTAGAGCGCCCCCACGCGCGCTCCGATCTCGTCCTCGCGCCCGACCATCCAGCGGGCGAGGATGGGGAGCGTCCCGCCCATCAGCACGCACGGCAGCACGAGCACGAGTCCGACCAGCAGGAACTGCACCACGAAGAAGACCATGGGCAGGCGTTCAAAGCTGGGAGCGACGCCGAGGTAGACGGCTTCCACGGCCTTCAGGAGAAACGGGACGGCGAGGGCGAGGGCGCCGATCGCGATCTCGAGAAGGCCGTAGGTTCGGAGCGCTCGCTCCCGATGCCGGTCCGCCCAGCCGCCCAGTAAGTAGCTTCCGGCGGCGAGCCCTCCCATGAACGCGGCCAGGACCGTCGACACGGCCAGCGTCGTGGAGCCGAAGATGTGGGTCAGACGCCGCGTCCAGAGGACCTCGTAGACGAGCCCGCTCGCACCCGAAAACGTGAACACCGCGAGCAGCGCGGCGCGCTTCCA
Source organism: uncultured Acidobacteriota bacterium (assembly GCA_963782585.1). Classification (GTDB taxonomy): domain Bacteria; phylum Acidobacteriota; class Thermoanaerobaculia; order UBA5066; family Gp7-AA6; genus DAHUXD01. The sequence continues at coordinate 56,486 of CAWAKL010000014.1, forward strand.
GAAGATCGCCCTCGAACCCCGGAGCATTTACCTAAGGATGGGGGTTCGGCAGCCGTGTTTCAAGACTTCGAATAGGCTCCGCCGCGGGACCTAACCGCTCGACCCTTCGGCTTTTCGCTCAGGCGCTCTTGATCGACTTCCAGCGCTTCAGCTGATCCGCGATCAGCTTCACGCGCTTCCGGTTGTCCTCTCCGTCAAGGGTGGCCAGGTCGCCCGGGTGGGCGCGCAGGTAGACGCCGACCGTCCGCGTGTTCACCTTCACGGGCCCGTCGGAACGAGTCGTCCAGTACCCGGACGCGCGATCGGCGGTCTCCAGAAGAATCTCCCCGGTCCCGTCCAGTTGTGGGGCACCCAGATCCAGAGGCCGTTCGAGCGTGTGGTAATAGAAGACGCCTGAGGGTTCTTTCTTCTCCCTCGTGGCCTCGCTCCAGTATCTTGCAGAGAGCTTGCCGTCTTCCTTCCAGGCGCGACCGGTGATCTCGAGAGCGCCGGCCCGGTTCCGCGCGATCCGCAGCAGGCTCACCACGGAAGGCTCGTGCTCGCTGCGCTCCGTCAGGGAGTGCTGCCACCACAGGCCCTCGATGCGGGCGATGCTTCCCTCGTTCTCGATCGCCTTTCTCAACTTCTCGCAGACGGCACGAGTCTCGGCCGCCGTCCCTTCCTGGCCGTAGCGTACGGACGTCAGGCCGAGCAGATCGGTCGGCAGCTTCGCACCGTTGGCGTGGAGGATGAAGGTTCGGCGCATTCCGAGAACGCCGCCGAAGAGGCCGGCTTCGAAGACGACGTTGTCGCGCGGGGAGGCCTGGCCGGCGCCGAGGTCAGGCGAGGGGCTGGCGGACGTGTTGACCGCCGTCCAATCGTCCTGAGCGAACACGAACGCGGCGAAGTCGACCTCGTGCGCGAGCTCGACGAGGCGCTCGAGGGTGGTCGTGCCGGGATTAAAGGAGGTCGTCCACGGATCGACGCGCGCGACGTCCTCGAGGCCACGCTGTCAGCGCCTGCACCAGCTTCGCCTGCTTTCCGGACGAGCCGAGAAAGATGCGAGGTTTTTCCATCCGCTCCTCCCGACAGCCGATCGTCGGTTTCCGCAGCGCCGCGAAGCGAGGACGCGGACTCGGCCCCGGGGTTTCGTGGAACCAATTTGGACTTTATCTCATCGGTGTTCACGGGGAGTAGAGTCCGAGAGTCAGTCTCTTCCGGGGCGAAAGCCCCGGATCAACCAAAGCGGAATGACAACTCGATCTGCATCAGCGCGCCGAACTCCTCGACGGCGTCCAGGTACGATTCGGGAGATTCGTCCTCCGCGTCCCGGGTGTACTGCCAGTAGAAGCTGAGCGGCGCCGGCGTCTTCCAGCCGAACCATTTGAAGTTCTGCCGCTGGGTCTTCAGGACCTGTGCGTCGTTCCAGTTCTGGCCGAAGAGAACCATTCCGGCCTCGAGCTTCCGCAACTGGGGAATCGGCGTCTCGCCGAGCGTCGTGAACCGGTTCTCGATCCAGCTCAAGCGTTCGAAGAGCCGTTGATACACGCTGTTGGTCTGTCCCCACCGCACCGAGACGAAGAAAACCACGAGCCGCGATTGAAAGAGCTCGCGCGTAATCATGTAGAGCTGATCGTCGGCGTTGTTGATCGAGGCCCAGCATCGGTGGTGGCCCGTCGGATTCTTGGACCGGGAGGGCAGCCTCGCCTCGAGCACCCCGCAAGTGTTGCCCTTATTCGCGCTGATATTGCCCTCGCAGGTGTGGATCTTCAGCTTCGCGACGTCGAGCAGGACAACGCGCTTCTTCCGGCGCCGGAGGTGGTCTCGGACGCGAAGCGCGAGCTGCGTGGTCTTCGGGACGTCGAACGTGTGTTCCCGGTAGCGCGTGCTGGTCGCCAGCAGCAGGATGTCGTTCCTCTTTTCGAGATACCGGATGAGGCGAGCGCATGCGTCGACCAGACTCGGTCGCGCACCGCGCCCCGTCGAGGCGGTCGCTCGCGGCCTTGTCGAAGTCCCCGGTGCCTTGGGCTTCCGACTCCGCGTGATCACAAAGTCCCCGGCCGCTCAGCGATCAGTCGGTCGGCGCGCGCGAGGTCGACGTCATCGCTCAGTCCCGATTTCATAGGCTGGACGGGCAGACGATCCGCACGGCCATGGCGGCTAACCGGTCGAACAGTCTCCGGTCTCTCCGGATCGGCACCCAGTCGTAGAGGAAGATCTCGAGGGGGCGCCACATCGCGACCCAGCCGCCGATCAGCAGGCTCTCGCGAATGATCTCGGCCGGACCGCTGGCCGGCCAGGCCTTCGTGATCCGGTCACCGGCGAAGAGGCAGGCCGCTAGGAATGCGAGGCCGGTGACGAGGGCCGTCCGCCCCACCCGGAAGAGTCCGCACAGGCGCTGGCTCGCGAGCTTGGAGCGCCGGGCGTAGAACGCATGAACGGCCTCGCGCAGAGCGTTGGCCATCTGAGGAGTCACGGATGGCTTGTCGAGGTGGACGCGGAGGGCCAGCGGGTTCTGGCTGGGGAGCTCCTTAGCCCACCCGACGATGAACTCATCCGCATCGTCGTCCAGATCTTTCTCGTGGAAGGGCGAAGGGTCCAGCGAGTTGTAGATCTGGGTGAGCTCGGAGACGTGCAAATCGATGACATCGGTGCCCTGCGGTATCTCGTCCCCGGCGTACGTCTGGTCAGCGGTCACGGAGGCAAGCTAATCATGGCGGGCCTTCACTCGCGCCGCCGTTCCCCGATTAGAGTTTGTCGGGCGGCGCCGGTGCACCAGTCAACACGTCAGGACTGATCCCCCAGCCGCTCGGCGATCAGCCGGTCGGCGCGCGCGAGGTCGACTGCATCGAGGCTCGCCGCGCGGCTCGTCAATTCGTCGAGGATCTTTTCCTGAATCGCCCCCCGCCGCCTGGCCTCCGCGTAGGGAATCGTGTGGAACATCACCATGGAGTAGCGGGGGATGAACCGGCCGGGGTGCCTCTCCTCGAGGCGGAAGGAGAGGTCCTTCTTCAACTGAAACTTGGGCTCCCGGACGGTCGCCCGCATCTCGACGTAGTTTTCGAGGGCCATGTCGGCGATCGCATCGGTATCGGGCCGGCGGCGCTTTTCGAATTCCGCGAAGATCTCGTTCCACGGCCGATTCGGATCTCCCAGGCATCGATCGAAGGCGCTGCAGTCTTCGAACGCCGCGTTCATGCCCTGCCCGTGAAAGGGAACGATCGCGTGCGCCGCGTCCCCCAGGACGAGCGCATGGTCCTCGAACGACCAGGGCGCGCAGCGGATCGTCTCCAGATGGCCGGTGGGATTTCCGAAGAAGTCTTCGCCGAGGCCGGGCATGAGCGGAATCGCATCGGCGAACCGGCGTTCGAAGAGCGCGAAAACGGCCTCGGGAGTCGTCAGGACCTGGAAGCTTTCTTCTCCCTGATTCGGCAGAAACAGGGTCACGGTGAAACTGCCGTCGACGTTGGGGAGCGCGATCAGCATGTATTCGCCGCGAGGCCAGATGTGCAGGGCACCTTTCTCCATGCGGAACCCACCGCCGGGCCCCGCGGGGATCGAGAGCTCCTTGTACCCGTGGCCGAGCGGCTCCTCGTCGAGCTGTCCTCCCGTCCGCTCCAGGATCGCGGCTCGAACCGGCGAGGCGCTGCCATCCGTGCCGATGAGGACCTCGTAGGGCACGGTTTGTGGATCCGGACTCTCCGCGGCTCGGAAGAGCACCTTCCGGTTCGCGAAATCGATGCCGGTGACCGTCGCCCCGAAGCGGATCGAGACCCGGCCGGTCGATTCGGCGGCGTCCACAAGGAGCGCGTTCAAGCCCGCGCGCGAAACCGAGTAGATGACCTCGTGCGGCTTGTTGCCGTAGGGAATCAGCTTGAGCCGCCCCTCCTCGTCGTGAAGCATCCTCCCGGCCATCGGAATGAGCGCGGCCCGGACGCTCTCCATCACGCCGACTTCCTCGAGCGCCGCGATGCCCCGGTTCGCGAGCGCCAGGTTGATGGAGCGTCCGGCGGACGCAGGCGCGGCCGTCTTTCGTGGATCGGGGCGGCGCTCGAGGAGCGTCACGCGGTACCCGCGCTTGGCCAGAAAGATCGCCAGGAGCGAGCCGGCGAGACCGGCGCCGACGAGCGTGATTTCGGGGGTGTCGCGCAGTTTTCTCACAGCGCGCTCTGGAGAATCTCGACGAAGCGGTGGACCTCCGCGTACCGGTTGTAGAGAGGGACGGGCGCCACCCGGATCACGTCCGGCTCGCGCCAGTCGCAGGTGACGCCGGAGGCTTCGAGCTTTTCGAAGACGGTTCTCCCCGAGCCGCTCGACGTCACGCGAAGCGAGAGCTGGCAACCCCTCCGGCGGGGATCTGCTGGGGTGAGGATCTCGACCGATTCGCCGATTTCCCGCTGGAGCAGCCACTCGAGGTAGGCCGTGAGGCGGAGCGATTTCTCGCGCAGCGGCTCCATGCCCCCGGCTTCCATGAAGACGTCGAGCGAAGCGCGAATCGCGGCGAGCGAGAGGATCGGAGGGTTCGAGAGCTGCCATCCCTCGGCGCCGGGGATTGGCCGAAACCCGGGCTCCATCCGGAAGCGCGATTTCTTGTCGTGGCCCCACCAGCCGGCCAGACGCGGCCGATCCGGCTGCAGGCCGTGCCGCTCGTGGACGAAGCAGCCGCCGACCGAGCCCGGGCCCGAGTTCAGGTACTTGTACGTGCACCAGACGGCGAAGTCCACGTTCCACTCGTGGAGGCGCAGGACCAGGTTTCCCGCCGCGTGCGCGAGGTCGAAGCCGACGATGCACCCCTTCGCGTGCGCCAGTCGCGTGATCGCCTCGACGTCGAAGGCCTCGCCCGTGTAGTACTGGACTCCCGGAAGCAGGACCAGGGCAATCGACTCGCCATCGCGTTCGAGGACCCGGGCGACGTCCTCCGTGTCGATCGTGTGCTTTCCCTCGCCGGGCTTCAGTCGAACGAGAGCTTCCGCCGGGTCGAAGCCGTGAAAGATGGCCTGAGACTCGAGCGCGTAGTCGTCCGAGGGAAACGCATGCTCCTCGAGGAGAATCCGATGCCGCTCGCGGGTCGGCCGGTAGAAGCTCGCCATCATCAGGTGAAGGTTGACGGTGAGCGAGTTCATCGTCACGACTTCGGTCGGGGACGCCGACGAGGCGCCCACGATCCGCGCCATCGGCTCGGCGAGGAGCTCGTGGTACGGCAGCCATGGGTTCTCCCCCGAGAAGTGCGCCTTGACGGCGAGCCGCTTCCACTTCTCGAGCTCCTCGTCGACGTACTTCGGAGTCCTCCGGGGGAGGAGCCCGAGCGAATTGCCGACGAAGTAGATCTCGTCCTCGCCATTCTCGCTCCGGGGAACGTGGAACTCGTCCCGGAACCGCCCGAGCGGGTCGCTTCGATCCTGGCTAACCGCGAAGTCGCGTCCGGGCTGGAAAGGCTCGGTCACCGTTCAGCGAGCTCCACCGAACCGCCCGGCGGGAAGCGCGAGCCACTCGAGCGCCGTGCCGTGCAGCAGCCGCGCACGGGTTTCCTCCGCGAATCCGCACGAATCGATCAGCTCTCCCGGGCGAGCCTCGCCGAGCGGGAAGGGATAGTCGCTGCCGAGGGTGATCCGATCGGGGCCCATCAGGTCCACGAGGTAGCGGAGCATCCGGGGATCGTGCACGAGCGAGTCGACGTAAATCCGCCGCAGGTATTCCCGCGGTGACACGTCGTTGGAGACGGCGCACAGATCGGGCCGCGCTTCGAAGCCGCGGACGATTCGCCCGATCGTCGCCGGAAACGCGCCGCCGCCGTGGGCGAATGCGATCCGCAGGGCCGGAAGCCTCTCGAGCACTCCGCCGAAGATGAGCGAGCAGATCGCGAGCGAAACTTCCGCGGGCATCCCGACGAGCCAGGGGAGCCAGTAGCGCGTCATCCGGTCTTTGCCGACCATCTCCCAGGGGTGGACGAACACGGCGGCGCCGAGCGAGGCGGCCGCTTCGAAGATGGGAAAGAGCTCCGGGCTGTCGAGGTTCGCTCCGTTGACGTTCGAGCCGATCTCGACACCCTGGAGGCCGAGGTCCCGCACGCAGCGCTCGAGCTCCAGAATCGCCAGGTCGGGGCTCTGCATCGGGATGGTCCCGAGACCGGCGAAACGCGCCGGCTGCGCCGTCACGATCCCCGCGATGTGGTCGTTCAGGCGCCTCGCGAGCTCGAGCGCCTGGTCCGGCTCCGCCCAGTAGCTGAACATGACGGGAACCGTCGAGAGCACCTGGACGTCGACGCCCGTCGCGTCGCATTCGGCCAGCCGCGCCTCGACGTCCCAGCTGTTGCGTTCGATCTCGCGGAACAGAGAGCCGTTGACCATCATCCGCGCGCGGCCGCTGCGGGACGTCTCGTGCTCGATTCGAACGAACCGGTCGCCTCCCGGCACGTTGCGGAGGTCGGGCAGCTTCTCGGGAAGGATGTGGGTGTGGACGTCGATCTTCAGCAAGTCAGCGGGCCGGGGCGGGCATCACCGTGCCGCAACGCTTGCAGGTGCGGTTCTTCTCGTCGGCGAAGAATTTGTCGAAGATCGGGGGAAAGTCCTTTTCGACGTTGTGGAGAGTGAAGAACTCTTCGTACAGCAGGGACGTGCAGTTGTCGCAATACCACTGGAGCCCGTCTTTTTCGTGCGGGAGTCGCTTGCGTTCGACGACGAGACCCACGGAGTTCGGCATCCGCTGGGGCGAATGGGGGATGCGCGGCGAAAGGAGAAAGATCTCGCCGGCGCGGATCGGGATGTCCACGACCTTCCCGCCCTGGATCGTCTTGAGGACCATCTCGCCTTCGAGCTGATAGAAGAACTCGGGTCCCTCGTCGATGTGGTAGTCCTTGCGGTTGTTCGGCCCGCCGACGACCATGACGATGAAGTCGTCTTCCTCGAAGACCTTCTTGTTGCCCACCGGCGGCTTCAGCAGGCTCCGGTGATCGTCGATCCACCGCTGGAAATTCAGCGCCTTCGATTCCATGGCGTTTAGTATATCGGCGTGAATCGCGACCCGAAGAACCCGGCCGTCGTGTCGTCCCGCGCGCCGCGTCCCCTCGGACCCTATCCGCACGCTCGCCGGCTCGGCAATCTGCTCTTCCTTTCCGGGATCGGCCCGCGGCATCCGCAGACCGAGCAGATTCCCGAAGGCATCGAGGCCCAGACGCGCGCGTGCATCGAGAACGTCCGGGCGATTCTCGAAGACGCCGGGAGCTCGCTCGCAGAAGGTGGTCGACGTGACGGTCTTTCTGACGAACATCGACCGCGACTTCGCGGCGTTCAACCGGGTCTACGGAGAGTTATTTCGAGGCGCTCCCAGCCGGCCGACGAGAACGACCGTTGGAGTGGTCGCGCTCCCCGTTCCGATCTCGGTCGAGCTGAAGATCATCGCGGAGAGTTGAATCCCATCCGGCTTCTCACTTCGGGAGGAAGCTTGGGAAGCGCCGACCGGGGAATGTAGAAGCTCGCCAGCGCCGAGAGGTCCGCGAAGACCCTGTGACGCTCGGCCGCCCGGTCGAGATATTCGTGCCCCGATGTGCCGCCGGTGCCGATCCGGGTGCCGATCATCCGCATCGCCATCTGGGCGTGGCGCTGGCGCCAGGTCGTGAAATTCCTCTCGATGTCCGCGAGCAGCGCCAGCAGCTGGAAGGGCAGGTGCAGGATCGGCTCGTCCCGATAGAGATTGATGAGGAGAGCTGCCTGGAGCGCGCGCCGGGAAAAGTGGCGCCCCGGGGCCGCCCCGGGATCGGCGGGCTTCTCTTCGAACACGTCCGCGAACCGGCCCGCCGTGGCTTCGACGCCGGCCAGCTGCGTGGCCTTCTCGTCTTCGGTCAGCGTCGGGTTGCTCCGGATCGAGGCGCGATCGGCGGCGAGCATGGCGTCGACCGCCCGCCGATACTCCCGCCAGAAGTCGAATTCGCCGAAGTGGAGGAAGGGCGTTCGCTCGAGCCAGCCTTCGATCAAATCGAAGAGGGAAGGCTCCTTCTCCGAAGCTTCGACGCGCGCGGCGTCGGCTTCGCTCAGGCGCGATGTGTACGGAGCGCCGTGGAGCTGGAGGCGGTCCCCGCGCCGCATGCCCAGCTTGTTCTCGACCAGACGAAACTGAACGCTCTGGAGTCCCGAGGCCGGGATCAGCTCGTCGCGGAAATCGAGGAAGTCGAGGGGGGTCATGGTCTCCAGAACGTCGACCTGTTGAATCAGGACGCGCTGGATCTGGATGATGCGCCCCAGACGCAGGGCCGCCTGCCCGAGCTTTTCCTCCGGAACAGGAGAGTTCCGGAACGTCGCGAGCACCGCGTCGAGCTCCCACAGGATCTGTTTGAACCACAGCTCGTAGGTCTGATGGACGATGATGAAGAGCATCTCGTCGTGGGCGGGCCGGCCGTGGAGCGCGCTCTGCATCTGCTGGGCGCCGAGCAGTCGATCGGTCTGGATGTAGTCCGCGTAGTAGAGAGGACCGCGGGGCTTCTCTCGTTCCATCCTGGGTCACTTCGTACCACAAGATTCCTGGCGGTGGAACGGATCCTCACCTGGCCGTCGCCGGCAGGCCATAGCTCATCGTCGGGCGCAGGCTCAGGATCTCGACAGTCATTTTCGCGATCACGGGCTGGACGGCCGTCGGGAGCGTCGGCGCACCGCTCTCTTCGAGGATCGCCGACATGCTGGGCCGCGGTCGCAGCCGCATGTAGCGCGGCGCGGCTCCGCCCGCGACCATGCGATACCAGAGCGTCTCGCCGTGCAGCGAAGACTGCGCCGCGCGCAGCGCCTTCTCGAACGTCTCTTCCGATCCGGGCACCAGCTCCACGTTCGTGAGCTCGGCGAGAGCCGTCGGCTCCGGCACGCCCGTTCCGCGCGAGAGCTGCGGCAGGAACTCGTAGAACCCGCCGCCCGCGAATTCGGCGTGCGGCATGATGTTCGCCACGTTGTCCCGCTCGTCCTCCGCCGGGGAGACCCTGTGGTCGAAGCTCGCCGCCGAGTGCCCGAACGACGCGTACAGGAGATACCTCTGCCGATCTCCCGCCGCGATGGTCCACCCGTACCAGACGAACGGGTCTTTGACCTGCCGATGCCACTCGAGGTGCCGGGTGTACCCGGCCTCGAAGTCCACGGTGTTCCCGTCGCGCGGTCGCAGGAACCCGATCTGTGCGTACGGACCCGGTCCGTCGGCCCCGGGGGGCCCGCCGGCGTCGGCTTGTTGGCTTCGACCGACGGCGGCCATCAACGCGGGAAGCGCACACAGGCTCAAGACCCAATGACTCGTCATGTTTTTCATCTCCGGCGGGCAGCCTACGGGAGGAGCGCTCGCCGATTTCCGACAGAGATCCGTCGAAATGCGCCAGGACGTGCGGACAGACTCTGCTTCCCGCGATCTCACGATCACGCCGAAGCTCGTCGGGGACCTTGCGGTCCCCCGAACCCCCGCGGCTTGCCGGTTTTTCGCGGGATAAGATTTCCGGCGGTGAAACGCATCCTCAACTTCATCGACGGCCAGTTCCGGCCGCCCTGCTCGGGACGTTACCTTCCGAACGTCAACCCGGCGACGGGGCAGGTCATCTGCGAAATCGCGGACAGCGGCCCCGAGGACGTCGATGCCGCGGTCGCCGCGGCGTCGCGCGCGTTCGAGTCGTGGCACAGGACGCCGGCGGAAGAACGATCTCGGCTCCTGATCCGGGTCTCCGAGCTGATCGAGGAAAACTTCGACGAGCTGGCGCGGCTCGAATCGGAAGACAATGGAAAGCCGATCGCGCTCGCCCGCCGGATGGACGTGCCCCGAGCCGTCCTGAATTTTCGCTTCTTTGCGACGGCGATTCTGCACTCGGAAACGCCCTGCCACATGACGGACGATCGGGCGCTCAACTACACGATCCGTCAGCCCCTCGGCGTCGCCGGGCTGATCTCACCCTGGAACCTGCCGCTGTACCTTCTGAGCTGGAAGATCGCTCCGGCCATCGCCGCGGGGAACTGTTGCGTGGCGAAACCTTCGGAGCTCACGCCACTGACCGCCGACCGGCTGGCCGCCCTGACCCTGGAGGCGGGCATTCCGCCCGGCGTCGTCAACATCGTGCACGGCTCGGGAGGGAGCGCCGGCCGCGCGCTCACGTCGCATCCGAACGTCCCGCTCATCTCGTTCACCGGGGGAACGAAGACGGGGGCGGACGTCATGGCCAACGCGGGCCCCCTTTTCAAGAAGGTGTCGCTGGAGCTCGGAGGGAAGAACCCGAACATCGTGTTCGCGGATGCCGATCTCGATCAGGCCGTCGCGACATCGATTTCGTCGAGCTTCTCCAACCAGGGGGAGATCTGCCTCTGCGGATCGCGCCTGTTCGTCGAGAAAACGATCTACGACGAGTTCCTCGACCGCTTCCTCGAGGGGACCAGGGCGCTTCGGATCGGAGACCCGCAGGAGGCTTCGACCGACGTGGGCGCGCTCGTGAGCGAGGCCCACCTTCGCAAAGTCGAAGGCTACGTCGAGCTCGCGAAGCAGGAGGGGGGCTCCATTCTCACCGGCGGGAAGCGCCCCGGGAATCTTCCGGAGCGCGTCCGCGACGGCTACTTTTTCGAGCCCACGGTGATCGCCGGCCTCGACTGCCAGAGGCGCGTCATGCAGGAGGAGATCTTCGGGCCCGTCGTCACCGTCACGCCCTTCGATTCTCCCGAGGAGGCGATCTCCTTTGCCAACGGCACGCGCTATGGACTTTCGGCGAGCGTCTGGACCCGGGACCTCCAGAAGGCCCATCGGGTCGCGGCGGCGATCGACAGCGGGACGGTGTGGGTCAACACGTGGCTGCTGCGGGACCTTCGCGTTCCCTTCGGCGGAATGAAGGAAAGCGGGGTCGGCCGCGAGGGCGGCTTCGAATCGCTCGATTTCTTCACCGAAGCGAAGAACGTCTGCGTCAAGTTGTGAGATCCCGCCGGGCTTCTCCTCGGCGCGCTACAATTTGCCGGCCGTGATCACGGGATTCAACACCGACGTCAAGCACCGGAACCGGGTGTTTCACATCCAGACCGAGGACAAAGGGGAGTCCAACCCCTATGTCGAATCCCTCGTGTACGTTGGGGGTGAAATCCTCGCGACCAAGCGGACGTCCTACGCCGAGGTCATCAAGACGACGGGCCGGGACGACCATGCCGTCCAGGACCTGATGGAGCAGCAGCACCGGACGATGATCGCGGCCATCCAGCGCGGCCGTTTCGACGGCCCGAACGGCGGGGTCCAGATCCCGGAAGGCATGTCTCCGAGCGTCCCGCCCGCGCCCTCGGCGAAAGTCGACCGTCCGAGCAAGAACAGGGTCAAGGAGGACTCGACGGCGCCGCCGGGCACGGAGACGCCGCCTCCGATGGACCGCAGCCTCGACCAGATGATCCTCGAGTACCTGGTATCGGACGAAGTGCCCGAAGAGGTCGAAGTCACGCTCTCGCCGGCGCCGGACTTCACCTCCGGCCGTTCCGTGCAGACGAAGCTGAAGGCCGTCTCGGGCTCGCCGCCCCGTCCGCTCGCGGGCGCTCTCGTCCAGGTGCGCATCCTCTCGACTTCGGCGCGCGCATCCACGGTCTTTCAGGGCAAGACCGCATCCGACGGCTCCTGCCCGATCTCGTTCATGGTGCCCGCGCACCCGAACGGCATCGCCGCCGCCGTCATCCGCGTGACGTCGCCGGACGCGACCGCCGAGGTGCAGTTCCCGATCAAGCGGAAATGAGCGCCGAGCTGCAGATCCAGGTGAACGGCGAGGCCCTCTCGGTTCCCGCCGGGACCTCCGTCGCCGACCTGCTCGAGCGCCTCGGGGTCGCCACGCCGCGCGTCGCCGTCGAGCGCAACCGGGACATCGTGCCGAAGGCCGACTACCGGGCCACCGCGCTGGTCGAGGGCGACGTCTTCGAGGTCGTGGAGCTCGTCGGGGGAGGATAGGCCGGCACGGGTTGCCGCGCCCGCGGCACGCCGTCATCCTGAGCGAAGCGAAGGATCCCGGACTCGACCCGCCGGACGCTTGCCGGGCCTCGTCCAATCGGTTATTCTCCGCGCCCCGAGTGGGCCGTTAGCTCAATTGGTAGAGCAAGAGACTCTTAATCTCTAGGTTGTAGGTTCGAGTCCTACACGGCTCACCACTCACCCCGTCTACCCGGTAGTCAACCGCGGCAAACCAGAAACTCAGCCCTCTGGCGGATCGGGTTGGTTCGTTCGATTTCTGCTGTTCTCGAGCGGGCGAACACGGAGCTCCGCGGAGGTTCAAACGGACCACAACTCCGTGACCGCAGTTTGACGCGCGCGCCACTGGGGTGGTATCGCCTGCGCTTGTGCGGATCCTTCTGGCTATTCACAACGCTTACACCGACTCGGAGAGTGGCGCCGCCCACAGCATCCGAATTCTGATGAAGTGGCTGGCCGAAGCGGGCCACGAGTGTCAGGTGCTGGCCACCACCCGCTTCGACGCCAGGCCACCCGACATCGACGAGCATCTGGCCGGCCTGGGCGTCGAGCTGAGGCGCAGGCCGCCGGCACCCGCGTTCGTGCGATCCGTGCGAAAGCCCGCCAACATGGTGGTCGGACGGCCAACCGTCGAGTTCAGGCTCGCTAGCGTGCCGGTCACAATGCTGCTGACGCGACACAACGAGGCCGGACATCCCGACCGGTTCGAATCGGCGCAATTCCTGCACCTGCTCGATCAGATGCTGAAGCAGTTCCGGCCCGACCTTCTAGTGACCTACGGATCGCATCCTGTCCTGCACGAATCCCTGGGCCGCGCCCGCGCCCGTGGAGTCACCACCGTATTCACTCTCCGCAACCACGGTTACGAGGACCGGCGGTTCTTCGAGCACGTGGATCATGTCTTCACGACGAGCCCGTATCTGAGCGACCTGTATAGGCAGAAGATCGGGCTCATCAGCACCGGCATTCCCTCGCCGATCGACTGGTCCGAGGTGCTCGCGCCGGTCGATTCGCGAAAGTTCGTCACGTACGTGAATCCGTCGGTGCACAAGGGTGCGGGCGTGTTCGCCCGGCTCGCCGACATGCTCGGGACGGCGCGGCCGGACATCCCGATTCTCGTGGTCCAGTCGGCGTCGAGCGCGGGGGTGCTGAACGCCATTCCGGGCATTGACTTTACGAAGTACCCGCACATCATGGCCGCGCCCCCGTTGCCGCGGCCGGCCGACTTCTTCGCGCTGACGAAGCTCCTGCTGGTTCCATCCCTGTTTCCCGATCCGTTCGGCCGGGTCGCGGCGGAAGCGATGATTAACGGAATCCCGCCGCTCGTGAGCAATCGGGGAGGGCTGCCGCAGACGGTCGCGGGCGCCGGGCGCGTACTGCCCGTTCCCGATCGACTCTCGGAGAAGAGCCTGGAGGTTCCCGACGCGAACGAGATCCAGGCCTGGTTCGATGCCGTCTGCGAGCTGTGGGACGACTCCGAGAAATACGCCGCCGCCTCGCGTACGTCGCGGGAGACCGCCGAGCGTCTCTACAGCGAGCCGGTGCAGCGGCAACGTTACCGGGACTACTTCGGCTCGTTGAAGCCGGGCGGGCGGCTGTTTGAGTAAGCCCTGAGTTGGGCTCGAGTTGGGGCCTGGATAAGCCGGAATATGACGGCCCTGGCTCACTCGGGTTGACACGCCGGTGGAGCGGACGGAGAATCCGCATTCCTCGAAAACCTGCGCGCCTCGACGCTCTTTTAAAGGGGGGACTGATCGTGGAAAAAGAAAACGGTACCCAACTGAAAACCGTCCTCTGTGGTGTAGCTCTCGTGGCGCTGGCATCCATTCCTTCGGCCCAGGCTCAGACGAACCCGTGCAGCAGCGGCGGGTTCAGCGGCGGCGTGTGCAACCGATTCGACGAGACTCACCTTACGAACAAGTATCAGTTCGGGGACAACTTCATCAAGTTCACGGTGGAGAATCTCATCAATCCTTTTGACCTGAACGTGGAGCTCCGGTCCATCACGGACACAGAACTCGACAGCCGGGTGATACCACCGCTGGCTCCCGTCGACTGCATCCCGTACCTTGGAGCCACTTCCGACACCGCTCTGGGTACCTGCGTCTTCTACCACGTCACAAACCCGCCGGACTCGGGCGACTACTCCGGCGACGTGACCGTCCGCATCTTCTGGGACCATCCTTCTCTGGCCGTACTCAACAACGTGCGGCTCTACCGAGCGCCGCTCGATGGGATACCGCCCGATGGCACCTGCACACAGGGCTTCAACTGTTACACGGAGGACATCACCGACGCCGTATTCGCCGTCGGGGACTCGGGCAGCGATCCCGGCGCGGGCGGCAAAAGCAAGGGCTTCTCCGACTTCGAAGTGGTCGATCGGACCGGGAGCGACTTGACGGCCAAGGTCAAGATCGGGCTGAAGAAAGTCAAGGACGCCGGCATCCTGTTCGACCTGAAGGCCGTTGTGAAAAGGAACGACATCGAGGTCAGTTCCGGAGAGCTGCTCGGCGCTCCGGGGGGCGGCAAGGGCATCGAAAACGCGAACCTGCTCACGATCCCGGTGTCGTTCCCGACGGAGACGTTCGCCCCGGGCGACAACATCAGCCTCAAGGTGCTGGCGCGCAACTCCTGCCTCGGCAGCCCCCAGCCGTCCGGCGCCGCGAGGCTCTGGTACGACGACAACTCCATGAGTCAGTTCACCGAGGCGGGAGTACCCACCCTCTACCTGGTCCGGGGCGATGACAACGAAAACGAGGACAGCGACCACGAGAAAGATCGCGGCGACTTGAGCCCGTCCCCCGGAACCCAGCCGAAGAAGAAGAGGGACGTGAAAGTCCTGGCGCCGGTCCCGTCGTGCGACGGCCCGTATCGGGCGTTCGGCAACTGGAGCGGCACGGTTCCGTTCTAAGCATCGCGGGATTCGAGTGGGAAAGCCGGGCCGTGGGGCCCGGCTTTTTTTCCGCCCGCCGACTCGATCAGCCGGCTTCGGCGAGGATCGGGGCGAGGTCGGCCCGCTTCACGACGTCGTCGGTCTTCGCTTCCTTCCGGATCTCTTCGAGGATCCGGCGGGCCTCCGCGAGGTGCCGGGACGCGTCGGCGGCGTTGCCGGTGGATCGCCAGGCCGACGCGAGGAGGTAGTGACTTCGGGCAAGCAGCGCCTGCAGGCCGAGCTTTTCGCTCTTCGCGAGGGCACGCTCGAGCTCCTGCCTGGCCTGGGGGTAGCGCTTCGTCTCGATGAGCGCCTGGCCGAGCAGGACGGTGCTCTCGACCGACAGGGACTTCAGACCGAGCGAGTCGGACTGCTCGGCCAGTTTCGTGAGCCCTTCGATCACCGACCCGGGGCGTCCCTCGGCAATCGCGGTCTTCGCGAGGTTGACCTTCGAGAGCAGCTCGAGACGCTTGTCTCCGGTCTTCGAGGCGGCCTGGAGCGCCTGCTCGTAGAGTGGCCGCGCGGCCCTGGCTTCGCCGAGATAGAAAAGCCGGTCGCCCTGGAAGTTCAGGATCTGCGCCGTCAGGGCCTTGTTCTCGAGCTTTTCGGCGAGCTTCAAAGCCTCGACGAGCTGCGTCTGGGCGGCTTCCGATCGCCCCAGCATGGCCTGGGAGTGCCCGGTCCCGCTCAGGATCTCAACCATCCAGAATCCGCCGTCCTGGAGCTCGCGAAAGGCCTTCAGGGCGTCCTCTTTCGCGCCGAGCGCCGCTCCGTACTTCCCCTCGTATTCGAACAGGGTCCCCATGCTGTACGACTCGATGGCCGCCCAACGCTTGTCGCCGGCCTCCCTCCGCAGCTCGAGGGCGCGCAGGTAGTGCTTGAGGGCCTGCTCGTATTGACCCTTGTTCGTCGCGGTCTCCGCGAGGTTGTGCAGGGTGTCGGCGATGTCGCCGGGGTCCTTGGTTTTTTCCCGGATCTGGAGCGCCCTCTCGAAGTAGGTCTGGGCGTCGTCGTACTGCGTCTTGAAGAGATAGACGTTGCCGATGTTGTTCAGGCAGAGCCCTTCCGCGTCCTGATTGCCGACGTCGCGCTGGATCTGCAACGCTTCCTTGAAATCCTGGAGCGCCTGGTCGTAGTTCCCCCGATTCGAGTAGAAGTCGCCGAGGTCGATGAGGGTCAGGCCGGTTCCTTTCTTGTCGCCGATCTCGCGCTGGATCTGCAGGGCTTCCTTGTAGCTGGCCAGCGCGTCATCCATGTTGCCCAGTTGTTCCTGGACCTGGGCGATCCGCCCGAGGGTCACGGCGATTCCGCGCTTCTGGCCGATGCGGCGCTTGATCTCGAGTGACTCCTGGTAGTACCGCTGCGCTTCACTCGGCTTGTCCAGCCCCTGGTACGCCGCTCCGATGGCGTGGAGCACGTCGGCCTTTTCTTCGTCCCGTCCGAGCTGGATGGCCAGGCTCAGGGCCTGGTTCAGGTAGTCGAGCGATCCTTGCGGGTTCCCGGCCTTGATCTCGACGCGTCCCGATGCCAGAAGGGCGGCGACGTACTTCGGGTCGTGCTCGAGAGCCTTCTTGTAGTGGGCGCGCGCCTGATCGAAGGCGCCCGAAGCCTCGTAGAGGGCCGCCAGCTCGAAGTGGACCTCGGAGTCGCCCGCCGATGCTTTGGCGAGGTTTTCGTAGGCCGCGATCGCCTTGTCGGTATCGTTGACGATCCGGGCGTGGCTGGCGTTGATGAGATATTTCTCCGGCGCCGGAAGCCGTTCCGAGAGCTCCATGGCGCGGCGCGAGCTCTGTTCGGCCTCCGTGTCGTACCCCAGGGCGGCGTAGGTCTGACCGAGTTTCGCGTACGCGAGGGCGAACTCCGAATCGGCCTGAGTCGACTCCTGGAACCTTTTCAGCGCTTCGGACTGCTTGCCCTGGCGGGCGAAGAGCAGTCCTTCGTTGTAAGCCCGAAGCGCCTCGAGCGATCGCGTGGACGGCTTGAAAGCGGTGGCCTTGAGCTCCGCGAGGGCGTCCGAGGAGAGCGAAAGCCCGTTGCGGATCGACTGAGCGAGCTCATCGATGGCGGACTGAAGACCGCTCTGGCTCGGAGCCTGCGCCTTCAGGGCGATGGACTGCTGCCGCTGCACGTCTTCGAGCGTCGCGTCGATCCGGATCTCGTTGCCGAACTTGACGTACTGCCCCCAGATCACGGTGTCCGCGTTGCTGAACTTCGCGAGCTTACGGAGGGTGGGCGGATCGAAGTTGGAGTCCGCGGAGATTCGGAGGTCGCGGAGGATCTGGTGGAGCCGATCGGACGGTACGGTCCGCAGCGACGCCGATCGTCCGATGTCCGTCCGCAGCATCTCGGCCAGGCTGGGGCCCAGCCAGTCGAGGGAGGAGTCGCCCGAGGCGTTGCGGAACGGCAGGATCGCGAGCGAGATCGGCTGGTTCGCGCCGCCCGGCTGCGGTGCCGGCCGGCCGATCTGCCGTTGGCGAAGCGCGACGGCGGCGCCCGCAACGATTACGGCCGCCAGAGCGATGGCGATCCATTTCGGGGATAGCGCGGGAAAGGCCCGGCCTTTGCGGCTCCGGCGCATCCGCTTCGTTTCCTCCGGCGAGAGCGGACGAATCGGATGGCCGTCGGAATCGAGCCGGTCGAGATGCTCGATCAGCTCGGCCATGGTCTGAAACCGATTCGCGCGATCGGGCTCGAGGCACTGGGAGACGATGTGCTCGACGGGCTCGGGAATCGTCGGGTCCACGGTGCGAATCGGCGGCGGCGCGTGCTGCATGCGCTCCATGAGCTCGGCCAGCGCGCTCGATGTGGCCCCCGGCTGCCGGCGTCCGACCAGCATGTCGGTCAGAATCAGCCCGAAGGCATAGACATCGGCGCGCTGATCGACTTCTTGGCCCCGCGCCTGCTCGGGGGCCATGTACGCGAGCGTGCCCACGACCACGCCGGCGACCGTGCTGCCGCCCGCGTCGACCGATCGGGCGATGCCGAAGTCCATGATGACGGCGTTGCCCTCGGGATCGATCATGACGTTGGGCGGCTTCAGGTCCCGGTGCACCACACCGGCCTCGTGCGCGGCGGAAAGACCGGCCGCCACCTGTCGGGCGATCCCGAGCGCGCGAGGCACTGTGAGCTTGCCCTCGCGCCTCAGGATCGCCGCCAGGTCGTCGCCCGGGATGTAGGGCATCGTGATGTACTTGACGCCCCCGACCTCGCCCATGTCGTGAATGCGAACGACGTTCTTATGCGTGACCTGGCGGGCGAGGAGCAACTCGCGCTTGAAGCGGCGGTGCAGGTCGGCGGCCGCCTCGGGCTCCGCGGCGGCTTCCGGCCGAATGATCTTGAGCGCGACCGCCACCGCCAGCTCCTGATCCCATGCGTGGTAGACCTCGCCCATCCCGCCGGCGCCGAGGAGCTTGATGACCTGATACCGGCTGCCGAACGCCTGTCCGGGCACGAGGGGACCGGAGCCGGTCGACGGAGGGACCTCGCTGCCGTCCGGCGACTGCGTCAGGTCCTCCTCGGAGGCCTGCCCGACGTAACCCAGTTTGGCGGCCACCGTTTTCCCGGCCGCGGCCGGATCCGTCGGGGTCGGTGTGGCGACCGCGGCGGCAACGTCGGCCGAGACCGCGGCGCTGCAAACAGAGCAGCGGCCACCCGGCGCCGGCGTTTCGCTAGCGCAGCTGGGGCAGATCATCGGAACTGGGATTATGGCCTCAAAACCGCGGCCGGGCGGTCCCCGGACGCCGGCTCTCGGGGACTTCGAGGTATGAAGAGCTGGATCTCCTCGAGCGCCTCTGTTTCGATGCGGCCCCGAAGAAGCGTCTCCAGGTCCTTGCTGTTGCGTCGCTTCGCAGAAGCTTCCCGCTTACACGAGCGTCGCCGATCAGCCTCCCCAGAATCGGACGACGTCTTCCGGCGTCTCGCCCTCCAGCAGCACGCGAAACCGCCACGGGTTCGCCGAGTAGCCCAGCACGAGCGGCAGCCCGCGGTTGCAGTGCCTCGACCACAGGCTCAGCGTGTATCCACCGACGTCGTGGATGACGATCCAGTCGCCCTCGTCGACGCGGGGCAGGGGAACGTCCTCCGCCAGGATGTCGCCGGCGAAGCACAGCGGGCCCGCGATCGTGTGAGGCTCCTCCGGGGCCTGCTTCGGCGTCGCATCCGGCGTCAGCACCGAAATGCGGTGATTCCATTCCATGGGGCTGTACACGCGGCGCATCAAGAGGTCGCCCCCGAAATGGACGACGGCCGTCCGCTTGCCGCAGTCCTCCTTCAGGTATTCGACCCGGCTCGCCGCGAAGCCGCAGCCCGTCTGGATCGCCCGGCCGAACTCCGTGATCAGCCGGACGTCCGGGGAGAACGCCTGCGGGGCCGCCTCCCGGAGCGCCGCGGCATAGGAGGCCGGCGTGGGCACGCTCTCGGCGTCCCGATAGCGCCACGGCAGACCGCCTCCGATGTTCACGGATTCGATGCGGGCCTCGCCCAGCGCGGCGTGGATCTCTTCCCGAAGCTCGAAGGCGGCCAGCACGGCGCTCGTCAACTGCTCCTGGCTGATGCCCTGGCTTCCGATGTGGAGATGGAGGGCGCGCAGCCAGCGGTGGCGGGCGTAGGCCTCGATGATCTCCGATCGCCGTTCTCCGAGGGGGACGCCGAACTTCGAGTACCGGCCGGACACGCTGAGCATGCCGATGCGGCCCGTTCCGACCTGCGGATTGACGCGGAGGCCGACGAGGCTGCGGACGTTCCCGCCGGGTCCGATCGCCTCGTCGATCCGCTCCAGCTCCCGAAGGTTGTCCGCATTCAAGAGAATCCCGGCGGAGAGCGCGAGCGCGATCTCCTCCCGCGTCTTCGCCGGAGAGTCGTAGACGATGCGATCGGGCGGCGCGCCCGCCGCGCGCGCGAGCGCGACCTCTTCGAGGGAGGCGGCCTCGAGACCCATGCCGCTTTCGACCGCGTGACGCAGCAGCGCCACGACCGGGTTCGCCTTGATCGCAAGGGCGTGCAGGGTCCGGGGCGGGAAGCACTCGCGGAGATCACGGATGCGGCCGGAGAACGCGTCGAGGTCGTGGAACATCAGGGCCGGGCGGGTCCCGACCGAACCCTGAGCGAGCGCGGCCTCGAGCGCGGCTGCCGCCTCGTCGCGGCCGATGCTGCGCTGCCAGTCGTACGAGGGCGGCAAGGACGCGGGCATCTCGTGTCTCAGAGGCGAGACATCGCGGGCTCGTGCTCGGCGATGAACTCGATTTTCGTGCGCAGCTGCTCGAGCTTCCTCTCCAGCCAGCCGAGCCGCGCGTCCAGGCTCGCTCCGAGGGCGGTGTCCTCGGCGACGTCCGTGATGAGCGTCCCGCCGATCGCCACGCGGATGACGTGGTCGTGCTCGCCCGATTGCTGCTCGCCGACGTGCACGGCCTGGCCCAGCTGGAAACAGGTGCTCACGGCGTCGCGGAGCGACGCCGGAGCATCCGCCGGGGCGAGCGAGGAGATGTCCCGATTCATCCAGCGGACCCATCGCCTCAGTGTGGCCTGGTCGAGCTGCGCGCCCGTCCGCGCGCTCACGCGGAAGCT
This sequence comes from uncultured Acidobacteriota bacterium, assembly GCA_963782585.1. Lineage (GTDB taxonomy): Bacteria > Acidobacteriota > Thermoanaerobaculia > UBA5066 > Gp7-AA6 > DAHUXD01. The sequence goes on from CAWAKL010000014.1 coordinate 76,890, forward strand.
GAACACCGTCGTCTTCGATTCGAGGAGCCGCTCGACCTCGTCGGAGAGGATCGGAACCGGCACGTTGATGAGCTGGAGCAGGCGGCTCCGGCCCAGGATGACGGGCGCCTCCGCCTCGAAGAACCTCAGGACGCGGTAACGCGCCCCGGACGGCGTCTCGTAGTACGCCCGCATCTCCTCCATGGCGGCCATCCAGCGAATCAGGAGGCCGCCGTTGGAGGTCTGCTCCAGCGAGCGCCGAGCGGCCGTCCAGTCGGCGGGCAGCTGCGCGGGCGTGAGGTAGTCGGAGAACCCGGGCGGGAAACGGATTGTGTCCGGATCGCGCGGCAGGAACCGCGCGGGCAGGAGCAGGCACCCCGAGAACGGCGGGCCGCCATAGAACTTGGATCCGGTCAGGATCACCATGAAGCCCCGCGAGACGTAGTCGCGCAGGCCGCGGCGGCTGAACCGTCCCTGCGCCGCGTCGATGATCGGCACGATTCGGTCGCCGTGCTTCGCGATCAGCCGGTTCATCGTGCTCAGCCGTGGCGCGTGGACTCCGGTCTTGCTGTGAGCCACGATGTGGATGACGACGCGAGCGCCGGCGCGGAGGCTTCTCTCCACGAGCTCCTCGATCTCGGCGTCGACCTCGTCGGGCGAGCGCTCGGCCGCCGAGTCGCTGCGCACCTTGATCTCGTGGACCGTGATCCGGTCGGCCAGCGGCGCGTCGACGGCCTGCCCCGCGACACGCGTGCGGCCGGAGGGAACCCGCTCCGAGAAGTAGCGGGCGCCCGCGGCGAGGACGGAGCCCGAGCCGACCTCGCGGGCTCCCACGACGATGTTGACGATGGGCCGCTCGTCGGGAAGCGCCGCGAAAAACACGGCGATCGTCTCGGCGTCCGACCCCGACGGCGTCAACACGACACGGAGCCCGGGCACGTCGGCGAGCTCCATCAGAGAGAGCAGGGTCTGCTGGATCTGCGTCCCCATCTGGTCGGCCGCGGGGAGCGGTCCGATCCGCATCGAACCTTCCTGGATCCGCTCCGCCGCGGCCCGGGCCGCCGCCCAGCCGCGCGGGTGCACGGTGGACGCCGTGCAGCTGGCGAAGGCGATCACCGGCCGGGGGTAGGGTGCGCAGCCGTACTTGCTGAGACCATCCGCGCCGACGACGCACCGCTCATCGGCTCCCGAGCTGAGCAGCTCGGCGAGCGCCGCGTCTTCCGGCGTCATGTCCCCGGGGCTGTGAAGGACGCGTTCCATGCAGAGTGTCTCACCCGGTGAGGCTTCGATCGCCGCGCCTCCATCATCGCCGCGCGTTTGTGCGCGCCACGAACTCTCGAAACGATCGATCGCCCATTCCGCGCTGATCCACCATCTGAACCAGAAACACGCCTCCGACGTCGTTGACCTCGAGGGCAACCGGGCCCTCGGCCGTGATGCCGATGTCCCACGACTGCATCTTGATCCCGGGAAAGAAGCGCGCGATGCGCTGCGTGAGCTCGACGGCTTCGCGGAAGAACGGCACCTGGAATCCCTTCAGCTCCCGCCCGCTGACCGGATGCCGCTCGACGATTCGGAAGTCGGGTCCCACGCCGGTGATGCATTGCTCGATCCGTCCCATCGAGTCCAGCCGCGCCATGATGTTGCCCTCATGCCAGTAGTTGTCGGCCACGTTGCTCCCCGCCGCAATCTTCCAGAAAGCCCGGTAGAGCCAAACGTGATCACGCTCGAGGGCGACAATCAATCGCAGCGTGCACAACCGCGGGCTGATGGCCGCCGCGATTTCAGGATGGGGCTTGAGCACCTCCTGAAAAACGGTGCCGTCCCGGGGGGACAGACACTCCTCGGCGAATCGCTCGGCGGGCACCGGATCTCCCTCCGCGAGCCGGAGCAATCCGGAATCGGGGTCGAGCCCCTCGACCAGGACGAGGCCAACGCTGTAAAGCCCGGTCACGGGCTTCGAAATGAAGGGGTACTGAGCGCCGTTCCTCAGGTAGTCGCAGATCTCGCCCGCAGTCCTCAACACGAGCCGGTCTCGAAATGATCGAAGCGGATGACAGATCGCGCGGATCGGCGGAATCCTGACCCCCTCGTTCTCGAGGAGTGCGTAGGCGAGCAACTTGTCGTCCGCGACAATGGCCCAACGCTTCGGAATCCCGACTCCGCGCTGCGAGACGAACTGTCGCTTCTCGTCGAACGAGAGGTTCCGCAGGTAGACGCGCATCTGGTAATAGTCTTCGGGCGTCAATTGGCCGGGGCCCAACCGAAGCCGGATCATGTCGAGCACCTGGCGCACGGGAGCCACTCCATCGTCTCGGTGGGCCCGCGACGAGTTCTGACGGAACTCAGTGAGAAGACTGCCGACACTCCTCCGTATTTTGGAAAAGTTGACCATCTCCAGTCTCCTTCGTTGCGACGGACGGTATCTTACAGTCGCCGTTGCGGTCCGGCGCGACCGCCCGATCTGGTCGGTCGACCCTGACTGTTTGTGAATGGCGAAGTGGAGTTCGGGGATCTGTCGATCAAGAGGTGGAAAGTCCAGCCGGTGTACTACTGGTCTTTCATTTCGAACCCACCCTCGGCGCCGGAGTGCCGGGTCGAGCGTTCGCCTCGACTTTTTGGCTCGTCCGCTCCTCTCCTCATTGCTTCCAGTTGAGCAATCGTGAGCCCTCGCGGCGAAAGCAGGCGGTCCAGGGCGGCCCGAAGCCAATGTTCGTAGAGGCCTCTCCTGTGCGCATGCTGCGGCAAGTCCACAGAACCAAACGAATTCACTTCCACAAATACAGGGCCTGCTGCGCAGATTGCGAGGTCCCAACTCTGAAGTCGCAGGCCGGGAAACAGGGACGCGGCCTTCGCGCAAAGCTCCATCGTCTCTTTCCAGTTGGGTATGGCGAAGCCCGTCACGGCGTTGCCGGTGTCTGGATGAAGTTCTACCTCCGTCTGGTCGAGACCGACCCCTTTCCTCGCGGCAATCACAACCCCGGTGTCGAGGTCGAGCTGAGCGCACAAGTTGCCCGATCTGCCGTGATCCAGGTTGTCCGTCATGTTGCGTCCAACAGGGATCCTCCAGATTGCGCGTAATGGAGCGGGTCCATCGTCGCAGAGGAGCAGAATGAGACGCAATGTCGACAGGCGGTCACCGCAGATTTCACCAACGACCGGGTGCGGCACGAGTTGTTCCTGAAAGATCGCTCCCTGTCCAGGAACGGCCGATAGACCGGTCACGTACTGCTCAACCGTAATCTCCTTCCCATCGGCGAACAGGAGTCGATCCGTGGTCGAATCAAACGCGACGACAGTCCCTGCGCCATGGCCGAAGTACCCGCTGATGGGCTTTGCGAAAAATGGGTATGGAACCTCTCGAGAAAGAAATTGAGCCAGAGCCTTCGGATTGGAAAGGCAAGGAACACCCTCGAAGAACCGACCTCCGGAGTGATAGATACCGTAGAGTCGAGGATAAGGTAGTCCAACCCCACGCATGAACGAGTAAAAGACGAGCTTGTCATCGGCCAGGGCGCGCCATTTCACGCTGTTCAATGCTCTGTAGAGTTTCTTTTGAATCCTTCCGTCAATGAACTCTGTCTTCTGTTGTTTCGAGAACGAGCGATCTTCAAACAGCCGGTAGTTGTAGTACGAGGAGGCGCTCAATTGCCCATTCGCCGCCCTGAGTTGGACGATCTCGTAAGCCTGAGCGAGAATGCTCTTGCTGGTTCGCTGGCGCGCAACGCGAGCCAGGTCGAGATACCTCTTCCACCTCAAGCTGGACGGTCCGCGGTGCGACACGAACAGCCGCTTCTCGTCGAAGGAGAGACTGCGCCGGTAGACGCGCATCTTGTAGTAGTCCTCGGACGTCAACTGGCCGGGACCAAACCGAAGCCGGACCATGTCGAACACCTGGCGCGCGGGAGCGACTCCATCGTCTCGGTGGGCTCGAGACGAGTTCCGGCGGAACTCCGTGAGAAGACTGCCGAGGCTTCGTCGGTATTTTGAGAAAGTCGACCATCTGCAGTCTCCTTCGTTGCGACGGACGGTATATTACGGTGCGCCGTTGCGGTCCGGCGCGACGGCCCGATCTCGCGGGCCGACCCGGAAGGCCGTGAGTGCTTACTCGATGAGGCCCCGGCGCTTGAAGAACTTGCGGATCCGAGGGTCCGCCAGCATCGGCTTCTCCGCCTGGAAGATCCGGATGCCGGTGTTGTTGTTGCCTTCCAGGATCCGGAAGCCATCGTCGGTCAGAAGGACGTCCCAGCCGACGTAGGGCAGATAGGGGTGCTCTTGGGCGATCGCCACGACCCCCTCCACCGTCTCCCGCCAGCGCGGGATCACGGCGCCCGTGATCTTGGCGCCCGTGTCCGGGTGCCGATCGAGGAAGACCGGCCGCCCTTCGCTTCCGTGCCGAATGCCCCGGCCGAGGACACCGGTCTCCACGTCGACGTTGGCGGCGGCGCCGCCCACGGCGAGATTGTCGACGCCCCGGGTGTGGCGCCCGCCAAATCGGTGCATCGCGAGCGGCATGAATGCCTCTCCGGTCTCGTCGTCGATGAACGTCTGCAGCCGGATGGTGTTGGCGCTGTAGGGGGAAATCTCGCGCGCGTACGCCGCCTGCTCGACGTACTCCATGAGGAGGTGCTCCCGCCGGGTGGCCAGGAGCTTCCGGAACTCGTCGGCGCTCTGCGCGGCGCCCCCGAGGAAGACGGCGCCGTCTCGCTCCTCGAGCACCGCCACCTCGTCTCCGCCTTCGCCCAGCGTGCCCTTCACGATGAGTCGACCCTTGCGCGACAGCAGGCTGCGCACGTCGTCGACCGAGGCGATCCGCTCGATGTCCGACATCGGCAAGATTTTCTTCCTGCGCAGGATCGCGAAGAGCTCGGGCATCAGCTTCCGGTGGCGCCGGAAGACCTCGTGGAACAGGAGCTTGTCGTGCAGTATCGCCGCGTAGGGCTCGTTCACGAACGAGAGGTGGAGGTAGCGGGTCCGATCCGAGACGTAGTCGGAGGCATCGCGGCCGTCGAGGCCATAGAAGCGGTGCGTATAGGACAGGAAACCCTTTCGCCACGCTCGGAGCCTCTCGGACCAGGTCGGCCCGGTCTTGTTCTCGCGCTCGTCTCGGATCATCCACCGCCACTGGCGGCGCTTGCGGTAGATCGCTCGTGCGCGCGAGAGCGCAGGCATGGCTACTGGATGACGCCCCGGCGCTTGTAGAAGCGCCGGACCCGAGGATCGGCCAGCATCGGTTTGTGGAGCTGGAAGATCTCGAGACCCGTGAAGCTGTTGCCCTCCAGGATCCGGAACCCGTCTTCGGTCATGACGACATCCCAGCCCACGTAGGGCAGGTAGGGATACTCCCGCGCGAGCGCCACGATCCGATCGACGGTCTCCCGCCAGCGCGGCACGGTCACGCCCGCGATCGGCGTGCCCGTGTCCGGGTGCCGATCGACCGGCTCGGGCCGCCCGTTCCGGTCGGCCCGAAGCCCCGGCCCCAGGACCCCGGTTTCGAGGTCCATGAGCGCAGCGAGACCTCCCTGCGAAATGTTGTCCACGCCTTTCGTGTGCCGCGTGCCGAACCGGTGGTTGGCGCAGGCCATGTACGGCTGCGGGTCGTCGTCGTCGATCAGCGTCAGGATCCGGAGCGTGTTGACGCTGCCCGGGAAGATCTCGCGCGAATAGGCGGCCTGCTCGACGAACTCGACGAGGAGATGGTTCCGCAGCCTGGCGATCTGCTTCCGGGCCGCGTCGAGGTCCCGGACCTCGCCGTTGATCGCGACGCCGCCGTCCCGGTGCTCGAGGAACACGACGTTGGCTCCACCGCCTCCCGTGATCGGCTTCACGACCAGGCGGCGTTTCCGCGCGAGCAGGCGCACGATGTCGTCGACCGACCCGATCGGCTCGTCCCTCGACAGCGACAGCACTCTCCCCTGGCGGACGAGCGCGTAGGCCTCCGGCATCAGGTCCTCGTGGCGGCGGAAGACCTCGCGGAACATCAGCTTGTCGTCGAGAAGGACCCGGTAGGGGCCATTCAGCCCGGGCGTGCGGATGTACCGGATGCGGTCGGAGACGAAGTCGGTGTCGTCGTGCCGGTCGAGCCCGTACCAGATGTAGTGCTGGCTCAGGTATCCCTTCCGCCAGGCGCGCAGCCTCTGGGACCAGCTCGGGTGGTACTTGTTCTTCCGCTCATCCTTGATGAGCCACGTCCACTGCTGGCGCTGGCGGTACAGATTCCGGATGCGCGCGAACAGGCGCATGGGCGGCTACATACCCTTTCGAAGCCGAATTGTCACGCGGCGGCGGGAGGCCGGCGGGGGAGCTTGCCCACAGTCTTCCTTCAGTCGGGGGAAGCGGTGACCGCCGGCCCCGAAGGGCCGGCGGCACGGCGGTCCGTGGAGAAGGTCGTCGTCAGGACTTGCGGCGGCGGAGCAGCCACACGATGAGAACGATCACGATCAACAGCAGGATCAGCCAGAACGCGGACGAAAACCCCTTCGCCGGTTCGGGCGCCGGGGCGGCGGCGGGCATCGAAGTGTCGGCGGGGGCATCCGCCGGGGCATCGGCCGGGACATCCGCGGGGGCGGCCGCAGGGGCAGGCGCGGGAACGTCGGCGGGCGCTGCGGCGGGAGTATTGGCCGCGGCCGGAGCGGGTTGGAGCGCCGCGCTGACGATCGCCTGGACCTCGCGCTCGGATACGACCTTCAGCGGCTGGTCCGTGACGATCGTGGCCGTCAAATTGTCGCCGGGACGCAGTTCGGTCAGCGAGACCTCCTGCCCGTCGCGCATGATCCGGGCCTTCCGTTTCTCCGCGTCCGCGTTCGAGAACACACGATTCCCGTCGGGGCCTCGAATGATGACGTTCTGGCCGGACACCGCGACGACCCGACCCGTGCGGATTTCCGTCACATACACGGGAGTCGTCGTGGTCGTCGTCGTGACCGTGGCCGAAACTCTCTGTCCGGGCTTCAGGTCGGCGACGCCGATGTCCCGGCCTTCGAACTGGAACTTGAAGCCTTCCGGGATCGTGTACTCCGTCGCCTTGCCGGCGGCGTCCTTGGCGACGACCTTGTTGCCGTCGACGCTGACGACGGTGACGTTCACGAGGCGCTTGCTCGTCGTCGTCTCGGCCTGTCCCATCTGCGTGGTCGTCGTCACCTTCCCGTCCTGAGCCATCGCGATGGCGGCGGACACGGCGAGCAGTCCGACCCCGAGGATGACCCTGAGTCGTCCGGTTCTCGAATCCATTGAATTCTCCTTCCTTCGTTGCGTCCGACTCTATCAGCACGGCCTTTCTTCCTCGTCGGCGCAGACGGAGGGTCACGAACCGAAACGTCAATAGGGGCGGGGCTTTTTCCGCCGCTCGCCTCGACGGCGACTTCCCGCCGGTGGCTCGGGTAAGCTACCCGCCGATTGAACTTCTTGCCGTGAAGCTCAAAGACCGCGTGGCCATCATCACCGGCGCGACCTCCGGCCTCGGCGAGGCGGCGGCGCGGCTCTTCGCCGAGGAGGGGGCGAAGGTGGTCGTGTCGGGCCGCGATGAGGCGCGCGGCCGGAAGGTCGCGGAAGCCGATCGCGAAAGCCGGCGGTACCGCGATCTTCGTCAGAGCGGACGTGACACGCGGCCGCCGACTGCGAGCGCCTCGTCGCCGAGACGCTGCGGGCCTTCGGCGGGCGGCTCGACATCCTGTTCAACAACGCCGGCGTCTACTACGCGCACAACGCCGTGGACTGCACCGAAGAGGAGTGGGACGCGACGGTGGACTCGAGCCTCAAGGGCGCGTGGCTGATGAGCAAGTACGCCCTGCCGACGATGATCGCGCAGGGGCGCGGCGTGATCATCCATCAGGCCTCCGGGTGGGGCATCCAGGGTGGAGACCTGGCCGTCGCCTATTGCGCGGCCAAGGGCGGGGTCGTGGTCATGACCAAGGCCATGGCGATCGACCACGGCCAGCATGGCATCCGCGTCAACTGCCTCTGCCCCGGCGACGTCGAGACGCCGATGCTGGCGGTCGACGCGAAGAACCGAGGCCTCTCCTACGGGGATTACATGAAGGGCGCGGCCAACCGTCCGCTCGGCCGCGTCGGCACGGCGGGGGAGCTCGCGCGCGCGGCGCTGTTTCTGGCTTCGGACGACTCCTCGTTCATGACCGGCGCGGCCCTCGTGGTCGACGGCGGCGGGGTCGCGGATTGACGCTCCGATGAAGGGCCTCTCCGGAAAGCGAGTCCTGATCACGGGCGGCGCGAGCGGGATCGGCGCGGCGACCGTGGAGCGGTTCCTGGAAGAAGGGTCGCGCGTCGCGGTGATCGACCGCGACGAGGCGGGCGGCCGAGCCCTTCGCCAGAAGCATCCGAGTCTCGCCGGCGTCATCCGCGCCGACGTGGCCGACGCCGCCGCCGTGGAGGGCGCCTTTGCGGAGCTGGACGGCTTGCTGGGCGGCGTCGACATCGTGATCAACAACGCGGGCATCAGCATTCGCCACGACTTCATGGACATCACGCCCGCGGAATGGCGCAAGGTGATGAGCGTCGACCTCGACGGCGTTTTCTACGTCGCCCAGCAGGCGGCCCGGCGCATGCTCGCCGGTTCCGGGGGAGTCATCCTCAACATGGGATCGACATCCGGCATGAACGGTTACCCGCGATACGCCGACTACAACGCCGCGAAGGCCGGCGTCATCGAGCTGACCCGCACGATGGCGATCGAGCTGGCGCCGAAAATCCGCGTGATCGCGGTCTGCCCGGGATACGTCTGGACGTCCATGCAGGAAGCCGAGTACACGCCGGAAATGAAGGCGGCGGTGGACGCCAAGATTCCTCTGCGCCGCCATGCGACGCCCGGCGAGATCGCGGCCCTCTTCGCCTTCCTGGCCTCCGACGAGGCGCCGTACATCACGGGGCATCCCGTCATCATCGACGGCGGCGAAATCGCCGGCGGTCTGGCCAGCCGCTAGGGGCGTCGGCGACGTCGTCGCTCGCCGTTAGTGACAGTCGGCCGTCGAAGCGGACGGCGCCAGCGGCGACACCACGTAGATCTGATCGAGCACTTTCACCCATAGGGTATTGGCTGTCTGCTGTTCGTCGAGCGATACGGTCAGATTGGTCCACACGATGAGCGTCATCTGGCTGCCGGGGTCGTAGCTGATTTTCGAGTTGTAGCCGGGAGTCTCGCCGCCGTGAAAATAGATCGTGTTCGGTCCCCAGCTGCAGCTCGGCGATGCCGTACCCGTACTTTTGGCCCTCAGGCTTGCTCGGGTCCTCGGGCTGCAAGCTGTCGAGCCAGCGGCGCTGATACTCGGCGTTGAGCACGCGACCGCCGACCAGCGCCTGGATCCAGATGGCGAGATCGTTGGCAGTGGAGATGACGCCGCCCGCGGCCGCGGCAATGGAGTGGTTCACGCCCGTGTAGTCGTTGGGCAGGAGCGTCCCGGCCCGGGCCGCGGCTTTGAGCTCTGGCGTGTACGGCGGCGTCCCCACCAGGGCGACCGATGAGCTGCCGTACAGATAGCCGTGCGAGTACGGTTCGGGGATCGTGTTCACGGTGCTGGCGGGAAGTTCCGTGTGCTGCATGCCGAGCGGCCCGAACAACCGGTCCTGCATCGACCGCGCCAGTGGCTTGCCATCGACCTGCTCGACGATGAGGCCGAGCAGCGCGTAGTTGGTATTGCAGTACTCGAATTCCGTACCCGGCGGGAAGTTGGGCGGGCGTGCGAACGCGATGGCCAGCAATTCCTGCGGGGTCCAGACCCTGGTTGGATCACGGTCGACGCTCTCCGAGATTTCGGGGGCACTCGTGTAGTTGTAGAGGCCGCTGCGCATGTCCAGCAGTTCGGCGATGGTGATGTCGTCGCCGTTGGGCACGCTCGGGACGTACTTCGAGACCGGATCGCCGAGACCGAGCTTGCCTTCCTGGGCCAGTTGCACGATCACCGCGGCCGTCATGGTCTTGGTGTTCGAGGCGATCCGGAAGTGGGTGTCGGCGCGGGGCGGGCTCGCAGCGCCCAGCAGCGTGGTGCCGTAGGCGGCCGTGAACTCGCCCTGCGGCGTGCGCAGGAGAACCACGGCGCCGGGAATCAGGAGCTCCCGGGCAGTCGTGTCCACCAAGGCCTGCAGCGCCGCCTGGTCGATCGGCTTGAGCGCCGACGCGGTCCGCGTCGTGGCCGCAGCCTGCGGGGATGGCGTCGGCACCGTCGAGCACCCTGCGAGCAGGACGCCCAACGTGATCAGCGCTGCGAAGTGCCCCGCGTCCGATGTTCGCGCAACCACCACGAGGATCAGGACTCTACCAAGATCCCTCAGGGCTCGGTATCGGACACGCTCCACGCCCGACCGCGTCCCGTCGCGACCGCCTTCTCGTAGACCGCTGCGGCCGCGGCGACGTCTTCGAGCGCGATGCCGGTGCTGTCGAAAACGGTGACCTCTTCGGTCGAGAGGCGGCCGGGTTTCGCGCCGGCCACGACTTCGGCGAGCTCCGTCGCTTCGGGGGCGGGTCTTCCGCCGGCGTCGGCGAGGGCGTGGTGCCACTCTCCGATCGTCGCGCACTGTTCCCGCGAATCGACGAAGAGGCGAGCCCTCCGGAGAATCGACGGATCGAGCTCCTGTTTGTCCGCAGAGTCGGCACCCACGGCGGAGAGAAACATCCCGGGCGGGACGTCCTCGTCCCGGAGAAAGGCGCGCCGGGACGTCGTGCAGGTGACGCAGACGTCGCTGCGTCGAAGAGCCGGTCCGGGATCGGCCGCGGACGTGATTTGGAGGCCGAGCTCGGGGGCGAGCTCCCGCGCGAACCGCTCGGCGGCGTCCGAGTCCGAGTCGCAGGCGTAGACCCGCTCGAGCGGAAGCACGCGGGCGAGCGCCCGAAGCTGGACTCGACCCTGGGCGCCGCAGCCGCACACGAGGGCGACCTTCGAATCCGGGCGGGCCAGGAGCTTCGCGGCCACCGCCGTCGCGGCGGCCGTGCGAAGCAGCGTGATTTCGATCGAGTCCATGAGGGCGAGAGGCTGACCATTTTCTCCGTCGAATAGCGCGATGACTCCCTGGATCGTGGGCAGCCCGAACCGCTCGCGGTTGCGCCGAAAGTTCCCGTTGAGCTTGGCCGCGAAGTAAGGTCGGGAGAGGCCGAGCAACGCGGCTTTGATGTGGAAGCCCCCTTCTCCCGAGGGAATTCCGAGGATGCCGGGGGGAGCGGCGAGGCCCAGCCCGGCCATCCGAAACGCGCCTTCCACCGCGTCGATGCAGTCGTCGAGCGAGAGCAGCGCGGCGACGTCCGACCGCGAGAGGAGAAGCGTCTCGGAAGAGGTCAAGGCGCGGTCCTCCCGTCTTGCGCGAGAAGGCTGTCCAGTCGGCAGGGAGGGTGGCTCTCGGCGGGCTTCTCGCCTTTCCGGAACACGCGCGCTCCGGCGACGCCCGTGAGGAGGACCTCGCCGTCCTGGATGCGGAGCATGCCTCCTTCGCGGAGCCCGACCACGGGGCAGTCGTTCTCCTCGAGGAACTGAAGGATCCGTTCTTCCTGCGTCTCGCCCATGTGCGTCGAGCTCGGGTCCGGGTCCAGGTAGTGCGGACTGATCTGGAACGGGACGAGGGAGAGGGCCCGGAAGGAGGGAGGCTCCACGATGGGCATGTCCTTCGTGGTTCCCAGGCTCGGGCACGCCACGATGGAGCCGGCGCTCGAGCCGATGTACGGCATGCCTTCGGCGACGCGCCGTCGAAGGGGCTCGAGGATGTCGAGTCGGTAGAGAGCCGTCAGGAGCCGGAACGTATTTCCGCCGCCCACGAAGACGGCCTCCGCCTCGCGCACCGCACGCACGGGGTCGGGTGCATCGTCAATCGAATCGAGCGAGGGTCCGGTCTTCGAGAAACGGGCCCGCGCCTTCGCCGCGTACTCGCGCCGGTCGAAGAGGGCATGGGGAATGAACAGCACGCGGGTTGCCCCGGCCAGAGTCCGGGCGATCTCCGTGGCGGCGTGATCGAGGTAACCGCTTCCATGGATCTTCGAGCTGCTGATGAGGAGGAGCCGCATCGGGCGAATCTATCAATTGCTATATCTACATAGCAAATGCTATAAAACCGCATGCCTCTGACCGCCGGAAAGCCGCTCGACTGGATACTGCTCATCCACAACCTGCCGGCGCGGCCCCTCTACCTTCGCGCCAGGATCCGACGGCTCCTCGATCAGGCCGGTGCCATCGCCCTGAAACAGTCGGTCTATGCGCTGCCGGCGGGCGGCGGAGGCCGCGAAGCGCTCGGACGGATCGGCGAAGAGGCCATCGCAGGCGGCGGCCACGCCTACGTTTGCCAGGCCCGCTTCCTGGACCCCGGGACCGATGCCCTGCTCCTCGAGCGGCTCGCCGCCCTCGAGACACAGGCCGAGGGGAGACCCGGCGTTTCGGACCTGGTGGGTCGGACCTGGGCGACGCGCCGCGGCATCCAGATCGATCGCATCGCGTCGGCGTGGCTGATCCGGAGGTTCATCGATCCACGCGCGCGGTTCCGCTTCATCGACCCGGCGCAGGAGCGGGAGCCGAACGAGCTTCGGTTCGACATGCCCGGCGGAGACTTCACCCACGAAGAGGATCGCTGCACGTTCGAGACGCTGGTCCGCCGCATCGGGTTGAGCGATCCGGCGCTCCAGGCGGTCGCGGAGATCGTCCACGACGTCGACATCAAGGATGGAAAGTTCGACCGACCCGAGGCGAAGGGTATCGAGCAGCTGGTGCTCGGGATGCTCGCCGATAGTCCGACGGATCGGGAGCGCATGGAGAAGGGGTTTGCGCTCTTCGACGACCTCTACCGCTCGTTCCGGCGCTCCCGAGTCCCAGGCCGGACGCCGGCCGCCGAGGTGAGCGCGGCCGGGATCGGACAGCGCGAGACGGGCGCTCCGCGAACGGTGACTTTCGCCGAGGCGCTGCGCTACTGGATTCGCCTCGGCTTCATCAGCTTCGGCGGTCCGGCGGGCCAGATCGCAATCATGCAGCGGGACCTGGTCGAGCGAAAGAAGTGGATCTCGCAGACGCGCTTCGTGCATGCGCTGAGCTACTGCATGCTGCTGCCGGGGCCCGAGGCCCAGCAGCTCGCCATCTACATCGGCTGGCTGCTGCACGGAACGTGGGGAGGAATCGTGGCGGGAGCCTTCTTCGTGCTTCCGTCGGTCTTCATCCTCTGGGGACTGTCCGCCCTCTACGCCGTCTACGGCGAAGTCCCCGCCGTCGCCGGAGCGTTCGCCGGCCTGAAGCCCGTGGTTCTCGCGCTCGTGGTGGTCGCGGTTGCGCGGATCGGAGTCGAGGTCGCTGCGTCCGCGCTGGCTGGCTGCTTCTGTCAGCGGCCGCGTTCCTCGGCATCCGGTTCCTGCACGTTCCCTTTCCGTGGATCATCCTCGGCGCCGGAATCGCGGGGTTCGTGTCCGGACGAATCTGGCCCCGGGCGTTCGATGGAGTCGCTGCGGGGCCGGCCGGGTCCGATGAATCCGACCCTGCCTCGGAGCAGAGTCGAGGCCGGATGGCGATCGCCCGATCGTGGCCGCGGCTCGCGAAGGTCGCGCTCGTCGGTCTTCTCCTCTGGCTCTTGCCCTTTCTGGTGCTGGTCTCGCGGCTGGGCTGGTCGAGCACGCCGGCGCTCCAGTACCGCTTCTTCACGCAGGCGGCGCTCGTGACCTTCGGGGGAGCGTATGCCGTGCTCGCTTACGTGACGCAGGCGGCGGTGCAGTCCTTTCACTGGATCACCCCCGCGCAGGCGATCGACGGCCTGGGCCTGGCCGAGGCGACGCCGGGTCCTCTCATCATGGTGCTCCAGTTCGTCGGGTTCATGACGGGCTGGAACCATCCCGAGGGCATGGACCGGCTCGCGGCGGCTTCGCTCGGAGCCGCGGTAACGACCTGGGTCACATTCCTTCCGTGCTTTCTCTACATCTTTCTGGGCGCTTCCTACATCGAGAGTCTCCGTGGGCACCGGGGCCTCACGTCGGCGTTGTCCGGAATCTCGGCCGCGGTGCTCGGCGTGATCCTGAACCTCGCCGTCGTCTTCGGAGCCGCCGTCCTATGGCCGGCCGGATTCGCCGCGGCGCCTGACACGTTCACTCTCGCTCTCGCGGCGGCCGCGTGCGCGGCGCTTCTGCTCACTCGCGTCGATGCGGTCTGGATCGTCGTCGCCGGCGCAGCTCTGGGTCTCCTTCGGGCGCTTCTCGCGTAGACCGAGCCGGCCACCAAAGGCAAGCCCCCGGCAGTAGGCGAGCCGTCCACCGAAGGCAGGCCCCAGAGAGTAGGCAACGCTGGCCGCAGGCCAGCGGTAACCCACGCCGAGCTTGAGGCTGGCCAGGGGCCAGCCTCTGACTCGGCGGTAACTCAAATGTGCCAGCGGGCCGTTACGGCCCGTACAGGACCAGACCGAACGTCTTCGTGAGAAACACCGCCATCTGGCCGCGCGTGTTCGCGTTTCCAGGGCAATAGTTTCCGCCCCCGCAGCCTCCCGTGATTCCGCGGCCGGCGAGGTCCTCGATCCAGGAGTCGAACGCGCCGCCGGAACACGGCACGTCGGCGAAAACGGTTCCGGTGCAGTCCGGAGGCGTGTAGCCCGAGCCGAGGCTCGCCTTCAGGAGAAATACCGCCATCTGGGCCCGCGTCACCGGAGCCTCCGGGCAGTACATCGACGGCCCGCAGCCGCCCGTGATGCCGTCCTGGTACAGCTGCTGGATCCAGTCGGCAAACGGGCTCGGGCACGGCACGTCGAGAAAGACGCCGGGGAAGCAGTG